>NZ_CP058399.1:0-1637201 GCF_049262715.1 Gardnerella bivia
TCACTGTCCCAGCAGACGGAAAAGATCAAGGCTCAGCCACGATCACTCCAGCAACTGATACCGATACCCTGGAAATCACTTATACGCCAGAAGGTGAAACCAACCCGAAGACCATCACTGTCAAGAAAGGCACTGACGGCAAGTGGAAGAAGGGTGATAACACTCCAGAAGGCGTAACCATTGACGAAAACACTGGTAAAGTCACTATCCCAGCAAACAAAATCAAAGACGGTAGTAAAGTAACCGCTAAAGATAAGAAGGGTGAAAACACTTCCGACGAAGCCACCGGTAACGCCGGGAAAAACCCAACTACTTCAGAAGCTAAACCAGCTGCTCCAACCGTCACTGTCCCAGCAGACGGAAAAGATCAAGGCTCAGCCACGATCACTCCAGCAACTGATACCGATACCCTGGAAATCACTTATACGCCAGAAGGTGAAACCAACCCGAAGACCATCACTGTCAAGAAAGGCACTGACGGCAAGTGGAAGAAGGGTGATAACACTCCAGAAGGCGTAACCATTGACGAAAACACTGGTAAAGTCACTATCCCAGCAAACAAAATCAAAGACGGTAGTAAAGTAACCGCTAAAGATAAGAAGGGTGAAAACACTTCCGACGAAGCCACCGGTAACGCCGGGAAAAACCCAACTACTTCAGAAGCTAAACCAGCTGCTCCAACCGTCACTGTCCCAGCAGACGGAAAAGATCAAGGCTCAGCCACGATCACTCCAGCAACTGATACCGATACCCTGGAAATCACTTATACGCCAGAAGGTGAAACCAACCCGAAGACCATCACTGTCAAGAAAGGCACTGACGGCAAGTGGAAGAAGGGTGATAACACTCCAGAAGGCGTAACCATTGACGAAAACACTGGTAAAGTCACTATCCCAGCAAACAAAATCAAAGACGGTAGTAAAGTAACCGCTAAAGATAAGAAGGGTGAAAACACTTCCGACGAAGCCACCGGTAACGCCGGGAAAAACCCAACTACTTCAGAAGCTAAACCAGCTGCTCCAACCGTCACTGTCCCAGCAGACGGAAAAGATCAAGGCTCAGCCACGATCACTCCAGCAACTGATACCGATACCCTGGAAATCACTTATACGCCAGAAGGTGAAAACCAACCCGAAGACCATCACTGTCAAGAAAGGCATGACGGCAAGTGGAAGAAGGTGATAACACTCCAGAAGGCGTAACCGTTGACGAAAACACTGGTAAAGTCACTATCCCAGCAAACAAAGTCAAAGACGGCAGTGAAGTAAACGCTAAAGATAAGAAGGGTGAACAACACTTCCGACGAAGCCACCGGTAAAGCCGGGAAAAACCCAACTACTTCAGAAGCTAAACCAGCTGCTCCAACCGTCACTGTCCCAGCAGACGGAAAAGATCAAGGCTCAGCCACGATCACTCCAGCAACTGATACCGATACCCTGGAAATCACTTATACGCCAGAAGGTGAAACCAACCCGAAGACCATCACTGTCAAGAAAGGCACTGACGGCAAGTGGAAGAAGGGTGATAACACTCCAGAAGGCGTAACCATTGACGAAAACACTGGTAAAGTCACTATCCCAGCAAACAAAATCAAAGACGGTAGTAAAGTAACCGCTAAAGATAAGAAGGGTGAAAACACTTCCGACGAAGCCACCGGTAACGCCGGGAAAAACCCAACTACTTCAGAAGCTAAACCAGCTGCTCCAACCGTCACGTCCAGCAGACGAAAGATCAAGGCTCAGCCACGATCACTCCAGCAGCTGATACCGATACCCTGGAAATCACTTATACGCCAGAAGGTGAAAACACCACCCGAACCACTCACTGTCAAGAAAGCAAGACGGCAAGTGGAAGGGTGATAACACTCCAGAAGGCGTAACCGTTGACGAAAACACTGGTAAAGTCACTATCCCAGCAAACAAAGTCAAAGACGGCAGTGATGTAAAAGCTAAAGATAAGAAGGGTAACAACACTTCCAGCGAAACCACTGGTAAAGCCGGAAACAACGATGGAAATTCCGGTTCTGGAGATTCCGGTTCTGGATCTGAGGCTGGAAACAGCAATAGTTCTGAATCTGATTCGGGTAACGATTCCAAGTCTAACAACGCTGGTAATGCATCCACTGGTGCTTCAGGTTCCAACGCATCTACTAAGTCTGACAACAGGGTTCCTGCAAAGCATTCGTCCCAATTAGTAAAGACTGGTGCTGAAGTGGAGCGAGTAGGATTGATCAGCGCAATGATTGGTGTACTGGGAGCTGCAGCAGCATTCTTCTCTCGCAAGAAGAATCGCGAGTAAAAAGTTCACCTACAAAATTAAACAAAAGTAAACTAATAATTGAAAATAATTAGAAAAAGGAGCTGAGCCACAAACCCAGCTCCTTTTTCTATATCACTGCTCACTTACACATACAAACTCTTGTATTGTGATTCAAAACATATCTTATTTAAGAAGAACCATCTTTGAATATATTAAAATAAACGATAATAAGATCAATAAAAACAATTTTCGACAGAACTGCAATATAAAAATTGTTCTTAAACCACATTTCCGAACATAAACAGCTGGGTGCAAAGTTTGTGCATCTTTTAACGTTAACATCCTGTGCACTCGACCCTAGAGTGTTGATATCTTCCCCATACAGCCAAACTGCACTCAAAAATCGCTCCGAGCCATCTTACAGTCGCCACTCACTAAACCTTTTAACGTTTAGCTTCGCTAACCCCTGCTACACAAGTGCAAATTTGCACGCAAAGTGGAGCATCAAATATAGGGGAACAATCAGGCGAAATCACTCCAGGATATTGTTTTAGCTCTTCAACGCAATTCTCCGTATGCGTCAAAATATCTCTGAACTTTATGTCATGCTCATAAAAGCAAACAAAATCTCGCTTATCACGACTACGCTGACTTCATGAAAACAGTACAGTATTTATCCAGTTCTTTAAGTCCCGTTTGCTCATGACCGCTAGAATTTAATCGGATATGGTTATCCCAACTTTCCAAGTAAGATAAATTAACGTAAAATGAGTGAAAAATAGTCTGTCTACGACAGTAGGCATCCACTTGACTATATAAATTTAAGGAGGTTGTAATGAAGAAATCTGTGTATCAAGCTATACGATTATTCCTTTTTTCATTATTATTACCTCTTTTAGGACTAATCCTTAACTCACTTAGATTGTTTAATCCAGAAATTGTTTATAACTCACCTGTTTTATTTATCGGTATAGCTCACGTATTTGGTTTAACAACACTTGTCCTTTACTCAATCGTTGTCAATCAAAAAACACTCGAAAACTTAGGAGTTTGTAAAACCATTGCCATAGCGCTTATCGCACCAGCCATTGATTTATTGATATTACAAGAGTCTCCTCGGCAATTGGGTAGTAGCTGGACTTACTTATACATTACGTATTTCTTAACCACTGAATGTATTCCAACTATAATTCCAATCATTGTTAAAGAGTTTTTACGAAGAAGAAACCAAAAACATAAAGCCTAAAAATGCACCCACCTAATCAGACCTTGACATCAATACTACAACTCTCCACGTGTATTGAGAGAACTTACGAGTATATCTACACTTTTTTCAAGTGCACACTATGGATATTGGGTGCACTTTTTAACGATAGAAAAAGGCAATCGTTAAAAGGTTTAAGACCTGCTTAATAGCTTGATTTTGAATCCGAAGATACAACAACGGAAAGCTATAATCTGAATAGTAGTTAAACTTTTGCTTTCATCTGCTTGCGTATGCTTGCAACTATTTTGTAAAATAAGGTCAGAAAGGAAGCGAACACAATGACAAACACGAACGCTGTATATGCAAGAATCGACACAAATCTTAAAGAAAATGCTGAAAACATATTGAACCAGCTTGGAATAACACCATCTTCAGCAATCCAAATGCTTTACAGCCAGATTGTTTTACAAAAAGGTATGCCATTTGAACTCCGCTTGCCAGTTAATACGCCCACTGCTTTAGGCAGCTTAACAAGAGCAGAGTTGGATAAAGAATTGCAGAAAGGCATCAACTCACTTTCGACTGGCAAACAATATAGTGCAGATGAAGTAGACCAATTCTTTGCAAAGGAATATGGTGCATGAGTACAACTTATAACATCATCTATTCTCCACAAGCGTTCCTTGATCTCACTGAGCTATACGAATACATTCGCTTCACATTACAAGTTCCAAAAACAGCTGAAAGACAAGTCAACCGAATTAAGCATGCTATACGTTCTCTTGAGACTATGCCTATGCGATATACACTTGTTGATTGGGAGCCGTGGTGTTCTAAAGGAATACACAGAGTTCCAGTCGACAACTACACAGTTTTTTACCAAGTAGACGAAAACCAAATGACTGTAACAGTTATTCGCATATTCTACTCAGGCAGAAATATTGAAAACATTGTTAACGACACAAACAACTAATGCGCGATTCGGACTAGAAAAGTACTGGTAGTATATCTACACTTTTTTCAAGTGCACACTATGGATACTGCGTGCACCTTTTAACGATAGAAAATATCACAAAAAGATTTAAGATTAGCTTAATAACAACATTTACATTACAATTGTTCCAGTTGCCTAGCTTGCTATCTTCTCACGTAAATAACCGCAAGTATTTCAACTTCTTTTCTACTCTCATCAACCCAAAAATAAACGTAATAATTTTTTACGCGTATTCTTCTAAAACCAAGTTCACACCACGACTGCTAATCAGCATTCAAGCTCTTCAAAAACATCATCCATCGGATAACTATCACCTTGAACCGCCTGATCATAGCCTTTAGCCATTCAAGCATTTGTCCAGTTTCCATTCATGTATTTGGCGAACTTTTATTCAAGTGTTTTGCTAGTTTTCATTCATATATTTGGACATTCACTATTATATAGATTGCATATTCGGTATAATCCCCAACAAGCAACTTCTTAAACTCAGAAACCTTATTTTCTGGAATAACCAGCAAGCCGTTACCATAAGAAATCAAATAATGTAGGGAACTTTTTTACAATTTTTACACCGATTTGTTCCCCAAAACATAAACAACTAGAGCGCACAACTACTCTACAGCAAAATAGCAAAATAACATCTAGAATCTCGATAAGTAAGCTTAAATCCACCGCGCGCTAAACCTTTTAACGTTTAACCCTGCAAACTACTGCTACACAAGTGCAAATTTGCACGCAAAGTGGAGCATCAAATATAGGGGAACAATCAGGTGAAATCACTCCAGGATATTGTTTTAGCTCTTCAACGCAATTCTCCGTATGCGTCAAAATATCTCTGAACTTTATGTCATGCTCATAAAAGCAAACAAAATCTCGCTTATCACGACTACGCTGACTTCATGAAAACAGTACAGTATTTATCCAGTTCTTTAAGTCCCGTTTGCTCATGACCGCTAGAATTTAATCGGATATGGTTATCCCAACTTTTCAAGTAAGATAAATTAACGTAAAATGAGTGAAAATAGTCCGGCTATGAAAGTAGTCATCTGCTTGGCTATATAAATTTAAGGAGGTTAGTTATGAAGAAATCTATGTATCAAGCTATACGATTATTCCTTTTTTCATTATTATTACCTCTTTTAGGACTAATCTTTAACTCACTTAGATTGTTTAATCCAGAAATTCTTTATAACTCACCTGTTTTATTTATCGGTATAGCTCACGTATTTGGTTTAACAAAAATTCTCCTTTACTCACTCGTTGTTAATCAAAAAACACTCGAAAACTTAGGAGTTTGTAAAACCATCGCTATCGCGCTTATCGCCCCTGCTATTGATTTATTGATATTACAAGAGTCTCCTCGGCAATTGGGTAGTAGCTGGACTTGCACGTACATTACATTTTTTATTACTCTTGAATGTATCCCAACTATAATTCCAATCATTGTTAAAGAGTTTTTACGAAGAAGAAACCAAAAACATAAAGCCTAAAAATGCACCCACCTAATCAGCCCTTGACATCAATACTACGCTCTCCACGCACGTAGAGCCTTTTGCTCAAAAGAGAAGAAAACAGTCTTACAAAATCTTATGCAGCTACTGCGGTTCTTCTCCGTGGGTGCTGCTTGATAACGAGAACAATATTGGTAAGCACAATGCCAACAACTACGCTCACCCATGCCAAACTCGGCGTAAGTAGCCAAGCGAGAACACCAAAGATCAGCAGTCGAAGCAGTACAGCAATAACTAAGAAAGACCAACTTTTTGTTGGGCATTTATGTTGATCAGCCTTCAATGCGCCCATCAGAACCATAACCGCAGCCGCCGCGCAAGAAAATAGCATATTGCCCAAGAATATGACGAGTAGCGTTCGCCAGCCAGCGATAGTACAAAGCATCCACCATTGCAGCATCAATGCAAGCACAAATATGACAACATCATATACTGCTTCCATCAGCATATTCGCAACGATTAACGATGAGAATGTTAAAGACACACCTCTAGGAGTGTCTGTTTTACCTGCGCTCGCATGCTGTAATGCAATCATGCTGCTCACCTCGTGCGCTTTACGCGTTCTTCTTCAAGCATTTGAACGCCAAGCTCAACAGCTTTCTTTGAAGCTTCATGTAATTGCGCATCCGTCATACCACGCTGCCAAGGCTTTTCAAAAACAAACAGCAACACACTAGTAATCGCTACACCAATAATAATGCTTAGCAGCGTAGTATTGGAAACAAGCAATAAAGCAATACCAGAAGTCACCAGCAGCCTGAGCACAAAATCGATGATTCCGATAAGCAAATCGCCAGACCCGTCATCTGGCCTACGATGCCTATCCCACTGCAGATACGCTGTGCTTAGCAGCGAAAACACCACAACACTCAGCGCGAGTATGATCACAGTTTCCCAACCCAGTACGCGGTGCCCTACGAACTGCTGTACAAGCAACGCAATAATAAGCGTGCAAACGCCAGCAACAGTTTCTGTAATCACATGACCCCAAAAAGCATGCTTGAAAAGCACTGGCATTACCTTCGTCTCACTCATCATCTTTCTCCAGAAAATGCAATCACGGAATATCGTGCTTTGATTACACAGATTTGATTATACAAAATATCTAAAAATTGTCCTAATCCCCGATTGAGTGGTCAGTATAGATAAAATTTAATATTTTTCCTATATATTCCCCTATATATTAATCCAATACCTTCTTGTTGTAACATTTCCTCTTGATAAGCTATTTTTCACTTTGTTTTCCAAAATTCCACCATTATTTTCTATAACTTTTATCGATCCAATATTGTCATCATCACACGTAATCAAAACTTTATGTAGATTCAAAGTCTCTTTACAATATGCAAGTGCCATAGAAAGCATTTTTGTTCCATAACCCTTCATACATTCCGATTGCCTAATCTCATATCCTATGTGACCACCATAGTTAATTAAAAAAGAATTTAATTCATGCCTTATACTAATTTCACCAATAAATTTTTCATTATCTATCAGCCAAAACGTAGTAGCTTTAACATAATTTGCAGGCAAATTTATACCATGTTCATAGTTATAAGAACTCTCTATAATTGTCTCTGGGTTTATAAAACGTCTTTCTGCATTCGGCCTAAAAATTTCATCTTCTTCATTTGCTTCTATATAACCTTGGATATATTTACTATCTGGTCTAATTAATTTCATAAGTTCCCCTTATTCTTAATATGCAATTCTAATAAGAATACAATTCTATTAAAATTAGAATCCATAATAGTCTGTTTAGCTTTAATAGTATTACTATTAAAAAAAAACCACCCTTTTATAGATGGAAACAAGCGTATCGGCACACATGTCACACTAATCTTTCTAGCACTAACAACATTATGTTGTCTTACAAAGATGAAGAACTGATCGATATTATTCTCAAAGTCGCATCAGGCAAGGCAAATGAAAATGACCTTTACACTTGGATTAAAAATCACCAAGCCTAATACTCCAACATTATGAAGCATTCTTAGAATATGCCAAACTCTATTTCGTGTGACTAGTCAAAGTAGCGGACATAAAACACCACAACAGTATTACTTCACTACAGCTTTTCCATAAGCCAGTTACAGGTTGACTCACGAATTACTTATACCTACAGACTCAGTAACCCTGAGAAGTACATTCCCTTACTCAGCCAACAAAGAGCTGTGAAGATCAACGCGTTAAACGTTTTCTTCTAGAGTTTTAAGCAATTGACACTTTTTTAACTTTTACACTAATTTATTTCTATATTTTCTAATAGTTACCTTTTAAATTATCTTTCTTTCTCAATTGTTTTCTTTCAGTGCAAGTTCTATAAGCTTATCCGTATAATCAGCCATAAATAACGGAATATTCAACATATCATCGTCTAGTTTTAGATTATTCAGCGAGAATCGTATACGCAATTTCGTTTGATTAGGGAATAATTCTTTAAACTTTTTCAAACTTCTACTATTAATATTTGCTTCAGATTTAACCTCAATAGGGAAAATATCATTTTCTCGTTGAATAAGAAAATCCACTTCATACGGCGGATTTGTTTGAGACCAGTATCTAGGCGTCACTTCAAATTGAGTAAGTAGCGCTTGCAAAACATAATTTTCTGTTAAAGCACCCTTAAACTCAGTAAACAGCCTATTGCCTTCCGCAAATGCAGTAGGAGCAAGTTGCGCTAATCGCCTTAACAAACCAACATCTGCTAAATAAATCTTAAAAGCAGATACATCGTCATAAGCAGCAATAGGTAAATTCGGCGCAGTATTTCTATAAATTTTATACACCAATTGTGCCGACACTAGCCATTGCAAAGCATCTTCATACTCTCTTGCTCGCGCACCATTTTTAACAACTTTATACAAGAATTTTTTGTTTTCGCGCGCAAGTTGAGATGGAATAGAATTCCAAATCATTGATATTTTTGGAAATTCACTAACATTAGGATGCTTTGCAAAATCTCGTTCATAAGCTGTTATAATCTCAAACAATGTCTCTTGCATTGCGTTCACATCTCGCGCTTTAGCCCACATTAAAACTGACTCAGGCATTCCCCCTGTAACGTAATACATTTTTAATTTCTCGTATAGAGGGTTAAAAAATGCATCTGGAATCGGCGCTATTCTATCGATTTGTTCAATAAACTTCACTAGATTTTCATCCCCATTAGCAAGTAAAAACTCTGTGAAATTCATTGGGTTTATTTGCATAAAATTAACTTTTCCAACTGGGAATGAAGATGGTTTTGCAAGCGTTATTCCAAGCAACGATCCAGCGCAAGCAACATGATATTGCGGAGCGTTTTCATAAAAATATTTCATCGAGTTTATTACTTCTGGACAGTCCTGAACCTCGTCAAATATAATCAGCGTGTTTTCTGGTTCGATTTTTTGACCACTTGCAAGCATTAGGTTTTGTAAAATTCGCTCCACATTTTTAGTGGTTTCAAAGAATTGCTTATATTCTTTGTTTTCATCGAAGTTAAAATAAGCAATATTTTTGTAGTTAAGCTTACCAAATTCTTTTAATATCCAAGTTTTGCCAACTTGACGCACGCCTCTTAATATCAATGGTTTACGATACGGCGAGTTCTTCCATGCTAAAAGTTTGCTCATAATCAACCTTTTCATGATTACTCACCTTTCATATTGCGTTACGCTATTAGGTATTGCAGCCGTATTAACGCTTGGCTGTTTTTACGCTTAGTTTCATTGCCGTTCTGTTATATTTTGCGTTATCTTTTATCGTGTATCACATTATTATATATGTTTTGGTGCATTTAATCACATAATTATACATATTTTAGTGTTTTTTATCACATAATTCTACGCATTGAGTAACACTCAGCATAAAAAACGCGGAAAGACACATAACAAAGGCATTGGTTTTAGCACTAAATATTTTGACCTTTATGAGTTGATGACATGTATTTTACACACCTTTTACACACCGCGCTTATCCAAATCCTCGTCATACTCACTAATATCATGACGCTCACTTTTTAAGAAAATCTTCCATTTCTCTGATTCGTCTTTTAGCATCTTCTTGACCTGTTTTTTCTATAAGAAGCTGCTGTTTCTTAACTTTAAGCTCATCAATCTCGTTGGCAGTTTTCGTATATAGTTTCATCACATGTTGGATACAACGAAAACTTACCCTTAAACTATGAAGCTATTTCTTTAAACTCTGAAACTTTAGCCTTAAACTCTTAAACCTTTTTAGGCATCAAAAAAGACGGTATTACTACCACCTTAATTATTTACACATAACGCTTTTAGATTTAGATTTCTATTTCATAGAAACTTAATCCTTGCTAAGCTCTACAAACTGGGATTTGTTGTAGTTATCTCTATGTAAGAGAGTACATCTTCGAACTGCTCTAAAGGTATCCTGGCTAATGTTTTCGGCTGATTGTTCTGCCCGAACATAAACAGAAATAATGTTTACGTAACGATCTCTTGCCATAATAGTGGGATTCATTAATTATCTTTCATCTGAAATTATATGCTCTATTCCACTATGCTCCGATTTAAGATATTCTTTCATAAATGTCAGGTAAGCCTTGAACTTATCAAGCTCATCTATAGGCAACCAATGCATTGTCTCTTTAGCACCTGACTCTGTAGTACTATGGCTCGTAAAATCTCTTTTGCCAATGGACTTCATCAAGTAATAGAGTGTAAGCTCATGGAAGTCTACTCCATCTAAGCCGGAGCTGCCGATGAAGAAGTGCTCGTGTATGACGGCAAGGTGATCTACTTCATAATTAAGACCTGTCTCTTCAAATACTTCTCTCTTAACGGCTTCTTCTGATGTCTCGCCCATGTGAACCGCTCCGCCAACTGAGTAGAAATAGTCGTCCTCATCATTTCTTGCAAATAGCACACAACCTTCTTCGACTATGATGGCTGCTGCTCTATATCTAAATGCTTTTTTATCGTTAATAAATCCGCAATTATGTTCCATAGTTTACTCCTTTATTTTTTATCTAATGACTGTGACTTATGGTTCAAATGCAAACAAGTTCCCAATATGAATTGAAAGTCCAAGTGATTGATACATTTGTATATCACATTGTGCACAAGCAACAGTCATTGAACTTATTGCACTTGACCTAGAGCGTTTATATCTTCCCTCAAACAGCCAAACTGCACTCAAAAACCGCGCCAAGCCAGCCTAAAGCCGCCACACGCTAAACCTTTTAACGATAACTCTCGCAAACCACTGCTATACAAAGGCAAAAATGCACCCACCCAATCAGCCCTAGACATCAATACGACAGTCTACACAATTAAGTGAAAAGATGTCATCCATCTACTGCCCATATTCAATTAAGCGGTATCATTAAAGATACCTTAAGCCCACTGTGTTTGCTCCTACTTATAGCAACCGTTCCGTTATGAGATCTAATAATCTGCTGAACAATCAGCAAACCCAAACCATGCCGTTGCTCTGCAGTACTTGTATCGCAAATCATATAGTGCGGTGCATGATTAAGCTTTTCGATTTTTTCATCTGAAACACCTATACCGTTATCTTCAACACAAATAATACAATTATCATTATTTGCAGCAACGGATACATAAATCGTACACCCATTTTCATTATGAGATATGCTGTTCTGAATAAGATTAGATATTGCTCGTTTTAATAAATCTTTGTCTACACTAATATTGCAAACAGTAAATTCTGTGTCCGTTTCCCATTTAATCGAAAACTCATCTTGCATACCTATATTCATAAAATCCACAACAACTTGCCTAACAACAGCAACAACATTTTCTTCTTTTTTCATAATTGGTTGCATATTGTATTCAAGTTTTGAAGCCAGATTAAGGTCATTAATCAAATTTTTTATTCTGACACTTTGCTTAATAATCATCGTCGCTTTTTTACGATCTTCTTGCGAAATATGGAGAGAATTTTCTAACTGTCCCGCATATCCCATAACCATAGATAACGGCGTACGAATATCATGCGAAACCCCAGCTATCCAATTTGCTCTTGCAGTCTCCCTTTTTCTCAATTGTTCTTTTTGTATTTGCAAAATATCGGAAGCAGAATTTATGTTAGATGAAATTTCTGAAAGCGCTCCTGTTTCTGGAATATGCACGCTTTCTCCACTAGATAAACGTTGTATCCCTTTTGTAATCGGATTAATTGATTTTAGTAGTTTTATATTAGCTATTAAATAAATTCCAAGAATAAGCAAAATGTTGATAAATAATACGCTTAAAACAATCTGCGGAAAATTTGAGATTAAACTGTAGTTCCAACTTGGTCGCGTATGTTTCCAAAAACTGTTGTGCGGAAATCCGACTACAACAACTCCATCCTTATTTTTGCCAGTGTAAGTTGGATAACCATCAATGTAACCAACGCTCAAATTAGCTATATCAGACAAAGTATAGTTATTTGGAACACCTGCAGGGACATTTTCTGTTTTCCATACGACTTTCAACGTATTATTATCAATCAAAATTGCCCATGCGCCAGAATTTGTCAATTTGGAAGACATATTTTTTGATAATGCATAATCCCCACTTGCGGATAATTGTAATGCTTCTCCCATCTCTTTTGCTATGCTATAAGGAGACATCTCTTTATCGGGTGCGTAATTTCCTATAAGTACAATGAACGCAATAATATTCATTGATACTATAAGAACAGAACTTAGTAGAAAAATACTTATAAAGCGTTGTATTAGTTTTGGTATGCTTTTCATTCTGCTTTACTCCACAATAAGCTTATATCCTAAGCCTTTAACTGTTACTAAAGAAACAGGCTGCGATGGATTGAGTTCTATTTTTTCTCTGATACGACGTATATGTGCCATTAAAGAATTTTCATATCCAAAAGGATTAGCTCCCCATGCAGCTTCACATAGCGCGTCAATTGTTACAATGCATCCAGCATTTCTATAAAGTGCAGAAAGTAAATCATATTCTTTGGCTGTAAGCGGAATATGTTCGTTGTTTTTTATTACTTGGGCAGAAGAAAAATCAATCTGACTATTCTTCAGTTTAACAATGGGATTTTCACTCTTGTAGCTTCGTCTTAAAATTGCCATAATGCGAAACGTTAGCTCTTTTGGAAGAAACGGCTTTACAATATAATCGTCTGCTCCTAAGTCAAATCCCTTAAACTTATCTTCATCTTCACCGCAAGCAGTAAGGAATAAAATAGGACAATCACTATATTGTTTTATCTGCTTCATTAGCTCAAACCCATTACCGTCAGGGAGCATAACATCAAGGATTGCTAATTCTGGACGTAATTTTTGTGTTGCTTCTACGGCATCTTTTATACTTTTTGCAGTAGTTATATTATAAAAACCGTATTCATTTAATATGGATACAACCATATCTAAAAGTTCCTGCTCATCATCAACAAGTAGCAGATGCTTGTTCAACAAATAATTATCCTGATTCATTGAGCGCCCCCTAACATATATTATGCCATGTGAATATTCATTTTTTGACCTCGCATAAAAATGTAAGGTAGATGTAAGGTGAAGAGAATGTTGTAGAAAGGTTGACGCAATATCATAAATCCTGAAAGGAGATATTGCCATGAACAATATTGTTACAACAGAACATTTAACCAAAAAATACAAATCATTTATTGCTGTTAATGATGTTTCACTTCATATTCGCAAAGGCAGCATTTACGGCTTTCTTGGGCCAAATGGAGCTGGAAAATCTACAACAATGAAAATGCTCCTAGGGCTTACATCTCCAACAAAAGGTGTATTTACAATCGATGGAAAGCAGTTTCCTACCGACCGCATACCTATTTTGAAAGAAATAGGCTCATTTATTGAATCACCATCTTTCTATGCAAATCTAACAGGTAGAGAAAATCTTGACATTATACGTCGCATTTTAGAACTACCTAAGAGTGCAGTTGATGACGCATTAGAATTAGTGGGTCTTTCTGAGTTTGCAGACCGTCTTGCAAAAAAATATTCGCTTGGCATGAAGCAAAGGCTTGGTCTTGCTGGAGCATTGCTTGGTAGACCACCTATTTTGATTTTAGATGAGCCAACAAATGGACTCGATCCATCTGGCATACATGAAATCCGAAATCTGATTAAGTCGCTTCCAGATCTTTACGATTGCACGATTCTTATTTCTTCTCATATGCTATCCGAAATTGAGCTTATTGCAGATGATATTGGAATACTTAATCACGGACACTTGTTATTTGAAGGTAGTTTAGATGAACTACGACAGCATGCATTACAATCTGGTTTTGCTTCCGACAATTTGGAAGATATGTTCCTATCCATGATTGATGAAGACAATAAGATCAGGAAGCAGAGTGCAAGACTATGAAAACGCTTGTAATCGAACTAAAAAAATGCAAGAGAACTGGCTTTATAGCTCTTATGATTGCTATTGGAATTATGGGAGCAGCGTACGCTTTTGTGAATTTTATTGTACGGAAAAATACATTATTAAACCTGCCTTTAGCTCCTATGGATATTCTTCTCACACAGCTTTACGGCATGATTATGGTGTTAAACATGTTCGGCATAATAGTCGCAGCATGCATTATCTACAACTTGGAATTTAAGGGAAATGCAGTAAAAAAGATGCATATGCTGCCTATGAGCGTTCCTGCTATGTACCTATGCAAATTTATGCTGCTGACCGTTCTATTACTAATCGCTATTTGCATACAAAATTTAGCACTTGCAAAAATCGGTGTAACAGATTTGCCACAAGGCACGTTTAATGTAAGTACTCTTATATCTTTTGCTGCATATTCATTTATTACGTCAATGCCTGTATTGTCCTTTATGATTTTTGTATCATCACGATTTGAAAACATGTGGGTAACGCTTGGAATTGGTGTAGCAGGATTTTTAAGCGGCATGGCATTGGCTTCTTCAGACATTGTGCTTTTTATGGCATCACCTTTTATCGTTATGCTAAAACCAGCAGTTGCCATGAGCGCGCAACCTAATACTACGGTCGTAATCGTATCCATAGTTGAAACACTTCTGTTTTTATGTTCTGGATTGTGGGCAGCTAAGAACCTGCACTATGAATAAGGAGATTATGAAAATGAGATTTTTTGAACTTTTTAGAATCGAATTTAAGAAAGTAAAGCGTAGTAAAATTATTCCTTTGATTTTTATTGCGCCATTACTTGTGGTTGGATCTGGTGTAGCAAGCCTTCATAGCTACTTCACTCCAGAATATACACACGCATGGGCTGCTATGTTTATTCAAAGCGCATTAGTCTACTCATATTATCTGCTTCCACTTAGTATGATTGTTATTTGCGTGATGATTGCAGGACGAGAAACAAGCAATAACGGAATACTAAAAATGCTGGCACTGCCTGTTAGCAGATACGCGATTTCTGCTGCAAAATTTTGCGTACTGCTATTTTATTTGCTTATGGAAATGGTCGTATTTTTTGCTGTATTCGTTATAGCAGGATTGTTTGCAACCAGTAGCACAGGAGTTACAGAAACGCTCCCAATTATGTATCTACTAAAATGGTGTTTAAATCTGTTTTTGACTATGATTCCAAGCGTAATAGTCATGTGGGCGATTACTGTGCTTTTTGAAAAGTCAATGTTATCCATCGGATTAAATATACTTCTTGTAATTCCTGGCGTATTAATAGCAAATACTCCACTTTGGATAGTTTATCCTTATTGTTACAGCGGATATATGGTTTCCCGCTCTCTACATGCAGTTACATCAACAGGATTAGGAAACGGATTTAATCTTATACCATTTTTGCCATGTGCAATTGCAATATCTGTGTTTGTATTTTTGATTGCAATAACACAATTTGGTAAAAAAGAGATGAGATAACAAAAGATACTAAATAACAATGCAGAGAAATAACAAATGCAGATGTGAACCTAAAAAACCCATCTAACACAATACTGTTTATTTGCGTGCTTTGTTTAATAAGATAAGAAATCAGTAAAACAAACACACACCCTTGTCTAAATTGATATGCACCCTCTTTACTGGACAAAACCAGTAAGGAGGGTATTTTTGCGCTATAGTTTTTAAATTCAAATTGAAAAGTTAATATATAGATTACTACAACAATTGCAGGATCCAGAAGAAAACAAAATGGATGCCTCCCTTAAGGTACAGGATGGCATCCATCTGTTGACCCCGTGTCAAAACATGTGTCCAGTTTTCTGGGTACATATCAACCCCTACCATTTACTACTTATTACGAAGCTTACCAACTTTCATAAATTCCTTATCTCCAATACGGAACTTTTTACTATTAAACGTCACTCCCATAATTCTGCTAATAATATACTCATCAGTTATAAGCACGAAATACTGCTTATCTTTTTTATCCACCAAATAATACTGATCAGTCCCAAGAGTGGAAACAGCTTTACTGAAATCATATATGCCAAACAATGGCAATCCTCCAAAGAGAGTAGAAAACCATCCAACAAAATTATCCACCATTTTCTCAGATGAACTGTTATAAGTCTTAACAACAGTTAGCATATTGATTTCTGAGTCAGGATATTCATCTAGGACAATCTGCTCTTTAATTTTCGACTTCTTAAAACTGCTCAACCCACCGTCGAAATCATATTTATTGAGATTAATAGGCTTCTTAATAATAGAAAAATCAACGCTATTGTTCTCATCCAAAAGATAATCAACACTCACGTTTAAAGCAGATGCAATAAATTTCAGATTCTCGATATCCGGCAAACCCCGATTCGTTTCCCATTTTGCTATAGCAGCACGAGATACCATCAATAATTCCGAGAGCTCCTCCTGCGTCAACCTGGCTTCCAGACGAGCCTTTCTAATTTTTTTCTCCCAAAGATATCACACTACTCATAACACAACTCCTTTCAAATCACTTATTACACATCATGAAATTACTTGACGGAAACCAAATTAGTATTGAAACAGTTGATTTAGATACCGCCTAATTACAAACTAACAAATAATTTGCAACGGAAAAAGAAACAAGATGAAACACTATAGTTACCAACTGTAACAGCATAAGAATGCAAATAATGTAGGGAACTTTTTTACGACTATTGCAACGGTTTGTTCCTCAAAACATAAGCAACTAAATCAATAGGAACTCGAGTAAGAAACAGACAAAACACATTCAAACACCACACCAAGCCAGCCTAAAGCCGTCACACGCTAAACCTTTTAACGATAACTCTCGCAAACCACTGCTATACAAAGGCAAATTTGTACCCAGCTATTAAGCTTTTGACATCAAGAAAACGCTCTCCACATAGATTGAAAGAACTTACGAGTATAGCTACTCTTTTTTTGAGTGCACACTATGGATACTGGGTGCACTTTTTAACGATAGGAAATATCGCAAAAAGATTTAAGATTAGCTTAATAACAACATTTACATTACAATTGTTCCAGTTGTTTAGTCTGGTCTCTTCTCACGTAGATAACTGCGAGTATTTCAACTTCTTTTCTACTCTCATCAACCCAAAAATAAACGTAATAATTTTTTACGCGTATTCTTCTAAAACCAAGTTCACACCACGACTGCTAATCAGCATTCAAACTCTTCAAAAACATCATCTATCGGATAACTATCACCACGAACCGCCTGATCATAGCATTTAGCCATCAACGCGTTAAACGTTTTCTCATCCATATCATCTTGCGCTGGAAGAGACTTTGGAATAGTAAGCGAAAACGGAATACCCTTATTAAGAATGATTTGACGATAAAACATGTCAATAGCAGTAGCCCTAGGAACTCCAATCGTTTCCAAAATCTGCTCCGCCTGCTGCTTAATATTTTCTTGTATTCTCACATTCACATTCGCTGTCTTAGTAACTGCCATATCAATTAACCTCCATACACACATCATAAAATACTGTATCGCATATTGCAACACAATTTACATGAATAGGATTCCTCGACTGATATAAACACTTTCAACATTCACACTAAGCATTTAGCGCAAAATACTACTATTTCTTCTTATAACCTACAGCAACATTACCTGCTTTATTAAGTCCCGGTACTTTAAGAACATCAGAACTTGACTTGTCTTTTAAATCAAATTTCCCAACCAAAAATAAAGCTTTAAGTCCTGGACCAGGTAAATTGAACGATGAGTCAACTAATTTGATTGGCTTATCTCCGAGAGTAACTTTAGACAAATCATAATGAGAATCCAGAATATCCCGTGACACAAAGAGATACAATTCATCTTCATTCATATAGTTTTCTGGTATACGAAACTCTTCTCGAGACACCTCTACCGTTTCCCAATGATACGACGCAAGCTCCGCCTTATCCTCACCATCGGCACATCCAGCAAGAGAAAAGAGAGAACCTATCAGCAGAAGCACAACAAGACAACTTTGAAAAATGGTTTTACAAAAAATAGTTTTACTCCTCATAACACCATCACCTTCCTTTTCTCTAACACAACTCTGTATCAAATGATCATAAAACAGACTATTAAGTAAACAAAATCTACCATTCGCTCTGATTACTGTAATAATCTTAATAAACATATTATTTTTTTTTATCGATTTGTCTAGATTATCGACACTAATCTCTTCTTTTACTAGCAAACTATACTCTTTAATAAACAGCAATGTTCACGAAACAGAAGAACCAGAAGAATCAATATCATCATGCGCATTTAATGCTTCCAACAATATCTTGATAATAGATAAATAAGATAAGCGCCACTGCTGAAACTACCACACCTACCGTCAGAATAAATATATACGACTTCAAAAAGCCATAGAATACCTGAACACATAGGCTCCAAATTCTAAACATTTTTATTAGATTTTATTCTTTGATAGCGTCTCCAACATTTTCTTTCTTTTTTGCAATGCAGATAAAATAGTAAAAAATACAAGAGAAAAAACAAATAGAACTAGAAATATTAAAGTTAATATCCATGGGTTTTGTAATCCAAATCCCACCATAATAGACCCTGAACTTGTTTCATGCGCATCAAAAAACACGCTACCAAAAAGGCCCAGATAATGACCCATTTCCCTACCTTTTGTAAACATAAGTATGATTACTGTTGCAGCTGTTAGAACTGCAGTCAAAATGAACGATAGAGTTATTGCACTAATAATTCGCTTAAACATATTCATAATATTCCTTCCTTTGTGTTGAATTTATACCCATTATTGAGTAAAACATGCACACCGCACCAATAGATAACCATAGTAAAACTGTGATGTTATCAGGCATTTGCCAAACAAATATCGTAAAAGATATTAAAATTACAAGGCATAGTGCAGTAATCATGCCAACCAAGACAGAAAACGGATTATGCTTTTCCGCAGGAAAGAAAATACTAATAGCAATAGATGCTATAAGTGTAATCATACA
The DNA here is from genome assembly GCF_049262715.1 of Gardnerella bivia. Taxonomy (NCBI): domain Bacteria; kingdom Bacillati; phylum Actinomycetota; class Actinomycetes; order Bifidobacteriales; family Bifidobacteriaceae; genus Gardnerella; species Gardnerella bivia. The sequence continues at coordinate 19,342 of NZ_CP058399.1, forward strand.
AATGAATATTGTTTTTCCTACTTCTGCAAGATTAAGTCCTTTTATAGCACTTATTGCTAATACAGGAACACCTATTACAGATTCAGCTAAAGCATATGGAGCAAATAGATATAAGTACAACCGACATGGACTCAACTTATGGCGATAAGTCTTATGTATAGCTTCAGTCGTTGGAAGAGCATAAACAGCCTGAGTAGATATAATAGCTAACCAATATGGTGGATAATATCCATGTATACCAAGTACAACAATAGATAAAGTTATAACAAAAAATGTAGCTAACAGAAACTCACCACTACGCACTATAGCTTTCAGATGGATAATGAAAAGACTAGGAGAATTTCCAAGTGGAATTTTGAAGAAGTATTTCCAGCGCGAATGTTGATTAGGCGCCACAATAAGAATGACTAAAAGCACAATCACAGCAGAAACAAGAAAAACAACCCCTGCTGTTAAAACACCAAACTTATCATATATCAGAACAAAAAATCGAGAGAATCCATAGTAGGTTCTGCCTTCATAGAACGCATCAAGAAATCTATTGGATTCACGTTGTACATACATATAAGCACCGAATAGTATGGATCCAAAGAAGCAAGGTATCAGAAAGCTTCTCCATCTTTCTATGTGAAAAACCTGTAGAAATCTATCAAATCCAAGATATATAACGTCCAACAATAAATAAAGAATTACTATTTGACCAATAATTCCAAAAAAAATTTCTGGGAATGTTTCACACCCTCCACGTATTGCCATCGAGAATGTCAGAGGGCCAGATACAAGCGAAACACAAGATAATACTGTTATAGCTTCAAATATTGTGTAAGCTAAAATTCTCTGCTTATTTGTTACAGGAAGAGTATGCGTTAATTCAATGAGCTTGTCTGCCTTCATGAATAAAACACGTATAATTATGAAAAACAGTAAAACCCACAGTCCTACAGTCATCGAAATGCTTTGACACACAAGAGATATCGCTTTACTGCTGAAAACCATTCCACGTACAACAATAAATGTTAGGAAACAATAACCAGCATAACTTGCCAAAGCTGTAAAAAACAGAAGAATTTTTGCACAACTAGATTGCATAACCTTGTGTAAAAACAACCTTCTAGCAAAGAACAGAAACAGAAAACGAACTAGCCTGAGAGTATTAGTATTCACTACCCTCACCGCCCAATTGTGGAATATTTGCTTTGACAAATGCATCTATAGATCCATATTTTGACACTAAAGCTCTGCACTCTTCATATACCAAAATTTCACCATGACTCATTAGTGCAATATGATCAGCAATTCTTTCCAGCATTGATAAGTTATGGGTACAAATAAGAACGCCATTCTTTTCACAAACCATATTGCGAATATCAACTTCAAAGTTATAAAGAGCTTCAATGTCAATACCATTAGGAGTCTCATCAATCATAGTTAGAGGGCGAGCAACCATTATTGCAGCGATTAACTGAACCTTTTTCCGCATGCCATGTGAATAATCCTCTATCAAGTCATCCCAACGATAATCCATCTGATATCTACTAAAAAGTCTTTGAACCTCAAACACGTCACATTGCATTCCATACATATTATGGATGAAACGCAAATATTCTAAACCCGTCAAAAACTCAGGTAAATAGTCATTAGACGCAAGAAGAATTGAATCCTTCTTTGCTTCCTTAGTTGTACTAAGATTCCCACAGACAGTAATCTTTCCCGATCTTGGTTTTATAAGATCACCAGACAATCGAATAAGAGTGGATTTCCCAGATCCATTAGGCCCAATAAGACCAGTGACTCCACCAAAATCCACAGAAAATGAAAGATTTTTTACCACTTCGTGAGCACTATTATATCCAAAGGATAATCCCTTTATTTCTAGCGCTTTTAGCTCGTTCTCTCCGGACATAAACAAAACCTTGCTTCAACAGTCTATTTGCATTCAGTATATACTGAGGTGTATCAAGTGTGTAATTAGGTTAAGAGGAAGCAGACATGCACACTGAAATATAACAATATAATCTAGTTAGCCCAAAGAGGTAAATCCCGCCAATGATTCGGTGCCCCAGTTCGTTCGAAAGGGATAATCTTATTGTGAGGAAATGTTTCAAGGGTATTAGCTAAAAGATTACCGCCTTCTAGTCCTAATTGGATGTTAAGGAATTGAATAATACTTATCTGCCCAAATAGCCTGTGCGTAAGAGTGTTTACTGGCGTCATAAGCTCATGGTCTATTGGCTTTGGCTTGATATCAAAACCACGATTAAAAAGCCGAGCATGATGAGCAGAAAGGTTACGCAGTATGTTCAAGGATTTCAGCGTTGATTCTAACTGCGGAGCCGTCATCACACACAAATTCGCAATCTCATTGCGAACCTTGTTTGGACTAAACCTATACAGGTGAGAGAGCATACCCCAATCCATGATTTCAACTGCAACCCACACTGGTAGTTGACCGTCATATTTATCGCGATGATGAGCTACAAAGTCTTCTTGTGAGTTCCTCACAGCTTCTTTATATTTGGAAAGCCACACTTCATATTGGGTTTTATGTGGATTCTTTTTGTAAGCTGCACGCGCCACAGCATTAAGCTTATTAACGTCCATATGCACAAGTGGATCCACTTTCCCCAAGTGGTAACCTAAAAGAGCACGCAAAGCCAGTTCTATAGGCGCAAGGGTTGTAAACACAGCACTTCTAAGTCGAGCATCAAACTCATACAATTTAGTGCATAAATCCAAAGATGTGCCGGGCTGGAAATTATCTGTGGGTTTGCCAGAATTAACATCAATAATGCGTGCCGAATACCAGTATCCAGAAAGTCGATAGTAGTTACGCGTCTTAAGTATGTGACTCGCTTGTGTGGTATTTTGGATTTCCATGCCACGTGAGAGTAATAGCTTTACTTGATCTTCATAACTTTTATGGGGCTTAATCGGCTTACTGGTCACAACTCCTCCCAACGAAAAGGACCAGCCCTGGACTCCCACCGAAGCAGGTAGCGGAACTGGTCTTGTTGATTGTTATAGTAACACGCACCTTTGTCAATCGCGGGTAAGCGGCAAAAAAGTGTGTCTAAAAAACCCGAGTTATCGTTGAAATACCAAGGAAAGCTCGCTGTCATTAAGCTAAAAAGCTTAACATTCAGCATTACGTGACATTTTCGTAAACATATGCTCGCGCATAGGAAGAAGGAAGAAGAATTTCCAGAGACCCTAACGTACCATAGTATTCTTCTATGGAAGACCTTAAAAAGCTCTGTTGCAAGACTGATGTACAACGTTAAGTTCACGAACGCTTATATTATCACCCTCACTCTTATCGACGCTGAAAGTCACTTATTTCTTTCCGAGCCTCCACGCTTTGAGCACTACTTCTATTACTCCGTAAGTCAATGCGGCCAACGGCCAAACAATCCAACTTTTTCCCCAATCGGACGTAATGAAACTGTAGGCTAAATAAATGAAGATAATTATAAGCCAGTAAGCTTGGAACAATAACCTAATCTTTGCAGGATAGACAATCTTTTTCTTCGGTTTCAGCAAACGGTAATAGGACGAGCGGACAATATTCGCCTGTACGAATAAATAAACAGCTGCTGCCACCAGTACAATAGCGATAACTACAAAAAAGCCGGATGAAAGTTGATAAAATTTCGGCACTGTATCCGAAATTATAAGAAAAATAAAGGCAACCATACATAAAACGACACCGATGACCGTCCGCAGCACATACGACGGCATGAACCGTTCCAAGCGTTCTTTGAGCACACTGTCAACGCCATAAGCCGTTTCAAAGTCTTCTTTTTCCAAATATTGATAACGCTTTTCGTGGAAACTCTGAATAATAAAAATAACTACAGCTACAGTGATAATCGCAACGCTGAATGCTAAGCCCATAGTTTTACCGACTTGCGCATTTACTGTGGGAGAAAGCAAAAGATTACTACCGATCAACGGGATTGCTGCCAGAATACAAAGAAGAACGCCTAGAGCAACATAGGCGGCAAATGATATTCTGTGAGCAATATAAGCGGAGGCTTCTTCCAGCTCAATTACCCGCATGCGAACGCCGGCTTCTTCCTGGCAGGCATTTTCATCTGCGTTGACGTTCTTCCCCATAACATCAATTTCATCTTTTACCAGAAGATCTGTACTAACACCAAACAAACGGCTCAATGCAATTATCCGTTCCATATCCGGGATACTTTGTGCGCCTTCCCATTTGGAAACAGCTTGGCGACTGACGCCCAATTTGTCCGCCAATTCTTCCTGCGACCAACCATTTTGTTTACGCAGTTCCAATATTTTATCTGCTAAAATCATAAAAACATCTCCATTTCAAACTCTAATTCATCATAATCATGGTGAAATTATATCTGAAACAGCAGTTGCGTAGTAGCAAGTGCGATTGACAATTGCCATTGAAAGCGCAATTTCTGCCGACAAATGAGCGCAACCGACCTCCAATTCGTTTTCTCTCATGTTCGCACCACGCTTTCCAATCATCTTCACGAACGCAAACAAGTGAATCCGTTACAGACTGCAAATCTTCACCTTCATAATATTCAACAAGCAACTTCTTAAACTCAGGAACCTTATTTTCTGGAATAACTAGTAAGCCTTTACCGTGAGAAATCAAATAATGTAGGGAACTTTTTTAATATTATTGCAACGATTTGTTCCCCAAAACATAAGCAACTAAAGCACAATAACACTCTTCGCTAAATTTAAATCTATAGCAATTTAAACCAGCACTTAAAGGATTTCCTCCCAATTTTTAGGAAATCCCATAAAATCAAATTTAAACGAACCTTCATATTTAGCAAACGTATTTTTCAAGTCTTTCAAAAGAGAACACCACTGTTCATTTGCTTTTAGCATTCTTTTAGTAATTAAAAGTACATGAAATATTTTATTTTGTTTCCTTTTATATTGAAGATTCTCTTTATAAAGGCGCGGATTTTCTTTTAAAGGCATATTGTAAAGTCTGGTATAGTGTGCACAAATATTTCTTACTTCTACTAAACATAAAATCCAGTTTTTTAAATATTTAGGATCAGTATTGTAATAGCGAGATATATTTTTTTGATCTTCAGTTTTTAAAATGCTAAACAATGAAGATAGACTCCCAAAAGACATTAATTCCACAGAAACCCATATAGGAAATTGACTATTATATTTTTCTATGTGATGCTTAACAAAAGGTTTATTTTTTGTCGTTCAATTTCTTTATTCAAGCTTTTTATAAGAATAGAGTAAATAGATTGCCCTTGTTTATTTGTCTTGTAAACAAAATTAGTCTCACTCATCAATACTTCAGGACCGTATTTGATAGATAAGTAATAGGTAATCTGAGTTCTAAGTTCTATCTCAATTTGCTCTATAGTTCGCATTAGATTATTTTTAAATTGACTATCAAAGCAATAAAGATTAAATAGCTGTTCTATGCTAACAGTGTCTTGATAATGCTCCTTGTTATTAGCATTCTTCAACCCTACACCATAACCAGAAAGTCTGTAATAGTTGACTTTCTTCAAAATTTCTTTTGCAAATTCAATGTTAGAAATTTTTAAATGATGGTCATTTACAAGTCTTGCAATTTGTTGATCATACGTTAAAGCTGGCTTCAATGTCATACGTATACTCTTTCATACAAAAAGCCCTCTCCGTGGTCCGCATGTAGAAGAACTACATTAAGCGTGGAGAGGTTCTGTTAATACGATTGTATCATGGCGCATTTATAAATCAACCTAATCAGCCTTAGACATCAACACAACACTCTCGACGTGGCACGATAGGTCCGGATTGATGTCAGTCATAAGGAACCTATTCAGACTAATACGAAATGTAGCAACATATCTCCGTTTGTTAGTGGAAACATATCCACAAATTCTATAGCAGAAAATTCTTGATACATTCAGCTATCCATATCACGGTCTGAACCTCGCCCATCCAAGGAAAAAGTTCAACTTTTTTATTTGTTTCTACTATTTATAGTGATTCCAACATAAAAGTCAAATCTTGCGAGGAACCGCCCTCGCCTCAACCTTGTCCGTTCTTCCTACAAAAACAGGTCAACAGATATTTTTCGTCCTAACTGATAGCCAGGTTTCCATGCACTGGAACGAATGGTTATTCCATCTTTTTTCTTTTTCAAATAAGAGACCTACTTCTTCGATAAATCACTCTATAATAAACAATGAATGAATTTCTGTATGCTCTCATCGCCCATGACAGCGATTATACTTCTTCCCACTTCCACATGGACACAATTCATTGTGGCCTATCTTCTTCGGCCAATTTGCTCTTTCCTGAACCATAATAGGAATTTTCCCGTCATACATAAGTTCAAGTTCCCTAAGACGATATAAATATTCAGAGACTCCCAATATAGCTTGAAACATACACATTGCCTCATTTTCAAATTCAAGCAAATATTCTGTTTTCTTTTTCGTTCTATCTTTCGGATTAGGAATATAAGTTATCAGCTGGTCTACTGAATTGTATTCAACTCGCTGGATTACATAAACATATCATCGTTCCAAACGAGTTTTACCAAGTCAATGAGTACTGCTATTCTTTCAGTAATTTCATTCTTACCAAATAAAGCATACGATTTGAAGCCAAGATTATTATCTAAAACGAACTTCTTAAATTGGGGATTATTCTGATATGCCAGATCACCAAGTGATTCCGTATAGATATTTCCTTCAAAAGAAGCGACCAAGATTTTCTTGGTCGCTTCATGTTCGCATAACACTCAAATGATTCATAACGAACTAGCTTTACAGTTAGATAATTCACCTTACTTGTACGCTTTTCCATTTAAGGAAACTAGAGAATCAAATAATTGTGTTTCAGCTAGAATACTATCAGTTGGAGTTCTTTCCGTTATTGCAAGTTCTTTATACTTACTAGTAATTCCCTTAACAGCTTCTAATATCGATGGTTTAGAAACTTTGGAATCACTTTTCCTATACTCTTTAATTAAATCAGAAACTGCAAAAATCCCTAATTCCTTAAATTTCTGAGTTCGGTCATGATCATTCAAAGTTTCATTATTACTGATTCTTTCAACATTAAACCTTGTATTGTTTACTTTTTCGTCATAAGCCATCCTAAACTCTAACGAATTTTTCCAACCATAGTCAGAATTGTAAACAAACTTTTCACCAGTTATGTCTTCAATAGCCATAGCTAGAATATATTCATAGCATCCAGCATCTCTACTATCATAAATAGCATCGTAAAGAGGTTTAATTGCCTTCAATCCTAGCTTCAATATTCTTTGATAGTTTTTCGAACTCCTAATGAACTTTCCTGGATGTGCCTGCATAGCCACTTGTGGATTAGTCTTCGTCTCAGTTTCTAATTCCACCATCAACTTATTCATGGATCCCTTTATATCATCTAACGTTTCAGCATAAGCCACATTTACAGGCATCAGTTTATGAGCTATATTCCCACTATTCTTTGATGCTGGATTATTTCCAATAATAAAAATTCCAGTAAATACAAATAGAACCAATAAAAATACAATTCCTAACGAAATATACACTTTTTTCTTAGACATAACATTACACCTCCTAGAATTCTATATTCTTAATTTGTTGTACACTCTCGTAGTGTAGAATGTTATCCTAGTTAAGTACTCATAAAGATTGAATTCTAAATATTTCGTAGCTTAACGTTAAGATAATCTGTTATATCTTCGTTCTCTAAATGATTCATTCACTGACTAAACAAGCTTACTATAATAGTATTAATTTAACATGTTATATCATTTTTATCAAGATACAAATTCAACTTAATTAGCTAATTTATTTCTACCAATTACAGTGAACGCTCCCGCACGGACTAATCGGTCATATCTTTCTTTTTGAAATGAGTATGGCTTTTGGTTTTCCGTTTTTAAGGACAAAAGCAGCTTCATCATTATCTGATAACTTAGTTATGATTTTTGAAGATTGCCCACGTAAAAATAAGGATTATAGGACAAAAAGTGTGTAAGAAATCATGCCTCATGCATTGCAATACAAGCGTTTTGCGGTAATCGAATCTATTTTCTGCACATTCGACACCCGGACAAAACGTGTGTAAAAATAAACTCATAACTATTACGGCAGTAAGGCTCATAACATATCGAATGTGGGTTATTCTTCATTTGTATGAATAACCCATTATGTAATAACTGTCATCATAAAATGAGCAAGAATGGTCACACTAATGCTGGTACTACTAGATACCGTTGTCCTAACTGTGGGGCTTCTAAAAGTAGAACATACGATAAACAATCAAGCGATTTAACAGTTAGTTTAAATTGGCTTTTATCTAATAAAACTCAAGATAAATATTCCTACGTGAGTTTCACCTACACGCACGACAGAATAAATCGGGCTTGACACTGCAAAATCATTCACAAGCATCAAGCCCAATACGTCAATTGCCGATCATTGCAACCATTTTGGATTCACAGCTGGAATTCCCGGATATAAATCCGTATTTTTCTGATCTGTCAAATAGAGAAAATCTTTATTAACTTTTATTTTTTTCAATAATTTTCCAGTCTTCCTATCAAATCGTTCGATAACAAAATCTTTCAAATCAGAGGTATCGGTAATCGATGGTATACGAACTATTTCATGGTTTCCTACCAGCAAACGGTAGTTGACGCCCGCTGACGACTCTTGACGCGTAGCTTTATCTAACAATCGGCGAAGAACACCTGTTTGCGCATCAAGAGTAAACACTCGTCCATTCTCGGTATCAACAATATGAAGAAGCTTTTCATCGTATGCCTGTGCGTTTATGTAGCCAGCAATCTCATAATAGACCGTGGTCGGACCATACAACACTTGACCTTTGCTGTTCTTCAATGGAATTGTTGTTATTTTACCAGTTTTCACATCCCATCGCACAAGAAAATGTTCCTTAATAATTTTAACATCATCAGCAGAATCGCTGTGTTCTACTGCCATATCCTTTGTGCGAGCAGACGATGGACCATACGAATATAAGAAAGTAATCACACCATTGTTGCATCGTGGGCTATAAGCAGCATCAATTACTCCTGTAGATTCATTTTGTCCTTGATATAATTGCTCACCCACCATGTCTTTTTCATGGTGCCGCGATACCTCATGTAGGCCAACATTTGCTTCATTGACCATGCGATACAATACAACTTCATGCTTTTCTGTTTGAGCAATTGCATACGCTTGATTGCCACAGGTAGAACAAGTTTTAATAAATAGGCTCTCTGAAAATTGTATTGGTCGCTGCTTACTCTCACCTTTAGAAGTCGTAGAAAGAATCTTATATGTTGTTTTATCGCTAGGCTTCATCATGCTTTCGTCATACAGATCAACAAAACCGCCATTAGCAAGAGAAAATGCAAAATTCTGACGTTGCACCTTTTCTATAGAGTTTACCGTAGGTTTTTCAGCGTTCACTGGTATGAAATAACTATCACGGGAATCTGTATAGTGAAGCGCCTCAGTATTCCAAATTGGCGTTTGGCCTTCTATATTGCTCACCTTATGCAGCTTAAAACTGCCATCTTCATAAACAATTGACATAAATGCGTTGCCCTTGGGAATAAGAGATGTCTGAGGGTTATGCAGCGGGATTGCAGCAACCGCATGCTGCAACCGAAGATTTTCAAATTTCTCCGAATGAGCAAATACTGTATATTCTGTCAATAAAACCCCATGAAAGACACCTATAGTAACGGCTGCAATTACAGCAATTATACCTATAACCCCGAAAATCCAGACTACTACTCTATGAGTTTTATTCCCAGTTGTGAATGAAGATTGAGGTGCAGCATTACGCACATAATCATCATTCACTCTCTTGTGAGCTTCAGATTCATGAATAAATTTTTTCCACATAATGACCGCACCTCAACTACTGAACATATTTCTTTTTCTATAAGAAGGCATACTATGCACCTTTACAATAGTGAAACACCTTGCTCTTATGATACGCTTCTATGAAAAAAAAATGCAATACTCTTTCCCTCATAAACGTAAAACATTCAATACAAATAGTAAATTATTCTAACATAAACGATAGGAAATCCGAAATGAAAGTTAATAACACTGACAAAATATTGCATACAGGAAATACAAAATAAATCGTTGATCACGACTTATTTATCAACAAACGAAACGCCAATAATTTACCTAAACACCGTTCTATCAGCAACGATATTTGCATAAAATCGGCGATATCTCTAGACAATAAATAATATCGCCGATTCTACGTTTTAACTACCCTTAAAATACTGTTTTATTTATGCACGGCGCGGATGGCATCGATGAGCGCGGATCAAATATTCCTGGCTGTCGACCAGCGGACGACCTTCCTCATCGCACGAATGGAGCGTATACGTGCCATCGCCATCCATATGCCAGGAGATTGTCGAATCTGCCATCCGCAAGTCAATGTATTGAATCAACGCTTCGATCTGGATTGAGTGAACGGGTAGTATTTCTACACTTTTTGAGTGCCAAGTCACTAATATAATTGTAATCTTGATAATATTATGATACTTTTTTGATAAAAGGAGGTTGATACTATGATTAATATTCGTCCAGTTTCCGATTTAAGAAATAAATTCCCAGAAGTAGAAGAAACAGTTATAAATTCAAATACACCAGTATTCCTTACAAAAAATGGTTATGGAACTATGGTTCTAATGAGCATCAAACAATACTCTGCTCTCACCGACAACATTGAAAGAAAACTCGATGAAGCAGATACTTTTGCCGCAAACACTTCTACGCGTCTTTCTAAAGACAACGTCTTTGATAGCGTAAGGAGAAGGATTAATGAGCAAGAACACGTATAAATTAACCTTTCTACCACTATTCAAAGAAGATTTATTAGAAACAGTTGACTATATAACCAATACACTGCAAAATCCAAAAGCTGCTCACAGACTTGTTGACGATATAGAATCAGCAATCGATAAACGACTTGAATCGCCCCTCTTATTTGCTCCTTACCAATCATTAACAACACGAGAACACCCCTACTACAGGATTAGCGTACGCAACTTTTCTGTTTTTTACGTTGTCTTGGGCGACACTATGGAAGTGCGCAGACTTCTATATTCAAAACGAAATATTGACGCACTACTGGAATAACTATTCCTAGTAACTATCATTATTATGCTAACGATTATTGAAAAAGCTATCGTTAAAAATTAAGATTGAGGGTGCGGACATTTTTAGACAGCCACACCATTCTGGAGACGAAATGGATAATATAATTATAAAAGAAGCTGTACCTGAGGATGCACTTGCGAGAATAGAATACTCAAAGAAAATCGGAGCGGAAACAGATAATTTGTCATTTGGAGCAGAAGGTTTTCCAATCTCTGTCGATGGAGAAGCAGAATACATTTGTTCGATTTTGAAAGATGAAAAATCATGTTCATTTTTTGCATGGAAAAACGGAGAGATTGTTGGAGATGTGAGCTTAAGCGCATTGCCAAGGAGAATGAATCATCGAGCAGAACTTGGGCTTACCGTTTTGAAATCAGAATGGAACAAAGGACTTGGAAGCCAACTTCTACAAAAAGCGATTGAATTTGCCAAGTCAAATGACATAGAAATTATTAACTTAGAAGTGAGAAGCGACAATTTGAGAGCAATCCATGTTTATGAGAAATTTGGCTTTCGTAAAATTGGAACATCTCCAGCGTATTTTAAAATTGCAGATTCATATATTGATTTCGACATAATGTATCTCGATTTAAGATAGACAAATCCTTATTTACCGTGTCCTTCTAAGCAACAGCTACTAAACTCTTTATCGTTTTCTGTAAATACATCTCATTTAAATCTCATCATATTTCTTTTTTAATTTATCCATATTATCAAGGTCAATCCACTCCTCGCTAAAACCACAGGCAGTGCAAATATACCTATCAACAGGTACTGCCGACATAATTGTATGGCCAGTCATAATATTATTTCCAGTCCCATAAGCCCCAGCAGATCCAGGCACAAATATAATTTCACTTCCCCCACACTTTGGGCATTTTTTCGTATTTTTCATAAATCCTCCTTTTTAATCTAATAATGTTCTTTTTATTGTTTTGAAAAATTTCATAAAAATAGGAAGGAACACATACCTATACATCAGGTATATATTTCTGCCAATTAAAAATTCTACGTGAAAAGAGACAGAACTACATTGTCTGTCTGTTTGTTTGTCAAAGATTTTGCCAGTTTTTTTCATGGCTTGTCAACCTTTTATGCTAGCTTTTCTTGAGTTAATTATACAAGAAAAATCTATATTGACTAGCCTTCATATATTGTATATTTGTTATTTACTCGTCTATTTTCATTACACTCCTATCAAGGAAGATAATATCAACCTTTCCATCTTGATGCACGGTTAGATAGTCAACCATGCTAAGTCAGACGTTTTCATCGAGCACAGTTAACAAGTCCTGTTTTTTCAAGTCCTCGATAAAATATTCAACCTCGTCACACCTCGCTTGCTTGTCGACAATGCTAGCTTTTACTTCCTTAAGGCTTGATTCTACAGTATTAAACCTGTTCACTAGACTCGTATATTTTCCTCATACTCATCCTGGTTCTGCAATTTCCGTGCATTTTCATTGATACAGTTGTTAATCTTTTAACGATTACCCTAACTAATCACCAGCTAAACAGGACGGACATTGAGCCTGACTTTAAGATTCATAAAAAGAAGTGGCTATTACTGACAGAGATCAGTAATAGCCACCCAACGTGAGATATTCAACTATTGACTTGAACCAAACAAAATTCAATCAGTCTTTCGAAGGACAGTCTTAAGCGAGATTACTGTGACACCAATAGCAAAAGAGGTAAAACCAATTCTAATAGCAAGTGTGCCACCCCATATTAAGGCAAGCAGCATCGCGATTAAGGCAACCGTCAAGCCGAACATCGCCACTTCACGGCAAAAACGAACTAGCTTGTCCATTCCAAAACCTCCTCGTGCACATACTAATAATCAGGTTTCACTTTACCTTTTGAGCTATACTTTCCCACTTCACAGGGTGGGTGCAAAGTGTCGAATCGACTTGCATGGGCGCTTTGACAGAGCTTGAAATTGCATAACGCATTTCAAGCTCCTTCAAAGCGTGATTTGGCTCAAATGTAAAGTCCAGTGGACTTTACATGCCAAATCAGCCGAACGGCTACTAATAGCCGTGCGTCCCGACCTGCCTTTTCGCTTAAAGCGTAGCACGAAAATGCACTTCGATTCGCTGAGCTTGCTCAAAGTTGAAAGCACAGTGTGCTTTCAACGCAAGCGAAGTACGTTAACATCCTGTGCACTCAATCCTAGAGCATTGATATCTTCCCTCATACAGAAAAATCACGTTCAAAAAACTTGAAAACCCAGCTTAAAGCTGCTTCGCATTAAACCTTTTAACGATAGCCCTCACTAAGCCTTGCTGCACAAGGGCAAAAATGCACCCACCTATTAAGCCCTTGACATCAATACGACAGTCTCACGTGTATCAAGACTACCCTTATGATAACCATGCATCAATAAAAGAGCCTTAACGTTCATTGCAGGAGAGAAACTGGCAAGGGGAATGTCGTATGATGATAAAAGTCTAAGGCACTACAAACTGGGATTTGGATTTTACTTAAAATTGTATTATTTTATTAGCGATATCTTCTACAAATCGCTTATCGTGTTCCACAAATATGAGTGTAGGCTTTGCTTCTTTTATAATTTCCTCAATCTGTATTCTTGATATTACATCTATATAATTCAGTGGTTCGTCCCAAACAAATATATGAGCTGGCTTTGAGAAACTTACAGCAATTAAAACTTTCTTTTTTTGTCCATCACTATAATTCTTCATATCCATTTCAAATAATTCTCTTGAAAAATCTAATTTTCTTAGAATTGTTTTACACAATGTTTCATCAACATCTTGCTTGTGAATATATTCATTTAGGCTACCTGTTAAATTAGATGTGTCTTGAGGAATATACGAGATTTTTAAATTACCTGCTAATTTTATCTCACCTGTATACTCGTGATTTATACCTAATAAAATTTTAATCAAGGTTGATTTTCCGCTACCATTACCACCATATATAGCCACTATGTCGCCTTGCTTTATCTCGAAACTTACATTATTTAGGATCTGTCTCTCTCCATAGCATGATGATAAATTGCTAACCGATATTAGAGGATTTTTGTGATGATGTAGCGGATGCAGTAATAGACTTTCCTTTATTTCGATATCTTTTAGTAAACTCTGTTTTTCTTCTATTGCCTTGTTTTGTCTATTCTCCAAATTCTTAGATTTTTTCATCATCTTGGCTGATTGATGACCTATATGTCCTTTATCTGGTTTTATACCTGATACTTTCACACCATTTTTAGTATTTTCAATTTTATCAGACCAAATTTGACTTTGTCTTGCAGCCTCTTTTAATCGTTTAATATCTTTTCTTAATCTCTCATTTTGACTAATTTCAAATTGGTCTTTCATCACTTTGTTTTCATACCATGATGTAAAATTTCCCGATTGGACATCAATAGAATTCCTGTTAATAGAAATAACATGATTGATACAACCATCTAAAAAATCTCTATCATGAGATATAAGCAAAAATCCTTTTTTACTTTTCAGATATTCACTTACAATTTTTCTTCCGTCCATATCTAAATGGTTTGTTGGTTCATCAATAAGTAAAAAGCCATCTTCTCTTGTAAACAAAATAGCTAAAAGGATTTTTGTTTGTTCCCCTTTAGAAAGCGTTTCAAACTCTCTGTAAACAAGGTTCTCATCTACATTTAGCAAACTGAGTTCTCTAAATAACTTCCATTCTTCATCATCTGATATTAGTTCTTTATATAACTCAATTCCTAATTTTGAAGTATCGCTTATATTTGGTGGAAATTTAATAAATTCAACATCCTTGCTTATTTTACCTTGATAAGTTTCTTGATTTAAAAGTAACTTAAATAGAGTTGATTTACCGATTCCATTTCTTCCTATCAATCCCGTTTTCCAGTTTGTATCAAAGGAAAACGATACATTTTTAAATATGGGTTTTACATATCCATAATATGAGAAAGTGAGGTTTTCAATTTTAATTACTGACATAAAACGCCTCCCTAAATTATCATTTACCGCCCGGGTGCAAAGTGTGTGCACCTTTTAACGTTTAGTTTTTCATGTATTACTACGGTTATCACTGCTTTGCTTTTCAGTCATTTCAATTCTCGATTAGGTAATTTTCCAGTTCTCAAAGCGACAGTAACAAACTCAACCTCTTGCAAGCACTTCTCGCAAAGTTCATAACCTTCATTGAAGTTCACTCTTGACCTAAATGTGCTAGCAATGAATTCGCATGGTGAGGTGATCCTTTCAACTACACCGCACCGTTCGCACTCAGCATACACATTCCCATCCTTAATCGGAATAAACATTCCATGATCTTTCTCATTTCCCATGACGCTAACATCTTCGAAATCATCAAACTTTACATAGAGCATATACGGCTTCCTCCTTTATCGGTATGTCTATATACGCTCTAATTCCAACTTATATCAAGTTTTATTGCTTCTTTTTTGATCTATATGTCTGCTACTTCGCAATAGCTTTCCCATTAAGACAGTGCACCATGTAATGCGCAAATCCATCGTTTTTACAATTTACCTTCTTCTTATCAGAAACCTCAGTGACACCATTCTCACAAACTACTTCAAGACATGCATCCTTGGTGATTGTTCCTTCTAAAATACTCATGCCATTTAACGTATCAAGCGTACAAACATGAGTTACTTCTACGTTTGTTGCTGAAGCCAACCCATTATAACATTTAAGAAAGACATCATCCGCCTTCAAATTAACAACTTCTACCTTGCCATTGTTCACTTCTACATAAAGCTTACCAATCTCAATATCCGTGATGAGCACTTGATTAGAATCAGATTCAACCTCACAAACTTCCACATCATGTGGCAAACTCACAACAATTTCAGGCATACCCTGAGTAAGCCACCTCACCCAATTCGAAGCTGAGACTTTTTTAGTTTGAATAAGCCTTATAACATTTTGCGCTTCCTCAACCCTCAATATATCTTGTTCACAGTTAACAAAGCTCACACCAAAGGTATCAGCACGTTTCACCGTTAAACGAACATCTTTCGTCTCTGCGATAAACTTCTTATTATCCATTCCTTAAGCACCTCCTCGTGCACATACTAATAATCAGGTTTCATTTTACCTTTTGAGCTATATTTTCCCACTTCACAGGGTGGGTGCAAAGTGGGTGCACTTTTTAACGTTAACATCCTGTGCACTCGACCCTAAAGCGTCGACATGTTCCCTCATACAGCAAAATCACGCTCAAAAACCGCGAGAACCCAGCTTAAAGCCGCTTCGCATTAAACCTTTTAACGATAGCCCTCGCTAAACCCTGCTACATAAAGGCAAACTTGCACCCACCTAATCAGCCTTTGACATCAATACGACAGTCTCGACGTGGATTGAGAGAACAGGTAGTATAGCTACACTTTTTTGAGTACACACTATTGATAGTGGGTACACTTTTTAACGATAGGAAAAGCTATCGTTAAAAGGTTTAAGATTGGCTTAATAGCTTGATTCTTGAGCATAAAAAACAGCCTAGAGAGGATTCCCCTAGGCTGACTTTTGTAACATTTCAAACACTCACAGTCTTTTGGCTTTTACGATGCCCTTTCAATATCCACACTAATCTCTGATTTAAAAGTTATACTGAACCTGTCCTCGTAAACTTTTATTTTCTTGATGTACTTTCTTACCAGCTTCTCGTCATACTCACTAATATCGTGACTCTCACTTTTCAGAAAATCTTCCATTTCTCTGATTCGTCTTTTAGCATCTTCTTGACCTGCTTTTTCTATAAGAAGCTGCTGTTTCTTAACTTTAAGCTCATCAATCTCATCAGCTATTTTCGTGTAGTCTTTTTTAGCTTTAAGCAAGGTTAGCAGTATCGCTTGTTTATCTGCAATTCTTTTATCAACCGTTTCAAGCTCGTTTAAGTTGTTGCCCGCGATAATTTCTCTAATATTGTTATTCAACGTATCCAATACTTCATCCGGTATACTAAACACCTTGTTTATGGCTTTCACTGTAGCAGACTGCAGCTCTTCCTCTTTTACTGTCGGAGCATCACAAGCACTAGGACCATTTTCCCATCTGGTACAACAACGCCAAACAACAGAACGCACTCCTCGATTGTTCCAAGCAATTCTTCTGTAAACATCCCCGCATTTAGAACAAACACATAAGCTGGATAAAGCGTACTTACTGGAATAAACTCTCCTTTTTTTATTCTCCTCACCACTAAACATGTTGGCTCGTCTTACCATTTCTTCTTGAACTTTAAAGAAAATATCTCTTGGAATAATAGACGCGTGGCTATCTTTTACATAATACTGTGGTTCTGTTCCATCATTTTTTATACGAACATGGTTAATAAAATCTGTCGTGATGGTTTTTTGTAAAAGAGCATCACCAATATATTTTTCGTTTTGCAAGATGGTTTTAATATTAGACAAGTGCCATTTTAAATGCCCGGCACCGTTTTTAACACCGTCTTTTTCAAGACCCTCCGCTATATCTCTAAGGCTTGCTCCTTCTAAATATTCTCTATAGATTCTTCTTACGACTTGTGCTTCCTTTTCAAGAATTACAAGATTCCCTTCATCGTCTTTTGTGTATCCTAAAAACCAGTTATGGTTGATTTGCACTTTGCCTTCCTGGTAGCGGAACTTAAGTCCAAGCTTCACATTCTGAGAAAGCGACGCGGATTCCTGTTGAGCTAAAGAAGCCATGATAGTAAGCAATAGTTCTCCGCTTGCTTCCATGGTGTTGATGTTTTCTTTTTCAAAAATGATTGGAATGTTTTTGTCTTTCAACTGTCTAACAAACTTTAAACAGTCGATAGTGTTTCTCGCAAAACGGCTAATCGACTTAGTGATAACCATGTCTACTTTGCCACTCATGCAATCGTGGATCATGTCGTTGAAACCGACACGTTTTTTCGTGCTGGTTCCTGAAATACCGTCATCAGCGTAGATGCCGGCAAACTCCCAGAGAGGATTTCTTGAAATATAATCCGTATAATGCTGAACTTGCGTGTCATAACTTGTTGCCTGTTCTTCACTGTCAGTACTAACACGACAATACGCTACTACTCTTAACTTCGGCTTATCTTTATGCTTATCTACCGTATTCCCCGCTATTTTTCTTGGTGGAATAATTGTAACGTTGGCACTCATTTTACACCTCCCTTGATTTGACTGTACGCGTATGCTGCTTGCCGATAAGGATCATCGTATTTCTTTTCTATAACGCCTATTTCGTACGCGAAATTTGTTGTAATTAAAGGTTTTAGCTCTGTTGTACGAGGTTTTCTTCTAAAATTGTTGGCTCTTAACTGCTGAACTTTATAAAAAGTTTCTTCATCTAAAAGACTCGGGTAAAGCGATGTTCCTAAGTACGTTTTATTTTTCAAAATATTGCTAATTACAGAATGTGTTTTATCAATGTTCACCGCTCGAGCCGTTTCAGAAATCGTTCCAAATTCTAAGAATTTACGGAAAAGTTCTCTCACTTTTTGAGCTTCTTTTTCGTCTATAACCGCTTTACCGTCTACTATTCTGTAACCATATGGGATGTATGCCATGTTTCTTTCACCTCTTCTTCTAAGTCCAATCCGCATTTCAAATGAAAAATAAATTCTGTTCTGCTTTTAACTACGACATCGTCTACGAAATCTAGAAAATTCTCGTCCTTAAACTCGCTAAATACTTCTGTGACGCTTACGAACCGTTGAAGTTTTTGTGCCTCGTTTAAGTGCGTTAAGTTACCGTTTAAGCTGTTGGAAAGCTGAAGTTTTTCCTTAAGACAAGTATCTATTTCCGTTTGAAGCTGATTGCTTTCCAGATAGTAGGAATCCATCTCAATGTAGCCACCGGCTAAAAGCTTACTGAGTACTTGCTCTTGTTCTTGCAGCTTAAGCTTTTTTTCTTCGAGTTCGATAACCTTGTTTAATCCGTCTTTATTATTCACGTTTCTTAAGCTTTTTATGAAAGGCGTTAATATTTGAGCGTATGTTGCTTTGAGCTTGTTAAGCATTTGAAGAAAAGCTAATTTAACATACTCCTCTTTTACAGCTTTCATAGGGCAGCATTTAATTTCACGTATATGCTTGGTACAACACCAAACAACATAGGCTCCATCTTTTTTATACCGGTCGTGTTTCTTTAACCTACTATGGCAATTACCGCAGTAAAGTTTTCCTGAAAACACATATCTAGCAAGGTATTTATTACTACCGCCGGTAATATTTAGTTTTAATTTTCTCTTCTGTCTCAGCTCATGCACAAGATTAAAAGTTTCATGGCTGATGATAGCCTCGTGGTGGTTTTCAATAACATACTGTTTTTTCTCGCCACAGTTTTTATGGCGGTTAAAATTATCATCCGTGTATGTTTTCTGAAAAATCACATCCCCTGTGTATGTTTTATTGTTCAAAATAGCGTTCACGGTAGTCGAAGACCATTTAGCTCCTCTTTTCGCAGGAATCTTTTTAGCAGTCAGCTCATTAGCTATCACATGCCCGCCTTTACCTAAAAGTGCCATACTAAAGATGTCTTTTATAACCTCAGCTTCCTTTGGAACGATAATCATTTTCCCGTTCTCGTTTTTATAGCCATACGATGGGGAAGAAATGATATAGCTTCCGTTTTCGAACCTTTTTTGAATTGACCACATGCTGTTTTCCGAGATAGATCTTGACTCGCTTTGCGCAATGGAACTTAAGATAGAAAGCATAAGCTCCGAACTCATATGCTCGGTATCAATGTTTTCTTTCTCAAAATACAAATAAATACCGAGACCGGTAAGTTTTCTAACTATTTCAAGACAGTCAACCGTGTTTCTTGCAAGCCTACTAATAGACTTTGTAATAACCCTGTCTATCTGACCACTCTCACAGTCCTTAAGCAGTTGTTTAAGACTTTCACGCTTATCGATTTTCGTGCCGCTAATACCCTCGTCAAAGTAAAGCCCCGCATACTCCCAGTACGGATTAGACTTAATATAGTTTTCGTAATGCTCCTTTTGCACTTCTAGACTGAGAAGCTGTTCATCACTGTCGGTAGAAACTCTCGCATATGCTGCAACCCGTATTTTTCTAAGAGAATTATCCGGCTGTTTGGCTTCCAGTTTTGTTATCATTTTCATCATCTCACCTCACTTTCTTACAGTCATATACATCACTCTAAAAGCAGTGTTTATCAAGCTTTTAGCCCAATAATTCCTTGTAAAACGGGTGAAATTTTTTCCTGTTAAGACGGCTTATTTTTTCTTTTTCTTGCTCGCTGATAAGCCCTTTTTTAAAGAGTGAAACGGTAAGTTTTTCGGCTATTTCAAAGCAAAAATCCGCCTGCATACTCTCTTTCGTCCAAGCTCTGGCTTTAACATCCTTTAGCCCGTGAACATCCTTACTGATTTGCATGATGCTCACCTCCAAAACGATGTTCTATATAGCAGGCGTGGCAGCAGTATTTTCTGGTTTTATTACCGTAAGAGATAAAAGAATTTTTGCAGTTAAGACAAGTGCACTCATAGTTTGCCTGTCTTTTTACCAGCTGTGTATGCTTGTTCCACCATGTGTTTCTACACGCATCAGAGCAGAAACGTTTAACTTTTCTTCCTTTGTTTTGCTTGATTGGTTTTGAACAAGATTCACATAATGCCGTCTGTATTTTCGTAGACTGGATTACGCCTAGACTGTTACGTTTGCAGTAGCTTTTAATCGTATTAACGGAAATATCCATTCGGTTTGCAATCTGCGTATAGCTAAGGCCTTCATCTCTTAGCAATTTGACCTTGCGTTGTTCTTCCATATTCATAAAAAGGCCACCTCCTATGAGGTAGCCTTGGGAAAGAATAAAATCTGACGGTTTTTTAATCTTTTTTGTAAAAATCGCACTCGTAGCCGTCAGCTCGTAAAAAAAGTCCTTCTGCCCAAGGTGGTGTTCTTCCCATTAGCTCACACACGCTTTGAACACTCACGCTTTTATCGGTTTCGATAATGGCTTCATCATGCACGTGAGCAACGATGCGATATTCTTTCAGCGTTTGCATGGCGTAAAGTAGAATGTCACGAGCTATAGCTTGCGTAATGTTTTCCACGAATTTAGGCCCGTAGCTTTCCAGCCGCTCCCATTTTTTAGTAGATCCCACACCCTCATAGGTGACCGATTCGCCACCATACTTGTTTTCTTCCACACGTGGTTTCACATAGTAAAGGCATCTTTTAGACGGCAGTTTGATGATAAGAAACCCACTCTTGTAAGTGAACACTATATTGTGTGTTCGAACAGATACGTGTTCGTGTACACACTGTTTTACCGCTCTGTCCACATCCCACCACAGTGTAGTCACCATCGGATTAGATGATCTCCACGCATCAACAAGTGGCTGCAGCTCATCCTCGTTAAGACCCATGTCGAGTGCTCCCATGGCTTTTAACGCTCCAACAGAGCCGCCATATCCAAGAGCAAGTTCCGCAATCTTACCTTTCTGCCGCAGGTGCCCGTTTACTCCGTGCTTTTCAACAGGTACGCCAAACATTTGAGAGGCTGACGAGCAGTAGATGTCTTTGCCTTCCTCGAATACTTGCATACGCCATTTTTCACCCGCAAGCCAAGCCAAGACTCTCGCTTCGATTGCTGAAAAGTCTGCGACAATAAACTTAAATCCCGTGCGTGGAATAAAAGCAGTGCGGATAAGCTGGGATAAAGTATCCGGAATATCCTCATAAAGCATTTCCAACGCTTCAACATTTCCCTGTTTAACAAGACTTCTAGCCTCAGCTAGATCAGGCAGATGGTTTTGTGGTAGGTTTTGTAATTGAACGAGCCTTCCCGCGAACCTTCCGGTACGGTTTGCACCATAGAAGCGAAACATGCCACGCTCCCGATAATCCATGCAGGCAGCGTTTTTCATCGCCGTATACTTTTTCACCGAGGATTTAGCAAGCTGCTGGCGAAGCCGTAAAACTTCCGCCAACTCTTTACCCACTGTTTTAAGCTCTTTAGCGACTTCTTTTTTACCAAGCGACTCCATTTCAAGACCATGCTCTTTAAGCCAAGAGCGCATTTGTAACACGGAGTTCGGGTTTTCTAAACCGGTAATATGCTTAAGCTCATCCATGAGATGCGTTTTCACCTCCTGGTCGAGTCTTATGGCTGACTCAACGAAAAGAGGATCTATTTCTATCCCACGGTCGTTAATCTCTTGGTCGAGATAAAACTCCTGCCATAAAAAGTCTGGCACGGGAAAGCGTGAGATCTTTTCTTGAATACTCATCTCAACTTCCACATCACGCTTGTTATACGATTTAAACAGCTCCCACTTTTCCTTATCGTGAAAATACTTGTTTCTTGTTCTTCCACCGTTTACTTTCGTAGGATTACACGGCAGGCAGAAATATTTAATAAGATTCTTACCCTCAGTGAGTTTCTGCTTATCAAGCCCCAATACTGCTCCCACGCTTTCCAAAGACATGGGAAGCCCCAGGGTGGCTGACCAGATCATTGTGCAATGCCAGGAGCTTGGGTTTAAAAACAAGCTTTCACTTTTCACTGTCTGACTAGGGTTAACATTGATGCCTTTATCTCGCAGGTAGCGTGATAAGCAGACTCTTTCAAACTGAGCGTTAAACGCCCACTTGGTTACTGTTTCATCTGTTAAAGCGGAAAGCACAACCTCGGGTATGGTTTCACCTTGTGCTAAATCAACGACTTTAACTTCACTACCGTCCACACTGTAGCCAAAGAGCAGTATCTCAAAATCATCCGATTCTGCGTACTTGTACACACCACATTTTTTAAGGTCAACGGAGGAAAACGTCTCCAAATCCACACTCAAATTTTCCAAATTACATCACCTCCAAGTTAATAAAAGAGGTGACAGAAAACCCGCCACCTCCTTGACTTTCTTACTTTCTGTTCAGCATGTTTTTGACTTCGATATAAAGACTGACAAGTTTTCTTACCACGAAATCAAGAAGCAATACGCCAGCAAATATTCCAACAAACCAGCTAATCATCTTCACATGCTCCTTATGCTAGAAAGTCATCATCTTCTAAAGTCGTAAAATCATCGGTTGCGAGGCTACGTCCGCCGAGTGGCTCACCGTCTCGAATTTTTTGAATATTGCCAAGACCGCAAGCAACTCCCTTATTACCGTTAGAGTTAAAAGCGTAGAAGTTGATGGAAACCCTCGCATAGCAGCCTGAATACACTTCACTGCGGTCCATGATTGGTTTTACCTGCTTGTCTACAATCTGCGGAGCCGTGGTTGAGTTCGCGTTGATGAAATAGTGTCCTTTATACGCTTCATCATCACGCTCAATATCTCCGTCCCTGAGTGGTGTTTTAAGAGCAGCCTTGTTTGGTTTCTTACCGCCGAACTTGCCGACACCTTCCTCAATAGCAGCATCAATAGCTTTCTCAATAGCATTTACTGTTTCAACATCATCTTTAGGAATAAGCAGTGAAACACTATATTTTTCAGGACCGCCATTAATAGACTTTGGCTCCCAACCGTTGAAATAAGAAAGACGCGTGTTCTTACCGGTGATAACCTTCGTGTTATTTAATTTAGACATAGTACTAATTCTCCTTTTTGAATTCGTTATTTGCGTTTGAAACATTAACTTTTGCCCGCTTATCCGAGTCCGGTACGAGCGTAAGTTTTCCGGACGGTTTGATAATGAGGTCGCCCAGAATATCCTCAAATTTTTTCTTGCCCATCAGCTTTTGCATTTCCGTTAAACCGATAAGACTAGTTTTGAAAATGTCGGTAAAGCCATGAGCTTTCGCTTTTTCAATAACCGCTGTCTCATCCTTAAACTTACGAACTGAACGTCCTTCCACGAGCTTGAAACCAGACCACTCTTTACCGTGGTTTATAGCGGAATCTGTGGCATACGCTAAAACATCATCAGCCCATTTCGTGAGCTTAGGTATAAGCGTGAGCACTTCTTCAATCTCACTATCTGTTAAAACAGATGGCTCTTTGAACTCAAGTTCTGCGAGTTTAAGGTTTTCTTCCGCCCGTTTACGGCACGTGGCTTTTGCCCTGCAAAACCTGCACCAGTCACCGGCTTCAAATTCGCCTTTGCCTTTGTTAGCAAGCTCTGCTTTAGGTTTAAGCACTTTTTCAGCCCAAGAGATAAGATCCGTGACAGGTAGCGTGAAAGTGGATACGTTGTCACGTCTTGGCTGAAAAATACTCATCTCAACGTTTTGTATCTCGTACAAGCTGTCAAAAAGCGTTAAAGCCCCGAGTGCGTAGCATTTCATCTGCGGATTCTCGTAAGCGTCCACCAGTACGCCTTGACCGTACTTAAAGTCGATAACCTGCAGCGTTTTTTCGCCTACAATAATGCAGTCCGCTGTTCCAAACCCGTCCGGCACGTAAGCTGAAAAATCAACTTTTTGCTCGATGAGAAGGATAGGATCTTGACAGTTAAGTTTTGCCTGCTCGTATTTTTCTATTACGAAATCCACGTAAGCATCCGAGCATTCCTGCATCTCGTTTGAGTCATACTCTGTTGACGGTTTTTCGCACGGACGGTTAAGAAGCTTATTCAGCTTGTACTCACACCACGCGTGTGCCGCCGTTCCTTCCTCAGCTGCCATAGAAGTAGTGTTTTCAAACTTTTCTTCTAAAACAGCACTCGGAGTACACTTAATCCACCTGTGAGCAGAAGATGGGGAAAGTAAAGCATGCTTAGTCACCTTTAATTCCCTCCGCTTCATGCAATAGGCTCTCATACTCGCTTTCAGGAATATCCGAGAGCTTTTGCGCACCATGTTTTACGATGAGTTTTTTAACCTCAGCTGTCTTTCCCAGCTGGCTAAGCTTTGCTAAAACTGCTCGCACCTGTTCAAGACTTACCTTTTTAGTTTCAGGTACTTGTTTTGGTGACGTCTTATGTGTTGTTTCACCTTCGATCTCTTTCAGGTGACAAATCAGTGATTCAAGATCGCCAATTATCTTTTTTACCGTGTTTTCGTTCATTCTTATTCACCTTTCTTGTTTTGAACCACAACTTCATCGATTCTGTTACTTGGAATAAAGACCATGATGTCTTCTTTCTTTCCGAGGAAGAATCGGATGATTTTTTCTCTCAGCCCGATAGGTTTACAACTTGCAAGCCCATCTTCTTTAGGCTTTTTTGAAACACTTACGACAAGTTTTTGTTTCATGTGCCGCCTCCTTTCTAAAAGGACTTTGTGCCCTTCTATGGGGTAGCCTTGGGAAAGGTGATAATCTGACGGTTTTTCTAAAAAAAGTTTTCAAAAATAAAAAAAGCCCGAGGATTGCTCCAATGTAGGAACAAGCCTCGGGCTTTATAAGTGTTTCAAACTGTTTTACAAGAGTTCGTTTACTCGTTTTTGTACTGCATTATAATCATATCCTGCTTGAGTTAGACGCTGTTTTCGTGTGTTGCCGTTACCCCACGTGCCTCGGATTACTTCACGTGCAAGCTCATCAACCGACTTTCTATAGGCTTTAACACCAAGAAGTTCATTAACTTTATTTTGCACGCTCGTATAATCGTATCCGGCAGAAGTTAAACGGTTTTTACGCTCATTTCCATTACCCCAATCACCGTTAATAACTTCTCTTGCCACTTCATCAATGCTTGATGTTTGAGGAGCAGTGTAAGAGCCACCGTTTTGATACCCGTTTAACCCAGCGTTTTTTATCACGCTTGGATAATCAACGTAAGCATAATCCATGTCAACTCTTCCGGCTATCCCGTTAACACTGCCACTTGACGAGTATTGCCAAAGACCATACGAACCTTGATAGCTACAGTGCGTGTTCCACTGTGCGATCCACAAAGCGTAACGGTCTCTAACATGAGAAGACACAAGGTTATTAGCTACTGAAAGCGAAGTGTAAAAACCTGCATAATATCCGCAAGCTTCCAGCTTGTTACAAAAACTTGTAATCAAAGAATCACAAAAATCCCGTCCACGGTTAAGCTGGCTTTTTTCTTCCAAATCAAAGTAAACAGGATACTCAAAACTCTTACCTGAAAGTATGTTCACGCAGCTTTGAGCCTCTAAATCCGCCTCACCTGCAGAGCTTGCGTACGAATACCAGTAAGCTCCCACATCAAGACCGGCTGTTTTTGCTTTACGATAGTTTTCCTCAAACCACTTGTCTTTGCATCCGATACCGTATCCTGCTCGAATGATCACAAACTCAACGCCGGATGCTTTCACCGCGTTGAAATCAATGTCACCCTGCCATACTGATACGTCTATTCCTTTTTTACTCATGAGTATTGTCCTTTCTGTCTTTGTCGTGTAATTGTTCTAAAACGTTTTTTAATTTCTCAGGCACGGGAAGCCCCAGGTGAGCCGCGTTTTCAATGAGTGAAAGTCCTTCGTTAGATAGGTAGAAGAAAATTACCGCGGTTCTAATCACGCTTCCTTGCTTAATAACCTGAAAATCTATAATGTTTGCTATGCCAACAAGCATAAAAATGAGCACCTTTCTAAAGATGCCCTTAAAACCCACGCTACTTGAGAGCTTTTTATCAATCGCCGCACACATCACGCCTGTGATGTAATCGGTTACCACAAATAAAAGAAGTGCGAGGATTAAACCATCGCACCCGCCTAAAAAGTATCCCAGCCAGCCGCCTACTACTGTGAAAGCCAACTGTAGTGTATTCCAAAATTCTTTCATTCTACCGCCTCCTTAATAAGATCAGTTACATCTTCTACCTGCATAAATGTAATAATTACCGGTATTTCGTTTGAAGGTTTATCCCCATAACAGTAAATCCGCCAATCACTGCCGATTGCCATAGTTAGTTTGCAAACCTCCTTAATATCTCCCATGCCATAAAACCTCATAGACGGAAGTCTTTCAAAGTCGATTTTTATATCAAGTGCTACATTCTGTTCCTGCGCATTGTTGGAGTACTGTTCTTTATGTGGCTTGTAATATTTTTCGTAAAAAAAGCCATACACATAACCATCTAGTACTTCCTGCCAAGAATCAGGTGTAATAACCCATTTGAACTGCTTGGGGAGCTTAGGCATTTCCTGATGTATCAGCAGCTTTGTTACGAAATCCACGTATTCACGGTTAACGATTTCTTTTCCTCTGGTGTCCGGTATATAGGTTGGTGTTTGAACAGTCGGTTTTCCCGTAAAAGCAGGACTGTCCAGTGTGGCAAATTTTTCTTTCAGTTTTTCTATCAGCCTAAGTAAACCTTCTTTGCCTAAAAACTTGTCTGCCATAAGCTTCACCTACACAAACAGTGCATCGATTTCTTCATTGCTGATACTTTTAACATCTTCTTTTTTCACATAGTCGCTTAAATCAACTGATGTTGTACCGATTTTTTCAAACCTGTCGTTTACATAAATGTACTCATCATACGCATCGTTTTCGCCCTTGTTATCGCTTATAAGATAGATTGTTGCCTTATCACCTGTCTGAGGCAGGCTATCAACCACCTTAAAATCAATTGATTGAATGTTGCCGACAAGATGCTTTACCTCTTCAGTAAGGTCTGTCTTTTTCACATAATTCGCTGCGTCTTCCAGCTGTTCTACTTTTGTCGGTAGTGCACTTGTTTTCGCATACGCGTCAATGCCTTGAAGATTTTCTACGTTTGTCACAATGTCGGTTTTCTTCGCGTATTCTGACGCATCTGTCAGGTTTTCCACCTTGGTTGGCACTGAAGATACTTGTGCATAGTTTGCCGCATCACTTAAATCCGCAACTTTCTTCGGCACTGTTTCCAAAGCTTTTGTCAGCTCTTCTTTTTTCACAAAGCTTTCCTTGATTTTCTTCCAAACGTATAAAAGTCCGTTGTTATCTAAAAATTTAGTTTGCATAATAATTTCCTTCCTTATTTAAGTAATTCTTCGAGTTCAATATTGCTGATAGAGCAAAGTCCCAGCTCTAAAAGCGTTTTATTGCCTATAAGCTTTACTTGGTTAATTTTCGGCAGGTTAGTAAGCCTGTTGTAATCCGTTGTTTCTTCGCCTGTTACTTTTATGATGCTTTCAAAAGATGCGCTCATATCTGTATTGTGTTTAAAACTTGCCTGTAGTTCTGCCATTAAATCTCACCGTCCTTTACTATTTCTTCAGCTGTTGTTCGTATCAGATTTGAAGCGATAGCCGTGTTGTCGGGAAACTTGGCTCTGATTTGAATCGTGACAATACCGTCTTGAAACAAAAGTGTTTCTTTCTGCGTGAGATTTACTGTTACAAGCGTCTTTTTAATACTCACATCCTCTAAGCTTTTTTCTAAAACAACTTTTCCGTTTTGCTTATAGCTAACAAAAAGGACAGATGCGTTTTCTAAATCCACATCTGTCCTGAACACGTTTGTAGGTGTTGTTCCTCTATACATAAGGCTTTCCTCCTTATGGTTTTTCTTCTTTTTCTGCTTTAAGTTTTAGGATTTCCTCGTTTAGTTTTTCTAACTGTTCTTCGTAATACTTTGTGTTTTCCTCACTAAAAGCAACATGTTCCATCGTGTTTTCAGCTATCAGAGCCGAGCGTATGTCAGCTAAAATTGACGCGATTATGCCTTCAACCATGTAGGTCGGGATAGGGATACTTTTTTGTAAAGACACTATCTCATCGCTTAACTTCGCTCTAAACTTTTGTGTAGCTATCGCATAGTTAATGGTCGGCTTTTCCATCTTCCACCTCCTTTTCCTCGATTAGAATATCCAGTTTGCGATTGATGTCTTCTATCATCTTTGCGTACTTACTGTTGCTGATAAACTGCTCTATTTCCATACTCTCATCAGCAGTTTTAGCGACTTTTATGTCACTGTTTTTAGTACCTTCGTTTATCACAACTTCGTTTGTGTTAATAATAAGTTCTGCCATATTCATCTCCTTAGTTGTAGAAAGTCAAGTCCATGAGGATACCGTTTTTAAATACCATGCGTCCGTTTTCACCCCATCTTCTTACTTTGCCGTACTCATCCACATCAAGTACCTGCACATAATGAATGGTTGCCGTAGTTCCAAATCCTCCTTCCCACTGCGGGTTTATAATCTTGAAACCGTGGGCATAAAAGTTGCAGCCTAAATGCAAGCCGTACTCGTTATACATACCGTTTGAGCGTGAAAAACAAAGCATCGTATTAAGCTCGTCATGATTTGATGATTTTTGTTGTGCGAAAGCCATGTATTGACCCTCATAACTCAAATCGAACTCAAGTCCCTTACACTCTTCAACGTAACGTTTATGGTTCGTGCCGATCATGCCGATATATGAGCCTTCACGATAGAAACGGTTACCGCTTTCATCAAAGACCGCACGCTTGTGATACTGGTCAATCGTCCCGTTGTAAAGACCTATTTGTCCTGCAGTGATTTGAACATAGTTGCTTGACTCGTTAAATCCAATCAGAAAACTGTTGTAGTTTTGCCGCATAAACGAACCGAACTCACCTTTTTTCACCATGGAAGTAATCGAGTCTTCAACAATAGAAACTTTAGATATAGCTCTGTCAGCTGTATCTTTGGCCGCCTGAATGTCTTTATCGCTGACTCTAACCCAGTCAAACTCCAGATAGCTGTCAAGACTCTCGTTTGACGTATACCGCCAGAGTTTTCTCGTATTATCCTGATACGGATCATGCTCCGACTCAGGATAGTTGCTGCCTGACAGTTCTATTATGTTTCCGGCATCGTTAGGTAAAACCGCTAAACTATCTTGAACTTCTTGCCTTGAACTGCTTTTTCTTATCGCATCAATCTTAAAACCGTAATAATCATGGCTTGAGCCATCGCTTCTAAAATAAAGCCAAAACGTACTGCTTGGCACAAAGATGCTTTTATTTGCAATGTCAGCACCGCCGAGTTTCGGTAAAACGTGAATCTTACCCTCAGACTCATAGAAAACTTCCACCCAATCATAGTTTGCGCTTTCCGTACGGCAATTACTGTTAAACTTAATCTCTAAACAGTCTCTTTTAACCCGATACCTGTAGGCGTAGCCTGTTTGAGTGTCGAAGAAAAAATCTCCCACGTGGTTTAACTTCTCACTTCTGCTTGTCCATGAGTTAGCCGGAGCATTAGAAGAGTAGGGAGTATACGTGCCGTAATAGTTACCGTTTTTCTGCTCCAGTTTTTGATTAACTGTTTCAACACTTGATTCAATCTTTCGATCCGTTACAGAAAACTTGGTGTTAACCTCGTTTATCGTATAGTAGCTTTTAAGCTTCTCATCACTATCAGAAATAGCTTCCTGTTTTGCGTTACTAATCTGCTTTTCCACCTGAGAAGTGTAAGAAACTGAAAGTTTCTCAGCATCAATCGAATGCCCGATAATTCTATCTCCGTAAACACGCCCGTCTAAAGTAATCGCCGTATTATAAGGTCCTGCAAAACCGTTATGGCTTCCGCCAATCCCGTTCATATTAACCTGTAATACTTTTGTAGCAGTATTCTTATCAGGCGTATCCATATAAAGGTCTCTTAGCCACCTGCCTGAATCATCATATTCTGTTACCTTGTAACCGCCTGAGGTGATGTTCATCTGTGCTTTAATATTGTTGATTTCACTTTGCACACGCTCGTTGTCTATTTTTCTTGTTGCAAGATTTTCTTCACGCAGGCTTTGCACACTATCATGCGAGCTTTGCACGTAGCTTCGTCTGGTTTGACTGCCCAGGACGATTTTCATCTCACCGGGTTTTTGCAATGGAATAGACTGTCTCATCACGGGAAATACCCGATCCATGCCAAAAGGCGATGCTATGCACCTAACTCTGTCTCCACATTCAATAGTTTCAAAATCAAGGTCAAACTCGGATAAGTCAACCGCGCTTAAGTTAAGCTCTGTCTGTTCGAACTGATTATCTTTAAGCCAAAGAGAGGCTTTACGTAACAGGTTTTCAGGAACAGCGACATCATCCCATCTAACGACTTTACAAACCCAACCAAACGCGCTCTTTGCCTGAGTGGAAACAAGATAATTTTTCCCATTATTAACGCTTGTAATATCCGTGTATTTTTTAAGAACCTCGTTTTTGCTGTTCTCGCTTTCCAGTTCTTTACCTAAAGGGATAAGTGCTGTAGAAACATCTTCTGCCGATAAGTTTTCAGTATAATCAAGCAGGTTCAACCCGAACTCAACCGATTGCTTCGCCATTTTACCCATTTCTTCCAAGCGAAGATAATCAAGGTAAAGCCCGTCTTTTTCTCGTCTTAGCTTTAAGTATCCGCCCAGCTTATCAATCATTTTTCCCATAATTGCTTCAAGCGTGGTTTCAAAATTGGTGAACCTGTACAGGGAATTATTGGGATCTGTCACGCTGACTTTTCCGATATGAATCTTCTTCCTATCATCCACCTGCTCATTATGAATGTTTAGGAATTTTTCCAACAGTTGGTAAGGTGTATGATCATGGTATTCTTTCTGCGGCTGAATACTGTCTGCAAGATACGTTAAAAGACCTGCGCACACTACTTTCTTGTTTTGGTTTAAGTCTTTCTCCTGTTCTCTTACCTCTCCGGTAAAAATTTCTTTCTCATCGCGATACACGCTCACTACTGATTTTCTGTTAAAAAACTTCTCATAGCAGGGATTTTCTTTCGGGCAGGTAAACACGAGCGTGCCTGCAGTGTTAAGCTCCACGTTAAGCGTCGCGTCAAGAAGAACATTCTTAGTGTCGCCCGGATAATACAAGGCTGTTTCATCAAGAGTTATTCTGTACAATTTATAACCACCCCCTTAGGTAGGAAATATCAAGTGTGCCTGTGCCTTGAAACGTAAGCGTCATATTATTTTCGCGTGTTCTAAGTTCAGGGAAACGAGATACGCCTTGTTTTAGACTGTAGGTTTTTCCTTTAAAATCAACGCTTATTGTGTTTAGTGTTTTATTAGTAAATTCAGGTATAAGCGTCATATCAAAATCACGGGTAAGCCTGATTTCTTTCCCGTCTTTAACCTGCACGTTTTTTAACGTGTACACGCCACCTGTTTCCATGTCCAAAACACTGTGCTTATAAGGGTTTAGCCTGTAGTTAAGCGTAATCGTTTCATAGTTTTTATCAGATTTAAAATCACTTACCCACACTCGACCCTGATAGTAAAAGGAAGATTCGGCGTCCAGCACAAGTGTTGTTTTAAGCCCGTGAACATCACGTTTAAGCCTCTCGTAAGCTTTCTGCCACACGCCTTTATCTGCGACAATAAATTCAAAACTGCCTTCACGCATTTCGTATAAAACTTCACCCGCTAAGCTTTCTGTAAGATCAAAACTTCCCAATCTTCCGGGTACTTCCAGATAGCTAAACCTTGGGGATGGTAGATTAACATGTGGCTTAAGTGTTGGAACTAAGCCTAAATCCTTAAAACTATGCAACCCGTTTATTGTCATGCCATACACTTTTACCACCCCCTTGTTTTTCTTGTTTGAAGCTTAAAAAGCTCACTATCCATCTTGTTTGCAATACCGCCCACAAGCTCGCCTGAGTCAAGCACAATACTCTGGTTGGAAAACTGTGGGAAATACGAGTCCATAATCGCTAGAATCTGGTTCATAACACTAAGCATTTGCGTGTTTGCTCCCGCGCTCATATTCTGCAAAGTATCAAGCCCCATAATCACCTCAGGACCTTTTTCACCGCCGCCAAGCAAATGCCCGTTTTTCTCACCGAAGATAGTAGCCCCGTTTAACAGCATCGGCTTATCCATTGCCTTCTTATACCAGTCGATAGCAAGATACGGTACAGACGGTGGTGCGAGTGAGAAGTGTCCTCTAATACTAAAATGAGGCAGTTTAATATGAGGAAGACTAAGTCTAATACCTGCAAAAAAGCCTGTTATAGCGTCAACTACTGCCTTAACCTTGTTTTTCGCCGCTTCAACCGGAGTGATGATAGCGTTTTTAATACCGTTCCAAATTGATACGGCTGTGTTTTTAATACCGTTAAATACGTTGCTTACAACGCCTGCCACTGCGTTAAACACTGTAGAAACCGTATTTTTAACCGTGTTTACCACGTTGGTTATAACACTGCAAATTCCATTCCATATCGTTTCAGCCACCGATTTTATACTGTTAAAAACAGAGGTTACAACACTTAAAATCGCATTGAACACGCTCGTAAACACACTGCTTATAGTGTTTAGCACGCTTGTTATAAACGACATAATCGTGTTCATAACACTTGTTATTACACTGTTTATGGCTTCAAGCACACTACTTACCGTGGTTTTAATCGCATCCCATGCGCCTATAATCACGTCTTTACAGTTTTCCCAAATAAACCTAAACGGTAGTGTGATAAGCGAAAAATAGCCTTTTATAAGCTCTACGATAAACATGAGAGCTACCGTGAGCACGTTTTTAATCGTATCCCACACGCCGGTAAAAACCTGAACTAAGCCTTGCCACACGTTTTGGAAAAACTCCGAGATGTTTTGCCAAATACTGCTCACGCTCTGGCAAACACCCTGCCACAGGTTTTTAAACCATTCGCTTATAGCACCCCAGTTTTTAATAATCGCAATAATCGCCACAACCGCGGCAATAATCGCCGCAATAATACCGATAATAGGAAGAAGTGAAACGTTTAACGCACCAAACCCTACAGCCGCTGTTCCTGCTGCTGTCCCTGCCGCCGCTGTTCCTGCAGCACTTGCTCCTCCTGCCACGCCTACCGCAGTAGTGGCTGTGGCTGTTCCTCCAAGAAGTCCGATAAGACCTCCCAGAGCAGAAGTTATTGTTCCAACAGCACTAATAATTTTCCCGATCACAATGAGCACAGGCCCGACTGTTGCAGCAATAAGCGTGATTTTTACTATCGCATCCTTCATTCCCGGAGACAATCCTCTCCAAGCTTCACTTAAAGACTTCATACAGGAAGCGAACTTTTCAAGCATAGGCTGTAAAACCGTTGCAAGAGAACTGCCAAGATCTGCTCCCACGATTTTCAGACTATTCATCGAAGTCTTAAACTTATCTATCGGATCAAGCGTTTCGTTAAACGTTTTCTCCACGCTACCGGCATTATCTTTAAGGGAAGTACCAAGCTCAGCAAAAGACAGTGAACCGTTTTTACACGCCTGATAAATAGCCGCGCCCGCACGCTTACCAAACAGCTCATAAGCTACTTTTAAACCTTCAGTGTCGCTTTTCGCATTAACCATACTGTTTTGAATATCTTCTAAAGCCTGTTTCATAGGCGTGCCTTTAGCTGTAGCAGCAGCTAGTGCTTTAGTTAGAGCTGTCATAACCTGTGACGTGTCAGCGCCCGACATTTCAACATTGCCTAAGAAATTAGCGGCATCCGATGCGCTAAACCCAAGCTGCTGTAAGGAGGCACTGTTAGTAACCATGGTTTTAGCAAGCGTATCCATGCTGACACCGGTACGCTGACCTACAGCGTTCATCGTATCAAGTAAAGCTCCGGCGTCCTGTGCTTTAAGCCCAAAAGCAGCCACAACTTTCTGCGTGTTATCAACAGCCGTGGAAACGTCCATGTTGTTAATTTGAGCAAATTTAATAAACCTGCCTGACAGGTCTTCAAGGCTTTTACCTGTTAAACCGAATCGGGTGTTCACCTCGCCGATAGCAGCACCAGCGGTTTGAAAATCAGTAGGAATACTGGTAGCAAGATTTTTCATACTATCTTGCATACCCTCCAGTGCTTTTCCTGTTGCGCCTGTTTTAGTAACAATCGTGTCCATACCAGCATCAACTTCGTTAAACGCGGCTAAAGACGCAGCTCCAAGCCCCACAATTGGTGCGGTAACATGCGTGGATAAGCTTGTGCCGACTTGGGCTGTTTTCTCACCGACACTTTTAATTTTATCCCCGGTTTCTTTCATAGAAACTGCTAACGCTGATGGGACTTTCTTTGCCTGCTGTTCTAAATTTTTAAGATTCTGCTCGGTTTCAATAATCTCACGCTGCAAAGCATCATACTTGTCTTTACCGAGATCCCCGTTTTCAAGCTGTACTTTAGCCTGCTTATCCGCCTGTTTTAAAGCGTTAAGTTTCTCGGAAGTGTTTGCTATTTCCTGCTGCAACAACTGCTGTTTTTGCGCTAAAAGTTTAGCGTTGGACGGATCGAGTTTTAACAGCCTGTTTACGTCACGAAGCTGAGCTTGCGTGGATCGGATAGTCGTATTCACGTCTTTTAACGCTTTATCCAAGCCTGTCGTATCTCCACCGATTTCAACGGTAATACCTTTAATCCTGTTTGCCATAACTTCACCTCCTTTTACTCTTAAATTTAGGTATGAAAAAAAATAGATATTTTAACGTCAGGGATAAGAATGTTTGGTTTTCGTCTAGAACCTGTCGAATTCTGCCTGGCTTGCGAGCCTATCGTATTTCACACTATCGTTTGCTTTCTCCGTCCACATGTCTAAAATCATGCCGATAGTTAAAAGATCAAGTTCACAAATACTTATCCCAATCTCTGTGCATCTAAGAAGAAATAACGCAGTTGTCATTTCTCTTGTAGTTGACGTAACTTTTTTTTAGATTGAACCTGTGTTTGTAAATTCGCACCCCAAAGCTCAAGAATTTCAGGCAGCACCTCGTAGATAGAAAACATTTCAAACTCATCGAGCCATTTTTCAATCGTTTCAGGAATCGTGTTATCCGCATGGTAAGCCATGATATAAGCTACGTTTTCAAAAATCTCCAGATCATCAATCTCAAACCCGGTGCTTTTAGCCTTATACGATTTTTCTAGCTTGGAAAGATCCTGAAAAATATCACGCTTGAATTTGATACGATACAGTCTTGGAATAGTGGCAGAGGAGCGAAACTTCACGTCTTTGCCACCGATTTTTACTGTTTTTTCAATCATGTTCACCACTCCTTTTACTTAGGCTTAGCCTCTGTCGTGTTTTGAGGAACGTACACGCTCTTATACCAGTTAGCGTAAATTTCATCAGATGTCGTATCTCCACTACGGGATTTCACAAGCCCATCTTCTCTAGGATCAGCCGTAAGCGAGAGTGTTTCAGTACCCGGTTCTATCGTGTCTTCCTTAGTTTCAGAAGCGATAGAAGGCCTGGAAGCCGAGCAGTTATAAAGCACGTGGCGGATTGCTTTAACATCACCGTCAAACTCAAAAAGAAGCGCGAACTTTTCCGCTTCACCGGTAGTTGCTTTTTCTACCAGCACACCGTTTTTATCAAGTTTTTCTTTTAATATTTCTGTTCTAAACCATTCAGGTATAAGAGCCATTTCCAAGTCGCCACTGTAACCGTTGTTCGCAGTCGACCTGAAGTAGACAATCCCGTCAGCGTAAAACGGTGAGGATTCACCTTCCGCATCAAGGCTTATGCTCACAGCTCCCGGAATAGGTTTAGGCGCATCATAGTTAAAACTTCCGCCTGCGTCTTTTTTAAGTTTTGCCGCGTACACGTTTTTAAGATTGTATTTAACCTTGTTTCCCATTTTCTGTTACCTCCATTTCAAAAATGTAGAGTGTTTCATAAAGCTTTTCCGACTCTATGAACGTCTCTGTTTTGTTATAAAAAATGCCGTGCCTATCAAGCACGGCTTCAACTTTTTCTTCCACCTTAGGATTCTTATAATCTGTGTATAGTTCAATATGAACTTCGTTTGCTTTAAAATACGCTTTCCCGTCTGCCGCGAAATTACTGCTTGCAGGCGTAAGAAACACAAGAAACGGTGGGGAAGGTGATTCTCCTTCAGCAAAATGATGGTAAGCAAAAGGAAAACCTATCTCTTGCATAATGTTTAAAAGTTTAGTCATGTTCTATCGCCTCCCTTATTTTTTCTTCGAAACTTTTAACCGCTTTTTCTTCCGCAAGCTTAATGTGTGCTCTTGCCTCAACGCGTCCTCCGCCTCGTTTAGCGTGACCGTACTCTAACAAGTGTGTAAGCTGATACTTGTTTTTTGAGTGAACTACCAGTGTGAGAGCGTTTTCTGTTTCTTTAACAGTTTTCACCGCCCAACTTTTCGCATACTTACCTGTGTGTTTCGGAGCAGTGTTTTCTATATCTTCTTTAACGGTTTTACTCACGTTTTTAACTGCTTCTTTTACTTTCTCACTCGTAGTATCCG
This sequence comes from Gardnerella bivia, assembly GCF_049262715.1. Taxonomy (NCBI): domain Bacteria; kingdom Bacillati; phylum Actinomycetota; class Actinomycetes; order Bifidobacteriales; family Bifidobacteriaceae; genus Gardnerella; species Gardnerella bivia. The sequence goes on from NZ_CP058399.1 coordinate 56,513, forward strand.
CGTAAGTTTTAAGCTCTTTTATTATCCTGTTTGAAAGATTATCTACTCCTGTTTTGCTCACTTTTTACACCTCTTACAGTGAAGTTTCAGGCTTTTCTTCTTATAATTCATGTGGTCAACGCCTAAAATCTCATAAACCGTATCATGGAAAATAATCCTGTAACCAAGAGATGAGACTACGGCTGTTTCTTTCGAATAGCGGATAGTAAAATCTATTTTTGACTCATCCCACACGTTTCCCGCCGAAGTCTGCTCAGATGGACTTTCAGCACTCACCGTAGCGTAACACTCGTAATATTTACTCCACTTAATCTTATGATTACCAACCTCATCAACCTCTACACTGTTTTTAAGCAGCATAATACGCTCGTTTAGTAAACTTATTCTCATTTAAAACCCCGTTTTTCTAACAGTAAAAAGCATCGAACGTAAAGTGAGAGTTAGCGCGTGATGGTCTGCTTCTTCCCGATGCTCATACAAGTAGCCTGTAGCGTATAAGACTGCGAGCCTATACTCATCAAAGTTTTCACTAATCAAACTACTATCGTTTTTACGAGCCACTCCCTGGCAGAGTTTTTCAGCAGAACGAATAAGGGTGTTGATAAGCTCATCATCTTCTTGACTATCCACCCTAAGATAGTTTTTGGCTTCCTCGACTGTAACTATCATCAACACCCCTCCTTAACTTTTAAGCTGTTACGCTTGTTTTAACAGGCAGAATCTGCACTGCTTCTTTAAGCACGAGTTTGCCGTCTACACGCTCTTTAGCAACGAAACCTACCATGTCGTTTCCAGCGAAAAGCTCGGTAAGCTCTTTAAACGAGCGTGAGCCACGGTCGCCAATGTTGTAGTACGAGTAGTCACCAAAAGCCACCATGTTTTCAGGCGCGTAAGCAGACGTGTATACCGGGTATCCGAGAATCCTGTTCGGCTCATCATCCTGGTATGAAGGCTGCCAAACGTACGCACCGTTATTGTCTTTAAGTTTTCGTATGCTCGCGACCGTTTTATCGTTCATAATAAAACTCGCGTTTTTACGGTATGGTCGCCTCAAAGCGTGAATAAGATCAATCAAATCATCAGTTTTAATACCGGCAGTTTCTTTAAGGAACGTGCCACCGTCTTTCTTATTGAAAATACCAGTCGGTTTTCCAACACCATCCCCGTTAAGAAAAGCGTCTTCCTCCGCGTTAGCCAACGCCATGCCGAAGGATGTAAGAATATGATTCTCGAGATTAAATGCATTATCATGCAAGAGTTCTTCAGTAACTTTTACCGCAACGTGAAGCTTATGAGCGTCAAGCAGGATTTGCGCGAACTTGGAATCCCCAAAGTTAAGGCTTGCGCCTTCTTCAATCCAAGCCGCCGCAGGATCGCTCATCGCAATATTAATCTTATGCTCTCCACTAGTAGTAATAGTGGTGGCAAGAACACGCATAATGTTTTCTTCTTTCAACGTTTCAATCAGACGATTATCGTATTCTTCCGGCACAAGATACCCGCCGTCAGCGTCCACGCCTTCCTGCAACACGTTATCGACTCGTTTAAAATTACTTCTAAGAGCTGTAAGCATTGCCTGCTTATACTCGTCACGCGCACGACCTTGTTTTTCAAGGTTCACACCTGTTTTCATAGGTTTTGCAACAATCGCCTCAGATGTTGGTTTTGAAAGCTCCTTATCCATTTTTTCCATCTGTTCCAAGCGTTCAATTTCCATACTGTAAGCTTTCACTTTCGCTTCCATCTCATCATAGGTTTTCGCGTCTTCTTCTGAAATAAGCCCGTCCTTGTCACGTTTAGACTCAAGGAAAGCTTTTGCACCCTGCCAGGCCTTGTTACGTTTCTCAACCATGTTTGAAATAGTGTTCATCATGTTTACCTCCAATTTTTGATTAAAAAAAGACGATCCATAAGATCGTCTGCACTAATATTGTTTGTTTCCTTACCGCTTATCCGGCAGGCTTTAGATATTTTTTCCAATAACGTGTTTTGCACGCTTGCTTTCGAATACAATGTTGAAACCTGTGGTATGCCAATATCAGTGGTTTCACCTCTAGTTAAAACACCGTCCGCGAACCCGAGTTCTACCGCCTTGTTAGCATCCATCCACGTTTCCGAATCCATTAAATGCGAGAGTTTCACACGGTTAAGCCCTGTTTTAATCTCGTAAGCGTTAATAATGGACTCTTTGACCTCATCAAGCATTGATATTGCTTTTTCCATTTCGTTTCTGTTGCCAAAAGCAACCGTCATAGGATTATGGATCATAAGCATTGACACCGGGCTCATATAAACCTTTGTTCCAGCCATCGCAATCACCGAGGCAGCACTTGCTGCAATACCGTCAATCTTTACCGTCACACAACCCTTGTAATCCATGAGCATGTTATAGATTTGTGCCGCAGCCACACAATCGCCGCCTGGAGAGTTAATCCACACGGTAATATTCCCACTACCCGCGTTTAACTCGTCTTTAAAAAGTTGTGGTGTAATATCATCATCAAACCATGATTCTTCAGCAATCGTACCGTTAAGAAACAGTGTCCTCTCCAATATTTCATTTGACTCCTGATTTTCCTTTTGGTTTTTCCACTGCCAAAACTTCCTCATCACCTTTTTCCTCCTTTCCGCTACTGTTTGCGAACGCTCCTGCACGGTTAAGCGGGAGCATGTTGCCGTTAATCAAATACAAGTCACCGCCTTCACAGGCTGGAATCTTATCCAAGTTTTCTAACTGTCTAATATCGTTTGCGCTCATCCAACCGTTTTGACGAGCGGTAGCATAACCATTCATACGACTCTGATAGTCTCCTCGAAGAAGACCATCCACGTTAAACTTCACATAATAGGTTTCTTTCTCCTTATCAGTAAAAAGCCGTCTCGTAATAGACTGTTCAAACCGTGCCACCCAAGGATCAAGCGTGTATTTCACAAACTCCAACGACTGCTGCTCAATATTAGAAAAACTCGACTTTTCTAAATCACCAACCATGTGTGGTGGGACTCTAAAAATACGAGCAATCTCGTTAATCTGAAACTTACGAGTTTCAAGAAACTGTGCTTCGTTAGGCGAAATAGAAATAGGCGTATACTTCATGCCTTCCTCTAAAATCGCTATCTTATGCGAGTTAGAACCCGAGAACCCCTTATTCCAACTATCCCTCATACTTTGAGGATCTTTTACTGTTCCGGGGTATTCCAAGATGCCGCTTGGTGTAGCACCGTTAGCGAAAAACGATGCACCATACTCTTCCGTAGCTATCGCCATACCGATAGCGTTTTTTGCCATCGCAATAGGCGAATAGCCAACAAGACCGTCAAAACCAAGACCGGGAATATGAAGCACGTCAAAAGGTTTAAGTTTCACACTCGTTTCTTTACCCGCTAAAACATCACTATCATTTAACGTATACTCGTAAAAAATTTGACCACTCTCATCCCGGTCAACTCTCATACGATCAGGCATTAAAGGGTATAAGCCTAAAACCTCACCTTTACCGTTTCGAATAATCTGCGCGTAAGCATTACCCCATAACAATAGATGCGTCATCAAAGTTTCTCTAAACACGAAGCTTGTCATTTCAAGATTCGGCTCATCATGAAGCACCTTATACAAAGGATGTTTAACCGCTTTAGCCGTACCCGTACTCGTCCGCTCATACACGTGAAGCGGCAGACTCGCCACCGCTTCAGACAGGATACGCACACACGAGTAAACTGCCGTCATCTGCATCGCCGAACGCTCATTCACCCTCTTACCCGACGAGGACGTACCCATTAAGAAACGATAACCACCGCCTAACATCCTGTTTTCAGGCTTATCTCTTGATTTAAATAGTCTGCTAAAAATGTTCATTGTCACCTCCTACATAAACAAAATCCCGCGATTGTCATACACGCTTTGAGTGTTCGCGTTACCGCATCTTATAGCACGGTCAAGTGCCATGATGGTGGCTATAGCACCGTCGATTTTCTCGGTTGATTTTTCCTTATCTGCCTTAATGTTTCCTGCCGGATCTGTGCGGATGAAAATGTTATCCATGTTCCAGCGAAGCACCGGATTCCCTGCGTGTGCGATTTTCTGCTCGAGTGTAAGCTTCATAAGCTCCTTGGTAGGCGGACTCATATCCTTGAATCCCTGTCCGAACGGAACCACGGTAAACCCCATGTTTTCAAGGTTTTGCACCATTTGCACTGCGCCCCAACGGTCGAAAGCAATCTCACGAATATTGAAACGTTCACCTAAAGTTTCGATGAATTTTTCAATAAACCCATAGTGAACAACGTTTCCTTCCGTGGTCTTAATAAACCCTTGTTTTTCCCACACGTCATACGGCACATGATCTCGTTTCACGCGCAAACTCAAGGTTTCTTCAGGCACCCAAAAATAAGGTAGGATACGAAACTTATCCGACTCATCTAAAGGCGGAAACACAAGCGAAAAAGCCGTAAGATCAGTGGTGCTTGAAAGGTCAAGACCCCCGTAGCAGACCCTGCCCTCTAGTTCTTCCTCATTCACCTGAAAACCGCAAGCATCCCACTTTTCCATCGGCATCCAACGAATAGACTGTTTCACCCACTGGTTAAGACGAAGCTGACGGAAAGCATTCTCTTCACCAGGATTTTGCCGGGCTGACTCGAAAGCAGCCTTAACTTTCTCCATTTGAACCGTCACCCCAAGAGAAGGATTAGCTTTCTTCCACACCTTAGGATCCGTCCAATCATCCGAATCTTTTGCACCATAAATCACTGGGTAAAAAGTTGGATCAATTTTCCTACCCTCGAGAATATCCACTGCTTTCTGATGCGTCTCATAGCAGATAGAATGCGTATCCGTACCGGCTGTGGTAATCAGAAAATACAGTGGCTGCATGCGAGCGTCCCCGGAGCCTTTAGTCATCACGTCAAAAAGTTTACGGTTTGGCTGCGTGTGAAGCTCATCAAACACGACACCGTGAATGTTAAACCCGTGTTTAGAGTACGCTTCAGCCGACAACACTTGGTAGAAACTGTTAGTTGGTAGGAAAATAATACGTTTTTGCGAAGCTAAAATTTTAACCCTACGATTAAGAGCCGGACACATTCTAACCATGTCCGCCGCCACGTCAAACACGATTGTTGCCTGCTGACGGTCCGCCGCACAACCATAAACTTCCGCACGCTCCTCATTATCCCCACAGCATAAAAGCAGTGCCACTGCCGCGGCAAGCTCACTTTTACCCATTTTCTTAGGTATTTCAATATAAGCAGTATTAAACTGACGGTAACCATTCGGTTTCACCACGCCAAACAAGTCCCTAATAATCTGCTCCTGCCAGTCAAGGAGCTTAAAAGGCTTACCAGCCCACGTTCCCTTCGTGTGTGTTAAACATTCAATAAAACTCACGGCATAATCCGCTAAATCCTTACTATACGTTGAATCTTCTTTTTTAAACTTAGTAACCTCGTATTTTTCCAACTTAAGCTCCTCCTTTCTCTAGGCATAAAAAAAGACGCTTACTTGCGCCCTTTCAAAGAAAAAGCAGTAAACCTTCCGATTTACCGCTTTAAACTATCAAGATAAATTTTCGAATGATATTTCATCCTAAGTTCTTTATTTTGAATTTTTCGTCCTCACTATTCCTTCTATGAAGCCAATCTTCGATATAAAAGCCTACCAAAACGACAGCCTGCAATAACGAAGAAAAAGCGCCAAAATTCACTGAAAATGGGATGGATACAGCAATCGTAATAATCCAAACTGCGCCAGGTATAATCCATTTATTTGCTTTTCTGCTTTTAACAACGTAAATTTCAAGCCCGGCTAAAACAATGCCCATCACTAAATATAGAAGCAATAACTCTCTATTCATTTGCTTGTCTCCTTTCATTGTATTTATCAATCAGTTTCTTCGTAGTTTCATAATCATATCTATCTTGCAAAGCTAAAGACTTAATGAACTTCACGTACGGATCTTCATCCACCTCCATAAGCTTTACCTTTTCAATTAACTGATTAAGATTACTTCTGATTATGTGGTAGGAGCTATCATAATAGTCAGCCATGCTCTTCAATGATCCAGACGATAAAATGAACTGCTTAATAAATGCTATTTCATTATCATCGAGATTAAAGATCCAATCATTCTTCATAAGCACGCTCCTTTCTCTTTTATAATAACCTATTTTCTAATAATATTCAATAATAAGCTTTTATTTTCAACTTTATTCAACTCTCAATTTAATATTATTTTGAAAAGCGCACAACAATAACCCAAACATAAAAAAAGACGCCTTCAGCGCCCACATCATTTCTTTCTTAACGAGAAACAGGGCCTTAAAAAGCCCTGCTACTTTTAATAAAACTTCGGTTTTTAGTTTCTAGCGTCTAGGATCATTTCTAAAGCCTCGTTTGCAAGCTTGCTTGTTGGCATAATATCCCAGCCTCTATCGTAGTTTGCGATAACCTTGTTATTGTTTTTCAAAGTAAGCTTGGAAATTCGCCCCTGGTTAATCCCATATTCGCTTGGCTCTTCAAAAACCTTCATGCTGTAGCTTACAACCTGATCTTCTACTTTAAGCGTATCTTGTTCCCACATGGTTTTTTCTCCTTTGCGTCTGTGCTTTTTGCTAGTACTATATATCACTCTAAAAGCACATAATAGCAAGTCATAAATGAGAAAAAATCGCAGGTAATTCCACGATTTTTCTTTGTTTTTCGCCAATTCTTCTTTTAGTTTCTTGCCTGTTTAATCACTTGGTAGGCTTTTTGAATATCCTTGTCCAAGGTTTCAGCATCCGCAAACAGTTCGAATTCTTTACTGGTTAGTTTTCCTTCGCTTACCTTCCAAAGCTCCTCGTGAGCCTGCTCAGCGCAGGTTTTTGCTGTTTGTGCAATATCGAGCATGCTGATAGCCGAGCTAATTTTTCCTTCTTCAGCTTTTTTGATTGCGTTTAGAGCGTAGCGTCTGCAGGCTTTAACTTCGCTTGTAAGTCTTTGTAAGGTTTCTTTTTTCATAGGTTTTCTCCTTTGCTTTTGCTGATACTATATATCACTCTAAAAGCACATATTATCAAGCAATAAATGGGATAAAACCGCTGATATTTCCACTAATTATTGTTCTTACAAGTCGCTAATTTTTCGGCACTTATCCACGCCATAAACAACGCTTAGCCCGCTTCCTGTTTCCCAGGAAACCATGATTGAACCCATATCATCAACACCTCGTACTCTGCCTTTAGTGCCGATAGGAAGTGCCTGAACATCATCCATTAAGATAAGCTCTACCAAACAACCTTTAGGATAAGTTTTTCTAAGCTTTTCAACCTGTTCTCTACTTAATGCTCTCATCATTCACCTCTTTCGTTTCTAAAAGCACATGAGCCTTCTAAATGGGAAAGCAGAATTTTCCTGTCTTGTTTAAACTCATCTCCGATAAACCCGAGTCTAAGAAGAAAACATCTGAAGGCATACTTATCGTTAACCGGCTTATGCTTAGTTTCATTCACATGTTTTACTTCCAAGCTCATTTTGCAAAGAGCAGAAACAAGCTTCATGTAAGTATCCATATGGTCTTGGCTTACATCTTTAAACCAAGGAAAACTAACTGTTTCATCGTTTTCCTCTATTTCAAGACTTGTCACATCGAGTGCTTTTTTAATTAAATCACCCTTGTTTTTGATGATTTTTCTAAGCTTAGTCACATCCAGCTTATCTTTTGGAAACTCGACTGTAAGCATGCGTGTGCTTTCACTCAGGTTTTCCGGAAGGCTTATACCATAATCGCCCTCAAGTATTTGTTTTAGATCCTTTAGGTCTTCAGCATCCGTAGATGTTACTGTCCCAGTTTTATCAACTGTGAAAGGACCTATCTTGTAAGCCATGCTGGGTGTTTTAAGATACGCGGCTTTAAGACCTGTTAAGTTTTCTATTGCTTGTATGAGTGGTTTTCTTTTAGAACCTTTTAAACCATATTCTAAGCTCATTTTAATACCTCCTTTAGGTTTTTCCTTGTGTATATACATCACTCTAAAGAAGGTTTATAGCAAGTCTTATGTGCTTTCTTTTCCCTGAAAATAAGCGATATTTTTGAGAACGAAATACACGCAGGGAAGTGCCACGCCGTTGCCCCACATCTTGTATTCTGCCGAATCAGTGTGAGGATTTTTAAGCCATTTGATTATCTGATTTTTGCTTTTAGGCTTACAGGCGTTCGTGACTAGTTTCCGATGTGTTTCAAACACATCCTGCCAAAAAATAAGATCTTCATCGGTTGGATTTTCTGTTTGAAGATTATCACACCAACAGTCAGGAAAGCCCTGCAGTCTTGCACACTCTTTCGGGGTTAAACGTCTAACAGCATAGTGCTTATCCTCATTTATATCGTTTATGACAGGAGGATCTTTATAGTCACTTGCCACAAGCGTGTCTGTCATTTCTGCCTGAGCATTCGTGTGATGCGAGTTTTTACTCGTACAGTACACTATTGCAAGACCGCCTTGATTAGCTTCAGGCGAGTTTAGCCCTGTGTTAATTGTTCTTGCCAGTTTCGTTTCATACACGTTAGCACGCTTGTTTTTCGTGTTGAGTGATGTTAAACGAACGTCAAAACAGGTTTTATCACAAACCACAAAAGGCTGATTATTCCCACCTGTTCCAAACGTGGAAAGCACGGTTTGAGACACGCTAAGAGGTCCTTTATACCGTGAGTCCTGTCCGTGATTTTCAAACACGAGCGGTGGATGGTTTCCCACACTTGCTGTAAGCGTGCCGCTTTTGTTTTCAAACACGTCCATTCTGTTTCCGCCCTGATCGTTTAAACAGTATCTTTCGATTGCATCACCAGTGCCTGTTTCAAAATGTCCGGTAGTTTCTTGCCACGGCTTTCTGCTCGCCGTAGAATCCCAAGGCATGCTTTCTTGCTCAAATAATATTTTTCCGGCACTTTGTCCATCAAAATCTGCGACAAGAAAGATACGTTTTCTTCTCTGGGGTACTCCGAAGTATGAAGCATCAAGTACCCGCCATGCGAGTGAGAAATCTTCTGCCATGACAAGTCCTGCACTGCTCCATTTTTCAGGTCTAAGAGCATTAAACGTATGTCCTTTGACAGCACAGATTTCTTTGATAACTTTCTCGAAGTCTTCTCCTTTATTTGAGGAAAACGCTCCCGGAACGTTCTCCCAAACGATATATCTTGGTTTTTGTCCACCTGTTTTCCTCCTCATCTCTTTAATAATCCGAACCGCTTCAAAAAACAGGTTCGAGCGAGAACCGCTAAGACCTGCCCGTTTACCGGCAATCGACATGTCCTGACAGGGGCTTCCAAACGTGATAATATCAACCGCTTCCACAGCATCGCCTTTAATCTTTGATACATCACCTAAATGCTTAACATAAGGCAATCTTTTAGTGGTAACTCTTATAGGAAACGGCTCGATTTCACTTGCCCATAAAGGTTTAATCCCTGTAAGCGTAGCCGCTAAAGGAAAACCGCCCGAGCCATCAAAAAGGCTGGCGAGTGTAAGTGTTTCACTCATCGCCAGCCTCTTTCATCATTTCAATTGCCTGCTCGTAGCTATACTGTTTCCCATCTCGTATAAGAAGCACGTCCTTGGTTTTATCATCGTGAAACTTCATATACCGTTTAACCGCAACGTCAATGAATTTAGGTTCAAGCTCCACTCCAAAACAAACTCTGCCAATCTGTTCACAGGCTATAAGCGTGGACGCTGATCCTAAAAACCCGTCTAACACAACACTGTTTGTTTGCGTGCTTTGTTTAATAAGATAAGCAATCAGCGGCACGGGCTTACTGGAAGGATGCCCACAGCCTTCTTCCTTCGAGTTTTTAATTCCGTCAAATTCAAACACGGCTGTCTGTTTCTGATCACCATACCACTTATGTTTACCGTCTTTACGCCAACCGTAAATAATCGGCTCCATGTTAAACTTCCAGTCCGTTCGCATAAGTGGAGCTCTCGGCTTTTTCCAAATTAAACCAGCCGCCACCTTAAACCCCGCGTCCTCAAAAGCATCGTAGAAAACACGTGCTTTCATCGTTGCGTAAAACTCATAAATAGACGCGTCAGCTGCCATAGAGTTTTTGAAGTTGGTAAAAACTTTCATTAAAAACTCGTAGCCTTCTTTATCACTTAAATCATCATTTTTAATTTTCCCTGACGCGGTTTCAAGGTTTACGAAATAAGGTGCGTCTGTGCAAACAAGATTTACTTTCGTTTCACCCAGCAGTTTTTCAAACGTGGAAGAATCAGTTGAATCACCGCAAATAACACGATGCTTACCAAGCGTCCACACGTCACCTGTTTTAGAAAAACACGGTTCTTCCAATTCTTTTTCAACATCAAAATCGTCTTCGTTTACGTCTTTATCAGCATCAAAAATACTGGAAAGCTCCGCCTCGTCAAACCCGAGAAGATCAAGGTTAAAATCAGCCCCTTCAAGCTCCGACAACTCAACAGCCAATAGCTCATTATCCCAGCCTGCGTTAAGTGAAAGCTTATTATCCGCGATAATATAAGCACGCTTTTGTGTTTCAGTTAAATGGTTTTCTTTCACGCACGGAACTTTTTTAAGACCCAGTTTTAATGCCGCGGCAAGCCTGCCGTGGCCTGCAAGAATCGTATTATCCTCAGATACCAGAATTGGTGAGAGGAAACCAAACTCACGAATACTTGCCGCTATCTGAGCTACTTGCGCCTCCGAGTGCGTGCGAGCGTTTCTCACATACGGTATAAGCTCACTTACGTCAGCTAAATAATACTGCATCTCTTTTTCCATAAGCTTTCCTCCCGTTAGAAAAGACCCCAGCAAGCGAACTTTTCAAAACCACCCACCGAGTCAATGTAATCTTTCGCAATTTTCACAATCTGCGCATACGGTTTACCATCAACCATTTCATCTCCGATAGCACAAGAAAACTCAACCACCCTGCCGGTTTCCTGTGCTTTCAAAAACGCGTAAATATTAACCGACACGTCAGCTTTTGTAAGATCCTTACCATGAAGACCTCCGCCTGTAACAGAATCAGCCATGTCTGACCCGAGTTTTCGGTTAACCGCTCCCGTATCAACGTTGATACCGCCCGTCCAGTCGCCTAAAGGATTAACAAACGCATTCGGATAGTCTTTCAATAAGTCTTCTCGTTTAGCGTGAGACTGGCAGATGATAAGTTTTTCGCCATCAAGAACATACTTGCCGTCATACGGATACTTTTCATAAACCTTTCGGGCAATAGCCGAGAGTTTCTTCTGTTCGTCTGTTAGTGGCATGCCTTTAAAAATCCCGTTATCCGCGCAACGAACCATGCCGTTTTGGTTTTGGCTTAAATGCTTATCCTGTGGCACGACCGTAATATCAATCTTTACTTTCCCAGGGCTTAAACGGTGGATAATATTTTTAATATCCTTAAATTTAAACATCACCGTGCTTTCAATGAACACGGCACACTTACCATGCCCGAGCATCACTTCAACAGCAATCTTAGGATTCTCATCAATCTTGTAAGCAAGATCAACAATTGCCCCGGCAATACGATCCGCAATCTTGTCCGGGTGACTTGGATTTACTTTTTCTATCATAATTTTTCTCCTTATAATTTTTTACGTGTTAAAAGCAGGCGTTCCATTAAATCGTTTTGAGGTGAAACACCATCAAACTCAGTCGAACAGTTTTCTTTCACAATTTGGAAAATCTCATTCCAAAGCCTGACCGCCTGATTCATGTAGTTAATACCAATGTTGATAAAAGGCGATGGTATCGGTTTTCCTGTGGTCGGATGCTTGGAAAGAAACCCGAGTTTACTGGTTACTTCCTCGCATTGAATCCAACGAGCACAGCTCATTGCATACCGTTCAATAAGAGGAGATGGCACTTTACTGCTAACACCAATGTCTTTTAGCCACTTCCATGTTTCTTCAAAAATTTCTCTAGCCTGAAGCTGAGTGCCGTCTTTTTGCGTGGCGGATAAAAACTCGTGAGGCTGAGGCATTTCAGCACCTTCAAGCTCCGGAATATCAAGCACGCTTAAAGGCCTACCACCGGGGTTTCCTTCACTAGCTTTTTCAACAACCGCTTTCTTTTTACGCCCGGCACCTACGCGTCTGCCGCCACGACCGCCGATATTATTTGATTTTGTAGGCAAACTTTCCGCCTCCTTTCCTCACGAGTTTTAATTATTAAAAATTTTCGTTTTTGATTTCCCCCTATTGCCCTTTTGATTTCGCTGTTTTTGCACGCGAAGCCCTGCGCCCGTTCCCCAGGGAATAGGTTTTTAGAGATTTTGACCGCCCCTGGGGTGGTTTTTATTTGTTATGCCAGCGGTCTCCACGCTTAGCGTGAATTTTAGAGTGACAGCTTTTACATAGAGAAATAAGATTCTCTCTAGCGTGTGTTCCGCCTTCAGCAATCGGTTTAATATGATGAACCTGCTCAACAGGCACAAGCATATGGTTCTTAAAGCAAAGCTCACAGAAAGGATGCTCTTTCACATAAGAGTCCCTGACTTTCTGCCATGCTCTGCCGTAACGCTTGTGAGCATCATAAGGACGCTCGTATTTTTCGTAGCGCCGGTTCTCTTGTTTTAAGTGTTCCTCACAAAACCTGCCGTCAGTTAGGTTCGGACAGCCTTGATAAGAACACGGTCTTTTAGGTTTTCTTGGCAAGACTTATCCTCCCTTCGGGCATGAAAAAAGCCCTGAAAGATTAGTCTTTCAAGGCTTAGTATTTATAATTTTTGCTAAGTTTATAATACCATATAGAAGGCAGTGCCATCTCATGCCAAACCATGCCAAAGCATGCCAACTTTTCTCAATTTTTAGATTCGAATAGGGTTTTCAGGAAAAACAAGATGCTCTAACGCATTACCATGCCATCTGATAACTGTTCTGACACCTGCATGGAGTTCTTTACCAATATCCTCCCACGTCATGTTACTCATGTAACGGTAGCGTAAAATCATCTGCTCATCCACGCTTTCAAGTTTAGAAATCACGTCCAAAATCTGCTCTTTCAAACTGATAAGCAGCGTAATCTCCATGTTAATCTTTGCTTCTAAATCCATAACCCTTATAAGAGCTTTCACAAACGGAGCTTCTATACTTCGAGTCGTCTGCACATACTCTCGGTCGTATCTTAATGAAGAAACACTTGTAGCAAGCTCACGCAGTCTTACTACTTCATCCATGTCAGCCTTAATCCGTTTATCAAGAAGATAGGCTTGCCGTAAGTATTCTTTTTTGTTCATTCTTACCTCCATTTTGAGGTAAGTTCTCTCTAGAACCCCTTTCCCTCACTTCGTTAATTTGTAGTCTTGCTTTAACCGACTCGATTAAAGCATCCTGCACTTTAGCCTTCATGCTTAAAGCCCTCATCACGTCTTCATCAATCGTGTTCTTAGTGATAATGTGATGGATTACAACCGTGCTGGTTTGACCCTGACGGTTAAGCCTGGCGTTTGTTTGCTGGTAAAGTTCCAAGCTCCAAGTCAGGGAAAACCAGATAAGTGTAGAGCCGCCAGCTTGTAGGTTAAGACCATGACCCGCGGAAGCCGGGTGAATCAACGCTACAGGAATCATGCCGGCATTCCAGTCAGCAATATCAGCACTCGTTTTAATCTCACGCACGTTAAAACGTTTCTTAATCCGTTCAAGATCATGCTTAAACCAGTAAGCTACAAGAACCGGTTTACCGTTAGCAGCCTCGATTAAATCCTCTAACGCGTCCAGCTTACGATCATGAATATGAACGCTTTCTTTTTTCTCGTTATAAACCGCGCCGTCTGCCATTTGAAGAAGCTTATTTGAAAGAGACGCTGCGTTAATCGCATCAATCTCTTTACCCTCCAACGACACCACCATATCCTGTTTCAGCTCATCATAAAGTTTCCGCTCCTTACCGGATAACTCTACTTTCACCTCGTTTATCACACACGCCGGCATTTTCAAATAGTCTTTCGACTTCATCGAAATCGTAATATCAGCTATCTGCTTATAGATTAAACTCTCAGCACCATCTTTAGGCTTATAAGAAAAAACCATGTGCTGGTTACGCTTATCAGGATCAAAAAAGTTCTGCCGATAATACGTAATATAGCGGCCAAGCCTTTGACCCATATCAAGCAGCCTAAACTCAGCCCACAAATCCATAAGCCCGTTAGAAGAAGGAGTTCCTGTAAGACCAACAATCCTTTTAACTTTCGGCCTAGCCTTCAGTAATGCTTTAAAACGTTTCGCCTGATACGATTTAAAACTTGAAAGCTCATCTATCACAACCATGTCAAAATTAAACGGCAGGCCGCTTTTCATTATCAGCCACTCCACGTTTTCACGGTTAATAATATAAACGTGAGCAGGCGTTTTTAGTGCTTGAATCCGCTCCTTCTCAGTGCCCGTCACAATAGAATAAGTTAGGTGTTTTAAATGCTCCCACTTTTCTAACTCTAAAGGCCACGTAGTGTTTGCGACCCTAAGAGGAGCGATAACAAGAGTCCTGGAAACATCAAACGAGTCAAGCATCAGGTCGTTAATCGCTGTAAGACTTATAACACTCTTACCAAGTCCCATTTCAAGCAAAACCGCTGACACCGGGTGTGTGATAATAAAATCAGTCGCATACTTTTGATACTCATGTGGCTCGTATCGCATCAATCACACCTCCAATCTGACTCTTGTCATCAACCACGAAAACCTTAAAACCTAAAGCCTGTAAATCCTTCATCCGTTTCACCTGTAAAACTCTAGGCTTTTTACCTGGTGCTTTAAGCTCCACAAAACCAATCTTTCCACCGTTAAGTAAAACCAGCCTGTCAGGAAGCCCGTCAACGGAAGGACTCGTAAGCTTTAAACAAAGTCCTCCCATTGCTTTGACTTCACAAACGAGTTTTCGCTCAGTTTCCTTTTCTCGTAAAAAGCCCATCAGATACCTCTTTTGCCACCTCAATGATTTTCTTATCCACTTCGTTTCTCGGATCATTAGCAACATCGCCGTAAAACACGTCAATATAGTCTTTGCTTAAATCGGGATAGTCTTTAAACATGTTTTCTTCTGCTACTGAACATAGCTGACGGACTTTATCCATGGCTCTCATCAATTTATCCTGTTCTGTTTTTAAGAGGATAGAGCCTGTATCTGTGATAAGCCTTGCGCTAAGGCTCTTAAGCAGTCTCATTTCAGCTCCTGCTTTCATGTATCTTTCCATTGTTCTTGCTTGTTTACTTCTCATAATTTTTTATCCTTTCTATCGGGACAAGGACTGACAAGTGACTAAAAATTCCTTTACGCGCGAATACACGTGTTACATGTACGCTATAAGTAATAAATAAAGATTTTATTTAATATAGAATTTCATCTCTTGTCTGTCACAAGTTGTCTAAACTCAGTAACATCAGGCGTGACAACTATCAGATGATGTGACAAGCCTTAACAGCTTGTCACTAAACAACCTAAGTTGTCACACATCTTGTCTTTCATAGACTCGTTGTAAGCCATAAATTCCCACATGCTTTCGCGTGCCTGTTTTTTGCCAGTCTTTCAAACGTTTCATAATCGCCGATATTGCGTAACTGTCGATAGGCTTAATATCTTCTTTGGCTTTCCCGAAGCATTCGCACCATATTTCAATGTTGGATACTTCCATGCGTTTAATCGTGCCTTTAGGACGTGTCGAATCCTCCATGTCACGGAAGTAATCTCGCCGCCTGTAAATATCCATTTCATTCCAAGTATCGGGTAGAAGCATGTTAAGATACTCCCTGACAATGCCTTCACGGTCGTCTTGCTGCATGGCTTCACGCTGTTCTTCTTTAGCGAAAGCCTCCAAGCTCGCGTCAAGGAATAGTTCTTCACCCGCCTTGGAAATAACCATGGTTTCCGCCCATATTTGGTCAACCAGTTCTCGTGTCATTTCCCAAGGCTTATACTTGCCGTTTCCCGACACTTTCACATTCCAAAAACGCCGGTTACCCGTAACATCCCTTAAATAACCGTTTTCACTATTCGTTGTACCGAAGAACACGCACTGCCTCGGGTGTGGCGCTACACGTTTACCAAAAGAAGCACGATACTTATCGTCACGTCTTGAAACAAAAGCTTTTACCTTATCAAGGTCAGCTTTTTTCATGCCGGCAAGCTCGCTGATTTCATGAATCCAATATCCTTGGAGTTTTTCAGCCGCCGTCTTATCGTTCATGTCTGAAAGCGTGAGACTGTCTGAAAACCATTCCATGCCAAGGTTTGCTATAAACGTTGACTTGCCGATACCTTGCACACCGTTAAAAACAGGAAGGTAGTCAAATTTAATACCGGGATGGTAGATACGCATGTATGCTGCACACAGTGTTTTTCTACACACTGCACGAATATACGCGTTGTCTTCAGCACCAAGATAGTCGATAAAAAGCGTGTCTACACGTTTCACACCATCCCATTGAGGAAGACTCTCAAAATAGCGTCTTATCGGATGATAACTTCTATCATCTGATACTTTCGTGACAGCAATATCATAGTTTCTCTGTGAAAACGAGCCATAATGGTCGTCCACATAGCAGATAAGCTGCGCGTCGTCCGCGTCCCTCCAAAACTTCGCAGGATGCTGCCAAGGCACATCGCCTTTAATTTCAAGACCATCAGCCAGCTGGTTAAAAACGATTCCTTTAAGCAAAGGATCGTGTTTAATAATGAGTTTCGCATTATAAAGTGAGTTTTCTAAAACCGCGCCTTTAGACGTGTAGCGTAGTTTTTTCTTCCAATCCTCACTGTCAACAAAATCATCTTTTGCTTCCGAGAGTCTCTCGTTTGCCGCTTGAAGTTTTACTTCATCAAGACTCATCGCAAACTCGCTCATTTTCTTAAACGACTCTTTCTCGTCTAAGCTAGCGAATTTGTGCGTGCGAACAATATCAAAAGCGTTACACAGTTTCAAATATGCTGGGTCTTTAGCATGATGAGAGTAAACGAACTTGTCTTCGATAATCTCAACCCCTGCCATACTGTGTGAGGCTATAAGATGCCAGCGGTTTTCGTTATCCGTCGGCTCATACACGTCGCTTAAAAACTTTTCCAAAGCAAGACTTATCGGGTAGAATACTCGGTTAAACAATCCAACCACACCATTTTTCGCGAGTGGATCTTGCACTTTCTGCTTTTGCACCTGATTCGCTTTACTCTCACGAGACGAGGTCGGAAGCCTGGTTGGATCTATCCACTCGGGGTGAGCGGATAAAATATCATCAGGATTAAGCCAGTCTTTTTCAACCTCTTTATACTCATACACGCCGTTTCGTGGCGTGGACGGCCAGTACATGAGCTGGTTAGGCAAGTAAGAGCATTCATCAAACTGGTCAATACCCAGCATGTCAGCTAAATAACGGGATACTGCTACAAACTCGTCAGGCGTTACATTCCTCGTTAAAGGAAAAACAATTCTCACCCTCGGATTATCAGGCGTGTGGCTGTGTGTCGTGTACAGAAAAGACGTGTAAGGCGCAACACTCTCATAGACTGCAATAAAGTCTTTAGCAACATGATCCCCGTCTAAGGCAAGCATGGAGCGAAACTCAACACTGTCGACTTTTCGTCTACCATAAGCCAACGCTCCCGCAACGAAACCACCGTGGTCTTTTGCAAGATCACGGTCTGCTTTTCTCATCTTCGCATACTCTTCCGCTGACTCTGAGGTACGAATCGTAACTTTAAGACGGTCTTTAAGCTCATCATAGGTGATGGTCTTATTCACCCATGTTTTTGCCTGCCTGTTGTTACCGTAAGCGATAGCTAAACTACGCATCAATATTCACCCCCTAAATCCTTATCTGTAAAATACTTAATCGGCTGGTTTCGTTTTTCTGCCAGATTGATTTCTACTTGCATGCCGCCTGTGATTTTTTCTCCGAACACCCATAGTTCGTTGCACTTGCCTAAGAGGATAATGTCCATAAACATCGCATCCCCTCTATGCTTTTGATTCTCATCATCCATAAACGGGAAAAGCAGGTGTGGAGTGATTGGGATTGCTCCACGTGAATACGCGTAAGCCGCACACCGAATAGCGTGACTCACGTTTCTTTCTTTATCTCCACGGTAGGGAGCACAAATGTAGACGATAGGCTTAAAGTTCGGTGTTGTTTCTAAATGCTTTTTATAAGACTTACTCATCTTTAGCCTCCTGTTCAATCAAGGGGTATATCCCGTGTTGTGTCATGAGGTGATAGATGAAAAGCCTGCCTTTCTGCGTCCAATAGGTGTGAACCTTTGAATGAGTAATACCCTTAGCGTCTTCATAAGCATGCGTTTTTGTGCTGGTATAGCCTTTCTCAGCATATTTTTGATATAAAAGCCAAGTATCAGATTGCTTAAATTGGACACCAAGTTCATGTAAATAGTTGTTCATCCACTGTGCCGATTTACCATAATCTTTTGCAATCACACGCATGGAGATTATGTCTTTGCATTTAAGCACCACATCGTAATAGCTGGCTTTCGGTTTAAGCTCTGCTATCTGCTGTGTTTGCAAAGCTACAGTATTGGTAAGTTTCAGATTTTGTGCTTCAAGCAGACTCAATTTCTTATTGGCTATTTGCAACGCACGTGCCATTACCGCATCAGGCGAGTTCCACTTCTCTTCAACAGAAATAAAGTATTCTCGGAATTTTCTGCCAAGTTCTGTACGCTGAATCATACATAGCTGTTTTGCCATATCAATAGTAAGCTGATGATTGGTTAATGGACGACCTCCCGTACTTTCGCTCAAAATTGAGCAAAAGTCCCTACCTTCAATAAAACCGTAATCACACATCCTTGGAAACCAGTCCTTATAGGCGGTTTTAATTTGAAGTGCTGTATGCAAGTCTCTGCCACTTACCGTTAAATTCTTACTATCTTGGTTTACTGTAATTAGCTCTTTCATAGTAGCTACCTCCTAATTTTTATTGGAGGAACTGGCTCCTCCTATGAAGTAGCCACGGCGGATGCCAAAATCTGACGCTTTTTTGAAATTCTTTACTAATTTTTTCTCAGCCCGCTTAAGCTTCTGTGTAATGTTGTTAGCCAAGCGATCCACTGCTTTTTTGTAATCAGCATCCGTTTCAAACGCATCACGGCTAAGCATGGATGCAGCCTTTTCGTTAATCGCCATCTTCCTAATACGGACAGCCATAAAAAGATCCGCCACATCCGGCTTTAAAATCGAGTAAACAAATGACTCAACTGCCCTATATTCTTCTGAAGCGTTAATTTGATTTACTGTTTTGAAAAAGATGCCAGAGTCTCTGACATCACTCATGCAAGACTCATAATCATCAGTTTCCTCACCGTCTTCACCGCTGTAAGGCTTAGTAAAACCTTTATGCCTCTCATATTTATGCAGAGAGTTATACTCGGGACGGTTAAACTCAGCATCTACCTTTTCTTGTGCTCTTTTCTCAAACTCTTCTTCGCTTTCATCGGGAAGAAGGTCGATATTAAGCCAGCCTTTAACCTCATCAAGCTTGAGGTCGAATGTTGTAAAATGCTTGTCACAACGTAATTGAATTCTCATAAAAAATCCTCCATCTGATTTCCGATGAAGGAATTACTTGAATTCAGCTCAAATAAGGCATGACAAAACACCACAAGCTAGAATGAAGAATTCCTTCATCTTGGCTTGCAGCTGCCTTATTCGGTAAGACCGCTGTACTTATTTAGTTGTTCTATGCGGACTCCGAATAATCCTTAGCTAAGGGATATTTCCGCATAGAGGTTGAGGCATAGGCCTCTTTGCAAAGCTACTGTCCTTTTATCGAACTTTTGCTTTGCTCAAAGGTATCTTTGCGTGATATAATTTACACATCAGCAAAGTTGTTTCTTTGATGATTTGATTGTATTAAATCGGATTTTTTATTTGGTTCTTGTTTGGATCAATGTGGTTCAATGTGGTTCAAAAAGAAAGGAGGGGGTATCTTTGGACTTTAAAATGTTTTGTGCAATGCTATACAAACGTATCAGTGACGATTATGATGTTCCTCAATTTGTGAAAGATTTAATTGTCATGATTACAAGCGTGCCTGAAGGTGAATGGGGCACAAAAAAAGATCCCTCTGAATCCGTAAGCACGAATACATATCGTAATTTTGCTAAAAGAGGTATTTCAAAAAAAGTTGCTCGAGCAATTTGCTATAGGCTTACCCCTGAAATTTTTATAGAAAGCCTGAACTCAAGACCTTCAGAAGTTTTGAAATTATTAGCTCAAGATTTACGTCCGTATGATCCGAATGTTACTACTGCTAATGTTGCTGAAAAACTTGCTGATATATTCGTCAATATTATTAGAGAAACAGCAGGAATAATCGCACCTGATGTATTGGAAAAGAAAAAGCAACTACAATCCTCTTCTGATTTAAAAACCAGATACGGAAAATATTTATTGCAAGAATGTGAAAACCATTGTGTAATGAACGGTTGTTCTAAAACACTCGTACTTTCTAATGATTCCAATGTTTCAGAAGTCTATGAAATAAGTCGCATTGATAAGACTAAGGAGCCAACTATTGATAATCTTATAGCTCTTTGCCCTCAATGTTTTGCTGTATACCAGATGGACAATAGGAAAAAAGTTACAAGCCTTTTGTTCAAAAGAAAAAAAGCCCTAGCTAACCACATGGCAAACATAGGCTTACTTAGTTCCTCACAGCTGGAAAAAGGACTTACAGACGTTATTTACAAAATTACTAAACTTAATCAAAAAGATTTATTTGGCTCTTCTCTAGATCCAAAAGAATTAAAGGAAAAAATAGATCCTAACAATGATTTCCATCTTTATCTAACAGTAAAACAACAAGTTACTAGTTACTTCGTGAAAGTCCAAGAAATCCTTATTAACTTAGATAAAAGTAATGTTATCGATTATGAAGACTTACAAGCTCAAATGCGATCCATTTATAAAAAGCTTAAAAAAGCCAAACGGAGCGACATGGAGATTTTTGAAGAAATTTCTGAGAAACTGCATAAACTAACTCTTCAGCAATTGATTTATTGTCAAATCGTTGTGAGCTACTTTGTGCAGAAGTGCGAGGTGTTCGATGCAATTACCAAATAAGCTATACCCATATGAAAAAAGCACTCTGGCAACACTACCAGTAGTGCTAAAAATAATAAAAAGCGGAAAAACGAATGTAAAAGATATTTTTCAATCTACTTTGAACTATTTAGACGAACCTACAGACTTTTTATCCGTTATGGACTGTCTTTACGCTCTTAATGCAATTGATATGACAGATGAGGGTGAGGTGAAACTATGCTTATAGAAATTTATTCTCCTGCCTTTAAAGAAAATAACAATATTAGACCAATCATTCAATTAAAAAACGGGCTTAATGTTATTCAAGGAACACAAACAGGATCCAACTCAATAGGCAAATCATCTGCTCTATTAGCAATAGATTTTGCTTTCGGCGGCAACTCCTACCTTGATAGCGATGGCGTGAAATATGTGGGCAACCACGTTATATATTTTTGTTTCAAGTTTGACAAGAAATACTTTTTTAGTAGAAGCACAGCTGATGCAGATACGATTACTGTATGTAATGAAAAATATAAAACCACAGACAAAACACTGTCCAGAAAAGAATTCATCGAGTGGTTGAAAGAAAAATACGTCAGCAATAAAACCAATCTTTCCTTTAGACAATTAACCAGTACATTTTTTAGAATCTATGGAAAGAATAATCACGATGAAAATTATCCTCTGCAAGGATATAGAAATCAACCAACAAAAGAATCCATCAAAATTCTCATGAGCTTATTTGATTTCTACAAAGATATAGAACCATATCACAATCAATTAGACGTACAAATAGACAAGCTCAAAACATTTAAAAACGCTAGAAAATATAGTTTCATCTCCAATCTGGTTGGTGGCAAAACACAGTACGAAGAAAACATTAAAATCCTTTCCAATCTACGGGCTGAACTTAATGCGTTAACACTTAATTATGAGGTAAATGCAAGCAGTGAAGAAATCGAAAGCAATAAAGCTCGAGAAAATTTGAAAGCTAACAAATTAAGTTTAGACACCCAACTTGAACGACTTCAACGACAATCTAAACTATTAGAAATCAGTATAGAGTTTGGATTATTACCGACAGAAGCTGACATTGAATCGTTAGCCGAGTTTTTCCCTGATATCAACTTAAAGAAAATTTATGAAATCGAGCAGTTCCATAAAAAACTTTCAGCCATCTTAGAAGATCAGTTCAAATCAGAAAAAGAATCACTTGATACAAAGACTGCTGAAATAAAAGATTCTATAGAACAAGTAGAACGACAAATGTCAGAATTAAATATTACTAACTCTATTTCTAAAGATTTTCTTGACAAACACTCTGAGCTTAACAAAAAAATAGAAGCCCTAGAAGAACAAAACAAAGCCTATCTTGAAGAAACACAACTACAAGAGGCAAAGCAATCAGCTACACAAAACTTAGAGAAAAATGTCGAACATATACTTTCTGAAATAGAATACAACCTCAATACAAGGATGCATGAATTTAACGATAGGTTATATGTTGAAAAACGCAACTCACCAAAGATAGAACTTAAAAACTATAACAGTTATAGATTCTTCACTCCAAAAGATACTGGGACTGGTACAAACTTCAAAGGTTTAATCCTACTAGACCTTGCTATACTTTACACTTCGGCATTACCTGCTTTGGTGCATGACTCATTATTCTTTAAGAATATTGACGACGAGGGTATTGACGGAATTATGAAAATATACAAAGATACGGCAAATTTGAATAAACAAATCTTCATTGCATTTGATAAGCAAAGCTCCTACAGTAACGAAACATATGAAATTCTACAAGACAACAAAGTCCTTCAACTATACAGTGGTGGAGGCGAGCTATATGGACAATCTTGGAACAGAGAAATTAAAGGTGATAAAAATGAAATTTAGTTATAACAAATTATGGAAATTACTAATCGACAAGGGTTGGACTAAATCCAAACTCCGTGAAGAGGCAAAAATAAGCTCCTCTTCCATGGCAAAACTTAACAATGGCGGAAACGTAACTACTGAAATACTAGTAAAAATATGTGGTGTTTTAGATTGTGACATCAGTGATATTGCTGAAATCGTAAAGGAATAATTATGTGCAACTAAAAACTTTTCATTCACTCAATATAAGGAGGAGTCTATGAGTAGTACTGACGAAAGAAATTCAAAAATAATAAACATACTAAATGACTTTTATGCTAATGCTGTTAGTAATGATTATGTGATAGATGAAACGGATTATAAAAAATCCTTAGATATGCTTTTTTCAACTACCGCATGGGGGTTCAGAGAAATCCTTCTGGTTGTGATAATAGGTATGAAACTAGATGCAAATTTTAGAGCCTCAACCAGTTTATACGATTGTAATCCACGTGCGATATATGAAGGACCCATAAAAGAGTTTCTAATAAGAAAAGAAATACCGCATAGGAAATCCGGGCCATTGAATGTTGCCAAAGCAACTGTTGGTCTTGATGTTACTTGGGCAGCACAACGTAGACCGTCAGCTGTTGCTCAGGAAGTAGTTAATTTGATTAATTATATTGAAAAAGATAGAGCGAGAATCGATAAGCTTGCTATTTCGCTACTAAGAAAACTAATTGATGAATCTAAGCGGCTAGAAACACTTAGCATTACCATCAATCCATCATCTGATCCTATACACTTAAGCAAACTGTGCTGCGACCTTATTGCAAAAGTACCAGACTCTGGAAACACACCACAGAAAATTTCGGCTTTACTCCTGAAAAGTTACCACAGGTCCATGTGCACAAATGTGGTTGTAACAGGCGAAGAAGACAGAGCATCTGTAACAAGTACCACCAGCAAGAAACCTGGTGACGTTAACGAAGAATCTACAGATGGAACAATCTATAAAGTTTATGAAATAACGGTAAAACCCTTTGATTTGGCTCGTATTAGAGATTCATATGACTGCGTTCAAATTTATAATGAAAATACCGAGGATAGTGTCAACGAAATAATAGTTATTTGTCGCACTGAAGATTGTCCAAAAGAAATGATTAAAAGCGATTTCCATCTTTTTATGGGAAGTTATAGCTATCAAGATATAACTTACTATTATTGGAATATTTACGAATGGGTTGCAGATACTTTACAGCGAATGACACCAAAAGCTAGAAGTAATTTTTATTATGATTTAAATTTATATATTTCAGATATAAATACTGCTGAATCAGTGAAGAAGGAGTGGCAGGAGCTACACAAATAGATATTTATAAAATAAAAAAGAAGAACCTAAAGGAGTGTTCAGTAAGGGATTAAAAGAAAACCAACTGAAAGCCTTTAAGCGGGAACATAAGAAATAAAACGACCATACAAGAGTAGAGATACTCTGTGTGGCCGTTTTCTTATACTCAGATACCGAAATAGTATTTGAGATTTTTAGAACAAACCTTGTATTTGAGCTTGTATTAACACTGCAGTAACGCTGGCACCTGTATTAATTAAAAAGTCTTTTAGTCCAACCAATGCTGATTTTAAAATATGCGGTTTCTTCTCTTCTTCAATTTTTAATTTGATGTCAGCTAATAATTCTGTTGCGGTTTCTATATCCTCTTTTGATAAATCAGATTCACTAATACTTTTTTCAACGGCATCAACTACATCCTTAACTTTATCATAGGAAAATGTAACTGTATTCTCACTTCCAGACACTATCTGTACATTATCGGATGGCGAATTGATCACACTTGTATTCCCGTAATAATTATTCACGGTTTGCGGCATGTTCACTGCGGATTCTTTTTCAGTCTCAGAGAAAACCATATTTTCCCCTACAATACCTTCCGATTCTAATTTCAATGTCCATTCTAAAATAGTATTTTTGACTTTTTCTTCAATGTCTTTAACTGCAGTTGTAGGTACATGTAATGCATAATCCATTGGAAGTAGCGAATCAGCCATTTTATCAAACAATGCAAGTTGTTCGCCTGAAAAATCTAAAGTTAATACATTTCCTGAGGACTGACATAAAGAAATGATTTCAGAAATTGAATTTACTAACTTTCTTTCACAAATCTTTTTTTCGTATTCATTATCCTGTATTGAGGTTGGAATCCAACCGCGATAAGGATTGAAAGTTTTTAAACTTCCACGAACCTTTCTATACTCAGGGCAAGATTCTGGGTCAGGATAACCATTTAATTCGTGTTGAATCCATTGATCAAAATCAGCAAGCTTTAATTTTGATGCAATCAAATGTGCTTTGCGTAATATATTAACAACATCGCAATTTGATGACACAATTTCATTCTGTAATTCTAAAACAATACTTCCCATGTTATTCACCATCCTTCTTTCTACCATATAGGGCACTATTCTCAGCAAACATCATAGTTCTTCACATAGAAGCAATAAGGAAAAGGAATAATCTAACTTTCTGAAGTTGTTTCAGAATGCTCCTCAAAATTTTCTACCTGCTCCATCACCTTTGTGAACACTTCAGGACTATACTGTGGCGGATAGCCGTTCTTAACCAAACAAATCTTTATCTTCAATTTTAACTGATTACGCACATTCTGATTGTTGAGCCAGTCCACAAATGAAGACTCGGTATCTATTATTTCCTTAACTTTTTTAGCAAGTGTCTTGCATTTATCGTTTATCACAACACCGTTAACTTCTTTGTCAATGCCATATTCAAACTTATACTGGTCACGAAGAGCAATCAAAATATCATAGAATGCCTTTTCTTCAAAGGTTAATCCTATTTTACGGAAACTCTCACGATTTTCGTTCATCTGACGAAGTATCACTAAAGCTTGTTCAGTTGCAGCCTTAATAATATCTTCTGAGGCAGCTTCCTGTGTTGCCCCGGCTTCTTCAGCAGTAAGGTGCTTACGTCTTTCATGGTACTCATCAATAGTCTTTTCAATCATTTCTTGGAAAGATTTCGCTGCTAATTGGTTAACCCTGCCATATTCCTTTATTTGCTTACGGAGCATTTTGATAAGTAATTCTAACTTTGTAGCAGGCATTTCTACATCTGATAATTTTTCAAAGTATTCAGGAGAGAAGA
Source organism: Gardnerella bivia (assembly GCF_049262715.1). Lineage (NCBI taxonomy): Bacteria > Bacillati > Actinomycetota > Actinomycetes > Bifidobacteriales > Bifidobacteriaceae > Gardnerella > Gardnerella bivia. The sequence continues at coordinate 82,586 of NZ_CP058399.1, forward strand.
TATCTTCTTCCTCGCCACTTTCAAGAACACTTTCTACCTTATTGTATTTTAATGCCTCTTCAACCATCTTTGATACCACAAGATTCATAGTTTCAGCATCAACATCGCTGGTTCCACTCATTTTACGAACGAAGCCTGCTATAGCCATAAAGCACTGTGCAAGCGCAGATTCTTCTTCGCCCAGATTTCCAGAAGGTTGGCAAATATCAAAAGCACTTCTCATTCTCTTAACAGACTTTAAGAAATATGTCTTAAATGAGACCTGATTAGTTTTTCCGTTTCCTTCTGTCTGCAAGACCTGTGCTGATGTAAAGACATACTCAGCCGCTTTGGAAAGTAATTTATATCTTTCAACAGGGTCACATTTCGTATTAAGGAATGGAGCTAAGTCATAATCTGTAAACAGTGCTTTAAGTATTTCAATCTCCTCCCTGAATGCAGAGGTAGCCTGCTCAACGTCATCCGATGTGGGAGCAACTGATGTATCACCACCGTAAACCTTCATGGCCTCACGCATATTATCGCGAATGCCAATATAGTCGATAACCATACCATATTCTTTGCCGGGATATTTTCTGTTTACACGACTGATAGTTTGAATCAGCAAGTGCTTCTTCAAAGGCTTATCGTTATATAAATATGTAAGTGACGGAACATCAAATCCCGTAATCCACATATCAACTACGATAACAATATGGAAATTAGACTTTTCCTGTTTAAAGGCTGCATCCAGTTCTTCGCAACGTTTATCATTTTTAACTCCACCAAGATAGTTATACATCTCAGCTTCATCATTACTTCCAACACTCGATACCATAGCCATAAATGGCATAGGCTTTAATTCTTTAAGTTCTTCATCTGTTGCAGTAACTCCGTCAGGAGTTTTCTTTTCTTCAAACCATTCCGGATATTTATCCTTGAATTTCAAAAGAAGTGAATATGCAATTTTTCTGCTAGAGCAGACAATCATTGCTTTCTGAATTCTATCTGGGTCACTATCACAAGATGAAATATAATGGTCATGAATATCTATAGCAAGCCTCTCCAAGCGAGAAGGCTCGCCAAGGATAACTTCCATAGAACTCATTGCACGTTTACTGGCTTCAATATCATCATACGTTGCACCATCATCGGCACACTTTTTATAGTAATTTTCAATTTCTTTAGCTTTGGTCTTATCAAGTAACACCTTGGCAATACGAGGATGATACTTAATAGAAACAGTTAGTCCATCTGCGACCGCCTGATCCATAGTGTATCTATCAATTTCCTGACCAAAGGTCTGATATGTTTCGGCAATAGGAGTTCCTGTGAAACCTACAAACGTAGCATGTTGAGGCGGTAAGTTTGCTAGTCAAGGAGTAAAACGACGAAGATTAGCATTTACTTCCGCCCATGCGATAGCTGTCCGTGATTGACAAGTGCTAGCACGCAGACAGAACGGAGATAGCGAACCGCTGAGTGTGTCGCTCTGCTCGTAAAAGCTTAGAAACCTTTGAACGAAAGGGATAATGAAAGCCTTGATTGCAAGGCTTTTTGCTTTATGGTGGGTAAGTATCAGAGTGAGAAAATTTTTGGAATGAGTAGAAGTGATAGCTAGAAATTATCAGTTTCTATTTCCATTTACCCTGTGGGTACGTGTTTGTTTCCATTGACAAGGAGTTTGTGGGAATAGAAATGTACCCACCTTGTTTGAATCAAGTGAAGTGTAGTTGAAGGAAATCTGTTGAAAGCAATACTTCATTTTACCGAATAAGTAATAATTTAGGCAACTTCAAATCGATTAAAAAAAAAACTATTTTAAAGGTTAAGAGTAGACAAAAATTGTCCACTCTTTTTTGCAAACTCAATTTATCAATAAATGAAATGAGGGAATGTAAAATGAAATATTTTGAGGTTGAGTTAGAAAATCCTGATGAATTTTTAAAACTACAAACAGAAGATTTTGTGAAAGCTAATCGCTTGCTACTAAGGAAGATAATCCAGAGCGTTACAGTCTATGAAGAAAACTTCGTCATATCCTTTAAATCTGGCATCGAATTGGAAGTATGAGTCTCATTCCATAACTTTTATATTGAACATATCATCTTGTTGTGTTATACTATAAATTGATATAAACAAAGATGTAGGAGGAACCGAAACTATGACAGCCTCAATGCGTTTAAGATAAGCTGGCAATAAAAAAAGCAGAATCTATACCCGATGATAGGCTTTTTTGTTGTGCTTATTTATACGATATTGAGCATTCATTAGTTACGGTGAGGATATTGGTTATTTAACTATACCTTTATTTAACTATGTCTTTAATATGAATGTTTCCAAATTGTATGTATGCAGACCAAAAGCCACATTGTGGGGTTTGGCCTGCATTTTTTATTGCCTAGAATGCTATTCAAAATAGAAATTCAAGCAAAATAATATGCAGGAGATAATATAAATGGAAAAATACAACAATTGGAAACGAAAATTTTATGCAATATGGGCAGGGCAAGCAGTATCATTAATCACTAGTGCCATCCTGCAAATGGCGATTATTTTTTACCTTACAGAAAAAACAGGATCTGCGATGGTCTTGTCTATGGCTTCATTAGTAGGTTTTTTACCCTATGCGATTTTGGGACCTGCCATTGGTGTGCTAGTGGATCGTCATGATAGGAAGAAGATAATGATTGGTGCCGATTTAATTATCGCAGCAGCTGGTGCAGTGCTTGCTATTGTTGCATTCTGTATGGAGCTACCTGTCTGGATGATTATGATAGTATTGTTTATCCGTAGCATTGGAACAGCTTTTCATACCCCAGCACTCAATGCGGTTACACCACTTTTAGTACCAGAAGAACAGCTAACGAAATGCGCAGGCTATAGTCAGTCTTTGCAGTCTATAAGCTATATTGTTAGTCCGGCAGTTGCAGCACTCTTATACTCCGTTTGGGATTTAAATGCTATTATTGCCATCGACGTATTGGGTGCTGTGATTGCATCTATTACGGTAGCAATTGTACGTATACCTAAGCTGGGTAATCAAGTGCAAAGTTTAGAACCAAATTTCATAAGGGAGATGAAAGAAGGAGTTGTGGTTCTGAGACAAAACAAAGGATTGTTTGCCTTATTACTCTTAGGAACACTATATACTTTTGTTTATATGCCAATCAATGCACTATTTCCTTTAATAAGCATGGAACACTTTAATGGAACGCCTGTGCATATTTCTATTACGGAAATTTCCTTTGCATTTGGGATGCTAGCAGGAGGCTTATTATTAGGAAGATTAGGGGGCTTCGAAAAGCATGTATTACTAATAACAAGTTCATTTTTTATAATGGGGACCAGTTTAGCCGTTTCGGGAATACTTCCTCCAAATGGATTTGTAATATTCGTAGTTTGCTGTGCAATAATGGGGCTTTCGGTGCCATTTTATAGCGGTGTGCAAACAGCTCTTTTTCAGGAGAAAATTAAGCCTGAATATTTAGGACGTGTATTTTCTTTGATCGGAAGTATCATGTCACTTGCTATGCCAATTGGGTTAATTCTTTCTGGATTCTTTGCTGATAAAATCGGTGTAAATCATTGGTTTTTACTATCAGGTATTTTAATTATTGGCATTGCTATAGTTTGCCAAATGATAACTGAGGTTAGAAAATTAGATTTAAAATAAACAATATTGGAGGAATATTTATGTATCTTATTTTCATGTAACTCTTCCTGCTAAAATCGCAGGGTTTTCCCTGCATACAAGCAAATGAAAGCATGCGATTATAGACAGGAGGAAATGTTATGGAATTAATATTAAAAGCAAAAGACATTCGTGTGGAATTCAAAGGACGCGATGTTTTAGATATAAATGAATTAGAAGTATATGATTATGACCGTATTGGTTTAGTAGGAGCAAATGGTGCTGGAAAAAGCACTTTACTCAGGGTACTTTTAGGAGAATTAACTCCCCCAGGATGTAAAATGAATCGTCTGGGTGAACTTGCCTATATTCCCCAGTTGGACGAAGTAACTCTGCAGGAGGAAAAAGATTTTGCACTTGTAGGCAAGCTAGGTGTTGAGCAATTAAATATACAGACTATGAGCGGTGGTGAAGAAACAAGGCTTAAAATAGCACAGGCCTTATCGGCACAGGTTCATGGTATTTTAGCGGATGAACCTACGAGCCATTTAGACCGTGAAGGAATTGATTTTCTAATAGGACAGCTAAAATATTTTACAGGTGCACTGTTAGTTATTAGCCATGACCGCTATTTTCTTGATGAAATAGTAGATAAAATATGGGAACTGAAAGATGGCAAAATCACTGAGTATTGGGGAAACTATTCTGATTATCTTCGTCAGAAAGAGGAAGAACGTAAGAGCCAAGCTGCAGAATACGAACAATTTATTGCGGAACGTGCCCGATTGGAAAGGGCTGCGGAGGAAAAGCGAAAACAGGCTCGTAAAATAGAACAGAAGGCAAAAGGTTCTTCAAAGAAAAAAAGTACTGAAGACGGAGGGCGTTTAGCTCATCAAAAATCAATAGGAAGTAAGGAAAAAAAGATGTATAATGCTGCTAAAACCCTAGAGCACAGGATTGCGGCCTTAGGAAAAGTAGAAGCTCCGGAAGGCATTCGCAGAATTCGTTTCAGGCAAAGTAAAGCATTGGAGCTCCATAATCCATACCCTATAGTCGGTGCAGAAATTAATAAAGTATTTGGGGATAAGGCTCTGTTTGAAAATGCATCTTTTCAAATTCCGTTAGGAGCAAAAGTGGCGTTAACTGGTGGTAATGGAATCGGAAAAACAACTTTAATCCAAATGATCTTAAACCATGAAGAAGGAATTTCTATTTCGCCTAAGGCAAAAATAGGTTACTTTGCACAGAATGGTTACAAGTACAACAGTAATCAGAATGTTATGGAGTTTATGCAGAAGGATTGTGACTACAATATATCAGAAATTCGTTCAGTGCTAGCATCTATGGGGTTCAAACAGAACGATATTGGAAAAAGTTTATCTGTTTTAAGCGGTGGAGAAATTATAAAATTGTTGCTTGCTAAAATGCTCATGGGTAGATATAACATCCTAATAATGGATGAACCCAGTAACTTCCTTGACATACCAAGTTTAGAGGCTTTGGAAATACTAATGAAGGAGTACACCGGAACTATCGTGTTTATCACCCACGATAAACGATTACTCGAAAATGTAGCAGATGTAGTTTATGAAATTAGAGATAAGAAAATAAATCTGAAACATTAAATTTAAGGTAGTCGCTGGTCAGTATAGTCTGTTCTGGTTGGCGACTCCATTGTTAAAGAGTATAAAGACTTTAGATTTTATGAATATTAAAAATAGGAACAGTCAATTGAACTGCTCCTATTTTTCTGCTAAATATATTGTAGTTTTCTTATATGTATAATGATAGATTAGCGGATTCTCATCTACGGTACTTACTTCAAATATGAAGAAGTGATCGCGGTTACCTGCATATTTGTTTTCTAACGCTTTTAGTGCGAGTAGGTTATCTCCATGTATGAGCATGTTTTCTGTATTAGGATCATTTTTGCAGTTTGATTTTTCTTTATCCTCAACTAGAATCCTAGGCTCTATTTTGATTTCTTTATCCTTACCAAGCCACGTAAGTTCCAGTTTTTGATTATTAGCCATTACTTTTCATCCTCCGCTATAAATTCCAAAATATCGTTGGGCGTGCAGTGTAAAGCTGTGCAGATACCTTCCACTTTTTCCAGTGATATATATTGCCCAGTGCGTAGTTTCGTAATAATGTTGGCGGAAATATTGCTCATTCTCATTAAGTCCTGATTGGAAATATCTTCTTCAATCATGCGATGTAATAGTTTTTTATAACTAACAGCCATAATTCCCTCCTTATTTTAATAGTTAAATATTATCACGATTCTGTGAGTATATCAACGATATAAAGAGCTAGCCACTCCGGAATATAGCAGATTAAAAAAGTCTCCTTTGCTATTCATTCAAGGCAAATGCCTAATGAATGCTTAGGAGATTTTTATTGTCAAAAATTTTTTCTAAAACCGTCAGATTACACCCTCTTTCATGGCTACCAAGTAGAAGACCAAAAAAACTTTTTAAGACAGGTTAAAAAGTCGGCTTTTTCTTTTGCCTGTGATGTAGAAGGGATAAGCCTTCTAGAAAAGGAGGATCAAATATGGATCTAGAGAAACTGCCAAAAGCACTAAAGAACAAGAATATCTTTTGTTCATGGAAGTACGAGCAGCAAGAAAACGGTAGGCTCACTAAGCCGCCTTATAACCCCATAACGGGAAAGAAAGCAGCTACAGACAACTTAAGCGATTTCACCTCGCTTGATGATGCCATGAAAGTAAAAGACCAATACGACGGAATTGGTATAAAGCTTGTTGATAACCTCTTAGGCATCGATTTAGACCACTGCATCGATAATGGCATCATTAAAGACTGGGCAAAAGAGATTATTGCCCATTTCAAGCACGCTTATATCGAATACAGCCCAAGTAAGCATGGCTTTCATATCTTGCTTCTGTTTAACGGCGCATACGATAAAAAGTCTTATTACATCAAGCATGGGGATATTGAGGTTTACAGCGCTCTAGCTACGAATCGCTATCTAACAGTTACGGGCGACGTGTATCAGGAAGGCGAGCTTTTAGAAGACGATGAAGCCATCATGTGGCTTTTAGACACGTACATGAAGCGAAACATAAACACTCATGAAAAAGAAAATAACGCGTGTACAAGGTCATATTTAAGCGATACATCTGTTATTGAAAAAGCTGGCAACGCCATAAATGGAGCTAAATTTACAGCACTTTGGCATGGTGACATTTCGGCTTACCCTTCTCATAGCGAAGCAGATGCCGCGCTTGTGTCTATTCTTGCCTTTTACTGTGGCGGTAACAAGGAGCAAATAGACCGACTTTTTCGTAAGTCTGCTTTATTCCGTCCTAAGTGGGATGAACACCGTGGCGCGGATACTTATGGCAACACAACCATTCAGAAAGCTGTTTCTAAATGTCATACCTTCTATGAGCCTTTCCATAATGCAAGTGCTGAGGAAGACTTTGATGATCTCTTATCTAAATTACAGGAACTAAAGCCTGATGAAAATATACGATATCGCAACGGTGATTTAGGTAATGGCAGATTGTTTGCTGATATTTTCCAAAACATTCTGCACTATGTACCGGAGCGCAAAATGTGGTTCATCTTCGATGGTGTACGTTGGACTTGCGATATTGGAACGCTTAAAACGATGGAACTATGCAAGGATTTAGCTCTTTCTCTTATACGTTATGCTGGTGTCATTAAAGACGAGAGAACCCGTTCCATGCTTGTTGAGTATTGGAACAAATGGAGCAGCCGTCGTAACCGTGAGATTTATATCAAGGAAGCTCAAAGCGTTTACCCCATTTCGATGGAAGCGTTCGATAAGAACATTTATCTATTTAACTGCCAAAACGGAACTTTAGACCTTGAGCATGGTGTTTTTCGCAAGCACTTAGCAACAGATCTTATTACCAAAGTATCACCTGTGTTTTATGACCCGAAGGCAAGAAGTGAACGTTTTCGCCAGTTTGTCGATGAAATTATGAGCGGAGATTGTGAGAAAGCCTTGTATCTTCAAAAGTCATTAGGCTATGCGTTAAGCGGTGATACACGCTATGAGTGCATGTTCTTTCTTTTTGGAGAAAGCACAAGAAACGGTAAAGGCACACTCATGGAAAGCGTTCTGTCTGTGATGGGCGATTACGGAAAAGCGGTACGCGCGGAAACCATTGCTCTAAAGAAGAACCCTAATAGCTCACAGCCGACCGAGGATGTAGCACGCCTTGCCGGTGTTCGCTTTGCCAATATATCTGAGCCGAGCCGAGGACTATTCCTTAATTCAGCCCAAGTTAAATACATGACGGGAAGTGATACCTTAAACGCTCGATTCCTGCATGAGAACAGTTTTGACTTTAAACCACAGTTCAAACTGTACGTGAACACCAATTATCTGCCCGTCATCAGCGATATGACAGTGTTTAGTAGCGACCGCATGCAGATTATTCCCTTTAACAGGCATTTTGAAGCGTGGGAACAGGATAAAACCTTAAAGGCGGAGTTTTCTAAAAAAGAGGTGCAAAGTGCCATTTTAAACTGGCTTCTTGAAGGCTTTACCCACCTCCGAGATGAAGGCTTTAAGCCGCCTAATAGCGTTCTTGATGCCATTTTTAGTTATGCCCACGACAGTGACAAGATGGCACAGTTTGCTGAAGATGTACTCGTTAAAGACCAGAGCTCTGAGATTCGAACGGCAGTTGTATACGACCACTACAAGAAGTGGTGCATTGATAACGGCTGTTTTTCTGAGAACAGCAGAAACTTCAATCAGGAATTAAGAAAATTTGCCGAGGTTGTAAGAAAGCGTCCCAAGACAGGCGGAGAAAAAACCACGCTTCTTAAAGGCTACAGGCTTAAAAGTGAGTTTAGCGATTTTTTAAGTGGCAACTAGTGGCAGTTAATAACCTATATCCCCATATAACCCTATAAGGCAATAACGAAATTTAACTGCCACATCATGCCACGTTTAAGGAGGTGGTGCCTATGATTGCGTAATTCGTATCGCAAACCTGTGTTGAACATGAAGAAGAAATACTATCATGCACAAATCAAAATACTGAAATGATTTCAGCTTTTTGACAACATTGAAGAAAGAAAACCTGCCTAGGTACTGTGCTGTTAGAAATTTATTCGCATACTACTTTCTGAACCTAACCCCCTAGGGGGGGGGTCAAATCTCTAAAGAGTACCCCTTCGGGAACGGGCGCAGGGTCTTGCGTGCAAAAACAGCGAATTCAAAAGGGTAAATGGGCAAAATCAAGCAAATTACTGCAGTAATTGCAGAAAACAGTAATGAAAGGAACTAACAATTATGATTAACAGAGATATTGAAAAAGAAATGAAACTAGCAAGTCAGGACTACCACAACACGTTTTGGAACGTACTGCGCGACGCAAATGGTAATGCGAACAATATTGCAGGAAAACTGCGCCACATTCATACAGGTGCCTATGATTTGCCGACTTCTTCTCTAGCAAAACTCGAAGCAAAACTTGCAAACAAAAGTAATCTTAGAAAACTGTGTACAGTGGTAAAAGCACACTCGCAATCAAGCAAATTGTTCATCTATGAAGGTACACCGTTCACTAAATGGATGAAAGATTATGATGCGAATATCATTACGCATATGCCTATTAAAGATGGCTTTAAGCGTATTGATGTAACGGATTATACCCTAGTTAACCTTATTCGTTTGGGTACGGATTTTACAGCTGATCTTGACTTTGATATCGAAGAGTTCATCACAAGCGAACTGACAAAGCAATTTACATTGAGTGAGTCGGAAGCTTTTATAAATGGCGATGGGATAACTAAGCCGACAGGAATTTTATCAGATACATCAGGTGCTGAGGTTGCTGTGCAAGCAAAAGAGATTTCCGCAGATACCATCAAACATTTATTCTTCTCGCTAGATAGTAAGTATCGAGAAAATGCCACGTGGCTTATGAATGATGAAACTGCTCTTTATCTTCAAACCTTAAAGGACACTACCGGAGCATACATCCTACCTGATTTTGATGGCAACTTAATGGGCAGACCTGTGGTCATTGACAATGCCATGCCTTCTTCGCAAAAGGGAGCAAAAGTTATCGCCTTTGGTGATTTTTCCAACTATTGGATTATCGAACGCCATAACCCAACCATCAAGGTTCTAAACGAAATATTTTCTCTTATAGACCAGATAGGTTACCTCTCTTTTGAGTATTTGGATGGGAAACTGGTACATCCTGAAGCAATTAAAGTATTGCAACTTTCTTAAACAAGGAGGTCAAAATGCATGGATGAACAAATTAAGGATACACCGGTAAAAACCGAAGTGTTAAGAATCGGAAATACTGAATTTACGGTTAACTCTCTTGAAAGCAAGAGTGCTCAGAAAGGTGTCAAAGACCTAATCAAACACCTTATTTTAAGCAATTTAAACCATGTAATAGAAGCTAAATAACTTGATAAATTCTGAGTTATACGGGAATATATACTGACCGCTTGAAGGCTGTCGGAAAGGAGGAAAAACAGATGAATAAACTAAATAGACAGCCTTCTTATACTCTAGATAATGTAGGCAAGATAACGGCACTTTACTGCCGTTTATCCAAAGACGATGAATTACAAGGTGACAGCAATTCCATTATCAATCAAAAGAGCATGCTGAAAAAGTATGCCGAGGATAATCATTTCAACAATCTTATGTTCTTTGTAGACGATGGCTACTCGGGTACTAATTTCCAGCGACCTGATTGGCTTAAATTAACTGCTCTCATTGACGAAGGAAAGATTGGAACCATTATCGTCAAGGACATGTCACGCTTGGGTAGAGATTATCTGCAAGTTGGTATGTATACAGAGATGGTATTCCCTAACGCTGATATTCGCTTTATTGCAATAAATAACGGCGTAGATAGCAATAATCAGTCAGACAACGACATGACACCTTTCATCAACATCTTCAATGAGTTTTATGCTAAAGACACAAGCAGAAAAATAAAAGCTGTGTTTAAAGCAAAAGGACAAAGTGGGAAGCCGCTCTGCATCAATCCTCCTTACGGATATCTTAAGGATCCTGAAGATAAAAATCATTGGATTGTAGATGAAGAAGCTGCCAGTGTAGTGCGTGAAATCTTTAGACTCTGCGTTAATGGGTATGGGCCTAGCCAGATTGCCAATGAGCTAATCAAAAGGAATATTCCAACACCTTCTGAGCATTTTTTCTCTCTTGGTATTAAAATTCCTTCCGCGAAATCGGAGATTAAGGGAGTCTGGAATCAAAAAACTATCTCTAATATGCTTGAAAAGCAAGAATATCTTGGGCATACGGTCAATTTCAAAACAAGAAAGAAATCGTACAAGTGCAAGAAAACATTATTGAATCCCAAAGAAGACTGGCTAATTTTCAAAAACACACACGAAGCAATTATTGACCAGGAAACTTTTGATATTGTTCAACGTATAAGAGATGGTAGACGAGTGCGTACCAATCTTGGAGAGATGCCGGTGTTATCGGGAATGCTATTTTGTGCGGATTGTGGTAACAAGCTTTATCAGGTTCGAGGAAAAGGTTGGAGCCATGATAAAGAATACTTTGTCTGTGCTACATATCGTAAGCAAAAAGGCAAATGCTCATCACATCAAATTAGAAATATTCAGATCGAAGCAATACTGCTTCACGAGCTACGAATGATTACTTCATTTGCCAAACAGCACGAAGAAGAGTTCGTGGGACTTGTGATGAAGAAAAGCGAGAAAGAACTAACCCAAAAGTTAAAGTCCTCTAATAGGGAACTCGAGCAAGCAAAAGCAAGAATTAGCAAACTTGACACAATTGTTCAGCATCTCTATGAAGACAACTTAGACGGTAAAATTTCTGATGAACGATTTAAGAGCATGTCTGAGTCCTACGACAAGGAACAAGCTGAACTGAAAAGCAAGATTGAATCCCTTGAAGCCTTTATTTCTAAAGCGCAAGAGGAATGTCTCAACGTGGATTCTTTCTTGAAATTAGTACGACAATACACAGATATACAAGAACTTAATGCAGAGATCATTCGAACCTTTGTAGATAAGATTTATGTTGAAAAATCTGAAAAGGTAGCAGGTACAAGAACCAAGAAACAAACCATATGGATACAGTGGAATTACATAGGTGCAGTTGATATTCCACTCCATAAGTAAAATCGGCGTAGCCGGTAGTAATACCGATTACGCCGATAATTTTTTAGGAATTAAATCCCTAAGTGAATGCCCCTAAAAAGTTCTTCTTTTTTATTTTTTCCCATCTAAATACTGCATGACTGCTTTAGCAACTGCTTCGGCTAGCTTACAAGGTACCGCATTCCCTATTTGAGTGTATATACGTCCCTTATTTCCACAAAAAATGTAATCGTCAGGAAAAGTCTGTATCTTTGCTGCTTCCTTTATCGTGATACGCCGTAACCGCTTAGGTGCTTCCTGAAACTTTGGTTTAGTACTGCTGTTTTCTAGAGATTTGTGATATTGTGTTACCCAATCCTGATTTGCATTTCCATACAAGTACTCTTCATCAACAAATGGAGTCTTATTACCGCCCATAGATGCGGGTAGCGTATTAGCATACTCATCAACATTTATTGGTCTTCCTTGTCCATTAAAATACATTCCAGCGTATGGAGATTTTCTCATAATTGGATTTGTTGCAAATGTAATTTTAGCTGTACAGGTATTTGGATTACGTTCGGTACCCGCCCTTCCTAAATCTTTTAACACTTCTCTAACGCATGGAGCAGCATTTATCTGACTATGCAAAAGTTGGTGCATAGTAGCACCAAAAGTTTTATCATCACAACCCTTCAAACCTATAAAAAACACCCGTTCTCTTTTTTGTGGTACGCCATACTCAGTTGCATTCAATAAATATATTTCACAATTATATCCGATGGATCTTGCTTCATCTAAAAATCTCTCTCTAACAGACTTCCATTTTTCTAATTTGCCCAACGCCTTGACATTCTCCATGATAAACATTCGAGGCTGTACAATACTAACAACTTTAAGGAAACTGAAAATCAACTTGCTTCGATCGTCGTCTGGATTCATTTTACCAGCAACAGAAAATCCTTGACATGGAGGACCGCCGAATACGAGATCTACACCATAATATTGAGTGAAACAATCCATTATATTATTTATATCGTCATTCACTAATTTTGTTTCAGGGTGGTTGATGCGGTATGTTTCACTTGCTTCTTTTACAAGTTCATTGGCAAAAACTACAGATACACCAGCATTTTCAAATCCAACATCCATTCCGCCAGCACCACTAAAAAGAGAGACTGCTTTTATCGGTTTCACTTAGTTGACTCCTTACCATTCACTTTTAGCACTAGACATTTACTATTAGAATCTAAGTAGATATCAAATTTTGTCTTTCCTTTTTCGATATTTAAGTTTGATAAAATCGTCTTAGGTAGTCTTATTCTCATATCTTGCTGTAAAACATATGTGTCTAAATATATAAATTCTTCTGTCATAGTCTTCTCCTTTACTAGGTTAATTTTAGCCTAATTTTAGACTAAAATCAACCTAACTTTTAAGCAACGCATATGAATTCCTATTGTTTTCTTAGCATCAAAACTACCGTACTAAATCTAAAACATAGTACATTCTCATGCATAAGTTCTATTAAACTAGCTATAATACATACTCACTAAATCAAGAACATATACCTAAAAAAGAAAAAGTCTAGCGTAAGTTCACGCCGGACTTTCATTCACGTTCTTCTGCTTAGTCAGCCTACAATAAGCCCTTATTTACAGTGTTCTTTTAAGCAACAACCACCAAACTTTGTATCATTTTCTGTAAAGTCATATCTATTTTCATTACGTGTTGGATACAATGAAACCTTGCCCTTGAACTCTGAAACTATTGATCTATACTCTGAAACTTTAACTTTGAACTCTGAAACCTTATTTTATCCATCAAAAAAGACGGTATTGATACCGCCTTAACCATACTGACTATCCACGTTGGGGACCTAATTTTTATGCTGATTCCTTTCCTACATTGCCACCTTTTTCCATTTCCTGATCTTGGTTCTGAATGTTCCAAAAGGTGCAACGGTATTCACGTGAATAAACTTATACACTTCCCATACTGCTGTTTTGGTCGCTTCATCCGCCCAGACCCTCATATGTGGCTTGAACAATTCCGCCTCACTTAAGGAATCAATCATCATGTAGATTGACGTAATATTTTCTTTTAGTCTCGCTTTTAATTCTTCTAACGACAAGTGAGCATAGGTATCAGTAAACCACTGGTATAGTTCACCCAGTTGATTCCACTTAAATTGATCAGACGGAGTATCTACCTTCCGCCCATTTTGCTCCTCTTGTTCCCATTGCAGAAGCAAGGTCGTCCAGCCGACTTGATAGGCAAGATTTTCTGCTGGAGTGCGATCGACTTCATCCACACGCTTATCTTTTAATATCTCTGGAATCACATCAAATTCAGAAATGTACTTCTCGAAAGTTTTCTTTATCTCTGATTTCAGTTCTTCTTTGCTGCTATAAGCTTTCATAAAATCACCCCTTTGTTTTACTAATAACTAAGTAAAAAATCCATTATCTTAATTATATGTGACAAATAAGCCCTTTAACAGCAAAGAGCACGTCCGCAGCTAGCCGATATGCTATATTGTTTTGTCTTATTATGCTGCCTATTTAATATAACGTTTTAGCTTTGAAACATTAAAAAAAGATGGCTCTAACATATCGCTAGAGCCATCTTCTAATAAGCAATGCTCGTTACTTAAAACAAGCGTGCTTACTTATTGTTTTCTTCCATCATTTTCTTCTTACGAAGAATTGCAAGTCCAGCAATCGAGAAACCTATAGCTGCAAGCAATCCTGCAAATGATGCTGATTCACCCGTCTTAGGAATCATGCCAATATGCTTTTCAGGCTGCGGCTGAGGAGCTGGTGTCTGAGGATTTGGTTTAAGTTCCGGAGTCGGTGGATTAGGCACTGGATCCGGTGTCGGTGTAGGTGGGTTTGGAGTTGGATCCGGATTTGGTGCCGGAGGATTCGGAATCGGATCCGGTGTCGGCACAGAATCTTTCGTGTAAATAGCATACACAGTCATATCGCTATTAACTTTGCTTGCTCCAGTAAACGTCTCACCCTTACCGTTTTCCTTTGTATTCCATTCCTTGAAGGTACAACCAGCCTTCGTTGGATTAGCAGGCATAGACTCATTAGGCAACGCATCAGTATCAATAGCCATACCAGTTTCTACCTTTACTGTTGCATGCGTCTTATCGCCGTCCTTGAATGTAACCGTGCTTTGAGCAGGCTTCTTCACTTGGAAGGAATAAGAGATTTGTTTAGACTTATTTTCTTCTCCGTTCGCATCTAACCCTTTAGAATCCTGTTCAGCTGCAAAAAAGAAATAATTGCGATTAGCACAGTTATTATCTCTTGCAGTGGTTGCTTTCACAAAATTCTCTGTGGAAGAATTGGCGAAATCATAGAAACCGGATACCGTTCCACGAATTCTATATTTTGTACCTTCAGTAGCTGTCTTTTTCACAGATAGACCAGTTACTGAAATCACGATATTGCTGGTATCTACATTTTTAACTTCTTTAATAATGTCTTGCCATTTCTGAGTTGTTCCAGGATTATCTTTCTTCAATGTAACAATGAGTGTTTTACCATTAGTTGTCTTGGTTACATTAGCTGAAAACCCCTGAAGCCCACTAACTTTAGCAGACACATCCTTAGCTACTTCTACACCATCTGGAATATCTAACGTAAAAGCAAATCCTGCATCAACCTTACCGTAGCTATTGTGGAATTTCTCAACATCAGAGTCATTCATACCACCAACTCTTGTATAGTTTAGCGTCCAACCATTGAGATAACGCTTAAACCATGGGATACTAACTGAAAAATCAAGATTCAGTTGATCCCCAGGCTGTAGTTCACCAACCGCTTTGGAATCCGTTGCATCCTTGAGCTTTAGATCACCGTATACTTTAAGTTTATCAACTGGATTTTTAATTTCATCTTGAGTTAATAAATCATTTTTCCCAAAGCCAAATGGGTTGACACGCTTTTCGATAGGGCTTGTAGGATGTTGTCCTGGTTTTGTATCTCCTTCTGCCGTATCTTGCCCTGCGAGATAACCATATCTTTCTTCAAAATTCATCCCAGGCAAGAACCAATACGTATTAGAGCTATTCACTATCCCCGCATTTGGAGTACTAGTCATGCCGTCTAAAGAGTTAAATGGAAAATCAGCAATCGCTGTTTTACTTGGAGAGGTTAAATACTTAGGGAATACCCCATAATAAGTTTTCCCTGTAAAACCATCGGTTATCTCTTTCTTTTCCACATCAACCCAATACGTATTCTTTAGTGCACTATCGGTCAAATATTCAGACGGAGCAGCCAACAAATCCTTAATTAAATATGGAAGCGGTTCGCTCTTATCCGCAGCAAACACTGGTGACACAAATGCTGTTGATGCAATCAATGTGGCTGATACTATCGTTACAGCCATATTTTTTAGTAATTTCATACAAAGCCTCCTACGGTCTCTTGATTTCAAGTGACTTTAATGGGGAGGTGATGTTAACGATTGGATCACTAACTGGGTGATTGCCAAATTTGTATAATTGACAAATTCCTGAACCAGTTATAGTTCCAAGTAATTCTTCTTTTCCTTCTACGGTATATGGGATATTTACGTTAATTTCGTGCCCAGTTTGATTACGTTCACTTTCTACAAGCTTAAAGAATTCTTGATAATCATTCCAATTTCCTAATTGAATGGTGATAACAACTGAATTATCCTTTTCTACATATTCAGCCTCAATGCCACTGATAGCAGATGAATTTTCCGTAGCTTTAATTCCCGTCTTATCAACGTGGAAGTTAGAAGGGAATTTTACCGTATACTGAGCAATAGGGAACTTTTCACCTTCACTAGACATGATTATATTTTCAAATTTCCAAGGTCCAAAACCTTGTCCTTTTATTTCTTTCTCATATACTTTGTAGGCTCCTTCAAAAAGGTCAGCAGCTTCCACGCTTGCGCTTATAGTACCTGTATAAGAGTCTTTTTGCCCTTCAATTGGCGTGACGGGAGATGCAGTTACAGTCTTACTCACATCAACGGTTCCTGTAATTTTCTTTAAGAAAAAGGATCCGCTTACGTTTAATTGACTATCAACTTTATATACAAGTTGTCCTTCAGCCGCAAACGCTTGCGTAGTTCCGGCCATTACACCAAATGCTACTAATGTTGCCATCAATAGACCCATCGTCTTTTTTACTAATGTTTTCATATTTTCCTCCTTATCAATCTAATAATGTTCTTTTTATTGTTTTGAAAAATTGCATAAAAATAGGCAGAAACACATACCTATCCATCAGGTATATATTTCTGCCAATTAAAAAAGTCTACGTGAAAAAAGACAGAACTACACTGTCTGTCTGTCTGTCTGTCTGTCTGTCAAGGATTTTGTCAGTCTTTTCATGGCTTGTCAACCTTTTATGCTAATTTTTCTTGTGCTAATTATACAAGAAAAAATCTATATTGACTAGCCTTTATATATTGTATATTTGTTATTTTTACTCGTCTATTTTCATTACGCTCCCATCTAGCTTCATTACGTGTTGTATACAATGAAGCTTTGCTTTTGAACACTGAAACTATTGCTCTGTACTCTGAAACTTTGATTTAGAGCATCATATTATTTCTTACTATATTATGCTTGTAATACTGTATATCCCCACTTCACCAGCTGGGTGCAAAGTGGGTGCACTTTTTAACGTTAACATCCTGTGCACTCGACCCCAGAGCGTTGACATCTTCCCACATACAGCAAAATCACGCTCAAAAACCGCAAGAACCCAGCTTAAAACTGCCACGCATTAAACCTTTTAACGATAGCCCTCGCTAAACCCTGCTACACAAGGGCAAACTTGCACCCACCTAATCAGCCTTTGACATCAATACAACACTCTCGACGTGATGAGTATTTGGATACAAATCAAACGCACGCAAAGACTGAACGTTGTAACCAAGTTCTCTAAAAGTGCCGACATCGCGAGCAAGACTAGTCGGATCGCAAGCAACATACACAACGCTTCTTGCTCCAGAATTCGCAATCTGCTTACAAACTTGAGCTTTGGCGCCAGCGCGCGGAGGATCCAACACAACAACATCTGGATGCGCAAATCGGCGAACAATCTTAGATGACTTACTCGCCTTAAACACCTGTGACTCAAGCGTTTGCGCAACATCACCTTCAAGAGCTTCAACAACATCTCTACTAAGACCAGCACGTCCAATATTTCTCCTTGCATTCTTTACAGCAATCGGAGCACCCTCAATACTAAGCACGTGAGCTGGTTCAGCAGCCCCACTAGCACCCGCAGCACCACTAACACCAACACCAACAGCAGAACCCCCGCTCACATTAGCCAAAGTAGCAAGCGGAATAGTAAACAAACCCGAACCAGAATACAAATCCCACAAAACCGTATTTTTACTACGCCCACCAAGCGTAGAACGAACTAATCCCAAAACATAGTTCACTAAATGCTCTGGAGCTTCGCGATGAATCTGCCAAAAACCGCGCGCATCAACATCGTAATCAAAAGTACGCATACGAGATGAATCACCATCAACAGCAACACGTACACGCTCTCGCAACAAAGCAGAACCTGCAACAATCTCATCGTTTACTATAAGCGCATAATTTTCGCCAATCGCACTAAGAAGCGCAGCCTTATCACTAGGATTATCACTAGAATCAACACCAAAATCCAGACCCTCAACCCTAGGCTCTGGAACAGCAAGGCGAATTTGCGAATTCGGCTCAAATTTACGATTCCACAAATCCAAAGAATCCGCAACAGCTAAAACAGCACGCGATGCAAGTGGCATAGTATCAATCGCAATGCGATCATGTGACTCGCGCTTTCGCATAGACAATCGCCCTTCATTATCAGCAACCAACTCCATGCGCGTACGCCAATTAAATCCGTTAAGCTCCTCATCGCCTGGCATTCGCTCAACTCTAACATCGTTATCCAAAACATCCATATGCGCTAAACGCTGGAATTGATTGGCAATCACGGAAGATTTCCAACGAATCTGTCCAGGCAAAGAAACGTGAATTAAATCAGCGCCTCCAACTCCGCCGCCCTGAGCCAAGGGACCCGCGAGTTTCCATTTCGGCTCCACACGATCCGCGCTAGGCTCTAAAACTTCCACAACTTCACCAGTGAAAAAGTGAGCTTTTGCACGCATCGGCTCATCCATGCGTACAACGACCAGCTCTCCAGGGAGCGCAAATCGCACAAACACAACGCGTCCATCAAGATGACCTACACATCTTCCTTGATCTGCATAACGCTCAATACGCATCGTAACTTGCATAGACTACCCCTTAATTTTACGTTTGGACGAACTGATTTTCATCACTCTAATTTACAGCTACAGTGCTCGAGCTTTGATTTTCTCCACGATGATTAGTTTCACGATGATTTTCTCCGCTCTGATTTTCTTCGCTATAATTTTCCCACGATGATTATCTTCGCACTGATTATCTTAGCCCTTATTTATTTTCACTCTGATTTACTTCACTCTTATTATCTTCACTCTTATGAGGTAATGGAAGATTAGTTTCATCCTTATTATCTTTATCTTTATCTTCACGATTTTTATGATGCAATCTCATAAACGGAGTTGCAATAATCAAGTAGGAAACCCAAATCGCGAGCGCCCAGAACGGCAATCCCATAATCAATCGAACAGTTCCAAGCCACACAAAGTGATTCATCAAATATAATGGCACTTGCAAAATAAGTCTTAACGCAAAAACGCAAATCCACAATCCAGTAACATACATGTAAGCTCGCTTAAGCGGCTTATAGTCAAGCCACTCATGAAGCCAAGCGCCAAAATTTTCAGTAGGCATTTTACGAATCGACTCAATCACAAGCCCTAAAGCAGGCACTCGAACAATTAGCGATATAGCAAGAAAAACACCGTAAACAGCATTGGTAATAAATCCCAACACGTAATAGTCGCCAGCTTTATGACTTGTCCAAACCCAAATAAGGCATATTGTAATGGAAACAAGTCCGCTAATTACTCCCATAAGCGACTGCTTCTGAATAAGACGAATCACAACTTGCAAAACAGCAAGAACAGCGGATGCAATAACAGTTGTCTGCACGTTTCGTGTTACAACATAGCAAATAACGAACAATAAGCCAGGTAGCATGGATTCAACTATTCCTCGAACTCCACCAATTGAATCAACTACAGAAAAATTGTTTCCTTTAGATCCAATAGAAGCCAAAGATGCCAACCCTGAGCGTTTCTTATTTGATGTATTATGGCTTAAACCATTATTCTCCAACAGCGTATCCTTTTACTATCGAACTTATACAAGTCATATTAACTAGACTTATTCACAAGTACTTCTAACTAGACTTACAGCTAAACGCATTCATTAGACTTAAAACTAAGCCTAATATGATTATTACGAAACTTACTACTTACAACTACTCGCAACTACTTACGATTACTTCAATCGCAAATATCTAGCTTGAAACCGAAAGCTTATCGATATCTAACTTATAGAAATCTAGATTACTTCTATCTAATTTCTGAGAACATAGGGCCACGAGTAAGAGTAGTCTTAACTTCAACTTGCTGATCTTTACCTAAAGGCCTATCATCACGCTTTAGAATAGAATCTTGAGAACTATCACCGCTTTCACCAGAGTTCTCACCAGAGCTTTCACCAGTAGCATCTTCCACTTCAACAGTAGCTTCAGAAAGCCCTAGTGCATCTCTCAACGCTTCAGCGCGCTGCTTAGCAGTTATTGGTTCATGCATAGGAATTAAATCACGAGGAGCCATAGGTTCATCTCCTCGATTCACAACAATATTTGAGAACCAGCCATTAAGTGCTAAAGTTTCATCACTATTTTTCATAGATTGTTCAGCAGCCTGCCCAGAGAATATGCCACGAAGCATCCAACGCGAACCATCTACACCAACAAATCTAGTTTGTACAGTTTTACCTTCAACGCTTACTGGAAGAAGCAATTCTTTACCAAAAGCTCCATCTATTTCAGTTATTTTGTCATTACTCTCAATAAGCTCTTTACGAATATCATCCCAAATCCCACTAGACTTAGGTGCTGCAAATGCCTCGATTGACACGCTTGATGAACCATATGTAGCAATAACTCCCATTATATGATTTGTTTCACGATGCTTCTTCAAACGCAACGAAATTCCTTGAAGGAACGGTAGATAAAAAGAACCCAAATCCAAATAATCACTATAGTCTGGAACATTATCATCATTGACATCCCAAGGACCATGCTGTATTTCACCATCATAATCAGAAGAATTAGCAGAATCAGCAGAATCATCATAATTATCAGACGTTTTTGAAGCGCTGATATAATTGTTATCTTCTTTATTATCTAAATCTTGTTGTTTTTCACGCGATTCTTCCACTTCCTTAGTGGACTTTGCATTAGCAGCATGAGATCCGCGCTTAAAACCAAACCAGCCCATCATTCCTCGTTTCTTATAATTACAACTTAAAAACAATCAGCATTATATAAATTATTTAAGATTGCTCGACTCACTAAGACTACCACAAGCAAAGCACCATATTTATGCGTGTATTGAAACTATTTTCTAAATTAAAAGCAAAACAATACTAAATTTAAAAAAAGTCACAACAATACAAACGCACAACGAAACAATGAAACTACTATCACAAATTATATCGAATCGTTAAAGGAGCATGATCCGACCATCTAGTATCGTAACTTTGTGCTCGATCGATAACAAATCCGCAAGCTGTTTCAGCAAGCTCTGGAGTAGCAAATTGATAATCTAATCTCCATCCAACGTTATTATCAAACGCCTTACCGCGCTGACTCCACCATGTATATGGACCTTGAATATCTCCTGCAAGCATTCGCATAACATCAACAAACTCATACTCGTTAATCCAACGGTCAATATAAGCACGCTCTTCAGGCAAGAATCCAGCATTTTTTTCATTAGCTTTAGCATTTTTTATATCTAAAGCAGTGTGCGCAATATTAAAATCACCGCATAAAATCGCCTGATTCCCACCGCTTGCAGCGATATCACGAAGTTCACCTAAACGAGTGAGCATTGTGTCTAAAAATCGGAATTTTTGATGCATTTTTTCAACGTCATCAACATTGCCAGCATGAACGTAGACACTTACAACAGTAATCTCATAACCTTGCGGAGTGAGCACATCTGTTTCAATCCAACGTCCAGAATCCACATCCTCACTTAAACCAGGCAATCCATAGCGCTTTCCAACTACAGGAAGTGATGTAACTAGTGCTACGCCAGCACGACCTTTTACTTTGCAAACTTCGTTGATATACGTAAAATTGTCGTTTTCATGAGAATTTTCTTTAATCTCATTATTTTCAGATTCGATATATCCAATTTTAATTTTCGACATAATTGCATCGATTGCATCTTGAGGAGCACGCACTTCTTGCATACACCACACATCAGAAGTGTGCGAATCAGACCAATCAAGCATACCCTTTTTAGAAGCTGCACGAATACCATTTAAGTTTGAAGTTGTAATTGCAATCATATTAAACCTTCTGATTTTTACGTATATATAAGAGTCTAGTCTAAACACAAAAATACGAAAACACGAATAAACAAGAAAAACAGGAAAGACAACAGGAAAGACAAAAACAGCAATACAGGAAGACAAAAACAAGAAAGACAAAGACAGCAAGAAGAAACACTACAAGAAAACGCTACAAGAAAACACTACAATAGAACAAACGCAACAACACAAAAATATAAATAATAAGAATCGCCTATAAGCTACGCTCTAGGAAATGCTTGAGAATAACGTTTTTTTAGAGCTTCAATTGAAACATGAGTATATCTTTGAGTAGTTGTAAGCGAAGAATGACCTAATAATTCTTGCACTTCACGCAAATCAGCTCCACCATTAAGCATATGAGTTGCAGCACTATGTCGCAAAGAGTGAGGAGAAATATCTGGAACATGAGCTAGAGCAGCCATTCTATGAACTACTTCTCTAACTACCCTTTGATCTATCCTCTTTCCACGAGCTCCAACAAATAAAGCTTTTTCAGCAGTATCATTTATTTCACGACTCGATTCATGATTACGATTTTTCTTATTAAGCTCTATAACATCACCGTAACCTTTATTTGAAAAATTATCAAAACAATCTACTTTTACAAGCTCTCCTCGCCCATAAGTAGAAAGCCATTCTTGCAAAGCACGCGCAGCTGGTATACCAAATGGTATTACTCTCTGCTTATTGCCTTTACCTGTAACCTTAACTGTATTATTTTCAAAATTAACATCATTCAAGCTTAAAAGTACAAGTTCCCCAACACGCATACCTGTAGCATATAGAAGCTCTAACATTGCAGTATCACGCAAACGCAATGCCCTATCATGAGAAGATTTATTAGCTGGTTTAACAAAGTTACTAGAAGATTCACTATCAGAGTTACCAGAAGATTCATTAACAGAACTATCAGAGCCGTCAGAGATATCAGAATACTCACTATCAGACCCGTCAGAGATATCAGAATACTCACTATCAGACCCGTCAGAACCACTTGAAGATTCATTAACAGAACTATCCGAATTATCAAAATTATTAGAATTATCAGAATTATAAGAAATATCAGAAGATTTATTCTGCTCACTTAAATTTGAATTATTACATAAACTTTCATTCACAGAAAAAGACTTGAAAGAAACAGAATCACTTTGCGAATCCGCATAGTCCATAAGTCTTTTCGCAAGGGATTCATCTAATACATTTGGAAGAACATTTGCTATTTTAGGAGTACAAATAATTTGTGCAGGATTAGATTTTATGTTATTTGAATGCACACACCAATCTAAAAATCCGCGAATAGCTACTACTTTCCTCGCTAAACTAGAACGAACAACCTGTGAAGACTCATAAGCCATCCATAATCTAATATCGTTAGTTGAAAGTCTATTTAGTTCTTCTTCACCGCAATCTTCACACCATTTAAGAAATCGCTCAACATCTGAACCATACGCTTTAACAGTATGCTTACTTAAACCTTTATTGTTTGTAATATACGAACAATAATCTTCAAGAAGCTTACAAAATCGCATATTCTTCATAGCTTTCACCATTGATTAAATCTAATTTTTAATATTTAACTCAGCACTTTAATTGAAAGAATATATTATTTCAAAGGTTTTTGAAATCGCCTTTCTAAAATAGGTTTCCACCGAACTATTTCCGATGAGTCTATATACATTTCTTGAGCAGGACGAGAACCATTAGCAGCAGGATCTCGCATTATATGAAGAGTTACACCATCCCAATCAATCACATGACCAATAACGTCATAATATTCACGATGCTTACACTCAGATTCACCTGGAATATTTCTGATTTTGCAAGTTCTAACAACAATTCGAGCGCCCATAGGAATTACATCCGGAAGATTAAAACTATCTATAGAACAAGATTTATTTTGCGATTGCATAGATCACCACTTAACGCATAAATTTCAACATATTTGCGTTTTTTCTTACAAGAAATTCATATGAATATTTACTATCAACAAAAAGCTTGTTAGCAGCATAAAACTTTCCATCAAAAAAGTCTTTATTATTTGAAATTCCAATAATTTCTTCACCTTTTTTAGCAGAATTCAAAAGATTCTCGCGCCAAGAAGATGACGAATCACACTCACAAGAATCACACTCACAACCGTGCTCTAAATGCTTTTTTGAAATATTTTTACTTTTACTTAAACGCATAGCATACTTATATTCACGCCAAGCTTTAGCTTCATCAAAAAATTCTCGCTCAGCATCATCCGAATTTTGTGCAGAATCTTCTAACATACTTGCAGCTTTATCTAACTGCGCAATAAGCGAGCGCAAAAGTATTGACACATTATCTCTATCTTCGCTAACCATAGCACGAGTGCGCTGTGGATCAGTTAAAGATACACGCGTCATATCTCTCCAAGATCCAGCAGCGAGCTGTATTGCAATATTGCGATTAGGATTATTGCATAATACGTTTGCTAGCGCAGTAGCAACAACGTGAGGCATGTGAGATATTAAAGCAGCTGATTTGTCGTGAACACTATCGTTAATTACTATTGCTCTATTTTTACATACGTTAGTAATAACATGTAAAACATTTGCTACACGCCATAATTGCGTACAAGAGTCTACAGTCAATGCCCATAATGCACTATCTAAAAGTTCGTTGCAAGATGCTTCCCAACCACTAAACTCACTTCCAGCCATTGGATGTGCACCAACATAACAATCTGCAAGATTAGCTTCTTTTACTTGCTGTCTAACTAAACTTTTTACACTACCAACATCACTAAGTGTAGTAATAGATTTATCTATATTATGTTCTAATTGCGAAAGAACAATTGGCATAGAAGATAAAGAATTGCAAAGGAATAATACATTAGGCTTCTTCAGTGCAAGTTCTTTAACACTATCCACACATATAATTCCTAATTCTTTTGCTTGATTATACATTTGAGAATGTCGATTATATGCATACACAGTACAGTTTTCTTTAGCTAATCGTTTTGCTAAAGATCCACCTATAAGACCTAATCCCAAAATTCCTACGCTGAATGTTTCACTATTAGTGTTTAACATATTCACTCTATAATGTTTAATAATGTTTATTTACTACTTTTTAACTCCACCAAAACGACGATTTCGATGCTCATAACGCTCTATAGAACGCCACAAAGCTTCTCTAGTGTAGTCTGGGAATAATTCAGGAACAAAATCAAGTTCAGCATAAGATGCTTCCCACGGCAAAAAATTACTCGTGCGCTGTTCACCAGATGTACGAATAACTAAATCACAATCAGGAACATCAGGATTATATAAATGATCTGAAATCATTTTCTCCGTGACACGATCACCTTTGATTTTACCTTCTCGAACTTCTTTAAGAATAGATGCGCAAGCATCAGCAATTTCTGCACGACCGCCGTAGTTAATGCAAAAAATTACATCAATAGTAGAATTATTCTTCGTATATTCTTGTGCACGCTCTAATTCATCAATTACAGACTTCCATAATCGAGGACGTCTACCAGACCACCTGACTCTTACTCCCCAATCGTTCATCTGTTTTACGCGTCTACGAATAATATCCCTAGAAAATCCCATCAAAAAATGTACTTCTTGCGGAGAACGCTTCCAGTTTTCAGTTGAAAACGTATACAAACTCAAGTATCTAACTCCAGCTTCTATAGCTCCAGCAATGATATCGAATACAACTGGCTCAGCAGCTCTATGACCTTCTGTGCGAATCATTCCACGCTCTTGCGCCCATCTACCATTCCCATCCATAATTACGCCAATGTGACGAGGAACTGCATTTTTAGAAAAATCAGGTATGCGCGAAGGGTCGCTAAAAGGAGCAGCAGGAATATCTAAAGATGTATAATCAACATTTTCGCTAAGCATAATTATGAATCTAACAACTCCATTAAACGAACACAACACTCATCTAAAACAATAATTCATAATAATCAAAATAAATTATAAACACCATTAAATGAGCGAAATAAATTATCAATACTATTTTCAAGAAAAATTACTTATGCTACAGATTCATTTCCTCTCTTTGAGGATTAAGAAACTTCGGAAGACCAAGTAGTTTCATAATTAAAGATACAAGCACTGGAATAACAACCAATAATATAACTGAGCTTATCATCGAATACATGTAGTCAGAAACATCATAGCTAGATTTGAATAATATAATCAAAAAAACAAAATGAGTAAATACGTAAATAAATGAAGATACAAACGTTAAAATTATAGAACTTAAAATATTTGATCTTTTACGAATCATAAACTTACATTGCAAAATTTCTAAAACAATAGCAAAAATAACTGTCGGCACTATAGCATAAGCAATGAATTTCAAATACGAGCTAAAATCATGATTTTTGTAAATTATAAAGTCGAGAAATGCTTGAACCAAAAAAGTAGTTGCTATAGAACAAATAGAAGGTAAAATAACTGAATACTTTTTACGAAGCACTATTGCAAATGAGAATATTAGCGTAAACGGTAACAATGAATAAGAAGCCCATAAAAGGTTATCTATAAATAAAAACATAATTTTCGGCAGAGTGTGATAATAATGACGATAAAGATAATAAGAATTAAACGAATCATATAAAACTTTATTAGACAAATATGTAAAGCCAATAGAAACTACGCAAATAATAGCTAATAATATTTTTTCTCTTTTATTCCATGTAGAAGTATAGTATGTTTCTAAGCGTTCAGTTTCAGCATTTTGCCTATATCCATATTGAGAGCTGTTTTGATTATAAGTCATAGAATGCGAATAATCAGGCTTCTTATAACTAGACTGACAATTAAATTGCATCTGAGAATACTGAGATTGTGGATATTGAGCTTGATTATATTGAGCTTGATTATATTGAGCTTGATTATATTGAGCTTGTGGATACTGTTGTTGCGTCTGAGCATACTGAGCTTGCGCTTGAGCAAACTGCGGCTGATTAAATTGATTATAAGCTTGAGAAGACTGGTTATAATTTTGAGGTGCATAAGGCTGAGAAGGCTGGTTAAATTGCGCATTCTGCTGATTGAATTGCATCTGAGAATACTGAGATTGCTGAGGCTGCGCTTGAGGATACTGCGCTTGAGGATACTGAGCCTGAGGATACTGAGCTTGTGGATACTGCGAAGATTGACCGTGAAGATTTGAAGAATCTGAAGAAGGCGAAGAAGATTTAGGATCGAACGAAATACTAGCATCTGAATTCATAGATGATTCATAAGCACTAGAATCTTGTTGTTGTTTGAAACTATTATTGTTATCTTCATTAGAATAATTACTATTTTCAGGAGTATTATTCACTTGATTTTTGCTACTAAAATCATCAATACTATTATTGACATCGCTCATTTAAAACCTCCAAACTCAATGATCACAGTTATAAAATATTGTCATCACTTTCTGATCATAAATCAATCAGCTAGCGCAAATTATTACATAAATATGCAAATTATTACGCAAAACTATTAAACAAGTATACATTAGTAAAACATAAATTTACTTAAAACTGACTTAAAAAATCAGAACATAAAGAAAGAATTAAAACGTAAAAATACTACTTATTACTTACTTCTTAAACTAAAAACTATCCGAAAAATTCATAGAACGAATCGGACGTTCTAAATAATATTCACACCAAGATTTCACACAAGCAACAACAACATCATCTAAAGCACTTCCATCAAGATTATTCCAATCTCCTTGTATCAATGCACGAATTTTCTGGCGAACTTCATCATTACAACGTAAAGATTCACTAGAACAATCAGAAGCACAGGTAATACCACCAGAAGATGGACTAAAATAGCAAAGATTTTCATTCGTTCCGCACACAGCACAAGAATCAATACGTGGCAACCAGCCTGCAATACATAATGCACGCATAACATACGACATTCCTATTGTTTCAGGAGAATGTGCATTACGAGAAAGTGCAGATAAAGCAGCAATAAGCAATGCGTATTGTGAAGAAGAATCTTGATATGAATCACCAACAATATCGTCTACAACTTCAACCATTAGATTTGCATATTTATACAAATCATAGTCTGCGCATATAGATGCTGCATAGGCATACAGCGAAACAGCTTGCGAAATAACATCAAGAGATTTGCCTTTAGCAATCAACGTGCTAACGCGCATAAACGGTTCTAGTCTTCCGCCAAAACGCGATTTTAATTTCCGCACACCTTTTGCAACAGCCTTAACTTTCCCATGGTTACGAGTAAGCATAATAACTATACGATCTGCTTCACCAAGTGGAAAAGTTCTAAGCACTACCGCTTCATCACTATATACAGGCATATTTTCTTACTAAAAACACTTCCTAAATTGCCGTATATAATTTAGGATCGAATCTAATTATTCTCGCTATCTGAAGTATCACTATCCGAAGAGCTGTCGAAAGAGCCTAACTTATTCATTATTGGGAAAGATAAGTCAGGTATATCTAAATTAAGGCTTCGACTTTGCTCAAAATTAAGCGAAGAATGATCCTCACTATTAGAATTCAAATCCGAATTTGAGGAATCAGAAACTAAAGGCTCAGAAACTAAAGGCTCAGAACTGCTTTTCTTAGGAGCAGGAGGAAAAGCTGGAGGAAGTGGAGCAGATGACTTATTAACATTAGACAATACAGTTGCGCTTTGGACCATATCGTCATCTGTATCAGAATTATCATCATCTGAATCATGTTCAACTGGAGCAAAAATACTTTGCTTTTCAGGAACAGCTCCATTAGCCAAATCACTTAACGAAGAAGATACTACAGGATTTTCTTTATCTAACTCAGCATTAGAATCACCAAAAAGATTAGATGCGCTTAGTGCAGCTTCAACAGTTCCTTCAGCATTAGCACTAGAGGAAGTAGGAGCAAATGATGGCAAACTAGATACATTTTTTTCACTAGATTCAGCTGAATTATCCTCACTATTTTTTACTAAAGAAGACAAACCAAACTCAGAATCAGATTTCTCTTCTGAATTAGAATCCTCATAAGAATCAGCAGCGTTCACATCTAAATCATTAGAAATACGGTCATAAGACTCAAGCTTACTTAATACGCGAACACAAGCATTCAAATAATAATCAACTTGACGCTCATCATATCCGCGCTTACCTTTACGTTGTGTAAAAACAATATCAGACACAAATTCAGACTCAATTTCATTAAGAATATCTTCTTCAGTATCCCATGAAGGAGCACGACCCAAAGAAACAGCTATTTTATCTAAAATCTGATTAACCAACTCATCTACTTGAGTACGATCATATGAAGGACGCTTATCTTCGCCTGGAGCAAAACGTTGACGCTCAGCGCGCTTAGCATGCTTTAATAAAGTGCGATAAATATCTTCAAGTTCTGCTTTCCAAACAACTCGACCTCGATGAGAAATATCATACTCAGTGATTTTATCTACTACAGCATTTTCTAAACGAGATAACGCAGCATCAACTTGAGAAATAACATATCCATTGCGTTCCAAATCAAAAGATACTTCTTGAATATCTTTCTGAGTCAATTCCATATCGTTGCTCACATACGATTTGTGAGCACGCTCAAGAAATTCATTTACTTGCGATACATTATAACCGAACTTACGCTTTCCAACTCGTTCCATACTGGAAGTATTACGAGAAGTATTGGTGTTCTGAGCCATCGACGATTGACCTCCTGAGCGAATAATCCTATTTGCTATACTTTACGCGACTGTTTCGACTCGCGCCACAACACATGCTCGAGTATTATTATTAGCATGCTTAAATTTCCTTGTATTACGCACATTATAAAAGACAATTTTGAAAAATTAGTTACGATTATTAAATCATGCTCGAAATCAGTTTATTGTTACTTTTCATACCACTCGATTAGGTATTTTATTGGAATAGCAGCTGTAATACTTGCAATATTTGCACTGATTCTTCCGAGCGCTTACGTAATTGAAGAACCAGGGCCTACACAAGACGTAATGGGTAAAATCGATGGATTAGAAGTTATAAATATAAAAACAGATGCATCAAAAAAATCTGGAAAATTACTATTGCTTACAGTTGGAATTTCAGGCGTACCAGGATATGAAACATCAACATTGAACGCTATTACATCTTGGCTTAACCCAAATCGCGATGTTCTTCCACGCGAATTGATAGTTCCTATTGGTCAAACAGCAAATCAATACGAAGAAGAATCAGAAAATGAGATGAATTCATCTCAAGATAGCGCAATAAAAGCTGCAAAAAATAAAGCTAAAGAACTTGGATTATCTGCTGAAGGCAAAAAAATATCTCTACATGTAGAAGATATAGGCGGACCTTCTGCAGGAATGATATACACTCTCGGAATACTAAATAAGCTATCTAAATACGATATAACAGGCGGAAAAGTAATTGCAGGAACAGGCACTATTGACGAGAAAGGAAACGTTGGAGAAATAGGCGGAATACGCCTAAAAATGATAGGAGCAAAACGTGACGGAGCAACTTGGTTTTTAGCGCCAGAATCTAATTGTGACGAAGTAGTCGGACACATACCAAATGGAATGAGAGTTGTAAAAGTCGCAACGATTGACGAAGCATTGAAAGCTTTAGAAGTTATTAGATCTGGAAAAGACGTGAACAATCTTCCGGCTTGTAGATTAAGAAAATAAAATGTAATAAAAGTGAAAAATAAGCAAAAGTAAAAAATATTACGACACAACTTGACTCTAGTACATACCATAATGTATCTTGTTTCAAGCGGGCGATTAGCTCAGCTGGCTAGAGCGCCACCTTTACACGGTGGATGTCGGGGGTTCGAGTCCCTCATCGCCCACAATTTCCGCTATTGATTATTGGTCACAAAATTTTTTATTCTGAAATCATTTATTCTGAAATTTTTTATTTAAATTATTTTCGCAACTATTTTTAGGAATTATTATCTATTTTTATAATTCTTATTCTTAACATTTATTCAAGCTATTTGAACTATTCGAACTATTTAACTATTCAAGCTATTCAAACTATTTAAACTATTTGAACTATTTAAACTATTTAACGTTCTGCTCTACGAATCAACATTCCGGGTTCGAAAATAATAATTGACCTTCCACGACGTTTAATCCATCCTCGATTAGAAAAATCCATCAAAGCTTTATTAACTGTTTCACGAGAAGATCCAACTAATTGAGCTAATTCTTCTTGCGTTAAATCATGCTGAACTAATAATCCTTCACGAATAGGCTCGCCAAATCTAGAAGCTAAATTCAATATAGTCTTAGCTAAACGCGCTGGAACATCCATAAACACTAAGTCGGAAATATGTTCATTATTTGCACGAAGTCGTGCAGCTAAAACTTGTAACATGCTCACAGCAACCATAGGATGCTTACCAATCCAAGCAAAAAGCACATCGTGTTCCACCCACAACACAGACGTATTATCTGTTAGCGCAATTGCAGATGCAGTACGCGGACCACCTGCAGGATCAAAAACTGGTATTTCACCAAGAATTTCACCATGAGTGTGAATACTTAAAAGTTGAATACGATTATCACGAGAATGTCTTACAAGCTTAACGCGACCACGCTCAAGAAGATACATTCTGTGATCTTTATCTCCCTCATTAAAAATCACATCACCTTTAGAAAACACAGATTGCCTTAAACTCTCAAATAGCTCACGAGCTTCATCTAAAGGAACATGCTTAAACAAAGTAGTGTGAGAAAGAGGCAAATCTTCCGTTGCGATATTAAAATTACTCTTCTTTAATACCACTTTTACCTCCAATATTCGTAAGCAGCTATCTTCATTGGGCTACTTTGACAACTCCATAAACAATTATATATAACCACCATCTATTTTAATACATTTTTCAATCACTTATTGACAGATTCGACATAAGTCATCTACACATGATACAGGATAATGGATATAACATTATAATGCATTTTATTATTCAAACAAATAATTCATAGTTTTTTGACAAAATACTCTTTGCTATTAGTTAGGCAGAGATTTAAGATTTTTCGCCCTGAATGAGATGAACCTCAGCACGAAGTGGTGATTCATCGAATGAAGAAGAAAAATTGAAAAATCTCGGTGATTAGCCGAAGATTAAAAGACTAAACATGCAAAGAGCTCTCGGAGTTTCTCTTAGAGCAATGTAAAAATCTTGCGATGAGAGAAACTCCGAGAACTCAGCAACAACAAATAGGAAAAATTCTATAAAACTAATTTATAAACTTACTTTCATAGCATCAAGACACCAAGCATTTTCATAAGATACTTCTTTCCAACTATTGTATCTTCCAGAAGTTCCTCCATGACCGCCGTCTGTTTGTATATACGCTATAGCGTCAATTCCAGATTCCTGTAAACGAGCTAACCATTTAATTGGCTCTGTAACAAGAACTCTAGTATCGTTCATAGAAGTAGTAATCAATATTTTTGGAAAATGATTCAAAGTATTTCCACAATTCTCACTCTTAGAATTACTTGAAAATTCAGGAATATTTTCGTAAGGAGAATAAGATTTCATATATTTATAATCTTCAACATTGTCTAAAGGATCTCCCCATTCATCCCATTCAGTTACAGTCAAAGGCAATGAAGTATCCAACATAGTTGTAAGAGAATCAACAAAAGGCACATCGGCTTCTATTCCAGAATAAAGATTAGGAGCCATATTTGCCACAGCTCCCATAAGAAGACCGCCAGCAGAACCTCCATTTGCAACAGTTTGTTCACAAGACGCATATCCTTGTTCTTGTAATGAATAAGTTGCATCAATAAAATCTTCAAAAGTATGCTTTTTATTACGTCGTCTACCTTGTTCATACCAAGCTCGACCCATTTCTCCACCGCCACGCACATGTACTTGCGCATACAAGACTCCGCGATCCAATAAACTTAATCTAGAAACACAAAACGCTGGATCTGAACTTATTTCATAAGCACCATAAGCAGTTATAAACATAGCGTTTGTATTAGCTACAGTATCGCGATTCCACACCAACGAAACAGGAACACGCTCACCATCTCTAGCAATAATCCAAACTCTGCGTTCAGCATAGCGATTCTCATCAAAATCGCCAAGAATTTTACCTTTTTTTAAAAGTCTATCTTCACCTGTTATTGGATTTAATTCACGCAATTGACCTAAAGTAGCATAACTAGAAAAAGCATAACGTAAACATGGAGCTTCGTAAGAGGGGTTTCCAACAGGGTAAATAGAATACAACCTATTAGCATTTACATCTTTTTGCGAGATTGTTTGAAGTTTTACTCTTGTTTGAAAACTAGAAGAATCTTTAGCAGAAGAGTTAGCAGAAGAATCTTTAACAGAAGAATTAGCATAACTTTCAGTTGAAGATTTATTGGAATCAAAGCATTCAGCGTCAAATGAAGAACACTCAGCAAAGTCAGAACACTCAGCAGAATCTAAAATATTATTTACACAAATTTCTCTAAAATTCCACGGTCTTGCGTCAAGAAAATCTTTAACAGCTTCAGCCTTAGACACAACAGCCAAATGAGGCAAGCCATTTGCACGATAAGTTATCAATGCATAATTTTTATACATAGATAATCCATCAATACTTAAACCTACGCATCCTTGCATAATACTTGGATTTTCAGCAACAAAATAAGGAGTGCTAATTGGCATATTAGAAGCATCATGAATGACTTCATCACCTTTTTCGCATCCGTAAGGAGATCCAGAAGCAATACAAACTCCATCTCCAATATCGTATGGCATATTCTTACAAATAATGTCAAAATTATTTGAGTAAGAATTATTTACAGGATTGCGCATATCAATAACATCAATCTCAAAATTAGGATTACGCGCATTATGGTTAATAATAACTAAAGGAATATCTTCACCATCTTCGCCACCATGCTCAAAACAAGCAAAAGATACATCGTACTCAACTCCATCAATAGGATTAACAACCATGCGAAAATCGTCTTCTGGAGAACTTAAAGGAGTTATAAGCACTTTAGAAGTAGTCTTGGAATCACTACAAATTACTACATACCTATCATCAAAACTAATAGATGCATTTACCCAAAATCGCTCGTCTAATTCCTCATAAACTTTTACATCACTACTTGTTGGTTCTCCTACTTTATGCCTGAAAACTTGATATGGACGCCATGCATCATCTAATCGCACATACCACACCCATTTTCCATCAGGAGAAAGAGATGCAGAAGAAATACCTTTCCAAGAATCATCTAATTGAGTATAAGTGACAGTTCTACGCTTTGAGGATGCAAATTCTTCAATGTGAAGATCGCGAATATAGTAGTCATATCGCTCGTCTCCATGAACATCTATTCCATAGAGCATGCGCATACCGTCTAAACTTACATCCATCCCACCTAGTCTAAAAAACGATGAATTAGTAATATTGGCTTCTAAATTTGCATCAAAAATAACTTCTTCATAATCTGTAGTTCCAGGTTCTGCTTTTTCATCAATTACAGGTGCAACCCAATCATCATCTTTAATAACTGGAATTCTGCACTGAATTGCATACTGACTCCCTTCACAAGTTCGCACATAATACCAATATCCATTCATTCGAGTTGGTACAGACATATCTGTTTCTTGTACTCTTGACTTCAATTCTTGAAATAATTTTTTACGCAATCCACTTAAATGCGCGACTTTAGACGAAGTGTACTTATTTTGAGCATCAATATATTTACGAACAACAGGATTATTACAATCCTTCATCCAAGCATAATTATCTATAAAAATATCACCATGATATTCACGTTTTTCTGGAATTTTTTCAGCCACAGGAGGATTAACAGAATTATTTTCATCACATTTGGCACTAGAGTCACAATCGCAAGTATTAAAAATATCCATATTTTCTTCCACTCTTAATCCCCAACAACTTAAACTTTCAATATTTTGACCTATAAAAGAGCATTTTACAATAAATCAGCACCAATCGGAGCTATAGGCAAAACAAAATTTACAGTTGTACCTTGATTAGGCTTACTCCACAAAGTAATCCAACCATTATGTGTTAATGCAACATGCTTCGCAATTGCCAACCCTAGACCAACACCGTCTTGACTATTATCGTTTTGATTACTAGAACGATAAAAACGTTCAAAAATACGCGATTGATCGCATAGCGGAATTCCAACACCGCAATCTACTACTTTAATAAGAGCATATTTTCCACTCCCTGACACAGATGTTTTAATAGAAACAACGCCATTCTTATGAGAATAAACAATAGCATTTTCGACTAATTTACGAATAGCAGTACAAATCTGATTTTCATAACCTAAAACTTTCAAAGAAGACTCAGATTGGACTCTAATTTTCACACAACAATTTGCAGCTAAAGAAACAACCTGATTTTTAACTTCATCAATAATATCTTTAACAGATAAAATACTTGAATCATTAGGATTTATAGGATCTTGAGCGCTGATTAAAAGCAACAAATCTTCTAACATATGTTCAAGACGCTTAGACGATTTATTTGCGAGCGCAGCTACATTTTTTATTTTCTCTTCGCTTACATCACTTACACGCTCAAATTGCAAAACTTTAGTCAAATTTGAAATCATGCGAGTAGAACTTATAAGCTGATCAGAAACATTAGATATAAAATCTTCACGAGTTTGAGCAAAACGATGAGCAGCACTAGTATCTTCAATAATTACAACAATCAAGCCATTTCCAATACTTCCAACCGTAACATTAAGCCAATTAGGTCTAGTTACTGTTGATAAAGCAGATGTTTTACAATTCTCACAATTATCTCTAGACTCATAAGAATCGTGATCTAAGCTAAAAACATCATCTTGAACATCAATATATCTGTCAGGAGTAGAAGTAACTAAATTAAAACGCTCACATGTTCCAGAAGAACGAACATTATTAACTGCACGTATTACTTTTGGCTCAACAATCGAATCATCATCAGCAACAACTCCAAGCATATAAGCTTCAAAGCTTGCACGAATCACATCATTTTCAGAATCAATTACAATAGTTGGAGAATTGAGCATAGCCAAAACTTTAGAAGCATCTTCGCTAATATCATCTGCGTTCGAGGAAGAATCATAAGGAATATTATTTAGATTTGCTTTAGAAAATCTAAAAGATTTTAATATAAAACACTTAAATCTAGAAAAAAATTGAATAATGCAATTAGAGAGGGGCAAAAACCAATCCGATATAAGCATAAACAAAGCTAACAAGACGCATACAACAACAACGCCAAATACTATAAACACAACAGTTGAAGAATCTTGAGGCATATTTTTATAATCTCATATTTCTCACGTTTTAGTAACACTAAATAAAATATATTGTAATTCTTGTATCTCAGTTAATAAAATCCTAAGACAAATTAGAAACTTTTAACAATTCACTCTAAAAAATCACAATCTTAGTTGTAAGCGTCACTTATAATTAGATAGAGCGCTTGCAAACAATTACGCGAACAAGAAAGGACACACCATGAGAGTGATTTTCAACGAAGAGATGAAAGCCGTGGCTAAAGACTTAGAACGCATGGCTGAGCTTGTAGCAAAAGCCATGAACGATTCTGGAAACGCGTTAGTTAAAGCAGATATAGATCTTGCACAAGAAGTCATAGACCAAGATATAAAACTTGATGCACTAGAAGATAGAGTAATTGACCAATGCTTAACTTTGCTTGCAAGACAAAATCCAGTTGCAACAGATTTGCGAGAAGTTGTAGCAACAATGCGACTAGCAACTACATTCGAACGCATGGGAGATCTAACAAGCCACGTAGCACAAATTACAAGACGAACTTGGCCTGATTCAGCAATACCTGAAGAAGCTAAAGATACTGTCACTTCGATGATCGATTTTCTGCACGTGCTTTCTGGACGACTAACAGATATGCTTTCAAAGCATGATGTCGAAATTGCAAATGCAATAATAGATAGTGACGATACACTTGATAAGTTGCACGAGAAGATTTTCTCAACTGTTGAAAGTGATTCTTGGCATGGAACGCGTAAACAACTTATTGATTTAGTTTTACTAAGCAGGTTTATTGAGCGTATTGGAGATCATTGCGTAGCTGCAGCAAGGCAAGTAGTGTTTATTGTTTCAGGTTTCGATCCGTCTAAGAAGCCAGAGCCAGATAAAGACACGATTGTTGAATAAAGAGTTAATTACTAAATAACTAAAATACAAGCAAAATACAAAAAAGTAGGTCTGCAAAGCTTGTTTTACAGACCTACTTTTTTAAAATAATAACAGACTATTACTTTTGACCTTGAGCAGCAACAGCAGCAGCGCCAGCAGCAGCAGCTTCTGGATCCAAGTATTCACCACGAGGCTTAATTGGCTTAAAGTTTTCATCCAACTCGTAAAGCAAAGGAATAGCTGTAGGAATATTAACCTTTGAAA
Organism: Gardnerella bivia; assembly: GCF_049262715.1. Lineage (NCBI taxonomy): Bacteria > Bacillati > Actinomycetota > Actinomycetes > Bifidobacteriales > Bifidobacteriaceae > Gardnerella > Gardnerella bivia. Next base: position 120,301 of record NZ_CP058399.1, read on the forward strand.
TCTCTTCCTCGCTCAAGCCATCAAGCATCTTAACAATAGCGCGCAAGCTATTGCCATGAGCTGCAATCATTACAGTCTTGCCTGACTTAAGTTCTGGAATAATATCGGACTCCCAATAAGGTGTCACTCGAGTTACAACATTTGCCAAAGCCTCAGTTTCTGGGACTGGCTCCCCTGCATAACGAGGATCATTAGATTGAGAATATTGATCGTTTGAATCAATCTCAGGAGGTGGAGTTGCGTAAGAACGACGCCAAATCATAAACTTCTCATCGCCATATTCTTGACGAATTGCAGACTTGTTCTTACCTTGCAAAGCACCATAGTGACGCTCATTCAAACGCCAGCTCCTGCGAACTGGAATCCAAAGGCGATCTGCTGCATCAAGAGCATAATTTGCTGTATTGATAGCTCTACGAAGCAAAGAAGTGAACACGATGTCTGGAAGAACATTCTTCTCTTTAAGAAGCTCGCCACCATGCTTAGCTTCCTCAACACCTTGCTCAGTCAGCGGTACATCAACCCAACCAGTAAACTGATTGGTTTTATTCCATGCGCTCTGACCATGTCGGAGCAATACTAATTTATATGTCATAATTACCTAGTCTATTCGTTTCGTACGACTACTTGCATTAAATTTTGCATCAACTAGCGCAATGGCTTTACAAGTGGGAATGTAATAGTTTCGCGAATAGTTGCACCAGTAAGCGCAATAAGCAAACGATCAATACCCATGCCCATTCCGCCTGCAGGAGGCATACCAACACCAAGAGCTTCAATGAAGTCCTCGTCAATATCCATTGCTTCAACATCTCCAGCCAAAGCATCCTTAGCTTGAGCAACAAAACGTTCTCGCTGAACAACAGGATCATTAAGCTCTGAATAGCCGGTTGCAAGTTCGAATCCACGAACATACAAATCCCACTTCTCAACCATTCCAGGCTTCGTACGATGACCCTTAACAAGCGGGCTTGTTTCAACTGGGAAGTCGCGCACAAATGTTGGCTCATAAAGCTTATCCTCGTAGAAATGCTCCCACAAGTGCTCAACCAACTTGCCGTGATTCTCAACTTCATCGCGCTCAACGCCGAGTTTATCTGCTAGTCTGCCTAAATGCTCAACAGAAGTTTCAGGAGTAATCTCTTCACCCAAAGCCTCGCTAAGCGAACCATACATTGTAATTTGCTTCCACTCGCCACCGAAATCATATTCTTCGCCGTTAAGCAAAGTAACTTTAGTAGATCCGAAAGCGTCAATCGCAGATTTTTGAATCAATTCTTTAGTAAGTTCTGCAATCGTATCGTATGTTCCATAAGCTTGATAAGCCTCAAGCATCGTAAACTCTGGAGCGTGAGTTGCATCCACACCTTCATTTCTAAAATCACGATTGATTTCGAACACTCGCTCAATGCCACCAACCAAGCAACGCTTCAAGAAAAGCTCAGGAGCAATTCTCAAATAAAGATCAATATCAAAAGCGTTCATATGAGTAGTAAATGGTCGAGCTGCAGCGCCACCATGAACAGTTTGCAACATTGGAGTTTCAACTTCCAAGAAGTCATGACTGTCGAAGGTGCGACGAAGAGAAGCAACAGCGCGAGAACGCTTGCGAACCATATCGCGAATCTTCTCATCTGCAATCATGCCAATATAAGGCTTACGTGTGCGAGTATCATCACTCAATTCCTTATGCAAAGCAGGAAGAGGTTGTAAAGCCTTAGCAGCAATCGCCCATTCGGTTACAAATACTGACAACTCGCCTGTTTTTGAAGAAATCACACGACCACGCACATACAAGTGATCGCCTAAATCAACTATCTGCTTGAAGCTTTTAATGGATTCATCGCCAATTTCCTTCTTAGAAACCATAGCCTGAATCGTAGTTCCATCTCCAGCAGAAAGTTTCACGAAACACAATCCACCTGCATTACGCAAGAAAAGAACACGACCTGCAATACCAACCTCGGTATCAGTTTCTTCGCCAGCTTGAAGCTTACCGTCAAACTGCTTACGAACATCATCAATAGTGTCCGTAACATTAAGATGAACTGGATAAGGCTGCACACCTTCCTTAAGCATCATCGCACGCTTAGCAACACGCATTTGCACTTGCTCAGGATGCGCAAGTGGACCAAATTCCTTGTTACTTGGGTCTATTGCTTCATCAAGCGTTGCACCTTCATCAACTCGCTTAGCAATTGCTTCATCTTGTGCAAGCAGCATCTCAGCGCGCTCAACGGTGCCCATTTCATTTGTGTTATCTGTTTCTTCGTCTTCTGCAGCGTTTTGTACGGCAGGCATTGCAGTATTCGTGTCAATCATAATCGTTAAGTGTAGTCAAAAGGGAATACAGCATGAAAATATAGAAATAAATTGTATGTGCCAACCTGTAACATTGCGGACGTTGTTGAAACATTCATATGATTTTTCAACATCGGGCTGTAGCGCAGTTTGGTAGCGCGCTTCGTTCGGGACGAAGAGGCCGCGGGTTCAAATCCCGCCAGCCCGACTTTTGTCATAAAGTTGGTATATCAACGTTTTTGGCTTGTTTTATCGTTCAAAAATAGGTCGAATATGCAACTAATGTGCAAATAACTCACATTTACACAACAAATAAATGAACTCTGCTTTATGTAAATAAACTAAAACAAATCAACACTTAAAACTAGCGATTTAACTACGAAACTTATTGACGAGTAATTTGGCTCTCCACCCAATCGACAATATAAGGAGCGCATTGTTCAACTTGATTCATAGCTACTTCAAACTCTAGAGGACCTCCGTACCACGGATCAGCTAAATCAAGAAGCATTTCACGCCCTGGGGCAGGCTTTTGAATAGATGGATCAAAAGAACGATACATATGCACAAGAGAACGCTTTTCAACTGGCAATAATCTAATCAACGAGCGCATATGCGAAGCTGTCATTGGCAAGAATAGGTTTGTTTCCGCGATCTCACTTGCATCAATACGGTGAGCAAAATGAGTTCTAGGCAAATTGTAACCACGCTTAATTAACTCTCTTTTAGCGCGATTATCAATAGGATTACCATATTCTTCATCGCTAACACCACTCGATTTAACAGCTACAACATCACCCAAACCTCTTAACTGAAACTCGTTTCGCAAAACAATCTCCGCCATAGGAGAACGACAAATATTACCTGTACAAACAGTCATAACAACATAAGGATTCTTAGCATCTACGTGAATTTTATTATCACAATTCATAATTCTGCCCCATTATCTAACTGGTTTATAAACCATAAATTTATATTTTGCGAAAACTTTCTTTCCATCGACTTTCATTTCAGAAGTAATCCACTCGCCTTCGCGATCAACCTTCCACAAACCTTCATCTACGAGATGCATAATATTTGGAGCAAAAGTATCAGCATTCACTCTAAAATCAATTTGTGTTACATAAGCAGCATCAACAATATTAGAGTTAATTATCTCCTTAAATATTGACCCTCCTCCAATAATCCAAATCGCTACACCGTCTTTAGGTAAATCAATGCAATTTGGATGATTCTTATCTTCAATCCATTGATAAGCATAAGAAATAGCATCATTTATACTCGTAAAACTTTTTGCTCCATCAGGCATAAAATCAGGATTTCTAGACACAATAATATTTTCACGTCCCGGAAGAGGACGGAATTTTTCTGGCATAGAATCCCATGTTCCACGACCCATAATCACAGGGCAACCAATTGTCATCTCCTTAAAATAGCGCAAATCCGGAGAAAGTCTCCAAGGCATACCACCATTTACTCCCATTGCACCAATGTTGCCTTCTAAATCTAGAGCTTGTCCCCAAATTAAACGTACTGGAATACCATTTAGCATAAAAACTCCTAGGCGACTCAAATTCGCTAAAAATCAACAAATAATAATCAAACAGCAACTGGCGCTTTAATAGTAGGATGATGCTTATAATCAACAACCTTAAAATCACTGTATTCGTAGTCAAAAATCGAAGAAGCCTTATGAATTTCAAGATGCGGATATTGATATGGAACGCGAGAAAGTTGTTCTAAAACCTGTTCAACATGATTATCGTAAATATGACAATCACCGCCAGTCCACACAAATTCTCCAGGCTTCAAACCTGCTTGCTGAGCCATCATCATAGTTAAAAGAGAATATGAAGCTATATTAAAAGGAACGCCAAGGAACATGTCACAAGAACGTTGATACAACTGACATGAAAGCTTTCCATCTGCAACATAAAATTGGAAAAGCGAGTGGCACGGAGGCAACGCCATATTCTCAACTTCAGCAGGATTCCAAGCGCTAACAATCATTCTACGAGAATCAGGATGATTTTTCATAAGATCTAAAACATTAGCAATCTGATCAATCGTGCGATTAGGATTTTCTTTAGTCGCAGCTGGCCAACTCCTCCACTGCACACCGTAAACAGGGCCTAAATCACCATTTTCATCAGCCCACTCATCCCAAATATGAACTCCATTTTCTTGAAGCCATCGCACATTACTTGAGCCTTTAAGAAACCAAAGTAATTCGTAAGCAAGACCTTTGAAAAACACTGTTTTCGTAGTAATAAGCGGAAAATATTCACTTATATCAAAACGAATTTGCTGTCCAAAAAGCGAAATTGTACCTGTACCAGTACGATCTGATTTTAACGTTCCTTCCATCAAGATTTTTCGCACTAAATCTTCATATGGAGTAGGTATATCTGATATTGGTTTTTGCGGTACACGCGCGCGAATTGCTGCAAGTTCATCTTTTGTTAAAGCCATAATGCCATTTTAACAAAATGCTAATAAATTTTAGAAGATAAAATTGTCAAAATTTTAATAAGACACTATCAAATTTACTAAAATATTTCTAATAAACATAAAAATTTTATTGTAAACAATTGTATACAATTGTTGATAAAATTTACTGTTTTTTGACTGTGTTTGTGAGGTGTGGGAATTACTTACCTCACAGGAGCTTCAACTTTTTACGCATGTTTAAATGTTGTTGCTTGTAGTAGTAAAAGTTAGATTTTAGATTACTTTAGTTTTATAAAGAGTTTGGATTAGGTGTAACTTTTTTAAATACCGTTTCGCTTTTTATTGTTCGTTAAGTAATTTCCACGCCTCACTAGTACACAATCTATACTTAACTTTCTTTGTAAATAATCCTATAGGATTATTTACATAAGTTATTGGAATTAAATATCAGCGAAGAATGCTTAACAATATTAAAAGTGGTGTTTTGCTAGAATACAACAGTTTTCATAACAAAACACCACAAAAGATGCGTATATCACTAAATGATTTCAAATTAAACTAAGCTAAATACACAAGCTGAAAAATACTAAACAAACCTAAACTCATAAAATAAATAACAAGTTCTGCTATCTACTTATGAATTTACTGTAAGCATCATCATCTAGCACAACATCCAATTCACCGATCCACATAGAAGGCTCATTAGACTTGCAGAATCCATACTTAAAGAAATAAAGCCCATCACTAATATCAAAAGAGTAAACTGCACCCATATTGAAATACTTCATGCCGAGTTCTTTACCCCATAGAATTAAATCCCAGATAGAAAGATACCCTGGGCTAACTTTGCCCTTCACACTCTCAGTGGCACCGTAAATATACCACATCATATCTTTGTAAGGAAAACCAATCATGCAAGAAATAGGTTCTCCTTCATACTCAGAAGTATAAATTCTAATATCTGGATATGCAGCTAATAACCTTTCAAAGTACTCTTTAGGTCTGTGCGTAATACCATGCCTATCTGCCATAATTTCTGTAAGCTTATAAAAAGTATCTATATCTTCTTGAGATCTTCCCCACCTGGAAGTAACACCAGCTTTTATTGAAGCACGTATATGTCTTCTAGTCATAGCGCTAAAGCCAGCCATTAAGTCTTCTTCAGACTTGCCTTCCATATTAAGAATCATATCGCAACGAGGATTAGAGAAAGAATGAGGATTTTCACCTTCACTTCTAAAAGTAAAACCTTCATCCCTATACTTTTTAACAAGATCTTGATCGTCTTTTACACAAGGATCCATTCTTAGAAGAAATGCATTATATTTTGCAAACAGAGGTTTTGCTTCATCAATAAGCTTTTTAGTAGTTTCAATATTATAAAAATCAGATACCGGACCTCTAGGAGCATAAAGAAACACTTTATTATCTACAGCTTTAATGCCAAGAACAGACATAGCTGCTGTAATTTTCCCATTCTCTTCAAGATAAACATACTCACTAATCCAATTGCTTTTAACTTTTGCCCACTGCATATCTTGAGTAGCATATCCAAATGGAGAGTTTTTTACAAAATCCTCATATTCTTGAACTTTAGCAGAATCGTTTTTATCAAGTATTGGCATTTATTCTCCTTTTTAGTTCAATACGTGATTTTAATACACACATCGAATCAATTAAGCGCTAAGCAATATGATTTAATTTCACAATGCCTAGCGCATAAAACTTAAGATTTTACGAAAAAATCAAACAAATTATAACGATTGAAAATCAAAAAAGTTATCTAGTAAGCTTCCTATGCAAGCGATGCGGACGAGCAGCTTCCTCACCCAAACGTGCAATCTTATTTTCTTCGTAAGCTTGGAAGTTACCTTCAAACCAATACCACTTAGCTGGATTATCGTCATCGCCTTCCCAAGCAAGAATATGCGTTGCAACACGGTCTAAGAACCAACGATCGTGAGAAACAACAACTGCACAACCAGGGAAATCAAGTAAAGCATTTTCTAAGCTTTCCAAAGTTTCAACATCCAAATCGTTAGTAGGCTCATCGAGAAGAAGTAAGTTTCCACCCTGCTTAAGCGTTAAAGCCAAGTTCAAACGATTACGTTCACCACCAGAAAGCACACCTGTAAGCTTCTGTTGATCCGAACCTTTAAATCCAAAGCTTGCAACGTATGCACGAGTAGGAATTTCAACGCCTGCAACTTCAATAAAATCAAGTCCGCCTGAAACAGCTTCCCACAAGTTCTTATTAGGATCCAATCCTGCACGATTCTGATCAACGTAAGAAATCTTCACAGTATCTCCAACTGTAAGCTCACCTCCAGAAAGTGGTTCTAAGCCAACAATCGTTTTGAAAAGCGTAGACTTTCCAACGCCGTTTGGACCAATCACGCCAACAATACCGTTACGAGGTAAAGTAAATGACAAGTCGTCAATAAGCACTCTATCGCCGAAAGCTTTGTGAATATGCTTTGCTTCCAAAACTTGTGAACCCAAACGTGGACCTGCTGGAATCTGAATCTCAGAGAAGTCAAGCTTCTTGGAATTACGTGCCTCTTGCTCCATCTGATCGTAACGTTCCAAACGAGCCTTGTTCTTAGCTTGGCGTGCCTTCGGCGAGCTACGAACCCAATCCAACTCATTCTTCAAACGTTTAGCAAGCTTAGCATCCTTAGCGCCTTGTATTTCCATACGCTTAGCTTTTGTTTCCAAATAAGTAGTGTAGTTACCTTTGTATGGGTAAAGCTGACCGCGATCCACCTCGCAAATCCATTCTGCTACGTTATCCATAAAGTAACGATCGTGCGTAACTGCAATAACAGCACCTTTATAGTTATGCAAGAACTGTTCAAGCCACAAAATAGACTCAGCATCTAAGTGATTCGTAGGCTCATCTAAAAGCAATAAATCAGGAGCTTCAAGAAGAAGCTTACACAATGCAACTCGACGTCTTTCACCACCAGAGCATACAGATACTGGAGAATCTGGATCAGGGCATTGCAAAGCATCCATTGCCTGCTCAAGCTGGGAATCCAAATCCCAACCGTTAGCAGCATCAATATCCGTTTGCAACTTTCCCATTTCTTCCATCAAAGCATCAAAATCAGCATCCGGATTAGCCATTTCTTCGCCAATTTGATTAAAGCGCGCCACTTTTTGCGCAATCTCACCAAACGCCATTTTAATGTTTTCGCCAACTGTTTTAGTTTCATCCAGCGGCGGCTCCTGTTGCAAAATTCCAACAGTGTAACCTGGAGTAATATAAGCCTCACCATTAGAAACATTCTCTAAGCCAGCCATAATTTTAAGCAGAGTAGATTTACCCATGCCATTAGGTCCAACTACACCAATTTTTGCACCTGGGAGGAAGCTTAAAGTAACATCGTCAAGAATTACGCGATCTCCATAAGACTTACGCGCTTTAATCATTTGATAAATAAACTCAGCCAAAGTAATATACCATCCTTAAAACGTTGGAATTCCAGCGTTTGCTACAGCTTTACGAAAAATATCGCTTTGAAGAAAGCGTACTAACTTCACGGTTGATTGTTCGCAAACTACTACAAAATCTACGCTAACAAACACCACAATTTACAAGTAAATTACGTGCAAATAAGTAAAATCGCAAGAAGCAGCAACAAAAGTACCGTTGGCTATTATCTCATGCGATAGATACATTAACACTCACAAATATTTAGTACATAAAAGCATTAACTATCAACAATCAACAAAATCAACAATACTTATTAAAAGCTGATTGTGATCAAAGCGATATCTATTAGCTTTTAGCAAGTTATATAAACCTACGCTGTAATCGAGTCGAATCTGTGTAAGTTTTCTACAATGCGAATTATGCGCTTGTCCATTACTTTGCCGCCAAGAATTACGCCAACAACCAGTACGATTGCACCGTTCACTACGAACATAATGCTTGCAATCCACAAAAGATTCGTGTTAATAGCCAAAAACGCCATAGCTGCAGCAATAGATGGAATCATGCATACTGCAGCAAGAAGCGCAAAACCTATTGGAGCAAAAGATCTAGCGCCAGCACTTCCTTGCGGCCTAGAAAATGGCTTTTCGATTGATGCTACAGGGTACATTGCTATGCACGAAGAAACTAAGCCAATGCCTATGTATGCAAAAGCTACTCCGATTGGAGAAAGAGTTTGGAACATAACTGCATTCACATTTTGCTGAACATTTGCTACGAAGAAAAGGAAAACGTAAACTCCTACTCCAAGAATTGCAAAATAAACAGCGCAAAGCACGGACCAAACTATTGCGTGCGCTAAGCGATCGTGCACGCCTTTTACGCCAATAATCGCGTGCATAGTAAAAGCTGTTCCATCGTATGCAATATTGTTTCCAACAACCATTCCCATAAGCATCGCAGCATATGTAAGCCATCCAGAAACGCCTATATCCTGTGCTATAGAACCAAATCCTTTAGTATTAAAACTAGTTCCTCCTGCAACTACCAGAATAAAAAGCGGCGCAATAAGCAAAAACAGTTGACGCATATCTCTTCTCATAACGCTAATAATTCGCGCAATAATTGCACCGACTGTGTTGTCTGGAACTGCTGCAAAGAAGCCAATTCCTTTAGTTTTAACAACTGTTTTTTGTTCACCGCGAAGTAGCTTCGGCTCTAATTTTGCGCAAAATACAGAGATTGCAAAGCAAGCAGCAATTGTTACAACGCAAATAAGGAAGCGAGTAGCAAGGGCAAGCCAATTTCCATTAATAGCATCGAGCGGCAAAGCCATAGCTGCACTTAATGGCGTAAAAGCAGATACTGCGCAGAAACTTGATCCGAACACAATTTCATTTGGTGAACTACCATGCCTGTTCATTGATGCAACAAAAATCATGTACGCTATAAAAATAGCAAAGTAAAAAATGTTTCTTGAATGCTTGTTTATTAAAATAGTGTCTAAAAGTTCAATAAGCATTTTGCTTAAAGACACGATTGTTGCAACGTAAAGCGGAGCCGCGATTACGCTTACTAAAACTGGCACAATTCCAAAGCTTCGGTACGCTAAAGACCACAAAACAAGCGCGATTGTGCTGCTTATAGAAAGCGCTCCAAAAAGAGAGCCAAGAAGCATACCAGCTTGCTGCTTTACGCAAGGAATGCCGTAAAGCGCAAAACTACGCGACTTTAGTGTTGTGTCACTTCCAAACATAAACAGGTTTATAAAAAGCGTAAAAATTGACACAATAGACGCAACCATTATTGGAAGAGCTTGGAATTCCTGCCAATTTTTAGTATCTGGAAGCATGCCTGGATCAAGATACTTTCCTGCTTCCCAGCCTGCAAAACCAAGAGCGCATATAAGCGCAAGTCCAAAAACAATTGCTATGCCAAAGCCGATTTTTTGCCAAATCGACTTTCGCATAACAGAAAAAGTAAGCGCCCAGCGAAGGCGAACCATTGTAAAAATCATAGACATTATGGCTCTCCTTATTTAAGCGTTGAAATTGGTCGAAGATGCAGAAGATTCAGGAGATACAGAAGGCGCAGAAGATGCAGGAGCGTTATTAGACTTGCCACCATTAAGCCAATCAATGCGCGCAGCCGCGTGACGTCCGCCAACAAGCTCCATGAATCGATCTTCAAGATCTTTGCCTTGAGCAACTTCCGCAAGAGTGCCAGCAGCTGCAACATGACCTTCGTTAATAATCGCCACGTGCGAGCACATTTTTTCAACTAATTCCATAACGTGCGAAGAAATAATCACCGTTCCGCCAGTAGAAACATACTCGGCTAAAATATCCTTCAAATTCGCGCTAGAAACAGGGTCTACTGCTTCAAAAGGCTCATCGAGCACAAGCACTCGAGGGCTATGAATCATTGCTGTTGCAAGGCAAATCTTCTTAGTCATACCAGTCGAATAGTCAGAAACAATAGTGTTTGCAGCTTCTGTTAAGTCAAAAGCTGAAAGCAAGTCATTTGCGCGCTTTACGGATTCCGCGCGACTCATATCGCGAAGCATGCCAGCGTAAGTTAAAAGCTGAAGTCCGGTAATCGTCTTAAAAATCTCGTCAGCTTGAGGCATTAAACCGATTGCGCGCTTAGCACTATTTACGTCACTCCAAACGTCATTGCCAAAAATCGAAGCCGAGCCAGAATCTGGCATAAGCAAGCCCGTAAGCATCTTAATCGTAGTAGTTTTACCAGCACCATTAGGACCAACTAAGCCGTAGAAAGACCCTGCTGGAATGCTCAACGAAAGATTATCTACAGCAACTTTCTTGCCAAAAGTCTTAACAAATCCGCGAATAGAAACCGCTGGAACTTCTGCACTATTATCACTCAAATCACTCGAATAAGTGTTTGCACCAAAAACTGGAACACTGCCAGACATATTTGCAGATGGAACAGAATCTACCATAGAAACCTCGCAATATACATATAAACGCACGCATTGCGCCACATTATTGCACAATCGCACGTTTACACCAAGGCTTCCATTATCTCATATCTTGCGTATAAACACACTACGAATTCGTTAGATTCGTCTCGTGCTTGAGACATTTGTAACGCTTTTTGGCTGATTTTAGTTATATTTGTCTCACTAGTGAGGCATTTGTAACGCTTTTATCCTAAACTCGTTATATTTGCATCATTGATGAGACAAATCTAACGAATCTGAGACAAAACGAAAAGGCAGGTCATCGTTAGCGCAGATTAGCTGCGCTATTCCTCGCGGCTATTAGTAGCTGCTCGGCTGATTTGGCATGTAAAGTCCACTGGACTTTACATTTAAGCCAAATCACGCTTTGAAGGAGCTTGAAATGCGTTATGCAATTTCAAGCTCAGTCAAAGCGCTTCTCGCGCTACGCTCCAAGCGCTCCGGCAGATTGGCGCGCTAATGTCCAGTGTGATGAATTGGCTTCCATTCACTTTTAGAGAAAACAGCTTGGAATGAAATCGGTACGTATGAAAGCATAAAGATTGGGAAACTTAGAGCATATGCGAACAACTCCTTACTAGTTGCTCCAAGCTTACGATGCTCTACAATAACAGTAAGCGAAACGAAAATCATCATACCAATAACACTGCTAAAAGTAGTAATAATGAAATTACTAACTGCTTCAACCTGACTCATCCAAGTCACGAATCCGCATGCAGCAAATATGAATCCTAAAATAAGTCGAATAATTGCAAGTACCATGAACGGGCAAAGAACAAGCGAAAAATCAACTGACGAAAAATCGCGCTCTTGAATACCATGCTTTATTAAAGCAGAACCATAATATCTAAATACTTGCAAAAAGCCTTTACTCCAGCGCAATCTCTGACGCCAACTTTGACTAAACGACACAGGTTGCTCGTCATAAAGCACAGCTGAACCACAATATCCAACGCGATCCCCATGAAGAATAGAATCCATTGTAAATTCAAGATCTTCCGTAAGAAGGTGGAACTTCCATCCACGGTTTCTATGCATAATCTCGCGAGAGAACATAAAACCAGTACCGCCAACATGGCAACTAGAGCCAAAAAGCATACGAGAATTATTAGTAAATCGCGATTCTCGTATAAACCATAATGCAGAACCAGAAGACACCCAATTATCTGAAAGATTAACTGAATTTCTATAACTTGTAAGTATTTGGAATCCAGCATGGAATCCTTTATTCATCTCTTCAAAGTAATGCTTATCTAAACGATTATCTGCATCGAACACAAAATAAGCGTCATATATTTGATCTTTTCCTTTTTCCATAATGTGATCAAGAAGGAAACTCAAAGCATATCCCTTACCAATATGCTTCTTATCAAATCTTTCTAACACATTACATCCAAGATCTCTGCCTACTTTAGCAGTGCTATCAGTACAATTATCTGCAACTAACCAAATATCTATAAAATCTTGATTGTATGTCTGCTCTTTAATTGAATTTATAAGATTGCCTATTACAGCTTCCTCATTACGAGCAGAAATCAATACAGCATAATGCTTATCCATAGGAGCATCTGGAAATTCAATTGGTTTTGCAACAAGCGAAGCTACAGCACATACAGCTTGATACAGCACATTCGCTACGCCAATTAGTATAACGAGTACGTCAAAAACAGATAATAATATCATTTCTTCCAGTTGCTCCGTGGATTGTTATGTGTAATATTTTTAACACTATCGCAAAAAGTAGATTTTTTAGCACGAGAACCGCTTATTTTACGAGAAGAATTTACTCCTGAACTATCTACAGGCGATTCGGTTTCTTCCATGTTGTCAATAGATGCATCGCCATTACTTTCATTATCACTTTCGCAACTACTCTCGTTATTATCTTCTCTACTATTTGAATCGTTATTATTGTCACTAGCTACATCATCGTTATTGCTTACTTTATTGCTTACACAATTATTTACTTCATCATTAATTGTATTGCTAACTCTATTAAGCATTTCTCGAGATATTACCATCGTAGATAATTCAACATCGTTAGAATCAACACTTTCATTAGAGTTTAGAAGATTTGACGAATTTGAATTTATATCATCTACAGATACAGAATTTTCTTCACTATTACCAGCATTACCAGCATTACCAGCACTACCAGCATTATTATACGTTATCGAATCATTACTAGAATCGTAAGCTTGCTTATACCAATAAAGCAAATCGTCATTCATAGTCACACGAGAAGTAGATCCTTTAAGCACGCGAGATACACTATCTCGAACAGGTTTAACTATGTTGTTTCCAATAGCTTCAGCACCTGTAACAACGATTGTTTTACGATCAGGCTTAGGATCTTGCATCAAAGGAGAATCAATAATCTCATATCTTTTCGTATAAACTTTGAAAATCGACTGAAGACTTGCACTAATAGGTAAAGCTAAGAAAGCTCCTAACGCGCCAAAAATTGCACCAAAAACTAAAACGGAAAGAAAAGCTATTGCAGGATTCAAATCCATAGTTTTTTCTGAAATTTTAGGAGAAATTACCATATTTTCAATCTGCTGATAGATTGTTACAAAAACTAAAGTAGCTAAAGCAGTACCAAATCCATTCGAACTCCAAGCGAATATAATTGGCAAAGCTCCACCTAAATACGTACCTATAGTTGGAACAAATTGTGAAACAATTCCACAGAATAACGAAAGCGGCAACCAATACGGAACTTTCATACAGATAAGAAATATTGCAGTTCCAACAGCATTTATTAGCGCAAGTATAATTCTTGAAAAAAGAAAACTCGAAATCTGTTCTTGAACAATCGACCAAATAAACACAAAACGACGCTGAGATTTAGGATTCAACCAGCAGCACAAACTACGGCGCATCTTAGGACCTGCAGCAGAAATATAATATGTGACCATAACTATAGTGAGTAAATCAAGCAAACTTGTAAACAAGCCCCAAGTAGTGTTAAGAGCAAAACCACCGAAATCAACAACCCATGAAGTTTGTATATTTTTCAATACTTCTACTATTAGTTGCTCAATATTAGGAAGTCTTACATGTGTTACATTTAATACTACTTTCGCAACTTGCTCATAAAGCTTAGGAAAACCACTAACCATAGAAATAGCCTGCTGAACAAACAAATTCCCAAAAAGACCTAAAAGTAAGCCAGCAGATACTATTAAACTGAATAATGTAACGCCTGCAGCAGCACCGCGTTTCCAACCATGTTTTACCAATTTAATTACTAGCGGTTCCATAGCTAGTGCAATGAACATTGAAACTACAACATCGAACACAACAAACGATATATTTGCCCACGCAAACCATATAAAAATAGCTATAAACGCAAATATTACAACATATAAAAGCGCACGAGATAGCCAATCAGGAGGTCTTCTATCATCGCCTTTTACAGGAAACAACGATGCTAAATCTAGTTTCTCACTACTAGCGTTTTGATCGCCACAATGATTTAGACGATTATCTAAATAAGATTTGCGATTACTCATAGGCTCTATTGTAATGGAATACACTATTTTGACCTAACTAGACACGACCTAACTAGACACGAATTATTAAAATACTTCTTAATATTTTTAATAAATGTGCTAAAAAACGAATTATAGTTTAATTTACAACGTATTCTTTGCTATTAGTTAGGCAGAGATTTAAGATTTTTCGCCCTGAATGAGATCTTTATTTCAATTTTTTATCGCGCACGCAGTAACACCTCAACACTTCGCTGGCGGGGAAGTCCACTGGACTTCCCCTCTGTGTCAGCTCACTCATCGAAGGAGCTTAAAGCGCACCATGCAGCTTTAATCTCAGTCGATTCGCAGCCCGATGGTGATTCATCGAATGAAGAAGAAAAATCGAAAAATCTCAGTGATTAACCGAAGACTAAAAGACTAAACATGCAAAGAGATCTCGGAGTTTCTCTTAGAGCAATGTAAAAATCTTGCGATGAGAGAAACTCCGAGAGCTCAGCAACAACAAATAGAATGATTCTGTAAAATTCTACTTTTCTAGCACGCTTAAAAGCAAAATTTATATAAAATCAGATGTGGAAGTAAAGCTCATACTCGAGAGGAGTTGGAGCTAAACGAGCCAAATCCATTTCACCATGCTTTAGATCAAGCCAAGTATCAATTAAATCACTTGTGAACACATCACCTTGTTGCAAGAAGTCATGATCTTCTTCCAAAGCTTGCAAAGCTTCACCAAGCGAAGAAGGAACTTGTTTAATACCTTCATGTTCCTCAGGAGGTAACTCATATAAATCTTTGTCGATTGGAGCTGGTGGCTCAATATGATTCATAATTCCATCTAAACCTGCCATAAGCTGTGCTGAGAAGGCTAAGAATGGATTGCAAGAAGGATCTGGAGCACGGAATTCAATGCGCTTAG
This sequence comes from Gardnerella bivia, assembly GCF_049262715.1. Taxonomy (NCBI): domain Bacteria; kingdom Bacillati; phylum Actinomycetota; class Actinomycetes; order Bifidobacteriales; family Bifidobacteriaceae; genus Gardnerella; species Gardnerella bivia. The sequence goes on from NZ_CP058399.1 coordinate 135,894, forward strand.
CTGAAGGAGCTGTACCAGCTAGTGGAATTCGGATTGCAGCAGAACGATTACGAGCTGAGTAAACCAAATTCACAGGAGCTTCGTATCCTGGAACCAAACGGTGATAAGAGTTCAATGAAGGGTTAGTAAACGCTAACACAGAAGAAGCGTGCTTAATTAAGCCTCCAATATACCAACGAGCAATATCTGAAAGTTGAGCATAACCTGTTTCAGAGTAGAAAAGCGGCTTACCATCTTTCCACAAAGACTGATGGCAGTGCATTCCAGTACCATTATCTCCTGCAATTGGCTTTGGCATAAAGGTTGCAGCTTTACCAGCTAATGCAGCAGTTTCATGAACAACATACTTATACTTCATCAAATCATCGCCAGCATGCACAAGCGTGTTATAACGATAGTTGATTTCTTGCTGACCTGCACCGCCAACTTCGTGGTGAGATCTTTCAAGAATCAAGCCAACTTTTTGCAAATTGGCTACCATATCATCTCTCAAATCCTGATTGTGATCAATTGGTGGAACTGGGAAGTATCCGCGCTTGACGCGATTCTTAAATCCAATATTGTTACTTCCGTCATCTTCCGTATCAACTCCAGAATTCCAAGGAGCTTCGTTAGAATCAACTTCATAGAATGAGCATTGCATATCGTTAGCAAAACGCACTTTATCGAATATAAAGAATTCAGCTTCAGGTGCAAAACTTGCTGTATCTGCAATACCTGTTGATTTCAAATATGCTTCAGCTTTGAGAGCAACTTGACGAGGATCGCGCGAATATGGCTCATTCGTAACAGGATCAACAATCGAAAAAGCAACATTCAAAGTCTTATGCTTACGGAAAGGATCAATATAAGCAGTATCAACATCTGGGACTAAGTTCATATCAGATTCGTTAATAGCTTGGAATCCTTGCATTGAAGATCCATCAAAAGGCATACCGTCTGTGAAAGCTCCATGCAAGAATTCGCTAGCTGGAACAGTGAAATGCTGCTGTACGCCAATCAAATCAGTAAATCGCACGGATACGTATTCAATGCCTTCTTTTTTAATCAAAGCCTCGGCATCTTCTTTAGTTTGCAAAGTGGTCATGCCACAATCCTTTCATAAAATAGTCATTAAATAGTTTAGATGCCTGTACTATATTTTTGATTTCAACAACTCTACTATCACGTTACTTTTTTGTTTCATATTCCTGAAAATTTATTTTTATGTAATTTTTTATGTAATTTTTTACGCAATTTTTATTCTTATTTTTTTAACTTTACGTAACTTTGGTTTTATTACATGCATTTACATATAGGAATTATTAACAAACTATTTTATTTACTTAAGAAAATTATCTTTACAATCTTCTGACGCAACATCTGCAACAACAGGAACTATCATTGGCTTCCTACGCAAAGCGCGCGCAATCCAACCTCCAAGAACTCGTCTCATAATTTGTTGCAACTTATAAGTATCGCGCTCTCCATGAATCATAGCATCTTCTAATTGTTGAACTATTTGATGACGAATCTTTTCAAAATCAGACTCATCCTCAGCCATAGCATTAACAAAAATCTTTGGCCCGCTTACAACATCACTTTTGTTAGTATCTACTACAACAAAACTAGAAACAAAGCCTTCTGTACCAAGAATCCTACGCTTTTCAAGCTCTTCGTCTGTAAGCTCACCTACAGAATCGCCGTCAACATAAACATAACCGCATGGAACTGAACCAACTACAGCAGCGTTTCCATGATATAAATCAACCACGTCACCGTCTTCAGCTAGAACAACATTTTGCGGATCAACACCAGTTTTAACAGCAATCAAACCATTTGCAACTAAATGTCTATGTTCTCCGTGAATTGGCATAGCACACTTCGGTTTAACAATGTTATACAAATAAAGCAACTCACCTTCATTACAATGACCAGAAACATGAATTGCAGCATTATCTTTGTTAATAACACGAGCGCCCATCTGCACAAGTTTGTTAATAACCTTATAAACTTCATGCTCATTACCAGGTATAAGCGAACTTGCAAGAATTACAGTATCAAATTCATTAACTGTAATATCTCTATGGCTTCCGTCTGCAATTCGCCCAAGAGCAGCCATAGGCTCACCTTGAGAGCCTGTACACATGTAAACAAGCTTATCGTCTTGAATATCTTTAGCCTGTTTCAAATCAACAACAGTATTTTCCGGAATATGCAAATAGCCTAAATCTGCTGCAATAGACATATTACGAACCATAGAACGGCCAACAAAAACAACTTTTCTGCCGAATTTATGTGCAGCATCAACTACTTGTTGCACTCTATGAACATGGCTTGAGAAGCTTGCAACAATAATTTTTCGAGTAGCTTCAGAAAAAGCACGATCCAAAGCTGGTCCAATAGTAGTTTCAGGTTTAACAAATCCTGGAACTTCAGCATTCGTAGAATCAGCCATAAGCAAGTCAATACCTTGCTCACCTAAACGTCCAAACTCAACTAAATCAGTAATACGGTGATCTAGTGGGAGCTGATCCAGCTTAATATCACCAGTATCAATAATCGTACCGGCAGGAGTTTTAACACATACAGCAAGAGCATCTGGTATAGAATGCGTTACAGTAATAAATTCCAAATTAAAAGGTCCAATTTTAATTTTTTCTCGACCTTCAACTTGAATCATCTTAGGTTCTATTTTATGTTCATTGCATTTAGCTTCAACAAAAGCTAGAGTCAGCTTTGAACCAATCAATGTGATATCTGGACGCATTTTAAGCAAATATGGCACACCACCAATATGATCTTCATGACCATGCGTTAATACCAATGCTTCTACTTTATCTAAGCGATTTTGAATATAGTGAAAATCAGGTAGGATTAAATCAACACCAGGCTGCTCTTCTTCAGGGAACAAAACACCACAATCTATTAGCAGAATATGGCCGTTATACTCTATAACGTTCATATTGCGACCAATTTCACCGAGTCCGCCTAATGGAACAATTCGCATAGAACCTTTACGATATTTTGGCGGAGCAATTAAAGAGCCTTCACGCTGATCGTTTACAACAGGAGGAAGAATATTAGCTCGAGATGTTTTACTTTGCATACGCAATTTATTTTTATTGGATTTAGCACTTTCACTTTGCATAGATTTCTTATCTTTTTTCACTAACTTACTCGCATTTTTCTTATTTTTTGTCTTATTGCTTTCTTTCACAATTTGCGATTCAAGCTCAGCAACTGCTTTATTAGCTAATTCATCAACTTTAGCCTTACCAGTCGCAAATAAATCATTTACAGATGATTGCTCATCTGAAAGCATATAAGATTTCAATTGATTTTCTCACTTATCACTAAATGAAAATCCACATTATTTCTAGCTATCCAAAAGCAAATCGCCAAAACAAGTTTCCAACTCATAACCTTTTAACAACAAATCATGGCTTAAATTTTTGCATCATAACACTCACACACGCAATATTTACTAGAAATAAATAACTATTTTATAAAAAGTAAATAATTCTAAACGAGCGCTTCGTTAATGGATCAGCTCTATAAAACGTTATAAATTCCGGATTAACAAAAATATTGTATTAAGAACAAAACTAATGGCGATTTTTGAACCAGATTTCAACTCCAATACCAATAGCAACTATAACAATAGCGAAAATAAAAATACCAATAACTGCAGCTCCAGTTGTAACTAATGAAGACTGACCAGTTGAAAAGTTCGCTGCCGACAAAACCTGATCCACTAAATTATTATGCTCAAACATAATATACCCCCTGTTTATAAAACAGTATCAAATCCATTAAATCACACACATATGCTCACAATTAACAAATCTATATTTTGCGTGTGAACATATTCAAGCATGAATCTACACTTACATCTAATTATAAGCACAAATCAAATTTTGTTGCTCCAGATATTACAATGATTCCACAAAATTATTATTTTTGTTTTCTTCGCTTAAGAATTATCACAATAAACCATCCAAGAACAGCAAACGGAATAGCTACAAGAGTTGCAATCCAAGGAACAGACATTCCAACGTGTATATTCCAAGTATCAATAACCCAGCCAGCAACCATAGAACCGAGCGATGAACCGACAGCAGAAGCCGTAGGAAGCCATGAAAGACCTTCTGTAAGAGAATATTCTGGAATCGTTGCTTTAACAATCAAATTTGCTGTGGCAAAAATTGGAGATACGCATAATCCTGAAAGAACTTCAAAAATACTCAACACTAGCAAACGATCTAAATTGATACACATAAGAATGTATCCGAGAGTAAGCAAAGTTAGGAACACTATTAAATGAGACCAATTCGATCCGCGGAATTTATGAGATCCAAAAATCATCGCACCTACAAGCGAGCCACAAGCGAATAACGCAAGCTGCAAACCGATATGATCTTCTAAACCTTGAGATTTCAATGCTGCTGTAACAGAAAGATCGAAAGCACTAAAGCTCATGTTAAAAATCAAGAACATAACAAGTAACGGTATAATTCCTCTATAAAGCAATACGTTCTTAGTTTTTCTATTAGATTTAGAAGTATGTAATTGTTTTAAGCTCAATTTATCTATTAAACTGTTATTTTTACTATTAGCGTTCGCACTAGAATTGCCAATGGACGCAGCATTTCGAACATTATCAGGATTTGCATAAACATCTTTAACAGCTTCTCTTACATCTTCATCATATGAAGAAGCAGATTCTATTTGCACAACTTCCATAACAGTAGGCTGAGTATTACGCAAAGAAAAGAACCAAGAACCGCCGATTCCACTAGCTAGAACTGGAATAAATAATTGAGATACAGGATGTACAGAAGTAGCTAACCACGCAGAAAGAATAGGTCCAAAAATAAAAACTATTTCATCAATTCCTGATTCAAGTGCATATGCAACATTAAGTAAAGAATCATCCTTTTCTGAGCGCAATGTATATGCCCATCGAGTACGAACAAGAGCACCAAACGCGAATTGCGTAACACCCATAACAATTGCGAGCGCAAATAATAGAGTTAAAGGCACATGGAACAGAACTGCAATAGCAAATCCTAACATAGCAATGATTTGTACAGAAAGTGCTATTGTTCCAATCTTCTTTTGACCAAATCTATCAAAAAGTTTTGCATAAAGCGGTGTTACTGCAGCTTGAGCTAACACATATGATGCTGCCATAGCTCCAGCAACAGTCCAATTTTTATAAAGATTGTTTATAGCTAGAACTATTCCTAAACCCATCATTGACATCGGCAATCTCGCAAGAGCGCCAGATATACAGAACGACTTAACACCTTTATGCGCAAAAAGGCGCGCGTATTGTGTAGCCGCTGTAGGCTTCTTTTGCAATGATGACGACATACATTAAACTCCCAATATCAACTAAAATTGTTTTATGTTTTCAAATTAAATAATCAAGTAATTAAATAATTAAATAATCGAATACACTTTATTATTTTTATATTTTTATATTTTTCTATAACTTGTTTTATTTTCTTTTTCTTTAAGCGCGAGTATTAGAACGAGCTCTAGAACGAGAAGATTTAATTCTTGGTTCACCAGAATAAATAAACAAATCACTCACTAAATTTTTAACTCGTTCAGCATCTTTTGGATGATTTTGATGCATCCATTGTGCATCTCTTTTTAAGCCATGATAATCATAAAAACTCACATCACAAGCAGTATCTGTATGCAAATAATAACGGTTCACTCCGCGATGACGCAAGTGTTGCATAGTTCTAGACCACAATCCACCGCCTACTCCATGCCCACGAGCTGCAGGAGATACTAAAAAGAGTTCTAATTCAGCTTGAGTTAAATCATTTATGTGAGATTTTGCCTCTAGTTTAGTTTCAATAGAACGCATGCTTTTAGCGCTATCTAAAGCGTCAACATAATGAATATCATTTGAAGTGCCCATCAATAATTCCTGCTTATGCAACATTTTTGCAACTTCAGGAAATATTAAATCATCGCCAAATACGCGTGTTAGAAGCAATCCTAAGAATTTATCATTATCGCATGCAATAACGCTATGTGTACAAGGCGCTAAATAGTGCAATACGAATCTTTTTGAAAGTTCTTTAGATGCATCAGATCCAACAGAATCAGAAATCCCCCATGTACGTTCATACTCATCAACTACAGCATCGAGATCACCCAGATTCATTGGGCGAAATTCAACAGCCATTTTACATCCTCAACTTTTTCTTAATACGTTTCTTGGCAGAACGCTATTCGTATATTATTACACAGTTATTATTCATGAATATTACTTCTATTATGCATAAATTTTCTATTATAGAACAGGCTTCACAAGCAAATTTTATACATATTTACATATTATTCATACATTTTGCATGATTGAACCATACTCACTCACACAAATATCATTTACTTCTCAGAGTATCAAATACCCACTATGTATGCATATTTTAAAGATTTTTAAATTATTCTTTAAGATAATTCAGACCGAATCTGTTGCTCAGTTTTTAATAGAGCGTGAATTTCGCGAGATTCTTCATTCTCCTCACTTACATAATATAGAGTTGCGTTAATTTCATCGAGTTTTGCGGAAGTCAAAGCAGAAAGCATAAGACGATACCAATCTAATTGCACTAATTTTCTTTCTATTTCTTTTTTAACAGTAGGTTTTTTACCAGTCTTCCAATCAACTACAGTAAAACGTTTAGAAGTATCTTTAGGATTTAATCCGCCTAAGAAAACTGCATCCAAAATGCCATTTAATACACGAGGATTATTCCCATTTGATTCCAAAGCATAAGAAATAGGCAATTCTGCAGCCAAAGAAACTCTTTTAGCCCAACGAGATTTAACTAATCGAGTCTTCCAAATGTTCAATAAATCTTCTCTGTCGTCTAGTTTTAAGGAGCTAATATCGCAATTGACTAAATTAGTATTATTTTCATTGTTTAATGCAATATTTTTATTTGCTAACGAATCTGCTAACGAATTTGCTAAAGCTTGCTGAGAATCAGTTAAATTATTGCGCTCAGCTAAAGCACAAACTTTTGATTCAGAGACCAAGTGTGCAAATATTGAAAGTTGCACATCAATACGAGAAATCATACTATTTGAAAAATCATCATAAGAATCTAAAATCGCACTTGAGTTATAAGTAGATGAGTCAAACTCAGAAGAACTAGAAAAGTCATAAGACTTAGAAGACTCATCAGACACAGAAGACTCATTTTTTGCGAAATTACTCATCTCTAAATTGCCAGCATTTACAAAGCTTTCAGCCCATTCATGGAATTTCGTTCCCATATCTGAATTTATAGTAGAAACTGATGGAATAGGACGTATATACGCGAGCATACGCCTGTCAATATCTCTAGAATTACTTTTATTAGAAGAATTAGAAATTTTCGCACTACGTTGCAATGTAGTAATACTTAATGCTTTAGAATTATTTTTTTCAGAATCTTCAGCTTTTTGACGTACATATTCCGCAAGATCTTTATTAGAATTATAATTTTTTAATCCAAAATCTGAATCACTAATAAACATCTTTACTCTATTCGTAAGAGAAAGATTTTCTAGATTACAAGAATTAGAGCAAGAAGAATCAGAACTAGAATTCAAGTCAGAACTAGAGCACAAACTAGAATCACTAGAAGAATCACTAGAAGAATCACTAGACGAATCACTAGACGAATCACTAGACGAATCACTAGACGAATCATCTATATTACTTTTCATCAAACGAACAGACTCATTTAAAGTATCTTCTAAATCTTTGCTCAAAGTAATAGGCCATGGCAACACAATATTTCCAATAGATGCAGGCTGATTTGTACGCTCTTGCAAAACGTCAGCCAATTTAGAAGCATATTCACCAACAGCAATTCCAAAATTAGAACATGATTCATCGCATACTTCATCTTCTACATCAGCAGACTTCACATCATCTGACTGCATATCATCAGACTTAACATCATCTGACTTAACATCAGCAGACTTATTCAAAATAATCTTTTTATATTCACTAGTTTTATCATTAAAAGTATCAGATTTTAAATTCTCACAATCAGATTCCATATTATAAAGAGAATTTAAAGCTTCTTTCATAAAAACAGAAAGTTTCATATCAGACTTTGCGTCATCGCTAGCCATTTGTGTTGTTCGAGCACAAGTTAGCATAGTAGCAAATTGAGCACGAGTCATAGCAACATAAAGCAAATGCCTTTCTTCCATATGAAGTTGATTGCCACGTTCTTCAGATTGAGTCAAAATATCACAATTATTTCTATATATTTCTTTAGTATCATCAGACAAAAACTGATCAAGATCTACTCCGCTTTCAATAGCATCACTTTCATATACATACTTAGCTAAAGAACGCAAAGCAACACGGCGATTAGTTTTAATCTCATCATAAATTTTTTCTACGCTATCATATTTTTTCAATGACTCAAGAGGATGCATACCAGAACTCAAACTAGCATCGTGAGGAAAATGCGGTAAATTACCTGAATCAACTCGCAAAGGCACAGGTACAGACGATGCATATTCGATCGGAACATGCGCAGAAGACGCCAGCAAAGAAGAATCAAATATTAAATCAGCTCCACTGTTTTTAAGATTATCTATATATTCAACATCATCATCACTATCTAAAGCAAAACTAAGATTATCACCTTGACTACTAGGGAATTTTTTAGCATTAAGACCCACAACAGCAACTGCAGGCCATTGCAAACCTTTAGATTGATGAACTGTCATCATCACTACTTGAGCATTATCATCTTCTATAGAATCTGCAGAATCAAAATCATCACTTGATTCAATCCAAGACATAAGACCCTTTAAAGAAGGTTTTTGCCACTCACCCATCTCTTGAATATAAGTATCTGTAATAGAATTCAAAGAATCTAGTGTGGAATGCATAGCGTGCAATACGTTTTCACGGTTTATACAATCGTCTTTTATGCATGACGCAACAGCTGAATCAATATCCACATTCAACGCTTCAACTGCAACACGCATAACATCATTCAAAGAATTATTACAAGCACGAGTAACAGTTTGCAACATATCGCTTACTCGCCTAACAACAGCATAACCATGTTTACTTAATTTATTGTATAATTCACAAACAGTATTATTTGAATCACTTGACTTTTCGCTACTGCTATTATATTTTATTTCACTCTTGTTTTTATATTTAAAAGGATTTTCTGGAATATTTTGCATAAATATATCTGCTAAAAATACTCCATTATCAATGCTATTTTGTGAGGAAGTATTAGAGGAATTAGCACGCTGATTTTTCACAGCTTTAATCATTTCAGCTCCGCTAAGACCGCAAGGAAGCAATCCAGCTTGCACGTAAATATCGTATTTGTATTTAATATTTGCGTCATTCGCAATATTTGCAAGAGTTTTCAAATCTTTTGCAGACAATGAAAATCTTGGAGTTGCGAGCAATCGCATAAGAGAGGAAGAGCAACTGTGATCATTTACAACATTCAATAAAGCAAGAACGTCTTTTACACAAGGATCTTCTTTTGCTGACGAACAACCAACTACACTAACTTTTAAGCCAGCAGATCGTAAAGCATCTGCATACAAAGGCATAGACAACTTACTTCTAAATAATATTGCTACTCTAGGCTTTAACGGATTGCGATTTTCGTCTGCAGGAAATGGCGTTAAAGTAGGATCCGAAAATAGTTTTGCAAACCTAACTACAGCTTCAATTTCTTGATATTTAGTTGGCATTACTACAGCTGCTACTGTTCCTAAAGTAGCATTATCCATAGGTTTCAAAACTTCTACATCAACTTCACGATGTTCAACACTACTTTTATTTTGTAGTTCAGAATCACGCATAGGTTTCGTCAAATCATTAGCTAGTTTAAGAATAAGATGAGCATTTCTACGAGTAGTAGTTAAAGAACACTCAGATAAATTACTTTCTAAATCATTAACAGGATTTAAAGTATTAGCATCAGAGCTTAAATTTTTATCAATTTTAGATTTGAAAGAATTCTTAAAAGCAATAAAAGCGCCAGAACTAGCTCCACGAAAACCATAGATAGCTTGGAACGGATCTCCAACTGCAGTAATATAAGTTTCATTTTTATTTACAATACCATCTTTGCAAATATCAGTATTATTATTAAACAGCCTATTTATTAGCATCGATTGAGTAGTAGAAGTATCTTGATATTCATCTAACAAAACTTGCTTATATTGTTCTCTGTATTGGATTGCAATAGAAGGAAAATGCGTGACTAAACGATACGCTGCAATAGTAAAATCACTGAATTGTGCCATATTTGCCTTATGTTTAGCTTTATCGAAATCTAAAACTAAATCAAGTAAAATATTGCGCTTTTTTGCAGCACTAATAAGATTCATGCATTCTTCAACGCATGCATTTTCCCAATATTTTTCAAATTTATTACATGCTTTCTTAAAAAGCTCATTTTTTTCTTCAACTGACTTACTTTTAGCTTTACTATATTTAGGAATAGCAATATCACTACTAGAATTTTCTTCCAAAGTTTTATTTTCAACAATTTTATTCATAAACTGAAGAAAATCATTATTCCAAGCACGAATTTTATCAACAGCTTGAACAACGCTATCGCAAACATTACCTTGAGAATCGACACCAATCATTGAACAAGCAATATTTGAATAAAGACTTAAAACATCTTTACATAAAGAATTGAAGTTATATAACGAAATAACACTATCAGAAGAATACAAATCCAAGCTTGCACTATTTTTATCTAAATAATCTCCAACAACAGACTTAATCAACTCGTAAGCGCCAGCATTACTTAAAGGCATAACATTTTGACTAAAACCAATAAGTATTCCATATTTACGCACAATTGATTGGAAGAACGAATCATAAGTCATAACTTCTGGCTTTAAGAATGAATTTGACGAAGATTTACTTACAGCTGCAGAAACTCGAGATAACAACTCAGAGGCAGCTTTGTTAGTAAAAGTAAGACCAAGAATTGATTCGGGAGCAACACCTTGATTTATCAATGCAATTACTCGTTGAGTCATTGTGAAAGTTTTACCACTACCAGCTCCAGCAACAACAAGAATATTTGAGTCTGAAGGTGAATTTATAACACGCGATTGTTCGTCACTAAACACGATTTTTTCGCTTTTAACTTGCACATTTTCTTGCACATTTTCTTGCAATTTTTCGTTTAATACTTGTTCGCTCATCATATTCACCGCCTACTTAACATCATCACTAACAGAGTTGAGTTCACTATTTAACTTTTTTGCTTCTTCTATTGCACTTCTAACTTCATATACAGTGTCACTTTTACCAGAGCAAGAAGGACAAGTTGTTCCACACTTGCAATTAGCAATATGCTCTTTTTCAGGTTCGCGCTCAAATGATTCTACTAAGCATGCACTAGCAGCAAAAAATACTCTAGAAATCATCATAAGAGACCATTGAGCTTGAGATCCAAGATTTATAAAATCTTGCCAATCAGATTCATCAACATCTATAGGCTTCAAATCCACATATAAATCAGGTAAACAGTAAAGCCTATCAGCACTAGAGTACCCAGAACGCTTATCTATTTTATTTGTATTTAACTTATCTCCAGCAAATAACGCAGGCTGAGACATATTTTCAGCCATATTTCTGCTTTCAGCAGGATAATTTTTATTAACTACATGGAAAAGCATGCTGCCAGAAATATTACGTTTACGAGCCAAACTCAACACGTTTAACATTTCTTTATCTATAGGAGAATCTTTAGTTTTAGAATGATTATGATTTGATTGCAAAAATTCTTCTACTTCTTTCTCGTCAAAATACTCAAGCAAAGTTGCACGCGCAAATTCACAATCTGAACTAAAGAAATGCAAAGCCAATTGATAACAAACTAATTGCAAATCAGAAAAAACTTCTTTTTCTGATGGAACAATACCAGTTTTATAATCAATCAATCTTATTGACTCACTAGTTATTTGAGATTCAATATTTTCAGAGCTATTTTCAGAGCCATTTTCCGCACTATTACTGAGATTAGCTCTCGAACCAGTAAGAGCAGAAGAGTCATACGCAGCAGAGTCATACGCAGAGTCATTGTCATTTGCGCAAGATCTAACTTCCATTCGATCCATTCGACCAGAAAGTCGAACTAAAATATCTTCATTATTTTTCGTAGGCCATCCACCTACAAGGAATCCCATAATAGAACGAAGACTATTTAGTTTTTTAGACTCTTCAGGAGTCAAATTTGAACACAAATTCCCATTGCTATCAATACTTTTTCTAGGATTAAAATCAACACCCAAAGTCTTGTAATAAATTCGAGCTATATCTTCAAATCCAAAAGTAGCACGCAATTGACATTCATTATAAGAACGTTTTAAAGTACCAAAATAACCTAAAGCATAATGCCCTTTAGACTTTTTATCAATAGAATTGTCATATCCAATAACTCTACCTAAATCGTCTTTTAAAATATTTCTAGCACTATATGAGCCACTAGCAGATTCAACAAAATAATTCGCAATATCGTAAAGAGCTTTATCAACTTTTCTTTTATTAGTTAAATACATATAGCGACTGCGCACATTTTCATCAACAGAAGAAGTCTTTTCAATCTCTTCATAATATTTACGCATAGTATTAGCAATATGTTTTACTGCATTAACGTAATCTTCTTCACTTTTTTCATCATATCTTCCAATAAATTGTGGATAATTCTCACGTAAATAACGCGTATCTAATAAAGCTTCATTACTTGCCCAACAAGCTGTGTTGTGTATTAAAGTACCAAAACTCGCGCTTGTACTAGATTTTTGTGGGCCACTGAATTCATTTTCAAGCATAGCGCACACAGGACAATTCCATAAAGCATCAACTTTAGAAGGAGAAAGACTAATAATTCGTTTAGATGAAGATACATTTTTAGCTAACTTCGAATCATCACTTAAGCTCTCAGTTAAATCCTCAGATGACGAATCTAAAGATGACAAATCTAAAGATGACGAATCTAAAGACAACTCCTCAGATAACTCAGGCGCATCAGAAGAATCAGACGCAGAATCAGGCGCATCAGAATGTTTATTAACAAAATCCCAAGTTTCAAAATCTGCAGCTTTAACTCCATGATCTTTCAATAATTTCAAAGCACAAAGCGCATCATCAATCTTCTTCTTATCACAATTTTTAATAGCACACATCAGCTGAGCGCGAGCAACGCATACTAAAGATCTAGCATCTGTATCAATAGACGCTAATTTATGATCAATCGGCGTGTATAAAGCTGAACCATCATCATCACTCAAGAATTGAGAAGGCATATACCTGAACAAAAAATCAGATGGAACTAAATCATCATTACGAACTGCACTAATATACAATTGACTTTTTGCACGCGTTACTGCAACAAGAAAACTTCTCTGCTCACTTGTATAAACAGAAGTTTTAGAGTTTACAGATATACCAAAACTACTTTTCATATCAATAGAAAGCGGACGATTTAGCATTTTAGCAATTCGCTTATTTATAGTCATATCAACTAAAGATTCAGCGCCAAACATTGTATTACGAGCTTCAACATTCGGCCAAACATTTTGTTGAACTTGAGGAATCCATACTAATTTCCAACGCTTTCCAGCAGAACCAGCAGGAGTTGCGAGAGTTACAGCATCTGGCAAAGGAGCGATTCGAGCAAGAGAATCTGCCTGAATTTCTAAACCTCTAACTTGTTCAATGAACCTGTTAATAGCACCAGTAAGATTTCCGGTTATAGGCTTGTATTCAATAGCAGAAGACATGTTTTGTTCTGCCATATTAAACTCTTTTGCATACGAGAATAATCTCATAGCTGCATCCAAACGACTGTTCGCAATACGACCAGAATCATTATTTTGTAAAGAAATAATCTGCCATTTTTCAGCAACTGAACAAATATTCCATGCTTGCGAAAGCACATATTTTGGCTCCACTAAAGTAGGATTACATTTCATACTATTTGCCAAATTATAAATTAACTTACATGCATAAATAAGCGCCATATTGTGACTACTAGAAGGACTCATATTATGCAATAAAGTCAATAACGAAATCTTAGTAATTTTTCGCTTAGCTTTATTGTTAATGCAATACTCATCATTTAACGATTCGCATTCATCTTCATCGCTATTTATATTGCTATCATCTTTGATGCAAGAATTATTATCTAAAGAATCCGAATCATATAAGCTTTCGCATAATTCACATAAAATAAGCAAGTAACATAAATCTACACACTCAACAATATTTGAAGAATTATTGACATCTTTGGTTTTAGCATCATCTTTCGTATTAGACGCGTTCTGAGCAGAATTTTCAGCATTTTCAGAATTTTCAGCAGATTTTGCAGAATTTTGATCTACTTTTTCGAAAGAATTTTGATCTATATTTTGATTTGAATTTTCATCTGCATCCTGATTTGTTTCATCAATAATTCGATCATCAACAACATAATTTTCAGTATCTTCACTAGAATTACTGCACATTTTATCTTTTAGCAAATTAAATTCATCAAATATTTTTCGCAAAGGAGAAGAATCATAATCTGAATTTTTCTCTGAACTCAAAGACATCATTGAGTTAAGAGATGCCATAGATCTCATGACATTTTCTACGCTAGACATATTTGCAGGAATAGCATTATTTGAAGAATACGAAGAAATTCCTACATCATAAATATTACTATTTGCATTTTCGCTATATGCACTGTTATTCTTATGCTTCGTTCTCAAAGTGGATTTAGAAGAATCTTCACAATATTCGTTTTGAACTAAAGGACTATTTACAAAATCAATAATTCGGCAACGAACATATGACGCTAGTTCATGCAACGTAAGAGTACCAACAGATATTTCACGAGAGATATCGTCTAATCCACGAAGACTTAACTGAGCTAACTCAATCATTGCAAATAAACCTTGCACAAAAGGCTCATCCGATAACGTTCTTTTAACAGACGAATATCGCACAGGAACGCCATCACGCAATAATCTTTCACCAAAAAGCCTAACTGTATCGTTATCATGCGCGATTAACGCAATGTCACTCCACTTACAATTAGAATCCAAATGAGCACGTTTAATTTGCCAAACAATCATATCTAATTCTTCGCGCGGAGAATGATATATAGAGCCATAAGCATAAGAAGAAGACTTGGAAAGATTATTTGTGCTATCTACGCTATTGTCTTGCGCACGTAGTTTCCAAAGTCGCTTAGACAGTGGCATATCTGTAAACATAAGCGATGAAATAGAAGAATCAATATTGCGAGATAAAGATTCCAAATCTATAGGATTAGAGCGTATTTGCTTAGAAACAAAAGTTGAATTATCTACAATATTTTCAGATGATTCACTTGAATTATTGAACGCAGAAGACGCAGCAGATTCAGCAGACTCCGCAGATTCAGCAGACTCAGAAGACTCAGAAGACTGAGCTGACGAATTTGCAAAAGAGCTAGAACAATCTTCACTAATAATATCTTCACTAAGAATATCTTCAATAGAAATAGATTTAGCTCTCAAAGAACCATTACGAGCAGCTTCAACTACATAATCAGGATACGCTCCTCTAAATGATTGAACGGATTCATCAGGATTTGCAGTTAAAACCATACGAACGCCAACACTAGATAAAGTTTCAAGAAAATTGAATCCACCTAAAGTAACATCTTGAAAATCATCAACAACAACCATAGAAGGAATATGTGCATAACCTGATTTTATTTCAGTTAATTTTTTTACAGCTTTAGATGCTTCAACCATTAAGGTAGATGCATCATAACGCGCAGAATTTCCATATTCTTTACGCAACATATTTCTATAAGACGAACGCAATGCAAATCCAAGTTTCCATTGAACACTTAAACGTTCAACAAAGTCACGCGTGTTAAGAGCCGAATAATCACCATTAGTTAATTCTTCTAAAACACGCGATTCATCTTCTTTGCTAATTATTAACAATTCATCTAAGCGCGCAATAATATCTCTCAATTCGTGGATAAAAGCAGAACTGATAAACGTTTTATTCTTGTTATTATTACGCTCATTTAAGCTATATGAATTACTTGAATTATCGTTAGAAATATCATAATTCAATACAACTGTGTTCCATTGAGAATTATTAAAATATGTCTCAAATAATTTGCAAGTGTCACAACTGCCACTTTCACCTCTAAGAACATGCAATATATGTTCATAGACAACGCTTCTTAACAAAGAATCTTGTTCTGCTCCGTTAATAAGACGCGGAGAGGATTTATGATTTAATAAAGAAAAATCAGAAACAATTCGGAAAGCCAAAGCTGGCAAAGTTCCAACAGGTCTAGATTGGAATGATGCACCTAATTTATTGATGATTTCACTAGAATATTGGTCAGCAGATATGCGATTTTGCACACTCATGTAAACAGGACCATATGGATTATTTCTGCTACTAGAAGACTTTAGCGAAGAAGTTAAATTAGAATAATGCAACATCGCTTTAAAAGCAGCATCAATTGCAAAACGTGTTTTACCGCTATTTGGAGGTCCAAAAACAAGCAAAGTATTTGTAATAGAATCAGAAGAATTCGAACGATTAGATTCCAGTGGTACGCTAGAACACAACTTACCTTCAAACAATGCTTGTAATTGATTCATAGCTTACCCCACTGCATTTCGTTCAAATATAATTACAATCCACAATTATACGGTGAAATCACTCTAATAATAATCATTAAACTTTTTGCACAAAAAACATATGCTATTTTTGAATAATCCTATACAGATTAAAAAAATTTTTTATAGTTAAATAATTATTGGAGCTGACGAAAAATCTCGTAGCAAATAAAAATACACAAGAAAGCAACATAAGAGAATCATGATAAACGCTTAAGAAACATTAGAAACATGATAGAAAATAATCTAAGTTAAAGTAAAAAACTAAAAACAAAAGCATGCTAAAAGCTGAAAAATAGGCTATTTAGAAAAAGCGCTTAAAAAAAAAAACTTAAAAATTAAAAAATAAAAAAGATAATAAAAACAAACTAAAAGAGAAAGATAAGTGAAAATGAATATTGATGAATATAAAAAAGACTACGAAACAGAGTCAAAAGTAGCATTGCAAACGTCAGAAACATTAGAAACAACAGACTCAATAAACGCAACAGAAAACTTAAACTCAACAGACTCAACAAACTCAACAGACTCAATAAACGCAACAATTAAAGCGCTTACAACTCGCGATTACATTATCCGCTCAATCGTACGCGTAATAGCTATAGTCACATCTATATACGGAATGGCTGCATCATGGCAAGGCTGGCTATCTCTTTCATACTTCACAAATCTTTCTAACCTCATGATTTGCTTAGCTCTTGCAGGCTCATTCATTTGGGATACTTACAGCATATCTAATTGTAAAAACGATATAACATGCAAAATAAACACAGAAATAAGAGATGAAACTAAAACTTGGAAAGATACTAAAACTAACGCTTGGTACATTTTCAAATTTATGATGACAATTTCAATAGCAGTAACATTTACTCTTTACTTATGCTTCTTAGCTCCAACCAATAAATTAGGTTTTATAGGAGCATATATGAGCAATGGAGCAAGTAGCCTTTGCGTACATTTCATTACTCCACTTCTAGCAATATTAGACTTCATACTTTTCGACTACTTATTCCGCTCAAAACGTTATCATGTACTTTTTGCAACTATTCCACCACTCGCATACGTTGCTTTTTCTGTATTTTTAGGAAAAGTTGTTGGAGTAAGATGGGGTGAACACGCCATGATAGCTCCATATAACTTCTTGAATTATGGAGCTAAAGCAGGATGGTTTGGATTCGCTCCAGACACATTTAACGCCACAACTCTTGGCATAGGAGTCGCTTATTTATTGGTAATTTTCACTCTGATTTTTATTTGTCTTGGATTAGTTTTCTTAAGCGTTAAAGATTGTCGCGCTCGCAAAATGAAATAATAAAACGTCATAACACGCGGATATAGTCAAATAGAGGTTCGGGGTGCGCTTAGCGCTGAGATTATACCCGTTGAACCTGATCTAGGTAGTACTAGCGAAGGGAAAATCATGACAAAAACGTCGTGTTTTGACAATAACAAAAACAGTGAATTCTCTATTGAAGCTCGACAAAAGCAATTCATAGAAGATGTGAAATCATGCATTGAAGAAGTTAGAGCAAAGAATCCACTAACACATTGCGTAACTAATAATGTTGTTCAAGAAGTTACAGCTAATGTGCTTTTAGCAGCAGGAGCATCTCCTGCAATGGTAGTAGATCCTGACGAAGCAGAAGTGTTCCCTCAAATCGCGTCTGGCGTACTTGTAAATCTTGGAACATACCGTCCTGGAGATAGAGAATCTATGGAAGCAGCTATTCGCGGATCTGTAAAAGCACATACTCCATGGGTTTTTGATCCTGTTGCCGTTGGAGGATTAGGTCCACGCACACAATACGCTCGCGAAGCTGTAAAAAATCAGCCTGCAGTAATAAGAGGAAACGCGTCTGAAATATTAGGCTTAGCAGGTGAAGCAAGCGGCGGAAAAGGCGTAGATGCAGGCGATTCCGTAGATTCAGCAGTTTGTGCAGCAAAAAAGTTAGTTGCACTATATGGATCAATTGTGGCTATTTCTGGCGAAAAAGATGCAATTTACGGTCATGGTTGCTCAGCTCGAGTTGCCGGAGGCCATGAAATAATGACAAAAGTAGTTGGAACTGGATGCTCACTTGGTGCACTAGTAGCTGCATACGTTGGAGCTAATCGCGAGCGCCCATTTGCTGCTACAGTTGCAGCGCACGTACACGCAGCAGCAGCTGGAACTTGGGCATCGAAACGATCAACTTCTCCTGGAACTTTCCGCACACTATGGATGGATGCGCTTATGGATTTAAGCGCTGAAGAAATGCTGGAACTAACAGATATTGAATTCAATATTGACCCAGTCGACTGGTCACTTTACTTCATAACAGATCCTAATATGAGCGAACGCTCAGAAATTGACATCGCACTTGATTGTGTAGAAGGCGGATCTGGCGTAGTTCAATTGCGAGATAAATACGCAGATAGTGAAACTTTTAATAATAAAGCTCGCCAATTACGTCAAAAGTTAATTGCTAACGGTCATGGAAATGTTCCTATCTTCGTTGACGATCGCGTAGAATGCGCTAAAACATTAGGCTTTAACTTGCATATTGGTCAAACTGACATGCCATATATTGAAGCTCGCAAAACAATTCCAGCAGAGTGGATGGTAGGTCTTTCTATTGAAAATACAGAGCAAGTAGATTCTGTATATAACGAGTGCCTAAAAGAGAATATCCCTCTTCCTGACGTTATTGGAATTGGTCCTGTATGGGCTACTTCTACTAAACCAGATGCAGGTCCTGCACTAACGAATGAAGGCTTGGAAAAAATAGCAAAACGCGCTAAAGAACTTGGAATTAAATCAGTTGGAATAGGCGGAATAAACGAAAAAACTGTTTTTCCTATAAAAGACTCTTCAGTAGATGGATTATGCGTAGTATCTGCTTTGATGCGCGCAGAAAATCCTAAAGAAGAAGCAAATAAATTACATGCAATTATTAAGAAAGATTGATAACAATGACTGAAAATACAAACACTGCTCTATCTCTTGAAACAGCACGTCATTCATCTCTTCCACCATTGAATGAGCCAATTGTACCTAGAGTATTAAGCATTGCTGGAACTGATCCAACAGGTGGAGCTGGAATTCAAGCTGATTTGAAATCTATTATGGCTTCACACGGTTATGGAATGTGTGTAACAACAAATCTAGTAGCTCAAAATACTTGCGGAGTTAGAAATGTGTATACTCCACCTACAGATTTTTTGAAAGCGCAATTAGAAGCAGTATTCGATGATGTTGATATTGACGCTGTAAAAATCGGAATGTTAGGAGATACATCTTACATTAACTTAGTTCAAGAATGGCTAAAAAATCATCCTGTTCCAGTTATTGTTTTAGATCCAGTTATGGTTGCAACTTCAGGAGACAGACTTCTAGAAAAATCAGCTGAAGATGCTATGCGAAAGTTTGCATCACAAGCAGATATAATCACTCCAAACATTCCAGAATTAGCAGTGTTATGCGATAAGCAACCTGCTACTAATTTTGAAGAAGCATGCGATCAAGCTAGTAAGTGGGCATCAGAAAACAACACAATTGTTATTGTTAAAGGCGGACACTTAACAGATGCTGACGCTGGAAACACTGTAGTATTCCCAGACGGAAATACAATACATGTTCCATGCCCTCGCATAAACACTACTACTACTCACGGTACTGGCTGCTCACTTTCTTCATCACTTGCAACTCGCATAGGATTAGCATTATTAGAAGGCAAAAAGTTAAGTGACTATAGCACAGTATCAAACGCATTAGCTTGGACTACTCATTGGTTGAATGAAGCTATTAGATGCGGAGAATATTTGCATGTTGGAAAAGGTCATGGACCTGTAAATCATGCTGCTAGAAATTATCGCTTGGAGCTAGATTCTTCTGCTACACCTTGGGAACACATGAGAAGTCATAATTTCGATGGGTGCAGCCCAGAAACACTTATTGCTCCTGCTCACAGCACTCCACGCAAGCCAGTTCTAGAACCTTGTGGACGATGGACACAAGCATTATGGAACGCGAGCGCAGATGTAGATCACAATATTATGAACATGCCTTTTATTAAGGCTTTGTGTGATGGAAGTCTAGATAAAGATTTGTTTGCGTTCTACATAAACCAAGACGCAGAATATTTGAAGCGCTATTCGCGTGCTTTAGCTGCAGTAGCATCTAAGTCAACTGACAATGAAGCCAGAGTACATTGGGCTTCAGGATCTGCTTTATGTATTGAAGCTGAATCTCAATTACACACTAATTGGCTTGGTGGAATGGATATAAAAATGGATCCATCTTGCTCACCTGTAACGCTATCTTATGTAAATCATTTGCTAGCAAGAACTTCTGCAGATGATTATGTTATAGGTGCAGCTTCAGTATTGCCTTGCTATTGGTTATATGCTGAAGTTGGTCGTGCTTTGATTTCTGGAAATACTCCTGATAATCCTTATCACGATTGGATTAACATGTACTCTTCTGACGAATTTGAGGAAGGCGTAAAATCTGCTATCGGATTCGTAGAGCGTGCATTTGAAGAAGCAGGACCAAAAGATCGCGTTCTAGCAGCTCAAGCATATATGACTTCATGCATATATGAATATAACTTCTTTAATCAAGCTCATCGAGCATTAAGGTGATTTACTAATAAAATAGCAAACAGCTAAAATGGAAGTTAAAAATGAGTGCTATAGCACAAAATGATTAGCTAAAATAATGAGCTAAAAAAAAAATAAAATAACTAAAAACAGATAACTAAAAAATATTGTGGTGCAAACTTTAGGTCTCTAGAGCTTGCACCACAAATTTTAAATTGCACAAAAACAACAACTACGTATACTAAAAATAAGCTAAGTATATAGTTGCTAACGCAAAATTGCGTTAGTAGATACTTTAACATACTTTTAGACAAAACTTAACTTAATATTCCAAAAAATTAAACAAATAAAGAAAAATAAAGATGAATTTTATAAATTTCTTATCTTTATTTCTCCTCTTTATCTCTTTCGTTTATTTATTTATCTCTTTATCTCTTGATTTCTCTTTAGAATCAGATTTATCTTCTTTACGCTTCTTTTTCTTCACAGGGAAACCAGCCCATAATATATAACCAATAACAAGAAGAAGGCTTAAAATTGACCACACAATCCACCACGGGAAATGTGGAACATCAGGCTTTTTACCACGCAAAGCCTGATCCGACAAAGGCGTTGGAATAATACGCTCACCTGTTACCAAAATCCTTTGAGTGTTAATACCCAACGGCGTACACGTAATAAGCGTAACTAAATCTTTACCTGGAACAACAGCAATCTTCTTAGTTTCATCAGGATTTACAACAACTTTATCAATCACACGATAAGTAAGAATCTCATTAAAAACTTCAATTGTAAAAGTATCGCCTTTATTTACTTCATCTAGTCTTGTAAACATTTCTGCACTAGCAAGACCACGATGACCTGTAATCACTGATCTAGTATTAATTCCACCAACAGGCAACGAAGTACCGCGTAAATGTCCTAAACCTTTAAGCAAAGTATCGTCAGAAGTTCCATGATAAATTGGCAAATCGAGATCAATTTTTTTAATACGCAAACGAGCCATCAAACCGTCATCACTAGCTTTTAATTGGTCCCAATAATTTTGACTTTCATCTGACGTAGCCCCATGAGAAGTAGGAATATTAGTATTCGCTTCATAAATAGCACCAACTGAAAGTTTTTTATTATATTCATGCGCACGCTCAATCTGCTCATGCGGAGCTGGAATCGCATGCGTAACAAGTCTTGCGTATTCTGCAGCAACTTCAGACATATGATACTGGCTTAACCACATTGCAGCATGAGGATAAATAAGAGATGAGAAGGATGCAATCAAAAAAATAGCAGGGATAATTGAAGCCTTAGAAAACTTCCAACGATTGTTTTTATCAGAAGATTTAGTATCAGAAGACTTACCGGATTTATTTGATTTACAAGAATGCTTAACTGGCACTACGTTAAGATCAAAAAAGCGGAACAACCTCATAAGAACACGTCACCCTGACTGTAATTACTTTAAGAAAAACAATTAGTGGGCTTAATGGGATTCGAACCCACGACCTTCTGCTCCGGAGGCAGACGCTCTATCCACTGAGCTACAAGCCCGCAACCTGTGAAAGTATACATGTTGCTAGGGATTGAAACATCTTAAAAATTATCGAGATACGCCATCAAGAGGAGTTGTTTCAACTGTGCGAGTCAGCTCATCATCGTCAGCATCGTAATCAAATAATTCTCCATAACGACCCCAACTAATAGCAATATCAAATTGTTGACGAGCTAAAGCATCTGTATGCTTACTACGTAACAAATCTAAAATCAACTCACCGCGCAACTTGCCATTGCGATTTCGACTTAATGCTTGGTCAATTGCGTGTACTAGTGGAGCATGCTCAATAGCTAATCTTGCAAAAACTTGCTTACTATGCAAAATATCAGCATTATGCCACTCTTCTCCAGCTGGAGTAATAGTAATATGTCCGTTATCTGCAGTAATAAGATCGAGCATTGTTCCAGCATCTACTAGTGGGAACAAATCGTCAATTTCAAACGATAAATCAGCTGCCAAATCTGCTAAATCGATTCCTTCTGGCACTTCAGAAATCACATCAAGTAAACCTGCCATACCGCCAGGAGTTGCATTAGGCAAAAGATGCATTGCAACAGGCTCTTTAGTAGCTTCATTATCTTCAGAATCAACATTAGTTTCAGATTCAGCAACTACTTCTTGCTCATGATGTTTATCTACAAGCATATCTGCAATTGCTGCAGCTTCATTATCTTCAGAATCTTCATCTTCTACTTCTTGCGTTGCAACTTGATCTTCTACTGAATCAGAAGTATTTGATTCTTCAGAACTTTCTGGAGCTGAACCAGTAAGAATAGCATATAAATTATCTACCATTGCTTCAAATTCAGCACTGTGTTTATCACGCGGACGAGGCAAATCAACATCAACATCTGCAATCAAATGACCCGGATGAGATCCAAGAACCACAACACGATCTGCCATTTGAACAGCTTCTTCAATGTTATGAGTAACAATCAACACAGATTTAATATCTCTTTGTTCGCTAGACCACAACTTCAAAACTTCTTGGCGCAAGTTTTCAGCAGTAAGAACATCAAGAGCAGAAAATGGCTCATCCATAAATAATGCGTCTGGTCGAAGCACTAAAGCGCGCGCAATACCTACACGCTGACGCATTCCACCAGAAAGTTCTTTAGGATAAGCACTTTCAAAGCCATCCAAACCAATTGAATCTATAGCAGCTAAAGCTAATTCAGTACGCTTTTCTTTACTAACACCGCGAGCGCGTAATCCAAGCTCAACATTATCTTGAACTGTGAGCCATGGCATCAATGCGAAAGTCTGAAATACTATTGCAACTCCTGGATTTGGTCCAGTAAGCTCACGACCACGATAAGTAACATTACCTTCAGTAGGTTGAATAAGACCTGCCATAGTTCTTAAAAGAGTGGATTTTCCTGCTCCTGAACGACCTAATATAGCAACAATTTCGCCTTCTTTAAGAGTGAAGGAAATATCATGCAACACATGCTGAGTAGTGCCACTATCAGATGTAAAGCTTTGGCTAATATGTTTTGCATCTATAATATCGCTAGTAACGAGAGAACCATTTTTTAATGCATTTCTGTTTGTAGTAGTCATAATTTTTGCCGTTCTACTAAATAATTATTTAATTTGTTTACATTGAAGATTTATTAGCTCTAATTAACGAATAATCATATTTAATTTAATACGTACCGCTTTTCGGAAATACGTTGCAAAGGAGACCAAAATAGTCGATTACTCATTACTACAATCAAGCTCATTACAGCAACTCCAACTAATGTGCGAGCAGCATCACCATTTGTAGTAGCAGAAGTGATATACGCACCTAAACCAGAAGTTTGCATATGATGCTTGCCGTATTCAACTATTTCAGAAACAATCGAAGCATTCCAAGCACCACCAGCAGCAGTAATACCACCAGTGCACCAAGAACCGAAAATAGAAGGCAAAATCAAAGTTTTCCAACGCAATACTTGACTCAACCTAAAACTACGAGTCATCTCACGCAAATCGTCAGGAATAGCACTTGCACCAGCAATAACATTGAACAAAATGTACCACTGAGTACCTAGAGCCATTAAAATAATACTTCCAAAACCAAGATCAATATGCCAAGCCATAAACCACATCATCGCAAATGGGAATATGAAGTTTGCTGGGAAACTCGCCAATATTTGCACAATAGGTTGCATAATTCTAGAAATCTTAGGATTCATACCAATAAGCACACCTATAGGGACCCAAATCAGAGAACTGACGATAATCAAAGCAGCAACTCGCAAAAATGTAATTCCACCAAGCACTCCAGCTGTAATAAATTCATTTAATCCTGCTTTTGAATTAACAAAATAAAGCATTTGGAATACTCCAGCACAAATAAGCAAAATCATAACAATGCTGAAAACCCAATCGCCAAACTTACGCTGAGATGCACTATGAGGCCATTTTGCACCAGTTCTTCCAAATGGTCGTGTGATTTTTTCAAGAAACTCACGAAGTGGAGAAAACAGTTTGCTAACAATTTCATCTGCATGAGAATGACGAATAATTGTCAAAATCATACTTTTACGCTCTTCATCAGCTGCACTTTGAGTAATACGGAAACGCTCAGACCAAGCAGTAAGAGGTTTCCACAATAAGAAATCTATAGCAAGAACTACTACAACCATTGATGCAATAGCCCACCAAATATTGCCAAGCTTATTTTCTGCAGCTGATTGTGCAACAAAGCTACCGATACCAGGCAAAGCATAAGTGTTGTTATTAACAGAAATCATCTCCGATGCAGTTAGGAAGAACCATCCGCCTCCAACAGACATCATGCAATTCCAAAGTAAAGGAATCATTGAGTTAGGCATATCTAATACCCAGAATCTCTGCCAATGAGTTAATTGCAAAGATCTAACAGCTTCGTCTAATTCTTTAGGCTCACTAAGTAAAGAACGATGGAAAGAAAATGTCATATTCCACGCTTGGCTTGTAAAAATAGCAAAAACAGATGCAGCTTCTACACCCAACATTGACCCTGGGAAAATAACTAGCCAAATAGTTACAGTAGCCGAAAGAAAACCAAGTATTGGTACTGATTGCAAAATATCAAGCAAAGGTATTAAAACTTTGCCAAGTCTTCTACTACGAGCAGCAGCAAGACCATAGACAACAGTAAAAATCAACGATGCTATAAGTGCAAGAAACATGCGAAAAACAGATCTCAAAGTGTAATAAGGCAGATTTATTAAATCTGTAGACACTTTTGAAGGAATACCATAAGGCCCAATTGGCTGGTTTATGCGCTGAAGCAAATACGCTGTAACGCCAAATAAGGCAAATATTCCAATGCAAACGAGTATATCTGACACAAAGCGAGTGTTTGCATCTACTTGATTATTGGTGTCACTCTTATGCGACATAGTGAAAATTGTCATAAAGTCCTCGATTAAACACCGCATAAATATGATTTCATGCGAGGAACGTGCAATACATAAGCCGTATAACACCGTAAAAACAAGATGTAACGCGCGAAACTTTAAAAAGTTATTAGTAAAAATTTCATTAAATAAAATCAACTCTAAGTAAAATCTACAAATATAAAACAAAGCCCAAAGAAAAAAATTATGTACTCAATTTAGAAAATATTCATAAAGTTCTTATAAAAAACTTGCCTTATGCATTATTTTCTTGCTTTATGCACTATTTTTTCTTTATTATTTTATTTTTAAGCTTTACTTTACAACTTTATTTTAAATTTTCACTCGTAGCTTTTAATTGTATTCACACAATGCGCTTCAAATTATTTGATGGTGATTGCCGACTTTATTAAATTTAGAAGGAACATCCAGAGTACTACTTCCGACACTACTATCAGAGCCGTCACTCAGCTTTTCATTACTATGACTACTATTATCGCTACTGTCTTCCACGGCAAATCACCTCCTAAAACTCGTGCATTAAAGCAAACACATATTCATCATTGAACCGGGAGGAACGCAAGAAAACCAATGCTAAATCCATTAGCTCATTTTGCACTTCAAATCACACAAACTGTACTTAACACTTGTGTAATCAGCAATATGAGAGCCCAATAAATAAAGCACTCGTCGTTCAAGCTTCAGCTTCGCAGGGCGGTGGCGTTACATTAGTCGAAGCCTTGAAACGACAACGACTGTTGACCAACTTGCAGTGTCTCCACTGTGCTGCGGTAGCAACCCTTATCCCCGTGGTAGCCTTACCTACCGACCGAGGTAATTATAAAACGCCACACTATTCATGTCAACACAAAAACCTTACGAACTATATATTTCTTACACAAATTTTAGATTCACATTACGCATAAGAATTCCACCAAGACTTCACAGCAACAGTTCCTAAAAACTTCCACCAAAACTTCCACCAAAACTTCACAGCAATCTTTTCATTTTTTATTGAAATACAAATGTTTTAAATAAGCGCATTACACAGAAGAAAATCCCTAATTCACGGCGTGTCGAATGCATGCATTCAGCGTAATCTTGTATACGAATATTGAGTTGGATAATAGTATAAGCAATGAAGTATGACGCAACAATTTTTAAGCAAAAAACATGTTATAAACGTTGCTATCAACGAACTTCAAAAGTCCAATACTCGAACTTTTGAAATGGATGTTGAGCATCATTGTGTGAATTTTATAAACAAACGTAGCGAGTTAAAAGCGCTACTTATTATAAGAGAAAGGGCTGCCAGATGATAAATCGCTTCTTCGCTTTCGTGCCTGGAGTTAAACATTTAGTGGCATTAAAAGCAATATGCTTGAGCATTTCCTCTCTCTTAAATATCGGCTTAGTTTATGTGTTCGTAGGAATCTTATCTCCAGTTTTAAGACCAATACACACATCTCATCAATCATTGATAACAACAGTTGAATTAACATCTTATTTAGTTGCTTTCGTAGGAATTGCAGTTATTAAATACCTTATTTTAAGATGGTCATATAGCTTAGGCGGAGATATTAGCACTCATGTTGCAATGCGTTTAAGGCCTAAAATGCTACACGCAATTCTTTCGTTGAGAGCAATAAAAGACAACGATTCTCCGTACTCTTTCGGCAATTTGAATTATGATACTAAATCTTCAAAATCTATTTCAGTAAATAACGATGTAGTGAATATGCAATTCTGGTGCGGATTATTTGTACCTCAAGTATTTGCTTCCGTTGTTACGCCTTTAGTTATAAGCGTAGTGCTATTCTCTGTTAATCCATCTATTGCAGCTATATCTTTAATGACTGCAATATTTACTATCGCTACCTCATGTTGTGCTTTCTTCATAGACGTATCTTCAACAATACGATGCTTATGCGCATTCTTCGCTTATATTGCTGCAGCAGCAGCGATCATATCTACGATATGGATTTCTTCAATTCGCACAGTAGGATTACCTTCAGCTATGCTAACTATGCCATTACTTATGCTTAGCATAGAACCATTGCGTAGATGCGGAAGATACATGCATATGGCTAATTCAGCTAGAAGCTCATTCATAAGAATTTATTATCTGCTAAACAAATTCGCAAATTCTTCATCTTTAAATTCATTTACAGACGATTCAACTAAATTAACTTTGCCAGACGGAGCAAATAATCTTGTTTTACATGTAAGCGCAGATTTACAATCTGAGTCAAAAGATTCTAACGAAGGATCATATAATCTAGCTACGAAAGATTCTAAACTCAATTCAGATTATTCAGATTATTCAAATATGACTTTTGTAGCACGCGCAGGATCTCTTAATGTAATACCAGCTAAATTCAATGAAATTATGAAATCTAAAGTATTCTCTTGTGCAGGCTTTAGCACTGATACGCAAGTAGAATTGACTTATAACGATCGCTATGAATTAGACGATAGTTCAGATTACTCAAGCTATTCATCAAATAATTACAATAAAAATGATTCACCATTCGTAGAAGCTAAAACCTTTGACTTAGAGAAATCTTCTAGCATATCTCTTTGCGGAGCTAAACCTGGAGCACTAGCTGATTTAGTTAGCGTTGTAAGTAATAGAAGCCACCTTTTTGACGATACTTTAAGAGCAAATCTTCTTATGGCAGCGCCACTAGCGACTACTACGTCAATGTGGGAAGCTTTGCGCGAAGCTCGAATTGATGGAATGGTATATGCAGATTATGATGGCTTAGACTTACGAATTGATAGATTGAAGAATCTTTCTAAAGAAAATAATTCTAAAGCATGCATTATGCGAAAACTCGTTTTAGCGCGCGCAATTTTAAGACATACTCCTGTGTATATAGTTGACTTTTCAAATGATTATATGGACGAAAGCGAAGCTGCTAAAATCTGTGCAATATTGCGTAAATTAGCAAGAAAATCTATTGTAATCGCTCTAATGCCAGCTAGTGCACAAGAATATGGCGTTATAGATAAGAATTCAATACTAGATATTTCATTAAATAAATTAAATAAATTAGATAATAAGACTTCAGAAAATAAACCAGATAAAACTAAAGTAACGAATTCTTCATTTTCACAAATTTCTGCTGAAAATGCCACCAAATCAAGCATCTACAGATCTTCAGAAAATAATTCTGATGCAAGTTCTTTTGCAAGTCCTAATGCGAATGCTTATGTTACAAGTAGCTCATCGCAAGAAGCACAAGACGCGCAATCTTCGAATAAAGAAAGCAAAAGTTCTAGATTCGTATATTGGACACTTCGTTTACTAAAAGCTATTCTTTCTACTTTTGCAACAGCAATAAGCGTTTTCGCTGCTATTTTCATTCCTGTTTGCACAGTAGCTGCAATGTTTGCTATAGCTGGACGTTCTATTTTTGGATTTACTATGAAAGAGTGTTTGCAAGGCGCGTTAATTTGCATGTTCTTAAGGCTTATAACGTTAATTGCATCTTTCGCTGGAATCGATCTACATCACAGCCGTCAACGCAAAATCACTCTTACAATGACTTTAGGCTTAACAATTGCATCAATACCCGCATTCTTACTACTATGGTATTTCAACATTCAGCTGATGATAATATCCATTGTTGTTTACGTTTTAGCTGTTTTGCTTATACCTTGGTATCGTTTTATGCGCTCCCGCAAGATATTAAAGAGCATGAACAACCACATGCAAGCTGTTGAACGCGAAGTTAAAGATATAGAGCTTGGAATAGATGAAGTTCTTGCATTCCGTTTAGGTGAGCGTTGCGTAGACAATATGATTCAAACTATGGAACGTCTTGCAACACAACGTATGAGATTAGCTCGTAGACTTGGTGGAATGTGCTCGCTTATTATGTCGCTTTCACTTACAGGAATGATGGTAGGAATGATGGTAATTGCTCAAAATGTGCATCCAAATCCTGCAAATGTACCATCTTGGAGCACAGTTTACGCTGTTATGGCTGTGATTGTATTAGCTAGCTTATTGAAGCAAATGCTTGACGTAGTTTTGCGACGCACGCCTTGGGTGGTGAACGCAAGTGACTAGAAGATTTGCTAATTCTTCAAGTTTTTCTAAAAGCGAATCCTATACTAGAAAACGTTCATGGAAATCACTATTATGGCTAATTTTATTAGCTGCAATTATTGGAATCATAATAGGATTGATGCTACCTCATTTTAACAATAACGTAGCTCAAGTTACAGGATCTTATGAAGCATACGGTAGCGCTGCAGACGCATTGAAACAATTATCTGTAAAATCACCTCACAAAGGCGGGTACGAACGTCATATTTTCGGATATCGCACTACAGACGATGATGGAAATGGATGCGATGTACGAGATGACGTTCTAGCTCGTGATTTAATACACGTGCGTTTTACTTATGTAGGTTCATGCAAAGTAAAATCTGGGATATTACACGACCCTTACACAGGCCTAGAGATTAACTTTAAGCGCGGACGCAAAACAAGTTCTTTAGTACAAATAGATCATGTTGTAGCTCTAGAAAACGCATGGCAATCTGGAGCTTGGAAATGGGATTCTGCTAAACGACTACGCTTTGGAAACGACATGCTAAATCTTCTTGCAGTACAAGGAGATGCAAATCAAAAGAAAGGTTCTGCTTCAGCAGCTTATTGGCTACCTTCAAACAAATCATTTAGATGCTCATACGTTGCAAGGCAAATCGCAGTTAAGCGCAAGTATGATTTATCTGTAACTTCTATTGAAAAACAAGAAATGCTTTCAATTCTTCACACTTGCAACGCGCAGTCTTTACCAACCAAATAGAAGTATTTACAACTACCTAAATAGAAGAATTTATTAAATAAATAGAAATCTTTACATCTAAATAAATAGAAATATCTACAAACTAAATAGAAATTCATCTAGAAACACTAACAAAATTAGCTTTACAACACTAACAAAATCAGCTTTATTACTCAATCGACTCAGAAAGACTCATCCATTCTTCTTCTAGCGAATTTGATTCTTGCTCAAAGCTTTGCAATTCCTCGTTTAACTTTTGCAATCCAACAAAATCACTTGGATCATGACAAGCCATATTCGATTCAATATCTGCCTTTTGCGATTCAAGTTTAGCTAACTTTCGTTCAATAGCAGCAATTCGTCTTACAGCATCGTGATAAGCTTTGCCAGTTAATTTTTGAGAGCTTGAATCATTAGAATCTTTTGACAAATCAGAAGTTTTAGAAGAATTAGACGAATCAGACGAATCAGAAGTTTCAGCAAATAATCCTTGTGAAGCATCACTTTTAGAGCTTTCCAAATTCTTATTTGAAGATTGCAAATAAGAATTAGAAGGATTAGAAGAATTAGAAGGATTTTCTAAAGAAGACTTCGCATTTTTAAGCTGCAAACATTCAACAATTTGCAAATATTCATCTACTCCTCCAGGTAAATGACGAATTTTACCATCAATTAAAGCAAATTGCTGATCAGTTACTCGTTCAAGCAAATATCTATCGTGAGATACAACGATAAGAGTTCCAGGCCACGTATCAAGTAAATCTTCCATCACAGCCAACATATCAGTATCAAGATCATTTCCAGGCTCGTCCATAATTAGAACATTTGGCTCATCAAGAAGAATCAGCAATAATTGCATACGTCGTTTTTGACCGCCAGAAAGATCTCGAATAGGAGTCATCAACTGCTCAGGCTTAAAACCGAGCCTTTCCATCAATTGTCCGGGAGTTACTTCCTTGCCATCAATTACGTAACTTGGCTTGTATCTGCTTAAAACTTCTTTAACTTTGTATTTTCCAAGTTTTTCTAGCTCATCAAGCCTTTGCGAAAGCACAGCGAACTTCACTGTTTTTCCAATGTTTACATGACCTGAAGTAGGTTTTAACGAACCATCAATAATGCTTAATAATGTAGATTTTCCAGCGCCATTAGCACCTACTATTCCAAAACGATCTCCAGGCCCTATAAGCCAAGTAACATCATCAAGAATCATTCTGCCTGTTACAGTCTTTTGTATTGATGCACACGTTTCTAAATTATCTTCCAAATTATCTTCCAAAATGTCTTCTGAATTACTTTGAGAAGAATTTTTTGAAGTATTATCTATTGAAATAGTTACAGAACCATTATGCATAGGCTGATCAAAAGAAGAATGAACAATATCTACTTCATTCAAATTTGAGCAGGATGACGAAGAATCTACAGTATTAGAATCATCTCGCGAATTATTTTCTACTATGCTATTAGAAATATTTGTATCAATATTTGTATCAATATTTGCTAGTTTATGACTGTTTTCAAAAATTTGAGTCACATCAATTAAATCCACAACCTGCTTACCTAAACGCGAAGTTGCCATCTTCTTTAATTCAAGCGTATTACGCATTGGAGGAACGTCAGCAATCAATTCTCTAGCTTGTTTTACATGGAATTTTTGTTTAGTAGATCTAGCTCTTGCTCCTCTAGAAAGCCAAGCTAACTCTTTACGAGCTAAATTACGCCTACGATTCTCACGAACATCAGCCTGACGTTCTCTCTCAACACGCTGTAACATATATGCACTGTAACCACCTTCAAAAGGATCTATAGTGCCATCGTGAACTTCCCACATAGAGTTACAAACTTCGTCTAAAAACCATCTATCATGCGTAACTAAAAGCAATGCTCCAGTTGCAGGAGTCCAACGATGAAGTAAATGTTCAGCAAGCCAATGTATTGTTACAACATCCAAATGATTTGTAGGCTCATCTAAAGCGAGAATATCCCAATCATGAAGTAATAATCGCGCTAAATCAGCTCTTCTTCTCTGACCGCCTGAAAGAGTTCCAACTCGTGCTTCAAGATTTATTCCACCTAATAATGCTTCAACTATTTCACGAGATTTAGTATCCGCAGCCCACTCGTAATCTTCTCGATTTTCTAAAGCAGCTTCACGCACAGTTGCATTATCGTCTAGAGGATCTCGCTGATCCAACATTCCAAAAGTTAATCCACCGCGCCTAGTTACACGACCAGAATCAGGTAAAAGAGCGCCAGAAAGAAGACGTAATAACGTTGATTTTCCATCTCCATTACGCCCTACTATTCCAATGCGATCCCCTTCACATACACCTTGAGTTACATCTGTAAAAATCGTTTTAGTCGCAAATTCAAGAGATACTCGTTCTAATCCCAAATCATACGTAGGCATAATGCACAAATATAGCCGTAGACTTATACGAATTTATATATTATTGAAATACGCACTCATAGACACAAAAGCACTAACGCACACAAATTCAAAAATAAACAACAAAATTCATTTTATATAGTTTGGCTTCCCAAGAGATGCACGCAGCACAACACTTGCAGGATTCAATCCAACTCCATGAGCCATATCTGCAAATACAATCTCAGAACCTCCGTAAATAAGTCGCATCATTTCTCGCACAGCTAACGAGCCTATAGTTAAAGGCTCAATATTAACAGTTGTGAGAGGTGGAAATAAGTCACACATTCCACAATCATCGCCAAATCCTACTACGCTAACATCTGCAGGAACTTTAAATCCATGTTCATAAAGTGAACGAATCACGCCAATCGCCTGTAAATCGCTTGCTGCAACAATCACGCTTGGCAATTGCGCTCCTTCTACACCGCATTGCTCTATAACATGATTCATACGCGAATAACTTTCAGAAGACTTCCAAGACGTGCATTGCATAATTCTAGATCTCATTGAATTTGCTTGAGAAATTTTATTCCAAGCACTAAGACGAGTAGCAGCATCGCGCCACATTAAAGGACCAGCTACATACAAAGCATCCCTATGACCGCTAGAATTTACAACACTTACAACATCTGCCATAGCACGCCATTGATTAACTCCAATAAACGAGAATTTTGAAACGCTAGAAGATGAATTTTGTTTCAGTAAAGATCTTCCTTCGTGAATACTTACTGAACCATGCGTAGAAGTTAATATAACTCGAGGAATATTCGAACGAAGCTTACACGATGCAGAAAACATCGCATCTGTTGAAGCTATTATTATAAGCCCATCTATATTTTGCTCATCGAATCCTTTTACAATAAGATCTATATCGCTTTGAGTACACAAAACCTCATTAACCATACTTAAAGATAGGAAATATCCACGCGACTTAGAAGACGACTCAATCGCACTAACTATATCTTTAACGCCTAAAATCATTGATTCGCCAATAATAAGACCAATAGTATGCGATTTGCTTGTAACTAGCGCACGAGCAGCATTACTTGGACGATATTCTAATTTATCGATCACGTCCATAACTTTTACGCGAGTAGCTGCAGAAACATCTGGGGAATTATTTATGACTCTTGAAACAGTTTGATGACTCACTCCTGCAGCACGCGCTACATCTATCATAGAAACACGCTTATTATGCGCCACTTTTCCAGCTTTCTTTTTTAGTATAGATTATGAAAGATGCCAAGAAATCCTATGCAAATCACTAGCTCCGTATTTAGATATCGCTTCTCGATGTGCAGCAGATCCGTAACCTTTATTATGCGCCCAATCGTAAACAGCATATTTTTCTAAACCAGCATAATCTATCATCATATGATCTCTTGTAACTTTTGCAATAACTGACGCTGCAGCTACACTAGCACATTTACGATCCGCTTTTACTAAAGTGTTCACATCAATTGAAATAGGTAAAATAGGCGCATCAAAAGTATTAAAAACTTTATGTATATAATCGTATGGCCCATCTAAAATTACTGCCATTTTATTGTGTTTAACGATTTTATTTAACAAATTAGATTCAAATTCGTTAAGATTTTTATTTGCATTATTAGCATTATTGATACTATTTGCATTATTTGTACTATTTGTATTCGTAATGCTATTTATGTTCTTTGCATTATTTATATTCTTTATAAGATTTTCTTGAGCAGAGCCTATAGCTTTCAAAGCTGCAATTCCTAAAGAGTATTCAATTCCCCAATCATCTATTTCATGATTCGTACACGATCCAACTGAA
Organism: Gardnerella bivia; assembly: GCF_049262715.1. Classification (NCBI taxonomy): domain Bacteria; kingdom Bacillati; phylum Actinomycetota; class Actinomycetes; order Bifidobacteriales; family Bifidobacteriaceae; genus Gardnerella; species Gardnerella bivia. Next base: position 171,130 of record NZ_CP058399.1, read on the forward strand.
TATGCGCTACACCAATTTTTCAAAGGCTCATATAACGCTTCTCGCTTGCGTTCTGTAAGAAGTTTAGAATCCGCTAAACCTTCTGGCATAACGTTTTCTAGATTTATCTCACTAGCTCCAAGTATTGCAGCTCCAACCATCACAGGACCAGCTAAAGAGCCACGTCCAACTTCATCTATACCAATAACAAAATCGTATCCTTTAATTAAAAGATCGCGCTCATAATCTAACGAAGGAATTAAAGGTATTTTAGACATATCAAATCAAAAATAATTAAACAATAAAACTAAATTAAATAAACAAAATAATTAGACTTAATCATTTAGAGTAATTAGGGACTTTTTCAAAAGCATCATGATGTGAATCTAATAACCCAATGCGATTAAGCGGCCAGAAACGAGCAACAGCTACTCCCTCTATTTTTGAAATAGGAACTAAGCCGTCATCACCGTCATTCCTGTGATAACGCGAATCAGCAGAATTAGAGCGATTATCTCCTAAAACAAATACATGACCAGGTTTCACTTTTACTTTGAATGGAAAATCGCTAGGATCTACACCAGGCCGAATGTAAGAAGATTCCAACACTTCTACGCCGTTTACAACAATCGGCTCACCTTTACCTTTGCACTCAACAGTATCTCCAGGTAAACCAATTAAACGCTTAATAAGGTTTCCACGAGTTGAGCCAAGAATGCCAGCTTTATTTTGCGAGTCTTGACTTAACCAATTTGCAGGATCTTCAAAAACGACTATATCTCCGCGATGCAAAGAGAAAATCTTAGGAGTTAGCTTAGAAGTAATAACGTTATCTCCAATGTGAATTGTTTCTAGCATAGAACCTGAAGGGATTGTGTATGCTCCCAAAACGAACAAGCGTATAAGAACAATCAAAACTATTGGAGTAACATACCACGCGAGTATCTCACGCCATGAACTTTTTTCAGAACGATTACTATCTTTAGCATGCTTACCATTGCGAGAATCTTTAGTAGAATTTTTACGAGAACTTTCGTGCGCGCTCGCATCCTCCGCATCCTCATCTTGAGGAACAGGAGAAGGATCTATGCCATGCCCTGCAACTGTAACGATGTGATTATCGATTTCATCCATGTTGTCAGCAGTCATATAAATCCTTTGACATACTATTTAGCATTTTGCAAATACAATAAAAGCTCTAAAGCGCTACTAAATAAATCTTAAAGCGATACTCATAGCGCATAACACATTTGCACAATAAGACTTTTATAAGCAACGTTTACTGATCAATCACAATATAATCAATAAAAGTGATATCACAGTAAACGCTAACTCAACAAACAAATACGCTAAAGCAAGTATTACTTAGCAGAGTTATCTCTACGCTCAGCAATACGAGCAGCTTTACCACGCAAAGAACGCAAGTAGTAAAGCTTAGCGCGACGAACGCGACCACTACGAACCAGCTTAATCGAATCGATAGCTGGGGAATGAAGTGGGAAGCGACGCTCAACACCAGTACCAAAGCTTACTTTACGAACTACGAAAGTTTCACGTACACCTGCACCCTTACGAGCGATAACAACACCAGTAAAAGTCTGAATACGAGAATTGTTACCTTCCTGAATTTTCACGTTTACATCAACAGTGTCACCAGGACGGAAAGCTGGGATTTCTTCAGCAGACTTAAGATGCTTAGCATCAAATGCTTCTACAGCATTCACCATAATAATTCCTCCTCGCCACCGCGTATCGGCGTAAGCTACATCAAAAGTAAATCAACTAAATTGCGATTTTACTTTGACTAATCGTTCCCAAAAAGTTTGCTTTTCAGGGCTTCCATCTGCCAAATCTTAAATAAAGCAGGCTAGACTGATGATAAGCAAACTACGCGGCATCTACTTATCGAAAGCATACAGAACATAAATTTATGCATAATAATGGACATTTTCACAAGATATAAGCACAATACAAACGCAATAAGAACACTAAATAAACCTATACATAAAAATAGTAATTTACTTTTAATTACTTCCACCAAATAATGCGAACGAACCTGTGTATATAGAAACAGCTAATGAAATCAACGGAATAATCACACAAACAATTATTAAAATCCAATCAGAAACTTTTACTTTGCTAATTCTTGCATGAGATCTTGGATTAAATCCACCAAATCCTCTAGCTTCCATTGCTACAGCCAAAGTTGTAGAACGTCGAATTGAAAGAACAAGCAAAGCAAACATTTGAGGGAAAAATGCCTTTAACTTATTCCCATCTCCAATACCGCGAGATCGCCTAGAAGCACTTAAAGCTCGCCAATCATCTTGTAATACGTTAAACATTCTAATTCCAGCTAATCCGCCGTACACAAAACGATCAGAAAAATGCAATATTTGACTAAAAGCATCTGCTAAATCAGTTGCATCTATTCCTATCACAGTTACGATTGATGGAATTCCAATAGCCAAAATTCTTAAAAATGTTGCAAGAGCTAAAGATGAGGATCTGTCTGTAACATGAATCATTCCCCACTGAAACCAAGTGTTTCCACCAGATTTACCATAGAGTAAAACAGTAAGAGCAGACATTGGAGCGCCTATCCACACAGGCCAAGATAAGTAAGCAACTTTCCAAGGCGGAATTTTTATGCAAGCAAAAATAATGAACTCTAAGGCTAAAGCACAAGATGCAGAAACGCAATCAAGAGTGAAAAGCAATGGTATTGAACAAAGAAATGCGCCAATCATTCGATACACAGGATTCATAGATGCAAGTAACGGAGAATAGCTTGATTTCCTTGGATTTTCGGAACGCAAATTAACGTCACTCACACTAATTTTAGATGTATTACTTGCGCTTGAAGATAATTCATCTTTAAACGAATTATAGTCAGAATCAGAGTCAGAATCAGAGTTACGCGAGTCACAAGAACTATTTTCTGCACACAACTCAATCACGCGAGCGCCTAAAGCATTAACTAATTCTTTATCGTGAGTCACAACAATAATGCAAATTCCATCTTTATGAAGACTTTCAATTAAATTGATAATTTGCAACCATGTTTTGCGATCCTGACCAAAAGTAGGCTCATCTAAAATAATCACACTAGGAGCAGCAGCCAAAGACGCAGCAACTGTAAGTCTACGTTTTTCACCACCTGAAAGCGTGTAAGGATTTGAATCAGCATATTGAAGCAAGCTAAATCTTTTAAGTAAAGATTCGGCTTGCTTTCGAGCATCTTCATCGCTCATACCTGTTCTAAGTGGTCCGAGCATAACTTCTTGCAAAACAGTTCCACAAGCAAATTGATGCTCAGGATTTTGAAATACATACGAAATGCGCTTAGCTAATTGAGATGATTTCCATTTAATAGGATCAGTTCCATTAAGACCATTTGAAAGCTTATCGCTTGCAACAACACTTCCGCTTAAAGCAGGCAATAATCCTGCTAAAGTAAGCGATAACGTTGATTTTCCAGCTCCATTAGCTCCAACTAAAGCTGTAATTTGACCAGATTTGAACTCTAAGTTGATATGCTCTGCAATAGGTTTATCTGTATGACTTATAGACAAATCCTTAGTTGAAAGAATTACGTCACCATTTGCATTAGAAGAGTCATAATCTAATTTATAAGATATATCATCTGACTTTTTATAACGCGATGGCAACCAAATACCAAGATCTGTAAAATCTAAATCAGATCTATTAAAAACTTCATCAGGAGTTCCATCAGCTACTATAATTGTGCGAGCAAACGAGGAACGCGCAATATCATCATCGTGGACTTCTTCTAAAGATTCAGATTCTGAAATATCTTCATCTAAACCTAAGACCACAACCCTATCAATCATGTCAATCCACGGTTCAGCATGATGCTCAACAAGTAACATTGTTGAATGAGCAGAATCTAAAACATTTTTAACAGCTTTAACAACTTGATCGACTCCATTTGGGTCAAGATTTGCTGTAGGCTCATCTAAAAGCAAAATACTTGGCTTCATTGCCAACGCTCCAGCTAAAGCCAAACGCTGCTGCTGACCACCGCTTAAATGCGATGTTGAACGATGTAATTGTAAACCTTCCAATCCAACTTTTTTAAGGCTTTCATTGACTTGCTGCCAAATCAACTCGTGAGGAACGTTCATATTTTCTAGACCAAAAGCAACGTTATCTCCCAATCTTTGGAAAATTGCTTGAGAATCTGGATCTTGTAATACTAATCCAACTTTTCCTATAGCTTGACGAACAGGAATATCGTCAACATACACACAGCCTTCGCTTATTCCACCATCTTCATCTTCTACTGGAATCATTCCGTTTGATTCTTTTGATTCTTCAGATTCTTTAGATTTTTCAGAAGATAAAATAACGTTACTGCCTATAATTCCGGCAGCACCTGCAAGAATAGTGGATTTTCCTATGCCTGATGCTCCTAGAAGCAGAACTTTCTGCCCCGCTTCAATAGTGAGATTCAACCCACGAACGGCGAAATGTTTGCGAGTTGCATGACGATAACCCCAATTATCGAAACGTAGTTGAGCGTTACAAGAATCCGACGGAAGGAATGTTTCGGAATTCTTAATATCTTCTTCTCTTATAGCTTCTGCTTTAGAGTCATCAGGCATAGTAATCCTTTTATGGCAATGATATTTAACGACCGGATGCGAAGGAACTTAACGCGCCAGTTTCACGTATTCCCTTATATAAGAACCACATAAGAAGACCTGCAAACACTGCTCCTGAAACAGCGCTTGTAATAAGATACGTGATTCCGTAACTTCCTAATAAGTCAATACCTTGCAAGTTCTTAACAAAGCTAAATGCCCAAGAACCAACACCAGAAATAGCTCCAGCAAGAGTTGCATACCAAATATTCCAATGCTTATAAAGCAATACGAGGAATACGATTTCTGCACCAACACCCTGAACTACTGCAACAAGATACGTATCTAAAACGCCCCAAATATTACCCATGAAGCCTTCAATAACACCAGCAAGTACTTCAGCATAAAGAGCAGCGCCAGGCTTACGAACTATGATTGCAGCTAGAGGGCCTGCAAAAAGCCACAAGCCGTTAATTAAACCAGCCATTCCAGGAGTTATTGACTCAAGGAAATTCCAAGGTACTGTGCAAAAAGCTGAAACAACCCAATAAATTACAGCAGATACAACAGCTATTGCGGAAGCTACTGCAATATCAGCAACACGCCACCTTAAGCTTAACTTAGTAGAAATATTTTCTTCTGACATAATAGTGCCTTTCTTTCATGTGCTACAAAACGTAACACAACTTGAGGCACGGGAAACAGACCTCCGTGCGCCAGCATTATCTGGATTCACGTTCAAGCGGTTTTTCTCAGCTTTTCTCGTGTGAAAAAAGCACCCGTGTCCGTTGGAGAGTTTACGACATTGCGTAGACTCAATTAAAATTTATGCGATTTGCGTTTAATTTGACGATAAAATAACGCTTTAACTAATCAAACTACTTAGCAAATAAAATTTACTTAGCTTCATAAACATACTTAAGCAAAGTCAAACTTATTTAAAGATATCAAAACTTACTTAGCTAACCTGTCTAAAAGCAAAGCTTCAGTCACAATATTTGATTGCAATCCAGAAAGAGAAATAGACTCGTTCGGACTATGAGCGTTAGATTGAGGATCTTCTGGTCCTGTCACTAAAACTTGAGCTTTAGGGAAAATGCGCTGCAATTCTGGAATAAACGGAATAGAACCGCCTTCGCCTTTGTTAATAGGTTCAACACCAAAAGCATCTTTCATAGAAGCTAAAGCATCTTTAGTAGCAATAGCAGAAGGATCCATAGCCCATCCCATGCCATTATCTAAAGGCTCTACGCTAACTTCAGCTCCAAATGGAGCGTGAGATACTAAGAAATCACTTAAAGCTTTTTGAGCATCCTCCGGACGCTGGCAAGGAGCTGTTCTAAGAGAAAGACGCAAACGAGTTTCATGAGCAATAACATTAAAACTTTCTTCAACTGGATGAGCATCCATGCCAATTACTGTTAAGCTTGGTTTAGTCCACATTCTTGAAGCCAAAGATCCTGTGCCTGCAAGCTTATAAGAATCAACTACAGACGAATCAGCGCGAACTTGATTCTCGTCTAAATCACGTTGCAAACCACCAATTGGCTCTTGAGATTCAATTCCAGGAACAGCTAAATCGCCATCCTTGTTATAAAGCGAAGCAACAAGCATTGAAGCAAGCGTGTAAGCGTCTAAAATCGGACCGCCAAATTGCCCAGAATGAACTTGATGATGAAGAACTTTAACTTTAACATCTAACGTAGTATTTCCACGCAAGCTAGTTGTAAGGCTTGGGATATTTGCAGACCAATTACCAGAATCAGCTACAATAATCACATCTGAATCAAACTCATCTTTATGCGATTCAATGAACGGTATGAAGCTAGGAGAACCCATCTCCTCTTCGCCTTCAATAAATACTTTAATATTTACACACAGTTCATCGCTCAAAGCTTTTAGAGCACCATAGTGAATCGCGATTCCACCACCATCGTCTGCACTGCCACGCCCATACAAACGACCATCTATTTCAGTGCCTTTGAAAGGATCTGTGTTCCACTCGCTTTCATCTGGAACAGGCTGAACATCGTGATGAGCATAAAGTAACACTGTTGGAGCGCTAGGATCCACAATTCGAGAGCCAACTACTTCAAAAGCACCATCAGTTCCATCTGGATTTTTTGACTGTTCAACTCGAGCATCAACACCGACTTCACGCAAAACTTTAGCCACATACTCTGCAGAAACGCGCATATGTTCTCCAGTAATGCCTTTAGCAGAAACAGCACCTAAAGAAATCTTCTTATTTAACACACAAAGCACGTCATCGAAAACGTTTTTGACTCTCTCACGCACATCTTCAACTGCTAAAGTAGCCATGAATCCTCCAAAATCTATTTAAAAAATAATACACTAATGATTGCTAATAATTCTTGCAAGCTTTTCATAAAAAATAATTAAATTTACTTACCTCGCATAGCACGTCTGCTTATATGCTGTTTTTTAGTAGGATCTATGCCTTTAGGAATACCAAATCCGCTTTTGCTTTGCAAAGTGCTTAAACGATTGTTCACATTTGCAAGTTCTAGTTTAGTCATAAAGAATCTACGGCGTGGGTGAAGTTTCGCTAATAACACAAACTTATGATTAGTTTGCTGATAACTTTTTGCATGAAGTACTTTATCTCGCAAATCTTTAAGTTTTACTTCTTTTTCGCTTTCACCTACAACGAATTTATACACTGGAATTAAAGATCCTAATGTTATGTGCTTAATGCTTTGCTCTTGACGATTCATTGCGTTCATAACGCGTTCATAATTGCCTTCGCCAATAAGAAATATGCCATTATGACCTGTTCCGCGCCAAATTGCATCTTTAGTGCGAGGATCTACCCAAATCGGCTGCTGTGGGAATGAGAATCCGCCTTTATTTATAGATGAAAGTATGCCTATTGCAGCTCCAGATTTGCCTTCGAGTCGAGCATAGCCTACTTTATCTGCTCTCTTAGTTAGAACAATCGTAAAAAGTAAGAATCCAAGCATTATTGCTGTGATCATCATCATAATAAAAGTGACAATTGACCAATGCAACAAGAATCCAATAATTAAGCCTAAAACAACAGGAGCTAGGAATGCTAACGCAAGAAACCATGGCAACTGCTTATCATCACTGTGCGTATATTTATATATTCGTATGATTTGAGAAAAAATATTATTTCGCGAGCTTTTAGCTTTTGCTGATTTTGTGTTATCAGAATTATTTTTTGCCATGTGTAAATCCCTGATATTTGCGTGTTTTACTATTTAATCAATAATAACTATGTTTCAATACTAAACGAATAAAACTAAGTTATTTAGGCCAAACTCCGTGTTTCTTGTATCGAGGTTTCGGCAATCTCCAGCGGCGTAATTGTATTGCGCGACTCCAAGCATATGTGAAAGATCTAGAAGAACGGCTTACTGATTGCGGACCGTATTTGCTAATCAACTCTTTGCGAAGTCTTCTCCACATAATAAATACGTCTATTGCGCAAATAAGCAAATACACATAAAGCACAACTGTTAAAATAACGCTTATTATTCTCATGCTTACGAACGAGAAAGACATGATTATAACCATAAGAACAAGTGAAAATGGAATAAAATATTCGCCTATGTTTATTCTCGCATCAACGTAATCACGAATGTAAACACGCCAAGGCAATTGCTCATACTTCGGCATATGAGCTAAATCTCCAGAACGCATAGCTTCATACTCTGCATTTTCTTTTTCACGTATGCGTATGCGATTGCGGCGCGCGCTTTCTTCACGGTCAACAGGAACAATAGGACGCAACTTTTGCGCTTGCGACACATTTCTTTTAGGTGTAGGAGCGTTTTTTTGACGATTGTTTTTAAGTTGTTGCTTAGACTCGCTATTGCCATCGCGAGCTTCGGCGGATTTTTTGGCAAATGGATTCCATTTCATGTTTGCAGATTACCTAACAGACTAGACGCTTAAAACATAATACTGTTTAAACAAGTTGCAATAAAAAAGGCTTTTGGTTGAATACCCCTAGTAGTATTCAGCCAAAAGCCAACGCACTTAACTTTAAAAACCTATAACAATAGCCTTAACACTAGGAAGAAAAGAAAAACAGCAAACTAGTATTAAAAACAGTAAAGTTATAAAGAATTTAGTAAAACCAGCATGAGTTTCCCTACAAAACAACACGCCAAGCAGTTAAGTGCAAGAACAAAACTTAGGCTTAAACACTAGAAACTTAATATTTAAGCCTAAGTGATACACACAAAACTTTAAAAACTAAAGCTTAGTGACGAATCTTGCGAACAGCAGCGCCCATGCCAGCGAGCATAGCAGCAGCCAAAGCAGCGAATGCTACACCAACACCAGTCTTGCCGAGCTGCTTCTTGCCCTTACGACCCTTGGTGTTAATGTGAACGCCGTTCTTGCCTTTATCCTTAGAATTCTGCTTGTTTTGCTTGTTCTGCTTGTTCTGCTTGCCTGGCTTGTGACCGCTTGGAGTTACCTGGCTAGAAGCCAAACCAAGCTTGAAATCATCAGCATCAAGCTTAAGGAACTTTGGATCCTTCAAAACATCAGCATCATCACCAAGACCGTTATAAGCAGTCGCATAATCGCCATCAACGAAAGCGTTATATTCGTTCAAAGCTTTTGTGAAAGCAGCTTCAACAGCAGTAGACTTAGCATTAGCCTTATTAAGCTGAGCTTCAGCTACACTCTGAGCCTTAGTTAATTCCTTTACGCGCTTAGCATAAGCTGTAGTCTTCTTGAAATCCTCAGAAGCATTATCCTGGTAATCTTCCAAAGCACGGTCTGCAGCTTTCTTAGCTTTCTTAGCTTCTTCAACAGTCTTCTTGAAAGGAGCATACTTATCCCAAGCCTTATTCAAAGCAGTGCGCTTCTCACCAAGCTTCTTCTCAGCATCAGCAAAAGCCTTCTTAGCAGCTTCCTTAGCTTCCTTAGCACGCTGTTCCTTATATTCCTTAGTAGTAACAGCCTTAGCTTGTACCTTAGTCAACTCAGCGTCAGCAGCAGCCTTCTTAGCGACTAACTCTACATAAGCATAACCGCCCTGTACTTCAGATTGATCCTGAGTTTTAACTACTTTCTTTTCAGCAGCCTTTACTTCATAACCATCTTTAGCAGTGCCATCTTCCTTCAAAGCAGTAGCTACATCACCCTTGTAAGCATCTTTGCGAGCAGTCTCAGCTGCAGTAGCAGCAGCTTCAGCTTTAGCAAGTTCCTTCTCAAAGTCAGCGTTAGTGTACTCTTTAGCTTCTTCAGCAAAAGCTGGAGCAGTAGCAACTACTGGAGCAGCAAAAGCCATGCCGGCGAGCAAAGTAGCGCCAGCAGCAAAAGCGGCAATAGCCTTCTTATTTAACATAATATTTCCTTTCTTCTTCTCCACTACGCCATGTGACGTAATGAAAAACTAAATCACTTCTAAAAACTTTTAAATTAAGTTCTAGAAGTGCATCAGCAAGTTATAAACAAGTGATGTTTGCTTTTAAGATACCCCCCCCCGTTTGAAAAAGTCAAGAGCCAACCAACTATCACTTATCCACAATTTCAATAAAATAAACTAAAAAATAAAACTAAAACAAGCAAAACATCGTAAAAAATACAAAACACCAATGTTTTTATATTAAAAAATATGTTTTCAGGAATTTTCAAGAATTTTCAAGAATTTTCTCAGGAAACTTTAAGGAAACGCATTAAAGCATGCTAAAACCTTGCAAAATCAAGGATTTACACACACCAACGTTCAACACGCCCGGGCATATTCCTTCTCTAAAACCTGCAACCACCACTTCCACCACACCTCTTCCTCCACCATTCCCTCCACCTCTTCCACCACACACTGTCAACAAACACATAATTTATTGGTAAAATCAATGCGAGTTCATCAAAGTGTTTAAGCTAAATCAAGGAGCGCACATGTTTGATATAAGCGTCAAAGCAAACAGCGACAGTTTAGAAAGCATGTATCAAGAAGTAATTCTAGACGCTGCAAGAAACCCTCATGGAAAAACTCATTTTGACATCACAAACGCGCTTGAGCAAGCAGAACCACAAGAAACACAAGAAACACAAGAAACAGACGCTAAGAACTCCACTGAATTTAAAGAACAACAAACTTTAAAGTCAGAAATAAAACTAAACAATACTCACGAAAGTTGCAACATAAAAGAGCACACGCAATCAAAACAATCTTTAGGTCAATCGCATCAATTCAATCCAACTTGTGGAGATGAAGTGACTATGCGAGTAACACTATCTTACGAAAATGCTAATGAACAAAATCCAATAATTTCAAGCATAAAATGGGACGGCCACGGTTGCTCAATCTCACAAGCAAGCCTTTCAATGATGGTAGATCTAGTTGAAGGAAAATCCGTTGACGAAGCACTAAAACTCGCAAAGCTGTTCCACTGCCTTATGCAATCTAAAGGAGCAGGCTTAGCTGACGAAGATGAAGAAAACGCACTAGAAGACGCGATTGTTTTACAAGGTGTTTCACGGTATCCGATGAGAATAAAATGCGCGCTTTTAGCTTGGGAAGGCTTAAAAGACAGTATTGCAAAGGCTATGCAAGACTTATAGAATCTTATAAACAAGAAAAACAAGGAATATTATGGAAGAAAATCACGCGCAATCATCACTTAACGCTAAAAATATTGGTCGCGTTAAAGAAGAAGACATACTAGACGCTTTACATGACGTTGTAGACCCCGAACTAGGAATTGATGTAGTTGACTTAGGACTGGTTTACGGAATTGAACTTGATGAACTTGGGCGCGCGATTATAACAATGACGCTTACAACTCCTTCTTGTCCTCTTACTGATTTGATTGAAGATGAGTGCGCAAGCGCACTCGTTGGACTAGTTGACGAATTTAGAATCGACTGGACTTGGAAACCACGTTGGAGCGTTGAGGACATAAGCGAAGATGGTCGCGCTCAACTTGAAGCTCTAGGCTACAATCTCAGCAATTTGCAAGCCAACTTTGCGTTAGGCGCGAAATACAGTTCAAATCCTAATTTGCTTTACTCTGATTCACAAGAACCTTATGCTGGCATTCCGCCAACCGCATAAAATTTACTAAATTGCATAAACTGCAAGATTTAAGATTGTTGACACAGTAAATTACGTATAGATTGTGTACTAGTGAGGTGCGGAAAATACTTAACGAACAATAAAAAGCGAAACGGTATTAAAAAAAGTTACACCTAATCCAAACTCTTCACAAAACTAAAGTAAGCTAAAATCTACCTTTTACTACTACAAGCAACAACATTTAAATATGCGTAAAAAGTTGAAGCTCCTGTGAGGTAAGTATTTCCCACACCTCACAACAACAGTTAAAAAACAATTACGTAAAAATCTTATATCCCTGTTGACGAAGTAAGTTAAATACACATCATGCACTAGTGAAGTGCGGAAAATACTTAACGAACAATAAAAAGCGAAACGGTATTAAAGAAGTTACACCTAATCCAAACTCTTCACAAAACTAAAGTAAGTTAAAATCTAACTTTTACTACTACAAGCAACAACATTTAAACATGCGTAAAAAGTTGAAGCTCCTGTGAGGTAAGTATTTCCCACACCTCACAACAACAGTTAAAAAACAATAAGTTCCAAAAACAGATTCGATTATTTAAAAATCACACTCCAAAATAGTTACGAACTAAAGATACTGCTTTAACTAGCGCGCGAGCTTCATCAATAGTGTTGTAAACACCAACGGAAGCGCGATTAGACGCATACACGCCAAAATGCCTATGAATAGGCTGAGCACAATGATGCCCAACGCGAATTGCAATTCCTTGCGCATCCAAAAACTGCCCAACGTCATGAGGATGCACTCCATCAACTTCAAAAGAAACAGTTCCAATTCGATTATTCAAATCAATCGGTCCAAGAACACGAACTCCCGGGATATCTTTTAACTTCAGCAATTCTGCAGCAATCTCATTCTCATGTTTTGCAACACGATTCATATCTAGCGAACGAAGCCAATCTGCAGCAACTCCAGAAGCAACCATTTGCGCAACAGGCTGAGTTCCAGCTTCAAATCTGTAAGGAGCATCCATGTATTGCGCTGGTTTATTCAACCAAGCAAGCTCAACCATTGAACCACCAAAAGACGCAGGTGGAAGAGCTTGAAGTAAATCATGCTTTCCATACAAGAACCCAACTCCAGTAGGACCATACATTTTATGAGCGCTAAAAGCTGCAAAGTCAACATTTAACACATGGAAATCAACGGGAATGTGAGGCACAGATTGGCATGCATCGAGCACAAAAATCGCTCCAACTTCGTGAGCGCGCTTGCAAATCGGCGAAACGTCTGTAATTGCGCCAGTAACGTTACTAATATGCGTGACTGCAACTATTTTCGTGCGCGAGTCAATTATAGTTTTTAAATAATTTGAATCAGCTCGAACTCGTCCATCTTCCCTAACATCAATCCAACGAAGTTCAGCTCCAGTACGAAAAGCAAGCTCTTGAAAAGGCAAAAGTACAGAATGATGCTCTGCACGCGATACTACTATTACATCTCCTTCGTGAAGAGCGAAATTTTTGCGGAAATCAACAGAATTATCGAAATCAGCAGAATTATCACTGTCTTTTTTGTAAATTCTAGCTTTCACACTAGCGTTACCAATAGAAGTTGCAAGTAAATTCATCGCGCCCGTAGCGCCCGTAGTAACAACAATTTCTTCGCGCCCAGATTCAGCGCACGCTCCAACAAGTCGCGCAATTTTCGCGCGAGCATCTTCAAACGCAATCGTGCTTAAAGCTGCTAACTCGTGCGCTCCCCTATGAACAGATGCGTTAATAGTTTCGTAAAACTCGCTTTCAGCGTCTATTACAACTTGAGGTTTTTGTGCAGTTGCTGCAGAATCTAAGTAAATAAGCGGCTTTCCGTGCACAGTATCGTAAAGCGAATTGCCGTGAACTGTGCGGAGTAAAATCGGAAACTGTGCGCGCAAATCGCTAAATTCTCGCATAATATTTTCTTCAGTCATATTAAACCGCCAACTTTACGCTTTTCTTACGCTTTTTATACCAAACCATTAACGCTATTCTGAACGATTTCGTCATGAATATAGATAGACTAAAACTTAAAGCTTGCTTAAGAGCGCTTAAGCAAGTGCAGACTCAGTAGAACCTTCAGGCAAATACTTATCATAGCCTTCTTCTTCCAGCTCGTCTGCAAGCTCAGGTCCTGCAGTCTTCACAAAATGACCTTGAGCAAAAACATGCACAATATCTGGCTTAATATACTTAAGAATTCTCGTATAATGCGTAACCATCATAATACCCAAGCCAGTATTCTCTTTCGCTCTATTCACGCCCTCAGAAACAATACGAAGCGCATCAACGTCTAGACCAGAATCAGTTTCGTCCAAAATAGCAAATTTTGGCTTCAAAAGCTCTAGTTGCAAAACTTCTGCACGCTTCTTTTCACCGCCTGAAAATCCTTCATTAACTGAACGCGATGCAAATTTCGGATCCATACGAAGTTTTTTCATAGCATCGCTAAGTTCTTTCACCCAGCTTCTTAAAGATGGAGCAATACCGTCAACTTCTGTTTTTGCAGTGCGAAGAAAATTCGTCATAGAAACACCAGGTACTTCCACAGGGTATTGCATTGCAAGGAACAACCCAGCTTTTGCGCGCTCATCTGGAGTCATTTTCAAAATATCTTCACCGTCAAGCAAAACCTGACCGGAATCAACTTCATATTTCGGATGCCCCGCCAAAGTATAAGCAAGAGTAGACTTGCCGGATCCATTAGGACCCATAATTGCGTGAGTTTCTCCAGAATTAACAGTAAGATTTACACCTTTTAAGATTTGCTTTCTGCCTTCTTTTGTTTCTACAGACGCATACAAATCTTTAATTTCCAAAGTTGACATTATTTTCTCCTATTCTTCAGTTCTCGCAAGTTAGTTTTGTTCAGGATCATTTTGCTTAGAATCTACTGATTTAGCAGTATCCTCAGTTCGCGCAAGACGACGCTCAATCGCATTCATTAAATGATTTACAATTTCTGGAACACCAATTTCTTCAATCAACTCGTTAAAGAATCCACGCACTACTAGCTTTCTCGCTTCAATTTCACTGATTCCGCGCGATTGCAAATAGAAAAGCTCTTCATCGTCAAAACGACCAACAGAACTTGCATGACCAGCTCCAATAATATTTCCATTTTCAATCTCCAAATTCGGCTCAGAATCGGCGATTGCTCCAGGAGTCAAAACTAAATTACGATTCAATTCATACGAATCAGTACCAGGAGCTTCAGGCTTAATAAGCGCGTTTCCAACCCAAGTAGAATGTGCTCCTTTACCTTCTAAAGCACCCTTATACACTACCCTAGACTTACATTCCGGATAATTATGCACAACCATAGTGCGATGCTCAACATGCTCTCCAGGATCAACAAAATACATGCCAAGCATATTCAAATCACCTTGCTCGCCGCCAAAATCTTGATCCATACGAATACGAACAACATCTCCACCAAGAGTGACCATTGTGTGACGCAAAGACGCACCTAAACCTACGTGAATACGCTGATTTCCAACGTGTTTACTGCCCAAATCCCACTCTTGAATAAACGTTGTAGAAATATGAGAATGCTCACCAAGTATGATTTCTACGCCTTCAGCAAGTTTTGCACAGCCGGTATGTTCGATAATAATATCTGCGTTTGCACGAGAATCTGCTTCGATTACTAAATGCAGTGCGTCAAGCGTATTAACATTATTACCCTGAATTTTAAGTACGATTGGCTTTTTGATTTCGCCAGATACATGAAGAACATGCGCTTGTTTCGCTACATTCCAAGCAACTGCAGCAACTCGATCTGACGGCTTTAGATTTGTATGTGGAGCATCTTCCTTCTGTTTTACGCTTAAACTTACTTTACCAAATTCGCCAATATAATCATCGTCTAAATCAGCTCCACCAACGCCTTCAAGCTTTACTTGAAGACTATTAGACGGTTCAAAACACTCGAAAAACTCGGAAATTCGCTCTACTGGAGTATATCTCCAATCTTCCTGCTTACGCGTTGGAATCGCAAAATCATCCACGTTAAAAGATCTCACAGATTTATCTGCACTAGAAGGCATTGCTGCAGGGACAGCGTACGGATCTAGAGGATCCGCAACAGGAATTGCTATTTCTTTTTGATTCATGTTATTGCCCAAATTTTTAGTTAAATTTTCGCTCAAATTATTACCAACTTTATTACCAACTTCATTGCCCAAATTCTCGCCCAAATTATCACACATTATCCAACAGAACCTTCCATTTGCAATTCAACTAATCTATTAAGCTCAAGTGCATACTCCATTGGCAACTCGCGACTAATCGGCTCTACAAAGCCACGAACAATCATTCCCATAGCTTCTTTTTCTTCAAGCCCACGGCTCATCAAATAAAATAGCTGATCTTCAGAAACCTTGGAAACAGTGGCTTCATGAGCCATAGAAACGTCATCCTCACGAACATCAACATGAGGATACGTATCTGACCTTGAAAAATCATCAACAAGCAATGCGTCACACACAACAGAGGAACTAGATCCTTTAGCACCTTTAACAATCTTCACAAGACCACGGTAAGCAGAACGCCCACCACCACGCGAAATAGACTTAGCAACAATCGTAGAACTCGTGCGCGGAGCTAAATGAATCATTTTTGCGCCTGTATCTTGATATTGCCCACGACCTGCAAAACTCAAAGACATTGTTTCAGCTTTAGCATATGGTTCTGCAAGAATACAAGCAGGATACTTCATAGTAGCTTTAGATCCAATATTTCCGTCAACCCACTCCATTGTGCCACCTTCACGCACATAAGCGCGCTGAGTGACTAAATTATAAACATTATTCGACCAATTTTGAACAGTTGTGTAACGAACTCGAGCATGCTTTTCAACAATAATCTCAACATTTGCAGCATGAAGTGAATCCGTAGAATAAATTGGAGCAGTGCAACCCTCTACGTAATGAACGTAAGAACCTTCGTCTGCAATAATAAGCGTGCGTTCAAATTGCCCCATATTCGGCGTGTTAATGCGGAAATAAGCTTGAAGCGGAATATCAACATGAACGCCTTTTGGTACGTAAACAAATGATCCGCCACTCCAAGCAGCTGTGTTAAGAGCAGCAAACTTGTTGTCGTCAACTGGAATCACAGTTGCAAAATACTTTTTTACAAGCTCCGGATACTTTTGAACTGCTGTATCTGTATCTACGAAAATCACACCTTGAGATGCCAAATCTTCGCGAATCGAATTATAAATAACTTCAGATTCATATTGTGCAGCAACACCTGAAACTAAGCGCTTTTTCTCAGCTTCTGGAATACCCAAGCGATCATAAGTGTTACGAATATCCTCAGGCAAATCATCCCAAGTTTTCACTTGATCGTGAACAGGACGCACGTAGTACTTGAAATCATCTGCATCAAAACCGCTTAAATCAACACCCCAATCCGGCATAGGCTTTTGTAAAAAGGCGCGATATCCTTGCAAACGAAGATTAAGCATCCACTCGGGCTCGTTTTTATCTGCAGAAATCGCACGAACAACAGATTCATCAATACCCTTTTTTGCAGCCTCGCCGGCAGCATCAGAATCATGCCAACCGTAATTATATTCACCAAATTCAGCTACAATCTGCTCATCTTTACGAATCTTTTCTTCATTAACGCGAGCGCGATCAGCCACATACTGGCTCATTTCCACGTCTGCAGCTGTATTATTTGCTGTATTGTGAAAATCATTCGCATTAACGCACATAACGCCTCCAATAGCGCAATTCACTAAGGGTAAATGTAGTAAAAACACTTACCCTAACATCTATAAATTATCCCTAATATAAAGGTTACATCGAGAAAGCTCGCAGCGGTATAGAATGCATAACGCAAAACGTAATTTTTATCACAGTAACACTTAATGAAATAGCAAGAATGGAAAGATGGGATAGAGATATGGGAAATAAATAGGTGGGAAATAGCGAGAAGAAATGTATATAAAAAATAAATAGATGGGAAATAGCGAGAATGGAAATAGCAACAGGCGCATCTTCCTTGATACACCTGTTACGCATTAACAAATTAAATTATACTTACAACGCAATATTAAATTACGCTAAATCCACTATCTAGATTCACCAACTAGATTTACTATCTAGATTCACTATCTATATAGTAACAGAACGCGACTCTATCTCTTCTCTTGTAGGAGCAAGAACTAAATCTTTAACTAATTCACGAGTACGCAACTGACTACTAGGCTCTAAACCGTCATCTGTAATAACAACATCAACTTGATCAAATCGCGCAAAAAGCGAAAGAGAAGTACACTTCCACTTAGTATGATCAGTCAAAATAATAGTGCGATCCGCAATATCCATCAAAGCCATATCAGTAGCAGCTTCAAGCGAATTTGGCATAAGGAATCCACGCGGCAAAGAAACTGAATGAGTTCCCAAGAACACAGTATTAACGCGCAATGATGCCACAACTTTATCTGCAATAGGACCAACAAGCGAATTCGAACGCGTAATAACACCGCCAGTTACAATAACCTCAACATCCTTTGACTCGAGCGCTTGAACTAACTCCGCTACAGGAATTGAATTAGTTAAAATAGTAATTCCTGCAGCTTGACGCGACTCTAACAAATGCTGAGCAAACACATACGCTGTAGTGCCGCCACCAATAGCAATAACATCTCCAGGTTGCACATAATCCACTGCTTTACGCGCAATAGCATCCTTCAAGCCAATATCCATTTGAGATTTTACAGAAAATAAAGGCTCACTTAACAACGTATTAGTAGTTACAGCACCACCGTGTACGCGTTTAAGTAAACCCTTATCAGACAACTCGCTTATATCTCTACGTATAGTCATGGCACTTACTGCAAGTTCTTTAGATAAAGCAGTAATACGAACTGCACCGCGAGTACGCAGACGATTCAAAATCAAATGTTGACGCTGTGAAGAAATCATATTAACATTATCGCACACATATACGCAAAAAACAAACTCAATTGAGCGTTTCTATGTGCGAAGTGCAATGCAACGCACAAATAAAAGCAAATAAGAGAATCTACACGCAAAAAACGCACAAAATCGAACGTAATTAAAATACGATAATTAACTCGTCTTAAGCGTCAACACCAACAGCATCAGAAACATGCTCATAACCATCCGCTTTAAGCAATCTAGCTAAACCACGCTTAAGAACGCTAATCTGCTGAGGTCCTCTATACATAAGAGAAGAAATAAACATCACTAAATCAGATCCAGCACGAATCTTCTCATATGCTTGACGAGGAGTAGAAACTCCACCAACGCCAGCAATCGTAAAACGATCTCCAAAAGCAGCGCGAGTTTTGCGAATAAGCTCATTACTTGCTTTATAAGCAGGAGAACCAGAAATACCACCTTGCAAATCAGAAGGAATATTCAAACCTATGCGATTCTTACGTAAATTCGCAATAGTTACTCCATCAACTTTATGCTCGTTAAGAACATCTAAAAGCGACTTAAACTGCTCCCAGCCCCCCGGCAATTCCAAAGGCATTTTAACAAGCGTTGGCTGAGACCGCTCAACTTTATCTAACACTGTAAAAAGCTTATCCAATGCATCAGGATCACTAAAAGGCTCTCCAGCGCGAGTATTCGGGCACGAAATATTCACTTCAATCATCGAAGTGCGATCAGCTGCACGCTCAAGAGATATACGATAATCTTCAATTCCTTCGTCTAAATCGCCGACTAAATCGTCATTTGTACGCGCAATAGACACAGAAATCACCATAGAGCGCATGGAAGTAAACGCCTTTTCAGCGCGAGAAACAACAGCATCACAACCGTCATTACTTAAACCAGCATGCACAAGAATCGAATCATACTCAGGAAAACGGTGATACCAAGGCTTTTCATTACCTGCACAAGGACGCGATGTAGTAGATCCAACTGTTTCAAAACCAAATCCAGCATTATCTAGAACATACGTTAAATCACAATTTTTATCTAATCCAGCGCTTAAACCAAAAGGATTATCAAAATGCAATCCCATAACATCAGTTTCAAGCACAGGATCAGTGTAATTGAGAGTCGATCTTAAAAGCCACATTAGCAACTGGTTATTTTCGCAAGATTTGCACAACGCAATCATGCGATCGTGAGCTTCATCTGGAGGAATGTTAAAAACCATATGAGGCTTAATCACATGTTTATAAGCAAACGTAAACAAATCCGTTGCAGCCATATTAACCGCGTTCGCGAGCGCATTATTAGAAACGTATTTCTTAAGCGACTTTTTTGAGCCTGAAGCTGAATTTACAGTTGTCATACTCTAATATTAAAGCTCAACTCAAATAACAGCAAATTTTTAATCATTGCCTTCTTCGCCAGCATCTCCTGCGCCACCATCTCCGGCACCGCCTGTACCGCCGGCACCGCCAGTGGTAGTTTGCTCACCAGATTGAGATCCACTACGCGAATTGCGTTGCTCACGAGCAGCTTCACGCTGAGCATCTGCATCACGCTCAGCTTGACCCTCATCATCTTGCAACCTTCTATAACCTGAAGGCATAGAGCCACCAGCCATAAAATCAGGATCTGGCTGTCCGTAATCATTATCTTGCGGAATATTAGCTGCAGAAAGATAATCATTCATAAACGCTTTGAAAGCAGGCGCTGCAATAGTTACACCATACCAAGTACCACGGCGAACACCTTTAATAGTCGCTCCATTAAAGCTCTTAGGATGCTCAGCATTACCAATAGCAACGAAAGCAGCAACTTGATTAGGAACAAAACCACCTGTAAGCATATAAGTATCCTGGTTAGTACCAGTCTTAGCAAAAGTCTTACGACCATTAGCAAGCTGTGCAGGACGAGCTACACCACTAGGCTGAACAACACCTTGATTCATAGCAAAAGCTACAGTTTGCGCAACCTTCTTAGGAATTGCTTGATGGCAATGAGCGCTTGGAACACGCAAACGTTTTCCGCTTTTATCTACAACTCGCTTAATTGCAATAGGATCACACTGAACTCCATTAGCTCCAATAGTCGCATAAGCATTAGCCATAGTAAGTGGAGAAGCTTGAACAGAACCAATTAACATAGCCGGATTCATAGAGTTCTTAGAGAACACATCTTCCTGACCGTACGGAGAATTATGGTATCCAATAGTTCTAGCTGCTTCAGCAACAGCACACAATTTAATTTGAGAACCAATAGCAGCCTGAATAGTGTTATGAGAATGAACAAGACCCATTAAAGGAGTTTCAACACTGACATTTCCACCACCAGCATTATGAACAGACCAACGTCCTTGTCCACGATACCTTGCGCAAGAAAAATCTGAATTATTATACAAAGTGCTTGTATGCAAAGGCGTGTTTATTGATTTGCCTGCTAAAAGCCAAGCAACCATATTAAACGGTTTCCAAGTAGAACCAATCTGCCAGCCAAGACCGCCACCGTCACGTTCATCAACAGCATAGTTAATAGCAGTATGAGTTGGATCTAGCCTTGCAGCATCAGTTGCATCATAAATACGATTGCTACCAAATCCAAGAACTTCACCAGTACCAGGCTTAATAGCTGCAATCGAAACTTCAAATCCGCTTTTATCATTGACAGGAACAGTATCACGAGCTGTTTTCATAGCAGCTTCATTTGCTTTAATATCCATTGTGGAATAAATATCAAGTCCACCTTCGTTAAGCAACTTTTTACGTGCTAAAACGCTGCTACCAAACTCGCGAGAATTAAGAATTTTCTTAGTTACATAATCACAGAAGAACGCTGAGTCACCAGCAGCTTGACAACCAATGTGAGATATATTTCTTTGAATATTCAAAGTATCTTTAATAGGAGTTGCACAAGCTTTATCGTGCTCACTCTTGGAAATAAAACCTTGACGTAACATCAAATCCAAAACAGTATTACGCTGAGCTTGAGAAGCTTTTTGATTGCTTTCAATTGAAGGATCAAAACGTGAAGGATTCTTAGTAATAGCAGCAATAGTAGCAGATTGTACAAGATTAAGATCAGCAGCAGTAGTATTGAAATATCGTTTTGCTGCCATCTCAACGCCATACAAATTATTGCTACCAAATTGCGCTATATTTAAGTATCCTTGCAAAATTTCCAGCTTTGAGTACTTTTTCTCAATTTGGATAGCTATAAGCATTTCTCGCAACTTGCGAGCTATAGTTCCTTCAGACGCATGATATTCAGAAATAGGATCGTTATCGTCATGCGCTTTAATCATAAGAACATTTTTTACGTATTGCTGTGTGAGAGAAGATCCACCTTGCATACTTGAATGCCTAATAAAAGTTTGAACAAATGCGCGCATAACACCTTGCACATCTACACCTGAATGTTCAAAAAATCGGCGATCTTCACGAGCAACCATTGCTCGTTGCATGTATTTTGAAATTTTACGCAAAGGAACAACAGTACGATTTTGAGCATAAAATGTTGCAATTACAGTTTTACCGTCTGCAGCAAAAATACGCGATTTCTGAGGTAAAGCTGTAACGTCAAAATCTATTCCATCAACTCTAAGTGAAGGCACAACAGACTTCACTACGCTGTTCACGCTCATAACTCCAGGAACGAATAATATACTTAATGCACCACCGCCGCACACGCACAATAAAACGTACGTGAGGAACAGTGCTAATACACGATGAACAGTAAGTGAATTCTTTTTAGGCATGCGTACTATTCTAAAGGTTTCCCTCTACTTGATGAACATTTAAAGATTTATAAAACATTTATAAACTTGAACATTTAAATATTTTAAACTTGAACATTTAAATATTTATAAAAAAAAACGAGCCAGGAATAATCCTGACTCGTTTAAGTTAAATTTCGAGGTAATTATAAAAGATAATCATAAAACATAATTGCAAAAGCAACTAGAATCACAATATATCTAACTCACTATACCCCTGCGGCCTATTAAGCCTCTGCAGCCACCTTCGTTGCAGCTTCAGCTTCTTTAACGACTGCCTTCTTTGGGCTTACTGGCTCAACAACAAGCTCAATAATAGCCTGTGGAGCAGTATCGCCACGGCGAGGAGCAATCTTCACGATGCGGGTATATCCGCCTTCGCGTTGCTTCATCTGCTCAGCAATCGAAGTGAAGAGAGTGTGAACCACGGATTTATCGCGGATCACGCGCAACACGCGACGACGTGAATGCAAATCGCCACGCTTAGCGAATGTAACCAAACGCTCAGCAAGTGGACGAAGACGCTTTGCCTTTGGCAGAGTCGTCACAATACGACCGTGCTGGAAAAGGCTGGTCGCCATGTTGGCCAGCATCAGGCGCTCATGAGCTGGGCTAGAAGCCAGACGAGGGCCTTGTTTCGGTGTAGGCATTGTTACTCCTTATTGCCGTAATATTCAGGTGGGCATCAACCCGAACATCCGAACACTACGGCGATTGCAGGGATACTTCTTACTCGTCTTCAGGAGAGAAGAAAGTACCACCTTCGAGATTATTGGCGTCAAAGCCAATCGGTGAAGCCTTCAATGACAATCCCATGGATTGCAACTTTTCTTTCACTTCATCGATGGATTTCATGCCGAAATTACGAATATCGAGCAAATCCTGCTCAGTGTGAACAACCAATTCACCGACTGTATGAATACCTTCACGCTTTAAGCAATTGTAGCTACGTTGCGTAAGATTCAAATCTTCAATCGGGATAGCCATTTGGGAATCAGCTTCCTCAGTGGCAGGAGCTGGACCTACTTCTACACCTTCAGCCTCAACATTAAGCTCACGGCAAAGACCGAAAAGCTCAACTAAGGTTGAACCAGCGGATGCAACTGCATCACGTGGAGAAATAGCCGGCTTGGTTTCCACATCCAGGATGAGCTTATCGAAGTCCGTGCGCTGTTCCACGCGGGTAGCTTCGACCTTATAGCTCACCTTTAATACTGGTGAGTAGATCGAATCCACAGGAATGCGACCGATTTCGCTATTCTCCTGCTTATTCATCTGAGCTGGAACATAGCCACGGCCGCGCTCAACAGTAAACTCAATCTCAAGTTCACCATCTTCTGCGAGAGTAGCAATATGCATCTCAGGATTAGCAATAGTGACACCAGCCGGAGGAGTAATATCTCCAGCAGTTGCTTCACCTTTGCCATTCTTTCGAAGATACATAACTACTGGCTCGTCGTACTCACTAGTGAGCACAATACCTTTGATGTTCAGTAGGATTTCAGTGACATCCTCTTCAACACCTGGCAGAGTCGTAAACTCATGAAGAGCACCAGAAATACGTACCGATGTAACGGCAGCTCCTGGAATAGAGCTCAACAATGTACGACGCAGCGAATTGCCGAGCGTGTAGCCAAAACCTGGCTCCAACGGCTCAATAGTAAAGCGAGAACGCTGGGGATTCAGTGATTCCTCGGTAAGTGTCGGACGCTGTGCGATAAGCACTTTGGTATCCTTTCAGCTTCTGGTCGGTGGTGCACTCGCCGCCCATAAGCGGGTTGGATGGATGGATTCGTAAGAGTGCTCAGACGCGGCGACGCTTTGGTGGGCGTACGCCGTTATGCGCTTGCGGGGTGACGTCGGTAATAGAACCAACTTCGAGACCCGCGGATTGAAGGGAACGGATAGCGGTTTCACGACCGGAACCTGGACCCTTAACAAACACATCGACCTTCTTAAGGCCGTGCTCCATAGCCTTGCGAGCAGCAGCCTCAGCGGCCATACCTGCAGCGTAAGGAGTCGACTTACGGGAACCCTTAAAGCCGACATCACCACCGGAAGCCCATGAAAGGACTGCACCGGATGGATCGGTGATGGAGATAATCGTGTTATTAAATGTTGACTTAATATGCGCCTGCCCAACCGGTACCGACTTGCGGTCCCGGCGACGCGGCTTGCGCGAGGCTTGCTTTGCAGCTGCCATTGACCCTCGTTTCCTAATTACGAATGAGTTGGTAATGCCTAGGCGATGGAAATCAACCCGTGGCCTAGAGCCGACCACCGACTACTATCGGGTGGCCTTCTTCTTCCCGGCGACAGTACGCTTTGGACCCTTACGGGTGCGAGCATTAGTCTTAGTACGCTGACCACGCACAGGAAGACCCTTGCGATGACGCTGGCCTTGATAGCAGTTGATCTGAATCTTACGACGAATATCGGCGTCGATTTCACGACGCAAATCGCCCTCGATCTTGTAATTAGCTTCGAGATAATCACGCAAGGTGATCAATTGATCATCAGTAAGATCCTTGACGCGGGTATCCGGATTAACACCGGTCGCGGCAAGCGTTTCCTTAGCGCGAGTACGTCCTACACCAAAAATATAAGTGAGGGCGATCTCAATGCGCTTCTCATTGGGAATATCTACTCCGGCAAGACGTGCCATTGTAATTCCTTTACTGTTACGCAGGTCGTGCACCAAATCTTCCGCAATTACGGCCTGGGCCTGCGCACCCAGGGTTCAGTACTATATCGCAACTTTAACAGCTGAAACATTTGTTAGTACTGTGATTTAGTGCCTTTCTTATTTCTTTATTTCCGCGATGGGAATCTACTCAGCCCTGACGCTGCTTATGACGTGGGTTGGTGCAGATCACCATGACGCGGCGTTTGCGTTTGATCACACGGCAATTGTCGCAGATCTTTTTAACACTCGGGCTGACCTTCATGGTTTTCCTTTTTTCTTGTACCTTACTTGTATCGGTACGTAATACGCCCACGGTTCAAATCGTATGGACTCATTTCTAACACAACACGATCTTGCGGCAGAATACGAATATAATTCTTACGCATTTTGCCTGAGATTGTAGCGAGCACGATGTGTTCATTCTCAAGCTGCACGCGAAACATTGCATTTGGTAATGCTTCAACTACTCTGCCTTCGACTTCAATCACACCGTCTTTTGCCATGAGCCTCGTTCCGTTCCTTGGACATAATACTTTGCGCGTCCGAAGACACACCAATCTTTAATAATACAGCAAAAGCGCCCAATACGACACACGGCGTGTCGCACTAGGCGCAAATAATCAAATTAGTTCAGCTCAAAGATTGAATAATGCGATGACTAATATCACTCACATCACCAACGCCATCAACCTCAACTAATTGGCCACGACTATCGTAAATATCAAGCAATGGCGCTGTTTCACGCTCATAAGTTTCAAGACGCTTAGTAATCACTTCAGGAGTATCGTCAGAACGACCTTGCTCAACTGCACGCTTTTTCATACGCTCAAAAAGCACGTCACGCTCTGCTTCTAAAGCAATCACATGATCTAAAGGAGTACCAAGCTCTTCAAGCATAGAATCCAAAGCCTTAACTTGAGAAGCGTTACGAGGATACCCATCAAGAATCCAGCCATTCTTTGCATCATCTTGAGCCAAACGATCCTTAACAATGCTATTTGTAAGCTCATCAGGAACTAACTCGCCTTTATCAAGATATCCTTGAACTTTCTTTCCGAGCTCAGTTTGATTTTTAAGATTGTACCGGAAAATATCTCCAGTAGATATAGCAGGAATACCGTAATGTTCACTCAACAACGCAGCCTGAGTACCTTTGCCAACGCCTTGCGGTCCCATAATCAGCAATCGCATATAAATTCTCCTTAAATGTAACGCCTATATCAGGCATCACTAAATATTATTTACTCAGATACTTGCTCTTGAGAAACTTGTTTATTGTTCTGTGGCTTTTGCTCATCGTGATTAAACAAGAAACCAGCATACTGGAACTGCTCAGTCTGAGCTAATGCTTGACGTAATGTATCCAATCCAACGCCTGCAATAATCAGAATTGTAGTTCCACCGAATGGCAACTTAGTATTCAAATGCAAAGCCATAATCAATACAGTCGGAATCAAAGCAACAAACAGCAAGTAAATAGCTCCAACAGTATTCAATCTATTCATAACGTAGCTCAAATACTTACTAGTGGCACTACCTGCGCGAACACTTGGAATAAATCCGCCATATTCTTTCATATTGTCTGCAGTTTCATCTGGATTAAAAGTAATCTCAGTGTAGAAGAAGCAGAAGAATACAATCATCAAAGCATACAAAGCGATATACCAAACAGATGTTGTGTTTGCAAAATTAGCGTTAATCCATCTAACCCATTCTTTAGAAGGATCTGCGAATTGCGCTATAAGCGTAGGAACTGCGAGAATGGAAGACGCGAAGATTGGTGGTATAACGCCGCTCATGTTAATCTTCAAAGGAAGATACGTTGAAGATCCGCCATACATCTTTCGACCAATCATACGGCGAGTGTATTGAACAGGAATACGACGTTGTGCAAGTTCCACAAAATCAACGAAAACAAGAATAACAAGCAAGACTCCGGTAACAATACCAAACTTTACCCAATCGCCATCGCGACCGTTAGTACCCCATCCAATATTCCATAATTGAGGCAAGAATCCAGAGCAAATAGACATGAAGATTAAGACAGACATGCCTTGACCGATGCCTTTATCGGTTATAAGTTCTGCCATCCACATGATAAGACCTGTGCCGCCGGTCATAATAATAATCATGATTGGCAAATTACTTGCATCTGGAATAACACTACCCTGGCAACGACCACCGAACAAAGCTCCAGAACGCGCTGTAATCAAGATAGTAGTAGACTGCAAAACAGCTAAACCAACAGTTAGATAACGAGTATACTGAGTAAGCTTAGTTTCTCCAGACTGTCCTTCTTTATGCAAAGCTTCAAAGCGTGGAATTGCAACTCGCAATAACTGAATCACAATTGATGCAGTAATATATGGCATCACGCCTAAAGCAAAGATAGAAAGCTGCAAAAGAGAGCCACCAGAGAACAAATTGACTAAGCCAATGAAGTTCTCGCTAGAAGAAGCTAGATTTGTGGTACATTCACGTACTATCTTATAGTCCACACCCGGAATCGGGATGAACGAACCAATACGATAAATAATTATCATTGCGAAGACGAAAAGGATTTTATTCCTCAACTCCTTCGTCTTGAAGGCCTGGATTAACGTTTTCACCTGGGTCTTCCTCCCCTTTCGCGCGACTTCTAGACGCAAACCAGTTAAAAAACAAACTCTGTTGCAATAGTGTAACCTACGGTATCTACCGGCGCGCCGTTAAGAAAAATAGCTCGAAACGATTGCAAACAAATAGAATCTAAATAGCAGATAATCCCCCCAGCATAAGCCGGAGGGATTATCAAAAAATTTAAGTGACTAAAAATTAGTTTAGAACTAATTACTCTTCACTAACAGAGCCACCAGCAGCTTCAATCTTAGCTTTGGCGGATGCAGAAGCCTTTACACCTTTAAGATTCAAAGCAACAGTTAATTCACCATCGCCCAAAACCTTAACAGGATAGCCATCACGCACAGCGCCCTTGACTACCAAGTCTGCAACATTAACTTCGCCACCCTTTGGGAAAAGCTCAGCAAGAGCTGCAACGTTTACAACTTGGAATTCCTTCTTGAAAGGACTTCTGAAGCCACGAAGCTTAGGTAAACGCATGTAAAGTGGAAGCTGGCCACCTTCAAAGCCTGGACGAACTTGGTAACGCTTCTTCGTACCTTTATCGCCACGGCCAGAGGTTTTACCTTTTGAGCCTTCGCCACGACCAACACGAATGCGATCTTTATTAGCTCCTGGAGCTGGACGCAACGTGTGCATGTGCAACATTGGTTCTTCATTAGCCATAATCAGTCAACCTCCTCAACGCTTACAAGATGGCGCACAGCCATTACCAAGCCACGATTGACTGGAGTATCTTCACGAACTACGCTATGACCAATCTTATGAAGGCCAAGAGTACGCACATTCGCGCGCTGACGCTCGGTTGAATGAACCAAACCGTGCACCAGAGTGATCTTCAAATTAGACATCACTCACCATCCTTTGCAGCTTGAGCCTTTGCAGCTTGAGCATCTTCGCGAGCCTTGCGTGCTTCAGCGATGCCAGTAGCACGTTCGCGAAGCAAAGCATCAGGAGCAATCTCCTCAAGTGAAAGACCACGACGAGCAGAAATCTCTTCTGGCTCTTCAAGCTTCTTCAAAGCATCCACAGTTGCACGAACCACATTTACAGCGGTTGCAGAGCCCATGGACTTGGTGAGAATATCGGTGATGCCAGCGCATTCCATAACGGCACGCACAGCACCTCCAGCGATTACACCAGTACCAGGAGCAGCTGGACGAAGCAGAACAGTACCAGCAGCATCGTGACCGATCACTGGATGAGTGACGGTGCCACGAATACGTGGAACAGTAAACATATGCTTCTTAGCGTCTAGCTGACCTTTAGCAATTGCAGCTGGAACTTCGCGAGACTTACCGTAACCAACACCAACAGTGCCCTTACCATCGCCTACAACAACAAGTGCTGCAAAGCTGAAAGTACGACCACCTTTGTGGGTCTTTGAAACACGGTTAATAGTTACAACGCGATCTAAAAGCTCTTCACCGCGGTTTTCTTCACGACGGCTACGACGCTCACCACGCTTGCCCTCGCCCTTAGAACGGCGAGAACGGCGGTCATCATTGCGTTCCTCAGCGGATGCCTGAGTGTTCTGAGTTTCTTCAGCCACTTGGGTTTCCTTTTCGTTGTCGCTCACAGTGCCAGACCTCCCTGACGAGCGCCTTCAGCAACAGCTGCGACGCGACCATGATATTTATTACCGCCACGGTCGAAGACTACAGCGGTTATGCCCGCTTCCTTCGCCTTAGCCGCGATTAACTCGCCAACCTTAGTTGCAGCTTCAGTCTTAGTTCCGGTGAAACCGGCAAAATCAGAAGTCAAAGTGGAAGCACTTACTAAAGTAATACCTTTAGTGTCATCCACAATTTGAGCAACCATATGACGATTGGAACGAGAAACGACCAAACGAGGACGCTCCGATGTGCCGGAGATACGCTTACGAAGACGGGCGTGACGACGCAAACGCGCAACTTTCGTACCTTTACCGAAAATCTTGACGCTCATATCACTTACCAGCCTTTCCAGCCTTGCGCAGGATACGCTCATCTGAGTACTTGATGCCCTTACCCTTGTAAGGCTCAGGAGCGCGTAGCTTGCGAATATTTGCAGCAACCTGACCAACGACCTGCTTATCAGTGCCCTTGACGATTACTTGGTTGGGATTCGGCAACTCTAATTCGATGCCTTCAGGAGGTTCAATAGTAATCGTATGCGAATAACCGAGTGAGAACTCAACGCCCTTACCCTTCTTCGCTGCACGATAACCAGTACCAACAATATCCAAAGTCTTAGCGTAACCATCATGAACGCCCTTAACAATGGATGCAACGATTGCACGAGCCAAACCATGCTTTGCACGAGTTGGACGCAAATCGTCAGCTGGAGTTAATACAACCTGTCCATCAGCAACTTCAGCAGTAATGCCTTCTGGGATTACATAAGTATCAGAACCTTTAGCACCCTTAGCACTAAAAGCCTGACCATCAATTTTCACTTCCACGCCTTGAGGAATGTCGACGGGGAGCTTACCAATATGCGATGCCATTTTCAGCTCTCCTTTCTCACCATACGTAAGCGACGATTTCGCCGCCAATGCCTCTGTCGAGGCATTCCTTCTGGGTCAACAATCCCGAGCTGGTCGAGATAATTGCAATACCGAGACCACCAAGAGGCATTGGCAAAGAGTCTGACTTTGCGTAACGACGCAAGCCTGGCTTAGAAATGCGCTTAATGCCCTGGATGGAACGCTGACCATTGGAACCGTACTTCAACGTAATTTCCAAAGTCTGTCCAACCTTGGCTTCCTTAGCAGCAAAGTCTTTAATATAACCTTCGCGCTTCAGAATCTCGGCGATATTCGCCTTGAATTTGGAGTACGGCATATCAACTGTATCGTGCTTTGCCGCACTCGCATTACGCAGACGTGTCAACATATCTGCGATAGGATCTGTCATTGTCATGTGGGCTAACGCCCTTTCTCGCCGTGGTTTCCACCGCCAAATTTAAGACTTTTTGTCTAAAGCAGTGGACCTTCAGCGTCGATATTTACCAACTGGACTTCGTAACACCCGGCAGTTCACCGCGATGAGCCTTTTCACGAAGGCATACGCGGCACAAACCGAACTTGCGATACACTGAGTGGGGACGACCACAAACCTGGCAACGCGTATAAGCGCGTACCTTGAACTTCGGCTTAGCGGCCGCCTTGTTTTTCAGAGCGGTTTTTGCCATTTCAGTTCTCCTTGAATGGGAAGCCAAGATGCTTAAGCAAAGATTTAGCTTCCACATCGTCCTTGGTGGTGGTCACCACGGTGATGTCCATACCACGCTGATGATCAATCGAGTCAGGATCAATCTCATGGAACATTGACTGTTCTGTAAGACCAAAGTTGTAATTACCCTGACCGTCAAACTGGTTACCATTGATACCGCGGAAATCGCGAATACGAGGCAGAGCCAGAGTGAGAAGACGATCCAAGAACTCCCACATACGATCGCCGCGAAGAGTTACATAAGCACCAATAGCCTGTCCTTCACGCAAATGGAACTGCGCAACAGACTTCTTAGCCTTGGTGACTTTTGGCTTCTGACCGGTAATCAAAGTGAGATCTTTAATCGCTCCTTCGATAAGCTTTGAGTCACGAGCAGCTGCGCCAACGCCCATAGAAACGACGATCTTTTGCACGCGAGCAACTTGCATAGGATTTGTGTGGCCAAATTCCTTTTCCAAAGCTGGAACGATTTGATCATTATATTGCTGTTTTAAGCGCGGAGTTGCCGGTGCCTCAACTGTAGTATCGGTCATGCCAGCTCCTTTCCGGACTTCTTGGCGACACGCACGCGCACGGTTTTCACCTTGCCGTCACGAGCCTCTTGCTTGACGATCACGCCCACGCGGGTAGGCTGCTTAGTT
The DNA here is from genome assembly GCF_049262715.1 of Gardnerella bivia. Taxonomy (NCBI): domain Bacteria; kingdom Bacillati; phylum Actinomycetota; class Actinomycetes; order Bifidobacteriales; family Bifidobacteriaceae; genus Gardnerella; species Gardnerella bivia. Next base: position 202,644 of record NZ_CP058399.1, read on the forward strand.
TCTGGGTCAATAACCATCACATTAGAGCGATGTATTGGAGCTTCAACAGAAACAATGCCTGCCTGCTGACCCTGCTGGGTAGCACGGACATGCTTCTTAACAACCTGTACACCCTCTACAATAAGACGGTCCTCAGGAAGTACACGAAGTACTTTACCTTCTTTACCGCGATCCTTACCGCGAATGACCTTTACTTGGTCGCCGGACTTAATTTTGGCTACCATCTCAGATCACCTCCGGGGCGAGGGACACAATCTTCATGAAGCGCTTATCACGCAATTCACGACCGACTGGTCCAAAGATACGAGTGCCTTTTGGTTCACGGCCAGAGCCGAGAATGACGGCGGCGTTCTCGTCGAACTTAATATAGGAACCATCTATACGACGATGTTCCTTGACAGTACGGACGACGACAGCTTTAACTACGTCGCCTTTCTTAACCGACCCGCCAGGGATCGCGTCCTTGACGGAGGCGACGATGATGTCGCCGATGCCGGCATAGCGTCGCTTCGATCCACCGAGCACGCGGATGGCAAGTAATTCCTTAGCACCCGTGTTGTCGGCGACATGAAGCCGCGTTTCCTGCTGAATCATTGATTCTCCTTAGCCGAGCTGGTTCTCCCCACTCACCCGTGAATATTCATAAGAATAAACACGGGTGAAGTGCGGAGCCTTGCCGAACTTGTTTACTTGGCGCGCTCGATAATAGATTCGAGACGCCAGCACTTGGTCTTGCTCACGTGCCGAGTTTCCATAATACTCACGAGGTCGCCAACATGTGCCTCGTTGTGTTCATCATGGGCTTTGACCTTGCTGGTGGAACGAACAACCTTACCGTAAAGTGGGTGGGTTGAACGCTGTTCCAACTCGACAGTAATCGTCTTGTCCATGGCTTCGGACACGACGTAGCCGCGACGAACCTTGCGGAAGTTGCGCTCTTGGTTCTCAGCCATGCTTACTTCTCCTTGACCTCAGTCACGCTTGGCTCTTGGCTAATGCCGAGTTCACGCTCACGTAGGACAGTATACATCCTAGCAATGTCGTGCTTGACAGCCTTGAGGCGAGCGGTGTTTTCAAGTTGACCTGTTGCTGCTTGGAAGCGCAAGTTAAAAAGCTCTTCCTTTGACTTCTTCAAGAAGCCTTCAATTTCAGCATTGGTCTTCTCGTTCAAATTCTTGATGGTGTAGTCTGCAGTTCCGACTGGCATCAGATGTCACCGCCTTCACGCGCAATAACACGGCATTTCATAGGGAGCTTATCGATGGCGCGGCGCAAAGCCTCGCGAGCGATGTCCTCAGAAACACCACCGATTTCAAACATTACACGTCCTGGGTGGATATTTGCAATCCAGAATTCTGGAGCGCCCTTACCTGAACCCATTCGTGCACCAAGCGGATGCTTGGTCAATGGACGATCTGGGAAGACCGTAATCCACACACGACCGCCACGCTTAATGTAACGAGTCATGGCAATACGGGCTGCCTCGATCTGACGGTTAGTGATGTACGCCGGAGCAAGCGCCTGAATACCGAAATCACCAAAAGCAATTGCGGTACCACCCTTAGACATGCCGCTTCGGGTAGGACGGTGCTGCTTGCGATATTTTGTCCTCTTTGGGATAAGCATCTGCTCACTCCTTCGTTTCCGTTGCGGCAGGTGCTTCAGCAGCTACAGCTTCAGCTGGCTTTTCAGCCTGTGCTTCAGTCGCTTTCTGCTGGTTAGCAGAGCGAGAACCACGACGTGTGCGGCGTTCTCCACCACGACGTCCTTCACGCTTACCCTGCTGAGCCTGCTGCTCTTCGAACTCACGCTCAGTCATATCACCCTTGTAAATCCAGACTTTTACGCCAATACGGCCGTAAGTAGTCTTAGCTTCAAAGAAGCCGTAATCAATAAGGGCGCGAAGTGTCTGCAGTGGAACACGACCCTCACGGTAAAACTCAGAACGGCTCATTTCCGCGCCACCAAGGCGACCGGAAAGCTTAATACGGATACCTTTTGCACCAGCGCGCATAGCATCCTGCTGTGCCTTACGCATAGCACGACGGAATGTAACGCGGTTTGTCAACTGTTCCGCAATACCCTGAGCAACCAATTGAGCGTCGAGTGCAGCATTCTTCACTTCGAAGATATTAAGCTGTACTTGCTTGCCCGTGAGCTTCTCTAGCTTTGCACGAACGCGCTCAGCTTCTGCACCACGACGACCGATAACGATACCTGGACGAGCAGTGTGAATATCCACACGCACTCTGTCACGAGTACGCTCGATAACGATACGAGAAACTCCTGCACGTTCGAGATCATGGCTCATTTCCTTGCGAATCTTGTCATCCTCAAGAACGAAGTCACGGTAACGCTCGCCGGATTTAGTAGAATCGGAGAACCACTTAGAACGATGATTCTCGGTAATGCCCAGGCGATAGCCGAAAGGATTGATCTTCTGACCCATCTTTAGCGATCCCCTTCCTTAAGCGAGACGATAACAGTGATATGGCTTGTGCGCTTGTTAATGCGCGCAGCGCGACCTTGTGCACGAGCACGGAAACGCTTAAGCGTTACGCCCTCATCCACATAAGTTTCCTTGATGACCAAGTCCTGCTCACGGAATGGTTCTCCAGCTTTCTCAGCCTTAACGCGAGCATTAGCGATCGCGCTTTCAAGAACCTTACGCACCGGCAAAGATGCGTCCTGAGGAGCAAACTTCAAAATGGTAATAGCTTCGCTTGCACGCTTGCCTCGGATGAGGTCGACCATGCGGCGAGCCTTGCGCGGCGTCACGCGTACGTGACGAGCGATTGCTTTAGCTTCCATGTGTCCTACTCTCCTTTAGCGGCGTGCTTTCTTGTCGTCCTTCACATGACCTTTGAAAGTCTTGGTCGGGGCGAACTCACCGAGCTTATGACCAACCATTGCTTCGGTAACGAATACCGGCACATGCTTACGGCCATCATGTACAGCAAAGGTGTGTCCAATGAAATCAGGAGTGATCATCGAACGGCGAGACCACGTCTTAATAACGTTGTGAGTACCCTTGTCGTTTTGCTCGTCGACTTTTTTCTGTAAGTGGGCGTCGACGAAGGGGCCCTTCTTGATGCTACGAGTCATCTATTCGACACTCCCTTACTTACGGTTCTTACCATTAGGGCGACGACGAACAATCATCTTGTTCGAAGCCTTCTTTGGACGACGTGTACGAACCTCACCCTTACCCCATGGAGATACTGGTGGCTTACCACCACGAGTACGACCACCATGTGGATGGTCAACAGGGTTCATAGATTCGCCTCGTGTAATTGGTCTACGACCAAGCCAACGTGCACGGCCAGCTTTACCAAGCTCAACGTTAGCGTGATCGGAGTTACCGACTTCGCCAACCGTAGCGCGGCAACGAGCGTCCACGTTACGAATTTCGCCAGATGGCATACGTAACTGAGCGTAAGCACCATCTTTAGCTACGAGCTGAACGGCTGCACCAGCGGAACGGGCAATCTTTGCACCACCAAGTGGACGAAGTTCGATTGCGTGAACCACAGTACCTGTTGGGATGTTCTTCAAAGGCAGGTTGTTTCCTGGCTTAATATCAGCCTGAGCACCAGTCTCAATAACATCGCCTTGTGCGATACCTTCAGGAGCAATAATGTAACGCTTCTCACCGTCTGCATAGTGAAGCAGAGCGATACGAGCGGAGCGGTTAGGGTCATACTCAATATGAGCGACCTTTGCTGGAACGCCATCTTTATCCCAACGCTTAAAATCAATGAGACGATACTGACGCTTGTGACCACCACCGCGATGGCGAGAAGTCATGCGGCCGTAAGAGTTACGACCACCAGTTTTACTAAGTTTGCGTACCAACGATTTTTCAGGCGTAGAGCGCGTGATTTCGGAAAAGTCCGAAACCGATGCGTTACGACGGCCTGCAGTCGTCGGCTTATAAACGCGGATAGCCATAATATAGTCTTCCTTTAACTTTTCTCGGCTAGCCTTCAGTTACCAAAGATATCAATCGTCTGACCTGCAGCCACTGTGACAATAGCGCGCTTTTGATTCACACGACGACCGAAGCCTGTGCGAGAACGCTTGCGCTTGCCTGCGCGGTTCAAAGTGTTGACGTTTGTAACTTTGACTTTGAAGATTTCTTCAACAGCCTGCTTGATCTGAACTTTGTTTGCATCTGGAGCAACTACAAAAGTGTACTGTCCACGATCAGATGCAGCGTAACTTTTTTCAGAAACAACTGGCTTCAAAATGACGTCATGTGCTGGGTTATGGACTGCGACCATTTAAATCAGGCCTCCTTAACGACAGGCTCAGTCTTAGCAGCAACGAAGGAATCGAAACCTTCCTTGGTGAAGACTACATACTGAGCTGTGATGACATCATAGGTGTTGAGCTGATCAGCGAAGATCGGATGCACCGTTGGAATATTACGTACAGACATCCACTCATTGATGTTTTCACGAGAAAGCACAACAGTGGTGAATTGATTCTGCGTAACTGGTGTAAGTGCAGCAACAGCGCACTTAGTAGATGGAACATCTTTGATGCCTAAATCTACGATTGCAACGCGTGCAGCATTAGCGCGATCCGAAAGAGCATAACGAAGAGCAGCAGCCTTCATCTTCTTTGGAGTACGCTGATCATAGCTACGAGGAACTGGACCATGCACAACGCCACCATGTACCCACTGTGGAGCACGGATAGAACCTTGACGAGCGCGACCAGTACCCTTTTGTTTCCATGGCTTCTTACCACCACCGGAAACGTTAGCGCGATTCTTTACTGCATGAGTGCCCTGACGAGCTGCAGCGAGCTGTGCAATAACGACCTGGTGAACCAATGGGCCATGAGCTAAAACGTCTTCATTGGAGATACCGAAAATCTCGGCAGGAGCTTCAACAGTTCCGTTAGCTTTACCCTGGTTATCAGTGACGTTCAGAGTTACGTTTGCCATAATTATCAGGCTCCCTTCACTGCCGAACGGACGAGAACGATAGCGCCCTTAGGTCCTGGAATAGCACCCTTAATAGCGAGAATGCCGTTCTCGACATCCGAAGAAACGATGGTGAGGTTGAGCGCTGTAGAAGTCACATGACCCATGCGACCTGCCATACGCTTGCCCTTCAAAATACGGCTTGGAGTTGCACATGCACCCACAGAACCTGGGCGACGTTCATTCTTGTGCGAGCCGTGAGTACGGCGATAAGACTTGAAGCCCCAACGCTTAATAGTACCAGCGAAGCCCTTACCCTTGGTTGTGCCGGTAACATCCACTTCAGAACCTTCAGCAAAAAGCTCAGCGGTCAATTCTTGACCTGGCTTGTATTCTGCTGCATTATCTGTACGCACCTCAGCGAGATGACGACGTGGAGTAACACCAGCTTTAGCAAAGTGACCAGCCAATGGCTTAGTTACCTTTGTAGGATCAATCTGGCCATAACCGAGCTGAACAGCATTATAGCCATCAGTTTCTTCGGTCTTAACAGCAGTTACTACGTTAGTAGCAACTTCAACCAGAGTTACGGGGACAAAAAGGCCGTTTTCATCCCAAACCTGCGACATACCCAGCTTGCGACCGAGCAGTGCAGTGCGATTCTTATTCTGCGACATTATTTTCTCCCCCTTCCTACAGCTTAATCTCAATATTTACATCCGCAGGCAGGTCAATGTGCATCAAAGAATCCACAGCCTTTGGCGTTGGATCAACGATGTCAATAAGACGCTTATGAGTACGCATCTCGAAATGCTCGCGAGAATCCTTATATTTGTGAGGAGAACGGATAACAACAAATACGTTCTTCTCGGTCGGCAGAGGAACCGGACCCACCACTGTGGCGCCCGCGTTCGTCACCGTCTCGACGATTTTCTTCGCCGATTGGTCGATGACCTCATGGTCATAGGACTTAAGCCTGATGCGGATTTTCTGTCCCGCCATTGCCGTCCGCCCTTTCTAGCGATTCGTTTACTGTTTACCAACCTGTATTAAAGGACACCGGCGAGAATAGACACTTATAGCCATTCCACATCAGTGCGCAGCACCAAAAAGCCCAAAAAATGAACATTCTTGTTTCTGCGCTCGCTTTTTTTGATTCAATATGCGAGCCTAAAAAACAGGCAACTGTCTAATTAAACCATTCACTATGGATTAAGAAAAACCGGGCGTGTCGGTGATTTTCCTATAAAAAATGGCAAAAACTACACCTAGTGCAGCTCCTGCCATTTTTAACTAAATATGTAATTGTGTTAGTAACACTAACAAATTACTATGCTATAAAATTTTTAATTTTTGAAAAATACTACTTTAATTTTTAGAAATACTACTAAAGATCGAAATCCTTATAAATCTCTAAAATCTCCAAACACTATAAACGTCCTAATGTCCTAACGCCCTAACGCTTGAAAAGATACTCAAGTCTTAACGCTTCTCACGTTTTAACGCTTAAAACGCTATAAACTCCCTAGCATCTTAACGCTTCTCACGCTCCAAACGCATACGATGCCCTTCTTCTTGAGAAACACCATAATAAGCAGCAACAGCAATATCCTTCATATCTTCAATTTGCGGAATACGAGGATTTGCAGGAGCACATTGATCTTCATAAGCTCGCATACCAATATGGTCAAGCAAAGACCAATAATATTCTTCATCAACACCACAATCTTTGAAAGAAGAATCCATTCCAAGAAGATTATCGCGATAATTTTCAACAGCTTTCGCTAAGTTTTCAACACCCTCTTCAGGAGTCTTACCAGGATCAACCCCAATATTCTTAGCAAGTTGTTGATAACGCTCAACAGCAACATAACGATTATACTTTGGCCAGCTAGTAGGCTCCATAGGTATCTGACCATTATAACGAATCACATAAGGCAACAAAATTGCGTTAGTTCGACCGTGAGCCACGTGACATAAAGCACCGATCGTGTGAGCCATTGCATGGCACATTCCAAGGAAAGCTGAACCAAATGCCATTCCTGCCATAGTAGCAGCATTGTGCATCTTCTCTTGAGCTTCAATCTTACGCTCAGAATCTTCACAATTAACGGAATCATTTAGATTTTCCCAAATCAACTTTGCTGCATGCAAAGCCATAGCATCTGTAAAATCATTTGCATATACTGAAGCAAAAGCTTCCATAGAATGAGTCAAAGCATCAAATCCAGAATCACAAGCTAACTTACGAGGCTGAGTGCGAGCTAAAACAGGATCTACAATTGCAACAGACGGAGTCAATGCATAATCAGTAACAGGATACTTATACCCAGTTTTATGGTCTGTAATAACAGCGAATGGCGTAACTTCTGAACCAGTTCCAGAAGATGTAGGGATACAAATCAAGCAAGCCTTCTCTCCCAACGGTGGGATCTTGAAAGCACGCTTACGAATATCAAAGAATTTTTCACGCAAATCTGCGAAAGAAATCTCAGGATGCTCGTAAAGAAGCCACATAATTTTTGCAGCATCCATTGGAGAACCGCCGCCAACAGCAATAATCGTATCCGGCTGGAACTCTTCACGCATCATTTCTGCACCGCGCTCAACTGTTTCAACACTTGGCTCCGGCTCAACATAATCAATAATACGGAAAGTAACTCGATTAGATCTAGCGCGAAGCTGATCTATAATTTTATCCACAACACCAAGCTGTTCCATTACTTTGTCGCACACAATAACAGCACGCTCAATGCCATACATATCGCGCAAGTAGCGGACAGCATTAGGCTCAAAATATGTTTTAGCTGGAACTTTAAACCACTGCATGTTGTTATTCCTTCGTGCAATACGCTTTATATTTATAAGATCTACAGCCTGAACATTTCCAGAAACAGAATTTCCACCATAAGATCCGCATCCCAAAGTAAGAGATGGAGCAATTGAATTATAAATATCTCCAACTCCACCCAGAGATCCTGGAGAATTCCAAATAATTCTGCACGCATGCATGCGAACGCCATATTCTCGAGCAAGTTGTTGATTATTCGTATGAATCACAGCTGTATGACCTGCTCCATGTACAAGCATTTGCTCACACATCTTAAAGCCATGCTCTTTATTTTCAGATTTTAATATTGCGTGAACAGGAGCTAACTTTTCCATAGTTAAAGGCTCCATCTCGCCAACTTCTTTACACTCTGCAACAATAATTACAGCATCTTCAGGGATTTCAAAACCAGCCTCATGAGCAATATATTGAGGTGACTTTCCTGGAACAACAGAGTTAAGTTTCGGAGTATTTCCAGAATAAGAAGTGCATCCAAACATATATTTCTCTAATTTGGCTTTTTCTTCATCATTTACGAAATAAGCTTTACGGCGCTTAAGCTCTTTAACGAGCGAATCATAAATATCTTTATCTGCTATAATCGCCTGCTCAGTAGCACAAATCATTCCATAATCGAAATGCTTTGAAAGTACCAAATCATTTGCAGCGCGCGCAATATCAACATCGCTGTCAACATACGCTGGAGCATTACCAGCTCCAACTCCAAGCGCAGGCTTACCAGACGAATAAGCAGCTTTAACCATTCCCGGACCGCCTGTAGCTAGAATAGTTGCAATATCTGGATGCTTCATTAAAGCTCCAGTTGCTTCAATAGAAGGGTTTTCAATCCATTGAATGCAATTTTCAGGCGCTCCAGCAGCAACAGCAGCATCACGAACAATACGTGCAGCTTCAGAAGAACACTTCTGCGCAAAAGGATGGAATCCAAATATTATTGGGCAACGAGTTTTAAGTGCAATAAGGGACTTAAAAATTGCAGTTGACGTTGGGTTGGTTACTGGTGTAACACCTGCAACAATTCCTACAGGCTCAGCAATCTCGTCAATACCCATAACGTCATCTTCATTTATAATTCCAACAGTTTTTTGACCTGCTAAATAATGCGTTATATGCTCACAAGCAAAAATATTTTTAGTTGCTTTATCTTCTACTAAACCACGACCAGTTTCATCAACTGCCATTTTTGCCAAGAACAAATGCTTATTTAATGCAGCTACAGAGGCCTTTGCAACGATTCTATCTACTTGAGCTTGATTTAATTTCTCATATTCATCTAAAGCTTTCTTTGCTTTAACAACGAGATCATTTACTTCTTTTTCGGCGCTAAGAGTTTTATTATCCACAGTTTCCTGTTCCTCGCGTTTAGACTCTTCTTTTGAATTAACGCCATTATTACTAACATTTTTATCTGTGACAGCTTTATTCGTTGCCTCAGCCATTAGGTCCTCCTTGATCATCATATTCACAAACGTTCATACGACTTTTGTTATCTACAAAAGTGACATAGCTAACAATTTACTTGAGTTACTGTACTATTCGAATTTTGTAGCGAGTTGCGCTATTTATGATTGAGGATTATCATCTATTGTTCATTATTTGTTAATATTTGTTATTTATTTTGTGCGATTTTATGATGGATTTTCTAAAATGTTAGATTTATTCTATTTTTGCGAACTATTTATAACATTGCAATAATCGTGAATTGCCTATAATTAGCCCATAACTAGCCTATAATCATTCTTAATTTCGATTTATTATAAATCAATTACCTTTTTGCTCAAAAGCACACTAGCGCAGCAAAAAAACGGCCCCCAGACGAATCTGAGAGCCGAATAAAAATATATTTCCGCGAAACTTAACGCTTCGAGAACTGAGGTGCACGGCGTGCCTTGTGCAAACCAGCCTTCTTGCGCTCAACAACACGAGCGTCACGAGTCAAGAAGCCAGCTTTCTTCAAAGCAACACGATTTGCATCGCGATCAATAGCGTTCAATGCACGAGCTACACCCAAACGAATAGCACCAGCCTGACCAGTAGTACCGCCGCCGTCAACTAGAACGACAACGTCAAACTTTCCTTCAAGCTTAAGCAACACGATAGGAGAATTCACTTCACGCTGCAATAAGCGAGATGGGAAATACTCTTCCAACGTGCGCCCATTGATAGTCCACTTGCCAGTGCCAGGAACCAAACGAACACGAGCAACAGCCTCTTTACGACGACCAGTACCATATCCTGGCTCAATCGCAGAAGTACCAGTACCTGCACCAGAATTAGTTTCAGTGGTGTAGTTGGTCAGTTCTTCTTCGTTCTCGAGAACCGCGGAGTTGTTGTTATCTACCATAATCATATTCTCCTTACGATTCACTTAGCCTGCTGAGAAACCTTAGAGATCTCAAAGACCTGTGGTTTCTGTGATATGTGCGGATGTTCAGCACCAACGAATACACGAAGGCGATCGAGTTGCACTTTAGCAAGACGATTCTTTGGAAGCATGCCCTTGACTGCAGACATAATGATGCGCTTTGGATTTTTCTCCAAAAGCTCAGCATAGCTGTCGCGGCGAAGACCACCTGGACGACCAGAGTGGGAATAAAGTTCCTTGCTCAACTTGTTTCCAGTCAAAGCAATCTTCTCAGCGTTAATAATAATAACGTGATTGCCTGAATCAGCATGAGGGGCAAACGTAGGCTTATTTTTACCACGCAATAAAATGGCTACCTGAGTGGCCAAACGACCGAGCACCACATCAGTGGCGTCGACAATATACCAGTCATGAGTCAAATCTGCTGGTTTCGGTGTGAAAGTCTTCACAATCGTACCTTTTCTCTATTGTGTTTCGAGCTTCACTTTCATTAGATGAACGTAATTTATAACAATCACCTTGTGAAAGTTTATTGCTCATAATCCGTGGGCTCCCTGAAAGTCCTCGATGGCGAGTGGGAAAAGCGCTTTGAAGGACCCCTTAGGGAAACACAACAATCTGCAAGTATATCGCCAGCTAAAGACTATAACAAATCTTCTTGTTTAGAAGATATTTATAGACTATATCCAGCGCACATTTTGCACAAACTACAAATGTCATACTAAAAATTCATATATTCACATCCAAGTATTTAAGCACCCAAACACTTAAGCTCCAAAGCACCCAAGCGCCCAAGCACTTAAACACTTAATTTAATTTTATGATTCGTATACAAATTTTTAAGCATTCATGATTTTTGCAAGCGATTGCACTCTAGGCAAATCAAAAAGATTGTCTAGTGACACTGGATTTCCGTCACCATCTGCTAACGGAATACGCCAATTCGGATACTCATCACTTGTTCCAGGCTGATTTTGAGAACGACGCTCACCAGTAGCGTCCACAATTGAAGCAGCCAACAATCTAGATGGAGCAGCTTTCAAAGCACGATACAGCGCTTCAACAATATCTTGCTCATGTTCAGACTCATTCTCAGCAATCTTCTTATCTAAGAATCCACCTTCAATAAGCATCTTCAACATAGCATTATGCTCTGCAACAGCACCTGCACGGAAATCTTCTACAGATCCTGTAAGCAAATGCAAACGCTCACGAATATCAACATGCTCATAGCGCAAATATCCAGCTGCTGGCGGCAAATCATGAGTATTTACAGACGCTAGTGTCATCTCACGCCACTTACTTGGATTGCGGAACACGCCATCTCGAGCTTCAAACCATTCAACTGTGCAACCAAGCACAGCCTTTTTAGCTAAAACTTCAATTGCGTTAGAAGGAAGTACGCCAAGATCTTCACCGACTACTACTCCGCCAGCACGAGTCGCTTCTATAGCTAAAATACCAAGCATAATATCCGCGTCATAGTACACATAAGCACCATTCTTAGGCGTAGAATTTTCAGGAATCCACCACAAACGGAACAATCCTAAAATGTGATCTATTCGCACAGCACCTGCAGAAGCAAACATGCCGTGAACCATATCCCTGTAAACCTTGAATCCAGTACGCTCAAGCTCTAACGGATGCAAAGGTGGCTGAGACCAATTCTGACCATTCTGATTAAAGTAATCTGGTGGTGCACCTACGCAAGCGCCATGCGCAAAACGCTCTGGATTCCACCAAACTTCAGAACCTGCTGGATGCACTCCAACTGCCATATCAGACATAATTCCAATACGCATACCAGCTTTTCTAGCAGCAACTTGAGCATCATGCAATTGTGTGAAGGCAACCCACTCAAGCCAACGATAGAATTCTAAAGTATCTGGGAAACGCTCTGCTAAATCACGAATTTCTTTAGAATCTTTATTTAAGCAAGATTCCCAATCATCTTTACCTTTAGGAGCTCCCCACTTGTCGTAGCACAAGCACCAAGTCGCATAGCTCTCAAGTCGTTCGCCATAAGCACGCTTAAAATCTTCAAAATCTTTCGCGCGCGTTTCACTAAGCCCAGATTTGAAAATAATCCACAGTGCATGCATTTTTACACGCCACATTGAATCTCTGTCAATAATTTGCGAATCGTTATTTAACGGCTCTACTTGAGAATGCAATTGGCTAATAGTATTCTTATCTGACTCATCTAAAGAATCATACTCAGGAATACTTTCTGGATGTATATAAGTCACATTCAGCATCGATCTTGCAATAGGCAAATAAGGCGATGGAGTTAATGGAGCAACCGGCTCGCTCGCATGCAAAGGATTTACCAATACGAAATCAGCGCCAGTCTTTTCCTTAGCTTCAACCAGTAATTTAGCTAAATCTGCATAATCGCCAACACCCCAAGACTTAGAGGAGCGAATCGAATAAAGCTGAGCCATCCATCCCCAGATTTGCTTTCCATCAGATTCAATAGAATCTAACGTTTCAATGCGTTCTGGAGCGCTAATTAACGTAGACTCTTCCGTGCGATCAGCTACAGAGATTCTAAGAGTGTGATATCCCATAGGCAAATCAGCTGGAATCTTTAATAACGATGTAGCAACAAACGTACCATTCACAGGGAAAGCAACATCATTGTTATTAGGTTCGATTGATAATTCACTTTTATACTGTTCGCCATTTTCTAAGATAATTTGAGCAGTTGGATATTCTAAAATACCCGTATTTATTTTTACAGTGTCTTCTTTACCAACAATATGCAACACAGTTGGCGCAACAAGACGAGTATGACGTTCAGATAAAATATTCTTAATAGAAGTATCAATAGCTTCATCATCATGTGCGTCAACGCCTAAAGCATCTAGAACTGATTTCAATACGTCATCATCAGTATTATGCTCTACGCCGTCAGCGCCCACGAAATGAATACCAATACCCATCAACTCAGCAAGTTGAGTAAGAGGCAACACTGACACTTCTTCTTCTACTTTATTGTTCATATTTTCCATCGTTATCTGTGAGGAGAGTATTTACATCGCACTATTTTACAAAGCAACTTTTACAAATAGGTTACATTTTAAAATAGTTTGATTTTAAATTTTCAAATAAGTAACTTTTACAAATCGCAAAATAAGTAACTTCTACAAAACTACTTTTGTAATTTGCTTACATTTTTTACAATCTGACTATATTTTTAGATTTATTACATTGTTGCATTTTTATATTTATTACATTTTAGACTTGCAACGACTTTTTGCAGCTAAAGCAACGTCAATAGCTTTGTCATTACACAAATCTAAAAGCGTTTTTTGCGAAACACCAGGATTAAGAGCAACTGCCCTCCTAACCATTGCAGCTAGGACCACTGGCGCATCCTCAATAGACGAAACTCCAAGAGATGCAAGATAATCTAAAGTCGAAGCACTAACTCCTTCAGTTTGCGCACCTTCAAGCCTCATTTTCCACGATGCTTTAGGATTGCATAGAGCAGCATCACGGACTTTTGCACAAGTATCTTTAGTAAGACGACCAACTAACCAATTCTTCACATTATGATTTTGTGCAACAGCGAAACGCACTTCATCTGACTTATCTTCAGAAAGTTTTACCAAAATGTTTGGGAATGGCATTGTACTAGCTAATTTTATACGATCTTCTTCAGGCGTATTAGCATTCCCTGCAACAGCTTCAAGAAGTGCTGTTGCACGAGAAAAATCTGCTTGATTGCTTCGATCAGGCAATTGCCTAGTAGCAAACTCATGAAGCTCTTGCGAATTTTGCGAATGTCGAAGATGCTCATAAACTGCCGTCAATGGCTCGTAATCACTGCTATTAGTATTAGACATTGCATCTTTAGCAACAGCATCATCACTCTCATCGTCAACATGAGAATCCTTATTATCTAGCTTAGAATCCATTGTTATTCACCGCCTTTTATAAAACTAGAGCACAAATTATAAATTCATTAACTCAAGAATTCATTGTAACTTCATTAGCAAATCAGCCGATACTTCAACACGCTTAGCAATAGATATGTATAAATGAAACGCAAAAGAATGCTGTAACGAAATCCATGATGTAACGAAGTGCATTTCAAACACGAAACATACTGAAACACGAAACATAAACTAGAAAACTAATTCTAGAAAACTAATTCTAGAAAACTAACACTATGAAATACTATTAGCATCTCCTAGTTGTTCAAGTAAAATAGCATCAGAAAAAGCATTTCTCACACTTATCGCAAATTCTTCAATATTTTTCGTTGGAATCAGCATATTTATACGTATGAATTCACCATATTCTTCCCTCTCAACTACCCCATCATACTTGCTTAGAATATTCTTAAACATGCGCAATTGTTGATAAGAAATATTGCACATAACTCTTTTACATTCAACGATATCTCTAATATTCGCACAAGAAATCGCACTTGCAGCAGACCTAGAATAAGCTCTTATAAGTCCTCCAGATCCAAGTAAAATTCCGCCAAAATATCTTGTTACTGTTACAACAGTGTCAGTCAAATTAGAGGAACGAATAACATCAAGAATAGGTTTTCCTGCAGTTCCAGAAGGCTCACCATCGTCACTCATTCTTTCAGATAAGCATCCATTTTTATCTCCACATATAGCAGCATAAGCTACATGACGAGCTTTAGGATGTTGCATCCTCACAGATTGCACAAATAACATTGCTTCATCTAAATTAGATACATGACAAGCATTTGCTATAAATTCAGATTTCTTGTCTATCAAAGAATCATGAGCCGGAGATTGTGGCGTATCAATCACTGTGCGCATAATATTCATAAAATTTAAAAATCAGATTAAAAGTCGTGTTAAATTCTTAAAAAATATTTGTTTACACATTATAAAATAAAGTTTTCAAGATTTATCGTATTTCATTAGACGATCCACAACTTTAATAACTTCACTAGTTTTCTTATCTAATAGCTCTGCATTATCGCTATAAGACACATCTTCTAAACATTCGCTTATTTGAGCGCGAGCAACTAATACAGCTACAGATCTCAACGCTGCTGTTGTAGCTGAAAGTTGCATCAAAACATCAGTACAATATGCGTCATTTTCAATCATATTTTCTATAGCTTGAACCTGACCACAAATGCGATGCAAGCGAATCATCATTTTACTTTTGTCAATATTGTACTCGCTCATATAAGACTCCAACATTTAGTAAATGTGAAACAAATAAATGACATCTTCATAAGAAATCAACACAACATTTTCACCGTACCACTTTTTACTAGCTAAACCAAGACTTTTTATATAAGATACTTATAAACGAATTTATAAATATTCTTACACAACACCACAAAATAACAACAAATTTCCAACAAATACAAACAATTTTACATTAAAATACAACAGAATACTTATATAACACAACAAATTTTTCTATTATTTTAATGTAACAAATTATAAAATTATTTATTCATATCAATTCCTCTCTTATTTTCAAAAAGTATTTGAAAAACAATACTCTCTAGTAAATTAGTAAAATTTATGGAGTTTGCTCCTTCATATTGAAATAGCAAAACAATTGCTGCTAACGGATTTAATCCGACACAATATGATTCATATATGAAGAAGCAAACTCACACTCTATATAATTTTTATCTACAGATAAATATCAGCACATTTTATAATGACGCAATCTTAAGATTCTTCTCATATTTCTGCGCTTCTCATCTGCATTAAATTTGCTTAACAATAAAACTAAAGATAACATCAATACAGTTGACATCATAATCACAACAACGCTTAAAGACGAACCTGTATGAGCTAAAGAAGAATTACTCTTATCTAGTTCATTTTCATATGATGAATCGTCAGAATAAGCATCTTTATCATTAGATTTAAACGAAATCTGCTTAGTTTTATCTAAATTCTTCACTAATTTTGATTTTTCACTCGCTTCACCAAAAGAACTATTTTGCAATATAGAATTCAAAAGATGAATGTTACGACTAAACACATCTAATGAAGAATCAGTATCACTAATCTTATTTTCTTTCTTGTCTACATTGTTATTATGATCAACAATATTTGCAATATCTTTTACTGTTACAGTCTTACCTTTATCTTTATCTGAACCAATCACATTAACTGTTGTTGTAGAACCACCGTTATTTTCTGATGTAGATCCAGTATCCGTATTTTCAGATGACCCTTCACCTTTATTTCCTTCACCAGACTTTTTATCACCTTTAGAATCATGCACATCAGTTGAACCTGTAGTTTTATTAGGATCAGTTGTGTTAGCTTGCGGATTCTTCTTATCTTGACCCTTAGATCCACCATTCTCAGATCCATTATTCTTATTGTCACCTGTGCTCACAGATCCACCAGATGGATTAGTGCTTCCAGAAGAAGGATTATTTGTAGTTACTCCAGAAGAACCAGGCTTAACACCAGCATTTCCACCATTTACAGTGCTACCACTAGATGTATCTCCAGTACTTCCAGTTGCTCCACCAGTTGCACCTCCAGTTGCTCCACCAGTTGCACCTCCAGTTGTTCCACCAGTTGAATTACCAGTTCCAGTTGTAGAACCAGAAACAACACCAGTTCCACCAGTAGTCACACCACTAGAAGAACCTCCAGTATTCGTAGAACCAGAAACGCTTCCACTTCCACTTACAGAACCACTTCCGCTTGTAGAACCAGGCTTCGAAGGATTATTCTCTTTACCAGAAGGATTATTCACAACTGTTACGCTTCCAGAATCAGGATTATTCACAATTGTCACATTTCCAGATTCATGCTCTTTTTCTTTACTAGGATCATTATTTTCAGGCTTTTTAACATGAGGCTCTCCATTATTCCTACCTCGAACTATTGGTTTCCCACTTGAATCAAAAAGCTCTGCTTTCCAATAAACTAATCCTTCACGAGATGCGCGAGCTTGAGGACTTACAACAGTAATACTTCCACCTTTTTTAATATGTTCAACAGCTTCTTTAGGTATATTTACTCTACGATGATCGAGAATCACTGTATCAGAATCACTATGAGCACCATCAACTGCATCCCAAGCTGTAAATTCAACATAAGATCCTTCAGGCAAAGGTTCTGAAATGAACACTGTATCGCGAATTGGTTCTCCAACAGAGTGAGTTTTATTGTCTAACTTACTACCAATTTGATCAGAAACAACATGTACAGTTTCATTTTCTACGCCGAGAGCATGAGAAGCCAAAGGCTTACCTCTTGAATCATATAATTCTGCTTTCCAATAAACAGTAGCACCGTGCGAAACCGATACGCTTACAGAATCAACATCAATTTGAGTTTTTGAACTATTATCAGCTTGCTCATCAGTTATATTCACACGATTTTGCTTAACAATTCGCTCACCTTTATCTATCATCAATTGCTTAACTGTATCTGATTTGCTTTCTGAATTAGAATCAAGTGAAACAGTATTTACAACTTTATTATCTTTACTAGAACCATTAGGATTAGATCCAGATGAATTCGTACTCTCACTACCTTTTTGCACAGTAGGATCTACAACATTGGCATGAGAATACGCATTAAATAGCACATAACTTCCTCTTGGAACATTGCCAACGATGTGAGCAGTATCATGGAATTTCTCTCCTGCAACAATCATACTAGAACTCACATCAGTAGTAATAGAAGCAGGATTGAGTTCTTCTTGACTAACAGGTTCCACAAGCGTTCTATTCCAAACATCATCGTAATCAGATGTAAACGCTCTAGCTCTAGAAGATCCAGGGAAACTATATACAAATACATACCATCCAGAATTACTTATTTTATTTGCTTGAATGTTTATAATATCTTTAATAACTTCACCTGGTTTATTTTTATCCAACTCTTCAGCAGACCTAAATCTGATCTTTCCACCACCAATTGTGTAAACACCATTTTTAGCAGGAACTTCCCAATCAGCAATCAAATGATGATGGCTATCTTCTTTAGGTTCAGCTTTTTTAGATTCTCCTTCAGCTCCAGGGCGATACTTATCATTTGCGCCACGCACAAGATTATCACCGCCGTCACCAGCCCACCACACTCGTATGTGAGCTTTAGCGTCACTATTGAAACCATATTCTTCGTTGCCAGAAAAATCACCATAATCCTTAGGTAAACCGCCAACGCTAACAGTTCCAACAATATCTTCACCTAATCCAACAACATTCTGTTTTACAACAGAATCATGGAATATTTTTGCTTTACCTTGATGTACAGCAGAATATACAGATCCGCCAAGTCCATCAATATAATCACCTGTAAACCAATCTAATTTATTTTTATTTTCTTCATCGCTTTTCGCTGGATCTTTTTGATCGCTTAAAGATATCACCCAAACCCAAGATCCAAACATTCCAGCATCGTTCTCATCTACTTTATAGCGTGGTGCTTCATCCAACTCTTTAGATGTAAGATCACCATTAGCTTTCTTTGCAACAACCGCTATTTTTTGACGAGCATTAGTAAAGTTAGCTTCTGCTGCAGCAACCTGACGTAAAGATCCCGTCCCTCTTAATCTATTGACATAGTTAGATGCAGTTTCATCTTTTTCAGGCTTAAACTGTTTCAGAATGTTCTTGCTATCACCTACAAAGTAGTAGCCTTTTGCAAGCACATTCATACCTTCAATCCAATCATCAAAGCCTAAAGTAGACAAAGAAACATTATTTACAACTAAATCGCCAACATGCAATTCTTTTGTCAACATTTCAGAAGAAAGTTTTACAATAAGATGCTTTTGAACATCGAATTCAACAGATTTTTTTTCGACCCAGTTGTATCCACCATAACGAATTACATCTTGTCCTGAAGATTCCCATCTCTCTAAATAAGGCTCTTCAATATACACTTTGAAATTAGCTTTTCCATCGCCATCTGCTGTCCAAGGAAGCGATATCTCATCATCTTTAGAAGTACCTTCAAATGTTTGTGTATTACCGTAATCAAAATGAACAAGTTTATTCGTAGATTCAATCTTAAAATGAGCACCATCAACATAACGTGTTCCATAACGATTATTAAGAACAGCAACTTTCAAAACACCAGCTCTTTTACCGTTTGTGTAATGATTTTCTATTCTAATGTCTTCTGCTACTTTTTGCTCAGCATATTCCCACAAATTGTTTGCTTGCTTCATTAAATCTGAATTACTGATTTCAACAAAACCTAAACCTTTATATTTGTCCCATAAATCAGGGTTCACATCAAAACGATTATGTATTTCATAAGCTATACTTCCTTGAGTTTCAACACTCATGTCATTTCTATAGTATTGAATTAACTTTGCAATAGTAGTTGCATATCTTGTGTAACTTGGAACAGTTACCCACTTCCCGTCATACAATTTATAAGGACTACCAATTTCAATGCAATAAACAGGTTTATAATCGACTTTATCTATAACGCCAATAATACTTGCATTTTCTGAGACAGTTAAGCCATTATAAGATCCTGATTTAATTGTATAACTCGGATATTTATCATTAGCAAAAGCAGTTCTAAATCCCATAACACTAACTAAAATAAATGCAAATGCTACTAAGAGAGAACATAAATGAACCCACCTAGTATACACATTTATTGCATTCTTTCTTATACTATGCTTCCCCATAAGAAACTCCTTAACCCAACCCTTAAGCGATAGCACTCTACTATCACCTTGAGCAAAATTGCTCATGAAATAACTATGAACGCAAGATTTAAATATGTAAATAAAAAATCATCAATGTGGTCAGAAGTTCAAAACATATGAAAACTATAAAATCATTCACATAAGTTATACACATTTGCATGAAATTAGAAAATAATTAGAAAATAAGGGTTATTTCCCAAAATAATTAAATAAAATTTGTAAAAAATTGGACTATAGGTCTTTTAACCTATAACCGGACATTGCAAGGGTTTTCAGCACGAAAAAAGGGCTTCTAGCGATTGGCTAGAAACCCTAAACGCGGAGTCAGAGAGATTCGAACTCTCGAGCCGCTTGCGCAACTAACACCTTAGCAGGGTGCCCCTATCGGCCACTCAGGCATGACTCCAGTTGCTTTACCATTCGATAACGCAACGAGTTGCTACTATATCACCCCTTGCGGACTGTAAAAAGTCAACAACGACACACCAACATAATTTTTACCATCATGCAGGTTGGTGATCTCCAGAAAAAGTTATGAATACTGCAAACATAACCAATCCCATACCAATTACGTCAATCCACGTTGGTATTTCGCCAAAACCAATACCAACAATAGCTGCAATTGCAGGATACAATGCTTGCATAACTGAATATTTTGCTGATGTTACGCGCTTTAATAAAACTTGATCCAATAAAGTAGGGAAAAACGATGCGCAAGTAGCGATTACAATCATCAATGCTATAAGTTTCAATGCGCCAAACGATCCAATTGCCCAAGTTGCGCCCGGTTTAGGCCATATAACATGACAAACTGCAGGAATAGCCAAAACTGTTGATTGCAATAACCAACCTATTAAAGTAGCAACACTAACTCTATCAATTGCATTCTTGCCCTTAGCCATAGCTCGACCTGAAACAATATATAATCCCCACATTGAGCCACCTATGAGAATTGCAATCAAACCAGTAAGAAAATGAGGGCTAGAACCATCTTTCATAGACGTTACAGCGAGCAAAGTTATGCCACAAGCAGCAATAACAATTCCAATTCTTTCACGCCAAGTTCTTCCTGTTATAACAGCAACAAGCAGCGGACCAACGAATTCAATGGTGACAGCAACTCCAACAGCCATACAGCTTATTGCAACATAAAACATAGTGTTCATTAAAACTAGTGAGACACCTAACGCAACAACAATTCCCCACTGTTTTAAAGTTTTTGGCAGAAATTGCCGCTTTTTGCGAGAAAAAGGACGTCTCCAAGCAAGAAGAAACAGCGTCATAAAACCAACGCGATACCACACTGCATACAACGGATCCAATTGACTAAAAGCCACTTTTGCAACCGATGTTGCAACATAAACCATTGTTGCTTCAAAAATTATAATCAATATAACTGGCATGCGGTTAAGAAGGTTCACCAAGAATTGTTTCATACTGATAACAGTACACGAAGTTAATACTTATTTATTACACAAAACTTTGTTAAATGATTTTATTACATTCATATAGCAATGAATATAGCAATGAATATAGATTGAAACTTTCGAACAAATTGTAAGAACTTCGTAACAAAAAATTCTTTTTATAATATTAAAAAATTGAAAATCGTTAAATTCCCAACGAAATGACTTCAACACGCTGATAAAATAAAAAGATGCAATAATCGAACACTTGTTCTATCATTGCATTATGAGTACCGCACCAAGAGTATCTGCAGCAAAGCGTGATTGGGGGCACGACACCTCTAACTGCAACATACTTCATATTGATATGGATGCTTTTTATGCATCTATTGAGATTGCGCGGCACCCAGAACTGAAAGGAAAACCTGTAATAGTTGGGGATGGTCCACGTTCTGTAGTTTCAGCGGCAAGCTATGAAGCACGAGCGTACGGCGTTAATTCAGCAATGCCAACAGCTAAAGCACGTAGGCTATGTCCAGACGGCATTTTTCTTCCAGTTGACATGGAATATTATCAGTTTATTTCAAGCAGAATTTTTGACGAAATTTTCTGCAAGATTACTGATCAGATAGAGAAAGTTTCAATCGATGAATGTTATATGGACGTACATTCAGCAATGCTTCGCTGGAGTACGCCTATAGAAATAGGAAGGTGGATACGAAATGAAACTGAGAGCAGATTTCATTTAACTTGTTCAATAGGTATTGCGTCAAATAAGCTTATTGCAAAAATGGCTTCAACGAACGCAAAACCTGACGGAATGCTATTGATTCCTGAAAATCAAAATGCAAATTTTGTATCAATTATGCCTTTGAGAGCCATACCAGGAATTGGTTCATCAATATCTCGTTCATTAAAAGCATGGGGTATTAACGACATCTATTCTCTGCGCACGGTTAGCGAAGAAACTCTTCAGCGTATAACTGGTTCTTATAGTTCAGCGCACATGCTATATCAATCAGCACACGGAATTGACGAACGACAGATAGTCAATAATGCTACAGAAAAATCAATTGGTACAGAAAGAACTTTTGATTATGACACTACTGACATTGAAGAAGTAAGTAAACTTCTTAGATACTGTTGCAATGAAGTAGCAAGATCACTTAGAAAACACGAATTAGTGGCATATACAGTAACACTTAAGCTACGATTCGGTAATTTGCATTACGTGACTCGTTCGCGAACTATGCGAAACGCAACAGATGTTGCATATGAGTTATATAAGCAAGTAACAGAGCTACTTAATGCAATAAACCCACAAATAAAAAACACAGCATTTGACGCTACTGACGTTTCTCAACATGTACCTTCTTACTCGTCACGCGAAAAGAATAGTAGAGAAACTCAATATAAAGAAATTACGTCAAAAGAAAAAGAAGGAGAACAACTAAATGACTATAAAAGTGAAGATGAGCTGAAAAGCAAAAGAAATAAATCAAAAACGCGATTATTAAGTCCAATTCGGCTCGCGGGAGTAAGTGTTAGCAATTTGAGGAAGGGCAAGCACACCCCCATTCAGCCGTCAATAGACGACATATATGAAAAAGAAAACCGCGAGCCGACTTTTAATAACAACGCTCAAACAAGGGATAACTATGCCCACAGTTCCAATTTGAATAAAAATAAATCCACTAGAAAGGTATCAATAACATTACACAGCTCAACAAACGCCACAAATACAAGCAATACAGCAAGCACAAATAATGCTACAGATACAAGATGCAATTCTGATACGAAAAGCAATTACAATACAAATAATGCCACCAAAACATACGGCAAAACTGGTACAAGTTGCGCACGTAAAATAAGCAACTCAAATAAATTAACGCGAATAAGACGTGCAGAACAAGTACTTGACGAAGTTAAAGAAAAGTATGGAGAAAATATAGCAAACTTAGGAATATGAAAATACGAATGCTCTTACTTTCTAGGAGGGAGTTCAGACACACGTTGTTCATCCCAACCTGAAGCACCAGCATCAGTAGCTCCGCCTAAATCACCAAGCTTATTGAAATAATCAACAGCAGCATCACGATACCATTGCCATTCTTCAGGAACGTCATCTTCGTAAAAAATTGCTTCTACAGGGCAAACAGGCTCGCACGCACCGCAATCAACACACTCATTAGGGTTTATGTAAAGTGTTCGATCTCCCTCATAGATGCAATCAACAGGGCACTCATCAACACAAGCCTTATCTTTAACATCAACACAAGGTTCTGCTATAACATAAGCCATGAGTACTCCTTAATTGCAAACTGACAACAGCAAGCAAAACAACTAGCACGTAAAACAACTAATATAAGCGGTTGGCATCTTAATAAAGTTAAAATGCCAACCTTGCTATTATACCCCAGAAAACAAATGAAGGACTACAAAGACTCTCCGTAAAAAGTCAGCTCAGTATGCAAATCGCTTTGCTGACACTGCTTAGTCTTCTTCAATCTGCGAAGTTGGCTCAGGCTGCAAAGTCTGCTCACTTTGCGAAGTCTGCGAAGTTTGCGAAGTATGCAAAGTCTGCTCACTTTGCGAAGTCTGCTCACTTTGTAACTCATTTTGTGCAGAAATAGCATTCTTTGCAATAAGGCTTTCAACAGGAACACCCATCTTTTTAGCTAGTCTAATTTGCTTACCTAAGATGGAATGCTTATATGAGTATGCGAAGTAAACAACAAAACCTATAACAAGCCAAACAATAAATCTCACCCAAGTTAGCACAGAAAGGTTCAACATAAGCCACAAAGTAGAAATAGCAGCAATAATTGGAAGCCAAGGATTGCCCGGAACTTTGAAAGTACGATGCAAATCCGGTCTGCGCATACGCATAATTGGCACTCCTATAGAAACTAGCAAGAATGCAGACAGTGTACCAATATTAACCATGTCTGAAAGTATTGAAATATCTAATACAGAAGAAACTAATGCAACTACTACACCAGAAATAATTTGTATGGTTGCAGGAGTTCCATTCTTACCAACTTTAGAAAGTCCTCTAGGGAGCAAACCATCGCGACTTACTGCAAATATAATACGCGTAAGACCAAGCAATAGCACCATAACAACAGTAGTTAAACCTATTACAATTCCAAAAGATATGATTTTTGCAGCCCAAACAGCTCCAACAAATTTAAAACTCGAAGATAACGAAGGAGAATCAATTGAAGCAAGCTCACTATAAGGGACCATACCAGTTGTAACTATAGCAACCAAAATATAAAGAACTGTAACCAAAAGAAGACCAAGGCATATTCCAAGAGGTATGTTCTTATGAGGTTCTTTAGTTTCTTCAGCAGTAGTAGCAACAATGTCAAAACCAATAAACGCAAAGAAGACTAACGCAGCTCCGGAAAGAATACCAACAATACCATAAGTTTGTGGCTTCATTCCAGTAACCCACTGCCACAGAGGTTGCATAAACTCACCCTGCTCATGTATTCCCTTTACTTTAGACAAATCAGTTGCAGGAGGAATGAAAGGAGTAAAATTAGACGCTTTAATATAAAAGAAACCTACAACAACCACAAACAACACAATACCGATTTTCAATATTGTAAGAGCACCATCAAAACGAGCTGAAAGTTTAGTACCAATAACAAGCATGACCGTAAAGAAAATTACTATAACAGTTGGCGCAAAATCAAATTTAATAGAACCAAAGTTCACTGTTGTGCCAAAAGGAATCCCAAAAAGATTCATGAATTCGTTTAGATAAACACCCCAATATTTTGCAATAACAGATGATGCCATAAGCATCTCTAAAATCATATCCCAACCAATAATCCAAGCAATCAGCTCACCAACGGTAGTGTAAGTGAATGTGTAAGCAGAACCAGCTACAGGAATCATTGAAGCAAATTCCGCATAACACATTACAGCAGTTCCACATACAGCTGCAGCAATAATAAAACTGATAATAACTGAAGGACCTGCGTGGAATGCTGCAGCTTGCGCGCCTACAGAGAAAATGCCTGCTCCAACAGCCACAGCAACACCCATAACTGCTAAATCCCATGCGTTTAAAGTACGACGAAGGCGTCTTCCACCCTCCATTGTTTCAGCAAGCGTCTGCTCAACTGACTTCTTTCTCCAAATTTGCATAATTTTACCTTTACAAAAATTAACAAAACACTATTGGAATATGAAAAAACTTATGTAAATTTTACACATAAACCATATACATAACATGATTACATAAAATTTTTACTAAATTACACGAATAATAAAGATATAATTAGCAAAATCAGCATTTCAAAGCAAATTATTTAAAGAACCAAAGCCTAAAGATTCTATCCAAAACAACAACGATTCAGACAATAGATTAAGACCGCGATCAATGCTTGTAACCACGAAGAAAACCTAAGGAAGTAAAACACTGAAACAAGCACTGAAGTAAAAACCGAAACCTCAAAGATAAATAAACAAACCTAAACTTTTAACACTATTATTCGCGATTCTTTTACATGCTCTTATAACAAGAAAGGCCTACCGAAGTAGACCTTTCAAAATAATCAGTATCATCACCCGTCCCTAGCGGAAGACAACACTAATATAAACATTCAACACTAAAATCAACACGTTCTAAACGTTCACCAGTAAGAAAAGGTAAATGGCAAACCAACAAACATTTAAAACATGAATAATTAAAGCCGTTTCGCAACGAAAATATTACAAAACACGTTGAATGTTAAAACTATCTAATATTTAGTGACGGATCTTGCGAACAGCAGCGCCCATACCAGCGAGCATAGCTGCAGCCAAAGCAGCGAAAGCTACACCAACACCAGTCTTGCTGAGCTGCTTCTTGCCCTTATGACCCTTGGTGTTAATGTGAACGCCACCCTTGTTCGGCTTGCCTGGCTTACCTGGCTTGCCTGGCTTTGCTGGAGTCTTAGGAGTCTTAGGAGTCTTAGGAGTCTTAGGCTTCTTGCACTCAAGTTCAGCCAAATTATCGCGATCATCTTGCAATTCAGCATTACGATCGTTCAAAGCAGTCTTAGCATCTTCAACTTCGGCAGCTTTAGATTTGACGGTGTCATTCTGCGTATTATAGTCAGCCTGAGCGGCATTTAATTTCTGGAGTGTAGTATTCGCTTCAGGAGCATCTTCAGAACCATTTTCACCAAAGTATACTTTTTGAGCAGCTTTCTTAGCGTTCACAAGCGGAGTACGCTCTTTTACAACAGCAGCATCAGTATCAGTTAAATACTCTGCAAGTAATGCTTTATGCGTCTCGGTGTTTTTATCATCCTTTTCCTTCTTCTGCGCATAAGCTTCCTGAGCAGCCTTCAAAGCACCATCTGCTTTATCAAAAGCATCCTTAGCCTTCTTATTCTTGCTCTTAGCTTCAGCAAGAGCACGATCCCTCTTTTTAAGCTCAATCTTTTCTTTAGAAAGATCTTGCTCTGCTTTACGAAGTGTCTTCTTAGCGGTATTCACAGCCTCAAGATCAGAATCAATAGTTGTCTGAGCTGCAAGAAGCTCAGCAGCAGTAGCTGGTGTGCATTCTGCAGCAAAAGCTGGGGCAGACATAGCGAAGCCGGCGAGCAAAGTAGCGCCAGCAGCAAAAGCGGCAATAGCCTTCTTATTTAACATAATATTTCCTTTCTTCTTCTCCTCCGCACTAGGGTATGCGAAGAAAAATTTGCGCCACGATCAACATCACGTCAATCGCAGTATCGTCAGCCATAAACTAGGGTTAGCTAACGTTTGCTTTTAAGATACCCCCCCCCCGTTTGAAAAAGTCAAGAGCCAACCAACTAACACTTATCCACAATTTCAATAAAATAAACTAAAAAATAAAACTAAAACAAGCAAAACATCGTAAAAAATACAAAAACACCAATGTTTTTATATTAAAAAATATGTTTTCAGGAATTTTCAAGAATTTTCAAGAATTTTCTCAGGAAACTTTAAGGAAACGCATTAAAGCACGTTAAAACCTTGCAAAATCAAGGATTTTCACACACAAATACTCAACACGCCGAATGTGCAGAACAGCTCACATATCTATTTTTACGCCGATTACAACAGGCTCTGGAACTAATCGCACGTTAAACGAACGATACACGCCATCAATAATTGCGCGAGCGAGAGATGCAACATCTTCACAAGTAGCATTATGCCTATTAGTCAACGCAAGAGTATGAAGTGAAGATAATCCAGCATTACAAGATTTTCTCTCACCGGCACTCTTGCCATCACCAGCACACTCACCATTAGCACCAGCACCCTCACACTCACTCTCGCCAGCACCTAAGCCACCAGCGCCCTCACCAAGAGCACCCTCACCAAGAGCACCCTCAACATCACTAAGCTTAAATCCTTTATGGAATCCAGCATGATCTATAAGCCAAGCTGCAGATGTTTTCACACCCAAAGAACCATCTGGCAAAGTAGCATCAAATCTTGGAGCATCCTTCGGCAATCGCGAAGCATCATCAACACTTAAAATCGGATTCATAAAGAAACTACCGCAACTATGCCTGTCGCTATACAAATCATCCCCATCATGCCAAACTCCAGTCACATAATCCTCAGACTGTAACCGTAAAGCTTCACGAACTCCATCTACGCTTTTAGAACCACGCATCCAAACATTCTCATACCGCGTTGCATCTTCAAGCATTCCTTTAGAAGCTCGAACTCGCAAAACTTCCCTACGAATCACAGAAGTACTCATTCTCTCACCAAGACTCACATTAAGAGCATGAGCCAACTGACTATGAGATACAACGCCAGTTTCACTATGCTTTAAGCAAAAAGTCACAGATAGCACAACGTATCTAGGAGTAGGGAAAAACTCAGATTTTTTAGCGCTATTTACATGATCCTCATACATGCTTTGTTTTAGAAGAGAAGTGCGATACCCAAAATGCATATCTTCACAAGATAATTCACTAGTTATCTTATTTTTACGATCCCAAACTTCTACAGATTTAACACTTTGCGAAACTTCCTGACCATAAGCGCCAATATTTTGCACAACAGAAGCTCCAACTGTTCCAGGTATGCCAGATAATCCTTCAACGCCTTCTAAACCGAGAGAGATAACGTGAGATACAAAGTCATCCCAATTGCAACCAGCTTCTGCATTTACGTGAACAATATGCGAACCGGATTCATCAACACCATCTTCTGCTGGAGATGCCTCATCTTGCACGCTTATTGTTCTACGAGCGTCACGCACAACCACACCATTAAAAGGATTATCGCTGACTAACATATTAGAACCGCCGCCTATAACGCATAACGGCAAACCTTTTTCATCTGCATCTTCAACAGCTTCAATAACTGCTACTCTGCTCGTTGGCTGTATAAAATGCAATATTTCTCCACCAACACCAATGGTTGTTAAATCAGCAAAATTTGGTTGCATAGTCATATATGTTATGTTACTCGGTAGCAT
The DNA here is from genome assembly GCF_049262715.1 of Gardnerella bivia. Taxonomy (NCBI): domain Bacteria; kingdom Bacillati; phylum Actinomycetota; class Actinomycetes; order Bifidobacteriales; family Bifidobacteriaceae; genus Gardnerella; species Gardnerella bivia. Next base: position 231,330 of record NZ_CP058399.1, read on the forward strand.
ACTCGAAAATTTTCGCAACTCTAATTTTTCGCACAAAACAAGGTTATTTCCAAAAACAAACTACTAAATACGAACAAAACAAACTACTAGATACACACAAAACAAACTAGAAAATAAACCTAAAAAACTACTAGATAAAAATCACAAAAGCATACTCGAAAAAACAAAACGCTGAAAGCCTGAACACTCAGTCCAAAACTTCCAGCGTTATTTAATTTGCTATAAACAGCAAATCTCAGCCAAGAATAGCGAGAACGTCACGAGAAGAAACGATTAAGTAATCTTCACCCTCATAATGAACTTCAGTTCCGCCATACTTGGAGTAAAGAACCTTATCTCCCACTTTTACATCAACAGGAATTCGCTCACCTTTATCGTCACGGCGACCTGGGCCAACCGCAAGAACTTCACCCTGCTGAGGCTTTTCTTTAGCATTATCTGGAATATACAAGCCAGAAGCAGTCTGAGTTTCCGCCTGAGCCTGCTTTACAATAATCTTATCTTCCAACGGCGTGAGTTTAATCGACACTGTTGTCACCTCTTTCTTAAGAGAGATACTACATTTAGCGCAAACCGCATAAGACGAGGCTGACGATCACGTCTATAATCCATTTACGCACTATCTGCTATGATAGCGCAAATTTAGCACTCTGCCAACTTGAGTGCTAAAATTTTCAAAATTTAACTTCAATTCTGATTTCTACGAGCCAAGACTTCAAGCAAATCAGCGCTTCCAAGCGAATCCTCAGTTCGTTCAGGAGCTTCTACAACAACTTCATCACACGAATTGTTTTTAGAAGCAATAGAATCGCGATTAGGCTCAGAAGTATTTAAAAGATTTGCAACTTTTGATTCCACTGGAACAGCTTTAGCGACTTGCTTAGTTGACTTAATTTCCAAACTTTCTGGAGCATATGATTCTGAATTATTCGTGTTATTGGAATCATCTTTTTTAGAGCTTGAGCCAAGAGAGAACGAAATTAAATCATGCGATTTTAATGGCTCACTAGAAGAATCTACGCAAAGCGATGCTGTAGCTAAATCAAACACATCTAATCCGCGTGAAGCTCTTACAGTATTGATTTCATCAGTAAGATCCGAGTGAATTAAATCGCGAGAATTATTTGAATCAGATGAAGACTGCTCATTATTTTTAGAAACAGAAGAATCTACCGAATCTTGAACATCCTCAGCAGAAGCAGAATCAGCAGAAACACCAGAAACAGCAGGAGTAGAAACTCCATTTTCAAGATCAACATAATTTTCTGCAACTATTCCGCGACTCTCAAGAGCACGCTTTTTTTCTTGCATAGAACGATGTAAAGCAATACGGATTTCGCGCTTTTCCATAACAGAAGTAGCAACCGAATCATCCACATTGCAAGAATTTTCACTGCTATTTTCACTGATATTATCGTTACTATTTTCAACGTTGTTTTGTATATTTTCGCTAGTATTTTCTCTGCTATTTACGCTATTTTCACGTTCAAGCTCATAATTACTATCTACACAATCAGAATGCGCAAGTTCATTTTCATTATCATGCGCAAATTCCTCATACGAATCAGAGGCAGAAGCAGAAACAGAAGCAGAAGCAGAAGACGCAGCAGATTCGCCAATACCACGAGATTTTTTATAGACAGAAATCTCTCCACGCTTAACTCTAGATTCCCATTCTCTAGCAGCTTTTGAAGCTTTAATGCCGAAATATATCACTGTAGAAAATAGCGCGAAAGGAATAAGCGCAAATAAAGGCGAATATAAACCACTAAAACCAGTAAAAAGAACTACTAACGTGAGCACAAACAACAAAGACACGAGAATTCTACGTCGTCGTATTGAATCCCTACGCAATTGCCTTACTTTACGAATATGCTCTTGTGTAATCATCTTTATATTCTGCTTAGCAGGTTGCATACTAGCCCCTTCCGCAAATTTATTGGCATCATCACACATATGTGAATTAGTCCACTCATCTACTAGATGCAAAGATGACGAATACCTATCTTCACGATGCTCAAGCATAGTTTTCATGCTCTTAAGCGTCAGCTTTGGAAGCCATCCAAACAATAGAGCTATGACGATAATAACTAAAAGTAAAGTACTAATCGATTCATAACCCATAAGTACAAATATAAAGAGTCATTGGGATGTGCCGAAAAATCTTCAGATTTGGCGTGTCGCGATTTTATTAACAAATTAAATATTTATGTAATCGCTGACAATGTAATTTCTCATTCATCATCTACTAGTGAGGCGTGGAAAATACTTAACGAACAATAAAAAGCGAAACGGTGCTTGAAGAAGTTACACCTAATCCAAACTATTTGTAAAACTAAAGTAAGCTAAAATCTAACTTTTACTACTACAAGCAACAACATTTAAACATGCGTAAAAAGTTGAAGCTCCTGTGAGGTAAGCAATTCCCACACCTCACAAACACAACAAGAACAAAAAACAACAAAAGATTATATGTTTATTTACAATCACTGTCTAGGTCTGTACTAGGATATGTTGAGGAAGTACAGCTTTTATAACTGCATATTGATTCTGCATGTAAAGCGAAATGTTATTTAACACGAAGCTTTTTGATTGAATCAAAAAATAAACTTCGGAGGGTTCATTTGCCTACTTATCATTATCGTTGCAAGCAATGCGGATACGATTTTACAGAACAACAATCGTTCTCAGACGATCCTATTACGATTTGCCCAAAATGCGGCGAAGCAGAAGTGCGCAAAGTATTTTCCGCTCCACCAATCAATTTTAAAGGTAGTGGATTTTATAGAACCGATAAGTAATAAAGCGCACAAGTTAAGCGCATATTGCTAATAAGACTTTTACAACTGCGCATGCTTTTATAACATGCAAGTGCTTTTATAACATGCGCGTATTCAAACAGGCGGATATGTGTTGCGTGCTTTTGCGCCACAAGCATACGTTCTATCAGCACACGCGCGCTTTTTAATCACATGCGTTTTTGCACCACATGCGTTTTTTACAGCACATGCGCTCACTTCTACCACATGCGTTTCTAGAAGTATTGCGCGCACTTCTAACCACATGCGTTTCTAGAAGCATTGCTCGCAATTCTCCTCGCACGCGCACTTCTAACCACATGCGCTCACTTCTAACCACATAAGATTATTTTTCTTGAATTAGTGATTGTAATAGTTCATGATACAAATTATGATCCACTTACTTACTGATTTCATATCTAGAATGATTTCGCCAAAAGAAGCGCATGAGCGTTATGAGAGCGCGCTTATAAAAAGGCGTAATAAAAGATTTTTACGTAAAATACTCATTGTAATAAGTTCGTTTATATTAATGATGTTTTGTATATCTGCAATAAGTGCAATGCAAGAAACACAGAATATTATTATTGCAAGAAAATCTATTGCAATAGGAGAAAAAATAACCTCATCTCACGTTCAAAGTATTACTGTTCCAAAACACGAAGTTTTTCAGCAAGTACTTAGATCATACTCATCAGATTTGAATCTAACAGCTTTATGTAACATAAAATCTGGCATGCCAATACTCACTAACGAAATTAGCAAGTCGCCAAATATCCCTAAAGGATACACAACGATTGACGTAACTTTATCTAGCGCAAATCAAGCACTAAAACCTGGAGAAAATATCTCTATTGCATTCGCTAAATCGCCAAATGATATAAATAATACAAATAAAGATAATCACAAAGAAATCGAGAATAATAACAGTCAAACAACAAGTGAAAAGAGAGCAAATTTTACAGTTTTAAGAGATGTACTTGTTATTAAAACACCAGATAGCAAACATATTGCAACGCTTGCAATGAGAGCAAATGACGCGCTAGAACTTCTGAACGCTCAATCCGACACGCCAACAGGTGCAATAATAGCCATAAAACAATAAAAACAACGAGTTTCTTTAAGCTTAAACTAACGTTTAACAACAAAATATTAAAAAGTGTTACCAGCCCAAGAATATTACAAGTCAAACACTAATCAATATGCTCGTTAAATATTGCCCAATGAGGAGGTAATTGAGTCAAAATACGTTGATCATCATCTTCTGATTTCTGAATTGAATTCTGAAAATCATAAGGATCCAACTTTACGCCATCTATCTCAAACAACTCAGAACCTCGGCGAACCACGCGATTATGTTTACGCGGGGCACGCCGATTAGGATCATACGCCATTAACGCTCATCTCCATGCAACTCGCCAATACGAGATACAATGCGATCTACTTCTTTTTCAGGATTAACAAATGCTGCAACACTCCACACATTCATAACAACCCATCCAAGAGTTTCGAGATCTTGAATAAGCATGCGATGACGCTCTCTAGTAGATTGAATGCTCATGAATTGAGAATCATCAGTCAAAATAGCAATTTCATAAGGCTTATCTGGCAATCCCACAACAAGAGGAATCTTAATACCTGTATTTAATCCATAATTAGCGCAAACACGCAATCCCCTAGAACGAACTCGCTCAGCTAAATCAGCAAAAAGCACATTTTCATTGCGAGCTAACATTTCAACAGAAGATTCATGAGAATTCAAATCACCAGATTTTGAAAGCTCATCTTCCAATACGGATCGCGTAGATTTTGAGCTATTAGATTTTTCAGAGTCTGAAACAGAATCAGAGTCAGAGTCTGAAACAGAAGGTTCAGAATCAGAAGAATCAGACGATTCAGAAGGTTCAGAATCAGACGATACAGAAGAATCAGCACTAACTTCATTAGCTACTACAGAATCACCAGCACCATCAGCAGCTGCACCAACACCACTATCACCAGAAGAATCAGAATTCACAGAATTATCACTCAAATTCTCTGCCCAAATAAGCAAATTCTTAAGCAGCTTAGGACCATCTTGATGCAAACGCTCATCATCCATGTCTTTAGACGTAAAAGCACAAACAATATCTAGATTCCTGCGAGATAAAGCCAAAGAATCCAACAGCATGTTTTTACCGCCTTCAGCTTCCAACAAACCGAATTGTTGCAAAAGGCGACCGTGCGAAGTCTTTGCATAGCAGAACGAAAGAATAACATCAGTAGCGTAAGCTCCAACAGCCTCATTGACGCTAACTAATCGAACGTGACGCAAGAATCGCGCCATATTCTCATCCTTAAATGCTAAAGCTTTCAAATCAGCACCAAGACGTATACGGAATGCGTTAGTGAGCATCACAACTGCAAGAACATAACTAGAAGGAACAACAGTAAAAGTTTGAGCTCTTTGCTTAATCAACGACACAACTTCATCAATTTCTTTCTGGGAGCATTCAATCAACCCAGAAGACATAACAGGAACACCAGTTGCTTCAACTTGATGCAAACGCACTCTACCTTGCAATCGTTCTACAGGAATATCTTGATGAACCTCACCATAACCGTTAGACTCCAGGAACTTCGCCAAGAGTAAGGATCTGCGCAAAGCGTGAGATTTTATTCTAACCTGCGGCAATAAATCAACCAATTTCTTAAGGCATTGAGAGCTTATAGTAGATTTATGAGCGATAATAACAACATTTCGCGCTCTAACAAGCACAGACAATAATTCAAGATTCGAAATATGCTCTGCAGAATCAATTATTACAGTATCTGCAATAGGCTTAAACGGCAGTCTCATAGCTAAAGTCGAAGGCATGCCAATCATAATCGGCTTAGCACAAAGAACCAAATCAGCATAATCTCTTACCAAATTAGCGAAAGTCACACCAACACGATTACCTGCAAGCATAGTATGAAGTTGATTAGCTTCTTGAGTGTGAGCAAAAAGCAAATCACACAAATGCTTCATAGCTTCTTGTTGAACCATAGGCCCAATAGAACGCACGTGCTCAGTATCAACTTGCACAAATCTATCTGCCGCATCTTGCATAGCAGATCCATCTTGATGAGAAATAATTTCAGAAGAACGAACAATATCTTCAAAAACAGTAGTCCACCAAGCAAGTTGCAATTCGCCATCAAGAGCTTGACCTGTAATATGACGACGACGCAAATCTTCTACTAAATCACTTAATCCAGCTCTTCTAAAATCACGCTCTAAAACGCATCTACCAGGCAAAGTATCAAGAGATGTGCGATTATCGTGCAAAGAACGCAAACGCTCATCAAGCTTAGCAAAATCAGTATTTTCTAAATCTGCACCTTGACGAGTAGTAGCAAGAACAGAATCCAATGCAACAAGATTACGAGTTAGCATTTCTTGCGTATCAACAATATCGTCTAACTTAGGAGGCAAAACAGGCCATCCGCCATGAGGAACAAACAATCTCCACTGCGCTGCCTGTTGAGCAACAATCTTCAAAGCCTCATGCAAATCATCAACTTTTGCACCAACGCGTAGCAAATTACGCGCCTCTTTAACACGTCTTCTGCGTTCCCAGAATCCCATATCTGTTCCTTCAGATTTGCGCAAAGACTTAGGCTTACTTGCTTCAATCATAGATTCCAAATCGCGCTCAAAAATCTCAGGCTGGAAAACATCTAGAACACGCCGTAAATTCTTCAAAACTGTTATTTGACGCGCCCATTGTCTAGCAGTATTCGGAACAGGGAAACCACAATTTTGAACAGTTGTTTTAACTTGTTCACGAGTTGCAGGAAGTAATTTAGTTAATACATCAACAACTCTTTGATAAACATTAACAGCTTCACTTTCGTCAAAAACAGATGCACCAAACCATGGAGTATCTTCCGGAGTAATAGTAAATTCACCGAGTTTGTCTGCATCGTGAAGCTTATGCGCCCAAGATTCAAGATGCCCAGATAGCAAGCGAGCGCAATTAACATCAAATCTCACATGAGTTGAAGGCCTAGAAGGCAACATAGCTATTGCAGCAAGATTTTGTATAGTTTGATAAGCAGAAATACCCCAATGCTCATTATCTTTATGCAAATCTCCAAGATAACGAGTTAAACGAGCGCGAACACCAACAAGCTCATCTGCAACTTGTTCAAATCGCGATGATGCAACACTATGACGCACTCCTACAGCAGAAATGAGCTGAGAATCCACATGTTTAGCGATATGAGGATCAGACACATCTACAGCCAAAGACGAGATTTCATGAGCGCTTAAAGCGTGACGGAATCTACGTTGTTGTTCACTAACATTTGCAACATATAGAACTGAATGCCCAGCTAATACAGAACGAGATGCCACAGATGCAGCCAAAGTAGCAGAATCACATCCTGCATCAATATTCATAAAAACAGAAGTTCCAGATGCAGCCAAAGTAGCAGCATAACGGACTGTATTATCTACATCACCTACTTCAAACTCACTATGAGGATCTGCGTCAAAAGGTGTGTATTGCGGAGCGTTAAAAGCCTTAAGTTTGTTTATAGCGTCCTTATCTGAAAAAATCGCATCAATCATAGTGTTACCGACAACACCTGTTTTTAATGCTTCTATAATATGATCGCCTTCTGTTACAAATCTTGTACCAGCGTCTGTGAAACATCCAAGAACAATATCTCGCTCAATATCAAAATCAGGAAAAACGCTACGAGCTTGCTCACTTACAGCAGCAAATACAGCGGATGTTTCTGGAGTTCCACTTTCATAATTAGAACCATCAAAAAGAACCTCTTCACGAAGTTCCACTCCACGCTCACTTAGACGCTGAACCAAAGCATGATTTAATCGAACATTACCGGAAAAGTAGATAGACGCTACTGTTTCATCTTGAGAACTATCTCGAACTACACGAACAGGATAAGTCAACACAGGAACATGATTGCCATTGAAAGAAGCTACTCCAACAACAAGAGATAACTCTGAAACTCCGCTTTCATGCGCTTTATTATCTCGATCTTCACATACACGATTCAAATTGCGACCGGCAGCTCTTAATATTCCAGAATCTCTAAATAGTGCTTTCAACGTGACTTTTCCACTAGCAAAAAGTTGAGCAATTCCAGAAGGATGTGCATGAGTAAGCTCAAGCTTAGCTTGCAATTTAGTAATATCCTCTAGCGGAGAAGGAACTAGCTGCGATTGATAATCGTCACGCCATTTTTTAAGATCATTTATCAAAGCAACATTATGACGAGTTGCACCTGTTTCAAAAGATTCACCACTATTCATATCATTCACTCCCCATTGCTTTGCGGTATGAATCATATCCGCTATTTCTAGCTAAAGCTTCATCGACATCAGCGTTTGATTGAGCTGCAAGCCAAGCATACAAATCATCATAAAGATTCGTGTTCATAGCTAAATACGGCAACAATTCAGAATATTTTGCCATTTCAAATTGCTCAGAAAAATCTGAAGTTTGCTTCGCTTCATCCGATGTAAATCCGCCAGCTTCTATAACTTCATGATTAGAATCAAATTCACCTTGTGAAACTTTCTCAAAAACAGACCCAGGCTCGAATGCAGGCGTATATTCATCGTAAAAATCATTATTTGAGAATTGAGAAGATTGAGAAGAAGATGAATCATAAGACGATCCAACATTAGAATTAGCAAAAGAATCGTAATTTGATTCAGATTCACTAGTAGAAAGCTCATTATTCTCAAATTTTGCATTATCAGACGTTACAGAATCTGTATGCGAATCTTCTGATTCTACAGACTCAAAAATATCCTGATTTTGAACATTTTGCGCATTGTTTTCTTCTGAAATTTGATTATAAAGCTGCGTATTTTCTTGAGAATTTTCTTGAGAATTGTTTAGCGAATCACCTTGCAAATCGGATGATAAATCATCAGACAGCGAATCAGACAGCGAATCATCTTGCAAGTTCTCTTTACTATTTTCTTCACTATCAGCTGAATCTTTATCGGAAACACTATTTTCAGATTCGCTAACAGAACTATCAGAAGACGCATCAGATTGCTCAACATCAGATTGCTCAACAACAGATTGCTCAACAACAGAACTTTCTTGAGCGTCATCAAAAAGATTACGAGGCTCAACTTCTTCTTCTTTACGAAGAACTGGAATTTCTACTTCAACAGCATTAGCATTTGGAACATTTATATTTTCAGAGCTTAAAACTGAACCTTCATGATTCCAAGTAAGCTCTGGCTGCGAAACAGACTGAGCATGGAAAACACCAGTAGGCTCACCTGCACGCAAATCTAAAATTTGATCAACCGATAAATCAGAAACATCCGGTTCTTGGCGGTTATCGTCAGTAGCATAAGAGAAAAGATCTCTTACAGAATCATCTTCACTAGCATCTTCTTCAACATGCACAAAATCAATAGGAACATCACCAAATTGCATACGCATTATGCTGTTCGGAAGTTGAAAATCAATATCCGGCTCTAAACGCATTAAATTGCCATTATCCCCAACTAAGTAAGTGCCATTAGTTGAATGAAGATCGCGGATAGTTGCAACACCATTCTTGCTAACAATCAGCAACGCGTGACGCTTAGACATAGAACGCTTATTATCTACAATATCTATACGCTTAAAGCCATCATCTCTTAAAGGTCTAATAGGCTTACGACCAATCTCAACTGATTGACCTGCTCCAATTCGAGCTTGCTCTACGCCACCTACTGTAATCATCCAGCGTTGTACTGTTTGTTGACTGGCCACGCTAATGCTCCCTTCACAAAACACACTACCTTCTATTGTGTCATGCTTTGTGTATATTGCGAGATTCTATATAAAAATTTTGTGCTATAAGGCAAATTCTGTTCTATAAGACAGATTTTGTACTATAAGACAGAAATTTATATTTATATACAAAAAGAGCCCTGAACTTTTGCTCAGGGCATCTTACATTCTTTAAGCGACTCACGCCTCAACGCGCTGAACCTTTCCAGCCTTAATGCATTTCACGCACACGCGAAGACGAACATTCTCGCCATCAATAGTAGTGCGAACTGGCTGAAGATTCGGGCGGAAGGTGCGCTTATTGCGGATATGTGAATGCGACACAGAGAAACCGGTTTGCGGTCCCTTGCCACATACTGCGCAACGAGCTGACATGATGAACTCCCTAATTCTAGACTTGCAAGTCTTGCGTCGTTCAATCACACAAATACGCATAAACAGATAAGCGTGTATGAACGCACAACTACACAAGTATATCACTTGTCAAGACAACTATTCAAACTCTTATTAAATTCTAAAGAATCACCCTTTAAAATAAGCCTAGATTTAGAACGAATATCCGACACTTTTTGTGCGCCAAGCAATGCCATAATATTACGAATTTGCTCTATCCATTCAAAAATTCGCTGCTCTAATACTTCTTCACCACTATGCATAAGAATGTGCAAAAATTCTCCAGCAACTCCAACTGCTTGAGCACCTAACGCTAAAGCACGAATCACATCAAGAGGAGTACGCACTCCTCCACTTGCAAACACTTTTATACTTCCATTATTGCAATTCTCATATCTCATAACATCTAGCAAAGATTCAACAGTCGTAAGACCCCAAGAACTCAAATATCCATAATCGTTAGAATCCCTACGAGAATTTTCTATAGTTATAAAATTCGTGCCTCCACGTCCACCAATATCCACAAAGCGCACACCGAGATCATATAATCTACGAACATCTAAAGAAGTCATTCCGCAACCAGTTTCTTTAACAATCATAGGTATATTCGCTTTATTGCAAGCAATCGAAATATTTTTAATATTTAGCATCCAATCACTAAAATCACGATCGCCTTCAGGCATAACTAACTCTTGAGCAACATTAAGATGAACTTGTAAAGCATTAGCGTTAATCATTTCAATAGCACGCATAGCGTCAGACGCGCTAGTTCCAGCACCAACATTTGCAAACACAAAACCTTTAGGATTTTCATCACGAATAACACTAAAAGTATCTATAAGAGAAGGGTCTTTAAGAGCTGCACTCAAAGAGCCAGAAGACATAGGAATATTCGTTTTGCAAGAAACTCTAGCTAATTGAGCATTCACAGCTTTAGCTTCTTTGCTTCCGCCTGTAATTGCGTTAATATACAACGGAATTGGCGAGGAATATCCCCAAAAACTCACACTAGAATCCACGTTTTCTAGCGAAATGTTTGGCAAAGAAGTCGGCATAAAACTTATATCATCAAATCCAGCTTCAGAATTAGCTTTATATTGCTCGTCTGCAATAGCCAAATGCATATTTTTGCGATTTGAAGTTATTTGAGATTCTAAATTAGAAATGACATTTTTTATAGTAATACGAGAGGATTTTTTATTAGGCGAAGAATTAGACAAAGAGGATTTTTTATTACACAAATTAGACGATTCTAAATTACTAGAATTACGCGAATCCATTTTACTCGCATTACGTTTTGCAAAAGCTCCAGCAGTAATAGGATCACCTTCATGAGGTAAATGAATATCGTCAAAATCTATTTCTTCATGAATATACGAAATTTTCTTCTTATTACCTGTATTATATTGAGATAATTTTTCGCTAAATTCATAATGCAAAACTATGTTTTCTGAAGATTTTCCAGTACCGTTAATTTTAGCTACATTAAGATTTAGCGGCTTAATTCCATCTGATTTCCAAGTATCTTTAATATAAGAAATACCGTCTTTATTGTATGAACTAGCTAAAGCGATTCCACAATCGCCACCGCCAGCACCACTAGTTTTAGCAGCAGCACCAACAAACTTTGCTGTTTCAATCAAACTAGTTAGCATTGGAGTTTCAATAGTAGTTTGAGTTAAATCGCTCAAATCTCTCAAAAGTTGACGATTACATTCCAAACCATGCGAAAGACTTATTAAATCGCCGCTTTCAAGCACTTTCACAAGCCTTTGTACACAAGCTTCACTTAACAAACAAAAATCTTCATAAGTAAACAATTTTTGTGACACTCGATTTGATTTAACACTGCTAACTAACGAAGAACTCGAAGAAGGAATACCAGTCCAACCAACAAGTAATTTTAAAGATGGGTTTACATTCAAACGTTTTACTTCTAAACGTGGCCACTTTTTTCGCACAAGCTTATGAAAATCAAGATCCCCAGAATTCACCATCTCTATTTCAGCTTTAAGCCAATCGCGATAATACGCTCTATACATAATCCAACCGCCGTAAACACTAGCAGCCACATCTCCGCCACTTCCAGAACCTTCTACTAGAGCAGATGCAATCAATGCTAGCTTACAAATATCCGGAGTAGAAATATCTAAGTCATACCACTTACACAATGCACGAACTACAGCAACTGTAACTGCTGCTGAAGAACCCAATCCATATTTTCTGCCTGAACGCGAATCATCTAAATCACTAGAAATACGCACGTTATAACAATTATTTAAGGGCTTTTTATATTGTTCAAATGCAAATTTATCTACAACATTCATTGCAGAAAGCACATAAGAGTAAAATTGCGCATATTTTTCTTCTTCAACAAGAATATCTTTACCATTAAAAGAGCGCTTCCAATATAAAGTTTTGTATTTTGAATTTTTGTTGACTTTTTGCTGCAAGCGCTGAGAATCCAAAGATACACAAGAAGAATCAACACTTTCACCAGCAGAACCACAAGCAGAATCACCAGCAGAATCAACACTTTCAGAAACAGATGATATAGAACCGTATACTGTTGGAGAATCTAATTTATTAAAATCTTTTAATTCTGAATTAGATTTACTTAAAAACTTACTGGAATAATTCTTACCGTGTATATCTGTTATGCGCAAATCATCATCATCGATTGTTGCGCTCACATAGCGATTTACAGCTACTACAATTGCAGCAGCTCCATCTACAACTGCATATTCACCTGCAATATAAAGCTTTCCCGAAGCCATGTCTTGCACTTTGCTCATGATATCCCCATATCGTTTATATATGTCTAAAGCGCCTAAAATGAGTATTTCTACTATCTACATGATATTACTAGCATAAAATCCTACACACTCACTACACACTCACTACACACTCATTTTCTAACAAAAATACGTACTCCATCTCCAGGCAAAGCGACCATAATACGAATCGGTTTATTAGAAGACAAATTTGAATTATCTAAAACTTTAGAAATATGCGAGCGCAAATCATTTGCAACTTTCTCTGCTTCACTTTTAACAGTAAGAACTTTCACATTAGGACCAGCATCCATAGTTGCCCAAACAGGCAATCCTTTTGAACGCAAATTTTTTATAATTTCCAATACTTTATAACTATCTTCAGTGATGTAATTAACAGGAGGTACAGCATTATGCATTGTTTCATGCATGCCCATGAAATTTTTCTCTACTATGTTTCCTAAAGTTTCAATATCACTATTTTTTATAGCACAAATTGCGTTCTGAAAATCTTTTTCCGATTGCTTAATCCAAGGTATATAGGTTGGCGATGTTTTTACAGTTCTGCTCATTGCTTCTCGACTAGAAATTGGTTTAGGCGCAGAATCTAAAACTATTGCGATCATTGCTAATTGAAGATTTTCAGGCATTTGGATAGGCTCTGCATATGAAGATTCATCATCTTCTCCAGCATTCCAAATTGAAAGTCCTCCAAAAATAGATCTACATGCAGATCCAGAACCTCTTCGAGCAAGTTTAGATAATTCACGAGGACTTAAATTTAATCCCGCGGCATATGCTCCAGCTGCAGCTAATGCCGCAAATCCGGATGCACTAGATGCTAATCCTGCTGCAGTTGGAACGCTGTTATGAGATACAACATTAGCTTTTAGGGATATTCCAGCACGAGCACGTATAAGATCTAACATAGAAATTATGCGATTACGTACTTTATTCGACTTGCCACCAACAAGTGTTACACCGTCTAAAGAAATGTTATCTTCGGATAAATTCTCATCAAAACTAACTTGTGTTTCAGTTCCCCAATCTGCAAGTGTTAAAGATAGCGAAGAAGCATAAGGCAAAATCAACTCTTCATTACGCTTACCCCAATATTTAATGAGAGCAATATTTACATTTGCACAAGCGCGAGCGCAATTAGCATTCATTGAATCATCGTAAAATACTGACGGATTAACAATCACGCTTTGCATATACTCTCACTTTCACGACTTAACACACTCATGTTGTTATGCACTCATGCACAACTCAAGGAATTCACACGATCACGCGTTTACGCAATCACGCATTCATGCATTCACACACTCACACACAACTTAACATAACTAACGAATTCATGCACTCACACACAACTTAACACGCTAACATATCAATAACTTAGTCAAATAACGTATCAATATCTTATTAAATTATTATTTTCCGCTAATATCAACAATCCAAGTTTTTTTAGCTCCAGCAGATTTGAAAGCATCGCTAACTTTGTATGCGCAATCTTCAGAATCAGCAATCGCTATAACGCAACCTCCTCCTCCACCACCAGTTAATTTTGCGCCTAGCGCTCCGTTAGAATAAGCAGCATCAACTAAATCATTTAGCAAAGGAGTACTAATTCCAAGCTTATCTAAAATTCTATGAGCACGAATCATTTTTATTCCCACATTTTCGCTACTTCCATTTAACAAATCATCTTCGGCACTTAAAGCAATATCGCCTAATTCTTGCAAAAGAGAATTTACGAAAGTAGGATTTTCATCACGCTTTTTTCGTAAATCTTCCACAGTTACTCTAGTCATGCCTTTTAACCCAGAATCAGCGAGTACAATCCAAGCTCGCATATTTATATTCATATAATCAAATGATCCATTGCAATATTTCACAGGCAAAAGAGATGAAGTTGCAACAGCATCCAATCCAGAAGGTCGCCCGTGAGCTACACGCTCAGCTTGCTGAGTTAAAGAAAATAATTGCGACTGATTAGCGTCAATACCATAATAATCCAAAATAGCGCGGATAATTGCGCCAGCAGAAGCAGCAGAAGATCCTAATCCTCTTTCAGGTGGAAAATCTGATTCTGTCAATACATACAAGCGTTCCCCATCCCAGCCTGCAAAATCTAACGCGCAATGAATAGCAGTTCGAATAGAGGAAAATCTAGGAGGGATATTTCGCAATAATCCAGTAAATCCTAAAGCAGAAAAAACAATATTATCGTCAATATTAGTTTCGATACTAGTTTCAACGCTAAGAGAATTAGAGGAATTAAGAGAACTATGTAAGTTAGAGGAATTAAGAGAACTATGTGAATTTAAGGAAGTAGTCTTCGATTTTAACTCAAAAGATTTATCTAACTCAAAATTAAAAGTGCATTCATTAGAAACAGTGGCTCGCATACAAAGATTTCGCAAAGGCAATGCAACAGCAGGATATCCATACACAACTGAATGTTCACCAAAAAGTATTACTTTTGCGCATGTTTTTCCAACGCCAAAACGAGGAGTTACACAAGACTTACTAAAAGCATCATATGCATTTGACGCATGACAAATTGTTTCACACGCGCTACTCAACGCATAGCCTCCTACAAGCAAAGATTACAAACAACTTTTCTAATCTAATCTTCAACGAATTAAAAAACTACGATATTTCAAATAAGCTCACAACACATTCACAAAATATTTTTTATTTTTCGTTCGATTACTAATTTATGTTATGTTAGAAAATTGAACGAATAAAAATATGAATAAGAACTAATAAAAATGAATAAGAACTAATAAAAATCTGCTTATATGCCGAAAATACAAAATACAAAAAATATTTCAATCAAAAACTAGTGTATATATGCCAAAAACGGTGCTATTTTCGTTATTTTCTAAAACTTGTAAAACAGATTAAATTAAA
Organism: Gardnerella bivia; assembly: GCF_049262715.1. Taxonomy (NCBI): domain Bacteria; kingdom Bacillati; phylum Actinomycetota; class Actinomycetes; order Bifidobacteriales; family Bifidobacteriaceae; genus Gardnerella; species Gardnerella bivia. The sequence goes on from NZ_CP058399.1 coordinate 247,014, forward strand.
AAACTAATATAAACTAAAAGGCGAAAGCAACAATAAAGTCACTTTCGCCTAAAAGCATTAGCTATTATTGCATTACGCAAATTTAGCCAAAATTTGCTATGAACTACTTAAGTTCTACAGTAGCGCCAGCCTCTTCGAGAGCAGCCTTAGCCTTATCAGCATCTTCCTTCTTAGCCTTCTCGAGAACAGCCTTTGGAGCACCGTCAACGAGAGCCTTAGCTTCAGCCAAACCAAGGTTGGTCAAAGCACGAACAGCCTTGATGACTGCAATCTTCTTATCGCCAACGGAAGCGAGAACGACATCAAACTCGTCCTTCTCTTCCTCAGCAGCGCCAGCAGCAGCTGGAGCAGCGGCAACAGCGGCTACAGGTGCAGCAGCTTCAACATCAAACTTCTCTTCAAAAGCCTTGACGAACTCGGAGAGCTCAACGAGGGTCATTTCACCAAAAGCTTCAAGAAGCTCTTCATTAGTGAGCTTAGCCATAATGGCTTCCTTTCTTACTTGGCCGATAGGCACACGTTGTGCCTTAAGCCATCAAATTTTTTATTATTATTTGACTCATGCAGCAAGCTGCAAGGGTATCACGCGGCCTTTTCCTGCTTTTCGCGCAAAGCGTCGATAGTACGCACAGCCTTTGTTGGCAAAGCGTTGAACAGGTAAGCGGCCTTGGACATAGTGCCCTTGAGCGCGCCGGCCATTTCGGAAAGCAACTGTGGGCGAGACTTCAAGTCTGCAAGCTGCTTTGCACCTTCGGCATCGTAAACGGTTCCATCTGCGAAACCGCCCTTGATAACGAGGGTCTTATTCTCTTTGGCAAAATCACGCAAAGTCTTAGCAGCCTCAATGAAATCACCTTTTACGAAAGTGATTGCAGTTGGACCGGCGAGAAGCTCGTCAAGACCTTCAATGCCCGCTTCCTTAGCAGCAATACGAGCAAGCGTGTTCTTAGCCACAGAGTAGGAAGTATCGCGGCCTAGCTTTTCACGCAAATCAGAAATCTGCGGAACTGTAAGCCCGCGGTACTCGGTGAGGTAGACAGCGTCTGCATTACGGAATAATCCAGTAAGCTCTGCAACTACCGCTTCCTTTTCGGGCCTCTTCATGGCGTTCCTTCCTAAATCGGCCGTCGATTTGAAAGAAACACATCAAGCTTAATCTAAACAGAGCAACAAAAAAGCTCTGCGCACTGGCAGAGCAACAAACAAAACACTAAAGCGTTTAAACTTTCGATTTACAATAAACAATTTGCAAATCATTGCTCAACCTGTGCTGGCATGACACATCAATTTCAGGAATCTCGCGATTCCACCAACGGTCTGTGGTTTACGTTGGGATAGTTTAATATGCATCTAAGACAATGTCAAGAAAATAGAAGAAAGTATTAAGCAAGTATCAAGAAAATAGAAGACAATATCAAGCGAATTTGCAGTAAATCTAAGAATAAATTTAGAAAAACAAAAATAAAAACAGAAATAGAAACAGAAAGAGGGCATGTAATCACACGCCCTCTAATTTTTCTTATGCTTGCGAACTAAATTCTTGAAGTTAAATTCTTGAAATTCAATTCACATTTACTTACATTTACAGCACAGCTACTTATTTACAGCACAGCGTTAGCAATAAAATCAAGCAAGAACAACAAAGAAACAATCCAAAGCATTGGATGAATTTCCTTAGCGCGCTTCTTGCAAGTCATCACTAAGCAGTACATAATGAATCCGGCTGCGATACCGTAAGAAATGTTGTAAGAAAATGCCATGAATACAGCTGCGAAGAATGCAGGAATTGCCTCGGAAATATCATCCCAAGCAATTTCCTTCAAAGAACTTGCCATCATGCATCCAACAACCACAAGCACACCAGCAGTTGCAGCAGCAGGTACAGCGGAAACAACTGGAGCAAGAACTATTGAAAGTGCAAAACAGATTGACACAACTACTGAAGTCAAACCTGTACGACCACCTGCACCAATACCTGCAGCAGACTCTACATAAGTAGTGGTGTTAGAAGTACCGAAGATTGCACCAACAGAAGTTGCAATGGAATCAGCAAACAAAGCGCGATCCATCTTGGAGCTAAATCCGGAGCCGTTTTCCAAAGCACGCTCGTCCGCTTCAGAGAAGATTCCAGTACGACGACCAGTACCAATGAAAGTACCCAAAGTGTCGAAAGTATCAGACATTGAGAAAGCAAAGATTGTTATTAAAACCAGCGGAATACGATCAGGACGTGAGAACAGAGTTGGGAATCCTTCGTTTGTAAATATTGCACAGAAAGTCTTAGGCAAATCATGGAAAGCGCCCATGATTGACACAGAGTTGTTCATAGTAGTCAAACCCATTGGAATACCAATGATAGCTGTAACAACAATGGAAATAAGCAAAGATCCGCGAACATTCAAAACAGTAAGAATAATTGCCAAAATCAAGCCAATAAGGAACAACCATAGAACTGGGTTCTTTAGAACAGCAAGACCTGGAATTGCAGGAGTTGCACCAAATTTAGATGCAATTGCTACAGCTTCTTTGTCTTTTGGAGTGAACTTAATCAAATCAACGTTCACCATGCCAACATAAGCCACGAATAAACCGATGCCACCGCCGATTGCGTGTTGTAACGAAGTCGGGATGGCACGAATAATCATTTTACGAATTTTAGTAACGGTAATAAGAATGTTAATTAAACCGCATAAGAACACCATACACATGGCATGCTGCCAACTAAAGCCTAAGCCTTTTACGACAGTGAACGTAAAGAACGCATTAAGACCCATACCAGCAGCTTGAGCGTAAGGCACGTTAGCAAACAGACCCATAACAAGCGTGCCAATAATAGCTGCAATAATTGTTGCTAAGAACACGCCACCCCATGGCATACCAGTTTCTTTTAATACATTTGGATTTACGATGATTATGTACGACATTGCGAAGAATGTAGTGAGACCTGCAGTGATCTCCGTTGGTACATTCGTGCCGTTTTCTTTGAGATGGAAGAACTTTTCCATAAACTCTCGGTTCCTTGGTTTACAAGCGCAAAAGACCATAAAAAGCGCGGCGAAGGCTCTTGAGCAATCGCGCACGCAATTACATTTGGGCATTCACGCAGAGGTTACTGCGACTCGCCGGCATAGCGAAGGCATCGCAAAATCTCACATAAAATTATGAAAATTGCGAAACCTTTGAACACCGAACGTCTTAGACAATACTCGTAAGTGCTGACCTAAGATTTGCTCGCGATTTTAGATTTTTATGTAAAAAAAAAAGGTCTTTGCATACAATAGCATGCAAAGACCAAATAAATTACAATACTTCTAAAATAAGCAACAGCCTACTTTTGAGAATTTCGCAAGAGCGCACCAGCATAAGCTAAAATGCTAGCAACAAAAACAGTTAAGAGCGCACTTACGCCAGTATTAGGTAACTTACTTACAACAGTATTAGGTAACTTATTAGACGAAACCTTACTTTCAACGGTAATATTCGTCCAACCAAGCTGATTACCATTCTCATCAATAAGAGCAACCGTATGCTTACCAGAATAACCAGCAGGGAACAATGCATCAAATTGAGGTTTGCCATTAAGCATATAAACCTTCACACGATCAGCTCCACTAGCGTCCTTAAGCAAACGAGGAGATGAATAAATATATGCATAAGCATACACAAAACCATCAGCCTTCAAATGAGAAATAAACTCCTCATTAGAAATATTCGCAATAACTCTATTGACAGCATTAGCGTACGCTACATTCTTCGCACCAATAGTAAGCTTACCTTTCAATTCAGGATTAAGACCATCAACACTAGAAGGAGCAAGAGCATTCACGGATGTAGGTGCTGGAGCAACAGGCTTAACAGGCTCAACCGGAGTAGAAGGATTTACTGGATCAGATTCATGTTTAGCTACACACTCAGAATCATGAACATCACTAGCTTCATCCACATACTCAAAAACAGGACTTACATGCAAAGACGGACGAGACATATCAGATTCAGCTGTTGCAACAACACGAATCCAATCACCGCGCTTTACATCCAATAAACCATGACTTTTAACAGCGTTAGCAAACTCTTGCGAAACTTTCAAAGACTCTGAGAGTTTAGCACTATACAAAACTTCATTGTTTATCATTAAAGACAATGTTATTGCTTTGCCATTATTGCCTTTCTGACGCAAATACGGCTCATTCTCTTTAATAGTAAAGCGAATCTTTCCGCTCTTTGGAGCAAGCCATGCAATTGCAACACCACCAGCACTACCAGGTGAATCACTTAGCAAGCCATGTATATCTTTTCTATTTTCAGGATAGTTACGATTTGGATAATCTATTCCAGGTCCATAATAACTGTCAAAAAGCCAGTTAGGATACTGCGGATCCTTAGATTTCAAATCCTCCCAAGTTCCACTGTCACCATCCTGTTTCTGACCATGCCAAATAGGTCCTTGATGATCATCTTGATATTCACGAACCCAATCCCAAGTCATCTTAGGCTTAATTACATAATCAATGAAAGCAGAATCAGAAGAATTATCTCCCTCAAGAGAAAATCGTACAATATCGCCTTCTAACACATTTGCAGAAGGTTTTAGTACAGAACCACTACGCAAAACTTGCATTTTAGTTTCGCTTCCAACTTTTATCATAGATAAAAGATCGCATACATTTGTAGTAAGCTTTTTACCTATAGGCACATAAATGGTCTTATTACCATTTTCATTACCTGTTTCAAAGTCAATATTTTTAATAGAAATAGCCTTAACGTCACTTTCAGCACAACCAATATCTGGGTTAGATACGATCTTAGATCCAAAGAAATCATGCTCAAAATTAAAACCATTAAGATCATGAATTACTGTACCGGAATTTATTGCTGGAGATCCCTTAGCAAGTAGATAATTAGCAAAAGCATTATTATCGCCTTGACGAGAATAAATTTTGCCATTCTTATTAAAATCTTTTATGCCAATTACGTTAGATTTGAATACTTTTCGAATATCATCTGCCTTCAAAGCTTTTGTATCGCTTCTAGGAGTTGATTCATAATTTATATACAAATTATTCTTATATACTTGTCGATTATTTCTATTCCATTGAGCATTTTTTGTTATAGCATTGCTAAGAGAACCGTTATTTTCATCAACGCTAGCAAAAATATTATTTTCCATAAGACCTGGGCCATTAGTTCGGTCCGTCAAAACTTTCACACCTTTACGCAATATAAACGTATTGTTGTAAATATGCGCAGTGCTATAAGTTGTTGGTAAATCAATTGCGCCATTATCTCCTACAGCAATGTTGTATCTGAATGTAGTGTTAATAGCAAAATAATTACAAACCATTAAAGTAGCAAAAGTATTATTTTGCGAATAGTTATATTGGTAAAGAGTGCCATCACCAAAATCAGCATCCCAAGGCTGACCATCACCATTACCGTGATCAGCGTTCAATGTTTCATAAGCTTCGTTATACTCAAACAATGCATTCTTGCATCTCCAAGGCCAAATAGCAGCAGCAGTTCTTCCAGAAGAAGTTAAATAATCTTGAGTGTTAATATGCTTAGCAACCTTAGAAGATACATTTCCTTTAACGAGTGGACGATCACAATACATTACTGTAATAGCATCACCACCAGCGCCATATACAAAATTATTTTCAATTACAACATTAGTTTGACCATATTTAGCAATTACAGAATCCTTAATAGCTCCACCAGCGCCATTAGAGTAATCAAAATCGTTATTCCAATTGCGTGAGTTATCAATATAATTCAAATACGAAGTGTAACCTACTGCGATACCCCATCTATCTACGTCTTCAACTCTATTATTTTTTATTGAAATATGATCAAAACGCGATACATGATTTTGTAAATATGCATCATCGGCTGCACTCTGACGATATTTTGGCAAATGAGCCATAAAATATATACCGCCATTTGCCATATGCTTGTTGTAAATATTGCCATCAACGTCATGAATATAGCAATTCTCAATACTGACATTACTCATAGTAGTACCATTTTCAGCAATACCAGCAATGCCAGTCCTATCCATACGATTTTGACTTCTATCTAATTTTGTACCGTCAGAATCAGCCTGCTCAGTCCATTTCCATGTTTTAACTGGATCATAAACATCCTTGTCGTCATTCGTGATTTCTAAATTCTTCACAGTAATATAAGAAGAATCCTTAATGAGAATAGTTGACGAAACATCACCCTTATGTTTATGAGGACTTCCACCAATTAGTGCTTTATAATCCTGATGCCACTGACTATCTTTTACACCGTTTGCAGCAATAAGCGGAGCAGGCTTAGATGGATCTCCATAATCCATAAAAGTTATAGGCTTATTTTCAGCACCAGATATATCCTTAATATGTAAAGATTGATTATTAAATTTAGAACCTCTTTTTAGAAGAATCTTATCTCCAGGCTTAAAATCCTTCATAATTTCATTTATTTTATTTAATGTTTTAAGAGGTTTATCAGCAGTAGTTCCTGTATTATTATCATTTCCTTCTTCACTAGAAACATAAAAGCTACGACCTACAACACCCCCCCCCCAACTCAGTTTCTTGACCAACTGCAATATTGGTGAAAAAAGTGCCTACAACACATGTACAACATACAGCAGCTAACGCTCGCTTTAGATTTATAACACTCATATTCTATAGTCCTTCTTCAATAGAAAAACAATTATTTACGTGACTCTATTGATCGATAATGAACGCCTTTACTCACATCTATCAATAGAATATTTTTTGAAGTTATATTTATGTAATTATTATTTTTTAATTGATATTGTTATACCGTATCTGCAAGCAACCTTGCCAACATAAACGGAATACTATTATATTAGTAAATATAATTAACAATTTCAGTTTAACTATAACATCACGATTTCTCTAATACAATATGAATTTATGCTTATTTTGTAAACAATCTTATAGATTTATTTACAGGATTTTCCTATCAAATGAGCTGAGCTCTCGGAGTTTCTCTCATCGCAAGATTTTTACATTGCTCTAAGAGAAACTCCTAGATCTCTTTGCATGTTTAGTCTTTTAACCTTCGGTTAATCACCGAGATTTTTCGATTTTTCTTCTTCATTCGATGAATCACCATCGGGCTGCGAATCGACTGAGATTAAAGCTGCATGGTGCGCTTTAAGCTCCTTCGATGAGTGAGCTGGCACAGAGGGGAAGTCCAGTGGACTTCCTCGCCAGCGAAGTGTCGAACTGTTAGTGCGTGCGCGATAAAAAATGGCACTAAAGATCTCATTCAGGGCGAAAAATCTTAAATCTCTGCCTAACTAATAGCAAAGCGCGTCTGGCAAATAAATTCACACATAAAATACTAGTGAGGGATGGGTGTTGCTTGGTCGAACAATATAAAAGTGGAGCGATTCTAAATAAACTACAACATAATCCAATCCTATTGGGAATAAAAATTTAAATTAAAAATCTAAAAACTAGTAACACAAGCATAATGACAATGTACCTCATAAAAGCGTAACGTCTGTGAGACAAGTAACAGCCATTACTCACTAGTATGTAGAAATACACACATATGGAAAAAACATGTGCGAAAAATCTTAAATCTCTGCCTAACTAATAGCAAAGAATACGTTGTAAACAATCCTATAGGTTCATTTACGGGATTTGCCTATCAAATGGGCTGAGCTCTCGGAGTTTCTCTTAGAGCAATGTAAAAATCACCCAAAACGACCGGAAATATAACGCTCAGCTTCAGCATTACGCGGATTATTAAACATAGTAGTCGTGTCTGCAAAATACTCTAAATGACCCGGCTTGCCAACAGCTTTCAAGTTAAAGAATGCTGTGTAATCAGCAACACGAGCAGCCTGCTGCATATTGTGAGTTACAATCACAATCGTGTAATCATTTTTAAGCTCGTTAATCAAATCTTCCACAGCTAGAGTAGAAATAGGATCCAGTGCGGAGCATGGCTCATCCATAAGCAATACTTGCGGATGCACAGCAACAGCTCTAGCAATGCAAAGTCGCTGCTGTTGACCACCAGAAAGACCAATACCAGGCTTATCTAAGCGATCCTTAACTTCATTCCATAAGTTCGCTCCACGCAAAGCCCATTCAACAAGATCATCAGCATCTTGCTTAGAAATTTTACGATTATTCAAGCGAACGCCAGCAAGAACATTTTCACGAATAGACATAGTTGGAAAAGGATTCGGGCGCTGAAAAACCATTCCAACATCTCTACGCACAGCTACAGGATCAACATCTTTAGCATATAAGTCACGTCCTTCAAGTAAGACCTGACCTTCTACGCGCGCTCCAGGAGTAATCTCATGCATTCTGTCAAGAGTTCGTAAAACAGTAGACTTTCCGCAGCCAGAAGGACCTATAAAAGCCGTAACTTTATTAGGCTCAATGCTTATGTTTACATCCTCTACAGCAAGAAAATCACCATAATAGATGTTCAAATTTTTCACATCAATCCGCTGACCCATTACGATCCTCGCTTTCTAAAAATTTGTTACGTCTTATTTAGTCTTGTTACGTCTTATTTCGTCTTCTGTATTTCTATTTTGCTCTATTTCAATCTAATCAATCTATTTTTCTCTATTTCAATCTATTTTGCTTTAACTGAAAACACTCGAGCAACTACCCTACCAATAATATTTAGCAATAACACGATCACAATCAAAGCTAGAGCAGCAGACCAAGCGCGTTCCATTGGAATAGTAGTTACGCATGAATCAGGAGCATTAGCTGGGCAATTCGCAGAAAGCTTTGAATACTCTTGATAAACATATACAGGCAAAGTAGTCATCTGACCTTCAAACAAATTAAAATTAGTTGATGCAATAAATCCAGAAGCCATCAAAAGTGGCGCTGTTTCACCAATTACACGCGCAACAGCTAAAATGCATCCTGATACAATTCCCGGCAACGCTGTACGCAAAACCACTTTAGTAATAGTACGTTGTTTTGTTACTCCTAAAGCTAACGAAGCTTCACGCAGATCATTAGGAACAATTTTTAGCATTTCCTGAGCAGACTTCACAACAGTTGGAATCATAAGAATAGAAAGTGCAACTGAACCTTCAAAACCATTTATAGTTCCAGGACCTAAAAGAATAGCAAACATAGAAAATGCAAATAAGCCTGCAACGATAGAAGGTATGCCGCTCATAACATCAACCATCAAGTTAATTATACGTGCAATTCTTCTCCCATTAGCATATTCAATCAAATAAACAGCACACATTAAGCCAATTGGAATTGAAATAACCATAGCACCAAGCGTTATTTCAAGCGTGCCAATAATAGCATGCAAAATTCCGCCATAACCGCCTGTGCCAGTTGCATTTCCACCAACTACATAAGTCATATTATGAGTCAAAAAATCTATGTTAAATCGTTTAATACCATGGATGATTGTTGTTAAAAGCAATGATGCCAAAGGAATAATTGCAACAATAAAAGATAGAAAAATCAACACATGCATCAAAAAATCTTTGCGCTTACGCGATGCAATATATGATCTAGTTGGGCTAAATTTATCAAAATCTATAACTGGGCTTGTTGAAGACGAAGAAACATCAGAAGAAACCGAAACAGAAGAAACTAAATCAGACGAAACAGACGAAACAGACGAAACAGACGAAACAGACGAAACAGACGAAGAAACTTGATTAGGTTTCTTTGATTTTATAGATTTAACAAACTTTTTAAATTTAGCAAATATATTTAGTCGATTCGCGCTAGTATTACCAGCAATTTTTCTAGCAACAAAATTTACAACAAACGAAATAACAAATAATACAAGACCTGTGCCAATTAACGCACTCACACCTAAACCATTTGCTTCAGGATATTGAGCTGCAATATTAGCAGCAATAGTCTGATTTTGAGATGCCTTGAAAATATTGATTCCGAAAGTAAATCCCGGAGAAAGAATCATCAAAACTGCCATTGTTTCACCAAGAGCACGTCCAAGACCTAGCATTGAAGCAGAAACAATACCAGATTTAGCAAACGGCAAAACTGCAAGCTTTATCATCTCCCACTTTGTAGCACCTAGCGCGAGCGCACCCTCTTGTTGCAAACGAGGAGCTTGTTGGAAAATATCGCGAGCCATAGAAGTTATAATTGGCAGAATCATTACTGCAAGCACAAGACTAACCGTTGCAGCACACCTAGAAGGATTTGCAACAGGACCAGCAAATAAAGGAATCCAAGACAAAAATCGCGAAATCCAATCCCAAAATGGGTACATAGCAGGAACAAGAACTAGCCCGCCCCATAAACCATAAATAACTGATGGTATTGCAGCCAATAAATCCACTACTGAGCTTAGAAAAGGAACGATTTTTTTAGGCGCGTAATGAGATATGAAAAGCGCAATACCAATAGCTACAAAGAATGCAAAGCATAAAGCAAGTGCAGACATTAAAACAGTTCCGAAGATGAGAGGAATCACATAACTTAAGAAGTTATGTGATTTCCCCCCAGTAAAATCCGCATAAACGCTAGAAAGTTGATTTCGATCTGCAAAAATCAAAGGAGTTGCACGAAATAGCAAGAATATAGCTACAGCTGCAAGTATCAACAAAATCAAAATACCGCAAATACAAGCAACATACTTAAATATGTGATCTAAAGTATGCATACTACGATTACGCGAAAAACCTTGCTTGTTTGAATCCGCATCCGCAACTACATTCATCGTAGAACTCACTCATGCTCCTTTTACAGATAATGTCTTAATAATATCAGACATGTTCTAGCTTTTTCAGCTATGTTCTAGCTTTATAACAATTATCATTTAATAGATTGAATTGATGCGTTTACTTTACCTACAATAGCTTGTGGAAGTGGCGCGCTACCAGATGCACTTCTGGCAGCATTCTGACCTTCATTGCTAACTACATAACTTAACCATGATTTCACAAACTTCGCTGTAGATTTGTCTTTGTACGCATTGCAAGCAATGTCATAAGACACAAGAAGTATAGGATAAGCTCCTTGCTTTTTAGTTAAATGATTTATTTTAACAACTACGCGATTTTTACCAAATGCTTCTGTATCTACATCAGAATCAGAAAGAGTAGCAGATGCTCCTTCAGCTGAAATCGCACTGTAAGTATCTGCAACTTTCACAGCAACTGTTCCTAATTTGCCTACTTGAGAGAAATCAGCGTATCCAATTGCTCCATCTGCCATACGTATTGTTGAAACTACTCCAGAAGTGCCTTTTGCTCCTTGACCTACGCTATTAGGCCAATTTTCAGAAAGGTCATATTTCCAATCATTTGGTGCTGCATCTTTTATGTAGCTTAAGAAATTCTGAGTTGTGCCAGACTTATCTGAACGATGTACAACAGTAATAGCTTTATTCGGAAGAGAAATATCTGGATTTTGAGATTTAATAGCATCATCATCCCAACTTGTGATTTTCCCATCGAAAATTTTAGCTATCGTAGAAGCATCCATGTTAATATGCTTGCCTGCATCTGAAACACCTTTTAGATTAAATGCTATTGCAATAGGAGATACATATACAGGCACATCGAAAGCAGTAGTTCCATTTGCACACACTGATTTAGATTGCTTTACTTCATCATTACTTAAGAATTTATCTGATCCAGCCCAAGCTGTAGCGCCAGTCATAAAAGTTGTAACTCCTGCGCCAGAACCAGTTGGATTATATGCGATTTTAGCTTCAGGATTTTTCGCTTGGAATCCTGCAATCCAAGCTTCCACAGCAACTTGTTGAGAGGATGCTCCAGATCCTTGGAAATTTCCAGAAATTTTAGTGTTAGTAGACCCGGATGCGGATGTGTTATCTGCAGGAACGTTATCTCCGCAAGCAGCGCACGTTGCGCACAAGCCAAATGTAAGCGCTGCTACAGCAGCAGCGCGAAACTTAAATATGCTTTTATTTGTACTTAATTTTGTAGTACTTAGCTTTGTAGTACTTAATTTTGTTGGAATTAACTTGATTATATTCATTTCGTTCATATTTTTACGCATATTCTTCTTTCCTTTCGCGAAGAATTGCCTTGCGCTCCACCACACTTTCGCGTTCCTATAGCCGTATTGCGAATTGAGCGCATTTTCTTAACTTACCCTATCTTTTTTTATTAACGCAATCATCATAAATAGGTGGGTTAAACCTAACCGGCAAAAATACGTATACTGCAAAAAGTGACGGCATTTAGCACTACGAATTTCAATACTTGCACAAGAAAGGAGTCGGCAACCAATACGGCGTGTCGAAAAGTTACTGGCGAACGTTTATATAACAATTAAAGCTATATATTTTCAATACGAACATAAATCACAAATTACGAATAATATTAACTGTAATTTTTGCAGCAGTATCTGCATATTCTGAAATATCAAAAGTATGGAAAGTTTCGTATTCTGTATCCGCGTTATCACTCATTGCTCGCACAATCAATGCTGGAACATCATTACGCGCTGCTACATGAAGTACAGCAGCTCCTTCCATTTCAACAGCATCTGCATGAGTTTTTTCAATTACTTCCGCAACTTTTGAAGGAGTATCAACAAAATATCCACCAGAAGCAATAGTTCCCGAAATATGCGTAATTCCCATTTTATTAAGCACTTGATTAGCTACTTGCAACAAATAATCATCAGAATGGAACTCGCTCGTAAAAGGTTTCCATTGACCTATCAAACGCATATCTGTATCTAAATATTTTAATGTTTGCCCAAGTACAACATCATTTGTATGTAAATTTTTATTAAGATTTCCAGCAATACCAGAAAAAATTACAGCTTGAGGATTATAAGTGTCAATAAGATATTGCACAGTTGCAGCAGCATTTACTAAACCCATTCCGCCAACAGTAGCAACCACATCAATTTTTCTTTGATTTACACTAAAAAGCTGCCCTTGAGATACATCAAGACTAGCAAAATTCTTATGAGTTACATCATTAAGTTCACTAGCGATATGTGAAATTTCCTCTTCTAAAGCGCAAACAACAGCAACTCTTTCGACATTATGCATAAAATTATTCCCTTTACATTGAGCTTGATGATTTTTCAACAAAATATTTGATTACAATTTACGGCGAGAAGATACAGATGAAGCAAGAGTATTAAGCAAAGCAGCAGTATCTTCCCAAGAAATACAACGATCAGTAATAGACTTGCCGTATTCAAGCTCACTAAGAGGAGCAGGATCTTGATTACCACCTTTTAAGAAACTCTCCATCATAACGCCTTTAATACCCTGCTCACCTTCAGCCAAACGCTTAGCAATCTCACGAACAACCTCAATTTGACGATGCTCATCCTTACCAGAATTTCCATGAGAACAATCAACCACAACACCGTTAGAAGCCATGCAACTTGTACCAAGCCTTAATCGAACAGATGCAACTGCAGCAGCAACGCAAGCAGCATCATAATTTGGACCTTTACTAGATCCACGTAAAACAACGTGACAATCAGGATTACCAAGAGTTTGAACAGCACAAGCCCTACCAAGATGGTCAATACCAAAGAAAGTATGACGCTGACTTGCAGCCAAACAACCATTTACAGCAGCAACAACTGATCCATCAGTAGCATTCTTAAAACCAACAGGCATAGAAAGACCACTAGCAAGCTGACGATGAATCTGCGACTCAGTATTCCTTGCACCTATTGCTCCCCAACTTACAGCATCAGCAATAAACTGTGGACTAGTTGGCTCTAAAAACTCCGTTGCTGCAGCCAAACCAGCATCCAAAACTCCAAGTAAAGTGCGGCGAGCTAAAAGCAAACCTTTATGAATATCGTGAGTGCCATCAATATCTGGATCGTTAATCAAACCCTTCCAACCAAGAGCCGTACGAGGCTTTTCAAAATACACTCGCATAACTATTAAAAGCTCATTTTCAAGCTTCTTACGAAGTTTAGATAAACGCTCAGCATAATCAAGCGCCGCCTTAGGATCATGCACAGAACAAGGTCCAACAATTACAAGCAAACGATCATCATCGCCATTCAAGCAGCTTCGAATCTCATCACGCGATTGAGCAACAATATCTTGTGCACATTTAGATAATGGCAATTCTCCAAGAACTTGTGCAGGAGTTGGCAACGGTTCAAGCTCTAGTACACGGCGGTTAATAATGCGATCTACACCAACTCTATCTTCCCAACGCATGAATTTAGTAGAATTAAATGGATCTTTCTCCTCTTCAACAGCCTTCTTAACAGCAAGTGCGTTACGTTTCTCAAAAGTAGATTCCATTTACAACCATCCTAATAAAAACCCACTCGGCATAGTCCGAGCTTGCGTTGTAAGTCCACCGACTTAATGTGGTCGGCACGCGTTTTAAGAACGCGTACCGCCGCGCTCACGCGAAAAGCACACCGTGCTTCTGCACTAAGCGGCTCAGAGCTTTAGAGTAACACGAAGCGCATTATGCAACTTCGCGTTAAGCCACTATGCTCGCGCGGTCTAAGCGCGCGAGCATTTTCGCCGCAGCGGAAGCACACCGTGCTTCTGCACTAAGCGGCTCAGAGCTTTGGAGTAGGCTAATTTCCCTATGAAATTAGCCTAAGCCAAAGCTCCCAACCAATACAACATCGCGAACCAAACCAAAACACCAACTTAATGTGGCCGGTACGCGTTTTAAGAACGCGTACCGGCGCGCTCACGCGAAAAGCACACCGTGCTTTTCACAATAGTGAGCGCGGCGCATTAGGTTAGCTTGAAATCCTAATGATTTCAAGCTATGCTAATGCGCCCATTGGATCCCATGCCGGTAAAACAATTGCTGGCTCTTGAAGTGCTTTGCGATATTCTTCCGGCAAAAGCGACTTAGGCACTGCAACTTCATACACATACTCACTAAACCAATCATCGCTCATAGTGAAGTAACCCTTATCCGCAATATCCGCTCCCCAAGAGTTCTCAACACGCCAACGGCGAGTAGTTGTTCCATCATCAGCAACATCAACGCCAGCAAAAGCCATAGCATGATTCATAGCAGAATCAGCAAAACGCACGCGCTCTTCCTTATTTAAATCAAAATCAACGCCATAAACACGATCATATTCAAATAAGTCAGTAGCCCAAGCACCATTAACGCGATCCATCATAGGATGGCAATCTGCACCAAACCAAACAGGAATACCCTGCTCAACAAGAATCTTCCTCACACAATCTTTCATAAATTGATTTGGAACATTCAAATACTCTGTAGCATCCCCACCAGCAACATTACCCAAGTGCTCAATAGCAATCTTCTTACCCTTAGGATGTTCTGCACGAGGATCGTCCACTAAGCACACATAATCCTCTAAACCAGCAGTAACATATTTCTTCCAAAACTCAACAGGAGTAATCTCGCCATCTCTATGGAAGTTTCCATCCTCATCAGTCCACTCCCAATCAAAACTCTTTGGTGGCTGACCTAAATGAATCGTCAAAATCCTATGCCCTGCTGCAACAGTATTTGAAATAATGTCATCAATATCAGCAGAATTTGCATACATATGCGCAACTGCAGTATGTAACAACTTACGCAACTGAGTATTCATAGAATCAGTGTCTTTAGAAGACTCAGTTTCTGGATACAAATCTTTAGGAACAGCGCCATACTTCTTATAGACGTTCATAGCCATAGTCCACTGACCGCCATCGCCCATAACATCGTGAAGCAAATGTTGCAACAAACGAGAATCATTTGGCTCGCCAGCACGCACAAGAGTAGCAACATCATTAAGGAAATAATTTACTCTTTCAAGCTTGTCATAATACATAGCGTAATTCTGAGAAAACTCAAAATCTTTAACTTTCAACGATTTCTTAGCAACAAAACGCGCAACATTCAAAGAACTAAACAACCAGCAACGACCAGAATGATCCTGATGCCTTGCATCTGCATTATCTACAATTGTTGAAAAACGGCGCTGCAAAAGACGAGATCTATCATAATTTAATGCAACTTTATCAATACCAGCAGCAGTAACACTGTTCATTGCCAAGCGATTCAAAGGATTATTATCAAAATCCTCACGCAAATCCTGTAACATCTCACTAGTTAAAGAAGTAAGAGCAACCAATTTCTAACCTTTCTAATTATCTAATTTTCTAACTATTTAATTATCTAAATTGTTTAATTGTTAAATTGTTTAATTGTTAAATTGTTTTCTTAAAAACACAAGTAAGCGCTAGCATAAAACAACATCAACCATATAAAGCTAATATCAACTAGCACTATAATGATCAGCCAGACTCAAGAGCAAACTTACTCTCGCGAATCTTCTGATTCAGATGATTCAGCTGATTCAGCAAGAGCAGCCTGAACCTCACGCTGAGCATCACGCCGAACTTCACGCTGAGCATCAGAGTCCACTTCAGCGTTCACACCAGAATTATGCACATCAGCTGAACCTTCTACAGAATCAGCCAAAGAATTACCTGCAGACTCATCTAAACTTTCAAAACTATCATTCAAATTCGTAGACTCATCATCAGAATTTTGCTGCTTTGAATCTCCAAAATCAAAACCTGCAAAAGCGTTAGTAAATAGCGAGCGCAATTCTGTAACACGCTGCGTAATAGTAGCTTCACGATGCTGCAATTGATTCAATCTAGCAGTCATGCCATCTAGCTCCTGCTGAGCAGCACCCCTACGCTCTTCAACTTGTTCAGTTGCTTCTTTCATAGCTTTTCTAACTATTTGTGCAGCTTGCTCATCTGCAGACTTATGAGTTTGAGCAGCATAATCATCTGCATCTTGATGAATAGATTTTGCACGAGCAATTAACGCATCAGCTTCTTCTTGCGCAGCTCTCTGCCGATCTTTCAAACCCAAAAGTAAAGCATCCACCTTTTTAGTTGCCTCATCTTGCTGTTGAGCAATATCAGCGCGAATCTGCTCAACTTCTGCACTAACTTGACTCATAGTCTTAGTTCGCTCTACTTGAGCCGCATCAGCAATTTCTTGTGCTTTAGCGCTAGCAGCATCAGTAATCTCTCCAGCTTTACGCTGAGCTTCAGCCATCATTTTTGAAGCACGCTCTCGCATATCAGCTAACTTTTTATTTGCTTCAGAAAGAGCAGTTTCAATTTGATCATTAGTTTCAGCTTTAGCGTGCGCAATCTCTTCATTTGCAGCTGAACGCTGTTGAGCTATTGCCTTAGCAGCCTCTGCTTTCATTTCAGCAATATTTCGCTCCTGCTGAGATAATTCAGAAGCCATCTTCTTATTATGTTCTTCTCGAGCATTATTTAATTCCAAAGTTGTTGAATCGCGTTGAGCGTCAACATCCCTTTGAGCAGAAGAACGAAGTCTTTCAGAATCCTCTTTAGCAGCGTTCAACATCTGTTCAGATTTTTTAGTCGCATTTGAAAGTAAAGTATCTGCTTTAGTTTGCGATTCCTGTAACAAATGCTCAGCATCTAATTTTGCATTATTTAATAAAGTTCCAGCTTGAGCACGAGCATTCTTTTTAATAGATGCAGCATCCTGTTTAGCACGCTCTAATAATTGAGCACTTGTTTGTTCTGCAGAAGCCAATAATTGCTGAGCATTAGCACCTAGAGAAGCAAAAGTACTACCATTTTTTGCACGCTTAACATTATTCTTTTCTTCTTGCAATTGTGCTTGAAGTTGCAAAATAGATTCATCACTAGAACGTACTTGTTCTCGCAAACGTGCTACCGTGCGCTCATAGTTTGCGATAGCTTTATTTACTTCTTCTTTGTCGTATCCGCGTAAAGCAACGGAAAATCGATCCACCATGGCATTCCTTTCACAAACCAACATAGCGCAACATGCTAAGCTGCGCACGCATATATCAGCACTAACGCTATCACTTACTAGCACAAAAGACTCGGGCGTGTCGCGCACTACGTATTTTAGAAAAATATCTTTTATTCTTCTCTGTATACATCTTCAATAAACTACTCAAGTAGCATGTTTAAAGACGAAGGTTTCAAATAATATTTCACAGCTTCACTTACAATATCTTGACCAGCTTTAATTTGCAATTGCAAAGGTAAACCATGACGAGCATCATGAGATGCAACAACAGGAGGAAAACTAACGAATCCAGCTAACAATTTCCTATCGTAATTATTAGTAGACCAGTTTAATAATCTGTAGAAAAGTGAATTACATACGTAAGTCCCAGCATCAGAACTTAAAGTAGATGCAATACCCTCACGAGCAAAATCATTCAAAATCATGCGCAATGGCAAACGAGTCCAATAAGCAGCTGGACCGTTCTCAACAATAGACATACGCTGAGGACGGCGATTATCAACATCAGGCATTTTTGTATCCATCATATTCGTTGCGCAACGCTCTAATTGCACTCCACGAGCAGAATGTTTTACACCTGTCGAAATCACAATATTCGCATTCTCTTTCTCGATTGTTTCTAATAATTCAGGCCAAGAATTAGCAAAACTTATTGGAAGCATCACAGACGTTACTTTTATATTCACATCACTTGAAATAGAAAATTGATCACTTTCCATTTTTGATAGCGCACTCGGGACTTCAAAAGAAGGATTTATTTCAAGATCCGCATAAGGCCCAAATCCAGAAATCACTATGTTTATTTGTTGCATAATTTTAGCCTTCTACTTGTCTTTGATTATAAGCGCAAGCAATCTTCCTTCGTGAGATTTGCCAGAAACAACTGCACGGCGATGAGAATACCAAAGCGGATTTTCAAAAGTGCAAAGAGGATTATCAAGAGTCTTCAATCTTTCTTCCAAAGAAGATCCTTCACAATCAGAATCACAAATTTCTTTTAATTCAACATCTTCAGATAAATATTTTGTTGCAGCGTCAACTCTAGGCAAAGAATCAACAATATTAGAAACACCAGCAAGAGCTAAATCTATACGTGCAGCTTCAGCAATATCAATACCAACTCCACCAAATCTAGTGCGTGAAACTGTTTGCGGATATCTACGCTCAAAATCGCGAGCAATATCATTGCCAACTTCATAACAATTTGCACAAATGCAAGGGCCTAAAACTGCTGTTATGCGCGCGAGATCAGCACCCTTTTTGCACATAGCATCAATAGTAGCCTCAAGCACACCAGCCATAAGACCTTTTCTTCCACAATGAGCTGCAGCAATCACACCAGCATAATCATCTGCAAGCAAAACAGGCAAACAATCTGCTGCAAACATACCTAAAGCTAGAGAACTTAAAGTAGAAACTTGTGCATCTGCATCAATTTTTAATTTTAAATCCGCAAAACCTGTAGCATCAAACCCATAATTCGTGTTAAACGAATTTATTATATTATCAGAATCAAAAACTTCTTTCCCATGAACTTGACTAACCAAACACAAGTCAGCTTGCAAAGTCCTGCGTAACGCAAAACGATTACTAAAAATAGCTTCAGGATTATCTCCGCCACGACCACCAAGATTTAATGACGCAAAATCACCTTCAGAAACACCACCCAATCGCGTTGTAAAAACAGCACGAGTGCGCTCACCTAAAACAATCGGAATAGTTACAGGAATTGGTATACCTTCATCGTCAACTTGAGCAATAGGCATACCAGTTACACTAGTTTCTTGCATTTTTCTGCTTTCTTTTAAGATAAATAAGCTAATTCTTCTATTAAGATAAATAAGCTAATTCTTCATCGCTTAATCGCAATTGCGAAGCTTTCAAACTATCCAAAATCGTTGCAGGACGATGCGCTCCCGGTATCACGAACACATGATTTCCTTTTGCAAGCTCCCATGCCAAAACAACCTGCTGATAACTTACTTTGTGAGCTTCACCAACTTTACGGAAAGGATCAAAAAGATGATCGTCATATGGATGACGAAATCCTCCTAAAGGACTCCAACAAACGAAAGCAATACCGAGTTTTTCGCAATATTTCAAAGTATCTTCATTTTCTAGATGAACTGGAGAATATTGATTTTGAACTGCAACAAGCTTTTTGCCAAGAATGCTGCGAGCAATATCAATTTGCTCAACAGACGCATTTGATATACCTATTTCTTTAGCAACTCCTTCATCTAAAAGCTGCTTCATAGCTTCAATTGACTCATTGTATGGAACACACGGATCTGGTCTATGAAAATAAAGTAAATCAATTGTATCTACGCCAAGAGCCATAGCAGATTCTTTAGCTCGAAGTATTAAATGTTCAGGATTACCATCTTTACCCCACGTTGGACGTCCTTCAGTGAAATTACGAAAATGTCCAACTTTCGTTGCAACTAAAATAGAAGATTTATCACCATTCCACGTGCTTAAAGCTTCGCGCACAAGTTTTTCACCAGTTTGCTCTTCTCCTCCTGAACAATAGTATGCCCATGCAGTATCAATATGCGTACAACCTGCATCAAGAGCAGCATGAATAGTTTCAATGCCCATATTGTGACCAAGATTATTTTCAATCGTAAGAGGCATCTCACCAAAACCAATAGCTGTTGTATTAAAAGAGCCTATTGCGCGATTCATAAGCATATCTGCACCCCATGTTTATAAATGATAAGTATTAGTTGTAATAATAATTGTAAGTAATAACTATTCGCGAAATAACAAATGCCTCCAAGCGCAAAAAGCTTGAAGGCATTTCATAACTTTAGATTTTAAAATCTAAAATTTTATAAGTTTTATGAGATTAGTCTTCGTTAAATGAGATTAGTCTTCATCAAACGGATCAAAATCGCGGCGCACTCTACGGCGCGGACGCTCAGTGCGATTCTCGCGAGATGAACGATATTCATCATAATGATTATCGTCAGCAGCATAGCGAGGATTGCGTTCTGGTGATCTACGATCCATTGAAACACGGCGATTCGTGCGATCAGAGCGATTTGCATAACGCGAATCACGATCTTCTTCGCGGTTATCACGACGATTGTCGCGATTATCACGATTATCTCTAGAATCACGGCTATCGCGCGCATCTCTAGAATCTAAATCATCATGATCCTCGCGAGGCGCGCGGCGGCGCGGACGATCCTCAAAATCGCTCTCATCATATCTACTATCGCGGCGACTATCTCGCGCATCTCTAGAATCACGATCATCATATCTACTATCACGATCGCTATAACGATTCTCACGATTTTCGCGATTCTCACGATCGTCTAAATCCTCGCGAGATACTCGGCGGCGCGGACGATCCTCGCGATCCTCACGATCCTCACGCGAAGCACGAGAACGAGTAGCGCGATAATCTCCACGAGAATCACCACGATTTTCGCGATCATCTCTAGATGAACGCCCACGATTCTCACGAGGAGACGGCGCAGAAGTTTCTTGATCCTCATAGCCTGGGATAGCCAAGGAAATCTTGCCGCGCTCATCTACGCTCTGCACTATAACCTCAACGTTATCGCCTTCTTTAAGCACATCTTCAACAGTGTCGATTCGAGAACCATTTGCCAAATTGCGAACTTGAGAAATATGCAATAATCCATCAGTTCCAGGAGTTAAATTAACAAACGCACCAAAACTTGTAGTTTTAACAACTTTACCTGTAAAGGTTTCACCAGCTTTTGGAATACGAGGGTTTGCAATAGAATCAATGATTTCTTTAGCTTTAGCAGCAGCTTCACCGCCTTCAGAAGAAATATAGACAGTACCATCATCTTCAATTGCAATCTCAGCGCCAGTTTCTTCCTGAATCTGGTTAATCATCTTACCCTTAGGGCCAATTACTTCGCCAATCTTATCAACAGGAATTGTTGTTGTAATAATACGAGGAGCAAATGGACTCATTTCTGCTGGGCAATCAATGCACTCGTTAATAACTTCAAGAATAGTTGCACGAGCTTCATGAGCTTGCTGTAAAGCAGAAGCCAAAATATCAGCTGGAATACCATCAAGCTTGGTATCAAGTTGCAAAGCAGTAATAAATTCAGAAGTACCAGCTACCTTGAAATCCATATCGCCAAAAGCATCTTCTGCACCCAAAATATCTGTTAATGTTTTGAAAATATGCTTTCCATCAACATCTCCAGAAACTAAGCCCATAGCAATACCTGCAACTGGAGCTTTCAAAGGAACTCCTGCAGCTAGTAAGGAAAGCGTGGAAGCGCAAACAGAACCCATAGACGTTGAACCATTAGATCCAATAGCCTCAGAAACCTGACGAATAGCGTATGGGAACTCATCACGAGTTGGAAGAACTGGAACTAAAGCCTTTTCTGCTAACGCACCATGACCAATTTCACGGCGCTTTGGAGAACCAACGCGACCAGTTTCACCAGTGGAATATGGAGGCATTTCATAATTATGCATGTATCGCTTGGTTTGTGGGCCAGAAAGCGCATCAACCTGCTGCTCCATCTTCAACATGTTCAAAGTAGTTACACCCAAAATCTGAGTTTCACCACGTTGGAATAATGCAGAACCATGAACGCGAGGTACGATATCAACTTCAGCACTAAGAGTACGAATATCACGTAAGCCGCGACCGTCAATACGATAATCTTGAGTTAAGATACGGCGGCGAACAATTTGACGTTGCAATTCCTTGAACGCATTGCCAAGTTCTTTTTCTTTCTCAGCATCATCCATATCAGTGAACTCTTCAGCAAGAGTTGTGCGAACGCCTTCCTTGATTTGCTCAATGCGCTCTTGACGAGGCAATTTTTCAGCAATAGAAAGAGCTTCGTCCAAATCTTTATGAGCAATCTCATCAATGCGAGAATAAAGCTCATCAGTATACTCTGGGAAAAGCTGGAATTCCTTAGTTTCCTTAGATGCAATACGCTTCAACTCATTTTGAGCATCGCAAATTACTTTAATAAAAGGCTTAGCAGCTTCCAAACCACCAGCAACAACTTCCTCATCAGGCTTAGTTTGACCTTCATCGTAAATCAAAGTCCAAGCGTTCTTACCGGCACCTGCTTCAATCATTGCAATAGCTACATCGCCATTTTCAATCACTCGACCTGCAACAACAATCTCGAAAACAGCACGCTCACGCTCACTCCAACGTGGGAACGCAACCCACTGACCGTCAATCAGCGCCAAACGAACACCAGAAACTGGACCTTCAAATGGCAAACCAGAAATCATAGTAGATGCAGATGCAGCATTCAATGCGATTACATCGTATGCATCGTCAGGATTTATTGCCAAAATTGTTTCAACAACCTGAACTTCATTACGTAGAGTATGTGGGAATAATGGACGCAATGGGCGATCTATAATCCTGCATGCCAAAGTTGCTTCATTTGAAGGACGTCCTTCACGGCGGAAGAAAGATCCTGGAATTTTGCCAGCAGCATACATCTTTTCTTCCACATCAACAGTTAGAGGGAAGAAATCATAGTTTTCTTTTGGACTAGATCCTGCAGTCGTCGTAGACAAAATCATGGAATCATCATCCAAATATGCCGCCACAGCTCCATCAGCTTGCTGTGCAAGGCGACCAGTTTCAAAGCGTAACGTACGCTTACCAAATGAACCATTATCAATAACGGCTTCTACAGCCTTAATTTCGGGACCCTCCACGGGTTCCTCCTTTTCTTTAACTTACCTAACCAACCAACATGCGTAGTAACATTGGCGACTTCGTATTGTTGCTATCTGTACAAATTTCACAATGCTTGAATATTATGCGCCAATATTTCGTAGTGTTTTTTGTTTCGGTTACTTCAATCATCCGTATTCAATTATGTTTTAAATCTTCAGTTATAAATCTTAAATATCCCCAAAATCACGAGTAATCACAAGTCATCGCGAATCATCACAAGTTATTTCATCTTATTCATCTTAACGAATTCACAAATTTTATCTTAACAAATCAAAAATCTTAACAAACGGAACAATACTAAACAAATCACAGAAATCAAATAAAAGACCCAGGCATAATAACACCTGGGTCACAAGACTATCGACGTAATCCGAGTCGCTCAATCAAAGAACGATAGCGATTGATGTCAACGCGCTTCAAGTAATCAAGAAGACGACGACGATCACCAACCATAAGCAACAAACCACGACGAGAATGATGATCGTGCTTGTGCTCTTTCAAATGCTCAGTGAGGTCAGCAATACGCTTGCTAAGCAAAGCAACCTGCACCTCTGGGGAACCCGTGTCACCCTCGTGCGTCGCGTATTCATTGATGATATTCTTCTTATCTTCAGCCGTTAATGCCACGGCGTCCTCCTTATAATCACTGCGCGGTGCTACAACCTTTGCTGTAGCGCTTGTGAATCCGCGGGCGTTACACGCCAAACCTCTATATTACAGACACGCTAGAACAAAAGTACAATGCAACATATAGAAAATATATATAAAATCTTATAAATTTAGTACCTAGATAAAACGAACTAAAACAAACTAAAACTATAAGTAATAAAGGTAAAGATAAACAAAAAGTAATAAAGCTAAACAAGCTACACAACACACGCATACGAAAGAATTACAAGAATCATATAATACAAATAAATTTACGAAAATACGATAAACACAAAACTTACGTATATGTAAGAATAAAACTTACATAGCAGTCATAAAACCGCCAAAAATTACTATTATTATTGCAATAACTTCAATAGTAAAGAACAGAATAAACGATGCCCAGCTTCGAGTAAATACATTCAATTTTGATTTTTTAGGAACAACTACAAGCAAGCCTACAAATAATATAGCAAACACAGCAACAGACAAACCTGCAGAAATAATTCCTAAATTAGCAGCATTAGCTAGTGAAGCTGCAGATCCATAGACAACATGAGTTGAATACCAAAAACTTAAACGCAATAAACACAATCCAGCAATAAACTGTTCAAATGCCAAAAATACAATCAGAGCGCATCTCCAAATCCATTGTTTTGGCTCAATAACAGCCATAGCTATGCAAGTAAATAAAGATACAGTTATAATCCACGAAATAAACAAAACTCCAATAGGAGAAAGAAAAGATGTATGATTTATAACCCAAGTTGTACTTTGAGCAGCGAGAGTTCGTCCAGCCCAATACGGAAAAATAATTGCAATAAGTAAAACAATTGCATACGACACAAAACTAACAGGATTCGCATTTTTTCGAGAAATATCCGCCATAGAAAGTTCGTCATCTGATTTTGATAAATCCACTGAACTGGAAATAGTATAATTTTCAGAATCAGACTTAGATTTTTCATCACTATTCACATCGGATTTCATGCTTCGCAAAACTCCTTTTGCATTTCCAACCCAAACTTACAAATATTTTACTTACATGTTTAGTTTTATTTTAATCATTTTATTTAACTAAACTCAAGATGTCGTTAAAATTAAACAACAACACATAACTAAAACAACAACACATAACTAAAACAGCACCACATAACTAAAACAACTTGAAAAACTAAAACAACTAAAACAGCTAAAACAACAAGTTGAAGCATTGCAATATAATTAGTAATCCGAGTTTATTGACAATGCAACGTTTATTCACCCGTTGCAGCCAACGACAGGATTTTTATGGGATTTATTCACTTTATTATCAACTTACTAAAAGATCCGCGCTCAGCAATAGCTGGATGGATTGCTATGGGCATAGCTCCAGCATTAGGATTGATATTCTTAGTTATTTTTATAGAAACAGGCGTAGTATTTTTCCCATTCTTACCAGGCGATTCGCTATTATTTGCATCCGGATTCTTCGCTGCTCCAGACGCGCAAACCGGTCACAGCGCGCTACCTTTGCCATTATTGCTTGCTGTTGTATGGCTTGCTCCAATTATTGGCGATCAATGCAATTATTTAATTGGTCACTTCTTCGGCAAAAAAATCATTGAATCAGGAATAGTTAAGGCTCTTACTCCTGAAAGAATTGAAAAAACAGAAAAAATGATAGATAAGTGGGGTCCTGCAGCAGTATTTTTAGGACGATTTTTCCCATTTATTCGTACGTTCATGCCTTTTATTTCGGGAATTTCTGGAATGAAGTGGACTCGTTTCACTCCATTTTCAGTTATAGGAGGCATAACATGGTCTTCACTATTTACATTATTAGGATATTTCTTCGGGAATATACCGTTTGTTCAAAATAATTTTGAACTAGTAATCGTTGCAATCTTGTTAATGTCGCTTATACCAACATTCATTGGATTATATAAAGCGCATGCAGCACGCAAAGCAAAGAAAAATCAAGAAAGTTAAAGCCAAAAACAACACTCCAATTCCACAAATCTGCTATAAATATTGTGCTTAAACTTACTTTGTAGTAGACTTGTCGAGTTGTCGTAAGACTTTGGGGCTATAGCTCAGTTGGTAGAGCGCTTCGTTCGCATCGAAGAGGTCGTGGTTTCGATTACCATTAGCTCCACGAAGCCCACTGCATTCATTCCACCGCAGTGGGCTTTTTGTTTTATATTTTGGTATATAGCAATACATTTTATTAGATTTTGGAAATAGACAAAAATAGGGTTATTTCGGGTTATTTCCCAAAATAGCTCCAAAAATATCTACAGAATAACACCAAAATATCCCAGATTTTATTAGATTTTGGAAAATAAAATGCGCACTGATTTCCCTAACGTACTTAAAGTACATATGAAAATCAATGCGCATAAAAGCTTTATAAGTCTTAAAACCTAAGCTTTAAAATCAGGCAGCAATACTTGCAATGTCGACTGGAACACCAGGAGCCATTGTAGATGTGATTGTAACCTTAGTGATATAACGACCCTTGATGGTGCTTGGCTTCAAACGACGAACTTCATCAGCAACAACCTTGAAGTTTTCTTCAAGAGCCTTAGCATCAAACGAACGCTTACCAAAGAGGAACGAAAGATTGCCTTGGCGATCAACGCGGAACTCAATCTTTCCACCCTTAATATCTGCAACAGCCTTTGCAACATCCATAGTCACAGTACCAGTCTTAGGATTTGGCATTAAGCTACGAGGACCGAGAACACGACCCAAGCGGCCAACCTTACCCATCATGTCTGGAGTTGCAACAACAGCATCGAAATCAAGGAAGCCTGCGGCAACCTTTTCGATAAGCTCGTCATCACCAACGATATCTGCACCAGCTTCTTGAGCTTCAGTAGCCTTTGGACCACGAGCAAATACTAAGACCTTAGCAGTCTTACCAGTGCCATTTGGTAAGTTTACAACACCACGAACCAACTGATCTGCTTTACGAGGATCAACGTTAAGACGCATAACAGCCTCAACGGATTCATCGAAAGCACGAGATGGCATGCTCTTTAACAAAGCAATAGCCTCAGCTGGAGTATAAAGATTATTACGGTCGATTTTCTCAGCCGCTTCACGATACTTCTTAGAACGCTTCACCATTTTCTCCACTCACTTTCAGTCGGTAACGGTAATACCCATCGAGCGAGCAGTGCCCGCGATAATCTTCATGCCAGCCTCAACGTCACGAGCTGAGAGATCAGGCATCTTGATTTCGGCGATTTCGCGCACCTGAGCCTTGGTCACAGAACCAACCTTGTGAGTCAAAGGATTCTCAGTGCCCTTCTGAATGCCGGCAGCCTTAAGCAATAAAGCAGCAGCTGGAGGAGTCTTCAGAATAAATGTGAAGGAACGATCTTCGTAAACAGTGATTTCAACTGGAACGATTTGACCCATCTTGTCCTTCGTCTGGTCATTATAGGCCTTGCAGAAGTCCATGATGTTCACGCCGTGAGAGCCTAAAGCAGGACCCAGTGGCGGCGCAGGATTTGCCTTACCAGCTTGGATCTCAAGCTTAATAAGAGCAGAAACTTTCTTTTTAGGAGCCATAATATGGTTCTTCTTTCTTCTAGCGGTTCAAACGGCACCTTAACACTATTTAAGCAGTTTTAAGGTATCCTCCCGCAACTTATATTGCTGTGCTGTGCTAGCGGATTACTCCTCCAGACACAAGCTTCACTATTATGCCACATCTTCGCGACACGCTGCATTACGACAGCTACATTACTACAGATACAACTATTTTTGCTCAACCAACAAAAGTTGGAAGTCTACTTCCAAGTTGGACACAAACTTAAGAAAGTTGCTATGCTTAATGATTTAGCAACAACATATTTTCGCATACATACTTATAGTGAAGCTGTATCTTAGTATTTACAACATACGCCATAGCGCAGTAAATAAACAAAACTGAGGTACGAATAACGCAGCACTTCAATCAAATAAACAAAACCGAAGTGCAAATTAACGCACCCCGGTTTGTGTTATAAAAACTTAATGCTATAGGCTCGAGATTTTTACTTAAGCTTTTGACTCAAACGATCGGCTCGACTTGATGGAAACCAAGTTCCACAGGAGTATCACGTCCAAAGATTGAAACCAAAACAGTAAGCTTTTGTGTAGTAGGCTCTACTTCTGAAACAACAGCAGCCATAGTTGCGAATGGTCCTTCAGTTACTGTTACTTGATCTCCAACCTTATAAGCAACTTCAAGAGTACGCTTACGAGCTGCAGCAGGCTTATCTCCAGCATTCTTCAAAGCTTCAGAAGCAATCATAGGAGCCATCATTGCAACTACCTCTTTGCGAGTAAGGCAAGCAGGATCTTTAGATGGACCAACAAATCCAGTAACACCTTCAGTTTCACGCACAATACGGCGAGCGTTCTCATCAGGCCACATACGAATTAACACATATCCAGGCACACGAACGCGAGTAATAACTTTCTTGCCCTTATCTGTATGCTTTTCAACTTCTTCCATAGGAACTTCAATCTGGAAAATTTTATCTTCCAAACCAAAATTCTGTACACGCGATTCAACATTAGCTTTTACGCGCTTTTCGTAACCTGAATACGTGTGAAGAACGTACCATTTACCTTCCAAAGTGCGCAAGGACTTGGAAAATTCTGCAACAGCACGAGCGCCAGCATCTGTAGGATCTTCAACATCTTCTACACTATGAGCATATTCTACAGACTCTTCCTCAGACTCTGTTGCTTCAGACTCTGAAGTAGCAGCATCTGAATCAACATGCTCAACAGGTGCATCTTCATTAGAAGTATCACTTGTTGGAGTATCAACAACGCTTTGAGTATTAACATCACCTGCATCAGCTGCAGATTCATCAACATCGTTAGAAGTTTCGAGATTTAACTCGTCAGTCATATTTGCACACCCTCAAAATCTAAATCAGCCGAATAGCCACATAACAGACTTGCCTAACCAGAAGTCCATGCATGTAACAAATAGCATTAAGAAAATCACAAAAACAAACACTGAAATTGACCAAGCAAACAACTCTTTACCGTGTGGCGCTACAACTTTGCGCGTTTCGTCAATAGTTTGCTTGACGAACATGCCAATGCGCATGAACAAATTTGGCTTAACTGTCTTGTTATCACCGTTTGCTTGAGCCATGCTGAATCCTTCGTTTGTAACTGATAATAATGAAAAGTGGCAGGGACGGCGGGACTCGAACCCACAACCTACGGTTTTGGAGACCGTTGCGCTACCAATTGCGCCACATCCCTAGGGGAACTCGCCTTATCATACACTAAAACATACGACTTGGCAAAACCACCAAATAGTTATGTTAGCGTAGGGGCACGATTTCGCGTAATTCCAACAGTATTAAGACATTTAGCAGAGTGTCGCTTAAATAAATATAAACTACTCTTCTATCCATTGCTTCATACGGTGCATGCCTTCAGCTAACTGCTCATCAGATAACGCACAAGAAAATCGCAAATACCCAGGAGCTCCAAATGCTTCACCTGGAACGGCAGCTACATGTGCTTCATCAAGAAGCATTTGAGCAAGGTTCGAAGAGGTGTGTGGAACTTCGTGATTTTTACCCAACTTACGTTCAAGCAATGATTCAACATTTGCAAAAGCATAAAAAGCTCCATGCGGAAGTGGGCATGTTACACCATCAATATTGTTTAACGCTTCAACAATAGCTTTTCTGCGATTGCTAAAAGATTCGCGCATAGTTGAAACTACGTCTAAAGATCCACCTACTGCTGCAATAGCAGCGCGTTGTGAAATATTAGAAACATTGGAAGTCATGTGACTTTGTAATTTCACAGCGCAAGCAGCAACATCTAGAGGAGCAACCATCCAACCTACTCGCCACCCCGGCATTGCGTAAGTTTTAGCAACACCATTCAAAATCAATAATTGTTCACGGATTTCTGGAACTTCAACGCCAATATAAGACGTTTTTACGCCATCATAATGTAAATGTTCATAAATTTCGTCAGATAAAACCCAAATATGATTTTTAAGCGCCCACTTTCCAATCGCGCGAATAGTTTCAGCACTCCAAATAGCGCCAGTAGGATTTGAAGGCGATGTAACAATAATAGCTTTAGTGCGAGGTGTGCGAGCTGCTTCAAGCGCATCAATATCTGGCTCAAAACCTCTATCTGCTCCAGACATCACAGCTACTGGAACTCCTCCTGCAAGCTTAACTGCTTCAGGATAACTAGTCCAATATGGAGAAGGAATAATAACTTCATCGCCATCATTAAGAAGAATTTGGCAAGCTTCATAAACAGCTTGCTTACCTCCATTAGTAACAACAATTTGATCTGGAGAAACATCGTATCCAGAATCTCGCTTTACTTTTTTAGCAATCGCTTCACGTAATTCAAGTAGACCTGCAGTAGCAGTATAACGATAATTTCTAGGATCTCTACACGCGTTTGCAGCAGCCTCAACAATGTAAGAAGGAGTAGGAAAATCTGGCTCACCTGCTCCAAAACTTACAACATCAATACCTGCAGCCTTCATTGCTTTTGCTTTACCATCTACTGCTAACGTTGCGCTAGGAGCTACTTTATTTATTCGATCGCTTAATATGCGCCAATTTTCTTCTACCATAGTTTACAGTGTAACCGTAAGGCGCGAAACGATAGAAGATAAACGATAAAAGATAAATAATAAGCGATAAGCGATAAGCAAAAAGCAAGTAAGAAAAAACTAGTAAGCAAAAAGCAATACTAAAAACTATTTAATACTAAAACCGGCGATTAGCTCACGATTATACAAGAACTAGATTGTCGCGATGCACTACAGGATGAGCATATTGACGTCCAAGCGAAGACGTCAACTCATCAGTGGTTAGTCCAATAATATCTGGCATTTCTTCTGAATCAAACGCAACTAATCCTTTGGCTAAATGATTACCTTGCTCATCGTCAATCCAAACAGGATCTGTTGCTGAAAATTCACCACGCACTCCAACAATACCGGCAGCTAAAAGACTTGCTCGTCCGCCTCTTAATGCTTTAGCAGCTCCAGAATCAACTATTAAAGTCCCATTAGGATTAGAAGCAAATCCAATCCACAATCTACGAGTAGACGAACGCGAATGAATTGGAGCAAAAGCAGTACCAACGCAATCACCCGATAATGCAGGACCAGCGTCACACGCACGCGTAAGAATAGTCGGAATTCCCGAAACAGCCGCTATATGAGCAGCTTCAAGCTTTGTAATCATCCCGCCAGTTCCAACGCCTGAAACACTTGAACCAACTTTTACTTTTTCAAGCGCGTGATTAACATCTTGCACAAAACTTATACGCTTAGCACTAGGCTCACTTGGAGGAGCAGTATATAAAGCATCTACATCAGTTAGTAAAACTAGAGCATCCGCTCTAACAATATTTGCAACTAAAGATGCTAACCTATCATTATCTCCAAAACGAATCTCATTACTTGAAAGAGCATCGTTCTCGTTGACAATAGGTACGATTCCAAGCTCTAGTAAACGCAACATAGTCCTCTGAGCATTACGATATCTAGACGGCGAAATCGTAACGTCTGCAGTAAGTAACATCTGCCCTACACGAATACCGAATTGAGAAAAAGCAGACTCATATTGAGCCATCAACAAACCTTGTCCAACAGAAGCTGTTGCCTGCTGAGTCGGCACATCCTTAGGACGTTCGCTAAAACCAAGCAAACCAAATCCTGCTGCAATCGCTCCAGAAGATACTAGCACTACTCTAGCACCCATCATCTGAGTATGACTGATTGCGCAAACGAGATTGCGCAAACGAGATACATCTAGATGACCGGTTTCATCCGTAAGAGAACTGGAACCAACTTTCACTACAATAGTTCTAGCTTCACGAATTGAACGCCGAACCCCTTCTTCGGTAAGCCCAATGTCGGAATTGTTACTAACCATAATAATTACCCCTTATATTATGCTATTGAACAAATTATCATGCCAAACGCTGCCTAATCTTCACCCCTGCCAAATAAACTGTTCTCATCGTGTTTATCATCGTCAACAGATGGATCTGCCCAATGCCCGGACTTGCGCTCAGCCATCATAGCGTTTCGAACTGCAGTCTTAGCGTCCATCATGTTGTGATAATCACGCCTACGCTCAGCATTTGTGCGTCTAGCTCCTCGAGGATCGTTAGCTTCAAGTCGCAAATCTTTTCCGCGAGCGCCCAAATTAGCTCCATCAAGCCCTTCTGCGCCAGCAGCAATACTTGGATCCCAATCAAAACTAACAGATCGCGCTCCACGACCTATGCGAATCTCATCTCCAGGACGAGCGCCAATCTTACGCAATTCATCTTCAACACCAAGTTTTGCTAAACGATCTGCCAGATATCCAACAGCTTCATCGTTATCAAAATTAGTTTGCACAACCCAACGCTCTGGTTTTGTGCCTGTAACACTAAACCAGAAATTGCCATGATTGTCTTCCTCGCGCTCAATAGAAAAATCAGCATTAGTTCCTCGACCATCATCACGACGCCTGCGTAATGCAGGTTCCATAAGAGGCTGAATCAGAACTCTTTCTTCTTCACGCTCTGCTTGCTCATTAGCAAGCTTTTCACGCGTTTGAGCAACTAATTTTCCAAGCGCAAATCCTAATTCTTTCAAACCTTCATGCGATGCAGTTGAAATCTCGAATACTTGCAAACCCATTGACTCAAATTCACTACGAACAAATTCAGCTAATTCTTTAGCTTCAGGAACATCAATCTTATTCAAAACTATAATTCGAACACGATCAGGTATAGGTATAGCTCCAAGGGGCAGATCGAGCTTATCAGAATATTTAGAAAGCTCACGTTCTAAAGCATGATAATCTGAAATTGGATCACGATCAGGCTCTAAAGTAGCACAATCTATTACATGCGCAATTATTTCTGTTCGCTCAATATGACGCAAGAATTCAAGACCTAATCCCTTACCTTCGCAAGCACCTGGAATTAAACCTGGAACGTCTGCAATCGTATATCTGTAATTTCCAAAACTTACAACACCAAGATTTGGAACTAAAGTAGTAAACGGATAATCTGCAATTTTTGGCTTAGCTGCACTAATTGAAGCAACTAAACTTGATTTTCCAGCTGAAGGGAATCCAACTAAAGCAACATCAGCAATTGACTTTAATTCTAAAATTAAATCGCGCTCTTCGCCTGGCTCTCCAAGAAGAGCAAATCCTGGAGCTCTACGAGTTTTATTAGCAAGAGCAGCATTACCAAGGCCGCCAGCACCACCTGCAGCAGCCACAAATCGCTCTCCTGCCTTATTAAGATCTGCTAAAACTTCACCAGTACGCTTAGGTCCAGCGCCAGAACGAGCAGCAAATACAACAGTCCCAACCGGAACAGGTAATATCAAATCTGCTCCTTGAGAACCATCTTTTGTGTCCCCTAATCCCATAGTGCCATTTTCTGCATTTCGATGAGGCATAAAACGGTAATCAAGTAGACTATTAGCATTACGATCTGCAACAAAAATAACAGATCCTCCGTTGCCACCGTTGCCACCGTTAGGACCAGCTAGTGGCTTATATTTTTCACGGCGTACACCTGCAGAGCCATTGCCACCATCGCCGCCTTTAACATGCACAGTCACACGATCTACAAAGTCACTCATACTCGCTACCTTACTCGATGCTTAACACTTAAAATCTTCACTGTTTTATTAACACTGTTTTATTAACAAGACAACTACTTATACAAACAACAAAACAAGAAAGTAAAAAGCCGCACCGAACTGGGTGCGGCTTAAACATTTTATGTCGACTTATTGTCGAATCTGCTTAGGCTTGAATATTACTCAGGCAGTTACTACGTCAACAACCTTACGATCGCGACGAACACCAAACTTCACATTGCCGTCCGCCAAAGCGTAAAGCGTGTGATCCTTGCCCAAAGCAACGTTCTGACCTGCGTGGAACTTAGTGCCGCGCTGGCGAACGATAATATTGCCAGCCACAACAGCTTCACCGCCGAACTTCTTAACGCCAAGATATTGCGCCTGCGAATCGCGACCGTTGCGCGAGCTAGACGCACCCTTCTTATGTGCCATCTTGCTGTCCTTTCAGGTTTATAACACCGTCAGTCAATCAGGCAATGGCCGTGATCTTGACGAGAGTCAACTTCTGACGATGACCCTTACGGCGAGCCACGCCAGTCTTATTCTTATATTTCATAATGCTGATCTTCGGACCTTTGGCTTCGTCATTAATGACTTCTGCCTTAACCGAAATCTTTGCAAGATCCTTTGAGCTAAGAGTTACCTTAGCACCGTCAACAACGAGCGCGACCGGGAATTCCACGGTATCGCCCTTCTTTGCATCGAGACGGTTGACGAGGATGGCATCTCCAACCTCAACCTTCTCCTGATGGCCACCGGCCTTCACAATCGCGTACATAATCTGTTCCTTGCTATCTGGAAAGCTTACTATTGCCCAGCACACAGCATTAAGCCTGCGGCCAGACACCGACTATCAAAAATACACCAACCTATGTACTAACGTCAAGCAGGTGTTTTTATAAGTCGAATTAGACAATATTCACTATTGTACTCATGGCATATACTTTATCTATTTAATTTTAAGTATTTGCAAAAATACAAATAAGAATATTACATAATTAACTTCTAGTCTGTAGAGTCAGTAGAATCTGTAGAGTCAGTAGAATCTGTTGAATCAGTAAAATCAGTAGAGTCTGAATATTCTACAGTTTCATTAGACTCAAGATTTTCATTAGACTCAAGATTTTCATTAGACTCCACAGAATCTGAAGATTCTATATAATTTGAATTGTCTAACACATGCTCTGAAGACTCAGTAGAATCTGCAGACTCAATTTCATGAGTTTCCGATCCGTTATCTAATTCCGTTCCACCTTCAACTTCAGATTTATCTTCTATTTCAGTCACAGGCTCAACTTCAGTTACAGGTTCAACTTCAGATTCACCCTCAACTTCATTGACCGATTCACCTTCAGAATGATCTAAATTCTCAATAGAAACATTTTCATCCTCAACAGAATCCGAAGAAACAACAGAATCCGAAGAAACAACAGAATCCGAATCACTCATTCCACTAGAGTCAGCAGACATACTCGCAGCAGCTGCAGCAATACGCGCAAGCTTAGCTCTAACATCTGCACTAGAACCTTTAGGCTTAACTACTGCAGACGAGGTCTCAGTAACAGTGCCATGACCATATTTATTCGTCTTAATAAAAGGATCTCCGCCTTTAAGCGCATAAGGATCAGCATATTCCGAAGAAACTGTTGGCTCATCATGTAATATGAATCCACGACCTTTACAAGTCGGACATTCCTCCGAGAAAGCTTCAACCAATCCCTGTCCCACACGCTTACGAGTCATTTGGACAAGACCAAGAGAAGTAACTTCAGCAACTTGATGCTTAGTTCGATCTCGAGCCAAACACTCAACAAGACGGCGCAAAACAAGATCGCGATTAGCTGGCATAACCATATCAACATAATCAATCATGACCATGCCACCAATATCACGCAAACGCAACTGTCGAGCAATTTCTTCAGACGCTTCCAAATTGCAGCGAGTAACTGTTTCTTCCAAAGACTTACCGCGACCAATAAATCTACCGGTATTAACATCAATAGTTGTCATAGCTTCCGTGCGATCTATAACAATAGACCCACCAGATGGCAAATAAACTTGACGCTCCATACCTTTACGTAGCTGACTATCAATCTGCCATTTATCGAAAACATCCTTGCCTTCATGGTCAGCAGGATCCCAATATTCAACCTTGCTTCTCAAATCCGGAGCCATCATCTCCAAATATTCATCAATTCTGTGATAGACACCTTCACCTTCAACAATCAACTTATTGAAATCATCGTTAAAAATATCTCGCACAACACGAATCGCAACATCAGGCTCACCTTGCAATAATTTAGGACGCTTACCATGCAAGAATTCCTCACGCTTTTCACTAATACGCTGCCATTGACGAATCAAAGACTCCAAATCCTTAGAAATCGCTTCCTCACTTGCGCCATCTGCAGCTGTGCGAATAATTACTCCCATATCTTTTGGAGCAATCTTAGACACAATTGAACGCAAACGAGAACGTTCGCGATCTGAAAGCTTACGGCTCACGCCAGTCATACCACCAGAAGGAACTAAGACTAAGAACCTTCCTGCAAGAGTTACTTGCGAAGTTAAACGCGCACCTTTATGACCAATAGGATCTTTAGTAACTTGAACAAGAACAGGATCACCAGACTTGAACGCCAACTCAATTAGTCGAGGCTGACCTTCAAGACGAGTCATATCCCAATTAACTTCGCCGGCATATAATACGCCATTCCTAGATTGGCCAATATCTACGAACGCAGCTTCCATACTTGGAAGTACATTTTGTACACGACCAAGATAAATATTGCCAACAGTAGCAACTTCTTGAATATCAGAAACATAGTGTTCAACAAGAATATTGTCTTCAATAACTGAAATTTGCGTATGACGATCTCGCTCACGCACAACCATCAAACGATCTACATTCTCACGGCGAGCAAGAAAATCCTGTTCCATAAGAAGATTTTGACGACTACGCTCACGACGATTATCACGGCGGCGCTGTCTTTTCGCTTCTAATCGAGTTGAACCTTCAATATCCGTAATCTCATCAATATACTGCTGCTTACGAGAACGGCGAATACTATTCCCAGAATCACCAGAAGATGAAAGCGCATTCGCATCATCAGAAGGTAAATTATCTGATCCATCAGAATTTGAAGAACTAGAGGACGAATCATCTGAAGATCTAGAAGGACGACGTCTACGCCTACGCCGAGTGTAAACAGCCTCTTCATCATCTTGAGCACGCAATTCTTCAGGATCAGGGATTAAATCACGATCCTCTTGAGAAACTTGAACGGCATCGATATCAATATTGTCATTATCTGAATCAATAAAACCGGATTCCGAATCATTTTCACTGTTGCTACTGTTGCTACGATTACCACTATTATTATTGCGATCTAATCTAGAAGGACGACGTCTACGCCTACGGCGAGTGTAAACAGCATCATCGTCACTATTTTCATACGAATCAACATCATCCTGTGAATCTGAATCTTCATCTGAACCAGAATAATCAGAATCATCATTCCTATCAGAATGACGGCGAGAAGAACTCGAGCGCTCAGATTTATTCATCAAATCACTAAGATCGATCGTATCTTCTACTTTAGAATCTATAGGACTATAAACAATATCGTCATATTCTAGATCCTCTTCAATCTGCTCAACTTCAGCAGCAGCTCTTCGCTCAGAAGCATTCAAACGGCGATTCTTACGAGAGCGTTTTACTGGAAGATCAGACTTCTTGGAAGATTCCTTGGAAGATTCTTTGGAAGATTCCTTAGAAGATATATCAAAAGATCCATCTAAAGATAAATCGTCAAAAATAACGCCATCTGAAGATTCATAATCTGAATCAGAATATTTTGAAGACTTACGATTAGCATTGCGGACATACCCGCGATTAGAATCGTCAACAGACTTTCTTCCAAATGAAACTTCATTATCAGCACTGTTATCTGTGCTGTTATAATCGCTGTTATCTATTTGAGAATCGAAACGCCCTCTTCGCCTACGGCGGCGCACAGTACGCTCATCATAAATATCGCGACTATCTAAATCATCTAAATTATCTCTATTTTCTCGACCAGTTTTATTATCACTAAAATCATCGATACTTTTAACTCTAGATTTAGACGCATTCCGCTTAAGGACGCCATAATTTACATCATTGCGCGCGTAATACGAGTCTTCAACACTGTCATCATACGCATAATCATCATTTTTACGTCTTCCACGCGAGCGCACGCGAATTGATTGCGTATCATCAATATTGTTATCATCGCGATTATTATCACTGCCGTAGTTAAAGTAATCATCAACAATTTCATCGCTGAAATCATTTGAACGAGTACGAGAAGTATTTTTTACTTCATAGCGATTTCTTGAAGAAGACTTTCCTTTAGATGAACGAACTCGCGAACCTTTTTCACGAGAAGTTTCACGGCTGTCTTCATTAGCATCGGAAGCATTATTTTTATGACGCTTATCAACCTTTTTGCGATGCTTCGTGCCTAAATTATCAGAATCATCACGCTCACTGCGCTCATCATTTCTCTCATCAAGACTTCTTTGAGGTAAAACAGGCTCTCTAAAAAGTAAAGAAGTAACATAGCGCACAGAAGTAGAAGAATCAGAGTCAGTTTCAGAAGCAGACATGGTTTCAGAAGAAGAATCAGTTTCAGACTTCGCATCAGACTTCGCATTAGACTTAGAATCAGACTTAGAATTCTTATTATCTGATACTTTAATTTCAAAATCAGAATCATCTACAGCACTATTTTCAGCATGCTTATGTTTATTTCTTTCACGCTTAGAAACAGGCTTAGAAACACGCTTAGAAGTGGATTCAACATTCTCTTTAGAATCAGACTTAGAATCAGACTTAGAATCAGAATCATTTTTGCTAGAAGAAATATCAGAAAGCGATTTATCTACATTATCGCCTTCAACACGCAAAGCCATTGACTTTCCAGCTTCTCCAGCAACTCTAACTACTCTACGGCCAGTACGACGTCTTCTCACTGACGATGAACCATCATTAGTTGACGAAACTACATTTACAACATGTTCAACTGAGCGCTCTGCAGAATTGGATTCTGCATACGCTTTACCATTTTCAGCTTCATTGATATTGAAGCTTTCTTCTGTTATCTCGGGCACAATGCTCCTAACGAAACGCTGCAATCGTTTCGTATTCCTGGCAGAGATGCGGCATACTTACGCCATCATTCTCAAGCTTTCAACAAAGTCTAGTTGCGCAACAGCGGACACCAAGCCTCACCAATACGCATGTGAGGGGATCGACGCCATTTCACGCTCTGGCAGATTGCAGTTCTGCCGGTATCTAGTATGCCATAGCGCACAGTCAAATTAAAATAATGTTCTGTTTCAACCCTAACTACATCTATCTAAAAATAAAATCACACATTAACTAAACAAACTAACAACATGTTGATGTAATTGAACCATGCAATTATTTGTAGGCATTATCGATAGTTTGCTTGCATCTGTTATTTTTTATCTTGATTAGGCAATTTTATTTTCATTAAAATGCCCCAGAATTCCCTGCATAATGAAACAAAATTATTTTTGCTTCATGCGTCTTGTCCAATCAGGATATTGCACAAACTCAGTTCTAGTTTCCAAGCCATGAAATATAGTATCCGGCATTGCGCCATACACAAGCACAACGCGCGGCTCCAACTCATCTAACATCGCAATCAAGCCTTCCCTAAAATATCGTTTAGATTCAGCTGACTTAATTTGCCCGTAAGTTCCAATTGAAACGATGCTATGTTTGTCTACGCCCTGAAAAGCGACTTTTTCTCCCAATAATTCATCGGTATACGTTCTCTCATCACCCCAACGAATATTAGGTATAACGTGAATTCCCTGCTTCCTTAAATAATAGCCAACTGCTCGATTCAAATAGATGCTTGCGATTTGCACGCAAAGCGGTGCATCAATGTAAAGAGAACAATCAGGCGAAATCACTCCAGGATATTGTTTTAACTCTTCAACATAATCTTCCGTATGCGTCAAAATATCTCTGAACTTAACATCATGTTCGTAAAAGCAAACAAAGTCTTGCTTATCACAGCTACGCTGCCTTTGTGAAAACGGTACAAGACCACTAGGAACAACAATCTCCTCTGGAGCATCAATATGCGGTATTTCAAATTTCCCATCGAATAATGCTGTTTCAATTAAAGAAACTCTAAAACCTTCATCTACAAGCGTTTCTTTGTTAGGCATCAGTATCCTCAAGAAAATACTCAGCGCACTCTACACAAAAGCCAATGTAATATTCTTTAGTTTCATCTGGGTATTTATTCATCAAATTTTTATAACACTCTACAAGTTCTCTGCTTCGTGTTTTTACAGCCAGGTCATCAATGATTTCGCAAATCCAAGCAAATTCATCTGCTGTACACTCATTTTTCAAATACGCAACTGTTGAAGGCACGTCTTCCGATAATACTTCTATTTCTTCTTTCCAACATTCCTCTACGCCAACGTAGTATTCGTCAACAGTGTTAATCCGTTTTTGAATTACCTCTTTAAACTTTTGTACATCCATTATTTCTTACCTCTTTTCTTACTCGGTTGATTTGAATCAGAAGATTCATCAGTATCCTCAAGAAAATCCTCAGCACACTCTATACAAAAATCTACGTGATATCTCTTAGCCTCTTCAGGAAATTTTGCCATCAAGCTTTTATAACATTCTACAAGTTCTCTGTTTCGTGTCTTTTCGGCCAGGTCCTCGATAATTTCACTAATCCAACTAAACTCATCTTCCGTGCACTCATTTTTTAAGTATTCGATAGTTGATGGTATATCTTCAGATAATATTTCAACTTCTTCCTTCCAACACATTTCTAGTCCATAATCGTATTCATCATGTGTCTCATCACGCTTTTTAATTACCTCTTTAAACTTTTGTACATCCATTATTTCTTACCTCTTTTCTTACTCGGTTGATTTGAATCAGAATCTTCAACGGTATCCTCTCCCAAGGCTGCTTCGGCATACTTCACACAGCCGGCAAAGTTAAATGTCTTAGCCATGTCAGGATATTTTTCCCCTAGATTCTTATAACATTCCACAATCTCTCTACTCTGTGTTTCAGCAGCCAGATCATCAATAATTTCGCAAATCCAAGCAAATTCATCTGCTGTACACTCATTTTTCAAATACGCAACTGTTGAAGGCACGTCTTCCGATAATACTTCTATTTCTTCTTTCCAACATTCCTCTACGCCAACGTAGTATTCGTCAACAGTGTTAATCCGTTTTTGAATTACCTCTTTAAACTTTTGTACATCCATTATTTCTTACCTCTTTTCTTACTCGGTTGATTTGAATCAGGAAAGATTGTGCCGATTTGACCGTGTGTTCGTATAACTCCCACACGCACGCCTTTCCAAGTACCAAATACAATAACCCCATCTCTCACATGCTTGTTTCCTTTTAAGTTAGCAACATGTTCACCCGCGTGCTTAATGTCCTTGGTGGTCCAACCGTCCGGAAACCAAGACTGATATATACCATCACGTTTCCTTTTGTTCCAATGCTTGGGCACATATCCAACTCTTACGCCATTGGGATATGTTTTCACGATATGATACTCAATGCCGTATTTATCCAGTTCTTTAAGTCCTGTCTGACCATGACCGCCGGATTTTAATCTGATTTGTTGCCCTTTATGTGGCTTAGTGTATGCTCCCTCGTTAGAATGAACAACAGCAAATTGACTTGCTGAACCGGCTGCTCCGCGCGTATTTAAAACTCGCCCGCTTTTAGTTGTTCCCATTTACTTCACCCTCCACCGTACGTATACGGTGAAGAGCTTTATTTATATTTAATTTCACCATATATCACGCCTTTCTACCTGTTTTTAAAACAGGTTTTATTTCCAACTTTTTTCTTGTAGTTACTTAGCAGGCGTGATAAAATGTTCATTGCTTAGATGGGTGTTTTATAACGCCTACATAAAACGCTTTTGAATTGCTCCAACAATTTAGAAGCGTTTTAATTTACTAGTTCGTTCACGTTTGTTCCCCCTTTTTCTGCCAATTCATACAACCGAAGTGATATCGGATCAATCTTTTTTATAAATTCTTTTTCATGACTAAATAATTTAAATCCGAGTTTCTTCTTACGACTTGCAATATTTGCGCTTGCATTGCACGCAGCTTCAAAACTTACACCGCAAAATGCTACAATCTCATTTGGTGATTCTATGCCCTTCAGCATGAGGTAGGCGGTTGGACACATGAAATGCCTTGCAAAATAATCAGCTAAATCATCTTTAGAATCATCTTCATCTTCGCAAATATAATGCCCAATCTCGTGAAATATAGAAAGACGGACTGCACCTTCTGATCCAAACGCATCGTTGTAATAAATCATTGGTGGATTTTCTTTAGACTCTTTAACAAAGAATGCATGATTCGATTTCTTTTGCAACAGCTTTTTAGCTTCATCGGAAAAAGCAGAATAGGGAACAAGAGCTATTTTCATCTTCCGACAAAGCTCTTTCGCATCAATCGGAAATTTATTGATGCCGTAATCATCGTATATTGAATAAATCAACTTATCCAATTCATCATATTCACTTCCGCTTCTATACATCCGCTCTACTCCCAAGAAGTAGTGCAATTAGCTCATTTTTTTCTTCAGCCGTAAGCTCTCCACCTTTTCTGGCAATAGCCGTAGATATTGTTTCATAAGCACTTGCTTCACTCTCTTCCCCATCGTCAAGAAGATATTCAGTTGCAACACCAAATGCTTTAGCAAAGTTCACAACAATATCAAGTCGTGGTCTACGCTCACTTCGAAGATACCTCGAAACCGAGCTTTCTGTAATACCGCTTAATTGCGATAACTGTTTTTGGTTAATACCTCTATCATTCATTAAGTTCTTAACCTTTTCTTGCCAGCTCATATCAGCTCCTCCTTTTACACTCGCAATTATATGTTGCAAATTGGCAATCGTCAATATCAAATTTAATATCTGTAAAATAGTGGCTTTCAGTAGTTAAATTCAGATCTTGATGAACCAACCTTAGCGGAAGCAACATCTAAGAAAATATCAACAACAAACCCAAAACAAAACAAGCCCAAGCTAAACCCAAAACAAAACAAGCCAAAACAAAACAACCGAATCAATCAAGCAAACTTATCTAAACAAAACAAAAACTAATTAAATAGCATCTCACACCAGAGATAGAATCATGACTATGGGCTTAATTAGCGCTATGCAAGGATTTTGCGTCATAGGAATCGTAATTGCAGCAGGATACATAACCGCTCGTATGCACATTGGCGGATCTCAAGCTCAAATGGTCCTAAATCGCGTGAGCTTTTTCATTTCCAGCCCTTGCCTAATGTTTGCAATTCTAGCAAAACAGCCAATCTTTGAGATTTTTCACTCGTCAATTTTTGTTGCATTCTTTTCTGCAATGATTGTTGGAATGATTTTTGTTGCATTAAATAGCATATTCTTCCATCTTCATGCATCAGATTGCACAATCGGAGCACTAAATTCTCTTTACCTTAATTCAAATAATATCGGCCTACCAATCGCCACATATATTCTTGGAAATCCTGCACTTGTAGCACCAATTCTAGTCATGCAACAAGCAGTGTTTACACCCATTGGCTTAACAGTTCTCGACATTACAACTACTGGCAAATGCTCTCTTAAGCGTATTGCTCAGCAGCCTTTAAAACAACCACTTTTA
The DNA here is from genome assembly GCF_049262715.1 of Gardnerella bivia. Lineage (NCBI taxonomy): Bacteria > Bacillati > Actinomycetota > Actinomycetes > Bifidobacteriales > Bifidobacteriaceae > Gardnerella > Gardnerella bivia. The sequence goes on from NZ_CP058399.1 coordinate 290,570, forward strand.
ATTGGCTCACTTGGCGGAATTATTATTTCTGCAATTAGCGCTAAAATCGGATATTTTCCTGTACCAAATTTCCTTTACAATCCAATTAAGATGATTGGCGATTCTGCAGTTCCTATGATTCTTATGGCATTTGGAATGTCTCTTTACGGAAGTAAACCATTACAAAAAAATTCCAACAGAATTGCAATAGCAGCCGTTGCAATACTTAAAAACATTATTATGCCTATTATTGCTTTTATTCTCGCATACTTTGTAATGGGATTCCGCGGTGCGACTTTATACGCGTGCGTTGTGCTTGCAGCTCTTCCAACAGGACAAAACGTCTACAATTATGCAGCTAGATACAATGTTGGCTTAAGTTTTGCGCGTGACGGAATACTGTTATCAACAGTCACAAGCCCGATTTGTATAGCCGTGATTGCAGCCGTTTTGGGGTAACTAATTCTCGCGCATTCGTAGCATTTGCAACAAGAAATTTACCTTTCGCAAGTTGGAAGTCTACTTCCAAATTGAAGCTACCTTCGCGCAGCAAGCTCATCAAGACGCGCACTGAAGCCGTAGCGAGAGCGCTCGCAAATGCTGTAAATATAAGCATTAAGTACAGAATTGAAGTGATTAAACTCAATTTTTTAGCACGGCATCCAAACTCTTTATTCCAACGTTATTTAACTTTTCAAGCGACAAAATCTGCGTTCGCGCCAAATTTCTAAGCTCAACCATGCGATCAGCCTGCTGCAAACCCTTAGAAATTAAAACAGCGTTGTAACTTTCCATGTTCGACAACACCAAAAGCTCATTAATACTCGCTTCATCTCGAATGTTGCCTTTTGACTTAGGATTTGCATCTCGCCACTGCTTAGCAGTCTTGTTAAACAGAGCAACATTCAACAAATCCGCCTCACTTGCATACTTATACATCAACTGCTCAGGAGTCAAATCTTTCAACAAATACTCTTTAATAGCATCTGTATGAATCTTGTAATTAATCTTCGAAATCTCGCGGTTCAAATTCCAGTTCAGCGAAAGCCTTGAATTTTCATCGGATTTAAGCCTTTGATAGTCTTTGATAATATATAGCTCAAATTCTGCCGAAATCCAGGCTGCAAACTTAAATGCTATATCTTTATGAGCGTAAGTTCCACCACACTTACCAGATTTGGAAACTATGCCAATAGCATTTGTTGATTCTACCCATCTTTGAGGCGATAAAGTAAAAGAATTAGAACCAGCCTAGTTCTTAAAGGAGTCGAATTCGACCCCTTTAAAATTTGGATTGTTAATGCTCTCCCACAATCCCAAGAACTCAATAGTATTCTTCACTCTCAGCCAGTTTTTAACAACATCTTTAGGCTCTTCTTTGTTTTTATATCTCGCAATATCGGTTAAACTAACGTAATCATTCCTAAAATCTTCCGTATAAACCTGAATTGTAAAGCCTTTTGCATTAATAGTATCTTTTTTAATATTTGACATATTAGACATAAATTTCCCCCTAATTTTTACGCAAATTTACGCAATTAGTTGCTTTCTTTGATTTGTTTACTTTATTTCTATGCGCTTAACACAATCCCACTAAATCACAAGCAATACAAAATCAATCACAAGCCATAAAACATCTAAAAACTAGCAGAAAACTAGCATGCATCAGCGCATAAATATGATTTTATAAGATTCCACAGATAAAAAACAACAAAACGAAAGCAGCAATACTTTCGCAAGTTGGAAGTCTACTTCCAAGTTCAGTGCAAAACAACAAAAGTTGGAAGTCTACTTCCAAATTGAAGCTACCTTTGGGCAGCTACCTTCGCGCAGCAAGCTCATCAAGACGCGCGCGGAAAGACGGCCAATCAGTGCGCATCGCTGTAAGCAACTTTAACTTAGAAACATCGTCAATAGGAACCCATTTGATTTCCATACTCTCGTCATCGTGTGCACAAGGCTCAACTCGATGACCTGGCTTTTCAAACGCGAAAACAGTCGTATAACGCCAATTTCCGTGGTCTTCGCAATAAGCTCCAACAACATCAATATCTTCCGAAGTAATATTTGCTTCTTCAAAGGATTCACGAAGAGCGCCTTCTATTGCACTTTCACCATCGCAAATTGCTCCACCAGGAATACCCCAAGTACCACCTTCAGCACTCCAAAGAGCGCGATGCTGCATCACAACATGCGTCACACGACCAGTTTCATGATCTCTTCTAGCAAGCAACACTCCAGCGGCACCATTATAACCCCAATGTCTGCGACCACAATCGCATTGCACCCAGCCATCGCCTGGCTGATGAACATTTTCTTTAGGGACTTTAGTAGACGTAGGATTACTTTTCATGCCAACCTCTTCAAGAGTTTCCTTATTCCATAAATCATTGAACGCATAACCAAGCTCTTTCACCATTTCACGAAGAAGTGGCAAACTTATTCCAAGCACTCCATGAGGATCGCCTTTAATACTTTCAATAAAAGCACCACCAAATCCTTCTAAAGTAAAAGATCCTGCAACTTCTAAAGGCTCACCTGTTGCAACATACGCGCGAATTTCATCATCACTCATAGAAGAAAAAGTCACGCTTGCACAACTAGTTTTGCACACCATTCTTCCATCTTTAGCATCAATCAAACAATGACCAGTCCACAATTGCCCTGTTTTGCCACTCATTTGTTTGATTCTCTCAAATGCTACCTCTGGAGTATGCGGCTTTCCGTAACACTTTCCATCGAGTAAGAACATTGAATCGCAACCAACAATCAGAACACTGTTGCAATCGTTAGAAGATTTATTTAGATGCTCAAAATCATGAATATCGAACGACTTTGTAGGAACTCTAACACCTGAAAAATCACGAGTTTGCGATGTTTTAACATTATGCGTTACGTCTGATTTCTCGTCACTTTCTAAAGAGTTATTAGCATAAGATTCAGCAGATTCTGAATCTTTAGACTCACATTCCGCTTCAAGCGGATACCCCACAACCAAATCGCCAGTAGCACTTGCAGCTGCATCCGCCACGCGTTTATATGATTGATACACAGCTTGAGCTTTTGCTTTCGCTAAAATCGAAACTCGCTGTTCTACACTCAACTGCTCAACTTTAACGCAACGAGCATCCGCAGCATCACGCAAAACTGCTGGTTCATCTACTTCACTAACATGAATCACAGGAATCACGCCAGAAGAAGCCAAAACAGACCTACGTGCAGGCGACTTTGAAGCCAAAATCAACGCAACTGCCATACTTACTCTTCCTTTTATCTTTCACATAAATCATTCGCGAGTTATTGCAACACCAGTAGGATCGACCGGTACGTGAAGCACACGCCAATCATCGCGCAAAAGCCATGGCTGCGCGATTTTTTCGATTTGCATGTCTTCACTCGCACTACTTCCAACATAAAACACTATTGCACAAGAACCTGCTCCAGAAATCGTAGCTGCAAAACCAGCATCACGCAACGCTTTTACTAAATCCCAAGTTGGTTGCATAAGACTTGCACGATATTTCTGATGCAATGCATCTTGAGTTGACTCAAAAAGCAAATCACTTCTAGAAAGAGTTGTTTTTGCAAAAGAATCACTCAAATCTCCAAAAGCAACTGGGAGCAAAGAAGCGCGTGAAACATTAAAAATAGCGTCACCATATGGAACTTTTTCTGGAAGCGCTCGTCTAGCTTCTTCAGTTGAAAGAGTAAAGTTTGGAACAAAAATAGTTGAGCGAATATCACTTGAAACGTCATATCGAACAGTGTGAAATTCTTCGCAATTCTTCCAACTCATAGTCAAACCGCCAAAAACTGCAGGAGCTACATTATCTGGATGTCCTTCAATCTTAGAAGCGATTTCAAAAATCTTTTCACGATCAAGATCTCCTTCATGTGAAAAACTCCACGCTGCAGCTACTCCTGAAACAATTGCACTAGCAGAAGATCCCATTCCTCTCGCTTGAGGAATTTTATTATATGCTTCAAGAGTAAAGCTTAAGCGCGGAAGATTAAAAATTTCGCAAGCTTTGTAAAAAGTTGATACTACTAAATGCGTTTCATCTATTGGTAAAGTATCTTCACCTTCTCCATGAATTATCACACGCAAATTAGAAGAATCATCCAGAGTAAAAACTAATGAATCCGCGTAATCAAGCGCGATTCCTGCAGTATCAAACCCAGACCCCAAATTCGCACTAGTAGCAGGAACTCGAATAGATACACTTTTACAAATCGGCTTCATCTTTCTCCTCCACGTTTTTACTCTAGTTTTACACGTTTTTACGATTGGTTTACACGTTTTTACGATTGGTTTTCACTTATTGCGATTGTTTCACACGTTTTTGCGATTGTTTCACTCAATTACTCTAGCGTTACTCAATTACTCGTAAAACAAAAGGCTTTGAACAAACAACATCTAACTTTTGCAAATCAAAAACAATTGAATGTAAATCAGCTTCAGAACAATCTTTTACAAGAATTCTTAAATCGCCAGGACCGCCGATTCCGCATTGAGGGCAATCTTTTTCACCGTCATATTGTGCTTCACACGAAGAAGCCAAACGCTCAGAAACGACTCCATACTTTCTAAACACATCCATAACTTCATCGCAAAGCGCCAATGAAGTATCTTCCATATTGCAACGAATAACAAAATTCGCACGATTTTGCGCATCTGTTGACGGAATATACGAATTATATAAAGCAACAGGAGCACCCGAACACCTTCGAACAATATTCGTAACAGCACACACTAAATCTCCTAAAACAGCAGAAGCAGTTGGAGATCCACCAGCACCACGACCATAAAACATCAAATCATCTGCACCATCTGCTTTTACAAATACAGCATTAAAACTTCCATGAACAGACGCAAGAGGATGTTCTAAACTAACCAAAGCCGGATACACTTTGGCGCTTACAGCATTATTGCAACGCTCAACAGCTGCAAGAAGTTTAATAACACGATTTTCAAACTTAGCAGCTTTTATGTCGTTATAGGTAATAGAACTAATTCCCTCAACTTCAACGTTATCAATGCTAACGGGAGTTTGAAAAGCTAAAGTAGCTAAAATAGCAGCCTTATTTGCAGCGTCTAATCCTTCAATATCTCCTGTAGGATCTGCCTCAGCATAACCTTTTTCTTGAGCGTCACGTAAAGCTGTTTCAAAATCAAGACCTTTTACAGTCATTTCATCAAGAATATAGTTTGTAGTACCGTTTACAATTCCAAAGATTTTCGAAATACGATCCCCCATAAGAGATTCTCGTAAAGGACGAACAATAGGGATAGCTCCAGCAACTGCTGCCTCAAAATACAAATCAACGCCATGAGATGCAGCGCATTCATATAATTCAGGTCCAAAAGCAGCCAACATAGCTTTATTAGCAGTCACAACAGATTTTCCGTGTTCAAGAGCACTTTTTACAAAAGTATGAGCAGGTTCAAGTCCGCCAATAAGCTCAAGCACAACGTCAACATCGTCTTTTACACACAATGCTGCTGTATCTGTAGTTAGCAAATCTCGCTTAATCCAAGGAACATCAACATCTTCCGGATGTAAACATGCTACTCCTGCCAGTTCAATCACAGCTCCGGTTCTCGCAGTAAGCTCATCACTATTTTCAACAATCATTCTTGCTGTTTGTGAACCAACAGTCCCAGCGCCTAATAATGCAACGCGAATAGTTTTATTAGATGACTTATTGCTTAGCATATCTCTCTCCAATAGTAGTTTATTTTTGCGAGTTTTAATCCTTTGCGAGTTTTAATCCTTTGCTAAATGCTAATCCTATGTTATATACAGAATTATTTGCCAATTAACAAGTCATTTTCTAATTATCCTAATTATCCTAATTAACTGACTGTTCTCTAATCATGCAAATTAACAAATTATTCTCTAAAAGCAAAATCCCTATGAAAACAGCATTAACAAATTAAAAATTATAGAAACAGTCAAAAACGAAATTACTCCAACTGTTCCATAAAGAGATTTTCTACCAATCTTCTTAGGCATCTCCAAAGGAGCGTCAAAAAATACAAGATATTTACGTCTGCGAATTAGCAAAATTACGCCAATAACCAACATTGCAATCATAAACATGCTATACATACCAGCCAAAATTAAACCTGGTGGCAATTGCGACAATTCACTTTCTTTCATTTGATTTATGTCAATCATATTGCCATTTTTATCAACCAACTGTTTTTGCAACCACATTGCAATTACGCTACCTTGCAGATTCACAATCATGTGAAGAAATATATTGTATTGCAACTTAGAAGTGCGAACATACATGTATCCGAAAACTAAGCCAAGTCCAAAAGCATAGAAGAACTGGAATACGTTCATATGGAATAAAGCGAATGCGAGAGCAGAAAATACTATAGCTCTTTTTTCTCCATAAACTCTTAAACGATCTAATATTTGCTTTCTAAAAAGCCATTCTTCTACTATTGGCGCAAGAACAACAACAAACACAAAAGTTTCTAGGATATCCCCAGAAGCTATTGTATCTGAAACATGATTTTCTGCTTTTCCACCACTTAAAAGTTCTGCAAAAGCTATACCAGCAAAATTCCCAATGTACATAATTGGGATACTCACAGCAAAAAATCCACAAAATTGCGTAAAACTCATAGAGAATTTATAAGTTGTAACTTTAGGAATTTTACGCATAATAAGCAAAGCTACTGGAAGAGCAACTAAATATTGAGCAACGTCTGAAACAATTATTGTTTCAAGCGAATTACTTATTAATCCTTTAGGAATTACGCGAGAACAAAGCATGCCTAACGCATATGCAACCGAAATCCAAACTATGAGGAATAAGCATAACGATACACCAAGCATCCCTTGACGTTTGCGCGCCGTCAAATACACGTCACTTCTTTGCATATCTTGCATTTCTTGCATATCTTGCATACATGTTCCTTTTACTGTTATTTTGCATATATTTAAGTAATTACATTGAGATTGATTAACTATTATTCAATCACACCTTCGATAAGTTTCGTAATCAAATTACTGTAGCTTATTCCAGTTGCTTCCCAAGCTTTTGGATACATGGAGATTGGCGTAAATCCAGGCATCGTGTTGATTTCGTTAAGGATTACGCGCCCGTCTTTAGTTACGAAAGAATCCACGCGACTTAACCCGCGACCGTCTGCTGCTTTGAATGCTGCAAGTGCAGTTTTGCGAACACGCTCCAGCGTTTCAGCAGGCAAATTCGCCGGAACTTCCACGTGCGAAGCTGCAGAATCCATGTATTTGCTGTCAAAATCATAGAACTGGTCTTCGCCAGACTCGCGTTTATCTAAAACAACTTCTCCAGGCAAACTTGCTTTTGGCTCTTCGCCATCGCGCGCTGCAAGAACAGCACACTCAATTTCTCGCGCATCAATTCCTTGTTCTACCAATACTCGCCAATCATGCTTAGATGCTTCATAAACAGCATCAGCTAATGCATTAGCATCATCAATGGATTCGACTTTTGTTACACCAAAACTTGAGCCTGCACGACTTGGCTTTACAAAAAGAGGATATTCAAGCTTTGCTACATTAACTTGAGATATTATTTCTTGAGCATAATTCTCAAAATGATTTTCTGCGTCATTTACAAATTTTCGCGTATCCAGTGCAATACCTGGAGCTACATCAATTCCAGCAGCCTTAAAAAGCTGCTTTGCATAGTACTTATCCATGCAAGAAGCAGAAGCTAAAACTCCACAACCAACGTATGGAACTCGCATCATCTCAAGCAAACCCTGCAAAGTACCATCTTCTCCATTAGGACCATGAAGCACAGGGAAAACAGCATCAATATGACCTAAACTTGTCAACGTGCCGTCATTTTCACGCACTAAAAATCCATCTGCTCCCTTAGCTGGGTCTAGCACAACATCACGCGTGCTATCAGTTTTTGTAATCAGAGGGAGCTCTCCTTCTTCCATGCGGAAGTTGCGAGGATCTTGACCGCCTACAATCCACTCACCTTGTTTTGTTATAGCAACACGGACAATCTCGAATCGACTTTCATCAACTGCACTTAACACGCCAGCAGCTGATATACATGAGATCGAATGCTCGTCTGCTTTACCGCCGTACAAAAACATTACACGCTTTTTCGCCATTTTTTTCCTTTGAAAATCAGACTTTTTAAATTATTTAAGCTTAACTTTTCAACTATAAATTATTTAGTCCAAATTGTTTTAAGCATATATTATTTAAGTTTATTAAGCCACTCTTTTTATTTAAGATTAGTGAGTTAATTTTTCTAAAAGTACACTACTCTTCGCAAACATCGTCATCAAAAAGCATTGAAAGCATTTCTTGGCAAGAGATTCCTTCTTCCAGCACGCGAGCCATTGCACTTGCGAGTGGAGTTGCAACGCCCAAACGCTTACCCATTGCCACAACTGCGCTTGTAGTTGGCACGCCTTCCGCAACGCCATTACTAACAGCAGTTGCCTCTTCAACGCTCATTCCCTTACCAAGATTTGATCCAAAAGTGTAATTGCGGCTTAGAGGAGAACCACAAGTTGCAACTAAATCACCAAAGCCTGCAAGTCCTGCAAAAGTGCGAGAATCTGCGCCTTCCGCAACGCCCAATGCCGTCAACTCTGCAAGACCGCGCGTTTCAATCATAGCAGCCGTATTTTCGCCGTAACCTGCACCGCGAGCCATACCAACTGCGAGCGCAACAACGTTTTTAAGTGATCCGCACATTTCTACGCCGATTACATCTGTTGACACAAACGCTTTGAAGTAATCATTTGAACAAGCCTTTGCAACTATTTGCGCTTGCGACTTTTCTTCACACGCAACTACTGCTGCAGCAGGATGACGAGATGCTACTTCCTTACTCAAGTTTGGACCAGAAAGTGCAGCAAAACGATTACGCGGCAAATTCAACGCTTCGCACACAACTTCATCCATACGTTTTCCGGTTGTGCGCTCAATTCCTTTCATAAGAGAAACAACGATCGCATTTTGTGGAATCTTGCCTGCAAAATCAACCAACGCTACTCGCGCAAACTGTGCTGCAATTGCAACTACTACAATATCCGCATTTTCAACTGCCTCAACACGATCCCCAGTTGCAGTCATATTTTCTGGCAACTTTTCAACGCTTGGCAAGCGCACCGCGTTATGATGATGATCACGAATACCTTCAACGATTTCTGGCTCTATTGCCCACATCGTTACACGATTACCTGCGTCTGCAAGTACTTGTCCAAACGCAGTACCCCATGCACCAGCACCCAACACCGTAACGTTCATTATTTACGCCTCACCTTTCGGTTGTAAATCTTCGGCAAATATTTGTATTCTTGGCTTTTTAACGCACTATTTCATAATTCTACACACGACACTTTACGCATTAAAACACGAACTAAAACATGCATTAAGCTTCATACAAAAGCACGCATCAAAATTCACAATAACCATGCATAAAAACGCGAATCACGAATTAAAACGAGAAACTAATCTTCTTCAACTCTTTTCATAAGCTTGTAATCAAAGTATCCAGCTGGCGCTTTTTCTCCGCGAATCTCTTCCATAATTTGCGTCATACGCACTCGCACGCGTCTTGCAAGCTCTTCAGCTGCATCCATTGGAGGCATTTGACCCCAATTATCCATATCGTTAAGAAGATCAGAATAATCAAGCTGAGTATCATAACACATTACAACGTTTTTCTTAGGCCAAGGCCACCAATGGTTTATACTTGCAGCTCCCCAAACTACAGCACAAAATAGAGGAATTTGATGTCCAAGCCTTCTAGATGCTTCAAGAGCAATAATACCAATTCCCGGCTTCATGCTCATTGGCCATTTTTGAGGATCTCTTGTTAAAGTGCCTTCTGGCCAAATACTTAAAGGCCTTCCATTCGTTAGAATTTTGATTGATTCTTCTTCAATTTCGCGCGCTTTTCCGCTTCTTCTTGGCACAGGTTGCATGCCAACAAGTTGAAACCATTTGCCTAAGATCGGCCAACTCGCAAGCTCCGCTTTAGCCATATATCGAGGTCTGCGTCCTTGGTGGAATAGCGCTGTCATTGGTATAAAAACGTCAAACATAGTAACGTGCGTGCAAGCAGTTATAAATACGCCATCTTCTGGTACGTTCTCTAACCCCCACGCTTTTACTTTGCATCTAGAACGAAGTACGCGAGATGTTCCTTCAAGTAATCGTTCAGTTGCTTTTGGATTTTGAGCGTTTATTTCTGCGTATGCTACTTTGCGCTCGCCAGTTGGATAATAGTAAGTTGGATCAACTAAATTATGCTTTTTCGAAAGATACTCTACCTGCTCATCACTGAGTGGCTTAACTGCACTTCTCGGTGAAGGTTTTCCTTTTGATACCATACAACTATTGTGCAGCATGCTATAAACACACTATGACACTATGACACTATGAATTAAAAGCATATTTACGAAATACAATAAAAATATAATAAAATTTCTTATTATGTATTTTACTTTTATTACATAAACATGCGCTCATTTAATAGCGTAGTAAAATAAACTCATTTAATAGCGTAGTAAACAAACTAAAATTTCGACTTATTTATTTCGTATTCTGTTAGAAAAAACTTTTGAAATTAGACCGTGTTTAGGTGACGCAATCCAGGCGAGCACAAAGAAGACTGTTGCAACAAGCACAATCGTTCCACCAGTAGCAGTATCAAAACTCCACGAAATATACATTCCTAGAATAGATGAAACACAACCGATTACAGGAGCAAGAATCATCATTATAGACAATCTATCTGTGAGAAGACGAGCTGTTGCTGCAGGAGTAATAAGAAGAGCAAGCACAAGAACATTACCTATTATTTGCACAGAAACAACAACAGCAACTGCAACGATCACATAAAGCATCCCATCGAGCATAGAAACAGGCAAACCCATTGCGCGTGAAGTTTCGCGATCCATTGACACGCATACAAGTTCTTTATGGAATATAAACAGCAATGTAAGAATTATCAAACCTGTAATAAAAACGACAACAATATCTGAATCTGGAATACCAGTTATAGAGCCAAATAAGAATGATTCCAAAGATCCAGCGTATCCAGATGCTTTAGAAATAATCACAATTCCGAGAGCAAATGCTGAAACAAAGAATACGCCAATAAAAGAGTCCTCGCGCAACCGACGATTTTGACTGAAGATTGACACTATTAACGCTGTTGCAACTCCTGCAATTGCACCGCCTAAAAGCAAATTACCTTGCAAAACGAAGGCTATTGCAAGACCAGGAAAAACAGAATGCGCTACAGCATCTCCAATAAAAGCCATTCCGCGAAGAACTACATAACATCCAACAGCACCGCAAATTACGCTTGAAAGGCAAGCTACTATAAGTGCTTTTAGTAAAAACCATAAGTCTGGATTCGTTAAATCTTGAATAAATTCAATAGGCGTAAGCATTTACTTCTCCAATCCATTAAAAGTCTTACTATTTTCGTGCACGCAACTACCATCACACATCTCACTAGTATTTTCTTGGCTTTTAACGCGCTGTACTGCTTGAATAAGCGGATTATCTTTAGACACATGAAATGTTTTAACCCACTGATCTACACTTAATGATTTCGCAACTCCATCTCCCACAATACTTCCGTCAAAAAGTATGATTCTTGAGCAAGAGTTCATAGAACCAATAATGTCATGTGAACTCATCAAAATCGACTCGCCACAAGCGCATAAATCTGAAAACAACTTTGTAAGTAATTCTTGAGTTGGCATATCAAGACCAGTAAAAGGCTCATCAAGCAATAACAAACGCGGTTGTGATGCTAAAGCTCTAGCAACTAGAACACGCTGACGCTGACCTCCAGAAAGTTCTCCAATAGTACGATCTCGAAAATCTGCCATTCCAGTACGATCTAATGCATTAAGAGCTGCAATATAATCTTCTTTTCTAGCTCTTCGAGCGTATCCAATATGCCTAATTCGTCCCATCATTACTACATCAAAAGCCGAAAGAGGAAAATCCCACGCAATATCGTGACGTTGAGGAACATATCCAATATTTGATACTCGCTTAATATTTCGTTTGATAAAATTATCATCATTACTAAGTTCATGCGAACGAACTTCAAGATTACCTGCATGAGGAATCAATCCCATAATCGCGCGAAAAAGCGTAGTTTTACCAGCACCATTCGCACCAAGCAATCCCACGAATTCACCGCTTTTAATATTAAACGAAACGTCTTTTACAACTTCTCTACTTGCATAAGATACGCTTAGATTTTGCGCGCTAATCACAATGTTTTCACTATTTTTCATAAACTTCCCTACCATTTCAAAAATTAGTAATTAAATTCACTTCAAACAATTTGCTAAAGAATCCGCATTCGCACGCATCATATCTTCATAACTTCGAACATGCGAATCAAAAGCATCGCCATAAATTGGGCATACTTTAACTCGCGCTTCAGAAGCTAATTCTTTTAACACAGATGAGCGAGATATAAGATTTGGCTCTAGAAATACTGCAGGAATTTGTAAATCGCGTAAAATTTGCGAAAGCCTACGCCTATCTTGCACACTCGGCTCGCTAGAAGGATTTATTGTTACAAATCCAGCAATATTTACACCATAAGCCTTACCTAAGTAAGCAAAAGCATCGTGAGTTGTGACTAAGTTGCGGCGTTCTTTAGGTATTGACGCAACTTTTTTACGCATATAGGCATCAACATCAAGAAGCCTGTTAATATAGCGATCTGCATTAGCACGATATTTATTTGCATTTTTAGGATCTACTTCACACAATCTGTCAGCAATAGTTCGCACATATGCAATACCGTTTTTTACTGATTGCCACAAATGTGGATCAATATCTCCATGAACATGTTTACCTAAAACTGCTTGCGGAAGTTGATAAATTTTCTGTCTTGCGCTTCCAAGGAATCTATAACCTTGTTCTGCTGGAATTTCTTTAAGTGCATTAGTTGGAACTTCCACAACTACATCTTTAGGTTCATAATAAACACGCTTAGGTGCAGCAGACCGCTTCTCTTGCAAAGTATCAACTCTGTAAAGAAACCCACGTTTTGCTAAATCATAAGCTAAATCAGCATGACCTTTATTCAAAACTACTCGAGCTGAGCGTGTTTTCGCCAATTTTTGAGCGTTAATACCAACAGCAAATCGCATAGTGGTATTTCCTAAACTAGCAACTCTCTCATTTTGAGCATTCAACATGTCTGCATGAAAATCGAGCAAATACTCACCAGGCTTACTAAAAGCCCAACTTAAATGCGTGTGAGCATCTGCAGGCAAATCCACATGATCCTCATCGTTAATTCCATTTGCTGAGTTAATGTAAGTTTCAACGCTACCAAAAGTTCCAGTAAGATAAGCAAAAAGTGATCCAGGACCTTTTACTTTAGTAGCTGTTAAACGGATTCTATCTGATCTTCTCATAGTATATGCATTTGGTTTCAGCACAGTTGCACGACCCTGTTTTGTTACAGTAGAAGGCGCATTTGATTGAGAAGACTGATAAGACTGAGAAGATTGAGAAGATTGAGAAAACTTTTCACTCTTATTCAAACTTTTAAGCTGCTTTACTGATCCACTTGAGCTAGATACACTTGAGCTATTTCCACTTGAGCCAGCACCACTGTTATTATCCGAAACTTTAGAACTTTGCAATACATTAGAACTTTGAACAGCCATACGCTCCGTAGCAAGACCTAGCCAAATAGTATCCAACGACACATCTTCTACCATAGGAATAATATCTGCAGCATGCTTAACGCTTTCTTCTGCAAGCTGCACATTAGGCACACCTTTACGCAAATTCGCATCTAAAGCAGTAATCACGCCATGCTCCTCAAGCATCATGTAATTACTAAAAGCAACATCCGCATAAACAACATCTCGTATAGAACGCAAGCGAGGCTCATACGAGTGCGGATCTGCATTATCTGGAACTATAGAACTTACATTTGCAGCATCTCCGGCAACATTTGCAACCATATCTCTCAATACGCCAGTAGTTGTTACAACATTTATTCGACCATCTCTATGACCAGATTTTGAATAATTACTCACATTACTGCATGCTGAAAGTGGCATAATCATAGCTATAATCACAAAAAACACGCGTGCTTTTAAAGAAATCATAGCTTTAAATAGATCCACATAAAACAACTTCTTAATTGCCACTTCCAATACCACCAAACTAATTACCAAAGATCATACTAATAAAGCCGCTATTAAGACTAATAATCTTGTACTTGCGCAATACATATACGCCTAAATAGACTACTGCGCAAAGAGCAATAACACTGCCACTTAAAATAGAATAAGCGAGTAAAGTCTTATGCTTAAAGAAACCAATAATTCCACTATTTGAAGCATCATCAATCGATTCATCTTCAAACTTTGCATTATAAGCATTTTTATTATCTGATTTTCTCAAAGAAACAGTAGGCATTAACCCTTTTGACTTATCTGAAGATGAACGCAAAGATTTATCTAAACGTCTTCCAGAAGAAATACCTAAAGACCTTCCACTTCTAGCATTGATAACTCTATGCTCATTTCTAGCACTATTAGCGAAAGTAGCAACAGGTCTTATATCGTCTACTATATTTTCAGGTTCATGATTAGCTATAAGTGGCTTTACAAGTTCCTCTTCACCTTCATCTTCTTCAAGACTACCTTTTACAGAACATGAAATTGGCATTTTATTAGGATTAACACCAATAGCAAAATGGAATTTTTCTTTAGAAATTGAACCATTTGCTTTAACAGCGAAAGTCAAAGTATAATAACCAGCTTTAGAAAAATCCCAATTAGCATGCATATGCGTATTAGCAGGGATTTTATACCACTTCTTGGCACCTCTTTTACTAGAAAACATTTCACTAGGACGTTCACCTAAACTACCTTGCAACCATACGCGCACACTTCCAGGACCTTTTATAGCAGCTAAATACATAGTTGTAGAAGTATGAGGACTTAGATTTTGATTGTTAAATCCAACCCAAGGAACTCCATTTTTCTGCGTTTGCGGCAATCTCCAAACGTTATTTCTTTTAGATGATTGTCCAGCATAAAAAACTACTGTACGAGGATGTCGTATAACATGCTGTCCAGTGACATCTTCTTGAACAGCAAGAGAAAGCCCACTGTTTGAAGTATAAGAAGCTATATCCGCATGACCATTACTAATAACAAGAGCATTAAGCTTATGCTTTATATCTTTAAAAGTTAAGCATTTAGCTTTAACAGGCCGATTTTCTCTATCTTCATTATTGTTGAAATAGCCGCTTTCATCGTCAATCGATTCATCTTCAGATTCTGAATCGTCTTCACTCCCGTCTTCACTCTCGTCTTGAGAACCCTGTTCATCTTCGCTATCATCTTGCGAACCTTCGTCTTCGGTTTCAGACTCAGAATTATTATTCTCATCGTTATTATTTTCACTCGCGTTCGCGTTAGAATCGCTAGAATCACCAGAATCGCCAGAATCAGAATTATCGGAAGATTCAAAATCATATTCTGAATTTTCTTTAGCGCGCTTGAGATCCACTTCAAACGTGTAATCTTGCGTATCTTCAAGAGTATTACCATCAGAAGTAAAAGCTACAGCTTTAACTGTTAAAACATACACTCCAGGTGCTGTAAAAATCCAATCCATATGCACGTGAGCATTGCCATTCACACTGTATTCGCTTGGAAAATCAGTGCCATCAGTTCCAAGATGTTTTAGTGTTTTGTCATCATCTTTGCCAGCCATATAAACTGCGCCATTTTTAGGCATATTGGCTTTAACAAAACTGAAAGTCACACTTTTAATCTTAGAATTTTCACCCAAAGTTTCAGTAGAAACACCTGCATATAATTTACCTTCTTTCATTTGAGAAGGAAGATGATACACGTATTTCACATTCTGCTTTACGAAAGAAAATACTTTATTTTTTCTTTCGCGACTTTTCTTGCCAACAACAAATCGAACTAACGAGGAATTATATCGAATGCCATTTGCATCACTACCAGGAAAAGAATCACCTCTTGTTCCAAGCACAAGATTTCCGTTGACATCTTTATAAGTTGCAAAAACGTCAGTATGCCCTTTATTTACTCTGCAAATTTTTGCACTATTATTCGCACTTGGCTTCAAATCAGAATTTTTAAGCTGTGCAGCAACACAAGCTTTCTCATTAGACGACTGCAAATTTTCAGAATCATTCTGATCAGCAACTGCTGCGGGAATAACGCAAATAGATGCTGCAAAACTAGAAACTATAATTCCACTAAGAACTACACTAGATACTTTTTTAAGAATACTAAGAACTTTTTTAAACATGATTTAGCATCCTTCAATCATCTCGGCAATATTGACGTTTCTTGAATTTGCTCATCTATAGAAGAGTCAGAAGAAACTTCAGAAGAACTAGAAGAATCCACAGAACTGCTTGAATCCACAGTTTCACCAGAATTATTCGCACGAGCCATCAAGCGCTGCTCAATAGCAAGCTTTTTAGCTTTTTTAGTTTTAACTACAGCAATAACAAGGAAAATAATTACAATAATTAGCAAAAGAACAAAAGTAACAGTCACCATTTGAGCAATTACTAAAGAAGTATCGTCTTTTTTCTTATGTTTACGATTACGCTTACTACTATTATTTTTATTATCTTTTGAATAAGCTTCATCTGGCTCATTTATTCTATCGTCAGAATCATCTTCAGATTCATTCTCATCTGAATCCTCTTCACTTTCATTGTTATTTTGTGAAGAAGATTTTCCAGACGCGCTAGATGCAGCTAAAGCGTCTTGCGGATTAGTGTTTTCACCAACTGCAAAATTAAGCAAACGAGTATCACTTACCTTACGACCATTCTTTAATTTTCCTGAGAAAGTAAGCTTTACATGATACACACCAGGCTTAGAAAACACCCAATTAACATGCGTATGAGCATTAGTTTCAATCCAAGTATTTTGAGGATATCCTTTAGTGCTATCCCACAATTGTTGAGGATTATTATTCCCGTTTTCAAGATAAACATGCAATTTACCAGGACCACTAACGCCGTCAAGCGAAAGATTAGCTCCTCGATCAAGCTCGTTTAACACTCCACCTTCCTGAGTATTCCAACCAAGCCAAACAACATCTTGATTTTGCGTTTGAGGGATCACATAAAGCTTAGTTCCAGGCTTCTCACCAATAAACGCATAAGTAGAATCATCCGGCATAGGCACAATTGAGCTATTTCCTAAACGAAATACTACGTTTTCAGGATCTCTCCACACAGGGTCATCGCCTGTATCATCACGAATCTGAATTTTCCACTTTCCACCCGAAAGAGTTGGACCAAAATCAGCGTGCCCAGCTTGCATCATAACTGGCTGATTACTAGTAACAGCATGAGCTTCTTGGAAAAGAGGCGATGGCAACACGGACATCGAAATAATCATAAAAAGAATTGAAATAGCTGCTATGATTGATGTCATAACATAATGCTTTTTAGTATTCATAATTATCACCGTCTTTACGCTTTACAACTTGTTAATTTTTGATTATTTTGATTAACTTGTTAATTTTTGTTAATTCTTTGTTTTGCTATTTAATTGCTTTTCTTTAGTTTCTTACATCGCGCTTTACATTTTTGAACGCGTCATCGGCGCTTCAATTTAACTTTTTAGGGCGCTTACAGCCAAGATTGCAATTCCTATAAAACCTTCATCTTTGTCCTTATAAGATACATTCCCAATCCTGTTATTGTGCACAACCCAACTGAAGCTGTACCAGTAGCAACAGCTATAAATTTAGTTGCGTGACTTTCTGTATCACCATTAGAACCATATGAATCACTATCTTCCGAGCTTGACTCATACTCGTCTGAGTCAGATGAATTATTACTACCAGATTGACTTTCGTCACTATCAGCAAAATCATCACCTGAGCGCTTATGAGATTTACTATTCTTGTGCTTTGAATGTTTATAAGATTCCAAAGAAACTACTTTCTTTTTCTTATTCTTATGCGATTTTTTATAACTTCGATTCACAAGGCTTGCAAGAGTCTTCTTACCTTTAAGATTTTTTCCAAAACCTTTAAAGAAACGATTGGAATTATTGCCATTATTCGAAGAAATAAGTTGCACAGGATTATTACTAAAATGATTCGACTTATTTTGAGAATTCCGATTATTCCGGTTATTCTGATTATTTAAATTAAAGTCATTATCAAAATCTTCATCCTCATAATCTAATTCATCTAAATTATTATCGCCTTTGTGCTTTCTCTTATTATTTTTACGATTCC
The DNA here is from genome assembly GCF_049262715.1 of Gardnerella bivia. NCBI lineage: Bacteria > Bacillati > Actinomycetota > Actinomycetes > Bifidobacteriales > Bifidobacteriaceae > Gardnerella > Gardnerella bivia. The sequence goes on from NZ_CP058399.1 coordinate 308,851, forward strand.
TATTGTTCTTTTTATTATATTTTTTACGATTGCGTTTCTTATTATGAGAATGCTCATCAGGATTTTCCTGTTGATTTTCATGATTATTTTCATGATTATTTTCTTTTTCAGAATTCTTCAAAAAAATTTGATAATCTGTAAAATCATTGAATTCTTCATTTCTGTACAATTCGCCATTTTCGAGAACAAGTGAAGATCTGATAATAGCTCCATCCATGCTTTTATCAATTTTCAAATTTAAGGTTTTACCTTCTTCTTTAGGTATGTACTTAAATTTTGTTTCTCCGTCTTTTTTAATAAGCCAAACATGCCTTTTTACTATAGAAGTAACTTGAACATCTGGATCTTGTTTTTTATCTTTAAGAACAGATACTCTAGGGCTATAAAGCACAGATTTAAGTTTTAAAGTATCTCCAACTTCAAGAGGCTTCATCTTACCAATTGCAGCAACTACAGGCCTTCCATCAGCACCATGATCATCTACTACAATTTTTACAGTATCTCTATCATCTCCAAAACCTAATCCCAACTCAAGTCCGCCACTTATCGTTGCATTAACAAGCATTCCATTTAATGCAGGCTCTGCTGGAATACTAAATGTTTCTTTAAGATCTGGATCTCTATCCCCTACTGGAAGATTGCTCTTAAAATCATATGAAAAATCAGGACCTTTTTCGTCTTCTCGAATATACGTCCAAGATGGCATCGTATCTTTTTTACCGCGTATTGATTTTGGCAAATACACAGAAAGAGTAACTTCTCCACCCGGCTCATACGAATGGTAATGCGGATGTGAACCAGTATTTCTCACGCCAACAATGCAAATATTGCTGTCATCATCCTTGCAATGAGTACTGCCAGACAACGATTCTTCAACAAATTTAGGATCTTTTGTTGGAGGAACGCGATTAGGATCCATCTGCAAAGTTTCTGTTTTACTTGAAACTGCATGTGTTTTATTAGCTTTTACTTCGAAAGTATACGTAGCATGCTTTGAAGTGAAAGTTTTGCCTGTTTTCTTATTTTTTACTATTGTGTAAGCACTAATTTTATAAGTTCCCGGCTTTGTAAAAACCCAATCAGCATGTTCATGGCCAACCATTGACTGATGTATAATGCCAGGCATTACGAATCGACTTCCAGATACACTTTCGTCATCTTTATCATGCGCTTCTAAAGATGACGCAAAAGTTTCATTATTATCATTTGTTTTTTGAGTCCAAGCAAGAACGCGTCCACCTTCAGGGCCAATAACTTTATCAATTACTATATCTGCACAGGCATCGCTAGTATCTTTAGCTCCTACAGAAAAACGAGAATTAGATGAATCCCAGCCAGGAAATACTTCGCTACTCTGCTTATTTCCCGAACCGTTCAAACGCCAATAGCCATCTGACGTATTAAAAGGTATATCTCCAGCATTTTTGTAAGGAAGATTTGAAGTATAAAATGACGAATCAGAAATAGTCATCGTCACATTTTTAGGAGAATAAATTACATTCCCATAGCTAAGACCCATTAACAGATCACTATTTGCGCTAGTTTGGAATGAATAAAAAGCGTCAACATGACCCGATTGAATTGCTGCTTTTTCTTCAGGAAGATACTGATCGCCCCTAACATCATCATTACCAACCCAAACATTCTGAGTATCATCAACATCAGCATATGCTAATACTGATGAGCCTAATCCAGATACGAGCATCGCAAATGCAAGAATGACTACGCTTGAAAAAGCAAACGCGCGCTTTAACGCAGCTTTCACTACATGAGCCATAATTATTATTTCACTCTCTACACTTAATATTCTTAGCTTTTATATACGCAATTTATTACGAATAAAGCAAAGATTTTTATAACGTTTATCCATAATAATAATGATTCTCATTAGTAGTCAAGCTGATTCGCATGGCGTGTCGCACAAAAAGGAAAACGAATAAAAAAACACATAGAAAAATAAAAATAATAAAATACAAAAACAGGGTTATTTCGAGTTACCCCCCCCCACAAAAAACAAAAATAAACAAACAAAAACGTCTGCAGAATAAGACTACAGACGTTAATTAAGCTATTGTTAAATTATAAATAAATAAAAACTAACCTTCCACAATGTCAGCATTAAGGCAAGTCTTAAAATGACGTAAAGCCCACTCGTGGCCCGTTGCATCGAAACTAGCAACAGCATCTTTATGAACAACGATTTTGAATCCAAGATTATAAGCATCCACAGCAGTATGCAACACGCAAATATCTGTGCAAACACCTACCAAATGCAACTCTTCAATATGACGTTCGCGCAATTTAATGAACAAATCAGTGCCATTAAACGCAGAATAGCGAGTTTTATGAATATAATACACGTTATTTTTATCTTTATTCTCCTCATAAAAATCACCAAGCGAACCATATAACTCTTGACCGTGCGTTCCAGCGATGTTATGAGGTGGGAAAATCTTGGTTTCAGGATGATATGGATCGTTCAAATGATGTGTATCAATTGCAAAAACAACAAACTCGCCAGAATCAGAAAATTCTTTCGAAATTTGAGTAATACGCTTTTCTAGCTTTTGAGCAGGCTCTCCAACAGTAAGTGAGCCATCGCTAGCTACGAAATCATTTGTGTAATCAATGTTAATAAGGGCTTTCTTCATACTAACTCCTTGTATGAAAGTTGCAAAACTAGTTGCAAATAACAAAGTTGCAAATAGCACGATTTCTTTATTTACAATATTCTATGATTTTATTTCAACTGATAGCCCAATTATCAACTCAATTGCTGGCTCAATTGTAATAAATAATATAAAAGCTCTCGACTAAGAGAGCTATTCGCTGGGGTACCTGGACTCGAACCAAGAATGGATGAACCAGAATCACCTGTGTTGCCAATTACACCATACCCCAATTGGCAGGCTTCGCGGCTATTAAGACCGTTCCGTCTTCGTACCCCCGACCGGATTTGAACCGGTGTTGGCGCCGTGAGAGGGCGTAGTCCTAGGCCGCTAGACGACGGGGGCTTTCATTTATATAAGCTACGCCTCTTGACGCAACAAATGACGAGTCTACAACATAACGCAACACTACGCAACAGCGGCGTGTCGAAAAAGCAAAAATAAAAAAGCAACAATAAAAAATAAAACAGTGCTTTGAATCCACTGAAACACAGTGAAACAAAGCACTGAAATAAAATAAATACGTGCGCAATGCAAAGAGCAATAAATCTTAGAAATAAATAAAAGAAATAAGTAAAGAAATAAATCTTACTTTATTTCAAAATAAACTTTATTTCAAAATAAACTCTTTACAAATACTCTTAAATCTTATTTACAAATGCTCACGCAAACCAGCTAAACGAGCTAAAGTCACATCCTTGCCAACGATTTCCATAGACTCAAAAAGTGGTGGAGAAACCCTGCGACCAGAAAGCGCTACTCGCACAGGTCCAAATGCAAGACGTGGCTTATAACCAGCTTCCTCAACAAGCTTTTTATTTAGCAACTCATGCAAAGAATCAGTATGCCAATCGGAAGAATCAACACACTTCAAGGAAGCGAGAGCCGCATCAAGGACCTCGCCAGCAGATTCCTTAAGCTGCTTACGAGCGTCATCATCTGGCTCAATGTAACCATCTTCACTTAGCAAGCTTGAAACCATACCAGCAACCTCACCAAGCAAACGAACGCGAGGCTGCACAAGAGGAGCAGCAGCGCTTAACACTTCACGTTCGCGATCAGTTAAAGCATCCCAATTATCTGCACTAACTACACCATCTTTGTATAAATATGGCACAGATCGATTCAAGAAATCTTGAGAATCAAGCATACGAATATGCTCAGCGTTAATGGAAATAGCTTTATCCAAATCAAAGTGTGCAGGATTTGCTTTCACATCTCTAACGTCAAACTTCTCAACCATTTCGTCCATAGTAAATACATCACGATCTGGAGCAATTGACCATCCAAGCAAAGCCAAATAATTAAGCAATCCTTCTGGAATAAAACCATTATCTCTATGCAAGAACAAGTTAGATTCAGGATCTCGCTTAGAAAGCTTCTTCTTACCTTCACCCATAACATAAGGCATATGACCATAAAGCGGCATTTCCTTAGCTATACCCATTTCCATAAGATAACGGTAAAGCACAATTTGGCGAGGAGTAGAACTTAAAATATCTTCTCCGCGCAAAATCACGTTTATATCCATTAACGCATCGTCAACAGGATTCGTAAGAGTATAAAGCGGATCACCGTTCGGGCGCACAATAACATAATCAGGAACAGATCCAGCCTTAAAAGTGATTTCACCACGAATTAAATCGTTAAAAGTAATGTCTTCATTCGGCATCTTTAAACGAAGAGCAGGCTTACGACCTTCTGCTCGGAAAGCTTGCTTCTGCTCTTCACTAAGATTACGATCATAGCCATCATAGCCAAATTCAGCAGGACGACCTGCAGCAATATTACGTTCCTTAATTTCTTCAGGAGTTGAGAATGATTCGTAAGCGTAACCAGCTTCAAAAAGCTTTTGCGCTACATCTTTATAAATTTCCATACGCTGTGATTGACGATATGGACCATCATTACCAGCTGCATCAATGCCCTCATCCCAATCAATATGAAGCCAACGGAGAGCATCTAAAATCTGCTGATAGCTTTCTTCACTATCACGCTCATTATCAGTATCTTCAATACGGAATAACAATGTACCATGAGTATGTCGCGCTTCAGCCCAATTAAACAGTGCAGTACGAACCATACCTACGTGAGGTGTACCTGTTGGAGAAGGGCAGAAACGAACACGCACATGCTCAGGCAATTGTGGCTTTTCGGATTTAGCTGCATTATTTGCAACGTTTTGAGTTTCCTCGATATCAGTCATAAGTTCCATTGTGCCCTGCATTGAGGACGTGCATAGCGCAAGCGCAGGCTTAGTACAACTTTCAACAAATGGCATGCATCGTAAGATTCGAAACTACTTAAAATATTACCTATTTAATCTAAAGCTTGAGTAGATTCTTTATTCCCTTCTATATGAGCAAACTTAGCTGCAAGAGCTTCACGAGATTTTCTATCATCTTCTTCTTTTGCAAGTTTTTTAGCAACTTCTGGATCCCAAAGCACATCTTCTCTATGCTTAGCCCACTCATCAATAAGAATAGGAGCAGCAAAATCAACTAACGTTGAAATATGTTCACTACTACGGACGCAATCAACAAGCTCAATCCATTGATTATCTTTGAACATCATTCGAGGTATTCCAACACACTCGCACACTTCGTTAATATATAAGAAAATAGGCAAAGTAGCGTCAATATCTTGTGTATCCGCTATTAGCGTTCTGAGAATACATAAAACAACAATTATTTTTTGCGATTCTGCGCAATCTTCATAATCACGCGCTTGTTGTTTTGCATATTCTATAGCATATTGCAAATCTTGAGAATTCCAATTTCCTTTTACTTGCAAGATATTAGCAACACTATTGATAGCATTGACATCTTCATCAATATGAGATTGAAGATTAAAGAAAATAGAATTTATTTCACTACTATTACTTTTATTATTTTCACGAATTCCTGCATCTGCATTACTTTCATGAATTCCTGCATCTGCATTTTCATAATTAGGCTCATAACAAGATTCCATTCCGTCATATGCATCAGCAACAGATAGCAGCGAATCAACTATTTCTTGAGGTCGTCCTGGAATTTCATCTGCACCCTCATATACAAATTCAGCATCCGGAACAGTAACATCAAGACCTGTAAGAATCCTAGAAATCATATGCATAGCTCGAACTTCGAGATTCTCAGCATACTTTGCATCATTATCTAAATAACGAGCTTCTACAAGCGGCCATAACGATTTTAATTCTAATGCACGTTGGGATGCGTCCTTAAGTAAATCTGATTTTTCACAATCCTGATTTTGAGAATTATGCATAATATAACGCTCCTTCGCATTATCACTTCAAATTACAAATACAAATTTTAATCTAAATTACTAAAATTTCGCACTTTTTTATATTATTTTTTATTTCTTTTTAGCACTTTTTACTGCTTTTTAGCACTTTTTATTTCACGTATTTTACTTCACTATTTCTCTATTTCGCTTTATTTCTCTATTTCGCAAACTTTTGAGGATCTACATACGAAATTGAAAGCACACGCATAGTTTCGCAATCATACGTGATTGAAGTAATAGACGCTAAAGCAGTTTTACGCAATAACATATTATGTTCTGGATGACCTGTTTCAAGCATGTGTCTGTAAGACCAAATTGGAGATTCATGAGTCACTGCAACAATTTGTTCTCCAGGGTGATTCTTAACTTGCTCGCGCGCAAAATCAGACACTCTTTTAGCTATACTTTTATAACTTTCTCCCCAACTTGGACGCCATAAATTCACAACAAGTTTCCAATTATTATTTTTCCACAATGCGCCTTCGCCAAATCCGATTCGCTTACCACGAAAATTATTTCCTGCTTCGATTAAACGATCATCTAATATAATGCTGCTTTGAAAAGATTTCACGCTATCTTTTACGTTATTAACTGAAACATACGCGCAATCAGGCATATTTAGCAACGCATTTTCTATTTCACGCGCTGTTTCACGAGTGCGATCTAGAGGAGAAGAATAAATTTTAGTAATACCACGAAACTGCACAGAATTAGCAATATAATTGCCTGTAACTCTAGCCATATTAAAGCCATGCTCAGAAAGATGAAATCCAGGAAGTCTTTCATACAATACATGATTCGGATTTTCAACTTCACCATGACGCACAAAATGAATTGTTGTAGATGTCATAATAATTATTCCCACCCTTTTGGAGTATTCTTCAAAGACCACATTCCTAATTTATGAGCAAAACTTGTATCTTCTTCAGCCACACCAGTATCGACATCTTTAGACTTTTGCGATTTAGTATCATCAAGAAGCCATTTGCGAATCACAAAATTCCATACAGCAACAACAACAGTTGCAACAAATTTTCCAATATTGGTTCTAAAGACATAAATCGTAGTTTTACACATAGATGCAGCCATTCCAAAAGTACTTGCCCAAATAATCACATCGTTTATAAGCAAACCAATAACTGCAGAAATAACAAAAATCAACAGCTCCATCCAACGAGCCATATCTTCGCGATGCTTAAAAACATATTTCATACTAGCAATGTAATTAAAAATAAGCGAAATAATAAATGAAATTGTTCCAGCAATCACATTGCTCACATTTACAAACATAAGCAAATTAAGTAAAGCAACATCAATAATCAGCGCAATAACGCCAACAATACCAAATTTCACAACTTGTTCAATAAGTTTCTTCATGTATTCCATTAAACACGCGGAGGCTAACAAAATACTATAATTATCTTGTATTACAAATTCATAAAGATAAAGGAAAGATTATGCCAGTCATTCATACTCACGTTTCAGTAAGCACAACTCAAGCACAACGCGAAGCATTAAAAGCAGCTTATGGAAAAGCCATCAGCGCAATTCCAGGAAAAAGCGAACATTGGCTTATGTGCCCATTCGAAGATAATATGCCAATTTACTTCGCAGGAGATAACTCTAAACCTGCTGCTTACATTGAAGTAAACGTTTTCGGATCTAGCGTACCAGGATCTGCTTGGGAAAAATTGACAGAGCAGATTATGGCAGCACTAAATCGCGAACTTGGAATTCCACAAGATCGCACATACATTCGCTACACTGCAACTAGCGACTGGGGCTGGAACGGAGGCAATTTCTGATACTAATACATACGCGAATTTTACACATTCACGTTGTTCTCATCAAAATCGTCATCACTCGCAACACTACCTTGAGCGCCAGGCGCAACAGAAGATTTCACAATTTCAGCCATAGCTTTATTATCATTTAGATAGCTGCACACTATACCTATAACAAAACCGAGTAAAGCAGGGAAAATCCACGCTAAGCCTTTATCGGAGAACGGCAACCATTCGCTAAATATTTTAAGAACAGGCTTGAGATTTATAGAAGTCTGTATCTTTTGTAAAGTATTGCAAAAATCATAAATTGCACCGATAAAAGTAAATCCAATAGTCCATGCAAAAACAATCCTACTGTCATTAAATAATCGACTACATAAAGATAGCAGGATAATAACAATTGCCAATGGATACAAGAACATTACAACAGGAACTGCATAATCAATAATTTTAGTCAGACCTAAGTTAGCGAGCGCAAACGATACAAGAGTAGACAAAATAGCCCAAACCAAGTAAGAAGGGCCTTTAGGAAAAAGCTTCGAGAAAGTTTCAGAAAAACTTGCTATTAAGCCAACTGCCGTTTTCAAACATGCGAGAGTAACAGTTGCAGCAAGCACATATAATCCAATTTGACCAAGGTAATATTCAGATACTTGAGCTAAAGTTATTCCACCATTTTTTGAAGGACTAAAAGTAATTCTGCTTTTCAAACCAACAGCAACGATAGCTATATAAATAACAGCCATAATAATACAACTAAATAAACCAGATCTAGCAGTATTTACAGCAACATCTTTAGAATCTTTTACGCCAAATTGACGCACAGTTTGTACAACAACAATGCCGAAAGCTAAGCTTGCCAAGGCATCCATTGTGTTATAACCATTTAAGAAACCAGTGAAAAATGACTGATTTAAATAATCCTGAGTAGGTGACGCATTTAAAGACGCACCACTAACAGGAGATAGCAATACAGTAAATACCAAAATTCCAAGGAAAACAAGAAAAATTGGAGTTAGAACTTTACCAATCCACGTAAGAATTCCACTCGGTTTCATTGCAAAGAAAAATGCTAAAGCAAAAAATACAGCAGAAAATGCTAACAAATATAACTGTGAATTATTGTCGTTAGGCACAATGCGTTCCAAGCCAACAGTATATGAAAGACTAGCGCATCTAGGAATTGCGAATAAAGGTCCAATAGTTAAATAAAGAAGACAAGTGAAGAATAATCCAAACCTTTTACCAGGCTTACTAGATAATTCAAATAATCCACTAACTCGACTCATAGCGAGAGCAGTAACGCCAAGTAGTGGCAATCCAACGCCCGTAATAATGAATCCTATAGCAGCTGGAACAGAATTTGTTCCTGCATTCGAACCGATAAACGCTGGGAAAATCAAATTTCCTGCGCCGAAGAACATGCCAAAAAGCATAACCGCCACATACGTGGATTCAATAATAGTCAAGTTCTTCTTTGTTGGAGCACTGTCTGTGCTGACACTTTGTGTTGTGACGCTCATGCTTACACCTCCTAATAGTGAAATTTTTGACACATATTATTTAATTCACAGCTAATTACAAAATCAGCGTTAAAAAATAATATTAGAGGTATCTTAATCATTCGCATGTACTTAGCAAATTAAACTCAGCAAATTAAACTCAACAAATTAAACTCAACAAATTAAACTCAACAAATTAAACTCAACAAATTAAAAATATAATTTTCAAAATAAAAAAGGCGCTAACATAAAAGTTAGCACCTTCAACTAAGAGAAAAACTAATCAAATATACCTAAACTAAATATAAAACGCTAAATCACATCTTTTCTGGAGCACAAACTCCTAACAAATCAAGACCTTCAGCTATTACAATACGAACTGCTTCATTAAGCTTTAAGCGAGCTGCAGCGCGAGCAGGCTCAGGACACTTTGCAATTCGAACTGCTTCGCGCTCTTCTTCTGGCAAACGATTTTCTGAATCAGTTAATTCCATTGGAACTACTCGCTCAAGGTTGTACCACTTGTGATAGCTTGCAGCCAAATCCTCAAGATAATGCGCAACTCTATGAGGAGCACGCATATCTCCAGCTTGAGCAAGAGATGCAGGCCATTGAGCCAAAGCAGCTAAAACTTCACCATCTGCATCAGTATTAAGCAAGCTCAAATCAGCACCATCTTGTGAAATTTGCGCATCTTTTGCATTTCGCGCAACATTACAACTACGAGCATGTGCATATTGCACGTAATACACAGGATTGTCGTTACTATGCGAAGCAAGCAAGTCTAAATCAATATCAACACTAGTGTTGTAATCCGTGCGAGCTAGAGAATAGCGAGAAGCATCAACACCAATAGCATCAACCAAGTCGTCAATCGTAATAACGTTTCCAGCGCGCTTACTCATGCGAACAGGCTTGCCGTCTTTCATAACGTTTACAAGCTGACCAATAAGAATTTGCATATTTTCGCCAGGATTATCGCCAAAAGCTGCACACATAGCCATCATTCGACCAATGTAACCATGATGATCTGCACCAAGCATGTAAATTGCAACATCTGCAGGATTCTTTTCGCGATTACGCTTGTTGCGATAGTACGCTATATCTGCAGCAAAATAAGCATAGTTTCCATCAGACTTTATAATCACACGATCCTTGTCGTCACCATGCTTAGTGGATTCAAACCATGTTGCTCCGTCTTTTTCAAAAATGTCTCCACGCTCACGCAAATCTGCAATAGCACGCTCAACTTCACCATCTTCATACAAGCTATTTTCATGGAACCAAACATCGAATTTCACACGAAAATCTCGCATAGATTTACGGATTTCATCAAACATCATTGGGACTGCACGCTTGCGGAATTCTTCTCTTTGTTCTGAATCACCTTCACCAAGTGGCAGACCTTCCGCGTCTTTTCCAAGATCAATTCGAGGTAAGGAAAGAACATCAACACCATCTGCGTTAGCTTCTTTTATAACAGCATCAGCAATTTCGTTAATATATGCGCCCTTGTATCCATCTGCAGGAGTTTCTTCACCGTGAGCAGCTGCAACAAGCGACTTTGCAAATCTATTTATTTGCTCACCATGATCGTTAAAGTAATATTCGCGTACAACTTTTGCGCCATTCGCTTGCAATACTCGAGCCATAGAATCACCCACAGCTGCCCAACGAGTTCCACCAATATGAATTGGACCAGTTGGATTTGCAGAAACAAACTCAAGATTCAAAGTTTTTCCACTCAAATGAGTGTTCTTACCAAAATTAGAACCTTGCTTTAATACTTCATCAACAATTGCTGCAGCGGAAGCTGAATCAAGAGTTATGTTAATAAATCCTGGACCTGCAACTTCTACGGATGCAATACCTTGCGCTTTAGTTAAACGCTGCGCAAAAAGCTCAGCCAAATCACGAGGCTTCATACCAGCTTTTTTAGCAAGTTGCATAGCAACATTCGTAGCCCAATCACCATGAGCACGATCTTTTGGACGCATAACTGCAAGACTGTTTGCATCAGGAATTAAATCTTGTGTTAAATTACCTGCAACACCATTTGCTACTAAATCTTTAGCAATTTTTTCAATAAGTTCACTTAAGCTTTCTGGATTCATGGTTTACAGTCTATCGTTACCATGCGATGCTTCGTGATTACAGTGTATTGGATTGCATTATTCTACATATAGTGTAATATATGTTTTACATGTTTTACAATGGAGATTAAAAATGGTCGCAACAATTACAGGATTAAGAGTACCCTCTAACGTTTTAGATCGTTATGATCAGCTCGCTAAAACCACTCACCGCACTCGTTCATTTTACATGAATCAAGCGCTAGAGGCTCAAATCGATGAACTTGAACATGAATATGGACTAATGGCAGATATTGAAGCATACAAACGTGGAGAATTAGAAACATCTCCACTCGATGATGTGGTGAAGCGCCTTGATTTGGAAGAAAATAAGTGATTATGCTTAAGTATTTAAATACACAAAAAGCGCTGGAGTCGAAGATTAGCTTCCAGCGCTTTTGTTTTGCAATTAATTATTTTCGATTATTTGCGACTACTTGCGATTACTTCTTTTTTGCAGGAGGTTCACCAAGTTCGCTTTGAGCAACAGAAACGTTTACGTTAGATGCATCAGATTCTGCAGAATTTTCAGCAGATTCAGTATCAGCAGCAACTGCAGCCTTAACAGCATCAAGCTTTACTTCTCCAGTAACGCGTCCCGCTTCCGCAACGTCATCCAAAGTGTCTTCAACAGCCTTGTAAGCATTTTCTGCAACATTCAAAGTTACTCTCAAAATAGGAGTCTTCATAGAAACTTTTGCTTCGGACTTAATCTTGCGCAAAGCAGCCAAAGCTTCACCTGCATAAGCCAAAGTGTCTGCAGAAACTCCGTTTGCAGCTTTCTCATAAGCATCAGCACACGGCCAGCTAGCGCGATGTACTGAGCCTTCGCCGTCATGCATCCAGCTCCACACTTCCTCAGTAGCATAAGGCAAGTAAGGAGCAAACAAGCGAGCCAAAGCGTCAAGTGCAAGACCAAGAGTTGTTCGAGCAGATTTTATAGCAGATTCACTTGGAACTCGTCCTGTAGATTCTGCAGTTCCATATGCGCGATTCTTTGCAAGCTCAATATAATCGTCACAGAACTCCCAGAAGAAGGTTTCAATCGCCTCTAAAGCCTTTGAATGCTCATAAGATTCAAGCGCGTCAGTTGACGTGCGAATAACTTCAGCAAGCTTTGCCATCACAGAGCGATCCAAAGTTTCAGTAACATCAGCAAAATTCCAGTCCGCGTTAGCAGACTCGAGAACCTGATGCTCATCATCTTCTCGACCAATCGCGAGCGCAAACTTAGTTGCATTCAAAAGCTTAATCGCCAGGCGTCTGCCAATCTTCATTTGACCTTCGTCATAAGTTGCATCCAAACCTAACTTCGCAGAAGTTGCCCAATATCGCACAGCATCTGCACCAAACTCTTCAATTGGCTTATTTGGCACAACAACGTTGCCTTTAGATTTAGACATCTTCTTGTGATCAGGATCTAGAATCCAACCAGAAAGCGCAGCATGTTTGAAAGGTAGGCAACCATTTTCAAGATGAGCACGATCAACAGTACTAAACAGCCATGTACGAATGATATCTTGACCTTGTGGACGCAAATCCATTGGGAAAGTCGCATTAAACAAAGCCTGATTTTCTTCGCCTGGCTCCTGCCAATGAGTCACAATTTGTGGAGTTAAGGAAGATGTAGCCCAAGTATCCATAATGTCTTGCTCAGCAGTAAAACCATTCGGCTGATCACGCTGAGATTCATCAAATCCTTCAGGAACATCAATAGTTGGATCAATTGGCAAACGATCTTCTGAAGGAGTCAAAGGATTAGCATAATCCACTTCCCCATTCTCGTTTATTGGATACCAAAGAGGGAACGGCACACCAAAGAAACGCTGACGAGAAATAAGCCAGTCGCCGTTCAAACCATGAACCCAATTCTCGTAGCGAACGCGCATAAAATCTGGATGGAAGTTAAGTTCCTTACCGCGCTCAATAAGCTCCGCGTTCAGCTTTTCGTCTGTTCCACCATTCTTTAAGTACCACTGACGAGAAGTGACGATTTCCAAAGGCTTATCGCCCTTTTCATAGAAGTTCGTCATACGCTTTGTTGGCTTTGGATCGCCTTCCATATCTCCAGCTGCTTGCAAAGCTTCAACAACTTCCTTGCGAGCAGAGAATGTGGTTTTGCCAGCGATCTTCTCGAACATTTCACGACCAGATTCGTCTGTAATCCAGTCAGGAGCCGTCATCACAATGCGACCATTGCGCTGAATAATAGGACGAGTTGGCAGATCCAAGTCACGCCACCACTCAACGTCAGTCACGTCACCAAAAGTGCAGCACATTGCAATGCCAGCACCCTTGTCCATTTGAGCAGCAGAATGCGCCAAAATTGGCACTTTCACTTTAAATAATGGTGAGTAAACTTCTTGACCAAAATATTTCTTATATCGCTCGTCATCTGGATTTGCAATCAAAGAAGTACAAGCAGCAAGCAATTCTGGACGCGTAGTTTCAATATAAATCGGAGTGCCATCTTCAAAGCGGAATGCAATCTTATGATAAAAACCTGGATACTCTCGTGATTCAAGCTCAGCTTGTGCAACTGCAGTCTGGAAAGTAACATCCCACAATCCTGGAGCATCTTTCTGATACGCTTCTCCACGAGCAAGATTGCGCAAGAATGCTTTTTGTGCAACTCTGCGAGGATGCTCTCCAATTGTGTGATAAGTTTGAGACCAATCAACAGAAAGACCAAGCCTACGCCATAAAGCTTCAAATAACTTTTCATCTTGAGAAGTTAAACGTTCACAAAGCTCAATAAAGTTTTGTCTACTTACAGGCACTTGATCTTTTGCATCAATCTTCTTGCCTTCAGTTCCTTCAAATGGCGGCTTAAAATCTGGATCATACTTTAACGATGTATCAACTCGCACACCATAATAATTTTGCACTCTACGCTCAGTTGGAAGACCGTTATCGTCCCAACCCATTGGGTAGAACACGTCAAAGCCTTTCATTCGCTTATAACGCGCAATCACGTCTGTATGCGTATATGAAAACACGTGACCTACATGCAAGTGGCCGCTTACAGTTGGAGGTGGGGTATCAATAGAATATACGGCCTTACGGTCGCGAGAATTATGAAATGCGTAAGTTTTGGCTTCTTCCCAATTGTTACGCCACTTATCTTCAAGACCATCAACGCCAACTTTATTAGGCAAAGGCGTTAAATGTGCATGTTTTACTACGTTATTAACCTGTTCGCTCATGAACTGAATATTAGAAACTCAGCGCGACAACACGTGAAAAACAAAATTTAATTAAGTCTATTTTTCATTCAAATCGCGCAAAGGAAGTAACTGATCCGTCATATTTTTAGGATATCCTTCAATATTTGATTTCACAGCAACAACACTATTTTTCGCATACAACCACTTAATAGGCGCATTTTCACTAAGATTTCTAGCATATTTCTTTATATTTGCTAAATATCCCGCAACATTAGGCGAACTAATAGCATTAGAGTACGCTTCTTGCGAATCATGCTTTTGGAACAAATAAGGCGAATCAATCCTCACAAACGTATCAATATCTAAAGTATGGTTTATAGACGATAACGCCATATCGTATTTGTGATCGCGAATACGATTTTCGATTTCACTCTGATCCAAAATTTGCAAGTCTACTTTTGCACGAGCACCAGAAGACACAGCATCAGCAATTTTTTTACCAAGATCAACTTTATTCTTGGGAACAAGCAAAACCATAGTTCTGTAATATCTAGGATAGAAATAACTAAAATGTTTTCTAGCTTGAACTTTATCGAATGGTAATACATTAGTTAAATCTTCATAACCAGGAGAAAGTGGGTCAATAGGACCTCCGACTTGAACTCCGCCATTCGCATCAGCATCAATAGCCCATTTAGAATCAATTGCATAACTTGCAGCAATACGAATCCAATTTTCATTAAAAACAGAATGTATATCGTTATTAAATGCAACAATCTGAACACGCGTGCTCTTACCTTTTACTAACGAAACTTGAGGAAGTGTTGATAGACGATTATTGTCAGCACCATCTAAAGGAATAGCCATCTGAATACTTCCGCTAGACATAGCATTAGTTAGAGAAGCATCATCCTTAAAATATTTCAAAATAATTCCACCTAATTTTGCGCGAGTACCCCAATACTTATTATTGCAACGCAAAACTAGAGAATCATCTTTTTTATAACTACTTACAACAAAAGGACCGCTGCCAAGCGCATTATTCGAATAATTTATAAGAGCACCTGTGTCATACACTATCCCAGCTCGTCCAGCTAGTCGTCTTAAAAGCAATGGATCCGGAGAATTTAACTCAATTTTCAAAGTGTATGCATCTGTATTATCAATAAGTTTAACATTTTCTAAAGCTTCATATCCAGGATATCTGCTAGTTATACCTTGCTTTAATGATTGCAAAACTGCCTTGGAGTCTAAAACAACACCATTAGAAAAAGTAACTCCATGACGCAAGTTAAACGTATATTTCAAGCCATCCGCTGAAACACTCCAAGATTTAGCTAATCCAGGTTTTAATTCATTATTTTCATCGCGATTAACTAATGTTTCATAAACATTCTCTAATAAAGCTTGTTGTAATTCATCACTATTATCATTACGAATATCTAAAGATTTTGGAGCTGTACGCAAACCTATGGTAACTGTTTTCCCGTCAATAGGCATAAACGAATCTATAGAAGATGGAATAATAGGTCTTCCGTTCATGACTTGCCAACCAAACCACATAAGAGCTAGCAAAATCAAAGAAACTAAAGAAAAAACAACCCACGGAATCCACATACGCCTACGTCTATGCCTACGAACTCGTGAATAAGCAACCATTTTTGACATACAGAACATTCTATACCAAATACAAAAATGAAACTAACTTTAGAATAGCTAATATTTAAATTATAAAAATTTACTATTAAATAATGTAAAACAATAAAATATTAAGATATTTCAGTTGTAAATTTATATTATTTAGCAATTTATCAGACTTTAATACTCACTCAGCATTTTGCAATATCTGAATTTTTGCAAGAAATCATACCAAATTAGCAAACTCGAGAAGTATTTCAAGCATGCAGTAAGAACATACGAAAACGCATACGAAAAGCACATACGTAGCAATTTATAAGCTCACCATTTTGCGCTAGGACAAGTAAATCTCAGAGGACATTCAAAACAGTGAGGATTACGCGCTGTACACACTGTTCTTCCATGCAAAATCAATCTATGTGAAACATTAGTCCATTCTTCAGGCGAGAAAAATGAAGTTATTTCACTCTCAATCTTTACTGGATTTACTTTAGAACTATTCCAATCTTTACGCCAATGCAATCTACCTGTAACTCTTATAACGTGAGTATCTACAGGAAATCCCGGAATACCAAACGCATTACCTAGAACAACATTTGCAGTTTTTCTACCGACTCCAGACAAAGACGTTAATTCTTTCATAGTATTTGGTACAACACCATTATATTTTTCTACTAATTGCATAGAAAGCGTAATAATATGTTGAGCTTTTACTCTATAAAAACCTAAAGAATGAATCAAATACTCCACTTTGCTAATCGAAGCTTTAGATAAAGAAAAAGCATCTGGAAATTCAGAAAACAAGTTTTTCGTAACTAAATTAACACGTTTATCTGTTGTTTGCGCACTTAAAACAGTTGCCACTAACAACTCGAAAGGATTCTTAAAATTCAATGCGCATTTAGGATACGGGATCTGTTCACACAGCAAAGCATATTCTTTATGAACGCGTTCATAAAGAGTTAAATTTTTTGCATAATCATCAGATAATTTGGATTCATTAGATTCATTAGGCTCAGTAGATTCGAAAGATTCACAAAACTCAGTAGATTCAGCAGATTTAAGCAACACAACAACTTCTTAGAAAATCAAACTTAGAAAATCAAACTTAATTTTCTCTTGCAGCTCTTGCAGCAATCCTAGAAACCATTGTGGATCTTCTATGAGCAGAAGATATTTCTTTTAATTCAGCAATCGCAGCTTCATCTATAGTATCGTCATCTAAATCATCTGAATCAGAAGAATCAATTGAAGAACCGCTAGCAGATCCTATTACAGAATCACTCATGCGAGAACTAGATACAACTAAATCCTCATCGCTGCCGTCAATATCAACAACAGCATCTTCAGGCGGATCAAATCTATAACCAACGTTTCTAACTGTACCAATCACGTGTTCATACTCGCCGCCTAGCTTTGCACGAAGACGGCGAATATGCACGTCAACAGTGCGCGTGCCACCGTAATAGTCATACCCCCAAACCTCTTGCAATAAGTGCGCTCGAGTAAATACACGGCGAGGATGCTGTACAAAATATTTAAGAAGTTCAAACTCTTTATAAGCCAAATCTATAGGTTGACCATGCAAAGTCACTGTGTAACCGCGAGTATCAACAACTAGCTCTCCAGCGTATATACAACCATCTCCAGAAATTTCAATATCTTCTGAAGACGATTCTTCTTTTATTGCTGCAGATTCCATAAAACGACTACGCTGTGCTACAAGTCGCAAACGACCTTCAACTTCTGCAGGAGAAGCACCTGTAAGAACTACATCTGCTACTCCCCAAGTAGCATTAACTACAGTGAATCCGCCTTCTGTCAAAATAAGAATAATTGGAGCTTTAACGCCAGAAACATGCAACAAATTGCATAAAGACTTCGCAGTAGCTAAATCATCTCTAGCGTCCATCAGAAGCACGGTTTGCTCAGGAATCCTAACGAAACTGGAAGAATCAAGAGGAAGTACTCGGACGCGATGAGAAAGCAAAGTGAGAGAAGGAAGCACCATGGCAGGCGAGACACAAGAAGTCATCAAAGTGATGTCTGTCATACACACCTCCAAAACCAAAAGGCTTACGCGCAAATCGCACTTACTAGAAGTGTAGCCCATAAGCGCGAAGATTACATAATTTTAGGATTACAGACAGTATTTTAACAAGTAAAATCATAAAACATAGGAAATTAAGGAAATTAAAATAGAAATATATAAAATTAAAAACAAAATAACATCAAATATCACAATAGATATATGCTATATATAATAAATATGTAGATTCCGCATAGAATTTCACGATTCATAAGAAGATAACTACACGTATATACGTCCTTCGAAGCCACAGGAGTGAGAATGAGTAGAACCACAAACGCGAAGAAAACAGCGAATGCGTATATAACAATTGCATTCACTCAAATTCTCACAGTGGCATTCATGTTTATAGCTGCAATCCTCCCATTCTCAACATTAACGTTAAAAGCATCAATATTAGTATGCTCACTTATATTGCTTGTTTTCTTTACACTGTGGCCTTTGCGCGGCGGAAAAACAGATTGCATAATAGCTCTTTTTGCTGGAATATCATCTATTTGGTGTGCATCACTTTCTTTAAGTGGAATGCTCCCTAGTAGCGTTATAGACAGTGAATCATCTGTTATTATGAACAAATTCATTGCAGCAATGCGCCCTTATGAAAGATGGGCTGTATCGTTTGCTCTTATACTTGTAACAGCTACTTTTGTAAGTTTCACTAGACAAATGCTAAGAAAAAAGCGCACAAATCTCGTACGAAATCTTTCACATACTCTTACAGCATGCGTTGCAACAGCAGCACTTCCAGGATGGCTTTTCTTACCTTCAATAATACGATTCATGCCATCTTTAAGAAATGTAATAGGCGGATACATAGTTACAGCTATTTGCATTTTTGGAATAATAGTATTTTCCGCAATGGCTTATATATGGCACAAAAACGAACAATACAATTCGAATTGCATAAAGCCAGAAGTAGGTATGGCTTTATTACCAATCATGCTTTCAGGAATGCTTATTTACGCAGCAGGATTAGGGATGCTATTAGTTGCATAAGAACATAAGAATAAGTGATGAAACAAATTAAGAATAAGTAATGCAACAAAAAGCAAATATAAAAGCAACTCACTAAATCAACTTAAAAAAAAATTTAAGACTATAAGCCTTTGACTTATAATCTTAAATTAAAATGAAGATACTTGATATACTTACTTTTCGCTTGCTTCAAGACGCTTACGAGCTTCAACGATTTCTTTTTCAGCCTGTTCTACACCAGCCCAGAAATCTCCAGGAAGTACTTCCTTGCCTGGCTCCAAAGCCTTGTATTGCTCAAAGAAATGCTTAATTTCAGCTTTATGATACTCACTTACATCATCAATATCTTTAATATCATCAAAACGAACGTCTGCAGGCACGCACAAAACTTTGTCATCTCCGCCAGCTTCATCAACCATGTGATACAAGCCAACTGCTCGGCACTCTACTACACAACCTGGGAACACGGAATTTGGAATCATAACAAGAGCGTCAAGTGGATCACCGTCTTCACCTAAAGTTCCATCGATGTAACCGTAATCATCTGGATATCCCATAGAAGTGAAAAGAGTACGATCCAAGAATACGCGACCAGTTTCATGATCTACTTCATATTTATTCTTAGAGCCACGTGGAATTTCCACAACAACGTTAAATGTTTCAGCCATTTTTCCTCCTTTAGCGCTGGCAATAATATTTTCCTTCCTACTTTACCGCGCGCTAAAGAGCACAAAATAAATATGAAAATTACTTGCACTAAAATAGATAAAATCTCATAAATTACTATAGAAAAATTTTGCGAAAAATAAACAAATATAACGCATAATTTCGGCATTATTACATACAATATTCGTACATAAAATTAAGACACGCTTAACTCTCAACAGTGTCTTAATACGTAGTTATTATCATTCTGATTTTATCAAAAATACTACTTTAATAAGAAGTACAACGAATCGAATTGCAGGCATGATGGCAAAAGAAAAAACAGGCATGAATCCTGTTATTCCTAATACAGATATCGCCTTTTTAAAACAAAACAATGCAACTGAAAAAGAAGGCAGACTTTCAGAAACCAACGTATTCACTGCTCGCAATAATAAACTTAATAATTCCATTGATGACTCTCATAACTATTCAATAAACACATCAAACAACTTGAACAGTAACTCGAATATCAACTCAAAAAATGGGTCAAAAATCGGCTCAGATAACAACACGCAAACTCACAATTCTTCAAAAAGAAATCCAGCAATTGATGGATTGCGCGCTTTAGCAATCATAGGAATAGTTGCATTCCATCTAAGACCAGCAATGTTACAAGGCGGATTCTTAGGAGTCACGCTATTTCTCGTGCTTGCAGGATATTTCAGCACAATAACGCTATTGCACTTATATAACAAAGATTTACACATACATTATTTCAAATATTTATGGAATCGAATTAGGAGAATTTGGCCTTCAACTTTAGGAATTATTGCATTAAGCGCACCATTCTTATGGCTATTTTCACCAAGCTTATTGCCAAAATTGCAATCAGACGCGCTTGGCGGCGCAGGATTCTTTAGCAATATGATGTATGTTCTACGTCATGTTTCTTACTTTGATCAAGCTGGATTACCTTCTCCTATTAAACATTTATGGTATCTTGGTCTTGTAATGCAAGCATTCGTAATATGGCCAGTTATATTACTAGCGCTTATTAAGTTTGTACGTTCAGCATTTATTCGCATAAATTTAACAATTCTTTTAACACTTGCTTCAACTGTCACAACTGCAATTATCAGCTTTATTTATGGCGATGGAATGACAATTGCACGCGTTTACTACTCTTTGGATACAAGAGGATCTGAATTCTTAATTGGCGCATTATTTGCCATGTATTCTACGTGGTTCTCTAAAGGCTCTATAAGAGGATTTATTGCAGATTCCTTCACGTTTATTTTCTCAAATAAAGAACGCAGAAAAGCACTTATTGACGCTCAAGAAAGTGTTTATAACGAAGGTCAATATTCATCTAAATCAGAAAACGATTTAGAAAGAGAATCCGCAAACGAATCAACTGAGAAATTTACAAACGAATCAATTGACGATAATAGCGAATCAAGCTACAAAACGTACAATTACGACTTAGAAAACAATATTCCTCAAGATTTACGTGCTGGTCTACAAATAGATCTTTGCGAACAACATGAAGAACAAAACTCAGATATTGATATTAAAGAGTTACCAAAAAACGTTTTCAGTTCAAAACCACATATACACACTTACGCTCCACTAGCATCGTGGATTCGTTCAATCATAGGAATATGCGCTGTAGTTATATTAATTTACGCATATGTTATGGAAGATGGCACAACTCCATGGCTTCCTTACGGAGGATACACACTAGTAGCATTGCTATGCGCAATAATGCTGTGGGCATGCTTGCAAAAAGATAATTTATGCTACAAAATTCTTGGATTCGAACCATTTGAATACCTTGGAAAACGCTCTTTCGCACTATATTTAGTTCATTTCCCTCTTTTTGAGATTCTTAATCCTGCAACGCGCACAAGCTTGGCATCATGGTGGGAACAGATACTACAATTCTTATTAGCAATTGCAATTTGCGAAGTATTCTATCGCATATTTGAAATGCCGCTAATTAAGCACAAATTCTCTCTGAAAGAAGCTAATACATTAGGCTCAATAGACTCAACTATGAGCACAAATAAAGTAACGTTCGCTATTCGAGATGTTTTCATAGTAGTTTGTGCAGCGATTACAGTTGCGCTAATTATATTGCCACTTAATTGGAAAGATATTGCAAAAGAAAGATCTTTGCAATTAAGACCTGAACTATCTGCAAACATAAGCAATATACAAAATAACGAAAAATCTAATGATTCAAACAAAGAGAAAAGCAATTCACAATCTAAAAATTTGAATAATCGACATAGCAACACAATTTTCAAAGGAAAGATTGAAAATATTAAAAAGATTTCTGGATTACCTCATCCAGCTAAACATAAAGTCCTTAATCCTATTGCAGAAAAAGTGCCAGAAAATCTGAATACTTCCAATATGGAAATAGATAAGAAAAAAGGAACTTGCTCTGCAAAGCTAACAATGGTTGGAGATTCAATTACTGAAGGAGCAAAACCTTATCTTCTCAAAGAATTGCCTAACGCATTCATAGATGGAAAAGTTAGCCGACAAATATATCACGGCGCAGACACTTATGAAAAAGATGCATCAGATGGGCATAAAGGAGATGTAGTTATTTACGCTCTTGGTACAAACGGATTGCCAAGAAACGACTCAGTACTCCAGCATATGGTAGACGTAGCCAAAGGTAAGCCAATCTACTTTGTAACAACTAGAGTTCCACAACCATGGCAAGATGCTACGAATTCCAGATTGCGTGATTTTGCTTCACGTAATCCTAATGTTGGAATTATCGATTGGCATGGGTTAAGCAATGGCCATTCAGAATATCTAACAGATGATGGCGTACACTTAACTCCAGTCGGAGGTCCACATTACGCTCGCATGATTCGTCTTGCAATATGCGGAGGATGATTGCGTAAATAAAACTATAGGTTTATTTACAGGATTTTCCTATCAAATGGGGCTGAGCTCTCGGAGTTTCTCTCATCGCAAGATTTTTACATTGCTCTAAGAGAAACTCCGAGATCTCTTTGCATGTTTAGTCTTTTAATCTTCGGTTAATCACTGAGATTTTTCGATTTTTCTTCTTCATTCGATGAATCACCATCGGGCTGCGAATCGACTGAGATTAAAGCTGCATAGCGCGCTTTAAGCTCCTTCGATGAGTGAGCTGGCACAGAGAGGAAGTCCAGTGGACTTCCCTGCCAGCGAAGTGTTGAGCTGTTACTGCGTGCGCGATAAAAAATTGCACTAAAAATCTCATTCAGGGCGAAAAATCTTAAATCTCTGCCTAACTAATAGCAAAGCATACTTTGTAAATAAACCTATACAAAAATTTAAAAATCAAATAAATGCATATTTAACTGCAAACTACAAGCTAAGTTTTGAGCAAAATCATAAAGCGCGTGTGAAAAATATCATCACAACATTACGATAGTGAATATGACTGAGTTGAGGACACAATGCAACAATACAGAATCTAATAACGATTCCGTAGATAAAGCATTAACATGGCATAATCCATTGCGAGATCCTAGAGATTTGCGATTAGCTCGCATCGCAGGCCCATGCAGTTTAGTAATTTTTGGTATTACAGGCGATTTAGCGCGCAAAAAACTTATGCCAGCAGTATACGATTTAGCTAATCGCGGACTTTTACCGCCAGGATTCGGACTTACTGGTTTTGCTAGACGCGATTGGACTGATGAACATTTCGTAAATTTTGTACGAGAAAATATTCAAGAACATTGTCGCACACCATTCCGCGAATCTACGTGGACAAATCTTGCGAAGGGAATACGATTTGTACGCGGAACTTTTGATGATTCACAAGCTTTTGAACGTTTAAGTAAAACAGTAAGCGAATTAGATAGAGATCGTGGAACTCGCGGAAATCATGCATTCTACATGTCTGTTCCACCATCTAGCTTCCCAGTAGTTGCAAAACAACTAGCAGCTTCCGGACTCTCTCATTCTTCTAATCACGCATGGAGAAGAGTGATAATCGAAAAACCATTCGGGCATGATTTAGCAAGCGCTAAAGAATTAGATCGCGTTGTATCGGAAGTTTTCGATCCTAATTCCGTGTTCAGAATCGACCATTATTTAGGAAAAGAAACTGTACAAAATCTTCTTGCATTTCGTTTTGCAAACTCAATGTATGAACCAATTTGGAATGCAAATTACGTTGATCACGTGCAAATAACAATGGCTGAAGATATCGGCATAGGTGGCAGAGCTGGATACTACGATGGTATTGGCGCTGCTAGAGATGTAATACAAAATCATTTACTCCAACTAATGGCATTAACAGCTATGGAAGAACCAGTTAGTTTCCGTGCAGGAGATTTAACTGCAGAAAAAACGAAAATATTATCCGCAATTCGACTTCCACAAGATTTAGCTACAAATACAGCTCGCGGACAATACTCTGCAGGATGGCAAGGATCATATAAAGCTGTTGGATATTTAGAAGAACAAGGAATCGATCCGAAAAGCACTACTGAAACATATGCAGCAGTGCGATTAGATGTTGACACTCGCAGATGGGCTGGAGTTCCATTCTACTTACGCACAGGCAAACGCTTAGGTAAAAGAGTTACAGAAATTGCTGTAATTTTCAAAAGAGCACCACATTTGCCTTTTGAATCTACTGCTGTACGTGAACTTGGAAGTAATGCAATTGTGATTCGCGTTCAGCCAGACGAAGGCGTAACTATGAGATTTGGAGCAAAAGTACCAGGCGGAACAGCTATGGAAGTACGCGATGTGTCTATGGACTTTAGCTATGGTCGTTCGTTTACTGAAAGCTCCCCTGAAGCTTATGAACGCCTAATTCTTGATGTACTTCTTGGAGAACCACCACTTTTCCCAACGACTAAAGAAGTTGAATTGAGCTGGAAAATTCTCGATCCTATTGAAGAATTCTGGAGCACTCTTGGAACACAGCCTCAACCATATCGAGCTGGAACTTGGGGACCTAAACAAGCAGATGATATGCTTGCTCGAGATAATCGACATTGGAGATTGCCATGATTATTGATCTTCCAGATACGAATACAAGCAAAATTGCGTCTAAAATAGACGAACTTCACGAAGAGCGAGGAGAATCCGCAACTGGACGTGTGCTCACTTTACTAATTGACACATCACTTAAAGAACTAGAACACGCTTTAGGTGCAGCAAACGCAGCAAGCAGAGAACATCCTTGCAGAGTTATTGCAATAGTTCGCGATTGGTCTAGTGAACACGCTGATGAACGAGGAGAAATTATACCAAATCTTGATGCTCAAGTACGTTTCGGCGCAGACGCTGGAGCTGGAGAAATAATTATCTTATACCCTCATAATGGTTTAGTTAGACACCCAGATACTCTTGTTATACCTTTGCTTGTTCCAGACGCTCCGATTGTTGCTTGGTGGCCAACTAATGCACCAGAAGATCCTGCACATGATTTACTTGGAGCTATGGCTAGTAGTCGAATTACTGACGCACAATACTCTGAAGACACTATTAAAACTGTGCAAAATTTGCGCAAAAACTGGTCAGCAAACGATGTAGATCTTTCTTGGACACGCCTTACTTTATGGCGAGCAATGTTGGCTTCTATGCTAGATCAGCCACCTCACTTGCCTATTTTGAAAGCAACCGTAACAGGACCTAATCACTATGTTCCTTTGCATTTGCTTAAGATGTGGCTAAAGATTACTTTGAATGTTCCTGTTGAAAGCATAGAAACACAAGACGCAAAAGCAATCACTTCTGTAACACTAGAGCGGGAAGATGGAGTATTGTCACTGATTCGACCAGACGGAAGCGATCAAGCAATGATTAGCTTGCCAGGACAAGCAGCACAACCAATTGCTCTTCCTATTCGCACTTTAGATGATTGCCTAAGTGAAGAATTACGAAGAATCGACCCAGATGAAATTTATGCTCAAATTGTTAAAGCAGACTGCAATAGATAGATCTAGATAAATCTAGATAGATAAACCGATCGATAGATAAATAAATAAATCAAAATAAAGTAAAATAAATCAATAAATCAATAAACATAAAGAAGAAAAAACAATATAAAGTAAACAAGGCAAACCATGACAGACGATGTTAAATTCTCTCATAATGCAATCGTATATGGATATGATAATCGTGAAATACTTGCAGCTGTTGCAGCACAACGATTAGTTACGATTATTATGGATTCACAAAATAATGTGCAAAATCTTAATAAACCATTCCATTTACTTCTTACAGGCGGAACTGACACTATTCGCATGTTCCGCATGTTAGCAAGCAATCCTCTTCTTCCTGCAATCAATTGGAATTTAGTTCATATTTGGTGGGCAGATGAACGCTTTGTATCTTACGATAGCGAAGATCGAAACGCGCTCAAAGCTCGCGAAACGCTTCTTAACTTGCTTACTTCTAACAAAGCTTTATCAGAATCTCATATTCACGAGATGCCTTCAGATGAACGCAGTGCGGAAGAAATCTCGAATGCAAGTGATGCTGAAAATGACGCTATTTTAGATTCTGCATCACGAGAATACGAAGATGAGATTGTTGGCTTATTAGGAGAAAAACCTGTTTTTGATTTAGCTGTGTTAGGCATGGGGCCTGACGCTCATATGGCATCCCTTTTCCCAGGATTGCCGCAAGTTAATAATCGCGAGCGCATTGTTGTTGGCGTAAACCACTCGCCTAAGAACCCGCCAATGCGATTGTCGCTTACTGTTCCAATATTGGCACGAAGTCGCAAGACTTGGTTTTTGACTGCTGGAGTCGAAAAAAGTGTTGCTTTAATGAATGTACTTTCTGAAAATGACAACCCAAAATATCCTGCGTCTTTCGCTAACGGAACAGACGAAATCTCTTGGATGACAACAGCAGAAACACTGCAAGCTGCAATTCAATAATCGCATAGATTTCACAACGCTTAGCGAAAATCTTAAAAAAGCAAATTATGTTGGCGCAATTGCGGAAATATCATGTTCGAAACATGGCGCAATTGGGAAAATTGACCCATAAAAACATGGCGCATTTGCGAAAATCTGCTTGACAAAACATGGCGCAATTGGGAAAATCTTTATAAAACTGGTGAAATATCAAGGAAAACTGCACTCAGCAACAATTGAACGAACCCAGCACAAATTTACAATCCAAGTTGTAAAAGGTACTATAAGGCAAAAAGAAAGCGTCACACGCAGAATAATAACGCATGTGACGCTTACGCAAGAATTATTTTTAGATTATATTTGTTTTAATCTTGCTTTACTTCTGGGCGATTAGGCTCTGCCCACAAAGTATGGAATACTCCTGGCTCATCAATACGACCGTAAGTGTGAGCGCCGAAGAAATCGCGCTGAGCCTGAATAAGTGATGCAGGCAAACGCTTGGAGCGCAAACCATCATAATAAGCTAGCAAGCTTGAGAATGCTGGCACAGGCACACCATGCTCAACAGCGCGAGAAATAACTCTACGCCAAGCAGATTGAGATCGCTCAATAGCTTCCTTAAAGTAAGGCGCAAAAAGTAATGAAACACTGGCTTGCCCAGACTCAAAGGCTTCAGAAACACGATTCAAGAATTGCGCTCGAATAATGCAGCCACCTCGCCAAATGCGAGCAACTGCAGCCTGATCAATCTTCCAATTGTGCTCAATCGCCGCTGCAGCAATCTCATCAAAACCTTGTGCGTAAGAAACAATCTTAGAAGCATACAAAGCTTGACGAATATCTTCAATAAAAGCTTTACGCTCATCATCATTAAAATCAAAATGCACGTCCGGACCAGTCAAATCTTGGCTTTGCGCAGCCTTTCGCAAGTCAACTTGACTTGAAAGTCCACGAGCAAACACAGCTTCAGCAATACCGGTAACAGGTATTCCGAGCGAAAGTGCAGATTGCACAGTCCAAGTACCAGTACCCTTCATTCCAGCGTGATCTACCATCATTTCAACCAAAGGCTTACCAGTTTTAGCATCTTTCTGGCGCAAAACATCAGCTGTAATTTCAATCAAATAAGAATCAAGCTCGCCTTTATTCCACTCACTAAATACGTCAGCAATATCGTCTGACTTCATGCATAAACCGCGAAGCATTAAATCGTAACTTTCAGCAATAAGTTGCATATCTGAATACTCAATGCCATTGTGAACCATCTTCACAAAATGACCAGCACCGTCAGTACCAATATGCGTTACACAAGGCTCACCTTCTGCAACAGCTGCAATCGACTTCAAAATAGGACCAAGAGTTTTCCAAGATTCCTCAGTGCCACCAGGCATCATAGAAGGTCCACGCAAAGCACCTTCTTCGCCACCAGAAACACCGCAACCAACATAATGAAGACCGCGAGCGCGAATGTCACGCTCTCTACGAATAGTGTCTTCAAAATAAGAATTTCCGCCGTCAACAATAATATCTCCAGGCTCCATAGCATTCGCAAGTTCTTCAATAACAGCATCAGTAGGAGCTCCAGCTTTTACCATAATTATTGCAGTACGTGGTCGTTTCAAGGATGCTACAAATTCTTCAACAGTTTTAGATGGAACGAATGCACCCTCACTTCCATGCTCGTTCATTAAAGTTTCAGTTCTAGAATAATGACGATTGTAAACAGCAACAGTATTGCCATGATGCGCAAGATTACGCGCTAAATTAGAACCCATAGCTGCCAAGCCAACAACGCCAATATTTGCTTTAGCTTGAATTTCCGTCATTTTGTACCTCTATCTTTTGATTATCTATGACTGTTTTATTGTTTTATGACTGTTTTATCTTTTAACACTTAACCAATCAAAATGCACGTTTTAAGTTTATCTACCTATGTGCACAAGATAAAGCATGTGCACAAGATAAAGCACATATTTAAAGATCTAACAGGAATCGCAATTTTGTGATAAAGATTACATTTTTAGTTTTGATAGAATAGCTCAAATTCCGCATAAATCTTATAAACACGCGCATTTACAAAAATTAAAAAATACTAAATATAGTGATTGACTACACAACACACCACTATAAATAGTGTTAATTGGTAGTAGACTGTTAAACCGTGCTCAGAAACAAAAGCACCAAAAGGAATCTTGAACCTAAAACTAAAAAACTCAAATACATGCAGCGAAGGGAGAAGAATCGTGACTATAACAGTTTTCACAAAGCCACATTGCCCACAATGTGATGCCACGAAACGTCAATTCACTAAACTTGGCGTAAATTTTGAAACAGTAGACTTAACTCAAAGCCCTTCAACATTAGATCAGTTGCGTGAAGCAGGATTTCGACAAGCGCCAGTAGTTATTACACCAGATTCGTCTTGGAGCGGATACCGCCCAGATTTAATTGCGCAAATTGCAGACAAACTCGAAAATTGCAATCAAGAATCAGAAAAAATCCAAGAAGCATAAAATGAGCGAGCAAGAAGAACAAGAAAACATCGCACAGCCAAGCGAGCCAGAAGCAAAAGCAAAAGGCGAATCAATTGGCGCAGTAGTGTATTTTTCATCAGTTTCCGAGAATACATTGCGATTTGTAAAAAATTGTGATTTCCCTAGCAGCAACGTAAACGTGTATCGCATACCACTTAGGCCGAAAGATCCAGAACTAAACGTGCGCGAACCATATGTGCTAATAGTACCAACTTATGGCGGAGGAAATATATCAAAAGCAATCCCAATACAAGTTCGTAAATTCTTAAATAACAGAGAAAATCGTTCTTTTATTAGAGGTGTAATTTCTTCCGGAAATACGAATTTCGCAGAAGCTTATTGTGCTGCAGGAAGCCAGATTGCAGGAAAGTGTGCAATTCCAAATATGTACTCGTTTGAATTAACAGGAACTCAAGAAGATATTGAAAAAGTAGCGAATGGAATACCTAAATTTTTAAAGCAATTAAAAGAAACGAAATAAGCAAGCAATAAATAAAAGCATCAAATAAATAAATAATAAAAAAAAAATAAAAATAAAAATAAAAAACAGCAGCGTTTAAAAAGTAAGCGCAACGCGTAAAAGAAAGGAATCAATCAAATGAATAGCACAGATCCGATGAGCGAATCTACTTCGCTTAATCTTGATCACACTGATACCGCAAGCATTGAATCCGATGGTAGCACAACTGGTAATAGCGCTAACAGCACAGCGCAGAGAATTCAAAACAGCCACGACTACCACGTTCTTAACGCTATGCTCGGTCTTTTTGATCCAGAAAAAGGCATTCAGTTTGATAAAGACAAGGAAGCAGAAAAGCTTTACATTTCGGATTATGTGCAAAAACATAGCATGAAATTTAATTCCACTCGTGAACGCTTGAATTATTTGATT
Source organism: Gardnerella bivia (assembly GCF_049262715.1). Taxonomy (NCBI): domain Bacteria; kingdom Bacillati; phylum Actinomycetota; class Actinomycetes; order Bifidobacteriales; family Bifidobacteriaceae; genus Gardnerella; species Gardnerella bivia. The sequence continues at coordinate 339,074 of NZ_CP058399.1, forward strand.
GACAACTACTACTACAACGGCAATGTGTTCGGCAAGTACAGCGATGATTTCCTTAACAAGTTCTATGAGCATGCAGAATCTGCTCACCACACTTTTGGCACATTCTTAGGCGCTTTTAAGTTCTATACTTCATACGCTTTGAAAACTTTTGATGGCAAGCAGTATTTGGAAAACTTCGCTCAGCGAGCAGCTGCCGTTGCATTGGAACTTGCAGACGGTGATGAAAAAGCAGCACTGAACTATTTGGATGAGATGCTTTTAGGTCGCTTCCAACCAGCCACACCAACATTCCTAAATCTTGGTAAAGCTCAGCGCGGCGAGGCTGTAAGCTGTTTCCTTGTGCGCTTGGAAGATAACATGGAATCTATTGCTCGTGGAATTAACTCTGCTTTACAACTTTCTAAGCGCGGTGGCGGAGTGGCTCTGCTACTTACGAATTTGCGCGAACTTGGCGCTCCTATTAAGCGAATCGAGAATCAATCTAGCGGCGTTGTGCCTGTTATGAAACTTTTAGAAGATTCATTCTCTTACGCTAATCAGCTTGGCGCTCGTCAGGGAGCTGGAGCTGTATACATTAGCGCTCACCACCCAGATATTATGCGTTTCCTGGACACTAAGCGCGAGAACGCTGACGAGAAAATTCGTATCAAATCACTTTCTTTGGGCGTTGTAATTCCAGATATTACTTTTGAGCTCGCTAAGCGTAAAGAAAAGATGGCTTTATTTAGCCCTTACGATGTTGAACGCGAGTATGGTAAGCCTTTTGCAGACATTTCCGTTACTGAACATTATGATGAAATGGTTGCAAATCCTCGCATTCACAAGAAGTACATTGACGCTCGTGAATTCTTTATGACGCTTGCTGAGATTCAGTTTGAATCAGGCTACCCTTACATTTTGTTTGAAGATACTGTCAATCGCACGAATCCTATTGAAGGTCGCATTACTATGAGCAACTTGTGCTCTGAGATTTTACAAACTCAGGAAGCAAGCACTTATAACGCAGATTTGACTTACAGTCACGTAGGTCGCGATATTTCTTGCAATCTTGGATCGCTTAATATCGCTAAGGCGATGGATGGAAACTTGAGTGCAAGCGTTGAGCTTGCTGTGCGCGCACTCACTTCTGTCTCCGAGCGCACTTCGATTGATTCCGTTCCTTCAATTCGCCGTGGAAATGCTGAAGGCCACGCAATCGGCTTAGGTCAGATGAACTTGCACGGTTTCCTTGCTCGCGAACACATGCAATATGGCAGCGATGAAGCTCTTGACTTTACAGACATGTACTTTATGACAGTTGCTTACAACGCTTATAAAGCTTCTCACGCTTTGGCTGTGGAGCGCGGTCACGCTTTTGCAAGCTTTAAGACTAGCGCTTACGCTAAGCCTGCAGGCAAAGGCAACTACTTCGATAAGTACACTAACGGAAGCCGCTCGCTCGAACCTAAAACTCAAACAGTTCGTGATTTGTTTACTCGTTTTAACGTTGCAATTCCAACCGTCAGCGATTGGGAGCAGTTGCGCGATGAGATTTTGCGCGATGGCATTTACAACGAGTATTTGCAAGCTATTCCTCCAACTGGTTCTATCTCGTACATTAACCACTCAACGAGTTCGATTCACCCGATTGCTTCGCGCATTGAGATTCGTAAAGAGGGCAAAGTTGGTCGCGTCTACTACCCTGCAGCTTACATGACGAATGACAATATGCAATACTTCAAGGATGCTTACGAAATTGGTTGGAAGGCAATTATTGACACTTATGCGCAAGCAACTCAGCATGTGGATCAAGGATTGTCACTTACTTTGTTCTTCCCAGACACTACTACTACTCGCGATTTGAACAAAGCTCAAATTTACGCATGGCGTAAGGGTATTAAGACTCTTTACTACATTCGTATTCGCCAGAAAGCTTTAGAAGGTACGGAAATTGAGGGCTGCGTTAGCTGCACACTATAGTGCGTAGCGCAAAAATCTTTACGCTGTAAATCTATCTATGACAATAAATCTTAGAGCTATGAAGATTTACGCTGTAAATCTTAGCACCGTAAATCTTTAAAAGATTAAATCAAAACTTAAAAATTTTATAAAACGTAAACACAAAATCAGGAGTAATTATGACAGAACTCAGCCCAACCGAGCTCGCCCCAACTGCGCTCGACCCAACTGCGCTTAGAAGTAGCCTCGATAAGCCTTTTGGCACAAATCGCATAATCGCAGATGACGCTATGATGGCAGCTTCCATCACACCAGCTCAGTATCGCTACCATCACGGATCGCGCGTGCGCCCAGTTAATTGGAACAATATTATTGACGACAAGGATTTGGATGTTTGGAATCGCCTTATAGCTAACTTCTGGCTTCCTGAAAAAGTTCCTCTGAGCAATGATATTCCTTCTTGGCGCTCACTCACTGACCTTGAGCGTAAAACCACTACTCGCGTTTTTACAGGCTTGACTTTGCTTGATACCAGCCAGGCAACTATTGGTGAGCTTTGCCAGATTGAGCACGCTCGCACTGAGCATGAGCAGGCTATTTACACAAATATTGCTTTTATGCAATCAATTCACGCACGTTCCTACTCCTCTATTTTCTCTACTCTTTGCTCTAGCGAGGAGATTGACGAAGCTTACCGTTGGGCTGTTGGAAACGATGTTTTGCAGCAGCGCGTTACCACTGTGCTTTGCGAGTATGAAAGCGAAGATCCGCTTAAGCGTAAGATTGCTGCAACTATGCTTTCGTCACTTCTTCTTTACGCAGGATTCTATTTGCCACTTTACTTTGCTTCTCGCGGTAAGATGATGAATACTGCAGACATGATTCGCTTGATTTTGCGCGATAAAGCAATTCACGGCTATTATTCAGGATACAAGTTCCAGCGCGGTTTGGAACTTAGGAGCGAGCGAGATCAGAAGAATCTTGAAAAGTTCACTATGAACTTGCTCGACACTTTGTACGATTTGGAAGTTGAGTATTCTGGTCAGATTTACGAAGGATTTGACTTCCACGATGACGTTTTTGACTTCGTGCGCTATAACGCTAACAAGGCTTTGATGAACCTTGGATATCCAGCAAAATACAGCGAAGAAGAAACTCATGTAAGCCCGGAAATTCTCGCGGCTTTATCTCCTGCTGCAGACGAAAATCACGACTTCTTCTCTGGATCTGGCTCAAGCTACATTATGGGCAAGTCAGTTGAAACTGATGATGATGATTGGGATTTCTAGTCGCTAACCAGTAGTCGCTTAGTTGCTTAATTACTTCGTTAATTAGTTAATCAGTTAATCACTCAGGTTGCTTATGCACTTTTCATAAGCAACCTCTTTTTTATTTAATTATTTAAGAATATTTCCGTTTTGGAACTATTTTAAATATCCGCGTACTTATGGAGTTATCGTGGCAAAAATTGCAAAAATCGCAAAATCTGCCACGATAACGCACAGATTATTTATTCTAGTTTTCTAAAAAATCTGCTTATTTTTAATAAAATCTGCAATATTTACGTGCTTAATGCCGTTACGTTTTTGTATAAGTGAATCCATGGTCATAACATATTTTTCATAATTATCATGAATAGCTTCTAAAGCCCTATACTCGCGGTCTTCTGTTTGACGACTCAGCAAAATCGTATAAGCTACTTGCGCGTAAGAATAATCCATATCTGCATTGCGCAGAATGAAATCACACTCCAACTTTCCAATACGACCAACGCTTATAGAGTATCCAAAGCTTTTAGCGTATAAGTACACAATATTTTCCAAAGTAGGACCATAGTTTATGCGATTATCCGTATTGAGAGAGTAATAAAAACTTAAATCTGCTAAGTAATACTTCTTTTCTCCGCAAAGAGCACGTTTTGATTTCATGTCGAAACGTGGGCATTCATAAATGATTTTCGCATCCAAAAGAACACGAATATACCTTGCTAAAGTAGTACGACTTATAGCTAATCCATTCTTCTTTAAAGATTCGCACAAGCTATTGATACTAGTCGTAGCGCCAAAATTGTTAATAATATAGTTACGTACAGCTTCAAATGCTTGCGTATCTTTAATTTTTACTCGAGTTTTAATATCTTTATCAAAAATTTCTTTAATAACATTACTTACATACGTTCGCTTGTCACTCATATTATCTATGGCAATAGTACGAGGGAAACCACCTTCGAGAATATAATTATTAAGCTCTTTACTAATGTCGGAATCTACTGGTTTATCATAGAATTTTTTGAAATCTTCATACTCGTCAAAACTTAGCGGAAACATCTCAAATTCAAGATATCTTCCAGTTAATTTTGTTGCTAATTCACCACTTAGCAAATAGGAATTGGATCCCGTTATAAAAATAGAATATCCGCCTTCTTCTCGAAAGCCGTTTAATACTTCTTCAAATCCTTTAACATTTTGTATTTCATCTAGAAACACGTATTTTAAGCCACTAGTATTAGTAAGTTTTTCTATAAGAAAGTCAAGCTGATCGGCTGATTTTACGTTTCTGTATTCGCGTTTATCAAGATTTATATAAATAATATTAGATTCTGGAACTGGATTACTTCGTTCTTTAAGCTCATCAATAATTGTTCGCATAAGACTTGATTTGCCACATCTGCGAATTCCGGTAATCACTTTTATAAGATCGCTATCATCGTAAAACGCGCGAATTTTGCTAAGATACTTTTCGCGGCGATACAGTTTTTCTTGATTCACGGTCATAGCAAAATCCTTTTACAAGAGCCAAACGCCTTTTTCGTATTGGCGTATGAGTTATATTATATCGCAAAAACCGAGTTATCGTGGCAGTTTTTGCTAATTTTGCAATTTTTGCCACGATAACTTGTTATTTTGTAATAATTGTGTACACAATGGTGCTACTTTGGTATTACGTTGGGTGCTGTAGGTCTGTTATAATAAAGCAAAGCATGAATAACAAATTTATGATTTTGAGCTTAAAGGAAACGACATGACTTCTACAAAAACAGCTAGAACAGGCAGATTAAGTGTAAGAGTTAATCCAGAAATACGAGATAGTGCATCGCAAGTTCTTGAACATTATGGTCTTGATATGAGTTCAGCAGTCAACCTATTCTTGTATCAGATTGTAAATACGCAACGTTTCCCATTTTCACTTGAAAGTTCTACATATGAGCACGCTATTGATGAAGCTATGAAAGAAAAACCAATAGCTGCAGGCACTGTAGACGATTTTGCTGAGCTGATGCGCAATGCCTAAACCGCCATTTTATAGTCCAATCTATCTGCGAGATGTTAAGAAATATAAGCAGAAGCATTACGATATTGAGCAAGTAATCAATATTGTGAGACTTATTTGCAATGGTGCAGATTCTCGCGAGCTTGCAACTTATAGAGATCATATTCTTAAAGGCTCATACAAAGGCGTGCATGAATTGCATGTGTCTGCAGATGTTCTACTGTTGTATCAAGTTAAAGAAGATTGCATTATATTTCTACGCTTAGGATCTCACGACGACTTATTCTAGTTAGCAAAAACTGCCACGATAACGTGCGATTGCGTTGATTATATTGAAAAATAATATAATTTAGATTATTATAATTACGATTATAATAATCGCGATTATAATAACTTGAGTGCAATTTAGGCAGCTATAAGATGCACTGAAAAATATTGCAATTATCGGCATAGCAGCAGGTGGAATATGGTTTTTGTCGGCAGGAAAGACGAGTTACAGGTACTTGAAAAACTGTATGAAAACAGTAAGCACTCGTTCCAGATGGCAATAGTTTATGGTCGAAGACGAATAGGAAAAACTTCGCTTATTTCACAATTTTGTAAAAATAAGCACGCAATACTTTTTACTGCTCGCGAGCAAACTAATATTGAGAATTTGCGCGATTTCTCTCGCACTGTATATGATTTCTTCAATCTCCCCGCAACTACAGGATCATTTAACAATTGGAACGATGCTCTTGATTTTATTGCACAACAATCTAACAACGCAGATCAGAACGCTTCTCAATCTCCACTTATTCTAGTTTTCGATGAATTTCCTTACGCAGCTCAAGCAGATAAATCCTTAGCGTCAACATTCCAAATTGCGATAGATCATAAATTTAAGAATGCAAACATGACTCTTATTTTGTGTGGCAGTAACGAAGGATTCATGGAAAGTGAAGTGCTTGGTAAGAAGAGTCCGCTTTATGGAAGACGTACAGCGCAGGTTCGCTTGCAACCATTTAATCTTTTTGAAGCAGCTGAGCTTATGCCAAATAATGCTACTTGGGAAGATAAAATCAACTATTTTGCATCACTCGGAGGAACACCATACTATATTGAGCAGTTGGATGATAATTCTACGTTTGCGGAAAATCTTGAGCAATTATGCTTTAACATTTCAGGAATTTTGTACGCTGAACCAGACATGCTTATGCGCCAAGAATTGCGCGATCCTTCAACGTACAATAGTGTGCTAAATGCCCTCGCTACGGGATGCAATACTCCGACTTTAATATCGGATCGTATTGGATTGCCAGCTACATCAGTGAACGTGTATTTGAAAACATTAGAAGGACTTGGGCTGATTGAAAGAAATATTCCATTTGGCATGAATCCACTTAATTGTAAAAAAGGATCATGGCAGATTTGTGACCCATTTTTTGCGTATTGGTATAGGTTTGTTGCTCCTAATAAAGGATTGATTGAACGCGGACTTTCACACGCTGCCGCAAGTAGCGTTCTTGGTGGTGAGCATGAAGTGTTTAGTGCTTTTGTAGGTCAACAGTTTGAGAAAATGTGCGAACAGTGGATTGTGCACCAATGCAAAATTGGTGGAATGGACTTTTTGCCAACTAAGTTAGGTAAATGGTGGGGTGCCGATCCTTTTGCTCGTGAACAAACTGATATCGATATTGTTGCGCAAGACGATATTAACAAGCAACTTCTTATTGCAGAATGTAAGTGGCGTAATAATCTCAACGAAGCTGAAACAGTGAGCAAGTTGTTGCAGCACGCAACTTTAGTTGAGAATGCAAAAAATCGCGACTATAAGAAAATATTTATGCTTTTTACAAAGTATCCAACTTCTTACAATCCTCGTCATGCTAAAACAAGCATCAACTTCGTAGACGCACAAACAATGTTTTTTAACTGATTACTCAACAATAGTTACGTAACTATAGTTACACGCAATAGTTATGCGACTATATCGCGTAAACCGTAATCGCACGTTATCGTGGCAAAAATTGCAAAAATCGCAAAATCTGCCACGATAACTCGTTTTTGTATTTTATAAGTCCTGTAACGCAATTCTTTTATCTTCTGCAGACTGCTTAGATGACTTATCATCTTTCTTAAGAGAATGCGCATAGCGAATAAGACTTCTTGCAATAAATAACACTAATACGCATATAGCAAATACAATAAGAATGTCAATTATCGGACCAAATAATGCATAGCTCATGATTCATCCTTTCTTTTTCTATATTCATTTATGAGTGTTCGAGCTGTGTCAACATCGTATTTATCGTCAATAGCAAGACTCTTTACTAAAAGAACGAACGTGTCTTCTGGTTCATTGTCGCTTATGCGCAGTTTTTCAATGAGCCTGTTAAGCATGATTCTCATCGTTGGGTAAGAGACTTGATACATTTGCGACATTTCTTTTAACGATCCAGACGATAATACAAAGTTCTTTATAAACGACATGTCTTCGTCTGTGAGATTAGCCATCCATCTTGGAATATGATCCATATCACCCCTTTCTTCAGCCTATAAACTTTAATTAAATTAAACTTTTATTAAAAATATTAAAGTCACTGTATGATTTTGTCAAGAATAAGCATGAGAAATATGATACAAAGCGACATTTTTATGTCGCCAAAATTGTCGCTTTGTCGCCAGCGCAAATAATAGAGATACGCAATAAATGGCGAGAAATCAACATTTATGATAACCTCATAAAAATAACGCGACATTTTTATGTCGCCAATGGGTACAAAATTTAGTCATTTTGCTTAGCATTAAGAACGTTCAATAAGTTTATAATTTCATCGAGTACGCTTGAAAATGTTATTCCTTTCGTATAGCTATATTTTTTCGAATAATTTTGCCACTGCCGATTTTGCCTTATTCACAGTAGCACTTCCAGTGTTTGCTTAACTTTATTGGATATATTCATTTTTGTTGCATACTCATGAAGTTTTATAAGATCTTTCCCGTTATACTTACTATAAGCTTGAAGAGTTTTAACAAAGAGTTCAGAATCAATGCTGTTTCTGTTTATTATAAAATCACAAATAATACGTTCAAAATCATAGACACGTACTTCATTCCCCATTGGGGTAGCCGTTTTAGTAACGCCTAACTTGCTATACAATCTTGAAACCCAATGAATAGCTAAATTTGAGGGTGGATTATTAAAACGATATCCTCTAGGAACGCTTACTTCAAAATGTTGTGGAATTTCATCTGTAAAACCTTGAAGATAAAGAGCTGAAACATAAGAGAATACGGCCTGTGGATAACGATATTGAAAGAAGTAATATTCGTCATAATCACCATTGGAAGAGAGAAAAATCCCCCTTTCAATTCGATTAAGAACACCTTCGTCTTTCAAACGAGTTAAATATATAGTTGGAATATCTAATGTTTTACAATCCTTGTATGTAATTATTCCATGATTATTATCTAAATAGTTAAGGAGTATCTCTTTGTTTGACACAATAGCCTCACTTCTGTTGCTTTCATACTAATATTTTATATTTTTTGTAGTGTAAAAGCAACAAAGAATTGCAACGCTATATTTTTTTTAAGCACGTTATCGTGGCAAAAATTGCAAAATTAGCAAAAACTGCCACGATAACTCCATAAGTACGTCTCTACTTAAAAATAATTCCAAAACGGAAATATCCTTAAATATTGATTGTTGGAAACATACAAACTGCTAATAGTAAAAGTTTTTAAAAGTTTTCTAAAAGCACTATCGTTAAAAATAGGTACGCCTATTTGTGTAGATAAAATCTGCACGTTAGTATGTTGATAATTTACAAAACAAGAATCACGAGTAGGTGCTTATTATGACTAATCCTTTGCGCGGTATACGAGAAGAGGATATTGTTGAGTACTTTAAAGCGCATAATCTTTCAGTTGGTAAAACGTATGTGCTTACTATGAAGTACGACCCTTGGTGGAAAGATTTAATCAAACTATTTTTATTACCTCGATTATTCTATGTAGCGCAAAGCGTTGATGCGCGTATTGTTGCCGCCACTGATAATGAGTTTATTGTTGTTAATCCGAATGCCATTTTAGGCTCGGGCAATCTAGCTAAATTAGACGATAAGCATCTTCATCGCATTACGTGGAATCAACTCACTAATTTTGAAGTTATAAATAAGCCAACAACTCAAATAATTCGCTTTACTGTCAATAGTAAAACCGAAGAATGGAGTGTGCCAACGGAAAGTGCTAGCGTATGGCACTTTAATGTGTACAATCTTGATAATTTGAGAAAAACAATACAATCGCACATCTCTTGATAAGTGGATTCCCAAACAAGATACCATATATTGTATGAACACTACTTACGCAATTGTTGATAATGACACGCTTGTATTGCGATATATGCAACTTCTTCTAAAAAGTCGTTTGCCTGAAAACTTTGTTTGTGCATGGATGTGTTCTTCTGCAAAACAAGCTATTCATCGTTGCGTTACAGAAAATACTCCTGACGTACTTTTAGTAGATATGTCAATGAGGGAAATGAGTGGCGTTGATGTAATTAAAGCAATTCGCGAGCGCAATAGCAATATTGTTTTAATTGGCATTACTTCCTACATGTTAGATGAATACGTATTGCAAGTTGCTAAGTCGGGTGGTCAAGCGTTAATACATAAAGACAATTTATCAGACGTAGTTGCAGCTATACAATCGCGCACAACAAGCTATGGGTGTCCAGAATTGCCACAATATATTGACTATTTTCACACTCCGCAAGAATCATTTAATATGATTTCTCAACTTCCGAAGACTTCAGTTTTGTCTCCTCAAGAATCGGAAATTATGCGCTTGTGCAAACAGGGGTATTCTACGAAAGAGATTGCAGATCAGCTTAATGTGAAAGTTTCAACAGTCAACACGCATTTACGGCGTATTTATGGAAAACTTCACGTCCGAAGTCGAATGCAGGCGCTTGCTGCGCTCGCAAAATATTCGCATGACATATAACGTGTAAGAAATTAACGTGTAAAAGTAGGTAGTTATGAAATTATTAACGCGTATGATCAATTTTTTGCCGCATGATGCTTGGCAGAAAATTGGAATTGGTGCAATCATAAGTTGTACTTTGATTCTTGAAATTTGTTTCTATAATAATCTTCATTACTACTCTAATTGTCATGCAATTGCGGTTGAAATAGTATGGATTGTAATCTGCTTATGCATTGCAATATGGCCTCGTAAAGCATCTTTTATTGTGCTTATTTGGATGCCGTTGGTAATTATTGCGCCAAATATCAACTATTCATCTATGATGCTTACCATATTGATTTGTTTGGCAATTGCTGTAATTACTCAACCTTGGTACACAGCGCTTTCTTCTTGCGGGGTATCTTCATGGTTATTTATTATATGCGATTTTCAAAACGCTTATGTGTTGGGGTGGTGGCTTCTTATCACTCTTATTTCTAGCGCAATTGTAAAATACTATATTTCTACTATTCACCAGCAACAGGAACAGTTATTTGCACAGCGTTACAACGTTTTTCAAAAATATACCACTATTGCAGCAATTCGCATGCACGATGAAGTAACTAATGAGCTTTCCAGCATTATGATAATGGCACAACAATCTATTGAACCTCAAACAACTCATGACCAAGAGAATGAAAATTCGCGAGAGATTCTTCAACGTGCTACTACAACTGTTCATAGAGCACGTAATATTATTTCTCTTCTTGACAATGCTGCAACTGCAAGCACTGGCGATGTTATGCAATCGACTACATGTTATAAAGATTTTTGCACAGGCTTACGTGTTTTATTTGACTGTGAACAAAAGTCATTTGAAAAGCTTGGTTATATTGGTTCCATTGATTTGAGTAGTGATTTAGCTGCTGAAGATTCTAGGTCAATCCATTTGCCTTTTGAAGAATGTGCTCAAATTGAATATATTTGCAGAGAACTGCTTGCGAACGTAAAAAAGCATGCTGCAAAGCCTAAAGAATACGCTATGAATGTAATGCTTAATGACCATGAATGTCATATTACGTGTATAAATAGTGCGCAACGCGGTATTCTTGCTAACTTGCAATTAGGATATGGACTGCGTTTTCATAAGATGCTTGCGGAACAAGTTGGCGGAACTTTTAAAGTTATTGAAGATGGCGATTCGTGGATTATTAATGTACACGTTCCACTTCATGTAGAGAAATAGCCATTGTGCAAGAATAACTTATTGTACTTTCTTGCGCTTTAATCGAGTACTTAGATCTATTTCAATCGAGTATTTGGATGCGTTCTTGCGAAACAGATTCAAGCAAGCGGTTAATCTGTGATGCAAAATTCTGTTTTGTTGCTATGTTATAAGAGTTATCGTGGCAAAAATTGCAAAAATCGCAAAATCCGCCACTACAACATGCGTCATGTTTACAACGTTAATCAACTATTACAGTGCGCACATTCAATGATTAAAACCAAAATCACACATTTTAATATATTAAATATATTTGATTGATATTTACAGCAAAACAATACTCATAACAGCAAAACAACAATTCTAGATACATAAGGCATCGTTTTATGATTTTATTGACATCAATATAAATGCAATAGTAAAATTTTCAGTGTGTTGTTTAGTTGCACCGTAAAGATGCATGCAACTAGCGCTTTGCTAGTTTCTTTTATCAGTACGTGCTAAATATTAAAATTTTATGATATTTTTTATTCTTTTATGAAGGAGGTAAATAATGAATTCGTTAAAGGACATTTGTAAACGCAAGTATGCGTGGTTATTATTTATTCCACTTGACGCAATATGCATACTTACTCTTGCATATAGATATTTTATTAACACATCGAACGCGTATATTTTATATGCCGGTCTTGCATGGACGAGTGTAGTAAATCTTGTATTGTTGGCTTGTGTTATTGCATTTTGTCGCGAGCGCAAACGCTGGATAATGTCAATAATATTAGTAGCACTTTTTGTTATATCTACGCTTATTTGCATGTATGCACAATCATTAGCAGAACTACTACAAGTTCCTATGACAAATTATGCATATTATCCAGGCTCTGAAGTAAATACAATTCTCATATGCTTGAATTTTTGCGTACATAGCGTATTGGTTATGATTCTTTCTTTTGCTCAGCGCGAGCGCGTTATGTAATTATTTTGCAGAGTTAATTGAAGACTCTTTGCGCGCAACGTCAAGCGCTTTGTTGAATGCGTCACTAGTCCAACTTGCTCCAGCAACAACCGAAATATGCAAATCTTTTAGCGGCTTCCCAACGATTTTGCTAGAAATCACCTTAGAGAAAGCGTCCATATGCTTTTTTGAAACAGGCGTAAAAGGGTGAGGCGTGATTTCAACGCTGCTCACATTACCGCTTGCAATATTTAGATTCACGTCAAAACTGTCTTCTGCAACTGGACCATATGTAGCTTTGATTTTATATTCGCCATCTTTGTAATTACCAGTGTCGATTTTAGGCTGATTTTGAGGATTTTGAGGATTTTGCTGGTTCTGCTGATTTTTAGAATCAGCAGAATCCTCAATTTGCGCAGAAGATTGAGATTGTTGAGCTCCAGAATCATACTTTCCAGAAGGATTACCACCATCGTCCGCGCTTTGACCAGAATTTCCAGCAAACTCATCGTTCATTGGCACAGCATTAGGCTCACCGCAAGCAGAAAACATAGCAGATGACGCAGCTATAGCCGCAAGCGTAGCCACAGTTTTTGCAACTTTTTTAGTTTTCAACTCATTGCGTGAAACATCGTGAAACGTGTTATCTGAAACCATAAAACATCGCCTTCAAATCTTGTATATTTTAAAACTTCGCGCAACTAATCATCTAAATTCGCTAATTTAGGCGACTTAGTCGGATCATGACTTTGTAAAACTTCAGCAACACTTTCATCAACATGAGCACTTGTAAAAGCAGGCTTTCCACCAATCTCCTCGTACGTTTTGCGCGCATCATCATTATTCCAACGCTCACCAACAAGAACACCGTGATTGAGCATAATTTCTCGATCTGCACATTGAGCTACCAAAGAATCGTGAGTTACAACAATAATAGTCGTTCCCTGATTGTGTAGTTGTTTAAACAATTCGAGCACAATCTGCTCATTTTTTTCATCCAAATTACCAGTTGGCTCATCCGCAAGAAGTAACTTCGGGCAGTTGATAAGTGCGCGAGCAACACAAACACGCTGTTGCTCACCACCTGAAAGTTGGCTTGGCAAATGATGAGCGCGATCCTTCAAACCAACTCGATCCAAAGCATCCAAAGCTTCAGCTTCGTCAACAACAGAATGATAATATTGCGCAACCATAACGTTTTCAACAGCCGTTAAATGCGGAACAAGATAAAACTTTTGAAACACAAGTCCAATTACATTTTTACGAACGTCTGCAAGTTGTCCAGAATTAAGATCTTCAAGTTTTCTACCTTGTAAAGACACAGAGCCTTTAGAAGGAGAATCCATGCATCCAATAATGTTCATTAAAGTAGTTTTTCCAGATCCGCTAGATCCAACAATTGAAAGCCACTGCCCTTCCGGAACAGTAAGTGACAAATCGTCAACAGCGCGAAGAGATCCATAAATCTTGGAAATATGATCCAAAGTCAAAAGCATTTTTGGCTTAAGACAAGTACTTTCCAGCTTATTTTCTATATTCTGTGTCATATTAAATCCTTATTCTGTGTCATATTAAATCCTCAACTAAACTCACTAAAATTCTCAATTCAAACCTTGAATAATTTAAAAAGATTTTGCTTAAAACTATTCTTCTCGAAGAACAATCGCAGGATCAATTTTCGAAGCCTTCAAAACAGGAGGCAAAGCAGCAACACAAGATGCAATTACACTAAAAGTAACGGAAAACATAACTAACCACCAATTCACACTCAAATCTCTGGAGAATACCATCCTCGCAAGCAATCGCGCAAACACATAACCTACTGCAGTACCTGCAATTCCGCCAATAAAGCCATATAATCCAGACTCCATAGTGAACTCAAAGCAAATACTTCTCTCACTCGCACCCAAAGCTTTACGCAAACCAATCTCATTTCGCCTCTGCTGCACAATCGAAGATATAGTAGTGCTCACACCAACCATCATCAAAACAAGCACAACTAGCGAAACTATGCAAAACAGGCTACGAAGCATCGTAATAATTCCAGTGTCAGCAGCAGTGACTTTAGTAACTTGCTGAGCGCGCACACGCATAGAAGTCATATCGTTGATACTTCTCACAACAGCATCAACGCTAGGAGCAGAAGACGAGTAAGCAATTACATCTGCTCCGCGCTTAACACCAGTAAGAGTATTCACATCCGCATTAAGAGCATACAACATAGAATCTTCAGCTCCGCCAGTATCCAAGATGCCACAAACACGGAAAGTTGTGCCGTTAGTATCCATAATATCCGTTGAAACTCTGCCTTCAACAAGTTTTTGTTGAGATGAATTTTGCGCAGAATTATTCGCAGACTGAGTTGTAGATTGACCCGTAGATTGACCTGCAGATTTACTTGAAGACTTATCAGAAGACCTATCAGAAGACTTATCAGAAGACCTATCAGAAGACTTATCATCATGCTTGTCTGCAGGCTTATGAGAGCCAACAGTATTATCAGTAGATCTATACGCAATCGAAATACGAGATCCTATTTTCAATCCCATAGCGTGAGCTACGTCACGCCCAACCATCACATTTCCACTACTAGGCCAAGCGCCGTCAACATTCCAATGCTTATTTAATGACTTCACTAAACGAACATCAACACCAGCAAGCACATACGGAGCTGCATTGATTCGCACATTTTCATAGCGATACGTAGCAAAACGCATAACACCTTTTGCGAGAACCATATCATTCGTATGTAAAACCATTGCACGATCAATACCGTTTTTCCACTCACCATCAATTGGCGTTACGATAATATTCGCTCCATAGGCACGCATTTCGTCACTCATCTGTTGAGGTACAACCAAGCAGATTGCAGCCAAACAAAACAGAGTAGCAGCACCAACAAGAGTTGCAATAACAGCCATTAAAGCACGCGATTTACGGCGAAATACCGCGCTAAATAGCATTGTGATAAACATCGTATTATTTGACGTCATATAAGATTTACCTGCCATGAAGCACCTCCGCAGGACGCACGCTTAAAATCGAACGAATCGATGAGCCTGCAGCTACAAGAACAGTTAGCGCGAGCAACACAAACACAAGCACGAAAACCATTGGTCGGAACGAAATCGCAGAGCTAAACACAGTAAAACCAATAATCTGAGCTACTGAAAAACCAAAAATCATACCGAGCAATGCTCCGCCGAACGCAATAACAGCAGTTTCCATAAGCATAAGACGCATAACAGCACCATCTCGAGCACCCAATGCTTTGAGCAATGCAAGCTCTCCAGAACGCTCCGAGATAGAAGCTGCCATAAGATTTGCTACAGCAACTGCAGCAGCAATCAAACTTAATGCAGTCATCAAAACCATAACAGCACGAGTTTTATTAAGCACGTTTCCTTGCAACGCTGCGACTTGACGAACCTGCTTTGCTACAGCTTCCGGAATAACCTCTTCAATTTGGTAAGTAATAGAACTCGGGTAAGCCGTGCAATACCAAGTTTCCCACTCTTCCTGACTTAAAGCTGCCGGATTCTTAGCAGCTTTACGCGCTAAATCATTCTCAGGAGTAGTAAGTGCCTTTACTTCAATCGAATCAACCATATTCGGCTTATTTGCAAGGTTTTGAGCGTCAATAGAATTTGCGTAAATTGCGTTATCGTCATCATCGCCAGATTCATAAACGCCCACAACGCGCAACGAAACATGGCGCCCTGAGCGAAGCAAACGCAAACTCTGACCAAGTTTTACACGTAAACGCTCAGCTAATTTAAAACCAACCATTGCCTCAGATTGATTATCTTTTGCCCATCTGCCTGAACGTATCTTCCACCACGAGCGCAATCCTTTAACACCTACAACTGTTGTTTCACCAGAAGCGAGCGAAAGCTTGCGATTAAACCAAGTTCCAATAATCGGAATTACTAAATTAGAAGAAGATTTAGATTCCAAATCTGCATGAACTCTTATTTTCGGCGCAAAATTTGTGATATTAAATGCCCAGAAAATCATTTTAATTTTCGCAGCATCCGATTCTTTCAAAAAGCAGTTGACTCTTGGCTTTCTGCAACAGATAGACTACGTAAAGAAGAATTCGTCCGCTCTCTAGAAGCATACAAATCATTCACTACAGCGTTAGATTTTGGCTGAACAACAATATTTGAACCATATGAGCTAAGCTCTGCGTTAATTTTATCTCCAACATCGTAAACAACACTAAGCATGGCAACACTCACGCATGCGCTTAAGCAAACTACAAGCGCGATTAGAACGCGTTTTTTTAATTGTCGCACAAGAGATCGAGCAACCATGCGTATCATAAACATTTAAAGTTGCTCCTTACTTAAAATGCGAGCTAAGCGCATCTAAATCAGCAGTATGAATAGTGATTTTGCCGTGCGAAGCTTTATACGGGAAAGGAATAGGATTACAGCCACCCTTAAATCCAATTGTCGCTAAGTTAATTGCTACATCGCATTTGCGGCAAATAATTTTACCGTCTTTCTCGTAATATCCTGCATCTCCGCAATTTTCACAAGCATCCAATCCAACTCCGTACGCTCCACCATTCTTTTTAATAATAATAAAGCGCATAATAGTTCCATCTTTCGCTTTGTATTGGAAGCGATGAAGGTGGCCATCAGAAATTTGCACGAAGTTTATAGTTGCAATTCCATCATGCAATTCGTACGGTTCAGGAGGAGTCAAAGTTGGTTTAACATTCATAAGAGATACGCCAAAAGTAAGCGTAAGTATTACAGTAACAGCAGCCAGAAACGCCGCGAGCGCAGACTTTCGAGATTTCCTCTTAAATGCTCGTTTTACGCGCATCTGTGCAGCATTTTCTCCAACTGTTGCCGTCTTAAAACCGATTATGACAGAAGCAGCAGCAGGAATTAAAAACACGCAAATTTGCGCAATAATCATCATGTGAGCATTGTTAATAAGCCAAACAAGCACACTGAAAGAAAAATCATCTATGTAAAGAAGAATACTTCCTTGCATGATTTGCAAAAGTGACGTTACGTGCTGAACAAGCAAAATAATCATGCTAATCACAATTGCAATTTTGAATGAAATCGCGTTAGACGTAACTCGCAATGAACGCACCATAAGACTTAAACAAATAGCTACAATAACACCAAGAACAAATCCAAGAGCACGAAGTAGCATATCGGAAGTAAAAGGCGGAGTACTTGAATCTACGAAAATCGTAAGCTGCAAAATCACGTCTGGAAGAGCATAAAATACAGTAAATGCTAATGAAATCGCGCCAATCGCATTACTTATATGCATTACAATAGGGCGCTCACGCCAGTTTTCAACAGTTTTATGTGAGCAAACTACAACAACAATAGCTGCAACATCTATTGGAACTGCAATGCATAATGCAGGCATGTTAATAAAATTGCGCTGATTTATTACTACGCTCGCGCGAAGAATAGCAAAAATAAGTGCAGCAA
Source organism: Gardnerella bivia (assembly GCF_049262715.1). Taxonomy (NCBI): domain Bacteria; kingdom Bacillati; phylum Actinomycetota; class Actinomycetes; order Bifidobacteriales; family Bifidobacteriaceae; genus Gardnerella; species Gardnerella bivia. Next base: position 356,883 of record NZ_CP058399.1, read on the forward strand.
CTGTGCCTAAAGATAACCCATATAATCTCCATCGCGCGCTTATAGGCTTATCTTTTCCTTCTCCAACACTAAGTGAGGAATTTAATCCCATTGTAAGTAAAGCAAGAGGGAGCAGCCCAGGCAGCACTGCAACAAACAGTCTGAGCATAACTCCCTCCTTTGCTATTATTTACAATCTATAATTCAATAATTGATAACAATATAATTCAATAATTGATGACAATTACCAACTATTGCTTACTGTTACCAATAATTACTAGCAATTAGTAATTATTACTACCATTGACGAGGAGTGTACTTCCAATCATCGAATGTTGCTTTGATTGGCTCAGTCCAGAATCTACCGGTCACACCTGTAGCAGGATCAACGTGCAACATCCAACCCTTCTTTTCTGGAGATTCAATTGAAAGAACGAGCTTATAGTTACCAGCCTTGTCAAGCTTAACGTTTGCACCATAGTGAGGACCGTCAGAAGCATTCATTTGCATGAAAGTACCTTTACCTGCTGACTCTCCACTAGACTTGTCAACAATCTCATAATTCACAGTCAAATCTGGAATAAACTCGCCTTTACCGTAGCCAAGCTTAGTACCTTCCTTATTTGCGTGAATATCTGCCTCAAGATGGAAACTAGCCTCTGAAGCTTTCAAGCCCATTCCTGCAGGTACCATATCAACTGGTTGGAAATACACTGCACCGATAGTAAGAGGACCAATGTTTTGATCTTGATGAGGTCCAACTGGGACTTCTTCAAAGCCTTTATCTTCACCTTTATCGTCAGCTTTCTGCTCAGAAGACGCTGGCTTATCAGCACTCTTAGCAGAATTACCATTAGAGCCGCAACCGCAAAGCGCGAGCATACCAGCAAGCATTAAAGCTGCTATTGTAATTATCTTGCTATTTTTCATATTTAGCCTTTTCTTTTATTTTTATTTAACCAGCATCTAACCTTTTTATTTAACCTTTAATCGGATAATATTCGGCTGATTTTGATTATTAACTTTCTTATTACTTTCTTATTAACTTTTATTTTCACTATGCGTGTGATTTGCCGATAATGATCCCGTAGCATTTTGCGAAGAAACAACATGTAATGATTTCTCATCGCAAGAAGAACTGCAAGAAGAACCACGTGAAGAATCATCTTCGGACGCCTGTTTTGGATTTTTCTCCATACACTGTTTACGACTGCGCACAATAGAAGCACACAGCAACGCAATAACAACTATTGCGGCAATAACTTGTGCAACAATAGTTTCAACATATGGATAGAATCCAAGCCAATCGTTAGTTGGCAAGCCTTGAATATACATACCAGCAAGAGCGTCTCCTTCTATTAACGCATGCACTCCACCACCTGCAAAAATCACCACTAACACAGACATAAGAGCACTTGTTCCTGTGAAAAATGGTCGGATTGGAATGCGTACTGACGCGAAACGAATTAACAAGAATATTACAACTAATACCAATGCAGCAGATACGAATCCTCCCCAAATCGTAGAATCAGCTCCATTTGATACAGCAAAAATTGCTTGATAAAAAATTACAGTTTCTGCGCCTTCTCTAAATACAGCTAGAAAACTAAGCAATGCAAGAGAAATCAGACTACCAGAAGATACAGCAGATGTAGTTTGCTCACGAATATAAGAGTTCCACGCTTGTACAGAAGATCTAGAAATCATCCAATTACTTGTATAAAGCAACATGAGCATAGCAAACAAAGCCACAACGCCCTCTGTAATCTCCTGCTGTGGACCAGAACCGTTGAATAGCAAGCCAAACAAACCTGCAACGACAAGAGAAGCAACGATACCAGCAATCAAACCTAAATAAATATACTTAACCATATTTTTGTAGCCTGATTTAATTAAGTAAGCAATAATTGCTGCAACCACTAGTAAAGCTTCTAATCCTTCGCGAAGTAAAATCACGAATGCTTGTCCAAAAGGACTTGTTATGAATTGCATTAAAGAATTAGCGTTAGAAGAAGTACCGCCATCAAGTTTTGCAGAATCTTCTACAAGCATTGCTTTAAGATCTCCAACAACTTTTTTAACTTGATTAACACTAGCGCTACCGTTCATAGATTGTCGGCACTCTTTGAATTGATATTCAACTGTAGAAACGCGACTTCCGCTAATCGCATTCATCACATTTTTTTCAAATCCAAGTTTTTCGTAATACTGATAATATGCATCGTTTATTAAATCTACAGCTTTAGCGACATCAGTTTTGTTGCCTTTTGCATGATCGTAAATTTTTAAAGACTTATCAAGAATAACGTTCATTTCAGACGCAACCTGACTCCAAGTCCTGCCATTTCGACCTAAATTCTTCTTTTTTGCAGCATCAAGTTTTTTACGTTCAGCTTTGATTTGCTCACTCAATTTTTTAGCATAAACATTCGGTTTATCTAGCTTAGGATTCGCATCAAGCTTTTTCGCAGTGTCTAAAATATTTGCATTCAAAGCATTTACGATTAAATCAATCTTAGAACCCTGATTTTGTTGATAAACTAACGTTTGAAGCTGTTGAAATTGATTAGACTGAGATTGTACTTTATCTTGCCCGATTGTATCTCTAACAACTGTAATAAAGTTTGAACCAACATAAACAGAATTATAAGCTGCCTGAAACCTTGTTGAAGCACCAGATATATTTCCGTCTTTGTATTCACTTTTGCCTTTGCTTAACTCATTATCAATTGCTTGAGAAACTGAAGTCCAAGTCGCATACGAACCTCCAGAACCTTCAGAACCTTCAGAACCTTCAGCAAAAGCAAAAGACGAAACGCTGGAACATGCACATAACATTACAGATATGCACAATATAACTAGCGCGAAAACTCCAGAATACCTCTGGCGCGATGTTATTGACGCGCGCATCGCATCTCCTCTCGAAGCTTCCCCTTAAAGCTCGTACAATCTATATCACTCACTCACAAAATTTCTGCGTCTAAAAGCACATACCCCTTATATGCACAGTCCCCAAACTAAACGCACATAATTTATAATATCGACATATCATTGATATTGATATAGCTAGAGAGAAAAAATATAACTAAATTGCAAAATGATAGTGATAATGAGAATTATCTTTCGTAATTGGAATCGTATTGAGAAAAACCAATGATTCCAACAAACTCATTGAACAATTCTCTCATTCTGTCAATAATACGAGTTTTCTTTTGAGCGCGAGCGCGAGCTGCAGAACCAAATCTGCTCATACGCGGCATAAGATCATTAATATCAGTTCCAAGCTCACTAACTTCGCCTGCGTTAAAAGACTTATACATGAATCTGCGAGTTTTAGAATCATTCAATCCCTCACTTTGTATCAATTCAGATAAATCATGATCGTATTTTTGCTGAACGTATTCTCTCCATCTATCAACAACACTCAGATTATTTTCACTGTCTATAAGATTATCTCCACTGTCCATAAGATCATTCCCATGCGATGCATGAACAGAACTTTCATCATAATTTGAATATTTTTTAGACTCAGAGTCAAGATCTTCACTATCTTTTCCATCAGTACTATTGATAGAATATTCGAATTTATTTATATTAGCTTCATTCTCATTTAATTGCGCTATAAAATCTTCAATAAGTTTCCTCTTACTACGCAATTGTGGGCTAGAATCAACTGCCGACTTGATAGATGCTAAAACATTTTTATCTTTGCAATGTTTGCTATGGTAACGTTCCACTAACATCAAAATGTAGTCAATATTTACTTCTACTTGGCGCACAAGCTCCATCTCAAACACAACATCGTCAGCAATGTCTGCAATCTCGCCTTTTTCCTCTTTGTTTTTCCATTCTTCATGCAAATCCTGGTAGTGTCCCAAGTAATCTTGCATATCGCGCTCTTTGATTATTTCGTTGCCTTCAAATTGATCGAAAGCTTTTAGCATGTTACGCAAGCGCAGAATATTACCAAAAAGCGATATAAACTCTTTCTGATTATCTTCTCCAACAATGTTAAAGCCTTGCAACGGATACTTTTCCATAAGCTCATTTACTAAATCACTGTATCCGCAACGCTCAATTCCTTTAGCATCAACATAACCGTTGTAAATCTGCTCAAACGTAGGGCATAGCACAACGCCTTGCGCATCTTTATCTCCAAAAAGACTTACAGCTTCGTCAACTTGATGGCTTAAATCTCTAAAGCACACAATGTTTCCGAATGTTTTAACAGAGTTTAAAATTCGATTTGTGCGAGAGAATGCTTGAATAAGCCCGTGCATGCGAAGATTTTTATCTACCCAAAGCGTGTTCAAAGTTGTTGCATCAAAACCAGTAAGGAACATGTTGACTACAATCAAAACGTCAATTTCCTTATTTTTCATACGAATTGAAACGTCTTTGTAATAGTTTTGGAATTTGTCATTTGACGTATCATACGCAGTATTAAACATTTCATTGTAGTCTTTTATTGCGCTTTCCAAGAATTCTTGCGAAGTCGCGTCTAACTTTGCCGTACTTTCGGAATTTTCTTCTCCAAGAGAACCCATGCCGTTGCCGTACGCCGAAGAATCTGATTCGCCCTCGTTTACTGCATAGCTGAAAATAGTTACTACTTTTAATCGCTCACTTGGTGGCAAGTTTTGCTGCTGCTTTTTGAACTCGTTGTAATACACTTTTGCAAGAGGAATGTCTGCAACAGCGAAGATTGAATTAAAACCGTTTACATCAACTTCTTCAGAAGATTTTTCAGCTTTAACAGTGTTATGCTTATCTGCAGCAAGTTCTTTAACATTAAGAATGCGCTTGTATTTGTAAGTTTTCTCATTTCTATACGTTTTTTGAGTAAAATGCTCAATAATGTATTGAACAACATTGCGCACGCGATCCGGATGCATAATTATCTCAGGACGATTAATATCTGCAACCAATTCGTCTGTTGCTTTTTCAAGCTCACTTGCCGTTTTTACAGTAGACACATATTCCACGCGGAATGGCAACACGTTTTTATCGTTAATTGCATTAATGATTGTGTACGCGTGCAAGCAAGAACCGAAAGTTTGCTCGGTTGTAGAAAGATGCGTAGCATCGGAACCAACAGCGTTCGCTTCAAAAATTGGAGTGCCAGTAAACCCAAAAAGCAAGCTATTTTTAAAGTGTTTTACAATATCCGCATGCATGCCACCAAACTGGCTTCTATGGCATTCGTCAAAAATAAACACTATGCGCTTTTTGTAAATTTCATGACTTGGGTTGCTGCTTATAAATTTACTAAGTTTTTGAATAGTTGTTATAATAAGCCTGCGTTCTTCTGTATTGTCTTCTAACTGTTTTGTAAGTACAGCTGTTGAAGTGTTACTATTTGCAGCTCCCTCTTCAAACCTGTCATATTCTTTCATCGTTTGATAGTCAAGGTCTTTACGGTCAACAACAAACAAAACTTTGTCAACAAGATTCTTGCCTTCTGCATCTTTTAAAGTTTTTACTAGCTGCGATGTTTTGAAACTAGTTAGCGTTTTACCAGATCCCGTAGTATGCCAAATATAACCGCCTTTTTGGCGCTCTGCTGCCGGCATTTTGCTTGCATTAGCAAACATGTATTTTACGCGATTCACTATGTTTTCTGCTGCAGTAATCTGGTATGGTCGCATAACCATCAAGCATTTGTCTGCATTAAACACGCAATATTTCGTAAGAACGTTAAGAATTACGTGCTTTGCAAAGAAGGTTTTAGCAAAATCGCATAAGTCGGAAATTATAGTGTTTTGAGCATCGGACCAATAGTTTGTAAATTCAAAACTGTTACTTGTTGTGCTTTTGCTAGATCCTTTACTTTTCTGCTCGTTGTAAGCATTATTGCGAGTTGAGTTAGAGTAATATTTTGTTTCAGTACCATTTGAGATTACGAAAATTTGCACGTATCCAAATAAACCGCTTCCAGCCCAGAATGAGTCGCGAGCATAACGGTTAATTTGATTGAACGCTTCTCTAATAGGCACACCTCTGCGCTTTAGCTCAATGTGAACCATTGGCAAGCCGTTTACTAGAATCGTCACATCGTAACGATTACTATAAGCAGGGCTTGTTGCAGTATTGTCGTTTGCATTGTCGTTTGCGCCATCAGCAGCATTAACAGCATACTGATTTATCACTTGCACAATATTCTTGTGAATATTTTCTTTGTCAATAATAGTAATGTTCTTATCTGTGCCGTCATCTTTTTTGAGTATTTTAACGTTATCTCGCTGAATAGTATCTGTTTTATCAACTATATTTTCAGTGCTGTTTGCAATATTTTCTTTGAAAAATCTTTCCCACTCACTGTCTGAAAAATGATAGTCGTTGAGCTTTTCGATTTGCACGCGAAGATTTGCTATAAGATCTTTCTCGTTGTGAATATGAGCATACTCGTATCCTTGGGATTGCAAAATGTTAATGAACTCTTCTTCGAGTTGTGCTTCGCTTTGATAGCTTCCGTCACTTCGCACACTCGGCGTAAACGTAGACATTACAGTGCTATCTTGATTCTCTAACACGATTTTCATTCTGCTTCCTTCTTTCTTCTCTCTTACTCACATTTTTTTAATTACGCACGCTTGAAGTTCAGGAGTTGATCTCGATAGTACTCGTATTGCTTGCGTCTGGCTTCAATTTCTGCAGGCAAACCTTGAGTTAAATCATTGCACAATGCGTCAAAGCGATCCAGAATTTGTACAATTTGACGCTGTACGTCAAGAGGAGGAACGGGGATTGTTACTTTACTCATTAATGCTTTAGATACATTAAATCGCGTAACACCGTTAGCAGTTCGCTTTATTTGAGAACGCAACGCGGTTGAACGAAACAGATACTTGGAAAAATAAGGATTCATTACACTTACGTCATTGAACCTAAAAGCAAAACAAAAACTGTTTAAATATACTTCTTCATTTAGGTGACAGGTAACAGCAGACGAAAAACCACATTCATCAGGAGTCTCAGATGAGCCAGTAAAAATTACATCACCATATTGTAAAACATTTTGCTTTTCACCATCAGAAACCTTAACAAAATCATTTGCAGAGAAATCTACAGCTGCATTACAATACACGTTTTTGTAAGTTATATAACGAGCATTTCCATCAACAAAATCATTCTTATTTTTACCAGTTAATCCGCCAAAGAACGAACCTAATTCTTTAAGATTCTTATACTCCACGCCATTAGGGCAGTAGCGTGAGATAAGCGAGTGTAAAGGATTGTTGTCGTCAAATGTAAGCAGAGCATCTCGATAATATTCGTATTGCTTTTTACGACTTGTAAGCTCTGCTGTAAGCTCTGCTGTAAGCTCTGCTGTAAGCTCCGTGAACGTGTCTAAAATCCGCACAATCTCCTCTTGCACTTCAAGAGGTGGAATGGGGATTGTTACATCATATACTTGTTTTAAATATAAACCTTTTTGTGCTGCACCATGAGCATTTGTACTCATATAATTTTGAATATTAGATGAGAGTAGAGAATGATACAAAAACTTTGGGAATACGATATCTATATTAGGTTTAATTACACATACGCTTCTTTGAAATAATGCTTTAATATCACTTTCAATAACAGCAACTCTTCCAATTGCTCCAACAATAGTCAACAAAACATCATTCTTAGATACATTAGTTCTTTTGTTCTCTACATCAAAAATTTCTTTGCTAACCCACTTAGATGATTTAACTGATATAAAACCATTATTTATATTTTGAGCAGATAATACAGGATATTCGCCTTCTGAAGATATGCCTTTAGGTAAATTATGCATTCCGTCAGAAATTTTTATAGCGACATCGCCAATCTTCTTATACTCCACACCGTTCGGACACAATTTGGCGATTAACTCCTCAAGTTTGCTAGTCATTGAGCTTCCTCGCTATTATCAGAATTAACGCTGCCAGCTTCAATCTCGCTTACAATTTTCTCAATTTGTTCGCGTAACTCTTGCTCGCGAGCGCAAATCGATGCAATTTGCGAGTTAAGCTCCGTAATATCAATCTTCTCGCGAGTATCTTCCGCTTCAACATATGTGGAAACAGAAAGATTATATTTATTGGATTCCACTTCTTCCAAAGATGCCACGTGCGCAATATGCTCCACATCTTTGCGAGAAGTGTACCACTGAACAATTTGCTCAATATTCTCATCCGAAAGCTTGTTGCTATTCGTTGACTTTACAAACTCTTTACTTGCGTCAACAAACAATATGGAAGTGTCGTTTTGCTTGTTTTTACGCAAAACCATAATGCATGTAGCAATCGAAGTGCCAAAGAATAAGTTGCTCGGAAGTTGAATCACACAATCAACAGCATTATGCTCAACTAAATATTGACGAATCTTCTGCTCAGCTCCGCCTCTATACATAATTCCAGGGAAGCAAACAATAGCAGCAGCACCATCTTCTGCCAAATGCGCCAAACAGTGCAACACAAACGCCATATCTGCCTTGCTTTTTGGAGCAAGAACTCCAGCTGGAGCAAAACGAGGGTCGTTAATCATCAACGGATTAGAATCCCCCTCCCAACTCGTGGAATAAGGCGGATTGGAAACCACTAGCTCAAACTTTTTATTAGCATCGATTTGCGGATTTATAAGCGTATCTCCGCAAGTAATCTCAAACTTGTTAAAATTCACATCGTGCAAAAACATGTTCATACGGCACAAGTTATAGCTAGTAACATTCTTTTCTTGACCATAAAAACCGCCATCAATGTTTTCAACGCCGAGAACTTTTTTCGCTTTTAGAAGAAGCGAGCCAGAACCGCACGCTGGGTCATACACGTCTGAAATGCTTGATTTTCCAGTAGTTCCAAGACGCGTCAGCAGCATTGAGACTTCTGCAGGCGTAAAGTATTCACCGCCAGACTTTCCAGCGTTAGAAGCGTACAAGCCCATCAAATACTCGTAAGCATCACCAAAAGCCTCAATCACGTTGTTGCTTACACTGCCAAGTTTCATCTCACTAATCACTTGCAATAACTTCACAAAACGCTTATTGCGACCTTCAACAGTATCTGCAAGCTTAATGTTATTCACATCATAATCTGAGAATAATCCCTTAAAATCGCCAGATGAATCAGTTCCTTGAGAAGAAGCTTCAATATTGCGGAACACGCGACTCAAAGTTTCGTTTAGATTACTATCTTGAGGAGCACGCTTCAACACATTACAAAACAGTTCGCTAGGAAGTATAAAGAAACCTTTAGCAGAAATCATTTCGCTTCGAATAGACTCAGCATCTTCATCACTTATTTTCGCATAATCAAAGTTTGGATCTCCGCCTTCAGATTCATGCTCGTTTTTATTGATATAATCGCATAAATTTTCGGAGATGTAGCGATAAAACATAGTGCACAATACGTATGCTTTGAAGTCCCAGCCATCAACGGAACCTCGCAAATCATCAGCAATTTTCCAAATCGTGCGATGCAGCTCAGCGCGTTCTTCTTCTTTGCGAGTGTCCATTTTACTACTCCCCATTTGTGCAAACGTATACGCAATAATTAACATACGCAATAATTAACATGCGCAACAATTAACATACGCAATAATTAACTAAGCGTTCTTTAATATTCTACTGTAAACTCGCACAATAAACATTAATAAACATTGCTAAACAATTCAGCATAACTAAACATAATTTTCTTCACTCAAGTATTTCATTCGCTTTTTTAGAAAGCGCATACCGAATAGGGCGCTCACCCACCGAATCAACCATTTCAAGCTCAATCAAACCGTTAAGCGCGCTAACAATCTTGTTTGCGATATTTTGTTTGCGCAATTTGGCTTATATACAAATAACGCATTTATTACAAAATGATTGCTTAGCTAACGTAACAATCTATTCTATACCGACATTTTGCCAAAATGAAGGCATAGCGTGCAAAAAATATTCATCTATACTGACATTTTTGCAAAACAGCACACAAATCCCACTTCGCAAATTTGAAAATTTTTTAATTTTGCGAAGTGAAAAAATATTCACACAAGCCACAGAATGTAATAAACACAAACCACTTCGCAACGCTACTTAAGCAGCCAATCAACGATGTTTTCGACACGAATTCCATCGTAATCATCATCTAAAGCCTTACTCAAAGTAATAACCAGCTTCTCATAATTATTCTGAATCTTGCGAAGCGGCTTTAACTCTCGCTCACGCACAGACTCATCCATCATGCTTTCAGTTACTTGAATATAAAGCTTTTCGGAAGAAGAAGTAGCAACAAAATCCACCTCCAAATTATCTATTTTGCCAATAGCAACATCATATCCGCGCCTTAAAAGCTCAAAGAACACAACATTTTCTAGCGCATGCCCTCTATCTCTATCCCTAAACCCGAGCAAATAATTACGCAACCCAATGTCAACAACGTAATATTTGCCAAGAGTGCGCAAATAATCCTTTCCTTTAATATCAAAGCGCTTAACATCGTAAAACATGTAAGATTCTTTTAACGCACCAATGTAAGCGGATATGGTTTGGGTTGCAGGTTTAGTGCCACGTACGCGCAAACCGCGAGAATTACTATCCGAAGAGTCAAAAATATTTTCCGAAGAAATCAGATTTTCCGAAGAAAGCGTATTGCACATAGAATTTAAAGACGTATTGTTCCCAATATTATCCGCCAAAAACATAATGATTTTTCTAAGAAGGTCTGCGTCTGTAATCTGTCTCTGCCCGCTACGCTTTGCACGCTCGAGTATATCGCGAACTACTACAGTGGAATAAATTCCATCCAACAAAATCATTGCACTACTCTGATCAAAACCTGATTCTAAAGCAATATCGCAAATTGCAGGCATACCACCGTAACGCATATAAGCTGCAAACAAGTCACCAAGCTCTACACTACCGCCATTCGCGCTCACCGCTCTTTTTTTCAAATCGCCAAGCGGAGACTTATATTCTTCAATGGAATAATTCTGAAAATCAACGAACTCTTTGAACGAAAGCGGATACATTTTCACTTCCACATACCGACCAGATAAATACGTTGAGTACTCCGAGGAAAGCAGGTACGCATTAGAGCCAGTTATGTAAATATCACAATCAAAATCTACGCGAAACGAGTTAATTGCATCTTCCCAACGATCTATACGCTGTAGCTCATCAAAGAAAAGATACGTTTTTTTAGGAGGCTTAATACTAGAGGATTCAATCTTGCTTTTAACGTAATTGTACAAGTCTTTGTAGCTCATATCTTGAAACTCGAGTGACTCAAAGTTTATAGATATAATTTGATTTTGCTCAATTCCTGAATTAAGCAGGTACGATTGCATGAGTTTAAGCAGAGTTGACTTACCACAGCGACGAATGCCGGTCACGACTTTTACAGGCTCTGTATCTTTGAAAGCTATAAGTTGATTAAGATAAATATCGCGATTTTTAATATTTTTGCCGACTATTGAATGGCGATTACTGCGCATTGAAATATTCGCGCTTCCAAGTAGCTGATTTTGCGAATTTACCATAATAAGCCTCTACTCCACCTAAAAATAGCAATTCTTAAAACAATGCTTATCTTGATTGCAAAGTCACAAAATTGCAAAATTATGGAATTGCAAGATTGCAAAATTACAAACTTTATGAGTTTTACAATCTTACGAATCTTATAAATATTATGACCTAAACTTTTATTTTCCACAAGTTTAAGTCATCAATAACCCAAACTTTTATTTTCCACAAGTTTAAGTCATCAATAACCTAACTTTGAGTCAAATCATTGCAAAGCGTGATAACGCATTAAGCAATGAGGCGATTAGATAGCATTATTAACCAAAAAAGTGTGCTGGGAATGCGCGCGTTTTTTTAACCGTGCAATTTGGCAGTATTACAGCAAACTCAGCTCTTGTAGTTTGCGCGATTTTTTGCAAATCATTTTCGGACGAAATAAATAAAGCTGTTGCGAGCGCATCTGCATAAGCAGTTGGATACTTACATGATTTTTCTGAAACATACGACCAGCTAGCTACGAGTTTTCCGGATGGGATACCGTCAATCGCGTTTAGAATATGATGCGCTAGCAGACTTTCATTACCACATGTAACGTTCCAACGTTTTCTAGCAATAGAGGATGCACACACAGATCCACTTTTTACATGCGCTACTCCAACAGCTTGTGTTGTATCAAAAGGATTTTCAAGAGCAACTTTTAATTCTTGATTTTCATCTCTTAAACTCACTCGCATATCTCCGCCGGCATCAATCAGCACATCTGCTTTATTTTGCAACGATTCTAAAATCATGCTCATAATTAAATCCACTAAATACCCTTTGCCGATTGCTCCAAAATCTAGCTGTATAGGATGATTTGTTTTAAGAGTAGTGCTATTTTTATCTCGAAAGATATTCGACCATTTCATAGGTAATACGCGCTTATAATTATCCCAATTATGCCAATCAGCTACGCGAGATACGCCAGATACGCCAGATACACAAGATACGCCAGCAGAATCTGTTTTAGCTCGCATATCACATTTATTTCGTGAAGTTTCAGGAAGAAATTGCACTGAATTATCGTAACCAAGTTCTAACAAATCAGCGCCAACACAAGCATCAAATGCTCCGTTAGTTGCATCATAAAAATCATCATAAAGATTAAATAATTCTAATGCCCAACACGGGAATCTAAACTCTCCACCATTTTTTGATTTTGCAATGGAAGATATAATCGAATCCTCACGAAACCTAGAGAACACGCGCTCATAATCGTCAATAAACAATCGCAGTTTATGCTGCAAGCTCGGGTTAATAGGCTCAGTACTATATAAAATAATCCCCGTACCAAGCGCTCGTTCAAACGCAATAACATGATTAAACTTAGCAGAATGCGCAAACTCCGTCATACTATCCCAAACTCCTAACGTATTAACTAAGCCACACACTTAAGCAAAGCCATATACATAATTACGCGCATAGAAATAAATTCCAATACTTAAACGAAATTCCAAACTCAATTAAATTCCAACACTTAAACAAACTTATGCACTTAATTAAAACATCAAACTTTAATCTATATAGCTACTTAATAGTAACTATAGTTTAGTAATCTAACCTATATTGCAATGAAACATCCAACTATTTATATATGTAAAACATCACATATTGATACACGCAAAACATATTGTTTTACACATAAAACAAACATATAAAAAGAAGACTCCAACCAACAAGTTGAAGTCTTCTAATATTTAAAATTGCGATAGCGTTTATAACTGCATCACTACGAGAATAGCAGCCAACGCAATATACACAATTATTCTATTTTTTTGAAAAAGATATAACTAATTATTTCTTCTAATAGCATTTTTATTCAAAATAACTAATCCAGCAATCATGCAGCACAGAGCAGCTAACACGATAAACACAAAAACAGTAGAATCTCCAGTTTTTGTCAAATACGATTTTTTGTATTTAGAAGACTTAGATGTATTTGTTTTATTTTGTTTATTGTTTTGCAAATTATATCCAGCTTCATTAGAAGATTGGCAAGAGTTTTTATCGTTGCAACAAATCTTGCAATTATCAGTGCAATTTTTACCGTCTAAACCATTTTCTCCTTGCGGACCTTGAAGACCCTGAAGACCTTGTAAGCCCTGCTCACCTTTTTCACCAGGGTCACCCTTATCGCCCTTCTCTCCAGGATCACCCTTGTCACCCTTATCTCCTTTATCACCTTTTAGAACACCTAAATCAAGATCTTTACCAGTTCCATCAGCGAAAGTAATATGTAATTCTTTCTTATCGCCATCCTGCTTAACCTCTATGTTTACTACAGGAACCGGGTGATCTATTTTAAATTTGAATATATAAATAGTGTTATTAGATGTGCCATATAAAACGTAGAATTTGTAATCACCATTTTTAAATGATGCAGAATTTATTCCAACACTGTTTCCAGTGGCACTACCGTTTGTAACTTTACCATCTGAATCCTTTATACTGTAGTTAATCCAGGTCAATGTACCTTTTTTAATTTCGAATCGGCTAGGATTTACACACACATTATTTTCAACTTTTTCGCAAGCAAAATGACCTATTGTTTCATCACCAATTCCATCTACATTTTTCCTAGTATAGTTATCTGCAAAAGCAGGACTTATTCCAACAGTTAAAGAAATCAACACTAATGCAACAGACAATATAGATGAAATTAAACTTACTCTCTTACTCATCTTTTGACCTCACTACTATGATATTCAAAAAACATGCAGCGGCAGGTTAAAAAAAAAACGTAAAAAGTCAATAACGCTTTATGTATCTTCACGTTTTATACACATTCTTATACATATTTCATATATACATGTGTACGATTTATTTAAATAAATTCAATATTTTTGCCGTAATTTTTTAAAAACAGACACTCAACAGACGCCAATACTTAAACAAAATTCCAAACTCAATTAAATTCCAAACAATTCCACCACTATTAAGTAAGTGATGCAATCATAAGCTCAACGTAAATGATTATTCTTAACTGCTTTAGCTAAATCACGATTCTGCCAACGCTGATGCAATGCACAATAGCCACCAAAAAGCACAAGCCAAATAAGTCCGCCGATTGCAGATCCGCGAGTATCGTCACTAATAAACAGCGTTATATAAACAAACGCAAAGAACGCAATCGTCAAAGAATCAAGCAACTTATAGTGCGGCATCAAGAAACCATTCTTCATAAAATCAGGGGATTTACGATACTTCATATGAGTCACCATAATCAAAATGTAAATCATGATTATTACAGCAGAAGAAGCAGAAGCGAACATTATAAACGCTCCGTGAACTCCTGGAATAGAATTTATAACAGGAGAAAGCAAAATTAAAGCAGAAGAGAATAATATTGCGCGAGCCGGAACCTTAGTTTTAGAAACTTTACTAAGCTTAGAAAGCAGTTGCGTTTGCGATTCTAACGCAATCTGATACATATGACGACCAGCAGAGTAAAGCAAAGAGTTAAGCGCAGAAGCAGCAGCAGTAATAACCACAAAGAAAACAAGCGCAGAAGCCCAATGTATTCCAGCATACTGGAACACCATAATGAATGGTGACATAAAAGTGCCTTCTGCATTCGTTGCCTTAAAACGCTGCCATGGAACAATAAGCATAATTGCCACTAGAGCACCAACGTAAAAAACAAGAATACGCGTGATTATCTCGTTTATAGCTTTAGGCAAAACTTTACGAGGATTCTTAGTTTCAGAAACAGTCACGCCTACAAACTCAATAAGCTGATACGCATAGAACACCATTTGGAAGCTCATTAAGAACGCAACCCATCCATTTGGCATAAGCGAAAAATTATTGAAAATATTATCTAAACCAACATGACCAGCAGGATTTATAACGCCACCGTGAATCTTTGTTGCAGGATAATGGTACCCAATTACAACCATCACAATTGCAGTAGCTATAAGTGCCACTATAAGCGTGATTTTAATCATTGAGAACCAAAATTCTGTTTCACCAAATAGTTTCACAGCTATTAAGTTAATAGAAACTAAAATTGCCAAAAATGCGACTTCTATTAACCATTTCCAATTACTCACATCAATATTAAAAGTTTGGAAGAATGTTACGCAATATGTACTAACAGCTGTGATTTCGCTCATTCCAATTAGTACTAACACCATCCAATACGACCATCCAGCAAAATTACCCCATCCTTTTCCAAGATGACGCGTAATAAAACTGATGAAAGTGTGCTGATTAGGATCTTTATACATAAGCTCGCCGATGGCACGCATCAGCAAGAACATAATAAAACCAACAATAATATAAACAAATACAATACTTGGACCTGTTAAACTAATGGATTTTCCAGAGCCAAGGAATAAGCCAGTACCAATCGTTCCACCTATAGCAATAAATTGCACATGGCGCTTTGTAAGACTTCGCTCCATTTTGTTACTAGACTCATCGCTTGCAGATTCGCTTGCGGATTCATCGCTTGCGGATTCGCTAGAAGATCTATAAGAATTAGATGAAGTATCAGACAAATTATTAGATGAAGTACCAGATAGAGTATTAGATGGAATATTATTTGTTTGCACGGCAGAAGATTCCATATTGTTAGAACCATCTTTTAAGCCACTATCGACCATACCGCTCATCAGCATAACTCCATTCTTTATTTACTCACGAAATTTTAATTTTATCGTCACCCTTAACTATTTTCTAAGAATATTCACTAAGACTTTTTGATAAAACTTCCAACAAAGACTTTTTACAAGACTTTTGGCATGGCTTCCAACAAGACTTTTGACAAGACTTCTAAGAACTGTACTATTCGTCAAAACCATCCACCAACTCAACACCATCACTCAACACTTTTAAGCGAGCTAACTGGATCAATTCGATCTAAAGCAGGATTAGTTGACAATTGAACTATTAAAGCGAATACAAGCGTAGCAAATCCTGCAATAAAGTAACTCAATGCAGATACTTCAACTTCAAAATACAAAGACGGCATACGTAAAGCACTAGTAAGCAAACTTGCAATAACTCTGCCTAAAGGCAAACCGACTAAAATTCCAATAATAGTTAAAGTAAGCATCTCTTTATGCACATAAGCATGCACTTCTCGCTTATAAAAACCTAGAACTTTTAAAGTTGCCATTTCACGAGTACGTTCAGAAATATTAGTACTTGCAAGCGTAAACAACACAGCTAAAGCTAAACCAGCAGCAAGTGTAACTATAAGACCAACTACAGCATTCATTAAATCAAAACTAAAATCACGCTTCATTCTAGTAATATTCATTACTGAAAGAACACCATCAAAATCAGCAAACTTTTCAGCATATTTTATTTTCGTATCGTCATCTCCGCGCAAACGAAGAAGAAAAGCATTTTGATTTAATTTCTCACTATCTTTAACTCCAAATATGCGCTTGTAACAATTAGAAGTCATATACAAGTTAGAACCAATAAGATTACGAACAATAGCTCTCACTGGCACTTTTGCACGCTTAAGAGAAACATTAGTTATAGAAATAACGCTGCCGCGAGAAATATCTAATGAAGCTGCAGCACTTTGAGAAAGTAATGGAGCATCATCGTTAAGCTCAATATTTTTCAAATTATTATCAACATCTTGCAACTTCACTATTTTAGACAAAGTATTTACATCTTTGACTACAATCATTTGAACGCTCTCAGAATCTTCAACACCACGATTCTTAGATTTATCATTTGACTTATCAGAATACGATTTAGAAATTTCTCCAGAACTCACGTACGCTGGAAGCATAGTTTCAATAAGATTTTTAGAATAATCTTCATCGACTATTTTCTTCATATTTGTAAATGAATCCGGAGCAGAAATAGAAATCATATCGTACTTGTAGATTCCATCATATTGTCTAATACCTAAAGTTGCTACAGTATCGTTCAACGCTAAAGCGCACAATATGAGTGCAGTGCAACCTGCAACTCCTCCAATAGTCATGCATAAGCGACCTTTGAAACGAGCCAGATTACGTATAGCTACTTTATTTAAGAAACTAAGTCGATTCCATATGAATGGCAATCTTTCAAGCAACACGCGAGCGCCAGCTTTTGGCGATTTTGGACGCAATAAAGATGCTGGAACTTGCTTTGTTTCTCTCCAACTCACAATTATTGTGCATATTGCAACAGGCACAACGAATGCGAGCACACACAAAGAGCCATATAACCAATCGTATCTGAGAGTTACTCCTGGAACTGTATACAAGCCACGCAAAATTTTAAGCAATAACGATGGTATAGCCAAAAAGCCCACAATATCGCCAATCCCACCGCCTATAAAGCAAGCAAAAATAGCGAAGAAAGCGTGTCTAGTAACAGCAGCTGAGCGTCCGTATCCCAAACTTAAATAAGTACCAATCAATCCTCGCTCTTCTTCAACCATTCGAGCCATAGCAGTTAAGCTCATCATCATAGCAACTACGAGAAAAACAGCAGGGAAAGCGTAACCGAGAGATTGTATTGATGCCACATCGGATCTCAAACTTGCATAACTACCATTCGATATTCGAGTAATAATATGCCATCTGGCTTGAGGAACTCTTTTTTCTACTTCTTTTTTAATATTTTCACGAATCTGATTACGACTATTTTCAATTATTGAATGAGGTGCGTTTTTAAGAGCAGGAATTTTAGCTATAGCTTTATTCACTTCCGCATTCGTATACTCATCAATTACTTGCTTGCGGCGCGCGCTTTCACGCTTTGTTTTCACAAAATCGTTGATCTGCTCAGATGCCTTTTCAACAATATTCCTATAAGATTGCGAAAAAGTATTAACTTTGTGAGATTCATTTAATTTCACAAATATTGACGTATACACACAATCCTTCGAATCTTTAGGCACATTATACGTAAAAACTTTATACCTTGAAGTTACAGAGCCACGAAAAGCTTTAGATTGATATCCGTTTGGATTATTCAAATCATCACTATCAAGAACGCTGCCTACAATACGCAACTTGTAATTTTCAGAAGATTTTTCATCCTTTTTTATATTCACTTTGATCATATTGCCAATATGCAATCCGCTATCATGCAAAAAACGTTGCGTCACAACAGCTTCAAAATCGCCTTTAGGCATATTCCCTTGTAACAAATGCAAGCGATTCATATTTTTATTAGCGTGATTATATTGAATAAGATTCGTTGCATACAAAGAAGTTTCATCATGCATCGGAAAAGTAGTAGCTTTCCAAGATTTTTCTGTATCTACTTCTTTTACACTAGGCAATTTACTAACTGAATCAACATCTTCTTTCGTTAATCCTAATGTAGACACAATCTGTAAATCATAAGAATTAAGCTTGTTATACATATCGTTAGCGCCAAGAAGCATATCGTTGCACCCAGCATAGATACCAGTCATAACAGCAACGCCGAGCATAGCTATAACAGCAAGCACGCAAAATCTCCGCCACTCGTGCAACCACATACGAACAGCGCTAATAAAGACTATTGGTAAAATCGAGTGAGTTCTTTTATTTTTATTAGATTTTTTACATTCACTTTTATTAGATTTTTTACATTCACTTTCGCGACTTGTGATCTTATCTTCTGATTTCTGATTTCGTTGACTCTCGCTACACATTGCATATCACCACTCAATATCTGCAATTGCAGTAGGATTTTCTTGCACAGTTTCACTTATTACTTTTCCAGAACGAAAACGCACGACTTTATGCGCCATCGGTGCAATTGCAGCATTATGCGTAATAATCAACACAGTCATGCCTTCTGTTTTGCAAATATCTTGCAATAATTGCAAAACTGCTTTACCTGTTTCATAGTCTAAAGCGCCAGTAGGTTCATCGCACAACAATAGTTTAGGCTTTTTTGCTAAAGCGCGAGCGATAGATACTCGCTGCTGTTCACCACCTGAAAGTTGAGAAGGAAAATTATTAAGTCTATTTTCCAAACCAACATCAATAAGAGTTTGAGCTGGATCAAAATGATTCGCACAAATTTGAGATGCTAGTTCAACATTTTCTAAAGCAGTCAAGTTTGGAACAAGATTATAAAATTGAAAAACAAATCCTATATCTTCACGACGATACTTAACTAAACCTCTAGCGTCGAGCTTAGTTATATCGCGATCGCCAACCATAACTTTACCGCTTGTTGCAGTATCCATTCCACCTAAAATATTTAGTGCAGTAGTTTTGCCAGCGCCTGATGCCCCAAGTATTACAGTAAGCTGACCTGCTTCAGCTGTAAAACTAGCATCGTCAAGAGCACGAACAGCACTAGAACCAGATGGATATTCCTTAACAACATGATCAAACGTTATATAAGACAATCTACCCTCGCTACTATTTAGTTATAAGTTATAAGTTATAAGTTTCAGTTTCAATTTCAATTTCAGTTTCAATTTCAATAATTTGAAAACATATTTTGCAAACAGTCAACCCACTACAATATTACTAAAATTATTGCACAAACACACTATTATAAGAATCAAAAATACTAATAAACAGTATGTAAACAGTATGAATTGCAATACTTTTAACGGAAAAGTGAAACTCCTCTGCGAGCCATGCAATAAGCATTACCAAGCCAAGTATGACGAGAGTTAGGCCACACAGCGCCCAATCGTGGAGCACCTTGACTCATCCAAATACTAGGAACACGACCATCTGTGCTTCTAGATCCTAAAAGATTAAAACCACTTTTATCTTCTAGCCAATCCGGATGCTGCGTAACAATTGCCAATCCTTCTTCAAGAGTAAGCGGCAAACGCTCATCCGAATCAATAAGTTTACGAGCTACATCTGGCTCTCTGTTCACATAAGAAGTACCAACATGCGGATCAATAGCAACATAAAACGGCCCTTCAGGAGGCTCAAATCCATCATGAGGTAGAAAACTAGCAATATCTCGAGGAGGCATAGTTGTAAAGCCTGCCATGCGATCAATACTTGTTCTAGAAATTAGCGATTCTGGAGAAACCAGTTCACGAGTAGGGACTAAAAGTATATTAGTTCCTAAATCACTTCGCTCAAGCGCACGCAACAAAGGTTGAGCTAGAGCACTAAAAGCAGCAGCACTGATATCTGCAACATCCGGATATCCAAGTGCCACTATTCGATCAAGCTGCTGCTGTATTTCTTCAGATGCTATTGACATAATTTACAGTTTACGCAAAATCTTTCACAATCGCGAGGCAAAAAATCTCATCAATCTATAAAATTGCGTTTCTTAGCAACAATTTCCGCCAATTGAACAGCATTCAAAGCAGCGCCTTTACGCAAATTATCGTTAGTAATAAATAGAGCTAATCCGCGTTTTCCTTCTACAGCTTGATCTTGACGAATTCGCCCAACATAACTTGCAGATTTCCCAGCAGCCAATTGTGAAGTAGGAATATCGTTAAGCTCAACTCCAGATGCATCTTTCAAAACTTCACGAGCCATATCGGGTGTCACATTATGCTCAAACTCAGCATTAACGCTCATACCGTGCCCTGTAAATACTCCAACGCGCACGCACGTGCAAGACGCAACTAGTTTTGGTAAGTGTAAGATTTTGCGACTTTCATTACGCAACTTTTGCTCTTCATCTGTTTCTTCTGAACCATCATCAACTATTGCACCAATAAACGGAACTACATTAAATGCAATTGTTCGAACGACTTTATTAGGCTCTGGGAACTCAATCGCACTTCCATCAAAAACTAATTTATCTGCACCTTGATCTAATGCAGCTTGAGCTTCATTCATCAATTGCAATACGCCAGCGCGACCTGCGCCTGAAACAGCTTGATAGGAAGACACTATTAAACACTTCAAACCAAAAGAATCAGAAAGTGGCTTCAACACGGGCATTAAAGCCATAGTTGTGCAATTAGGATTTGCGACTATCCCATTTTCAATCGTATCTAAATCTTCAGGATTTACTTCAGCAACTACCAAAGGAACATCATTATGCATACGCCATTGAGAAGAATTATCTATTACAATTGCACCAGCTTTAGCGAATTTAGGTGCCCAAATTTTTGAAGTGCCACCACCTGCAGAGAAAATAGCAATATCAATTCCACTCAAATCTGCTTTCTCTACGTCTTCTACAACAACATCCTTGCCGCGATATTTCAAAACAGTGCCTGCAGAATGCGCAGAAGCAATGAAACGCAAATCTTTTATAGGAAAATCACGCTCGTCAAGCACACGACGCATTACCATACCAACTTGACCGGTAGCACCCAATATCGCTAGATTAACGCCCGTTTCATTGATAATCGTCATCTTACTTCTCCTTATATTCTTTCTCTTTTAATAATGATTATGCAAATAATTTACGGCAATATATTGAAATTCACGAAAATATTAACGGCCACTTCCACCATAAACAACAGCTTCAATTTGATTAGCATCCAAACCGTATGCCGTATGCAAAGCACGAACCGCTTCATCTAATTGATCAACAGGAACAAGTGCAGCAATGCGAATTTCTGAAGTAGAAATCATAAGCGTATTTATTCCACTCTCACTCAATGCTGTAAAGAACGTTGCAGCAAGACCGGAATGAGTTTTCATTCCAACGCCAACAACTGCAACTTTGCCAACAGTAGGATCAACATCCATAGAAGTGAATTTAAGATCATCACGAGCTGCTTGTAAAACACTACGAACCGCTTCAAGAGATGAGCTAGGCGCAGAAAGAGAAATATCAGCTGTTCCTGTAGATGCGCTTGCTTGAGCAATCATATCAATATTCGCATTCGCTTTTGCAAGAGTTGTAAACACTTTTGCAGCCATTCCAGGAACATCAGGAATACCACGAACTGTAATCATAGATTCACTTCGATCGTGAGCAACCCCCGAAATAATAGGCGTTTCAACTCCCAAATCTGGAAATAAATCGCCCATAGTAGAACGAATATCCTGATTTACCATTATTACCGTCCTTATATTTAATTTCTCTTAATGTTATCAATTATTTTTATTCAAATTAGGCAAATTATTTAAATCAACATTATTAGGAACAATCAGAGTGCCATTTCTATGCGAGAACGAACTCCTAACATGAAGAGGCATGCCAAATCGCTGAGCATACTCTACACAGCGCAATGCAAGCACACGAGAACCACAAGAAGACATTTCTAACATGGAATCATAATCAATAACAGGAATACGTTTAGCAGTTGGAACAATACGAGGATCTGCTGTAAAAACGCCATCAACATCCGTATAAATTTCGCAAATATCAGCGCCTAAAGCAACAGCAAGCGCAACAGCAGATGTATCTGATCCACCTCGTCCAAGAGTAGTATCATCACCAACTTCACTAATTCCTTGAAATCCAGCAACAATCGCCACACTACCTTTACCTAACGCTCTTCGTACGCGATCTGGCTTTACTGCACGTATATGAGCAGCACCATATTGAGTATCTGTTATAAACCCTGCTTGAGAACCTGTGAAAGAGTAAGCATGAGAACCCTGAGCGTGTATTGCCATAGCAAGTAAACTCATAGAAATTCTTTCGCCTGCTGTCATAAGCATATCCATTTCGCGTGCAGGCGGATGAGCATTAACACTTAACGCTTGATCAATTAAATCGTCTGTTGTATCTCCCATTGCTGAAACAACAACTGCAACATCATGTCCTTCAGATTTAGTGTCGAGAATACGTTTAGCCACTCTTTTTATGGCATCAGTATCTGCCACGGAAGATCCACCATATTTTTGTACGATAAGTGCCAATTTTTAACTCCTTGACCTTTACGCCTGCAAAATACAATACATCAAGCATTTTGAAACGACTCTTTGATAGTCAGACTACCAACAATGCTCTATTTATTTTTCTAAAAATAAATACTTTATTTAATAAATTTCTAAAAATAACTAGGAAAGCCAACTAAAGATATAACTATAAAAAGAAAAATATAAAAACTATAAGAAAACTATAAAAAGAAATAGAAAACTAGAAAGAGATGACTAGAAAAAACAGTTGCACAAACAAAAAACATACAGTCGCACAAACAATCACACAATCACACAATCAATCAAACAGATTGTCTACCTGCAAAAGCGCGAGACAAAGTTATTTCATCTGCGTATTCTAAATCTCCACCAACAGGCAAACCACTTGCAAGCCTAGTAACACTTATTCCAAGCGGATCAAGCAATCTAGCTAAATATGTAACTGTAGCTTCGCCTTCAATATTTGGATCTAAAGCCAAAATAACTTCTTTAACACTAGGATCTTTAAGTCGTTCTAGCAATTGCGTAATATTCAAATCAGCAGGTCCAACATTTGCCATTGGATTTATTGCTCCGCCTAACACATGATAAACTCCAGAATACTCATGCGTACGCTCGATACTCATAATATCTTTTGGCTCTTCAACAACGCAAATTTTCGTATGATCTCTACGCGGATCTTCACATATCATGCAAGGACTTTTCTCACACACATTTCCACAAACATCGCAAAATCGCACACTTTGCTTTACATCATCAATTGCTTCAATTAAAGCTTGCACTTCGGAATCTGGTTCAGAAAGTATATAAAATGCTATTCTTTGAGCGCCTTTAGGTCCGATTCCCGGCAAATGCGAAAAAGCGTCTATAAGACGACCAATCGCGCCATCATAAGACGATGCATTGCGCAATTTTATTTCTCCTTAGAACGATTATTTTTGGAGGATTTCTTTTTAAGAAGATTTATTGGATTATGCGAATCTTCAGAAGAAAATTCACGAACTTCTTTAACTTCAAACATTTTTTCTATTCCCTCTTCATCAATTCCAGAAACGCTTTCCAATTGACGATCTTCTAATGAATATTCGTATAAATCATCTAAAGAAGAACTTGAATTTTGATTAACTGTATTAGACGAATCCGATTCTGAAGATTTTGAAGACTTTAAGGATTCTGTAGACTCTTTAGACTCTGCAGAGTATGCAGCGTATGCAGAGTCTTTCCCAATAGAATCACCAAACTTCATGTTTTTTCTATAGTTATTGCTATTTTCGCGATTCGCACTATTTTCGATGTTATCGCTTATGACACGAGTTTCGCGGCTTTCGTGATAATTATCCCCGCGAGAATAATTACTCTCCCGAGAATAATTGTTATTATTTAAATCTTCATTACTTGAGGCGTTATACGCATTATCATGATTCATGCTATTTACAGTATTTACGCCCAATACAGGCATAGATGAAACATTCTCCCAAGCATCATTTGAATCTAATATAGTTCTAATTTCTGCAGTATTATTAGATTCCGCCGATGCTGCATAGCCATCAGCTCTATGAAAATTTGATTCCAACTTTTCATCTTTTTGCTTAGTGTTATCGTGAACACTAAGAGATGAAGATCCAAATCCTGTAACAGAGCCAGCTCTACGCATAAGCACTTCGCGCTTAACTTGACTGAGTCTTTCTGAAGACATCTTAGTTACGACTTCTACAGTTTCTCCATCAGATGTAACAGAATCTGGAGCAATCATGCAATTTTCGCCAAACTCGCGTTTAACAGCATTCATTACAACAACGGGAACTTTTTGACCTTCATAAGGGTCAGTCGTACATATAGCGAGCGCAAAAGCATATTGACTTATAGGCTTATTAAATGTCAATACAAGTCTTTGCTTGTTATTAGCAGATTGCACAAGACGAACTTTAGTAACAAAATCCCTAGATACGTATTCTTTTACATCTTCAGGTAAAGATGCAACAACGCTATCCCACATCTCATCTGTACTTAATTGTTTCTTAGTAGGTTGAGTTGAAGAAACTTTAGGCTCAGACGCAATTTGTTTCCGCTGCTTTTGGACGAATCCACTTGGCTTTTTCTCCTGAATTTTATGCGAGTCTTTAGAGGATGAAAGACGATCTTCTTTTTCGCACAGCAAACGCGACATAAGAATTTCCAAATTCATACGAGGAGAAACAGCACTTGACATTTCGCTTAATGCAGAATTAGTCATTTGCGCCATTCGAGATAAATCAACAAGATCCAATTTTTCAGATTGGCGCTTTAATTGCGTCAATTCATCAGGCGCTAAATCATTCAACAATGAGGAAGTAGCTTTTACTCCAGCAGAAACTACAAGTAGCAAATCGCGCATTCTCCCTAGCAAATCTTCCACAAATTTACGAGAATCAAATCCGCTAACAATTACTCTACTTACTAAATCATAAAGTTTCGCACCATCATGATCTATTAAAGCATCTATTACTTCACCAATAAGTGAGCTAGGAGTAAAACCTAATAGCGCAACAGCAGAATCCAATGAAATTTTCCCATCTACCGCGCATAACATAAGCTGATCTAGAATCGAAAGAGTATCTCGCATAGACCCTCCGCCTGCTCGCATAGCTAGACGCAATACTCCAGGCTCTGATTCTATTTTCTCTTTCTTGCAAATTTCTTCCAAATAAGGACCCATTATCTCCGGAGGAACTAGCCTAAAAGGATAATGATGTGTGCGAGAACGTATAGTACCAATAACTTTATCTGGCTCAGTAGTTGCAAATATAAACATAACATGCTCAGGAGGTTCTTCAACGATCTTAAGTAGAGCGTTAAAACCTTGCGGAGTGACCATATGAGCTTCATCGAGTATAAAAATTTTATATCTATCTCTTGCTGGAGCAAAACCTGCACGTTCACGCAATTCACGAGCATCATCAACACCGTTATGGCTTGCAGCATCGATTTCTACAACATCTACAGACCCAGATCCGCCAGTAGCTAAATCTTTACAACTCTGGCATTCTCCACAAGGATGAGATGTAGGACCTTTTTCGCAATTTATGCAACGAGCCAAGATTCGAGCGGAGCTTGTTTTTCCACATCCTCTCGGGCCTGAAAACAAATATGCATGCGTAATTTTCCCTTGATCAAGCGCTCTACACAATGGAATAGTAACTTGATCTTGCCCTATAAGACCATCAAATGTGTCTGGACGATACCGTCTATACAATGCAAGAGCCATAACTAACCTACCGCCACCTGACTTTTAATAACCTACAACTATTCAAGACTAGCAGAATCCACCACCGTAAAACTCGTATGAAAATCAGAGTCTAAACAGAATCCAATCAGAATTTTAGATATCAACTCGACTAATCATCACATGAAACTAATCCAGCTTTTACTGTATCAACAATTTTAGGTATAAACGGTATTTTAGTTTGCACGCTCACAGTTATTGTCACATCATCATTTTCAGATTTACAAGATTCCATAGTTACATTATTCGCATTAACAATATTTTTAACAACATCGCACGCATCGCCTTCTAACTTTTGTAATACTTTTACTCCAGATAACACTGCAGAGGAAGAAACTGTGTGAACTCTATGCTTTTCAATCAATATATATCCAATATTTGCCGAAAGAATAAGCATTGAGCAGACGATGATAATCAACCCTACCCCCAAAATAGTCCCCGAACCATCATCTGCTCGATGCACCCATTTACTCAAACAAAGCTTAGCTAATTTACGCAATTTTCAACACTACTCCACGCACACCTGAGCTTATTTACTCTCTAGAACAGGGATCAAATAAGCAAAACACTACTCCATGCACACCTGGACTTATGAATACTGTTATTGAATGTTTTATAACCAAAAGCTACGGAAATATATTTAACTATTTAAGTAACAATTTGCTTAATATCACTGTGCACTACTGTTGGTAAAACATGCATAGGGTCTGGAATAACAGGACAACTTACTGAAATATCAACATTGTTACCATATTTTTTTAATTTCAAACTTGCGTCTGAACCAGCAACTCTATGAACAATATCTTCAAGAGAAGTACCATCATTATATGCAACTAAATGATAAGCAACTTGTCTTGCAGCATCATGACAATTCATTGAGCATACAACAGTTCTACCGACACCTAATAATATTAAAGCAACGACTATTGCTGCAGGTAAAACTACAGAAAACTCCGCAGTAACAGCTCCATAATCATAAGATCCAAAAAACATTTTCAACTTATTTTCTGCCAATATTCCCCCAAAAATAACGAATAACAGATTTTATTTAAGAAATATGCAATGCACGTTTTATTAAGTCATTTAACATATTTCTAACAGACTCAGATTTCAAAACAATAATCAGTAAAGCAGCAAAACCAGTTGCAGCAATAAGCACAACAGCATATTCAGCAGTAATAGCACCACTATCTTTTTTACTTAATTGTTTACTAAATCTATCTGAAAAATCGCATAATAATTCTTCAAAGCTATAGAACAACAAATTCATATGCGTACATGCAATTAAAAAGCATGAACGAATTACTTGCACAACCCCAACCATAGTTATAAACCTTTCTTCCTAAGCAGAATGAAATATTCTGATATGGATATCTTTACACATAAACTTGCGCTTACAAAGCAATTTAATTCAATGTGGTCAGAAGTTCATAACCCTTGGAAAATAAGGGAAATTCAAACAAAAAATAAAATTTTAAGAAATATTTCTAAATAAATAATAAAAATTTCAATTTCAAATTTGATTAAATATTATTGAATAAAAGATGCAACCGTTGGCAATATTCCTATGCAAATAAAAGCAGGTAAGAAACACAATCCAACCGGAAGTAATAATCTTACAGATAATTTAGCAGCTTCTTGTTTTGCAGCATTTTGCATAGTATATCCATAATTTTTTAATACAGCTTTTAATATTGGAAGCGATGGAATACCGTTATACCAAGATTCACGCAATGATTTTGACAACCATTTAGCTAAGAGAGGATAATCCGTATTTTTATAACTTAATAATTTATTACGTACAAGCATTGTGAAACCAAGAATTCTACAAACACTGAAATTAGAACGATCTCTGCAAACATTATTTTGTAAAACATATGTAGAAGACCATGATTCTTCCCAAGTACTACCTTTTTTAAGAGCGAACGCAACAGCACGCATCCACTCTCCATTACTTTCGAAAACAGAGCCAACAGCTTCTATTGCAAAAGGCAAAGAACTTCCACTTTCTAAAGCAACTATAATCATATGCAATCCGAGAACTGGACTCAGTTTTATAAAACTATTATTTTTTGTATAACTCATGCGAGAAGCAGATAAATCATTACTTGCACGATTTCCTAATGAAATACAATCAGATTTATAACTTACACATTGCCAAACAATAATACTTACAAGAAAAGCTATAAAAAGTAATTGATTACTAGCATTCATAAAATTCATCTAATCACCATTTTATTTATAAGATTTTCCTATCAAATGGGGCTAAACATACGTTGCAAATTACTCTATAAATTAACTTACGCGAAATGTTCAAACGTTCACAACACACAGCAACTAAACCGCTCACAATAGTCACTAAACCACTCACAATACAGCTTAAATTACTCAAAAAATACATGAAGATATTAGTCTTCATCGCACATCATATTTTTACGAGATTGATCTAACATAGTTTTAACCCAAATCACACCAATCGCATAACTTACAAGCCCTACTGAAAGCATTATGAAACCTCGCGAAGTTGTAAGAAGCAACTTCAACGGATTCGAACCCATCAATTCACCTGCAAACAATGTCAATAACGGAAGTGCGGTAAGTAAAGTTATAGTCGCTTCAGGCATAGCAAGTACTTCATTACGAAGTGCTTCAGCTCTGCGTTTATATCTATAAGAAGACGCTACTGCATCTACACAATCCAACATAGAGCAGCCAAGATTATTACTAAGTTTATAAGCTGCCATCAAAGATTGCGAAATCTTGTTTATATCATTTTCAATCTTATTATTACTTTTACGCTCATTATTATTTTTATTGCTATCAACAACACTATTTATATCGCTATTTTTATTGATATTTTTATAAATATCGCATGATCCACAACGCCAACGCAACCAATTAGCAATAATTTCTGCACTCATGCTCGTAAATTGATAAGATTTATTAACGCTTTTACAGGATCTGCTATCTTCACTAACTTTTGAAATATATGCAGAAAAAATTACATCACGAAAACTAGCTCCTGAAGCGAGTCCAGCAGATAAACTAGCTAAAGATTCTTCAATAAAATTAACTTTATCCATAAAATCACCACTTCTTAATCTTCCACTTTTGTGCAAAAACATTCCAACACTTACTCGGAGCTAAATAATGAGCTCCCGTACTTTTATCAACAGTCATGCACATAACGGGAATACCATGCAACACAACATTTTCAGAATTATTTTGCAAACCTAAACAACGCGAATAATCATCTGAACCGTTTGTAAGAACTCCAATTTCATGAATTATTCGCTTATTATTCATTCTTTCTACATGTATAACTACATCGAAAGCACCAGCAGCTAAAGCACACAAAGCTCTAGGCTGCAATCCAGCAAGCAATCCTAAAGACATAAGCCTTGCTGGAACTTTATACACATCATCTGCGTGCAATGTAGTCATGCCACCGTGATGACCTGACGTAAAAACTCTCAACAAATCAGCTATTTCTTCACCTCTGCACTCTCCAAGAACTATACGATCTGGCCTCATTCGTAAAGTCGCTTTTACAAGTTCAGGCAAACAAATTTCACCTTTACCTTCTACATTTGATTCACGCGTGCTCAAAGATACGTAATCACCTTTAAAACCGCATAATTCTCTGGTTTCTTCAACTGAAACTATTCGATCATTACTATCTGCTTCTGAAAGCAAAGCTCTCATTAAAGTAGTTTTCCCAGATCCAGTACTCCCAGTAATCAATATGTTCGCGCGCATGCGTACAAGCAATGAAAGGATATTTTTTACACTCAACGAATACATGCCTTTTTTATATAGCATGTCTAAATTGCACACGCCTTGAGATGGAAAACGTACTGCAATCACAGCACCCATTGATACGATAGGAGCTAAAACAGCATGTATTCTTATTCCAGATGCACTAGATACGTCTGCTATAGGACGCGCATCATCAAGCCTTTTACCTAGCTGAGCACAAATCCAAACAGCATATCTACGTAATACAGATGGATTATTCATTGGTATTCTAGGAATTTTTTCCTTTAACCCATCTCCATAATCTAACCAAATACGACCGTTTTCTGTAATTACCATATCCGTTAAACGCGGATCTATTACAAATTCTTGCAATATTCCAAAATCAATATCTCGAACGCAAGAAGATTGCGAAGACCCCACGCAAGAAGACCCCACGCAAGAAGACCTCACGCAAGAATCCCCAATATCAGAATCCCCAACATCAGAAGACTCCACAAAAGAAGACTTCACATCAGAATATTTCGAAAATCGCGAAGGAAAAGAAGAAAAACTTGAATTAAAATTACTATTTGTAATCTGATTTACTCGCTTATTCTTTTCTAATGCACAATTGCACATCTTAACATTGCCCAACTTATACTCCCCCGTATTTATATTTATTATCTACTCACTTACATGTAACTCAATCACACACAGCTCACACATAAATCACGCACAACTCACGCACAACTCACTTATTTGCGTTTATATTGCACACTTCCAACACCCAATTTGATAATTGCTCAATTATAAAACGCGAAGATTTTGGAATTTTACGAATACCATACCCTTCAATAATGTCTTCATGCAAACGCGAATCATATTTAATCGGGCCAATAACAGATTTAGACAAGTATTGCGAAGCTTCATCAATATCTACAGCACATAATTTAGGCGCTAATCCATGCGGCATAATACCAACTGTAATTGAATTTTCATTTATAAAATCAATATTGTTAAAACTATCGTCAGATTGCTGAGAAGAATATCTATACAAGCAATTTAATAAATATTCTTTAACAATAGAAATCTGATAATTATACGCACGCATACGAGCCATTCCTAAAACAGAAAGTTCGCTTGCATAAATTATTGGAGAAAAAACTAAACCCATAATAGTATTAAAAACATTAAACGAGCTTATTCCGGAACCAACATCAACAATCACAACATCATTACATTGAGCTAAACCACGAATAGACGCATCTAAAAGCCACGGCTTTAAAAGTGACGAATTACGTAACTCATCTTGAATTACGTCATCTTTATTTGTTGACAAATCAGCTTTGTTAATTTCACTCTCACACATACGCCATGGCGCATACGCAAGCACACCTACACCATTGCAATAAATAAGTTCATCTTTTAGCACAGAACCATCTAATCTACTTAGCGGAGCTTCAACTTCTTGCAACCTTCTACCATCATCTGATTCCAAGCCAAGTAAAACATCTAATCCACCATGTGAAACATCTGCATCAACAAGAGCAACAGAATATCCATATGAAGCTAAATTTTGAGCAATCATTGAAAGACTAGTACTCAATCCAACTCCATCACTCGCAGAAGATCCAACTATTACGTTAGAAGGCAATAATTCAGGAGAAAAATACTTATAATTTTTACCAAAAATCGCAATACTTGCAGAAGGGCGACTAACTTCTGACAAAGCAGTACGGTGACTAACACCTGACAACGCAGCAAAGCTATTCACGTCTGAATATTCAGAGAAGTGACTAACGCCTGACAATGCAGCATGACGACCTGTAGGCTCTGCATCTTTCGCAAATTGCAAATCATAAGAATTAGCTAAAGAATTACAAGATGCTACAACAGTGCAATCATCCTTATATTCGCCATCACGAAAATCACTTGCTCGCAAATCACCAACACTAGCTTCATAAGAACGCAATTCGCCAGCACGAGATTCGCCAACATAAGCCCCACCAGCACGCGAATCACAAGCATAATCCCCACTAGAGCGCAATTTATATTCAAAACGCGATGACAGCGAGCTTGCATGAGTATCAACTAAATCATTCATGCTCTTATTACAACGCGTTAAATCACATTACACAATATTTTTTAATCAATGTGGTCAGAAGTTCTTAAAATTGCAGACTTATCCACAAAAACAGAAGGATCATTAGCATGCTCTACAAGATAACGTTCAAGCAATTCGCCATAAATAGGCTTAGTTTTCAATGCATCTGAAACTAAAAGAGCAATAAGAGCAGAAGCAGCAACCGGCAACATGTGAATTAGCGTTCCAGACATTTCAACTGTAAGCAAAATTGAAGTGATAGGAGCTTTTACAGAAGCAGACAACGTTCCAGCCATTACACACACTGCAAATATTGATATGAATTTTGCATCGATTCCAAAGTTTCCGATTATAAACCTAGAACAAAAACCACCAGCGAGAGCACCTACAGCAAGAATAGGCATAAAAATACCGCCAGGAGCACCACAACCAAAACTCGTGGAAGTAAATAGCATTTTCGCTACAAACATTATAAAAAGTAGCCCAAAGCTAATCTTTCCATATTCAGAAATACGTACTAAATTAGATCCTCCGCCTAAAACTTCTGGAATAAAAAGACCAACAGGTATAGCTATAAGACAAGCAATTATCGTAGGCATCCACTTTGGCATATGTTTATATAAAGTTTGAAAACCTAATAATGAACGATTCATTAAAGAGCCAATAAATCCTGCAAAAATACCTAAAGGCAATATCCAAAAATGCAAAGATATAGGCAAATCAGGAATATTACCGAAATCCAATACTGGCTTCAAACCCAAACAAGTTTGAGCAACAAAATCAGCACATAGCGAAGCTACAGCAGCCGTAACAAGAACAGTAGAAGACAAACTATGTCTAACTTCTTCAAGAGCAAACATCAACCCTGAAAGAGGAGCACTAAAAGCGGCAGAAAGACCAGCAGCAGCACCAGCCGTAACCATATAATGCTCTTGCTCATCTGAATAAGAATCCTTCCCACGAAAAATTCGCGAAAACATTTGAGCACCGCAAGCACCAATTTGAATAGAAGGACCTTCTCTACCCAAAGAAAGACCAAGCAAAGAGCCAATAAAACCAGACACAAACCTCACTGGAAGAATTGCGTGCCATCGCATATCTAAACCGCGATTTTCATATCCAACGACTTGAGGAATACCACTTCCAGATGCCATTGTTTCTTTACGGCTCATCCAACCAATTAAAGCACCTATTATTAAAGCGCTTACAACAAGAATCAAAAATATGATTAACGCAATATTAAAATGTTGCTTTAAAATTTGCGTATAAATACAACGAGCAATATCAGTACCATATTCAATACCAACACGATACGTTACTACCAATATGCCTGAAATAACGCCAACAGCAACACCAGCACATACCATTTTCCAACGCAACTGCTTAAACGTTGAAAAAATTCGTGCAAAAAAATTGCATGCACAAAAGTCGCGCAACAAGCTAATCATATTCTTAAATTTCACGACTACTCGATTCTTGCATAAAAATTCAAAATCACACTCACTACTTACTAGTTACTACTAGCTACAAACAAAATTTGAAAAATTATTGCAATTACATGTTTATTTTCAAATCTAATTCCCAATATTAAACGATATTAATTAACACAAACATTGAGAAAAAGTATCCAATTGAAGCAGCAGCAAATGGCATAACAAGCTCATAAGAAAGCAGAAACACACCATCTTTTATTTTTTTATTTTGAATAAGATCCACACCTTCAAAAATTGCAGTAGAAAATGTTGAAAATCCGCCTAAAAATCCAACAAACATGACGAATACAAAATTTGAAAAATAAATTGAATAAAATACAGAAAAAACATTAAAAGCAACACCTAAAACAAACGAAGCAAAACAATTGATAATTAAGGTTGCGACAGGAACTTTGCTTTTAATTATAGAGGAAATTCCTTTAGTCAATGCAAATCTACAAACAGCACCAAAACCGGCAAAAAAGCAAGACAAAATAGTAAAAACAAGAACATACGAATAGTTGTTGTAGATCATTTACTTCACCACCTTTTCATCTATATACGCAAGATTTTTAGCACGCCTTTGTTTCACGCAACGCGCAATTCCACTACCAATCCAATTGCCAATAAAAACCATTAAAATACCTAAAATAAAAGAAACAATTATTCCTAAAATAGCAAATCCTGCTCGCGTAGTCACAGACGATACAGCGCCTTCAAAAGCAAAAGTAGACATAGTAGACAATCCGCCACAAAAACCTGTTCCCAATACGCATTTGTATAGATTTTGTTTCTCACGCGATACAGCAATAACAGATACAGATGCAACAAGCGCAAAAATAAAGCACGCAAGCATATTAGATAAAAAAGTTCCTAAAGTTAGCTTGCCAAATATAAGCGACTGACCATCGAGCGGATAAATCATGCGAGATATTGAAGACATGATTGAACGAACGAGAGCACCAGCCGCGCCGCCAATAAAAACTAGATAGTACAATTTTCTACTAGATTTGGAACTTTTTACACTGGAACTACTTACATCTGCGACATTCGAGTTGGAGCTATTTAAATCTACACCATTCGAATCTGAACCATTCGAATCTAAACTATTCGAATCTAAACTATTCGAATCTGAGACATTTACATTATTTAATTCGCTCATTTTATTTACTTTCGCTCCTTAAAACCACACACAAATCCCAATTCAAAATATACACTCGTCAACTAATCAACTAATCAACTAAGAGAACTAATCAACTAAGACAACTTAAGCCTCATAGCAAATTTTCATAGCAGATTTCTAAACATAAACCAAAACGACACTCCCATTTAGAAGTGCCGTTTCGATAACAATCATCAGATTTTAATAATAAAATTAAATAATCCAATAATTAAATAATCCATATCTTAGTAAATCAGTATTAAATAATTCATATCCTGAGTCAATATATATCAGTCAATCAAAGAATGAACACTAATAATATGATCTCTTTGAGGACCAGTGCCTATAGCCGAAATACGGCAATGCGACAAATCCTCTAAACGCTTCACATAACTTTGAGTATTTTCTGGCAAATCTTCAAATTTATGAATCTGAGAAATATCTTCGCTCCAACCTGGAAGCATTTCATAAACTGGCTTAGCAGCAGCGAACAAAGATTGGTCTACAGGCATTTCGTTCAATCTCTTAACAGTGCCATCAGCCAAAGTTACATCATATGCAACGCATACTGGAATATCTTTTAATCCAGTCAAAACATCAAGCTTAGTTAGAACAATATCCGTTAAACCATTAACCCTAGAAGCATAACGAGTTACAACAGAATCAAACCAGCCACATCTACGAGGACGTCCTGTAGTCACACCATATTCATGACCATGCTCACGCAACCAATCACCTTGCTCGTCTAAAAGCTCCGTAGGGAAAGGACCTTCACCAACACGAGTGATATATGCTTTCGCAACACCAATTACTCGAGTAATACGAGTAGGTCCTACTCCAGTACCTGTGCAAGCGCCACCTGCTGTAGGATTCGAAGAAGTAACAAATGGGTACGTACCGTGATCAACGTCAAGCATTGTAGCCTGTCCGCCTTCAAAAAGCACAGTCTTTCCTTCATCTAATGCATTATTAAGCACAAGAGAAGTATCTGCTACGTAAGGCTTCAAACGCTTACCAAGTTCCACAAGCTGAGCAGTAACTTCATCAATATCAATAGGATGCTGGTTATACAGCTTGATTAGCATTTGATTTTTTTGATGTAAGCTAGATTCAACTTTATCTCGCAAATGCTCAGCATTGAACAAATCATGTACGCGGATTCCAACTCTATTGATTTTATCTGCATAAGTAGGTCCAATACCGCGACCAGTAGTACCAATCTTATGTTTACCTAAGAAACGTTCTGTTACTTTATCGATCACGCGATGATACGGCGTAATAACATGAGCTTCTTCACTAACTAAAAGTCGAGAACAATCAACACCACGAGATTGTAAAGCATCAATCTCTTCAAAAAGAACTTCTGGGTCAACAACTACACCGTTACCGATTACAGGAGTAACATTCGGGCTAATAACACCACTAGGAAGTAAATGTAATGCGTAGGATTTATCTCCAACTACAACAGTGTGACCAGCATTATTTCCACCATTGAAACGCGCTACAAAATCCACTTTAGAGCCGATTAAATCTGTCGCTTTGCCTTTACCTTCGTCACCCCATTGAGCACCGATAAGCACAATTCCAGGCATGGAACACCTCCATAATGAGCTTTATAACAGCTCAATTCGCACAAACCCTACTCGACAAGACTAGCGCAACGGGCATACTGAATAATTAGCAAACTATTTCAAAGCTTTTCCAGCAGAGCCAAGTTGCACACACGCTTCAACAACTCTACTTGCCATTGCATTTTCCGCTTCTCTACCCCACGAACGAGGATCATAAAGCTTTTTAGCGCCAACTTCTCCATCTACTTTTAACACAGCATCATAATTTTGGAACATATGACCTGCAATCGCACGAGTAAAAGCATATTGCGTATCTGTATCAATATTCATCTTAACTACTCCATAGCGAACAGCTTGCGCAATTTCTTCAGGACTAGATCCAGATCCACCGTGAAACACAAGCAAAAATGGCTTCTTAGCATCTCCAAAACTACGTGAATCACAGTCTGACTTATACTTTTGATACACAGAATCTTGAATTTCTTCAAGCAATTGCGGACGCAATTTCACTACTCCAGGTTTATAAGCTCCATGCACATTGCCAAAAGTAAATGCAGACATATAAAGCCCACGCTCGCCTAAGCCCAATCTATTAACAACTTGAATAGCATCTTCCGGAGTGGAATATAAACGCTCATCTATATCTGCTCGATGACCATCTTCTTCGCCACCAACTGCACCGATTTCAATTTCGAGTACTGTATGAGCTTTTATAGAAGAATCCAATAGCTCTTGCGCTATATCTAAATTATGATTCAACGACACAGTTGAACCATCCCACATATGAGATTGAAAAATAGGCTCTTGACCGCGATTAACCTGATCTATTTCATGTGCAAGAAGTGGACGAATCCAATCATCTAAATATTGCTCTGCACAATGATCAGTATGAAGAGCAACAGTGATATTTGGATATTTAGATGCAACTTCATGAGCAAATGCAGCAAACGCAAGAGATCCAACAACGCGATTATTAACTGTATTGCCAGAAAAATAAGCAGAACCACCAACAGAAACTTGAATAATACCGTCAGATTCAGCCTCAGCAAAACCTTGAAGAGCAGCATTTAAAGTCTGACTACTAGTTACATTGATAGCAGGATACGCATACCCACCTTTACTAGCAGCATCAAGCATTTGCTTATAACGTTCAACAGTTGCAATAGTCATAGTTTTTATTATCGCTCTTAGTGCGCATATTCAGAGCGATCTGCAATAAGTTTATGACGCTTTTTAGATTCAGAAACTACAAATTTATGATACTCTCGAGCGACTGCTTGCTCTAATCCTGCATCCTGAGCAATAGCACATAAACGAGCAATCTGTTCATTTTCACGATTAGAATCGCATGGAGCAAATCCTGCTTGTGCTTTAATGCTACCAATACGATTAGTTAGAGCAAATCTTTCAGCTAACAAATAAATAACAGCGTTATCTATATTGTCAATCGATTGACGCAGTGCAATAATTCTTTGCGCGTAATCAGCTAAATCAGAATCATCTAAAGACGCACATACGTCAATCGAAGACTTATCAAATCTATGTTGAGACATCATTGACTCAGAAGAATCACACATATCTTAATTAAAAATTCTTAACTAACTAATTTAATCAAAATACGTTTGCAAGACCATCGTAGTTTCAGTACTAACAGGAACAGTACGATGAATCATGTTAATCAATTCTTCCAACTTGCCTGGTGTTGCAACACGAACCATAAGCATAAAGCTTGGGCTTCCAGTAATAGAGTAACAAGCTTCAATTCCAGATATATCTTGTAATTTTTCTGGAACAGTTGCTTCCTGCTCAAAATCTAACGGAGTAACTGTTACGAACGCGCTAATTGGCAAACCACGACGTTCATAATCGATCAAAGCTCTATATCCGGTAATAATACCCCTACGCTCAAGTTTTTGAACACGAGATTGAACAGCAGAAACAGATAATCCAGAAGCTTTAGCAAGACGAGTAAGTGTTGCTCGTCCATCATGTTCAAGAATATCAACAATGATCGCATCAGTAGAATCCATAGCAGAACTATTTTCGATTCTGTTAGAATTAGCAGTCATACGGCCTCCTCCATACTCACTCGGACGCTGGCCGGAATCGACACTACGCCACCTTGTAGTTCTTTCAGCTTACAGTATTTTTTAAGTAAAAAGAATAAAAAATTACTAAAAAAATCTATTTTTTAATAAAAATGCCAAATGTTTATACACCTAAACCTTTGTTTAGATTGCTACAACTCACTATTTATTGAGTTTATATGCTATATTTATAGGAAAGATTACTAATAATACTTAGTAATTCCGTAATTTTCCCATCTATATGCGTTATTTTGACAAACAGCCATATACATACAGATTGCGAATAATTCACAGCTTATACTAAAAATAATTAAATAAAATCGCATAAAGCAAATCGCATTAAAATGCAAAACAAAAAATAATTATCCATACGCCAGTAGCAAAAGGAGTTTATATGTCGACTTTGGCACAAAATGCTATATCTATACCAAGATCCGGCATTAGAGATGTATTTGATCGTGTAGAACAAATTCCAGATGCAATTTCCTTATGCTTAGGCGAACCCGGAGAAACAGCGTCACAACACATCGTAATAGCTGCATGCAAATCATTAAAAGAAGGCAAAACAAAATACACAGACGTTTTAGGAATACCAGAATTTAGAAAAGCTGCATCGTCATACACAAAACGTATTAAAGGTTTGACTTATGATGCAGACACAGAAATACAAGCAGTTGACGGAGCTACAGTCGGTTTATATTTAGCTACAAAAGCTCTTATAGACCCAGGAGATGAAGTAATTATCCCATCGCCATTCTTCACATCATATGAAACAGACGTATTGATGTGCGGAGCAACTCCTGTAACAGTTGCATTAAAACCAGAACATGGCATGCGCATAAACGCACAAGACATACTAAATGCAATTACACCACGCACACGCGCAATAATCATAAATTCTCCAGGAAATCCAACAGGCGCTGTAACAACGATTGAAGAACTAGAAGAAATCGCCAAAGTTTGCATAGAACATGATTTATGGGTAATTTCCGATGAAGTTTATCATCCATTCGTATTCTCAAATAATCCAGAAAGCGAAGTGAATTCAAAAACGGTAGCACCTTCCATAGCTTCAATAAAAGGAATGCGCGAAAGAACTATAGTAGTAGAAAGTTTATCTAAAACTTTTGCTATGACAGGTTGGAGAATAGGATACATTCTAGCTCCAGCGCAAGTAATAGAACAGACAAGCAAAATCGCAGAAATGATACATTCTTCAATAAACTCCACAGCACAATATGGAGCAGTAGCAGCATTAAATGGACCTTTAAATCACGTAAAAGAAATGCGAGAAGAGTATCGTTCTAAGCGAAATCTAGTTATGAAAGAACTAGCTGATTGCGATGCAGTAAACTTAATTGAGCCACAAGGAGCTTTCTACGCGTTTGTAGATATAAGACCTACAGGACTTAGTTCTAAAGAATTCAGCGATCGCTTGTTAGAAAAAGAGAAAGTCGCAGTTGTTCCAGGAGAAGCTTTTGGACTGGAAGGCAGCGGATTTGTGCGAGTATCATATGCAGGAAAACCTGAAGATATTTCAGAAGGCGTAAAACGATTGAAAAGATTTGCAATCGAAATGAAAGCAGAAAACAATCGATAAATCAGAAAACAAACAATAAAAAATACTAAAACCAATTAAAAAATAAAAAACTAAAACCAATTAAAACCAAAATTGCCCCCTGATTTCTTAAAACCAAGGGGCAATTTCAATATAATCGCAATTTTTAAGCAGCGCTTTGTGCTGTACCACCATTTGTAGAATTATTTGCTTGCTGCACAATCGCAGAAAGGAAATCGCGATTAGACGCAGTCTTCTTCAAACGAGGAACCAGAGTCTGATACGCTTGCTCAGGCTCAAGTCCGCCAAATAGGCGGCGCAAACGATAAATAATTGGCAATTCTTGAGCAGAAGTAATTAACTCTTCACGACGAGTACCGGAAGAATTGATATCAACTGCAGGGAAAAGTCGTTTATCTGCCAAATCGCGGCTCAAACGCAATTCCATATTTCCAGTACCCTTAAATTCTTCGAAAATAACTTCATCCATCTTAGAGCCTGTTTCAACAAGCGCTGAAGAAATAATCGTCAAAGAACCACCATTTTCAATATTTCTAGCTGCACCAAAGAACTTCTTAGGAGGATACAAAGCTTGAGCATCAACACCACCTGAAAGAATACGTCCGGAAGTAGGAGCTGCAATATTGTATGCACGAGCCAAACGAGTCATAGAATCAAGCAAAACTACAACATCTTGTCCAAGCTCAACTAAACGCTTAGCACGTTCAATAGCGAGCTCTGCAACTGTAGTATGGTCTGTTGCAGGACGATCAAAAGTAGAAGAAATAACTTCACCTTGAACAGTGCGCTCCATATCCGTCACTTCTTCAGGTCGCTCATCTACAAGAACAACCATCAAATGAACTTCAGGATTATTCACAGCAATTGCATTTGCAATATTTTGCAACGTGATTGTCTTACCAGCCTTTGGAGGTGAAACAATCAAACCACGCTGACCTTTACCAATAGGAGCAACTAAATCAATAATTCTGCCAAGAATACGATTTGGCGTAGTTTCCTGCTTCAAGCGCTCTTGAGGATACAAAGGCGTAAGCTTGGCGAATTGCGGACGCGTTTGAGCAGCCTCTACACTCAAACCGTTAATCGTATCAATACTTTGCAAAGGAACAAATTTTTGACGCTGGCTGCGGCGATCACCATCGCGAGGAGCGCGAATCGAGCCTTGAACTGCATCACCTTTACGTAAACCATACTTTTTGATTTGGCTCATAGATACGTAAACGTCATTAGGACCTGGCAAATATCCAGAAGTACGTATAAAAGCGTAAGACTCTAGAACATCAACAATACCTGCTACTGGAACAAGCTCTTCTTGAGGTTCAACACGACTAGATTGGCGATCTGCTTGCTCGCGCTGATCTCTTAAATCATGAGAATCGCGAACTTCACGATCA
Organism: Gardnerella bivia; assembly: GCF_049262715.1. Taxonomy (NCBI): domain Bacteria; kingdom Bacillati; phylum Actinomycetota; class Actinomycetes; order Bifidobacteriales; family Bifidobacteriaceae; genus Gardnerella; species Gardnerella bivia. The sequence continues at coordinate 398,463 of NZ_CP058399.1, forward strand.
CGAAGATCTTCATCTCTCTCAGAGCTACGATCTTCATCTCTTTCAGAACTACGATCCAAATTACGATCTACGTGAATTGACTGAGTATCGTCAAAATCACGCGTTCTGGCGCGCATACGGCGCTGGAAACGATCGCCTCTAGCAGAATCTTCACGCTGAGAAGAACGTTGACGGCGACTGTCAACATCATAATTAGAATCTGTTCTACTACCAGACTGAGCTTCGTCCAGTTCGTTAGGCAAAGTAGCTAAAATTTGATCTAAATCAACGACAGAACTATCTTTAGATGAAACTGTATCATCGTTTTTCTTAGAAATTCGCGCTAAATCACGATTTTCTTCACGATTCAAATTTTTAGATTCATCTCGAGAATCTATACGTGCATCTCTAGAAAATTCACGGCGACGACGTCCTTTAGCAGCTCTATCTCTAAAACGAGATCCATCAGAGGACGAAGACTCGTCAGAGCCGCGATTCACATCGCGAGTACTTGCATCATTCGAATCATTACTATGACGTTGCATACGATGAGCAGAATCAAAAGAACGATTTTCTTCAGATTTAGTATCTTCAGACTTTGCATCAGCACCACGAGTATCGTCAACACGACTTAAATAGCTATCACGAGCAAAATCATTACTATAAGATTGCTTAGAACGAATAGGATTTGCAGGTACACGCACAGTTACACCAGCAGGTGCTTCACCCCCATTGCGCGCTGCAGTCAGAGTGGAAACTAAATCTGACTTACGCATAGTAGAAGTACCACGCAACCCCATTTGCTTCGCAAGATCTTTCAGCTCAGATAGCTTCATATCTTCAAGATTTTGGCTTATTGCCACAATTATGCCTTTCCTCTACCCCACAGTTAGACCCTGAGGAGCGTTTTTACGGAAGATTACGGAAAAATCCGTTATGAATATAACGGCAGCCACATAAACAATGTGACTGACTCGTTAATATTTGTATGCTACTACATTCGTAAGACTCAAAACATTACGGCGTGGCAAGCTAAAAATTACATTTTACGCAATAGATAAAAATATATAAATTTAAACACAAAAACAAAGAAGAAAATACACAAAAACAACGAAAAACAAAATTAAACTAAAAGACAAACACAAGAACAAGTGCATCAAAATCACAACAAGATATCAAAAAAATGGCAACAGGCGCAAAATCAGCAACTGTTGCCATTCTAAATCTATAAAAATCAAGCCTTACTTTTTCTCGTGATAAGACTTTTCAGTATTTACAGACCACACATTTTCTTTTGACTTACGACCAGTTCGAATATTATCAACAGCTTCAATAGCAGTTGCCATAGAATGATCTTGATTGTTGTAACGATGCTGTCCATTACGTCCAACACAATACAAATTACCAAAACTATTCAAATATTCAACTAACTCTGGCATCTGTGCATAAGTATCAAAATATGCAGGATAAGCCTTAGGAACGCGCTCACGATGAGCATCAAGCACATCTTCCTCGCCGTCAATTACTTGCATACGAGTAAGCTCGTCAATAGCAGATTCACGAGCTTCATCATCGCTCATATTCCAGAAATCATCGCCTTCATTGCAGAAGTATTCAAGACCAATCCAAACAGTATTATCAACGTCACTGACAAGATATGGGCTCCAGTTGTTAAAGATTTGCAAACGACCAACTTTATAACCAGGATCTTGTACATAAATCCAACAATCCGGAACAATAGGAGGATTTCCAAGAGTAGGAATCGAAGTAGTATTACGCAAACGCATGTGCTTAACAAGCAAACCAACAGTCACAAAATCTCGATAAGGCAAGCCTGAAGCCACACGCTTCATTTCAGAAGGAACTTCAGCGTTTGCATCGCCTTGCGCACCTTGCTCAAGAGCTTCAACCAAATCCTTAATTGGCATAGATGAAATAAACTGATCTGCATGAATTTCACAACGCTCGCCATCAGAATTTTCAACTGTAACACTAGAAATATGGCCATTTTCTTGTGAGATAGCAACAACTTTCGCATCCGTACGAACAGTTACACCATTTTCACGCGCTTTACGCTCTACAGTTTCCCACAATTGACCAGGACCGAGCTTAGGATACCAAAATTCTTCAATTAAAGAAGTTTCAACTTCTTTCTTCTTGCCATTCTTTTTAGGCATAAGCTTCGAAAATGCATTCTTCAAAACTTCTACAATGCTCAAGCCTTTAACACGCTGAGCGCCCCAATCTGCAGAAATCTTGCTAGGATGCCTACCCCATAACTTCTCTGTATAGCCTTCAAAGAACATAGAGTAAAGCTTTTTACCAAAACGATTGATATAAAAATTCTCAAGATTAGTTTCTGGCAATTTGTGAATCATAGACCAAAGGTAACTAAAACCAACTTTCATAGTTAGCACAAAACCCATGGAACGCAATGTAGATGCAGAAAGAGAAATAGGATAGTCAAAGAAATGATGATTCCAAAAAATCCTAGAAACACGATGACGCTTTAACATAACCTCATCTTCAACTTCAGGATCTGGACCGCCTTCTTCCAAATCGTGATGACGACCAAGTTTTTTATCGTCATAAGAAGGAGCGCCTTGCAAAGGAAGCATATCGCGCCACCATTGCATAATTCGATCATCTTTGGAGAAGAAACGATGGCCACCAATATCCATACGGTTGCCATTGTATTTTACAGTACGAGAAATGCCGCCAAATTCTGTTGTGGATTCAAGAACAGTCACATCATAACGATTAGAACCACCATCTTTTACGAGTTCCCAAGCAGCTGTTAGGCCTGCAGGACCACCGCCAATTATTACAACGGATTCTTTTTTTGATTGCGTATCTGACACTTTTCCTCCATAATCAAGTATGTGCTTATCAAGTTTTAGAAAACTAACAACAAACCTCATGTGCGCAAATTTTTAACAAACGCTCATAAAGAGTATACACACACTGTAAGATAGTGAGATTGTATAAACTTTAATAGTACCGAACACTAAGCGAACTACAACAATCGCTCTAAGTTAAGCAATTGATTCAGGAATATCAATATCTGTTTTTTGCACTTCTTCAACATTCACATCTTTGAAAGTCACTATACGCACTGTTTTTACAAAACGAGTTGGTCTATAAACATCCCACACCCACGCGTCAGTAAGTTGTACATCAAAATAAACATCCTGACCAGCAGCGCAAGCCTTAAAATCAACCTTATTCGCTAAATAAAAACGTCGCTCAGTTTCCACAACATATGTAAATAATTTTATTACATCGCGATACTCTTTATACAAAGCAAGCTCTGCATCAGTTTCATAATTGTCAAGATCTTCAGCGCTCATTCACTTCACTCCCAGTTGTAGTGTTATTTACGCGACTCAAAGCAGAATTATCAAGCTTATTGTTTTCGCTTTCACTAATTTTATTATTTCGATTATCACTACTTTTATTATTCCACTTATTGCTATTGTGATTATTGCGATCTCTTCCTAAAAATCTCCACCAAGCTCGCTTAGATTGCTTCTTCGATTTAATAGAATTGTTTCCATCATTCGAGTAGTTTCCAACATTTCCATCATTTCCAACATTCCCAACATTCAAACTAACACTGTTGCTTTTAATCGAAGAAATATTAGAACTACTTTCATCCTTAGAAGAATCATCAAAACTTTCCGAATTGTGATCCAAAACACCATTAAATTTAGATTCTCCAGGCTTTTCAAATGAAGATGAAGTTTTAATAGGGACAGCAATAGAATGTTCATGAGCACTTAAAGCTTCACGAACTCCAGGATTTTCTTCAATAACATGCAGACCAAAGGCATCAAGCGAGCGAATAGCGTCATATTCATCTGCCAAAGTATCCATAACAACAAAATCTTGATACTTTTGATTATAAGAATCCCACAACGCATCACGCGCAGTACCTGTACGCATGAAACCTAAAGATTGATAAACAGAAAGAGAACGCGTATTAGTTGCAGGAACACCTACCCAGATTCTATGCATTCCAAGACCAACAGGCAATGACGCAAAACCATATGTCATAACGCGAGGCATCGCATCACGAGAATAACCGCGACCACGATAATCACGACCAAGAACAACCTGAATTCGCGCAGAACGAGCCCATCCATCAATATCGATCAAGAAAATCATTCCAATAATAGACGCAGACTTATTTTCTTCGTCATCTAAAACATCTGGCACAATCGCCCAAGCTATAGTAGGACGCGATTGAACATCTCCAGAAAAACGGCATTCATTGCATTCATTAGAAGAATCATTTGCAAAACAACTATTTTTCGACCATTGAACAGATCTTTCAACCCAAGCGTGCACCATAGTACGTTCAGATTGTGAATCTTTCCCTGTTATTAAAGCAGCTGAATCAAAAGCGTGCAAATCATCCATTCTAGACAAATCATCAAGCGTAGCAGGGCGAAGTTTAGCCATCTCACCGCGAATTTCTGGAATATCTATACTCACAGGAAGTGCACGTGAATCAAGCGACTCGCAAGCATCACTAATACTCAAATTCATTTCTTTCATATCCATATCTTCCATCTATTCCGACTATTCCCCAAAATCCCCTATCGAATCATAATAATCTTACTCTTATTCAAAACTATCTATTTGCAACTTCTACTATTATTCCAAACAGACCACACAAAATCTAACTGCTTCATCGCACTAAATAATTCATACCAACAAATAAATATACAACAAAAGGTTCTGCACGCTTACGAAATATCAACAATTATGAATAAAACGCAAACGTACAGAACCTATAAAATCAAGCTTTGATTTTAGCCATCACAATCTTAGTAACAGCCTTAGCATCAGCCTGACCTTTAGTAGCACGCATTACTGCTCCAATAATCGCACCCATCGGCTTCATATTGCCCGACTTAAGCTTTTCAACAACTTCAGGATCAGCAGCAAGAGCTGCATCAACAGCGGCTTCCAAAGCGCCGTCATCGTTCATAACCTTAAATCCGTGCTTATTAACAACTTCATCAGGCGTGCCCTCACCAGCCAAAACGCAAGCAACAGTTTGTTTTGCAAGCTTATCGTTAAGCTTACCGTCTGCAATCAAGCGCTCAACTTCAGCTACGTCTTTCGGAGTAATAGGCAATTCTTCCAAAGTTACTCCACGAGTGTTTGCTTCACGAGCAAGCTCTCCAAGCCACCACTTCTTAGCACCAGCTGCATTTGCACCAGCCTTAACGGTTTCTTCAACCAAATCAAGAGCATCAGCATTCAAAATATCTCGCATTTCAAGATCGCTAATACCCCATTCGCTTTGCAAACGGTTACGGCGCTCGCGAGGCATTTCCGGCATCTGCGCTTTAATGCGCTCAATATGCTCTTTTGTGATGTGAAGCATAACCAAATCTGGGTCTGGGAAGTAACGATAATCATCAGCATCCGACTTTACGCGACCGCCTGCAGTAGTTTGAGTTGCTTCATCCCAGTGACGAGTTTCTTGTAAGATCTCTCCGCCTTCGCTCAAAATAGCAGCCTGACGGCGAATCTCATATTGCAACGTTTTCTCAATTCCGCGGAACGTGTTTACATTCTTTGTTTCAGAACGCGTACCAAATGGATCCGTTGGCTTTGCGCGAAGAGAAACGTTCACGTCAGCGCGCATATTGCCCTGCTCCATACGAGCATGGGAAATGTTGAGAGCGCGAACAATATCGCGAATAGCGCGCATATAAGCACCAGCAATTTCTGGAGCGCGAGCGCCTGCACCCTCGATTGGCTTAGTAACAATCTCAATCAAAGGCACGCCTGCGCGATTGTAATCAACCAAAGAATGATTTGCGCCTTCAATACGTCCATCAGCACCGCCAACGTGCGTATTCTTACCAGCATCATCCTCAATGTGTGCGCGCTCAATAGGCACACGGAACACAGTTCCATCTTCAAGCTCTACATCTAGATAGCCATTACCGTTAGTAGGCTTATCGTACTGCGAAATTTGGTAATCGCGCGGCATATCTGGGTAGAAGTAGTTCTTACGAGCAAACTGGCTCCACTCAGCAATTTCGCAATGTAAAGCCAAACCGAGTTTAATCGCGTAATCAACTGCAGTCTTATTTACAACAGGCAAAGAGCCTGGAAGACCAAGACTTACAGGAGTCAATTGAGTATTTGGCTCACCACCAAAAGACACTTCCGCTGGGCAAAATAGCTTCGTGCGCGTGCACAACTCAACGTGCGTTTCCAAACCGAATACTGGATCGAATTGCTCCACAGCATCGGCATATTTCATAAGTTTTTCAGCCATGAGATATCCTTCTTATTTAAGCTTTACTTCACTTTACTTAGCCAATGAATCGAGCCAATTAGCTTTAAGCGAGCGCCAAATTGGGCCGCCCCATTTTTCTTGCAACGCCGCTTCCAATGCTGCAGCAGGCTTGTACATCTTCTCATCGTGGCATTGAGGAGCAATAATTTGAATACCTACAGGCAAACCATCATCGCTTAAGCCAGATGGAATACTCAATGCAGGAACGCCAGCCATGTTTGCAGGAATCGTAGCAATATCATTCATATACATTGAGAGCGGATCGTTCATCTTCTCGCCGAACTTAAATGCCGTTGTAGGGCTGGTTGGAGAAACGAGAACATCTACTTTATTAAACGCTTCTTCAAAATCGCGAATAATAAGAGTACGAACCTTCTGCGCAGAACCATACCATGCATCGTAATATCCTGCAGAAAGAGCGTAAGTGCCGAGAATAATACGACGCTTTACTTCGTCACCAAAACCAGCTTCACGAGTTGCTGCCATCATATTTGCAGCTGTTTGAGGCTTATCTGCCGGCGGCATTACGCGCAAACCGTAACGCATGCCATCATAACGAGCTAAGTTGGAGCTAACTTCTGAAGGCATAATAATGTAGTAAGCAGCCAAAGAGTAAGGGAAATGAGGGCAAGAAACTTCTGTTACTTCTGCTCCCATATCTTTAAGCAACTGAACAGCTTCATTAAAGCGCGCTTCAACGCCCGGCTGGAAACCGTCACCACTAAGTTCTTTAACAAGACCGACTTTCAAACCCTTCAAATCACGGCGAGCGCCCTCGCGTGCAGCCTGAGCCATTGGAGGAACAGGAGCAGGAATAGAAGTAGAATCACGTCTATCATTTCCGCCAATAACCTCTTGCAAAAGTGCAGAATCAAGAACTGTACGAGAAACAGGTCCAATCTGATCCAAGGAGCTTGCCATAGCAATAGCGCCAAAACGGCTAACTCCACCATACGTTGGCTTTGCGCCGACTGTTCCAGTTAAAGCACCTGGCTGACGAATTGAACCGCCAGTATCTGTACCTAAAGCAATAGGAGCTTCAAATGCTGCAACAGCAGCTGCAGAACCACCGCCAGAACCACCTGGAACGCGCTCAGTATCCCAAGGATTGCAAGTAGTTTGATAAGCAGAATGCTCAGTAGATGAGCCTTGAGCAAACTCATCCAAATTTGTCTTACCGAGAATTGGCATACCAGCTGCCTTTAATTTCTCGATAACAGTAGCATCGTAAGGAGGTATCCATCCTTCAAGAATCTTAGAAGCTGCAGTAGTAGGAATACCCTTAGTAACAATCATATCTTTGATTGCAATTGGCACACCTGCAAGCTCAGGCAATCCTTCAGTTTCACCCTTTGCATTCTTTTTATCAAAAGCATCTGCTTGATCAAGCGCAATATCTGCAGAAACATGTAAAAATGCTTTGATTTCTGGCTCAGCTGATTCAATTACTTGCAAATGAGCTTCAACAAGCTCACGGCTAGAAACTTCTTTATTTTTCACTGCCTCAGCCATTTGAGCAGCAGAAAGCTTTACTAAATCTTGAGTATTAGTCATGCTTTATTCCTCCCCTAAAATGCGAGGTGCTACAAACATGCCGGACTCACTTCTAGGAGCACCGGAAAGAGCTTCCTCTTGAGTCAAAGGTGTAGCAGGCTCATCTGGTCGCAAATACGCTTCAAGAGGTACTGGATTTGCAGTAGGAGGCACATCTTCGCCAGCAACTTCCTGCACTTTATTTATAGATTCTGCAATGACGTTTAATTCGCCTTGCAAGCGGCTAATTTCTTCGTCGCTAAGCGCAATCTGGGAAAGAACACCCAGATGCTCAATTTCTTCTCGTGTGAATGTAGGCATAGCCTTAACTATATGTGTGATGCGTGACCTTTCGAAGCATAAAAATAATAAATAACAGCAATATTATTTATGATTTTCAACTCTTTAATTCTTCTGATTATTTTTGTTAAGTTTCTAAACGCAAAAGTATATATGGTGAATAAAACCCAAACAATTTGATAGCAAAAACTACGAATATTGAAAATCAATGTGGACAACTATTTATAGTGCAATTTATACCCCTACAAATCTGTATAATCAAATAAATATACGAGCATAAAAGCAAATATTTAAAGATAATGCGTGGCAATAAATTACAAAATAAAATTATTAAATTCATTTTTAATAATTATTACAAAATATTATTTTCACCTTATGATTACAGCGATATTAACAGTATCATCTAATTATGATAGAAATACAAAATATAACTAAGCTATATAATGAGAAATGTGCGTTAGACAATGTTTCTTTTGTAGCAAAAAATGGCAGAGTTACAGGATTAATAGGGCCTAATGGATCCGGAAAGTCAACGTTAATACGATGCGCATTGGGACTTACAAATTTAACCAGCGGAAAAGTTCTCTTTGATGGCGTGGTTTATAAGAATCTTCAATCTCCAATTGAAACAGTTGGTTCTGTATTAGATATGAAAATTGAGGATTACAGCAAAAGCGCGATTAGTTACCTTAATAGAATTGCGGAAACTTACGGTATAGAAAAAAGTCGCGTATTAGAAGTTATTAATCTTGCAGGAATTGCATATATAAAAAATATGAAAATTAGAGCAATGTCAACAGGCATGCGTAAACGTTTATCAGTTGCAATAGCCCTTCTAGCAGACCCTCACAATCTTATACTAGATGAACCTTTCCATGGTTTAGATTCTGATGGCATCAACTGGATGAGGGATTTGTGCAAATATTATGCAAAAACAGGCGGATCTGTATTAGTAAGTTCAAACACAATAAGCGAAATTGCAAATGTAGCAGACGATATCGTAATCATCGCTCATGGAAATATCTTGCTACAAGATAACGTGAGGAACTTTGCTGAAAACTACTCACACTATTCAGCAATTCGAGTTATTACACCAGAGCCTAAAAAGCTTCTTTATATTATGCAGTCTCAACATAGAGAGTGTACTGTTACTAGAGTTGATAACAAAAATGACGATATCCAAGAAGGTGTAGCTTTCATAATATGCAATGCAGATATTACAGCTTTATCTAGAAGTTTTGCTAATCAACAATTAATCACATATCAAATAAATAGTGAAAGTCCCTCTTTAGAAGCTGCATACATTTCTATTACTAAAAATCACATGCAATATGTTTCTATTCCTAAAAGTGAATACGAAAATATAGCAGGTAATGTTGGAAATCAACCTATATATCAACAGCCACAGTACATTCAGCAATACGAACAACAATACCAACAAGCGTTACAGCAACAGTATTCACAAGCACAGTACAATCCGCCGAAATCATATTCATCTCAACCATATTCGCAGCAATCGCAATATAACACTCAGGGAGAAGTACGATGAATGCACAAACTATGAACCAAAATGCAATGAATATTAACCAAACGCAACCAGGAATGCAGACTTCTATATCTTCAAGAGGCATCACGCGCTACCATTTAACATTCTTTAACATACTTAAAGTTGAAATAATCAAACTATTATGCACGCAATTCACATGGTGGTGTACTGCATTATTTATACTGATTCCGTTAGCTTTAACATCATTTTTTTCATTTATCGTAAACGTATTTACAATGTACATAAATAAGGGCGATGGAATTTCATTATCATCAGTAATTTTTGAAGCAAATAGACAAAGTTGTTCAACGCGAAAGGAAAAAGTAAACGGCTTTTGGCGTTACTACAGCAATTGCAATATGGACCAGTACATCAATATCCTAAAAAATACTATTTCCGGAGTGTATATAATTATATCGCTGTCTGCAGTAGTAGTTTCTATTGCCTTCGCAGCAATTGCAGCATCTCGCGATCGCGAAAAAGAAATACTAAGCGGATTAGCTGTTGCTGTTCCGAAACGTGATTCCCTTATATTTGCAAAATTAGTTGCCGTAGTACTGTACGTATTTGTCATACAGATAATTTCTATGATCCCAGTAGGCGTAATATCTGCAATGACACTTTCAAGATATTACGTTACAAGCAGACTCGGTAGTCAAAATCCTTTCAACACATCTATTACAATTGTATTTCTTTCAGCAATATGCATGGCTTTATTTGCAATTATGGGTTACGGATTGGGGCTTATATTTAAGTCTTCAAGAATCATTACACCAGTATTTATAATCCCGCAAGCTTTAATACAAATGATAGTATCTTTTTATTTAACACTTTATGTTATTACCATGATTCAAGGTGAAAAGCTTGAAACATTCTTAAACCCTTATGCTCCGCAAAACCCACTTCACGAGCCTATCTTCAAAACAATAGTTAATTTAATAGGTATGATTCCGTTAAACGCTGCAAATAATTTTATATCTGCAGTGGCACTTCATACGACAGAATCAAATATTTATATTCCGAACGCTGGTTTATCATTCGTTTCTTTAATTGCTTGGGCAGCAATTTTATACGGCATCGGACACACTATAGAAAGAATGAGAAGTATCGTAAAATAACACAAAACCAGTTTTAGTATTTCAGCTGTTTTTGTTTTATAAGCATGCTAAGAAAACGCTTGCACTTTATTGTGCGAGCGTTTTTTAATGCCAGACACCTAGCTGCGCTCGCAGGAGCTTATACGAATGCAATCACTGACACTAATACAATCACCCATACGGATACAATCGTTGCACTTGCAAAAAATTTACGCGTTACACAATTTTGCAATTTAGCATGATTATTTTGTTAAGTTTCTAATTATGAAAAAGTATATATAACAAATAAAAAACAAACATTTAAATAATGAAAAAGTAAATATTGAAAATTTGACTATGAATAAATATTCAATAGATTTAATATATACGCAATTTTAATAGATTGAATTAAGCTGAATTAAATATTGCGAAAAGTAAAATCGGAATGTTTTCTAAGCAAATGTTTAAGATTAGTAACAAATGTTGTTAATCTTTAGAAAAATATCTAAATACGACTGTCAACACGCCAATAGCAACAATATAAATAACGCAAAATAATTCATTTATCAACGTTTTAAAATATAAACTTTAGTTAAAAAGAAATTTTCTGCAATAAGAGTTGTAACAAATGAATAAATAGCATAATATACAAAATGAAATATTTGTGAATTGCACATTAAAAACTATGCCAAAAGCAAAGAAGCGAAATTGACAAATGTTTCAAAAACCAATTATCTACAATCTAACGAAGGTTCGAATATGGTGAACTCAAAGTTCTATCGCAGTGTAGCGATGATGTTGCTCGCAGGAGCAACAATTATCCCACAGGGCTTGGCTCTTCCAGCAATGGCAGCTCCAGCCGAGACCCCAGAAAATGATTCTTGCGCAGTCAAAAAAGACGCCTTGAATGATTACCTTTGGGATCTGAAATACGATAAAACTAATATTCTAGCGCGTCACGGTGAGTCAATTGACAATAAATTCTCAAGCGATAGCTTCGACAAAGGCGGAGAATTTATTGTTGTTGAACATCAAAAGAAGAACATCACAAATACTACTTCTAATTTGTCGGTGACTTCTGCAAATAATGCTCGCGTATACCCAGGTGCTTTATTCCGCGCTGACCAGAATTTGATGGACAACGTGCCAACCTTAATCTCAGCAAATCGTGGCCCATTGACCTTAAGCGTTGATTTGCCAGGATTCCATGACGGAGAAAGCGTTGCAACAGTAAAGCGCCCAACCAAGAGCACTGTGACTTCAGCAGTAAACGACCTTGTATATAAGTGGAATGCTCAATACGCAGCAAGCCATCAAGTTGCAGCAAAAATGCAATATGACTCTGCAAGCGCACAAAGCATGAATCAACTTAAAGCAAAGTTCGGTGCTGATTTCGCAAAGATTGGCGTACCTCTGAAGATTGATTTTGATGCTGTACATAGAGGTGAAAAGCAAACTCAAATTGTAAACTTCAAGCAAACTTACTACAACGTAAGCGTAGATGCTCCAGATAGCCCATCTGATTTCTTCGCACCATGCACAAGCGCAGAAAGCTTAAAGAGACGCGGTATTGACGAAAAGCATCCACCAGTATACGTTTCTAACGTTGCTTACGGTCGTTCAATGTACGTAAAGTTTGACACTCGCAGCAAGAGCACTGACTTCCAAGCTGCAGTAGAAGCTGCTATTAAGGGCGTTGAAATTAAGCCAAATACTGAATTCCATCGCATTCTTCAAAAGACTTCTGTAACTGCAGTAATTCTTGGAGGTAGCGCAGACGGCGCAGCTAAGGTTATCACTGGAAACATTGATACACTTAAGGCTTTGATTCAGGAAGGTGCAAACCTGAGCACATCTAGCCCAGCAGTGCCAATTGCATACACTACTTCTTTCGTAAAAGATAACGAAGTAGCTACACTCCAATCCAACAGTGACTACATTGAAACGAAAGTTTCCTCTTACCGCGATGGTTATCTTACATTAGATCACCGTGGAGCTTACGTAGCTCGCTACTACATCTACTGGGACGAATATGGAACTGAAGTTGACGGCACACCGTACGTGCGTTCACGCGCTTGGGAAGGCAACGGAAAGTATCGTACTGCTCACTTCAACACCACTATTCAGTTCAAGGGCAATGTACGCAATCTTAGAATCAAGCTTGTAGAGAAAACCGGCTTGCTCTGGGAACCATGGCGCACTGTGTACGACCGTTCCGATTTGCCGCTCGTTCGTCAGCGCACAATCAAGAACTGGGGTACTACATTGTGGCCACGCGTTGCAGAAACCGTGAAAAACGACTGATTTATATCCTAAGAAGTTGCAGTTAGAACTGTAAAGTAGATAGATATAAGTTAATAATAAGTGAATATTGCTTAAGGGCTTTGTCTTGTGTATAAACTTGATAAAGCCCTTAATTATTAAACACTTAACTATTAAGCATCTAACTATAAACCCCTAATTATTAAGCACTTAATTATTAGATCCCTAACTACTATTAAGCCCCAACTACTATTAAGTCCCTAACTATAAAACCCCTAACTATAAAACCTTAACTATTAAGCATTTAACTATAAAATAAAACATTTGAAAATCGCATGTTTTAGCAGTAACATTCTCAAATATAACTTTACTCACACAAACATTTCATTAGCTTTTTTAGAAAGCTCATACCGAATAGGTCGTTCACCAATAGAATCAACCATTTCAAGCTCAACCAAACCATTAAGCGCGCTCACAATCTTTCTCTCACCAATCTGCTCACCAATTGCATTTCCAACATATTCGCTTAATTGCTTGCGAGTCATTGGAGTTGGATTATACGAAAAAAGCTTATTTTGCAACAAAATGGTCAGAACTTCACGCTGCACTTTAGAAATCGCTGTTTTTTTGGAAAACTCGAATAGCTTATCCATGCAGTAAATAATCTGTTTTAATTGCACACTAATATTGTCAAATACTTCGTTCTGTGCTTTTTCAATATATTCCAACATCGTACAGCAGAACATAGTTAAATCATTGCAATTAAACAGCTCCTGAGCTTTAGAAAAAGCAGCATAGTATCCAGATTTTTCTGCATAAATTATAGAGCTTAGGCTCAAAATTGTTGGCATCGAAAGCTGCTCGTGCAATTGCAAAGCAAGCAAAAACCGCCCAGTTCTGCCGTTTCCATCGTAAAACGGGTGCACGCTCTCAAAAGCATAGTGACACATGCACGCTTTAATAAGCGTTGGGACTTTGTTGCTATTCATCAAACTCAACATCTGCGTTAAATGATCTTGAATTTCCGCTTCCGTTGCATCGCCATCGTGCACTACATTATTTGCACCATCACGAATACTTACTTTCCCGCTCCTAAAAATCTCGCCATCTGGAATGTCTTTTGATTCTAATTCACCCTGCATAATACTGTTGTAGATTTTTCGTATATCTTGCAATGTTTGCGGAATTGAAGTGCTACTCTCCTTTGAATCCGCAACTGACTTTACATTCAAATCCGCAACAGATTCCGCAACAGATTCCGCAACAGACTTTTCTTTAGAATCTGCAAGCTCAAGAAAAAGCTTAGTAAATTCACTAAAACGCGTATGCTTGTTTTGCTCGCTCGCAGCGTCAAGCGCTTTGGAAAGCTCTTTTCTAGTGCTATGCACACCTTCAATAATGTTGGTATTTTGCACTTCTTTTGCAATAAGTTGCATTAAATACTCGCGCTGAGCAAACCGTGGTAACTCATTCCACGCTTTTTCAACCGCTTTTTCAGCATACGCAATATCATTCATGTGAGTTACAAGATCCGTTACGCACGTTGCAAAGATTTCATGCTTATCAAATACAATTCCGGAACGATACGTTGCAGGATTATCAATGCGCAATCGATATTCTTCTTCCGCAATATCACAAGGTTTTGCATTACTTTTAGACATTGCAACTATCTTGCGTATTGTTTTGTAATCCATAATGCGACTCCATTTACATTATTGCGTTTACATTATTGCGTTTACGTTATTAAAGATTTTGTAGTATTGGCTTGCAATATTTTTGTTTGCGCCATTTTGTTTGCGCCATTTGGCTTATACACAAATAACGCATTTATTACAAATTGATCGCATAGCTAATGTAAAAGTCTATTCTATACCGACATTTTCCCAAAATGAAGGCATAGCGCGCGAAAAATATTCATCTATACCGACATTTTGGCAAGAACGCACTATAGAAAAAACATTTCTGCAAAAACAAACGTCACGCCACTCGTTTCGGCGTAACATGATTTACGCGTTTTAATGCCAAGCAAATACCACTTCGCAAATTTGAAAATTTTTTAATTTTGCGAAGTGAGGTGATATTCACACGAGCCTCAAAACGCAATAAACAGAACGCGTTACAACCCAAAAAGCTTCAACAGCGCGCGGAACGTATCTTGACCATCATAGCAAGTTTCAACTAGGAACCCTCGCTCATTACTGTATTCTTTGAGACCGCGATAATAGTAATATTTCTTTTGATCCTCAATAATAAACGGCACAATATTATGCTTTAAGCATTCCTTAAAAGCAATCAAACGCCCAACTCTACCATTACCATCCTGAAATGGGTGTATCCGCTCAAATCTGTAATGAAAATCAACTATATCTTCTAGCTGCAAATAAGTTTTAGCAAGGTATTCTGCCAACAACTTGCTAATCTCCTCATGCACTTTTTTCGGATCGCAAGTTTGCACACCGCCTACAACATTCGCGCGCAACTTGTAATCACCCACACGAAACCAAGGTAGAAGCTCATCACTGGTTCCACGTTTAAGCAACAAATGTAAATGCTTAATCATGTCTTCACTAAGAGGCTCTTCAGCAACGTCAATACAGTAATCAATCGCGCGAAAATGATTCACTGTTTCAACAATGTCGTCAACCTTAATACTTGTGTTCTCTACTACGCCAACACTTGAATCCGCGCCATCAACTACACCATCCGCTTTTTCTTCGGAATCAATAGTATTAGTTTCAAAAATTCGCCTAGTTTGATCTTCACTCAGCTGGCTTCCTTCAATATGATTCGAGTTGTACGTCATACGAATTTGAAGCTCGTGATAAATTCCGCCTGGAATACGATACGCCTTTTCTTCCCTCAGCCTTTGCAAAATAGGGTTACTTGAGATTACGCAATACAATTCACTCGGATTACATTGTAAATAGTTGCTAATCTTCGCGATTACTAAATTTGATAGTTTTTCACCTTTTGAGATTTTTGCAATCGTACGAGAAGAAATATGCAACTCGGCTGCTAACTGCGATTTTTTAACGCCTTTTTCACGCAGCATGTTGTTCAATCCCGTGTAATCATACATTTTTAACGCTTCTCTTTCTGCCTCTTGCCTTGCTTTATGGAGATGAATTATTACGAATCTAAATACTAACGCACTAAAATCTTTACTTATTTTCCCATAATCAACATCAAAAGTAAAGATAATTGCGATTTTACGCACGCAAAAGTAAAGATTCGAAATTTAACGAATCCAGCATCGGCAACATCACACGTTCACTATTCAAGCAACACTAACGCTTGACGTTAGTAACGCAATACGTTACCATAGTTTTATGGAGACAAGAGAAAAGGAACTTAATGATTACCTATACGGCGGTCCATACCCAAAAGGTTATCCCACAGGATTAGAAAAAATCCTAAAAAGAAAGCTACAGATACTAAAGGCTGCATACAATTTACAAGACCTTAAAGCACTGCCAGGAAATCAGCTTGAGCCACTCAAAGGCAATCTACTTGGATACTGGAGCATCAGAGTAAATAAACAATACAGACTAATTTTCAAATGGAACGACAATACGAAAGAAGCTTACGATGTCTACTTCGACGACTACCACAGATGACTACTTGAGCACTCCAGGTGAAATTTTGCGCGAAGAATTTATGGAACCGCTTAAAATCAGCTCATACAAACTTGCTCACGCTATCGGCACATCGCAAACAGCTATTGGAGAGATTCTCAACGGCAAACGTGCAATCAGCGTAGCAATGGCATACAAGCTATCTAAAGCTTTTAGAACAACACCAGATTTCTGGCTCAACCTTCAACGCGACTACGACATTCTGCGATTTGACGAATCCAGCATAGGCAAGATACAGCCACTCGTTTCGGCGTAACGCCATGCGGATTCTACCTGCTTTAAGTGTCGATTTTTAGTTTCGATTGCTCATTAAGTTCAGGAGAATCAAAAATCCGTACACAAATTACATCTGTTTGACATGCGTAAATTTTATTTTCAAAGAATACGCTTTCAATGAAAGATGCCATGATTATTGTTTTGCAAACACCAGTCGATTCAGTAAAAGGTCTAAGTAATAAAAAAAGAGGGTTATCCCCCCAAAAAAGACTTAAACAACAAACAACAAAAGGGCTTTCAAACGCGAACACAATGTGTAAAACAATGCGAGCACGTTCAAAAGCCCTTAAACTAATTGCTAAACTATAGAAACCACTAACTAGCGACCATACTAACTAGCGAATCTTACGCAACAAGCCGCCAGCAGTAAGCAAGCCACCAGCAGTAGCGAACATTAACATAACAAACAATGTTAGAACAACATTAACACCAGTAATCGGCAAAGAATGCTTCCTATCCTTCTTGGTAGTAGCATCCTTCTTAACATTATTCTTAACTGTAATATTCGTCCAAGCAAGCTGATTACCCTCTTGATCAACAAGAACAACAGTATGCTTACCAGAGTAACCATCAGGGAACTTAGCATCGAACGATATAACACCATTCGCACCAGCCTTAACAGTCACATAATCACTACCATCAGCACCGCGCAAAAGCTTAGGAGTAGAGTATATAAACGCATAAGCGCGCACAGAACCCTTCTGCTTCAACTCATTATTGAAACTCTCATTGTCAACATGAACAACAACCCTATTAGTCACACCAGCGTTAGCAACATTATTATTCCCAACAACAATCTTATTCTTAACTTCATTCTTAAGATCATTCACACTCTTAGGAGCAGCAGGGACTTTAGGCGCAGACGGCATGGAATTCGAAGTATTAACAGTACCGCCATGTGGAGTAGGAACATCACCACTACCGCCACCATTGATATGATGCTGCTTAGGCTTGCAGAAACCAGGGCAATTCTCGAACTTAATATCCAAACCACTCTTCTTCAACTCTGCTATATTAGCATCGTTTTGCGCACTACTATTAACTGACAAATGAGTAAGATTAGATAAGTCTTTTAACGGAGCATAATTTTCAATACTATTGCAACAACCTATAGACACCCATGAAAGAATCTTAAGATTACTTAATGGAGCTATATTCTTTAAACTACATGCAGTTAGGTAAATAAAGTTCAGAACGCTTAAATTCTTAATAGGTGAAAGATCTGAAAGATTGTCAGAGCTTAGGGTCAAAGTTCGTAATTTAGTAAGATCTTTCAAAGGCGTAAGATCCGAAAAATCACCGCGCGCACCCAACCTTGTTAAGTTCGTGAGAGCATGCAAAGGCGTAAGATCCGAAAAATCACCAGATATATCCAACTCTGTTAAGTTCGTAAGATTCTTCAAAGGCTCAAGACTAGACACGTAAGACTCAGATAAAAACAATCTCTTTAATTTAGTAAACTTACTCACGAAAGAAAAATCTTTGATATTTTCAGCACGACCTAGCTCTAAAAAGCTTAAGTTCGTAAAACTAGAAATTACACTAGAATCACTACCAGTATATTCACTAATATGCAATTCGTCTAAATTCTTTTCACTTAAAGGTGAAAGATCTGAGAACTTACTTCCCCATACCTCTACATTCTTTAATTTAGTAAGATCCTTCAAAGGCTCAAGACTAGTAACACTCTTAGTTACACCGATATTTAAATCTTCAAGATCTTTAAAATTAGTCAACTTCGAAATATCAGAGATCTTACACCGACCATTTCCATCTTGTAAGTATAACTCTTGTAATTTAGTAAGACTCTTAATAGGATCAAGACTAGTAACGCTCTTAGTTGGAATACGTAATTTAGTTAATTTCGTAAGATCCTTCAAAGGAGAAAGATCAGATACTGAAGTTGTAGTACCAAGATAAATATCTATAGTCAACTCTTGTAATTTAGTAAGACTCTTAAGCGAATCAAGACTAGTAATACCACTTATTGTACTACCAGAGATATTAAGCTTAGTCAATTTAGTAAGTTTCCCAATCGACTTTAAGCTGTCGTCAGAGAAGGCGCCACCATCAAATTTAAGACTTTCAAGATTTATGAAATTCTCAATACCTGAAAAATCTGTACTAGTATTACTTTTATACGTTGTAAGATCTAAACTTTTCACTTGTTTAGCTTGACCATAAGTAACTTCAGTAGCAATGGAATTTTTGATAATTCCACTGCTTTTTAGTGAGTTAAGCACAGCGTACTTAAAATCTTGATTTTTAAACACAATGTTATCGTTATCATCATGCACACTATTCTCAGTATTACCACCGCCACTCGTGCTAGCAAAAGCAACTGGAGGAAGAGATGCAAAAGCAAAACCGCTAAGCAAAGTCACGGCAGCAACAAAAGCACCTATCGCTTTCTTATTTAGCATAATTTATCCTTTCTTCTCTCGCGCAAAAGCGCAAATACTATAAGACGAAACAAACTAGTAAAACAATGAAATTAAAACCAGAATGAATCAACACTTAGTAAAAAGAGTACCCCCCCCCCGTAGCCAAAATTAACAATATTCAACGTAAAAAATAGGGTTACTTCCCCAAAATCTAGCCATTCACGACCACACCAACGACCCCATTACACCCACACCAAAAAATAACATTCCAACTATAGAGAAACCGACAAAATAACCCAAAATAAACCAACAAAGACAACAACAAAATAATAAAAAAACAAAATAAAAACAGGAGCTTGGAATAGTCCAAACTCCTGTTTTCGTACCGGCTTTCGCTTTGAAAAAGCCTAAATCACATTAGCATTCGGAAGCACATTACCATCTTTATCAACATTGCAACTATGCTCCACTGCAATCGTAATATGATCAGAGTCAACGGAGAAGAAGCCGTCAGTCACATTAAAAACATGACGTTCTCCTTTTAAATCGTCAACTTTCACTAAACCGTGATCAATTAACGCAAGCACAGCCTCATGTCCAGGAAGTATACCCATCGAGCCATTCACAGAAGGAATAACCACAAACTTAGCTTCACCTTCCCACACAGGATGCCTGGCTGCCACTACACTAACGCGCAGCGTTTTTACTTGCTTATCTACCATAATCACGCACCAAACTCTTGCTGCATATCGTGCCAACGATGCTCAAGATCATCAATGCCACCAATACCGGAGAATGCCTGCTCAGGAATCTCATCGTAAACGCCATCGCAAATGCGAGTGAACGCTTCAATGGTTTCATCAGCTGGCACGTAAGAACCTGGGCGACCAGTGAACTTTTCAGCAACATAGAAGTTCTGACCAAGGAACTGCTCAATTTTACGAGCACGGCTCACAGTAGTCTTATCTTCCTCACCAAGCTCATCAATACCAATCAAAGCGATGATATCTTGCAGCTCCTTATTACGTTGCAAAATAGCTTTCACACGATTAGCGCAATCATAATGAGCTTGACCAACATAACGCGGATCAAGAATTCTAGAAGTAGAAGCCAAAGGATCTACAGCAGGGTAAATACCTTTAGCTGCAATATCACGCGAAAGCTCTGTAGTTGCATCCAAGTGAGTGAAGGTTGTTGCAGGTGCAGGATCAGTGTAATCGTCTGCAGGCACGTAAATAGCCTGAAGTGAAGTAATAGAATGACCGCGAGTAGAAGTAATACGCTCCTGCAACGCACCCATTTCATCAGCCAAGTTTGGCTGATAACCCACTGCGGAAGGCATACGACCAAGCAACGTAGAAACCTCTGAACCAGCCTGAGTAAAGCGGAAGATGTTATCAATAAACAGCAACACATCCTGATTCTGAACATCGCGGAAATACTCAGCCATAGTCAAAGCTGTTAAAGGCACGCGAAGACGAGTCCCAGGAGGCTCATCCATCTGACCGAAGACAAGTGCAGTTTTCTCCAAAACTCCAGCTTCAGCCATTTCGCCGATTAAATCGTTACCTTCACGAGTACGTTCACCAACGCCAGCAAACACGGAAACACCACCGTGATTCTGTGCAACGCGCTGAATCATTTCCTGAATCAACACAGTTTTACCAACGCCAGCACCGCCGAACAAACCAATTTTTCCGCCTTGCACATACGGCGTAAGCAAATCGATAACCTTAATACCTGTTTCAAACATTTGAGTCTTAGACTCAAGTTGATCGAAAGCAGGTGGGTTACGGTGAATTGGCCAACGCTCAGTAACTTCAATGTGCTCACCTGGCTTAGCATTCAAGATGTTGCCAGTTACATCGAACACATGGCCTTTAGTTACATCGCCAACAGGCACTGAAATAGGACCGCCTGTATCTCTTACTAAAGCACCACGAACCAAACCATCCGTAGGTTTCAAAGCCACTGCGCGCACAGTAGAATCACCAAGATGCTGTTCAACTTCCAAAGTAATCTCGTGAACAGTATCTCCCTCAGTGTTACCAACAGTCGCAATATCAACTTTGAGAGCATTATAAATATCCGGCAGATAGCCGACAGGGAACTCAACATCAATAACAGAACCTTGTACACGCGTTACGTGACCGGCTGTTGGGTCGACTTCCTTTTTAGCCTCTGGAGGTGCTGTGGTCTGATTTTCAGCCATTGCTCCTAATCCTCCTCATTATTCAGCGCATCCGCGCTGCCGATAATCTCGGTAAGTTCCTGCGTAATAGAAGCCTGACGAGAAGCATTGAGTTTCCTCGTCAAATCTTCAACCAAATTACGTGCGTTATCTGTAGCCGTATGCATAGCATTCTGGCGACTTGCAGTTTCTGAAGCAGCAGAAGTCAAAAGACACTCATGAATACGAGATTGAATATATTTTGGCAAAACAGCGTCCAAAACTTCGTCTGGGCTAGGCTCAAAGCAATATTCAACTGCATCATGATTACTACGACTTACTGCTTCTACACGAGCGTTCACTGCACCAGTAGAAGAAAGTGATGCTGATGGACCTGAAGCTGCCTCATAATCAGGACGGTGCATAGAAAATTCTTCGCCATCCTTTAATGGAACTAATTCCACAGGCAGCATGCGCAAAGTACGCACCTTTTGTCTGACCATATTGATGAACTCAGTGAAAACAATATATAGTTCAGAAACTCCACCATCATTTTCTGGCTTCATATAAGCATCCATTAAAGTATCAGAAATTTTTTCTGCAATAGTCACATCAGGATGATCCGTAGAACCTTCCCAAGTGCCTGCAACATCTCTATTACGATACTTGTAATATGTTGCTCCACGGCGTCCGTAAACGTATAGCTCAGCATGCTTACCTTCAGAATCTAATTTTGCAAGCAATGCTTCCGTCTCTCGAATAATTGAAGACGTAAAAGCACCAGCCATACCACGATCTGAAGTTAGCGCAAGCACAGCAACACGATTACCGCCACCTGTTTTACCAAAAATAGGATGCTTAACATTTTCCTCATGATGAGCCACCAGCGCCTGCACGGCATCGAAAATCGCATCACTATATGGCTTTGCGTTCAAAGCAATATCGCGAGATTTAGCAATATGTGATGACGCAATCATTTCCTGAGCTTTGAATATTTTACCCAAAGACTGTGTGGAAATAATCCTCGATTTCAATGCAAGTTGGGAAGACATATACTACTTCTCCCCAGACTCGTTAGAATCAGATTTACGCTTTTCAGACTTCTTAGCTATAAGCTGCTCTTTTTCAACAGGAGCAGGATTTTCAGCTGGCGGCAAAGAATCCTTCACGATCAAAGGCTTACCAGCAGAAGTCTTAAATGTTCTGCGGAAATCGTCAATAGCAGCATCAAGCTTAGACTCAGTTTCCTTAGTAAAATCTTCAGTATCGTGAATTACTTGCAAAATATCAGTTCCTTTATCAAGGTAATCTAATAATTCGCTTTCAAAACGCAAAACATCTTTTACAGGAATATCATCAAGCTTGCCATGCGTACCTGCCCATACAGAAACAACCTCTTGCTCCATAGAGCGAGGAGAGAACTGCTTCTGCTTAAGTAACTCAGTCAAACGAGCACCACGAGTAAGCTGAGCCTTGGAAGCTGCATCCAAATCTGAAGCAAACATTGCAAAGGATTCCAAAGACTTATAGCGAGCCAAGGAGATCTTCAGCATGCCAGAAACTTTCTTCAAAGCCTTTGCTTGAGCAGCACCACCAACACGGGAAACGGAAATACCGACATCGACTGCAGGACGCTGACCAGCATTAAACAAATCAGACTGCAAGAAGATTTGACCATCAGTAATAGAAATCACGTTGGTTGGAATGTATGCGGAAACATCGTTTGCCTTTGTTTCAATAATTGGCAAGCCTGTCATAGAACCGCCACCCAAATCATCGGATAGCTTAGCGCAACGTTCAAGTAAACGAGAGTGAAGATAGAAAACATCACCTGGATAAGCTTCACGCCCAGGTGGACGGCGCAAAAGCAAGGAAATTGAACGGTATGCTTCTGCTTGCTTCGACAAATCATCGAATACAATCAAAACATGTTTGCCGTTATACATCCAATGCTGACCAATAGCCGAACCAGTGTAAGGCGCAATATACTTAAAACCTGCAGAATCAGAAGCTGGGCTAGCAACAATCGTTGTATACTTCATAGCTCCTGCTTCTTCAAGGCTCTGACGTACAGCAGCAATAGTTGAACCCTTTTGTCCAATTGCCACATAGATGCAACGAACTTGTTTCTTCGGATCTCCAGTTTCCCAATTTGCACGCTGATTGATAATAGTATCAATAGCAATTGCAGTCTTACCTGTCTGGCGATCACCAATAATAAGCTGACGCTGACCGCGTCCTATTGGCGTCATAGCATCAATTGCCTTCAAACCTGTTGACAATGGTTCATCAACAGGGTGACGGTGAATCACATCTGGTGCTTGAGCTTCAAGAATACGACGCTCTTTGCACTCAATCGCACCCAATCCATCAATAGGAGCACCCAAAGGATCCACAGTACGACCAAGGTAAGCATCACCCACTGGTACGGATAACACCTCACCTGTGCGATATACTTCCTGCCCTTCTTCAATGCCAGTAAAATCGCCTAGTATAACTACGCCAATTTCATGAGCATCAAGATTGAACGCAAGACCAAGAGTATCGTTCTCGAACGTAAGCAACTCATTCGCCATGCAGCCGGACAATCCAGCTACGTGAGCAATGCCATCGCCAGCCGTAACAACATATCCAACTTCTTGAGTTGGCATATCTGTTGGCTTATACGAGTCAACGAACCCATCTAGAGCCTTGCGGATCAGGGCGGGATCAATAGATAGTTCCGCCATAATTCTCCTTATGTACATTATGTACTTGCGTGAAGCTATTCGCTCCAAGCTTTGGCTTTCAGCAAATTGTGAATATCACACAAATTTGCCATAAGCATTATTTAATTGCCTGAGTCCATGCACCATTGCGCGCTGAACGCTGTAATTGTTTCAGCTGCATCAACATGGTACGATCAGTTACTTTATCTCCGATGCAAATGCGCATACCACCAAGCACATTAGGATCTACAATTGGGTTAATGTAAGCACGGTGACCCAATTTCTTACTGTAAATCTCAATCAATCGCTTGATTTGTTTCTCGCTAAGAGGCTGTGCTGTGGTTACTGTCACTAATGTTTCTCCAGCTTCACGCTCGAAACCAGACCATGCACCACCAAAGCTACCTTTCTTAC
Source organism: Gardnerella bivia (assembly GCF_049262715.1). Taxonomy (NCBI): domain Bacteria; kingdom Bacillati; phylum Actinomycetota; class Actinomycetes; order Bifidobacteriales; family Bifidobacteriaceae; genus Gardnerella; species Gardnerella bivia. The sequence goes on from NZ_CP058399.1 coordinate 423,071, forward strand.
CGGTATCTTCTCCGCCATGCCATGTACCAACTAAGTAATGCATGATGCGTAACACAACTGGATGCGCTTTATCTCCTATAAGATCGTCAATAAGACGAGATTTATCTTCAGAAGATCTATTCGGATCAGTAATTGCATCAGAAAGCTCAGGATACTGATTAAGAGTGTCTACTAACAAAGACAACTCGTCGGCAATACGCTGTGCCTCGTCGTGCGCGTCCGTAATGGCTTGCACAAGCGAAGTACGAGATAAGCTCTCACTCACTCGCGATGCTTTTGCCTGCATCCTTTACCTCCCACTATTCATGATCTGAATTTTCTGTATTCTCAACTTCATCAATGACGTGGTCGAGAACTTGTGCGCTCACTTTTTCATCATCCAACTTCGATGCAAGAATCTTGCCTGCCAAGGCAGCGGCCAATACTGAAACCTCTCCTTGAAGACTAGACATAGCATGCTTATGCTGAGCTTCAATAGAACGCTGCGCTTCACTAATAATCTTCGCAGCATCATGTTCAGCACGCTGGCGAGCTTCATCAATAATCTTTGAAGCTTCTGAACGAGCTTGCTCTCGTGTTTTAGCAGCATCGGCTTGAGCCTGAGCTACTTGAGATTCAATATTTTCTTTAAGCTCATCTGCTTCACGCTGTGTTTCAGCAGCTTTAGCCATTCCGCCTTCAATTTTTTCTGCACGTTCATCGAAAATTGCTTGGAACTTTGGCATAACAAACTTGTAGAAGAATACGGCAAGAATCACCAAAATGATGAGCGACCACACGAGATCGTAAGCTTCAGGCAAGAACAATGCCAATTTACTATCTCCGGCTGCAAAAGCCATGGCTTGTCCTTTCTTTTTTATTACTTATGACGTTTTCACGTCTACACATAAAGTCTTTACTCAGGCGTTCATACCCATGATGTATGAAACGAATCCGAGCAAGCCCAAAACCTCAATGAAGGCCAAGCCTACGAACATGAACAACTGTACACGATTGCCAACCGCTGGCTGACGAGCTGTGGATTCCATAGCCTTAGATACTACAAAAGACATACCTAATGCTGGAGCGATAGTTGCAATAGCAAATCCAAGAATGCTGAGGTTACCAGTCAAACCTGCGAGAGCAACGATAGTATTCATTTTTATTCCTTTCTTTATAAACTGCTTACAGTAGTTAAACTGTTATCAGTTCAAAATTTATGCAATTTAACTTGATACAAGTTATGCGATTCATATTTTGTATAACTTAGGCAGCAGCAGCTGCGTTCTTTTCTTCCTCTTCCGGATAACTTTCCGAAACATAAACCGATGCAAGAACAGTGAAAATAAACGCCTGCAATCCTGCAACCAAAATCTCAAACACTGTAAATAATATTCCGCCAAGAAGCCACAATACTCCTCCTAATGCGAGAAGTTTATTGCTTGAATCTACAACATAAAAATTAGTAAAAACTAAGCAAGTAGCAACTAGTAAATGCCCTGCAACCATATTTGCAAACAGACGTATTGTAAGAGAAAGTGGTCTGACGATTATAAGTTCTATAAGTTGCAATGGCGAAAGAATGAAGTAAATAGGCCAAGGCACTCCAGCTGGGAATAACGCTTCACGGAAGAAGCGCAAAAATCCTTTTTCTCGTATACCAACATAAAGATATTGACATACAACCCACAATGCAAAAACCAATGGAGCAGCAATTGACGCAGTTGCAGCAATATTAAAACCTGGAATAACAGCGCACAAATTAAAGCAGAATATTGTTAAAAATAGCGTAGACATCATAGGAACGTAACGCTTGCCACGTTCTTCGCCAATCATCTCATAAACAATGTTGTATCGCACAAAATCCATGAGAGTTTCAACTAAACTCTGCCAACGAGATGGAACTAACCTTGCTCGCACAGCACTGATACCAAATACAAGCATGATTATGGTCATCATCAATAATCGCACTAAAATAATGCGATTCATTGCAAATGGAGTTCCTTGGAACAAAATTTCTGGAGGCAAAAAATCCTTAATATTAGGCAACTCTGGCTGACCTGACGCTATTACCATAGCATTGGTAAAGCCTCCAACGACTCCGCTCACTGACGCCTCCTGCTAGTTTGACGCACCTTATATAAAAACAAGCTGCACTTTTTGCAAATCCGTCTTTGCCAGGCGGCATGCATAAACCGAAAATACGGCTTCTGAATTCCGATTCTACTCGTGCTTTGTACATAACTTATACTCCCTGTAGTTTATCACATTTTAGACTTATGGTTTTTATTTATTTTCCGATAAAATACAAGAAAATATATAAATTTTTATAAGGATACGGTTAATTCACGTAAAAATTACCACTATATTTTTGAAAATTATTCATGCACATATGTTCACTTCTATGCCACAAACCGTACCCCTCCACGGTAAATATTTAACTCTTAAGTAAGCTACACGCGCTAACTGCAGACTTTAAAATTGGAAAAACACTTAATTTTATTAAGCATATGTTTATTAAAATATAAGACTATGTATAATTTGGTATGTTTTTGCAAAGAAACACGCCAAAAACTTGACAAATCTTAATTTGCACCTATTGTAGATAGAGCTGTTAAAAATAGCCGACGCGGGGTGGAGCAGCTCGGTAGCTCGCTGGGCTCATAACCCAGAGGTCCATGGTTCAAATCCATGCCCCGCTACTAAAAGCCAAGAATTAAGCAATTTTCTCACGATTTGCTAATGTTCTTGGCTTTTTTACTTTACTTAAATATTCCTCATTATCTCTTTACTGCAAATCTTCCATTACGCTAAAATCAAATCGAGAAGGAAAGGAATTAAGTTAATGAGGGGATTAAATACGTTTAATTCTGAGCAAAATTTAACGTTAGATTTATTGGAAACAAAAAAAACGTTGGACGTTAATGAAACTGCAAAAAAATTATCTGTTTCTACTGCAACTATAAGAAATTGGGTAAAACTAGGAAGAATTAAGAAAATAAATACATCAGGCAAAAAATTATTATTCGAAGAACACGAAGTAGAAAAACTTTTATCAGATATAATCACAGGGAAATCTGATAAATTAACCAAACGCAGAAATAAGAAGGCTATTAAAGGACTGAACCTTTACGCTGATTACATTGAAGATGACGGAAAAAATATCTTAATCGGCTCAGAACTAGTAAAGAAAGATTCTGCTTTATATACCTCCATACATAACACCCTACATACAGATACATATCCAAATCAAGATCAATATCCCGATCCATATCCCGAAAAAAATATAAGAATTCTTATAGCAACCTTAGCTTTGAAACTTTATTTACAGTCAGCAAAACTTCCATATATTTCATTGCAAGTCTTCATAGCACAAAATAAAAATGACTGCATATCTAAGCTATTGCGAGAATTATTGCACAACATCGACATCTCGCAATTAGGAACGTATCAGAACGTACCAACACCAACTTTCATACCATATCAAGATTTCCTGGGCTTTATATACATTTCAGTTAGCAGCATTTCATATAGAAAATCTACTGGCTCTTATTTCACACCAATAAATATCGTAAATAAATTACTTGATTCAGTAAAAGCATCTACACAGTTCAATAATGGAAATATTATTGATTTATGCTGCGGAACCGGAAACTTTCTTCTTGCATCGCTCAAAAGAGGTGCGTCAATAGAGCGTTTATACGGTAACGATATAGACGAAATCTCAGTTTCTATTGCGAAATTAAACCTTTGTATAAACGGAATAAACAATATAAATACACTAAATGAACATATTAGAAAAGTTGATTCTCTATTAAATAGAGATACGAGAAAATATGATCTCGTAATTGGCAATCCGCCTTGGGGATATGTTTATTCCGAAACTGAAATTAATAAACTTCTAAATAGTTACAAAACAGCATCAAAGAAAGGCTCTGAATCTTATGACTTATTCATGGAGTTATCTTTAAATATTATCAATCAAAATGGGCTAATAGCATATGTTTTGCCAGAAGCTATCTTAAATGTAAAAGCACATCAAAAAATAAGATGTTTCATAAAAAATACATCTTCTATAAAATTTGTTAGCTATATTGGCAATCCTTTTACAGGAGTAGCCTGCCCTTGCATACTTATTGTCTTAAAAAAGGATGGCGAAGGAAGTACTATAGGCTGCAATATTGAAACGAACAATTTAAGATTCACAATAAATAAGAACCGTGATCTATCAGAAGAATATTGGAATTTTGACCTTTCTGACGAAGATGTTGATTGCTTAGAAAAACTTACTAACGTAAAAAACGGATTTACACTGAAAAATCAAGCTGACTTTGCATTAGGCATTGTTACTGGAGCAAATAAAAAATATATTTCTAATACAAAAAACCCACAAAATGAGATGATACTTAAAGGAAGCAATCTACATAAATATTATTTTGACAATAGTAATAGCTACATCCATTTCGTTCCGAACACATTTCAACAAGTAGCTCCCATTGAAATGTATCGCGCAAAAGAAAAGCTAATTTATCGCTTTATATGCGAAGCTCCAGTTTTTTCTTACGATGCAAATCAAACATTATCTCTAAATAGTGCCAACATACTAATTCCTCACGTTACGGGGATTAGCATGAAGTATATTTTAGCAATACTAAATTCTAGAACAATAACTTATTGGTGTCGTAAAAAATATAATTCAGTAAAATTACTCAGATCACATATTGAAGAAATACCATTCCCAACACCTTCAAGCGAGGAACAAAATACAATTGTGAAGCTTGTAGATAATTTACTAAGCTTAGAAAATCATTGCACATTAGATAAAACAACTCTTTATAATGAGATCGAAGAGCATGTTATGAGATTATATAATCTTAATAACTCAGAAAAGGAGATAATAAACAGTTTTTCTAGTCAATTCGATTCTTTTCTAAAGTAGTAGATTTCTTTGCTAAAGTAGTAAATATTTTGACTCAAATTGCAACAACTAACAGAATTATCACTGTGACTAAAGTTACACAGTTTCGAGTAAGGTTCCGTACTTGAGTAAAGCTCAGAACTAAACTAAATTGACGGACTTGAGTAAAGCTCAGGATTTTAATAAAGTGCCTAATTCTACTAAACTGCCGGATTTAAATTACATAGCAGATCAACTAAACTGCCAAAATGCTATTCTTCTATTTTTGAAAACAGATCATATAATTCTTCATACGTAAGAACTCGTTTTAGATGATTCTCCATATGGTAATGTAGAGTCCCTTGATTCAAATGGAACTGTCCTTCTCCTTCATTACCACGATGTTGCTTATTGGAATATCCAGGGCACTTTAAAACCTCATCTTTTGTCATTGAAAATATCCGAATGCAATCTGCAAAGAATAGACCATAATAAAGAACCTGAAATTCTTTAGTTTTTACTTGTTGAATATTGCAATCAAAAGCAAATCCCTTTTCTACATCACTACTTTTCATTGAGCGATTAGCAAGGTTTGCTTTTTTACATTGGCTAATTACATTTGTATCTAGAATTTTATCGTCATTTTCTTTCATAACGGTTGAGAACTTTACTTCAACTCGTCCTTCTGTTTGAGAATATTTATCAAATGCAGAATCATGGGATTCAGACATGTTATAAAGATACTTAATCATTATTTCTGCTACTGTACCGAACCTGCGAGTTCTAAGAGCAAAAATACCATCTCTAAATTCCTTCAATTCTTCCGACTTATCCACTTGACTTTCCAATTTATCTTCCACTTTATCTTCCACCTTACTTTACACTTTCTCGGATTTCTACTTTACGATTTGTAGATGTTAGAGTTCGATTTTTACTTTACGATTTTAGATTTTAGATTTTAGATTACGATTTTTACTTTACGATTTTAGATTCAAAATCTTTTCCAATATATTGAAAACTACAATCGAATTCATATTTATTTTTTATTTACCAATATTTTGTTCTACATATCGCGCTAATAGTCAAAATTATTTCTAAAAACAAATTAAACACTTAAAAGCGCATATATCAATAAAGCAAAATAGACAAACGACGGCGAGCACGTTTCAAACGCTCATCATCCGCTGGAAGCATTGCAAAATACTCAAGCATTCTAGAGCGAACAGTATCAAAATCATTGCGATGCGTAGCAACTAGAAAATCAAGCAATCTGTCAAAAGCATCTTCAATATGGCCATCAATCATATCTACATCCGCTACAGCAAGCTGAGCATTAACATCATCAGGATTATCACCAGCAGATTTACGAACTTCAGCAACATTTGTATTCACGTTGCGCGCAAGCAATAAGGCTTTAGCATGCTCACGAGCAGCAAGAACATCATGAGGATCAGCTTCCATAACCTTAGCATATTCGCGAGCAGAACCCTCATAATCACCTTGTGCTGCAAGCTCATGCGCTTTTTCATGAGCAGGAGGAACTTTTTCAATAGAACTAGACTCAGACTTGCTTTCGCTTTCATTACTATCATCTAAAGTAGAATCATCTGAACTCTCTATAAAGGGAGCAGTTCCAGCAACTCCAGATTGTTCTGCAACCTGAACGAGTTTTGGCAAAATTACTGTGCAAATTTGTTGCATTTCCTCATCGCTTGGTAAACCATTCACAATTGGCATTGGTCTTCCGCCAACCAAACCATATATTGAAGGAAGCTCATGAGCGCGCAATGCCTGAACAATATTAGGACTTTCATCCGCGTCAATACGAGCTAATTGCATACGACCATCAAGAGAATTTACTGCATCAGCTAATTTTTGAGCTACTTCATAATAGCTTTCATCGCTATGCTGCCAAAGAAGAAGAACAATAGGGAAGCTAACAGAAGTTTGAACCATCGATTGGAACGATTGCTCATTTACATCAATAACGTATCCGCCAGCTTTTGGAGCAGATCCAGCATTATTTACAGAAGAAGATTCCGCTGCCCTAGCAGCTTGCTTAGCTTGAGCTTCAACACGACGCTTAACTGACTCTAAGTCTACTGCTCCAGCAAGGGAAAATACTCCAGGATTCATGTTCTGCGATTGTTCATTCGCCATATTATTTGCCTCATTTTCAATTCACAGTACTTATATCACAGTACTTATATCACACACTCACGCATAAAAGCGAGATAAAGTGAGATAAAATCTGGATAAGCGCTATAAAATCTCAATAATCTCAATAGACCTCAATAAAAATTCAATAAACCTAAATAACCTCAACAAACCTCAACAATCTAAAGTGCTTCTACTTTAATCGGCTGACGTTCAGCACCAACAGGAGTAATTTTCATATTTGATCCAGCGTGAGGAATAACCAAAGCAATAACATTAACGTATGTAACGCGCATCGTTGATTTTGCAGGAGAATCTCCAAAAAGCGCTTTTTCTTCATCTGAAGCAGGTCGCGATTCTCTTCCCTCTCCAGCTTTGCGAATCCACACAGAATCAATTCTTGCAACCACTAGATCATTGCCGTCAGTAGAACGCATAACGCTAATATCACCTAAAGCAGGCGAAAAAGTTTGCTCCTGAGTACCTTTATTACGCTCCATACCTTCCTGAACTGTTTTCGAAAGCTCGTTTAACTTTTGACGTAAATAATCATTTGAAAAACGGTTAGCAAACTTACTTTTATCTCCATGTTGCAAAACATCTGCATAAGCTACAACAGCATCTCGAGGGGTCATAACTAATCCAGAATCATTATCTTTGCCCATTGAAGATCCTATAGAAGGCACTGCAAACTTAGGTAGATGCACTCCTGGGAACAATCGCGAAACAGCCCATAATTTGTAATTTGCGCGAGCGCGATCCTGACGAAAAACTAGAAGACGCTTAGACTGCTGATCTTTAGTCGTTGTTGTAATAGTCATAATATCTCGCGGCCAAGCAGGATCTACAGGAATGATTGTTTGAGCGACTTCACGAGGAATAGTTGTTTTAGGATCTAATTTTCCTGTTTTACTAGCAACAGTAAGCTCACTGGTTCGCACAGCCAACTCAGGACCACTCAAATATGAATCTAAACCTTCTACTTTTTTCTCATCATTTGCACGCTCTAGAGCACGCAAAATTCCAAGACGTATGTCTTTCTCTTTAATCATCGTAACGTCAGGCTGCTCTTTTAAGACTTGACTTTCAACAGGCTTAGGAACTTGACCGTCACAAGCAGAAAGACTTAAAGTAACGCCAAAAACTAAAGAAGAAGTAATAATAGAAATAAAAGTTCTAATAATTGATTTACGCATAATATTTTTATCTATCTGCTTATTCTTGTGTTTATTATTATGCATATTCAACTACTCCCCATCATTTTCTGATGAATTGCGGTTTTTGAAGTTATTTTTACGAATCTTACGATATCTATCGTTGACTTGAGCCTTCTCTTGACGTGAACGCTTACGACCGTGCTCATTCTTATTTCCAATATTTCCGCCATTGCCGCGCAATCCGCTCAGCTGACGTTTTCTTCCGCGCGAACGCGAACTGCGAGATTTACCAGAATCATAATCGCTTATATCTTCACTAGTAGCATCACTAATTTCAGAATCAAAGTCACCATTGATCTGAGAATTGTGAGCATCTGAAGAATCCGAAATGTCACTAGAAACATCGCTATCATACGCATCTGACTCATACTCACCTAAATCACTAGCCTCCCGCACATTAGCATCTTCGCGATTTTCGCCATCAGAATCATTGATAACGCTACTACTACTTGACATAACACTTAAATCAGCATTATCAACTAATTTGCGAACAGCTTTATTACTTGAATCTCCATATGATTCCTGTGCTAAGCGAGCAAAATAAGATTGCAATTCATCTCTACTTATTACTGCTGTTTCATCTGTAAAATCAGAAGATTTAATATTTTCATAGCTTTCTTTTGACTTGCTTGTTGAAGACGAATTATCATCTCGAATAACTACTGAATACTTCTGCTCATTATTCTGATTTGAAATATTCTCTTTATTCTTCTTACGAGCATGAACACCATGACGAGCATGAGTTGAAGAAGACTTACGCTTATGATGCGAGCCAAATAATTCCGCGAACGTTCCAGCAAACGCTTCAATAATACTCACTTCTACACGTTTATTATTAGATTCTGCTTCCAAAAGCATAGAACGGCTTGCAATCAACCGCTTATTACGACGACGATGAGGCGACATAGCAAACACTGTTGCAGAAAGAGCCGCCATAATCAGCAACAACGCTCCTACGAAATAAAGAGGAGTGGCAAAATCTGGAATGGTATGCCTACGCCAACGCATTTCAACATATGCATTCTTCGCATTATCACCTAAATCAATAAGAAAAACTCGCCTAGCTAATTGCGAGCGCAACGCTGTAGACTGAGAGGAACTGCTGCCGGCATCATTTTTAGTTCCTTCTGAAATATTCAATCCATTCTCATCACGCTTACCAGATTCCGTATGCATATAAGCATCAGGGTGAGTTTGCACAAAATCAGAAAGATTAACAGATAATCGAGCCAACCCCAATTGACAAGTGCTTGAAGCCCATAAATCTGATTTATTAAAAGGCACACTTTGATTTGAATTAGTGTCAGAATTTACACCAGAATTAGAAGAACCGTCAGAATTAGAAGAACCGTTCAAAGAATTTTTATTCTCAGCAGAATCTTCTTTATCCAAAACAGGATCCTTTTTACCTTCTGCTTCTTGAGATACAGACGAAAGTCTATTCCAATCTTTCAAACCGGTAATTCTCGCAACAGGATATCCAGAAACCCATCCGTGCGCATCTTTAGCTAACGCAAGCGCAATACAAACTGGTTTCCTAGAACCTTCTACAGCAACGTCAATACGAACATGATTATCTACCATATTCATAACGCCAGGATCAGTTATAATATAACGCTTATCAATTATATGATCGTAAGCATTTATGATTGAATCTGGCTTCCAAATAGTTGAATTAAGCACTCCTAAAGCAATACTTATTATGGCAAGTATTACGAAAAGAGGAGTCACAATCCCACGCATAATTTTAGCGCGCATTGTTGTTCTTTGCATAGATCTCTTTTCTTTCATAAATAATCCCATAATTGCATATCGCTTCTATTAAATTGCATATCACTTCTATTCTACTAGCTTTTCTTATTAAGTGCATTTCTAGTTTTTTATATATCAAATCAACATAAATCAACATAAAACCAGAATAAAATCAACATCACGCGGTAGTCTGAACCTTATGAAAAAAACTAGTTTTATAAAAAAATCTTTTCTAGTACGCGCAACAGCAATTTTAAGCGCTATTATTATGTGCGCTGGATTAGCATCATGTGGCGATGAAGAAGGAAGTCAGTCTGACCCTAAAGCAGACGCAGCTGGAATGCACGTAATGTCCGGAGTGAGCGCAGAAGGCGAATTAGGCAAGATGCCTAAAGTAACATTTAATACTCCTTTTAATGTTGAGAAAAATTCATATGCAATTTTGCAACAAGGAAACGGCGCAAAAATTGAAGAAGGCGACCGAGTTTGCACTCAAGGAACAATTTATTCAGCAAAAGACGGCAAAGAATTGATGAGCACTTGGAAGAAAAAAGATTCTCAAGATTGCTCATTGGTAGTAAATAAAAACCAAACAAATCCTCAATATTATGCTCTTCTAAAGGGAAGAAAATTAAATAGCACAATCGCATTCGGCGTTAAAAGCGAGGGCAAAAATCCTTCTTATCTTATAGTTCTTACACTCGTCTCTAAGAGTAAACTATTAACTAAGGCTTCAGGTAAAAAAGTCACTGATATACCTAGCAATTTACCAAAAGTAACTCTTGATAAATCTGGAGCTCCATCATTAGATAAAAATAACTACGTTCCAGATGGCAAGCTTGTTTCTCAAACTTTGATTGAAGGAACTGGAAAAACAGTGACTGATAAAAGCACTGTCACTGCTCATTACAGCGGTTGGACTACAGACAAAGACGGCAAGCTAGTTCAGTTTGATTCATCTTGGAAACGAGGGGCACCTGCAGATTTCTCTTTAAATGGTCAAGTGATTTCTGGATGGACAAAAGGCTTAGCAGGAAAGAAAGTCGGATCGCAAGTGCTTCTTATCGTTCCTCCAGATGAAGGCTATGGAAAAGAAGATAAAAAGGATGCGAACGGAAAAGTAACAATTCCTGCAAACTCCACTCTTTACTTCGTTGTGGATATTCTTTACGCTTCCTGATTTTGTGACTTTAGATATTAAAGTAAATAAGTAAATAAGTAAAAAAGTAAATAATTAAATAAAAAATAAATTGAGGTACCTTAAAAGTTTTTGGTCTATAGATCAAAGTTTTTAAGATACCTCAATTTTTAACAATTAACAAACAATTAACGATTTAAATATCGCGATGCTTTTCAATTACGTAGCCAATTGCGTACATGATTACAGCCCAAGCAAGAACCACTAAACCGGACTGCCACCATGTGAAAACATATGCATTTGGTGGAAGCTGTACTCTCGTTCCTAAGAATTGATTCACAGCATTGGCTGGTAAAATCTGAATAAGTATTGAAGTCCACTTCGCGAAATTGCTTGTGAGCATAACGATGCTAACAACAGAAGGCAAAATCATCACGGCTCCAATAACGCACATAATTCCGCCAGCAGTTGACTTGCAAATCATGCCGAAACCGTACGCCATTGCTGCCACAAAAACCATGATTGCAGGAGAGCCGAGGAATAGCGTGATAGGCAATTCCCACGCGTTGCTTCCAGATAATCCAGAAACATTATCTCCTACAAAAGCTAATTCTGCAGCAGCCAAAGAAACTGTCATTGCAATAAGTTGCACTACAAAAACGTAGATTGCAACAGCAATAAACTTAGCAGTAAAGAACATACCCCTTTTAGGTACAGCAGTAAGAGAAGCCTGAATTGAAGTCGTAGAATGTTCCGCAGTTACAGCAAGCACTGCAAAAATTGCCAAAACAATCAAAGATACAGAAGCAAAGCTAATAACTAAGTGGAAAATGCTTTCTTGCGATGTAATAAGGTCACTTTTATCGCTTGGTCCAACAGTAACTACAGCGCTTGATCTGCTTTGACTTGTTCCATTTCTACCAGCGTCAACATTAGACAGTGATTTTTGCACAAGCGCGATAATAAAGCTAAAAATTACTGGCAAAGCAACTGTTAATGCCATGCACCACCACGTAGATGCAAGACCACGCAACTTAACAATCTCAGATTTAAGCGTGTGCATAAATGTAAGATGCAAGTGCTGAGCGTTCATACTACGGCCAGTTCTGTAAGAATTGTTCGTTTGATATTCAACAGCTTGTCCAATTTGCTCACTCATTTTGCGCTCCTTCCATTTACATATTGCATTCCAGATGAATATGTTGCATTTGGTAATGCTCTAGTCACATACTGTTCTTGACCGTGCGTAAGAGCTAAATATGCTTCCTCAAGCGATGCATGCTCTTGATTTAGCTGATATACCAAAATTTGATTATCTGCAATTTCGCGCGCAATCTGACTTAGCTCACATCCTGTTATTCTAAAAAGTTCGCCTTCTTGAACGTCTTGAGGCGTGCGATTATCTTGCAAAATCCTACATTCTGGATGATTTTGTGTAAGTACTTGCACTAGTTTTTCACCTTCTGGAGTCACAAGTCGCACAGCGTGCTGCGAATGTGCATCAACAAAATCTTGAACTGTTGTACGCTCCAAAATTTCGCCATGCGCAATAATCACAAGGTTATCTGCAGTAAGCGCGACTTCGCTCATTAAGTGCGAGCTAAGAAGTATTGCGCGACCTTGACTTGCGTAATACTTGCATAATTCACGAACCCACTTAACGCCTTCCGGATCTAATCCGTTAATTGGCTCATCCAAAATGAGATTGTGCGGATCAGCTAAAAGCGCTGCAGCAATCGAAAGACGTTGGCTCATGCCTAGCGAGAAAGATCCTGCTTTGCGGGTTTTTACGCTAGTTAAACCAGTAATATCAATCACTTCATCAACGCGCTTTTTTGATATCCCGTGAGTTAAAGCCAGTGAATACAGGTGATTGTAAGCAGTGCGACCCCTATGAGCAGACTTTGCGTCAAGAACTGCTCCGACTTCTGTCATCGGGGACGCGAGTTTTGTATAAGGTATGCCATCAATAAGAGAAGTTCCACTATTGGCATGAATAAGATTTAAAGCACAACGCATCGTTGTAGATTTACCAGCACCATTAGGACCTAAAAAGCCTGTAACTTTGCCATCTTCAGCTACGAAAGAAATGTCGTTAAGCGCTGTTTTCGCACCGAAACGCTTTGTAATATGTTGAAATTCTAACATAAATTAACAATACCACAAATAAAAAAAAAATACACATTTTATGCAAGCGTTTACAAGTACAGTCTATTGCATTTTGTAATGCGATTGTTTATTTGCGATTGTTTATTTATATTCGCTTGTTGTATCAGCAATTTATTGCTGCATGCTGTGCAATCCACGCGTGCATGGAAACTGCTGCAGCAGCGCCCGCATTTAGCGAGCGCACAGAACCGAATTGCGAAATATAAACAACGTCATCTGCCATTTCTAGCGCTTTTTTAGAAAGACCTGGACCTTCAGCGCCAAAAAGCATAAGGCAACGTTTAGGGAACTTGTAAGTTTCCATAGCAACAGCACCTGGAATAATATCGAGCGCTATAACACGCGCATCTTTAGCGTCTTGTTCCTGCAACCTTGCGATTTCTTCGGCTTCTTTATTGCCATCTGCTTGTGCAAGAAGCAAAAGTTGATGCGCTTCTTCTGCTTCTTTAAGAATGTTTTCTCGCCAATTATTTACTAGAGTTTCAATCGTTGGGCAACACTCAACATACTGATATAACTCTGTCATTAACGAGCCTTTACGATTCCATTTATGAGGACCTACTATATACACTTTTCGCGCGCTAAAAGCGTTTGCAGCGCGAACCATAGAACCAATATTGAAATCGTGAGTCCAATTTTCTACTGCTACTTCAAACTCGTTTCGACCTTTAGCGTCTAAGTCTGATTTAATTGCTTCCACTTTCCAGTATCGATAGCAATCTAAAACGTTACGCTGGTCACCTTCGTTTAATAATTCAGTGCTAAATCGCGCATCATAATTTGGCGATTCTGGATTATCTGGACGAGGCTCATCTGGATGCTCTTGAACCCATGGGCCAACACCTATAGGACGGAAAACTGGCTCATCTGAAGCTTTTGCAGCCAAAGTAATTGGGTTTGGTTCGTGCATGTAAAATTTCTGCTCCGTACTTACAACTAAAAACTAGTGGATTAGCGATTGTAATTCAATGTTTAACAATGCTTAACAACTACTCTTGGCAACCGTCTGTTGCACAATCTCCTGTACAACCTGCTTTGCAATGGCCGCCACAGCAATTATCTTTGCAACAAGGCTCAGTGCAACCATCATGCTCACAATCACCAGTGCACTTAACCTCACAATGGCCACCACAGCAATTATCGTTGCAGCAATCTTCATGAGCTGCATTTTCACGTAGTTCTTCTTCATCGAAAGCTTGAACAAATGCCATTTTAGTATTCTCCTCACTTATTGGATTTAGTAATTGAAGATGTCTATTGCCTTGATTATCCGCATCTACACCACCAATCAATGCAACTATAGCAAGAATTTGAGCACCTTGCTGCTTAACAATGCTAAAATCAAGACTTAATTCATTTCCGTGCCTTAAAGTCACAAGAGACGAAGTTTGAACATACGATTTTTCAGAAAGCCAAGAGTCAAGTAAAAGTACTCGTTTGCCTTTAATCGATGGACCTTTTGTTGAAGGGAAAACGAAATCCATAACAAATCCGTCTAGTTCAATTCCCTTACGTTCAGCCGCATGAATAAGAGCGAAAACCATTGGGACAGCAGCAGCTGTCAATGCGCCAACAGAGTCAACATCTTTGTCTAGCGAATATCCAGCACGCTCAATCGCATCAAAAAGAACATCTCCAACAAGCTTAGAGGCATGCTGAGCAAATGTAACAGAAAACAGCTCACTAAAAGGCTTTGCGCTCATATCTGCGCAAAGCATGCGTTTAAGTTCAGAACGTTCTTCCTGCAATTCCAACATCGTCACACTCCTTAGCTTTTTACTTAATAATATCTTAACGATCTTCTACCGATACTTCCGGTGCACTCAGCTCTTTAACATCAGCTTTATCTGAATCTATAAGATCTATTGAAGAAATCACTTTACTTTGATCTAATTTCTGAAGTTTACGAGCAGTTACTAACACTCTCGATTCCAGAGAAGAAGCAAATTTGTTATACGCTGCAACTGTTCTTGATAAAGATGTGCCAAGCTTTGAAGCATTTTCTCCAAGAACAGCAAAACGATCATATAACTCTCGAGATAAGTCAAATAACTCTTTCGCATCGTCTGTAAGACTCTGCTGCTGCCAAGCGTAAGCAACAGACTTAAGCACAGCCCACAAAGTAACAGGGGAAGTCAACGCTACTTTTTGAGCAAAAGCATCATCCATAAGAGTTGGATCTGCTTCAAGAGCAGCCTGAAGTAAAGCCTCATTAGGTATGAATGCAACTACAAAATCAGGTGCTGTTTCAAAAGCCTGCCAATATGCTTTAGCTCCTAATACCCTAACGTGCTCTCTCAAAGCCTTTGCATGTGCTTTCAATAACTCATTTCTACGAGCTAATTCTTCATCACTTGCGCTATCTGGAATTTCACATGCGCGCTGATACTCCGCATAAGGAACTTTTGCATCAACTGGAATTGTTTTTCCACCAGGCAAATACACAACCATATCTGGTCGCTGTGGTTCGCCATTCGCACCAGCAACAGCAACTTGCGTATCGAAATCAACATGCTCAAGCAAGCCTGCAGACTCAACAATATTCTTAAGCTGAGCTTCTCCCCAAGCACCACGCACTTTATTATTCCTCAAAGCAGCAGAAAGAGAACTTGTTTCACGGTCCAGTCTTATTTGCTGATCACTCAAGCCCTTAAGCTGAGTGTTCAGCGCACCCATTTCTTGTTTGCGTCCTTCTTCAATTTGAGTAACTTTATTTTTTAACGCTTCAAGATTTTCTTTTACAGGAGCCAACGCCTCTAAAACTTTGCCTTGTTCTTTCAAAGTCTTTTCTCGATTTAATCTTTCGCGTTCTTCTCGCTCTGCTCGCAATTGATCTTCACGATTAACGCGCACTTGTTCTGCTTGCTGAGCTTTAACAAGTTCAGACTCAACAAATTTCAATCTCTCTGCAAGCTGCTCTGCTTGAGTGCGATATTGTATAGCCTGATTGCCATTTTCTTGAGCTTGAGCACGCGCTTGATCCAGTTGCGCACGCAACTGATTAAATTCATTCTGGTTTATACCGCCTGAGTTTTGCGTTCCAGAGCCGTGCTTAACAATAGCAAGCACAATAACAGCAGTTATTGCAACAACAACTACCATTAAAATAAACATCACAATTATATCGAACATACGTTCTATTATGCACCTTGAGGTTGACTTCTAAACTTACCTCAACACGCTCCAACAACCACACGTAATCTACGTCATAAAGAAATAACGGATTTATTTAACAAGGTATTTCAACAACTTTATGGAAAATTACTTCTATTTACTGTTAGCGTTCAGCAAAACTCGAAAAATTAAGGGGGAAATCCACCTTTTTATTTCAAGTTATTTTTTAGTTCATTCTAAAAATATTTTTGAAAATAACCCAATATCTTTGTGTTTCAATTATTTTAGATATAAAAATAGCGTGCTGAATACTGGAAAATAATCCAATAAACAGCACGCTTTGTTCGATTTGACTACATTATTTGACTACATTAAATAATGCAGGCACTACGCAATTTTGAGAGCCACATGGTCGTCACTATCTACACAATCCGCAACTACGCGTGCACCATCATGCACTTTTCCAGAAAGCAGCAATCGAGCAAGCTGATCACCAATTTCCATTTGAACCAATCTACGCAACGGACGAGCACCGTAAACTGGATCATAGCCATGCTCTGCAAGCCAAGCGCGAGCAGAATCGCTCACATCCAAGCTAATACGGCGATCACTCAAGCGCGCAGCCACTTGACGAACTTGAATATCCACAATTCCACCAAGCTCTTCGCGGCTCAACGGATGGAACATAACAAGCTCATCCAAACGGTTAATGAACTCTGGCTTAAACTCAGCATGTACAGCATCCATAACAGCCTTACGCTTAGCTGCTTCATCCAAGCCTTCTTGCACAAGGAATTGCGAACCCAAGTTAGAAGTCATAATAAGAATCGTATTCTTAAAATCAACCGTTCTACCCTGTCCGTCAGTCAAACGACCATCGTCCAAAACCTGCAACAAAACGTCAAATACTTCCGGAT
This sequence comes from Gardnerella bivia, assembly GCF_049262715.1. Lineage (NCBI taxonomy): Bacteria > Bacillati > Actinomycetota > Actinomycetes > Bifidobacteriales > Bifidobacteriaceae > Gardnerella > Gardnerella bivia. The sequence continues at coordinate 440,411 of NZ_CP058399.1, forward strand.
GTGCCTTCTCAACTTCGTCAAAAAGCACTACAGAATACGGACGTCTACGCACAGCTTCAGTAAGCTGGCCGCCTTCCTCATAGCCAATGTAACCAGGAGCAGCACCGATAAGTCGCGAAACAGAAGACTTCTCCATATACTCGCTCATATCAATGCGAACCATTGCACGCTCGTCATCAAACAAGAAGTCAGCAAGAGCTTTCGCAAGCTCCGTCTTACCAACGCCAGTAGGACCCAAGAACAAGAACGAACCAGTCGGACGATTTGGATCTGCAATTCCAGCACGACTTCTGCGCACAGCATCCGATATAGCCTGAATTGCTTCACTTTGGCCAACCACACGCTTAGAAAGCTCCTTTTCCATGTTGAGCAGCTTCTCATTTTCGCCTTGCATCAAGCGACCAACAGGAATGCCAGTCCATTCGCTAACAACTCCAGCAATAGAATCAGAATCAACCTGATCTGGAACCATCGGCTCTTTCGCTTCACTCTTAGCATTAGCAGCCTCAGACTCCGCTTCTTCCAAAGCTTTTTGAATGCTTGGAATCTCACCATACAAAATACGGCTCGCTTGCTCCAAATTGCCTTCACGCGTAAACTTGTCTGCTTCTACGCGCTTAGCATCGAGTTGCGCACGCAAATCACCAACCTTGTTATGGCCAGCCTTTTCCGCATCCCAACGCGCTTTCAAACCAGAAAGCTTTTCACGAGAGTTAGCTAATTCTTCCTGCAACTTTTCTAAGCGTTCGCGCGCAGCAGCATCTTCCGCCTTCTTTAATTGCATTTCTTCCATTTCAAGACGCGTGACCTTGCGCTGCAATTCATCGATTTCTTCTGGCTGTGAATCAAGCTCCATACGCAAGTGAGCTGCCGCTTCATCCACCAAATCAATCGCCTTATCTGGAAGCTGTCTGCCAGTAATATAGCGGTTTGAAAGCGTTGCTGCAGCTACGATTGCATCGTCACTAATCGTCACCTTGTGGTGCGCTTCGTAACGTTGCTTAAGTCCACGCAAAATCGTCACCGTATCTTCAACAGACGGCTCGCCAACAAACACTTGCTGGAATCTGCGTTCAAGCGCCGAATCCTTTTCAATATGCTCGCGATACTCGTTAAGAGTAGTTGCTCCAACCAAGCGCAGCTCACCACGCGCAAGCATTGGCTTAAGCATATTTCCAGCATCCATTGAACCTTCTGCAGATCCTGCTCCAACAACAGTGTGAATTTCGTCAATAAACGTAATAATTTGACCGTCTGATTGCTGGATTTCCTTCAATACTGCCTTTAAACGTTCCTCAAACTCGCCACGATACTTCGAACCTGCAACCATCGAAGCTAAGTCAAGGCTTATAAGACGCTTGTTTTGCAAAGTCGTAGGCACATCTCCTGCAACAATTCGCTGAGCCAATCCTTCCACAACTGCAGTTTTGCCAACGCCCGGCTCGCCAATTAGCACAGGATTATTCTTCGTACGGCGAGAAAGAATCTGAATCACACGGCGAATCTCCTGGTCTCGTCCAATTACTGGGTCGAGCTTTCCTTCGCGAGCGCGCGCAGTCATATCAACCGAATACTTTTCAAGCGCTTTGTAGTTTCCTTCAGCATCCGTACTAGTGACTTTCGCACCACCACGCACAGTTGGCACAGCCTTTCGCAACGCATCTGCAGAAACGTTATACTTTTTGAAAATATCAGCAACAGCGTTTGGCGCACTCGCAACAATTCCAATAAGCATATGCTCAGTGGAAACGTATTCATCTGCCATTGCGTGCATTTCTTTTTCAGCCTGGCTTAGCGCAGCCAAAAGCTGGCGACTTGCATCTGGCTTAGTTGTAGTTGAGCCAGTAGATGAAGGCAATGCAACTAATGCGTTACGAATTTCAGCACCAATTTGTTGCGCATCCGCACCCGTTTGAGCAATAAGCGCGCGCACAACGCCTTGCTCTTGGCGAAGTAATGCATCTGCCAAATGCAAAGTGTCAACTTGCACATTGCCAGCTGCAGCCGCGCTTTGTACAGCATCGCTTAATGCATCTTGCGCTAAGGTTGTAAACTTTTGTTCCATATTTACCCCCCATTTACACCGCTATTCTGCGGATTTTAGGTGATTCTTATGCAATTTTTTCAATTACACTCAAATCACATTCTGTCAATTTCTAAAACTTGAGTCTACTACACTCAAGTTTTGAAATCAAGGGATAAATTAACATCACACACCTCAAACACACGTTGCACACTTAAGGTGAGATTACGACTTGTACGAATTTTTAATAGAATAACGACTGCAAATAATATATGATAGAAGCATGTTTTAGACATGTTACAGTCAAGATTATCCACAATAACAATGAGGCTATTATGAATAAGAAACTTTTCAAAACAATTACGAAGAAGATAATTATTGTCTTACTATGCTTTTCTGCTGTCATCACTGCATCAGTTACATTGTTTCTACTGTTTTGGCAACAGATGCCTAAGGAAATTAGTTATAAAGAAGCAAATTTTTCACATACCGTTGGAGCTGTTGCAATAAGCGACATGACTGACGGCAAAAAGACGAAAAAACGAGATGGATTCATAGTATTACTCAACAACGATGGCACTTCTCAAACTATTGCCACTTCTGCCATTGACTCTCCTGCAATATTGTGGAATACCGATGGTTTATATTTCGTAGACGCTAAATTTGACTATTTTCTTGCACAAAAAAGCAACGCGCGGATTGCAATTAAGCATCGCAAAAAAACGCCTGCACAAGCTGGCATTTTTGAAAATAATCAGCATGAAGTTATTAGCGTTCTTGATCGCGGTTTTACTCGCAGTCGTAAAAATAAACTCGAATTCAATAGTATTACACTTGGCAAACCGCAAAATACAGATATTATGCAATCACGTATATATGATGTATCTAGCGCTTGCGAGAGTGGCACGTACACCATTAGCCCCAGTGACAATGGAACCAATAGTTTTAATGGAACAAATGGATTTGTAATCAAAAAACTACAAGATTCAATGCCTGTCAAGCATATACTCAAAAATTCTAAAACTAAGGTACATAATTTTTCTACGATAAGAAACGACACATCTCCTTGCATTAACAACACCATCATTTCACTTGGGGACACAACTAAATATAAAAAAGACGATCCCGATTTCGCTTTCACCACATACGGCATCAATCAGTGGAATACACAATCAGGAAAATTCGATTTTATACCACTCACCTTGCAAAATAAGCGTATTGCCTATAACTATGGCGAGAAACACGATTTTGAAAATATTTCGTATGGGAATAGGACAATGCTCAATGATCACGAGCTCTTAGCACTCGACCAAGGCACAGGCGTATTGTACAAAATTAATATAACGACTGGTGAAACGCAAATTATATTCACAACTCCAGTAAATAATTCAAACAATTTCAATCCAACAAGATATTGGATGCAAGCTACTAAAAATACTATAGCAATTTTAGATAACGCAAATAGCGAAAAGACGCCACACGCTACGTTGTATTTTCTTAACAAAAAGAATTTCAAACTACAACAAACTGTGCATTTTGATAACACAACAAGCAATCTTCTTGCTGGAAAAGTAAGTGGCTGCAATTTCGGCGATTTTGCAATTAACCCACAAATGTAGAAGATTTAACGAACTACAGCAAACTACAATAAACTACAGTTTATGGAAAAACTTAGGGGTGTCTTACAAATAAGACACCCTTTCCTTTAACTCTTATTCACTTATTCACTTATTCGCTTATTCGCTCACAACAACGTTTCGCAAAGAACCAATGCCATCAACCGTAACTATTGCCTCATCTCCCGGCTGTAAAGAACCTGCAGCATACGGCGTTCCAGTCAAAATCACATCTCCAGGAAGCAAAGTTGTAAAGCTTGAAATAGCTGCGATTTGCTCAGGAATATTGTGAATCAATCTAGCAGTTGTACCTTGAGCTTCAGGAACATTCTCACCATTTAACTTAAACGAAATGCGCGCATCATTCCATGAAAGTTCCGTTGTAATCCAAGGCCCCAACGGGCAAGAAGTGTCAAATCCTTTTGCACGCGTCCACATGGGATCCTCTCCTGCGCAATCAGTAAGAGTAACGTCATTTACACAAGTAAAGCCAAGCACGTATTCCATTGCATGGTCAACGCTTACTCGGCGCGCAATTTTGCCAATCACGACTGCCACTTCTGGCTCAAAATTCATATTGTGATCGCCAGCAGGGATAACAATTGGATCGTCTGGACCAATCACGCTTGTACTCGGCTTCGAGAAAATCACCATATCTTGAGCGCTATGCAACACTTCAGAAGATGCAGACAATTCTTCATCAGAACGATTGTCATAATTTTTTGCCAATCCGAGCACTTTTGAAGGAATTACTGGTGAAAGTAAGCGTATTCCATCCGCATCCAGCGCGTAACGTTTACCTGTAGGCTTTACTCCTTGAGGACTTAACGGATGACCCTCGAGAGCTACTAAATAATCTTTACCATCAGTTTCGTCTTTTTGAACGAAAGCGTATTGCGGAACTTCATTATACGAAAAACGTGCAATTCTCATAGTTCAAGATTACGCAACACACTACACATTTCGCATCGCAATAACTCACTTGCATTCAACGTCACACATTCCACGTCACAAAAACGCGTCACAAAAACGCACGCTACAACAACTCACTATACAAAAGCGCGCGGGCCAAAAATTGCAGAACCAATTCTAACCATAGTTGAACCTTCGGCAATCGCCCACTCAAAATCGCCGGACATTCCCATTGAAAGCTCTAATTTTGTGTTGTCTTGCACAATATTTTCAATAGAATCCTGCGTAAGTTGTTCGCATACGCAATCTCGAATTTCTCGCAATTTTGCAAAACCGCTTCTCACTATTTTTTCATCGTCCACACGCGCTCCAAGCGTCATAAATCCGCGCAACTTAAGTGCTTGCAGGCTAGATATAGCGAGAGCTTCATCAATCGCACGTTCTGGCACACACCCCGATTTTGTAACTTCTCCAGAAACGTTCACTTCCAGCATAACATCTGTGCAAAGTCCCAAATTTTGTGCGCGAGTAGATATTTTTTGCGCAAGTTCTACACTATCAACCGACTGAATCCCATTTGCAAGTGGCAAGACTTTGTTTATTTTATTGCTTTGCAACTGACCGATTAAGTAGAGTGGAATCTCGCCATTCACACCAACATTTAATCCTTCTAAAGCAGCCACCGAGCGTAAGATTTCAGCTTTCGCAACTATTTCTTGCGGACGATTTTCCCCAATTACTCGCACTCCTGCTCTGAGCGCTGCCATAATCTCCCCAACATCTCGCGTTTTAGTTGCAGCAAGTAGCGTAACCGACTCAGATTTGCGCCCATAGTGCGATTCTGCTTGAGCGATAGCGTCTTGCACATTGTGCACACAATCGGCAATTTGACGCGCACGAACACAATCAACCTTAGTATTCGCTAAATCTTTTTGCGTCATATATGCCATTTATTGCCCCAATCTATATATCGTAAAAACAGTCACACTAATTGAGGAATTTTATCACTATATTTACGACGTGCAGCTTCTGCAGTAACTCCAAGTGCGCGACCTATCGTATTCCACGATTGACCATTTTTGCGACTTTTATATACAGCGTCATTTATTTCTTTTTCAATTGCATGACGGCGATAATTCAATCTGCTCAATTCGCGAGATGGATCCCAGCGAGAATCCGAAGTTGGATCTCCTGGATTTGGTTCCGATTTTGCTTCCATTTCCTTTGATATGAGTTCGCCATACTCAGCAAGATCTTTTTGCTCTTCTTTACTCAGTTCACTAAATTTCATTTCAACCCTTCCTTTTCTAAATAACCTTTTCTTGCTTTCATCGCATGAACTATAAGTTCTTGCGGAAATCCACGTCTTCTTGCTGTGCCAATCTCGTACCAAACTGCTCCAGAAACTCCCGGACCAACATACATTATTGTTGGTGGATCTCTATCATAATTAACATATACTGGTCCTCTGGATTCTCGATATGCATGAAGTATATCGTTTTCTGAAACTCCATGCTTCAAAGCTGATGGCAAAATAATTGGCTCTTCATATTGATCCATATACACAACATTACATGCCAATATATGTTGCCGTCAAATATTGGCAAATACTATCTGCAATCATATGTAGTGGAATATATTAGTCGAGGAAGGGCACGTATTTGTCATCTAAGTTTGCGCGAACAGAATCCCATGGCGTTTTTTCGCTTTTAAACAACGCGAGCGCATCCGATGCACTCATATCTACTGGCTGATTTTGGCGCGAAATTTTGTATCCCAAAAGATACATACAATAACCAATCATGCGCTCGGCACTCCAACCAGATTCTCTAAGAGCACCCACATCTAATGAATGCTTACTTTTTGCGAGTCGCTCACCTTGCGCGTTGTCAATAAGTGGCAAATGCGCAAATTGCGGACGCACGTAATGCATGCCTTGAGCAGCAAAGAATCCCGACTTTTCAAGCAACTCGCCAATCCAAATCTGCAACGCTGCAGAACGCAACAAATCGCGACCGCGCACAATATTATTTACTCCGCTCAAAACATCGTCAACAACAACAGCAAGCTGATAAGAAAAAACGCCATCCGCGCGGCGAATCACCATATCACCTAAATCACGCGCAATATTAAAGGATTGCGATCCAAAAATCGCATCTTCAAAATCAATATTTGCTTGGCTCGAATCATCCTGAGGCGCTGCAAGCCTTAAAGAATGTTGCTGATTATTTTGCAAACGCTTCTCGATTTGCGCCAAACCTTTCGCAGTTTTGCGAAGATTTCTGCACGTACCTGGATATCGTATAAATCCATCTCCTTCTTGAGGAGCAGCAATTGCACGAATATCGGAACGCGAGCAAAAACAAGGGTAGATTAACAAGTCACCATCACTATCGCGCAAAGATTCTAGCACTTCAAGAGCTTCTTGGTAGATTGCAGTTCGCTCATGCTGATACTCAGGCTCGCCAACCCAATCAAAACCAGCCCATTTTAGATCTTCAATAATTTGCTCACTCGCGCCTTCCGGCATTCGCGCAATATCAAGATCTTCCAAACGCAAAATCATGTGTCCACCTTGCGATTTTGCACAAAGCCACGCAGCCAACATTGCTACCATATTCCCAATATGCATACGCCCGGAAGGAGTCGGTGCGAAACGACCAATTGCAATAGTTGACTTAGAAAACATGATTTCGTCTTTCCTGATATCTTTCCTAATACCCTTCTTAATAAGCATAAACTTGCAAAATAAAAAGCGCGCAACGCATTCATACTAGCATTACGCGCTTCTTACAATCGCAATCAAAAACAATCAAAAACAAATGTTTTATACAAACAAGACCTTGTACATAAGCACACCCAGGATTGCGCCAGCAGTAGGAGCAACAACTGGAATCCACGCTTCACCCCAGCGAGAAGAGCCCTTGTGCGGGATTGGCAAAATTGCATGAAGCAAACGCGGCATAAGATCACGCGCAGGATTCAAAGCAGGACCAGTTGGGCCACCCATAGAAGTCACCAAACCCCAAACAACGAAGCCAACAACGATTGAAGCGCCAGCTAAATTCTTCTCACCCCATGGAGACTTAAGGCAACAAAGAGCTGCCAAAACAAGCACAAGCGTGCCAAAGAATTCGTTAAGGAAGTAATTAAGCTTGTTGTTATAAGCGTCCGTAGTGCAGAACGTACCAAGAATAGCTCCCGGCTCCTCAGTTTCGTTGTAGTGCGGCAAATAAGTTACGTACACAATAAGCTGGCCAACCAACGCACCCAGAAGCTGAGCTACAATATAAGGCGCAACATTTTGCCAAGGGAACATGCCATTTGCAGCCTGAGCAATTGTCATAGCAGGATTGATATGCGCTTCGGAAATTCCTCCGAACATTAGCACTGGGAACATCACGCCAAAACCATATCCCATGGCAATATTTAACCAACCAGCATGGTGTCCTTTAGTATTTTTTAATTCAACGTTTGCAACAGCACCGTTTCCAAAAATCATAAGAATAGCAGTGCCAATAAACTCTGCAGCCAACTTCGTCATAAACGAATATTGCATGGTCCTTCGATCCTTCTTACCTGTTTCAAACTCCGCACACGTAATCGCTCGCCAAAACTTAACGACTCATCGCTTAAGTATTGCTTAATAGCTTGTCGCTTAGCAACTCGCAATTGCGATTAGCACAGCATGGAACACAATACATCCTCATTTTCAAAGAAGCTAAGAAAATGAATTCCAACAATTATTCTTTGATAGTTTCCCTTATGCGCGCGACAGTCTGCACAAGCAGTAAAATCGCCCTCACATCAAAAGAGGCCCGCCATTTCGGCGAGCCTCTCATTCACAAAAACAATATCAGCGGTTTCATCTTCACAACAACATCGTTGCAACGGTTAAAGTCTAATGTTCCGTTCAACGTTCACGGATATTTTATCCATACACCTTTGTGGGTTTACCGCTCTATTTATTTGTTCTTGTATTTATTATTATGCTTTGCGTAGGGCACTTTGACAAGAACAAATAGCAATAAAATTTTATTTGTTAGATTATTGTCATAACTGTTAATTTTCATTCACAAAAATGACTTTATTGAATCATTTTGTTCATATAAAAGAGCACTATTGTTAAGTTGCGTTCACATTGAATAATTACCGGCGTGTCGCGCGAAGATAAATTACCTTCAATCCATCACATTTAAAGCGACACTCATTCGCATACATCCCTTCTAACGCATACAATTACGGATTATGGTACAGATTTTTGACGCTCCCTCGAAGGCGATTCTGCGCGGCCAAATTGCAGAACATATCGCCGAAGACGAAAAGGCAGAAAAACGTGAAGCTCGTGAGGGCGAGTTACCGTTGCCAAAAGATCGTTTCTTTGACCGCGAATTAAGCTGGTTAAAGTTCAATCGCCGCGTGCTTGAGTTAGCTCAAAACACTGATTTACCACTCCTTGAACGCGCAAACTTTGCCGCTATCTTCGCATCCAATCTTGATGAATTCTTTATGGTTAGAGTTGCCGGCTTAAAAAGGCGCATTGATTCCGGAATTGCTGTAACAGCTGCAAGTGGTTTAAGCCCTCGTCAGCAGTTGCGCGCGATTAGCGAAGTCACCCACCGCCGTCAAGATGAACATGCTCACTATGTAATCGACCACATTTTACCCGAGCTTGCTAAGCAGCGCATAGTTATGCTCAGTTGGGATAAGTTGACTAAGTCAGAGCAAGAAAGACTTTCAGATTACTACAAAAAGCAAGTATTCCCAGTCCTTACGCCACTTGCCGTTGACCCTGCACACCCATTCCCATACATTTCAGGTAAATCCATTAACTTGGCCGTTATTGTCGAAAATCCAAATTCTGGAAAATCACATTTTGCGCGCGTAAAAATTCCAGATAATTTAAACCGTCTTGTACCAGTTGACGATTTAACTGACGAAGAAGGCCGCGAAGAGCGCTACGGATTTATTACTATGGAGAAGCTGATTGCAGCACACTTGGAATCACTTTTCCCAGGCATGATTATTAAAGAAGCTCGTTCATTCCGCGTTACTCGCAATGAAGATATTGACGTTGAGGAAGACGATGCAGAAAATCTATTAAACGCAATGGAGAAGGAGCTCCTACGTAGACGATTCGGACCGCCTATTCGCTTGGAAATTTCAGATGAAGCTAGCCCATTCCTCTCTCAACTTCTTGCAAACCAATTGCGCGTAAGTCCTGAAGAAGTGTATCGCTTGCCTTCACCTCTTGACATGACAGTTCTTTTTGAATTACAGGCACTTGACCGACCAGATTTGAAGTATCGTCCGTTTATTCCAACTACAAATCGACAGATTGCAGAAGTTGAAACTAGCCACGCTCAAGATATTTTTGCTTCAATTCGCGAACATGATATTTTGCTACATCACCCATATGATTCCTTCTCTACGTCTGTGCAAGCGTTCTTAGCTCAAGCTGCAGCAGATCCGAAGGTTTTGGCAATTAAGCAGACTTTGTATCGCACATCTAGCAATTCTCCAATTATTGATGCACTAGTTGACGCAGCTCATGCTGGAAAGCAAGTACTTGCATTAGTTGAGATTAAGGCACGATTTGATGAGGACGCAAATATTGCTTGGGCTCGCAAGCTCGAACGCGCAGGCGTTCACGTTGTATACGGCATTGTTGGTTTGAAGACTCACTGCAAGCTTTCGCTTGTTGTCCGTCAAGAAGCAGAAGGATTACGCCGCTACTGCCACGTTGGTACAGGTAATTACAATCCTAAGACTGCTCGCCTTTACACAGATTTGGGATTGCTTACTTGCGATCCTGTAGTTGGTCAAGATTTAACTCGCTTGTTTAACCAGCTTTCAGGATATGCTCCAAAGTCAAGCTTCCATCGCTTGCTTGTTGCTCCTCGTACAGTTCGCACGGGTATTATTGCGCGAATTCAGCGCGAGGAAGCTGCAGCTCTTGCAGGCAAAGAAGCATGGATTAAGATTAAAGTCAATTCTGTAGTCGATGAGCAGACTATTGACGCGTTGTATCGCGCTTCACAAGCTGGAGTAAAAATCGATATTGTTGAACGAGGAATTTGCTCTCTTAAGCCTGGAATTGAAGGTTTGAGTGAGAATATTCGCGTTCGCTCCATTCTTGGAAGATTCCTTGAGCACAGCCGCATTTACGCGTTCGCTAATTCTTGCGGCCCTCAGATTGGTGATGGTCCTGCAAGTGGCCCAGAAGTGTGGATTGGCTCGGCTGATTTGATGCACCGCAATCTTGACCGCCGCGTTGAAACTTTGGTTCGAATTAGCGCACCAGATCAAGTTGAAGCATTGATTCAATACATTGATTTACAAATGGCTGATTCTACTGTTTCATGGTGGATGGATGGCGATGGCACATATACATTACATTCACGCGACAAAGAAGGCCGTCCGCTAGTAGACAGTCAAGCTTACTTGATTCGCACTCACACTCGTAAGCCTCGCGGTTCAAACTGAGCACAATAAACTAATAAACAATAAGCAAGAGTCAGATTCAGTAACATGTTTCTGGCTCTTGTTGTTTTTACTGCACCTTCTAATCTGGCTAAATATCAAGCGTTACAGCAATAGCCGAAATCTTTTACGTCACCATTTGCCAGTTTTAGGATGTTTTTTACGTCATTATTTGCCAGTTTTGGGAAGTTTTACACTGTGATCTTAGTGAAAATTTTAGGAAGTTTGGGTTATATAACAGAAATATCCGATTGACTCAGAGCACCAGCATCACAGTCATAAATGAAATCATCACAGTCACAGAAGTCAAAATGACTGTCATAAGTAGACACATCTCGGTCAAAATACGTAAAATCACCGTCAAAATATAGCCAATCACGTTCAAAATAGAAAAAATGACAGTCATACATACAAAAATCACTGTCATAGACGAGAAAAATGACAGTCACAGCACTTTTATCACAGTCATGACCGTGATATAATGACAGTGACGTATGGCAGAGGAAACAAACCAGCTAACAAAATATCAGCAAAACAATTACTAAAGAAACTTCCGAACCTAACTACAAAAACAAATTTAAGCATTAGAAAATCACGACTAACCACACATAACCACAGCTAATCAAGGAGCAAACAATGGCAATCGTAAACGAACAAATTAAAGACGCCATCGAACGCTTGCGCCTACAAAAAACAGATGACTCCAATTATGAAGCAAAAAGCTGTGACGTAAAGCTCAGCGTAAGTGTATGGGAAACAGTAAGCGCTTTTGCGAATACAAATGGCGGCACACTACTACTAGGACTAGATGAAAGCAATAATTTTTCTCCAACAAAAAACTTTGATATTAACAAAGTTCGCGATCAATTTATTGAAGGAATAGGCGATGGTGGCGCAAACGGAGCACGGCTAACATATCCTCCAAGATACAACTTAGAAAGAGTAATCGTAGACGATAATTCTCAAATTCTAGCCATAAAAATCTACGAAAACCCTGCCGATAAAAAGCCTTGCTACATTACAGCTAAAGGAGATAAAGGCGGGAGTTACAAGCGCGTTGACGATAAAGACATTCGAATGTCGAATGATGAAGTTTACGAAATAGAAAACGCGTTACGTCCAAGCGATATAGATTTGTCGATTGTTAAAGAAGCTACAAAATCTGATTTAAACAAAGATTTAGTCGAAAATCTTATAGCAAGACGAGCGAACTCCAAAGCTTTGCGCGGAACTACAACAGAAGATGAAAAACTTGCGCGTCTTAATATTACAGATAAGCAAGGGCGCGTACGAATGGCAGGACTTTTAACTCTTGGAAATTATCCACAGCAATTTTTCCCGCGATTATTTATTGACGTAACAGCTCACGCTGGAACAGAAAAATCTTCGACTGGAGTGCAACGTTTTATAGACCGCGAAGAATGCAGCGGAGCAATATCAGAAATGATTGAGGATGCAGTAAACGCGGTCATTAAAAATCTTCGAGTTAGCACATTTATTAACGGCGTTGAACGCATAGAAGAATCGGAGATTCCGCGCGAAGTTCTACGTGAAGCTATAGCTAATGCAGTAATTCACAGAGAATATCACGAATATTTTCAAGGTCAGCCTGTAAGCGTTGACATTTTCCCAGACAGGGTTGTTGTGACAAATCCTGGAGGATTATGGGGAGGAAAAACGCTTGATAACATTGACGATGGCGAATCGAAGTGCCGAAATGCCGCACTTATGCAATTGGCACAATACGCACCAATCGAAGCAAATAGAATTGGAGCAGGTGTAGTCGAAGGTCAAGGTAGCGGAATTGCGTTTATGATTAACGAAATGAAAGCGTGGTCGCTGCCAAAACCACAATTCATACCTAAACTTGGATCTTTTAGTGTGATTTTGCAACGCGCAAAAGCAAAACTTCCTAGCAACATAAATTACATAAATCAAGTAAATCGCTCTCAAATAACGGATTCTAACAAAAACTATGTTGACGAACACAATGGCACTGAACAAACAGTAGAAAATTACACACAAGTTGAACACACGCAATCGGAAAGCAAAAGGAATCCATTAAATGACGATATTTTGCTAACGCTTATACCTGTTGACTCTACAATAACAACTCCAGAATTAGCTGAACTAACTAAAAAGTCTCCAGAAACAATCAGACGACATTTGCGTAAGCTAATTGCAGAAAATAAAGTAAAAGCACTAGGAAAAGTAACAAGTAAGCAGCGTAAATATGCGAAAATCAGCAACTAATTTGCTCTAAGTCAATACTAAACTCCGCGCGCCCGCACGTCCACACGCGCCACTCACTTACACTAAATCTCAAGCGTTCCAGCTGCCAAATCGCCAGCCACAAACGGCATGAAATAAAATGGCATAGTCGCAATTTTCTGATTTGCGTCATAACCATAATTATTTTTAGAAACTTTTATTGCGAACTCAAACTTGTTATGCGTTGCAAACTTATTTAAAGAATTAAGTGTTCCTCTGCCTTTTTTAACATCAATCGGGAAAAGTTTGTTATTTGATTCAACTATAAATTCCAATTCTGAATCTGATTTTCCACGCCAATAAAACAGTTTTAAACCATTTGCGCTAAGTTCGTTTGCAACGTAATTTTCAAAGAAAATACCAGATAGTGTATTATCTCTTTCGTTTGAAATAAAAGATGCTGCATTCACTCCGCTTTGATACGAGAACATGCCAATATCGCACAAAAATAGTCGGAAATTGCTTTCATTCTCTTGCATAAGTGGCATAGTTACATGCTCTTTGAGTTGGAACGACTGATTAACAATATGAGTCATAAGCAGCCACTGAATAGACGTTGCAAAATCTCTAGTTCTACCGTCTTTTTTAATAAGACCAGCTGAAAAGTTTTTTGACTCCTTATTAAGCTCCCTAAAAATATTTTCAAATAGAAGCCGAGATCTTAAAATTGACTCACTGCTTGCCTGATACAATTCCATGTCCGCAAGATAATTGTCATACAGCGAGCGCAAAATCTCACGCGTTTCTAGTAAATCTTTGCGCTCAATATATGCTTCTACCGCTTCTGGCATGCCCCCAATTAGCAGATATTTATACACTTCATTTAACGCAAGATTGTGAATTTCTGTAGGCAGCGCTTGTTTAGAATCATAAGATTCACGCACCTTTGAATATAGAAGGCTGTTGTTATTTAGTAGAAATTCTCCAAAGGTCATTGGATAGATTGTTATCTGGTCGATTTTTCCTACAGGAAAAAGGAATTGGTCTTTTGCTGTTTTTTCAGCATTCTGCTTGCGAGATTCGCGATGCAATTTAATACGTACCATTGAGCCTGTTGCAATTACGCGAATTTTTCTAAAATCTTGGCAAAAATATTTAAGCGACGAAATAATGTTTGGACATTCTTGAATCTCGTCAAAAATCAGCAACGTGCTTTCATCTATAGGCTTTGAAAATCGCAAAGACAAATATTCTATAATCTTTTCTGCGTTTGCTGTGCTTTCGCAAAAGTTACGAACCTCATCTTCTTTTTTAAGATCGATGTAAATATAACTATTTTTATAATATTTTTCCGCAAACAGCTCTTTTACTAGATATGTTTTACCAACCTGGCGCGCACCCCATATAATTAGCGGCTTACGATTCGGCTTTATGTTCCAGGCGATTAATTTTTGTAATGCTAGTCGTTCCATGGCTTACTCTTTTTATTGTTGATATTACAACGATTATACCATTATTTGCCAGTTTTAGGATGTTTTTTACGTCATTATTTGCCAGTTTTGGGATGTTTTTTACGTCACCATTTGCCAGTTTTAGGATGTTTTTACACTGTGATTTTAGTGAAAATTTTAGGAAGTTTGGGTTATATAACAGAAATATCTGATTAGCCCAGAGTACCTGCATCACAGTCATGCCAATGATAAACGTAAAAGATTACGGCAAAACTAAAAGTTGCGAAAGAAAACAGCTAAAATAGTGAACATGAGTGCAGTAGCAACGCGATACGTTGAAGCAGCAGGCGGAATCATTTACCGCAAGCGCAATATAGATAGCGCAAACACGTGTGACTTCAAAAAAACAGGCAATCAAATAAGTGACGATGACTTTGAGCTTTGCCTAGTTTATCGTCCTAAATACGATGATTGGAGTTGGCCAAAAGGGAAAAACGAAGAAAACGAATCATATCGTCATACAGCAGTGCGCGAAGTTGGCGAAGAAACAGGCTATGCAGTAACACTTGGCCCTCATATTGCTCAAATCGAGTATCCTCTTGACCACGAAGGCAAGAAGCAATCTACCTCTAAAAGCAACAAAAACAGTAGCTCATCGCAGAATAATCAACCAACAGTAATTAAGCGAATTCACTACTGGATGATGCACGAAATAAACGAATCTACAGCATCAAAGAGATTGCCAGCATTCGGACCAATAAAGCCAGCAAAACGCACAGAAATCAGCAATGTTTTATGGCTAACTCCTTCAAAAGCTCGCAAAAAACTTACTCATGACAGTGACAGAGAAGTATTGGATGCTTTCTTAGAACGACTTCACACATGCAAAGCAAGATATAGCACTTTAATACTAGTAAGACACGGAAAAGCAGAATCTCGAAAGACTTGGCAAGGCAGCGAAGCAACTCGCCCAATTACACCTCTTGGATCAGCAGCATCTTACGCACTTGCGCGAGAGCTTGCTTGCTACGCGCCAAATAAGATACTTTCATCACCTTGGAAACGTTGCGTAGAAACAATTGGATTTTTTGCCAGCGATTGCTCAATGAAAATTGAAGAAATACCGGAGCTTACTGAAGATTATCACGAAAAAAATCCTCAAGATACACTTAACGTGCTTATAGACACAATAGCTCAACTTGTTCATTGTGATAAAAATGATAATTACGCAACAACAAACACAACAAGTACAACAAACACAGCTAACACAACAAGTACAACTGCAATGTGCCTGCACCGACCTATTATCGGCTCATTCTTTGAATATTTGCGAAAAATTACAAATCCTAAAGCACATAAGCGCATTCTAAGTATGCGATCTCCATACATGCCTACAGGAAGTGCAATAGTTTTGCATATTATCAACACTCCTAAAGGTGCTCGAATTATTGATATTGAAAGCGTGATGCCAATTGTCTACTAGCCTTCATTCACAATCAAGTTCCATTCATTCTAGCCGTTGCGCTTTTATGCCAAATCCAATAGGCGAAAATCGCCCAAGCAGACCTGCACAAATAGATCCTGCAATGCTTTCACAAATTGAAGGTGGCGCAGATCCACAAATCATCAATGAGATTAGCCATACTTCTGCTGCTGTTTTACTTAATCGCGTGCACAAAACTCAATCTCAAGAAATCGTTGAACGCGTGCTGAATTTGGTTGAAAATGAAGGTATTGACGTTATCGCAGATTTGTGGAGTAGCTGCGAAGCAGAGTCACTACCTGGAATGTTGTATAGACTATATTTATTGCGTATGTCACTTAGAAAACAGCGTGAATCGTATGCTGAATATTGGCATATAGGAGAACCTGAAACCACGAGTGCTTCTGCTATTACAGGTATAGATGAAACACCTACAGGAGAAGATATTGCTCGCCTTGCTGATTCCATTCTTTCAGGTGCATTTACAGGTGATTTCGCAATAGCGCTGCATCGAGCTTCTGCATTTACTTCGATCATTTCGCGTGGAATGCATAAATATGCAGAAAAACTATCAAATAATACAAAAAACTATCAATCTTCTAATAAAAATACGCAAAAAATAGCAAAAATTCTACATATCTCAGCAAATCTTCATACGCTTTCATGCAATTTCAAAAATGGCGCTGCGTTATGGAAAGCTGGAAAACTTGATTAAACTCACTCGGCGCGCTGAATAATAAAAACAGGTATACTCGAAATTGACGCTGGCTTGCGTTTAAGCCCCGGGCTCCATTTTTTGCCGCTACGAGCGGCGTTTGCGCCGACAGGCGCTTTCGTAAGTCAGCGTTTTAACTATTACTTTGTTTATATTTTCTTGAAAATTTCACGGCACGCCGATAGCTAACATGCCTAGCTTGTTTTAATCTAGAAGGTATGGATCTTCATGTTTTACATCATCCGCTGGTGGACCACAAGCTCACCGTTTTGCGTGATAAAAATACACCATCTAATATTTTCCGCGAGTTAGTTTCAGAGTTAGTAACTCTTGAAGCTTACGAAGCGACTCGTAATTTGGAAGTTAGCGATTACGAGATTGAAACTCCTATTTGCAAGATGACTGGCAAGCATTTAAATCGACCACGCCCAATGGTTGTGCCGGTTTTGAGAGCCGGACTTGGCATGCTCGATGGTATGACTCGCCTTCTTCCAACCGCTGAAGTTGGATTCCTCGGAATGAAGCGCGATGAGCAAACACTCGACATAATTACTTATGCAAATCGTTTGCCAGAAGACTTAACAGGTCGTCAATGCTTCCTTCTTGACCCAATGCTTGCAACCGGCGGTACTCTTATTGCCGCTACACATTACTTAGCAGAGCGCGGCGCTAAGGATGTTACTGCTATTAACATTTTGGCAGCTCCAGAAGGCTTAAAGCGTTTAGAGAAGGAGATTGATCCTTCTATTGACTTTAAGGTTGTTGTTTGCGCTGTTGACGAGAGTTTAAATGATAAAGCTTACATAGTTCCAGGCCTTGGAGATGCAGGCGATCGCTTATATGGCTTAATTGATTAATATTTGATACGTGTATAAAACGAAATCAAATCAAAACTAGTCAAAACAAATCAAAACTAGTCAGACGCTAAGCAAATTTATCAAAAACTAAAAACTAAAAAAACTAGTCAAAACTAGAAATAGCCTGCTGATTATCGCAATAATTTTGCAAAATTCAGCAGGCTTTTATATTAAGCATCAATGTTAAGCGAACACTCCGCAATGTTTCTCAAAACTCACACAAACAAACTCACACAAACAAACTCACATATGCAAACTCACATAGGCTGAGATTGCTCTTGAGCCATATCTTCAAACTTAGAGTTAATTCCACGAAAAGCAAGTTTAAATGTGTCTGTAGGGCCGTTACGATGCTTTGCCATAATAATATCGGCCTCACCTGGGCGTTCTTCCTTATTATAAAAATCAGGACGGTGTACTAAAAACACAACGTCTGCATCCTGCTCAATAGACCCAGATTCGCGCAAATCTGAAAGTTGAGGTTTTTTATCATTTCTCATTTCAGGTCCACGATTCAGCTGACTTAACGCAACAACCGGCACTTCAAGCTCTTTTGCTAATAACTTTAACGCTCGAGAAAAATCAGAAACCTCTTGCTGGCGGCTTTCCACGCGCTTGCCAGAACTCATCAGCTGCAAGTAGT
Organism: Gardnerella bivia; assembly: GCF_049262715.1. Classification (NCBI taxonomy): domain Bacteria; kingdom Bacillati; phylum Actinomycetota; class Actinomycetes; order Bifidobacteriales; family Bifidobacteriaceae; genus Gardnerella; species Gardnerella bivia. The sequence continues at coordinate 458,805 of NZ_CP058399.1, forward strand.
CAATTACAACTAATTTCAAATCATTAGTCTGCTTTAGACGACGACATTTTGCACGAATTTCCATTAAACTCATATTAGGACTATCGTCAATAAATAATGGCGAATCCTTCATCATATCCCAAAAACTATTAAGCTTTGCCCATCGATCAGAAGTAATTTCTTCAGGATGACGTAAAGCAGTTAACGGTATATTTGTTTCAGCAGCAATAATACGTTGAGCTAACTCAATTTTGCTCATTTCCAAAGAGAAAATAATAGATGTCATATTATGATGCAACGCAGCAGAACGAGCAAAATCGACTCCGAGCGTAGACTTACCCATAGCAGGCCTACCAGCTACAACAATCATCTGCCCAGGTTGCAAACCTTGAGTTACGTTATCGATATCTCTAAACCCTGTAGGAATACCGCTAGATATGCCATTAGTTTGAAGATCATCAATCTGATTTAACGTAGTTTCTAACACAGAACCGATAGACACATAATCTTGATGAACTCGCCCAGTACTCATCTCATATACTTCTGCCTGAGCAAGATTAACAATATCTTCAGCAACAGAACCATTCGCAGAATAACCCATTTGAGCTATTTTTGTACCTGCTGTAATTACGTTACGCAAAATAGCGTTTTGATGCACTATATTCGCATAATATGTGGCGTTTGCAGCAGTAGGAACTGAAGCGACTAAACTGTGCAAATAATCTGCACCGCCAACCTTTTCCAAATCACCATTTTTCAGTAGTTCGTTGGCAACAAGAACGGAATCCACAGGCTGAGATGCAGAAAAAAGAGTGATAATCGCATCATAAATAGTCTGATGTTGAGGAAGATAAAAATCAGAAGTTTCTAGATCTTGCGAAACTTCACCTATAGCATCTTTACTCATAAGCATGCCGCCGAGAACAGCCATTTCAGCATCTGCATCGTGCGGAGGAATACGATCAAATACATTACGATTATCTGAGGATGAAGAATCCTGACTCATACTACTAACATACCTCACAATGCTGTTATTGAAAGCGATAGACACTTATTCGCAATTTACATTGCATATAAAGATACTATGCATTACTTTTTATAAAAACGAGTATAAACGTGTGCAAGTATTACGCGCGAGAAGCAAGCTATACATTTATTGACAAATAAAGATGTCTGAAATGCATAACACAAATTCCTGAAAAATACAAATAGAAGAAAAATTGAAAAAAGTTATTCGCAAGTTATACACACTTTTATCCCCAATATGTGGATAACTTCATTAGATATCCACATAGAAACGCCCAATATGTGGATAACTTCATTTTTTATCCACATTACACACTCCGTGCGTGTCGAAAAATTAAAACATATAAGACTTCCAATTAAAAACATTGAAAAATAAAAGCCACCGACTTCAACAAGAAATCGATGGCTATAACTTAATCTAATTAGATCTTTTATGCGCTTTGGCTTATATTCCAGACTATTTGCGCTTTCGACGACGACTGCGCGTCGAGCTCTCAGAACCAGCCCCAGAACCAGAGTTATCCGAATTATTAGAGCTATCAGATCTATTCGCATCAGAATCACTCACAGAAGAATCAACATCTTCACTAACTTCGTCATGCTTATCTGAGCTATCATCTAACGAATCAAGATTTACTGAATCCACACTATTAGCTGAAGAATCAACAGACGAATCAACAGACGAATCAACAGACGGATCTTCATCTAATTTGTTAGCAAAGTCAGATTCAAATTCACCAGATTCCAATTCACCAGATTCTATTGCATCTTCATTTGCTTTATTAGCATCAATATTTAACTCACTGATATCAGAATCAAGCACAGAATCCACTTTAGATTGCTCAAGTTCCGTAGAAGAACTTTCAGATGAAACATCATCCACGTCCAAAGAAACAGGCGTTAAAACCGCCATTTGAGTTTTGCCTTGAGTAGCATCTGAAACTTCAACAACAGCACCAGAACGAGCTTGAACTATAGAAGAAAAATCATAAGCGCGCTCGCCTTGATCTGCCAAATCAACACCTTTACGTTCTTTAGCTTCAGATATACGCCAACCAAATAGTTTTTCCAAAGCAAAAGCCAGTACTGCCGTAATAACTCCAGCATATAAAATTACAATGCAAATTAAGCAAATTTGCGCAACAAGCTGATGCCAATCTCCAACAACAAGAAGACCTTTGCCATCAGCAAACAATCCGACTGCAAGCAAACCAATAATTGCAGCAACGCCATTAACACTAACTACATGCAAAGCACCATCATAACGAGCAAAAACATGCGAGTAGGAAACTAATGACGTTACAACACCAACTAACACACCAAGTAAAAGCGCCCATAAAGGAGCAATAACATTAGCAGATGCAGAACTTGCAGCAAGACCAGCCATAACGCCAGAAGCCGAACCTAAAGCTGTAAAGCGCCCAAAACGTAAACGCTCAGTAACTCCCCATGCAAGCATTGAAGCAGAAGCTGTAATAGTTGAACTAATCCAAGAATAAACTGCAGCTCCAGGAACTCCCATAGAAGAACCAATCATTAAGCCAAGCCAGCCAAACCAAATGATAAAAATTCCAAGCATAATAAAAGGAACATTGTGAGGCTGTCGCGCTCCAACTAAAGACTCTTCACTCATAGAATTAGCATCAGATAACGAACCTTCAGAAATATCTTTTGTAAAGCTATCATGGGCAGCATGATTGCCATTAGAACGAGCAACATCATTCCACAATGCTTGCTCTAATTTTCCTTTACTATGATTTTTACTATTTGCTTCACTCTTTGCAGCAGAACTTGCATGAGAAGAAACAGAAAATACACCTTTTGCGTGAAGAATAAAACGCTTCAAAGGGAACTTCGCATGACCGCCAATAATAAACACGATTGCTAAAGCTGAAACAGCAGCAGCTAAATTAAGAGTTGAACCACCAGCAAAATCATGGATAGAAACTCCTAAAGCTTGCGAAATAGCGCCCTTAGCAGAAAGCAAACCACCGCCATACACCATATGCATAAGAGGAGAGAATACTAGTGTAATCCAGACTGCCACAAATATAAGCCAAATCGCATAACGAACACGACCTGCGAGCGCTCCAGTAATCAAAGAAACAGCTACAATAGCACACGCCAATCTAAAAGCTGCAGGGAGTTCATTTGCAATACCAGAGCCAACATCCATAGATGTAAATATCCCACTGTCTGACACCATGGAATCACGGAATAGCAGACCGCTCATAGGATCTCCAAAAATCCCACCCAACATATCTTTTCCCGCAAACGCAAGTGACCAACCCCATAACGTCCATACAATAGTTGTTACAGCGACTGCTCCAGCAGAAAGCATCATCATGTTAATCATAGAAGTTGCTTTCTCGCGCCCTCCGTAGAAAAGCGCAATACCAGGAGTAATAATAAATACCAATGCTGCAGCCAATAACGCTAACTGCGGATCTATTGCGGTCATATATCACCTCAATTATTTGATTTTATGCAACTTACAATTTTGTATTTAACATCTATATTTATTGTACCCGTAAAACAAACAGACAACTAAAATCTGAACATATTCACATATTCATGCAATAGTAACTTTGTCAAATTTGTCAAATTCGCCAAATTCATTACATTCGCAATACTCGTTATAGTCAGCAAATGCGCTAAATCGCCATACGCGTACAAAAATCGTTAATTCACAAAAGTATGCTCATGAAAAAATTTTATACTTAAAGCTACATAACAACATAAATATTACGAAAGTATTCCGTCTACAAAACTTTCTGGTTCAAACGGAGCTAAATCATCCGGTCCTTCACCTAAACCAACGAGTTTTACAGGCACACCAAGTTCTTTTTGAACGGAAATCACAATTCCACCTTTAGCAGAACCATCAAGTTTAGTTAAAACTACACCTGTTATACCGATAGCTTCAGCAAATACTTTGGCTTGAGCCATTCCATTTTGACCAGTAGTTGCATCAAGGACAAGCAATACTTCATCAACAGGAACAGTCTTCTCTATAACTCTGCGAATCTTCCCAAGCTCATCCATCAAGTTTGACTTATTTTGCAAACGACCAGCAGTATCCACTATCAACACGTCAACATTAGATTTACTAGCTTGCTCAGCTGCATCAAAAGCTACGGAAGCAGGGTCAGCACCATCTTTATAAGAACGAACAACAGGTACATTAACAGCACTTGCCCAAGTTGAAAGCTGATCTGCAGCAGCAGCACGGAACGTATCTGCAGCAGCGAGAATTACGGAATGATTCTCAGACACAAATAAACGAGCCAACTTCCCAGCTGTCGTAGTTTTACCCGTGCCATTAACTCCAACCATCATGATTACACTCGGATGATTAGAATCTGATTTATCAACATTCAAACGCCGATCAGTTTTCTCACCTACAAGTTCTAAAAGCCTTGAACGCAAAGATGACCGCACGTCATCAGGATTCGAAACTCCGGTAATCCGCGCATCTTTTCGCAAAGATTCCACAAGTTCTTCACTTGCTTGAGCTCCAACATCTGCTAAAAGTAAAGTATCTTCAACTTCTTCCCAATCAGATTCTGCAATATGATCTTTACTTAAAATCGTAAATAACGCGCGTCCAAAAGGATTTTTACTATTTGAAAGCCTAGCGCGCAAACGCTGAATACGAGAAGAAAGAGATTGAGGAAGATCCTTAGGCTTTTCCTCTATTTCATCACTTTCATCACTCGCGTAAGCTATACCTGATTCGTCACTTTCTTGAGGTTCACTAGATGCATTTAGAGTTTGGTATACATTGGATACATTGGATACACTAGATACATTGGATTCCTCAGACACCTGAGATTCACTAGTTACATTGGATTCCTCAGCTACATCAGTTTCGCTGCTAGAATCAGTTTCTTCAGGTTCACTAGGTTCTTCAGATTCACTACTAGAGCTACATAAATCGGATTCAGGAATAGATTGCGATTCGATGCTATCACGAACACTCTTGTTACTCACATTCTTTTTATTCTTCGAATAAAGTACATAAATAACAAAAATTACAATAAAAAGTGCTACTAAAATTGCAGGAATTACAAATTCACTAGAAAAAAGTGCAAACAAACTAACCAAATTAAACATATATTAAGCATATGAAACTAGAAGTGCATAGACAACATAAAATAATAATTTTTTTATTACTTTTTCACATTATAAACAATAATTTACTATATTAAACATTTGCTTAAAACGAATCATTTTGAGATTAAACAAGACTTAAACAGGATTAAAACAAGACTCAAACAAGACTCAAAACTTCACCTAGTTAAATGAGTTTTCTAAAATTAACTACTTATATACACTTATACGCTTATATACACTTATTGCTTAAAATAATTCACAGCATTAAAACAGTAAGGAGAAAAAATGGATTTTTGCACGAGCGACTTCGAGAAGAACAACACCGCAAAAACATATGACACAGACGCGTCAAGCCAAGCAAACAAATTACAAATTCACGTATATGGAGCAGATTGGTGTGGAGATTGCATCAGAGCTAAAGCTGCTCTTAACAGATATGGCGCTGAATTTGTATGGCACGATATTGAATCTGAAGAAGGTGCAGAAGAAAAAGCAATAGAAATTAGTGGTCAAAAACATATTCCTGTAGTAACTTTTCCAGATAACTCGTTTATGATTGAACCATCTGCAATACAAATTAAAGAAAAATTGGATTCCCTAAAATAAATGAAATAAACACAAAAACAGTAATAATCAAAGATTAAGTTTATAAGTTATATGTATTTTCAAATCAACACGCGGAAATTTTCTACATTTACTTAGTCTTTCAAATATAGTATACTTTTCATTTGTTGCCCCTTTAGCTCAATTGGCAGAGCAGCGTCCTTTTAAGTCGTGGGTTGTGGGTTCGAGTCCCACAGGGGGCACTTTGTGGAATCTTAAGCAAACATTTCATCGTGTTTCGCTTAAGATTTTTTGCTTATAATCACAAGTTTCATGCTATTTCACGGGCTATTTCACATCAGAACTAATAAAATTCTGCTTCACACGATCAAGCAATTATAAACACTTGAACAACACTACACTGTGAGCACAAAACAGTAAGCAATACGCAAAACACTAATCAATACACAAAAACACGCATAATAAAAATATTGACTTGCAATACCTGACTAAATATTTATCTAAATACTTAGTCAAATCAATTGCAAGCCAATATTGTCTATAAAACTTTAATTATTACAATGGTTAATTATTACAATGGTTAATTATTTACTTACTAACCTACTAACCGATCCACTTATTACTTATTGCGCAAGTTATACCACCACAACATGCCAATAATTCCCAACAAGCCAATCAGCTCTAAGCAAAGATTAAACCATCCTATTTTTCCTACACCAATAATTGTTAGTACAACAAATACCAAATATAGGATTATTTTACCTGCAATAATTAGAGCATTTTTCAATTTCTCACTCATTTGATACCTCCCATATTTGAGGTTTCAAGCAAACGCTTTTGCACGATTGCATAGAATATAAGAACAGGAACCATCACAATAACCATGCCAGCATATAAACGACCATAATTCGTAGATGCCTTCTGAGTTTGCATAAGATTTAACAAACCAACCTGAACAGTACGATTCTTACCAGTCATCAAAGTCATAGCAATAATATAATCATTCCAATAGCTTAAGAAGTTGAACAACATAGACATTGCGATTGCAGGCTTTGCCATAGGGAAGAATACACGAACCATAATCTTAAATTGTGAAGCACCATCAATCATTGCAGCTTCTTCATAAGCTTTAGGGATTGACGCAAAGTAATCTTGCAAAAGGAATATTGTAAACGGCAAAGACATTACAGCGTATACAAGAGCCAACACAAATATGTTGTCTAAGAAAATACCCTCTGGCAAAAATTCCATAACAAGCTTATCTGCTCCAACAAGCATTAAGAATATAGGAACAATGATGTAATTCGCGTTAATAAACAATCCGCATTGGACAGCTATTTTTAGCAAACGCTTACCAGGAAAGTTAAATCTAGCTAAAGCATACGAACATGGTAATGCAATAATCAAAACTAATATCATCGCTAATACTGTTACGATTACCGAAGTACCAAAGTACTGTCCTAAATGAGCATCTACGAAAGCATCCACATAATTTTGCCAATGTATACTTTTTGGCAAATCCCAAGGGCTTCCATAAAATTCACTTTTATCTTTGAACGAAGCAATAAACACCCAAATAGTTGGTATAGCAATACTTAACGCAGCTATAGTTAAAACTATTTGCCCAACAATTCGACTAAATCCCCACTTACTACCATTACCGCGACTTGCACGACTAATAAAAGACTTCATAATCCACACCTTCTTTAATGCTGGAGCACTTCACTCTTCGTAACCATGTTCACAATCATCGATACAACAAAGCTAAACACGAAGATAACTACTCCAATTGCCATACCGTAACCGTATGCAGAATTGCTATATGCTTGCGAATACATATACCCAAGCAAAACTTGCGATGCGTTATCAGGACCGCCATTGGTCAAAGCCATCACAAGAACGAAGCTCAAATTAACAGAGCTTAAGATAAAGAACGTCAGCGTTGTACGCAAATTCTGCCAAATAAGAGGAATTGTAATCGAGAATAATTGCCTTGTTTTACTAGCGCCATCAATACGCGCAGCCTCGTATACTTGCGGATCAATTCCAGCCATTGAAGACATATACATAACCATGTAATAGCCTAATGACTGCCACAACATAGCGAATCCAATAGAATAAATTACAATCCTCTGATTACCTAACCATACTTGTTGCAAAGAATCCAAATGGAACAAGCCAAGCAAACCATTTAATAAGCCATATTTCTGATCATAAATTGATGAGAAGATAGCTGCTACAACTACGATTGAAAGAACTGCAGGCACATATAAGATAAAGCGTATAAGACTACTACCTATAATACGATTTTGCATAAGTATTGCCGCAAAAATAACAGCTAACGGCAACGTAATCGAAGTGACTACCACCAATAGCAAAACCGTATTTTGGAATACGTGTACAAAATTCATATCTGTAAAAAGTTTTTGGAAATTGGCAAAACCAACAAATTTTTTATCGTCAGAGTACCCACTCCACTTATATACAGACATTCGGAAAATATTTATTGCAGGTATAAAAATGAATATTAACAATAGAATTGCTGTAGGCAACGAGCACAAAAGACCAAACCGCGCGCGTTTTTTGTCCAAATCAGTGGTCACACCTTTTTTAGTCAAGCTCCCCAACGATTGCTTAAGACTTAACATCATACGTTCCTTTTTTGTAAAAAATAGATAAAACTTTACTACACATACTGACAAGCAATCACAACAACTTTGTTATCCTTTGTAAGTCACTATTTATAAAGTCTGAATAATCAACATTATAAACGCATGAATCTAATCAATTTTCAAGTAAAGGCGAGCACCCACAGCGGTAACTGCCGAGTGCCCGCCTTATACTAGGTGAATTAAATTCACATGCTTAAACGGACGAACTTACTACTTTGCAGCAGCATTCAAAGCATTACTTGTATCATTAATTTGATCAATCCACTGCTTCAAAGTCTTTTGCTTGGATGCAATAGAATCAACCGTGTTATACAAATCTTCCTTAATGTTCTTACCTTCTACAGAAGCTGTAGTAGAGAATGAACCGGAAACAGCCTTAACATTAGGCTCATTGTATGCATCATAGAAGAGCTTCATATCTTCACTGACCTTTTCTGGCATACCCTTAATTGGCTGTACAGCACCGGTCTTAACGAAGATATCAGCAGCCTTGTCGGAATACAAGAACGCCATGAACTTCTTAGCTTCTTCCTTATGCTTTGCCTTAGAAGGAATCCAAACAGCTTCAATAGTGGTATTGATATAACGAGTTGCATCCTTGCTTAAGGTTGGAACTGGAGCGAAGCCCCACTTGAATCCATCCATACGAGGAGCATCCTTCATCTCATTAACAATCCAAGTTCCATTTGGCATGAACAGTGACTTTCCATCCAAAATAGACTGCTGATTCTTAGTGAAATCTTGTGCATTTGCATAACCTACGGTATTTGGATTCAAGTACTCAGTAACAAGCTTGTTGGCAATAGAAAGTACTTTCTGTGCCTTATCTGTCTTCCAAACATCCTTCTTATAAGTCATAACATCCTTGAAGAAGTCTGGACCGCCAACATCAGCGATGAGAGCGTTGAAGAATGCATCAAAGTATCCAGCTGTAGGATATGTGAACAGCGAGATACCCTTTGCTTTAGCTTCGTCACCAAGCTTGAACATTTCATCCCAAGTTGTTGGAACTTTCCAACCATTCTTTTCAAGCAAAGCCTTGTTGTACACTAAGCCAGATGGCGAGTAATACATAGGCATAAGGTACGTATCAGAATTTCCATAAGGGTTTGTATACAAACCAATCACACCATCAACAAGCTTCTCTTTAACAGTTTTGCTTTCTCCAGGAACTTTGATATCCAGAACGTCATTCAACTTCTCAAGAGCCTTATCCTTTAACAAAGTTTCTGTTAATCCAGAAGTAGAACCTTGACCAAGCTCAACGATATCAGGATAATTTCCAGCCTTCATACCTGGAGTGATTTCGTCTTCAATCTTCTTAGAAGTGACTAAATCAATCTTTACATTTGGATTAAGCTTCTCATATTCCTTTACAACATCTTTGTAAATCTGAGAACCGTATCCGCCTTCAAAAGCAGCGAACTTAAGTGTTACTTTACCGTTGGCACCAGTTGAACTACCGCCACCGCAAGCACCAACACCAAGTAACATCGCGCCAGCGCCCAATGCTGCAACAAGACGCGTTAGTTTGTTAAAACAAGACATTCTTGTAACCTCCTATTTATGCCGAAACGGTCTAGCAACCTTGCTTCAACTGATCGACGTTTTGTTATGTGCTTCCTCACACATCTTTAATTGTACACTATGTTTCCAAAAAAACAAATAAAATTTTCAAAAGTTTTAATAATCTTTAATATAAGGGCAAAAATAAGCATTCATAAAGGATGCCATTCGCGTACTAAATACGAAAAATACAAGATGTTATTCACAGCTTATGTATCCAATTATAAAAACGTATATAGTGTTGACCTATACTAAATATGGACATTATAGAATTTCTAAAACTACATATACGAAAAATAGTACAATGGACTGCTCGTTGATTATGTAAGCAGCCCATTATGTTATAAATATTTTTGCAAAAACAAGTAATAAAAACTACTAGTATTTTTTGCAACACGCTTAGATAAAGTTTAACTAAGTTTTATATAAATTTTAGATGATAGTCAGCTAAGTTTTATATAAGATTCACGTGAAACTTAGCTAAGACACACCTAAAGCTACCTAAGATTTAGCTAAAGCTCACATAAAACGAACCTAATATTTAGCTAAAACAGGATAGCAAGATTTAAGAGCAAAATATTGACGAATATCAGTTATACGAACTCGCAATGATGCAGCATAAATCGCACTGAAGCGAATAATTCTGCGATACCCTACAGACTCAACTTCACTAACGCAATGTTCTACACCATCTACATCAGTAATACTAATCTTTACTTTTTCAATATGCTGACCTCTTCTTATATCTTCTTCAAGAACAAGAGCATCTATTATTAAAGGATTAGAAAATTCAATAAACAACCCTATTGGCTTATTACAACAAAAAACTTCTTCTTGATTGCGATTAAGTAAAGCTTGAAGATCACCTTCGTAATCTGTAGGATTTTCTACACTAATCTTTACTTCTTTACTATCGCGCAAAGCTCGTTTATTAAAATCAGAAATCTTCTGACCAAACTCTTGTAAAACTTTAACATCAACGTCAGCAATCAATCCATGAGAATTTGGCGGAACATTCAACAAAAGTGTAGAATTACCTCCTACCGACTTACACCATATATCGAATAGTTCGTCAGCACTACGAACAGTATCATCATCACTTTCGTGATAAAACCATCCTTTACGAATAGATGTATCAACTTCTGCAGGATACCAACATAATGATCCTTCATAAGAATCCAACACTTTTATAGAACCTAAATCCTCATCAGTAGAAGAAAACTGTCGAGAAAACTCACCATCATCAGCTTTTTGAGATTTTGACGCAACTGTTTCAGCACTGCGCAATTCAGTAGGCAACACACTCCACTCATTAGCTCTAGCATGACCAGCCTCATTACCACACCATCTAACATCTGGCCCGCAAACGCTAATAACAGCTTCAGGTTGAAGCGCGCGAATAGTGTCATAAATACGCTGCCAATCATAAGCCTGCGTTTTGCCATTTTCACCTTCACCACAAGCACCATCAAGCCAAACAGAGAAAATAGGTCCATAACTAGTTAATAACTCTACAAGCTGATTTATGTAAAAATCGTTATACGCTTTACCAGTTCCATATGATTTTTCAGTTCTATCCCATGGTGAAAGATATATTCCAAATTTCATATGATGTTTGCGAGCAGATTCACTAACTTCACGAACTATATCACCTTTACCATTCTTAAATGGAGAATACTGTAACGTATGTTTTGTATATGCAGATGGCCACAAGCAGAATCCGTCATGATGTTTGCATGTAAGTATCACTCCTGTCATTCCAGCAGATTTCAAAGCATCAAGCCACTGATCTACATTGATCTTATCTGGATTAAATAAAGATGGATCCTCATGACCTAATCCCCATTCTCGATTAGTCATAGTATTCATGCCAAAATGTATAAAACCATACATTTCCATGCTCTGCCAAGCAATCTGTCGCGCAGTAGGTTTCACGTTTGCAAGATAATTTTTATTCATAATTACACCATTCTTATTCACATCAACGCAACATTACATTGAATAACAAATTGTACATATGTTAGCAAAGAGTAAATAAAAGTACACATTTTTAATTTTCAACTTTGATAAATGATAATAAGGGGCAGAAGACTGCTATAAGAGCAAATCTTCCACCCCTAGTAATCGCAAACTGATATTACGAAATATCAATTATTCAGTTATATCAGTTGTATTGCTTATGTTTAGTTTGCGCGAAGCTTACGCAGAGCACACGCAACAGCAAACGCTAACAAGCTAACAACAAGAACGCTCAAAACATTCACGCCAGTGTTAGTGAGGTTGCGTTTGGCTCTCTTAGACTCACTATTATTCTTAACTTGTTTCTTAACAGTATTCTTAACAGTGATATTAGTCCAAGCGATCTGTTTACCAGTTTCATCAACCAACACAACAGTATGCTTACCCGAATAATCAGATGGGAACAAAGCGTTAAACTCAGGCTTACCATCAACCATTCGAACAGTCACATACTTAGAACCATCAGTACTCTTAAGCAAACGAGGATTAGAGTAAATATACGCATAAGCGTAAACCACTCCATCACTCTTAAGTTTTTCAATAAACTCGTTATCTGAAATATTCAATATAACTTTGTTTGCAACACCTGCAGTAGCAACATTATTGTTACCAACAGTAAGAGTATTCTTCAACTCAGGTTCAAGACTTTTAACAGAGGAAGGCGCTGGAGCTGCTGGAGCAGAAGCCGCAGGAGCTGGAGCTGGAACTGGTGCCGGTGCTGGAGCTGGAGCCGGTGCCGGTGCTGGAGCTGGAACTGGTGCAGGAGCCGGAGTTACAGGACCAGGCTTAGGAGTCACAGGACCAGGCTTAGGAGCTGGAGGCACTACTGGAGCTGGAGGCACTACTGGCACTGGAGTCTTAGGAGCAGTAAGACGCAACTCAGCTGCAGAAGCAAAGGTATTCGCAGGATTTCCAGCAGAAGTAAGAACTGTTATGCGAACTTTCTTAACATTCTGAATATCTTCACCAAAATCAGCTTTCTGCCAAGAACCACCAGTCTTAAACTCGCCAGACTTTTCGACTATCGTATTATCAGCTTTAGTAATAGTGATCTTATATGACTTAATCTTTCCGTTAACACCACCACCAGTACGTGGCAAATAACGCAAACCATTGATAGTCATAGGCTTATTTAGCGTAAACTCAAACCAAGCAGTACCATCTTTAACAGCATTGCCACCCCAGACAGTGTGCCACCAGGTGCCAGGATCATCGTCATTCGCTAATTCTGCTGGACCTTCATTATCAGATCGCGGTTGATAGCTTCCAACTTCTATGCTATAAGCATTGCGAGCAACATCGTACTTATCGCTTGCATTATCAACTGGAGCATTAGACATAAATGTATCTAGAACATCAAGCATATTTACAGCTTGAGCAAAATCGTCAGAAGTTGCATCGCTCTTCTCGATAATTGCATGAATACGACTTAGTTGTTCAGCATAAGATTTTTGCACTTGAGCAATAAATTTCTCACACTTAGCATCCCACTTTTGCTTAATAGCATCGTACTTAGCTTTAGCTTGCTCGCGCGTTACAGCGTCAAGCTTCTCTTCTCTAATCTTGAGGTTATCGAGTATGAAATCTCTATAACCGCCAAAATTAGCTTCATCATTACTAGTAACACCGCTAGGCAAAGTCGCGTCTTTATCAGTAGAATAAATTCCAAACCACGTATCGCCATTTGCTCCACCAATAACAGTGAACGTATGGTGCTTCGTAGTTCCTTCTGCTTTTTCAAGAGAATTGCTACTCAATACACTTCCGTTGAACTCTCCTTCACCTGTAACAACAGCATATGTGCCTTTGCTTCCAGCTTGATAATCAAATTCAACTGTGTATTTATGGCCTGGCTTGAACTCAAAGTTTTGCGGAATCGTTCGATATAGCAAATTATCTCTGCCAACTAAACCATTGACTTTAACAGACCAATCGCCACCCAATACGTCATCAACTTTCTTTACATCCCATCCATGTTGAGTAAATGGTGCATGCTTTTCAGAAAGATGAATACGATTATCTTCAACACCTTCTGTGCCACCGATAACAAACGGCCAAATACCTTGCGCATTATGCTCAAAGTCATTGTCAAGTCCAGTTACTTCGCCTTTGTTATTGAACTTCAAACCAGTGTATTCATTTTCAACAACGCGAACATCATCGAAATAAGTATCTCCTTCGCCACTATGCTCAAGTTCCAAAGTAGTTTCACCACTTGCTGGAGCAGTAAAGAACACATACATGTTCTGGAAATAGCTGCTGCCATCAACCGTTGAAGAATTAGTATTATGAGAGTAAGCCTTCACATAATTCTTTGCAATACTGCGCATAGTTTCATTAGTCGCTAATACTTTATCTCCAGATCGCACAGTCATACGCGCAGCAGCAGAAGATCGATTATCAACACCAACATACAATGCGTAATGTTTTCCAGGCTTCAAATCAGTAATCTTCTGACTTACTTTTACTTTCCCACTAAGCTTAAGCATTGGATTACTAAATTGACTCTTAGCAATACTTGCTTTGCCAGCACCAACAGAGTTCCAATTCTTGCTTAATGATTCTTCACCGCCATTGAAGCCAGCATCTACAACATGCATGCCTTCACTCCAAGTTACATTCAATCGTTTTGCGTCCACAGAACCTTTGTAAATAACATATGGAGTTTCAGCTTTAGCGTTCAAAGTAACTTTACCGTTAGCAACATTCACAACAGTTCGATCAGTCTTACCAAGATCTGTCAACTTGTAAACAGTAACGTTTTGAAGATTCTCCCAGCCCTTAGGCAAAATCCAAGTAGTTGAACCACCCTTGGTATTCCAGTGATAAAGCTTTTGATCACTATCTTTTACAAGCTTTCCAGAATTTACATCCCAAAGCCATGGCAAAAGATAAGATTCTGTACCACCTTGACCGCTATCACCAGCAGAAACAGCTCCAGATGCAACTATCTTGTCGTTTAATTTGATAGTGCGATTGCGATACTCACTCGACTTTGAATTATTAGATTCACGAGAGATAACAAGCTTATTGCCATGAGCATCAGCAAGATCAATTTGCTCATTACTGTTATTAGTCTTAGGATCGCGCACGGAAGAAGCATCTAATGGGCTATTTACCCAACGAACTACTTTGAAATGCTGAATAAACTTAGTAGACAAATCATGCGTAAATAGATTCCGAATGTAAGCATCGTAATCATTACGACCTTGCCAGCCTTCGAAATCCTTCATATTGTAGCCGCCAAGCAACGGAGCATTAGCTGCGCCTTTATAGCTCGGGAAGTCACCTACCCAGCTATCTTTTTGATGGTTACGAAGGAAGCGCATAACTTGAGAGTTTTCTCCCTTCATCGTAGAGTTACCGTAAGTTAAATCAGCAGCCCAATGTTGGAATGTTGAATCATATTCGTTTCCAGCACCCCATTCTGTAGTCATTCGCCATTTGTTGTCGTTAATCATCTTCGACATCTTGCGAGTTTCCCAAGAATCTTCAGCACCGCTTGTTTGATTACCCCAAACGTCAAGATAAATGAAGTCCATATTATCTTTGACTTCTTTTTTCAGATCCCCAAAGCGATTCTTTCGAGAGTTGGAAGCCAAATCATAAATACCATCTATGCCAATACCTTGATCAAGCCAATTCCAGCCGTAACGAAGACTTCCACTTTTACCATTACGACGCACCATCTGCTCGCTAAAGGCTTTAGCTTCCGGATACATTTCTGAAGCATTAACATGCACGCCGAAACGAGCGCCATACTTCTTACCTTTTTCCATTAAGGTGTTCATATCCGAAGCGCCGCCAGCACGCTTGTTGATATCACCATAATCTGGGTGACCAGAATCATGGCCTTCATTGCCGTAACCCTTTAAGAGCACAGACTGACCAAGACCATCGGTATTAAGAGCAACTTTCTTAACATTATCAAGAGTTGTAAGGAATGGATTTTGTGCTTGGCTACCAAAGTTCATAGCAATTCGCCAAGCAACTAATTCAGGAACTTCTTCACACTTGTAAGGATTGTTCATAATATCGCGGTAAGCAATAGCGCCATCCTGCCAAGTGATTACACCATCGTTATTTTCATCGCCACTAATAACTACAGCAGACTTTGGCATATCCGTTTCGCCAACAGTGTACTTATTTCCTTTGCTATCAGAAACAATGCGATGATAATACCAAGGAGCGCTTGTTAAGCCAAACTGCGTTCCTTTAGATTCTTGCTTTGCAGATGCAATTACTCGAGTATTCTTAGAACCACCTTCAATTCCAGAATAAGCAACAGTTCCATTATGTTCAGAATTACTCCACAAACCAGCGCTTAGCTGATTATTAGAAACAAAGCCATACGTGTAATCGCCATTGTCTTTAAGAGTATACCCATCTGTAATTGCAAAAGTTTTATCTCCAGGAATCTGCGTATTTGACGACATACGAGCTCCTGTAAATGTAGCTCCTTCTTGAGAGCTGTTTACAGAAACTAGATTATTCTCAGGGAAGTAAAGCGTTTGAACTGGATTTTGTTCACCAGCTTTATTTTCAATCTTTGTAACATCAAAACGTAGCTGATTTTTCTCAACAGTTATTGTAACGCTAATTTTTGCATCAATATTATGACCTTCATCTTTAACGCTAAGAACATATTGAGCTTTAGTGTCGTTTACTTTCGTAAACTGAACATCTGAATCCTTTAACTTAACATTTGTACCGTTAATAGAAACAGTATGAATATTATTACTCTGAGCATCCATTACATGATTCTCAAGCTTTTTCATAGTGTAATAAGATACAGCAGGGAAATTCTTATGGAGCACAACGTCCATATCTTCAGTTTGCAATTTTTCAGTTTCAAATACTGAAGACTTTTTCAAAGTTATATTATTTAATTTAACATCTAAGCCATCGAGTTTAATCTCTTGCTTGAATTCATCATAGCCAGCTGCAACAATAGACAGCTTGTGTTTACCAAGCTCTAAACCAGAGAATTCAAATGCGCCATCGCTTTTAGTGCGAATAATTTTATCGTCTAATTGAACTCTTGCATCGCTGATTGCAGAAGAATTATCCCCAATGACTTTTCCGGAAATCTTATATGTTTGGCTAGGAGCATCTGGATCTTTAATTTCAACATCAGTTAGCTCACTCGACCAAGCACCAGCTTTCATAGCGAGTTTTTTAGAAAGATTATTTTTAATGCCGCTATAGTCAACAGTGAATGCAATTTGTTTATTAACAAGGAGAATAGCTTTACCTTCAGCCCAGTGAATGTTTATCTCAGTTTTCTCACCAGCTTTTGGAGCAGGTAATCTATTACCTTTAAACCAATCGCCGTTGCCGTTAGAATACGTCTGCCAGAACCATCCGCCAGAATCAAAACCTATAAATAAGCCATTTCCAGGATCTTTATAACCAAGATAGAATCCAAATCTATTCTTAGTTCCATCTTCTTTAGTTCTAATAGTTGTAGCAAAATTACCGGAATCTGCAAAATTGTATTCCTTATTGTTAATAGCTACAGCAGGGTATTTACTAGGGTTATTAGCAGCGTTACCATTCTTATCACTAGCTTTGAAGTGATACCACCCAGAATCCTTTTCTAAAACTTCGCCGCCTTTTTTCGTTTGAGGGTCTAATGACCACGCTAAAGCGGTTTGAGGTGTTTCAGAACTTGCAACAACCGCTTGCGAAGCAACAGAGTCATTAGCCCATGCAGGAATAGCAAAAGCAAAACTACCTGCCAACGGCATTATTGACAGTGTAGCTGCTACTGTGCCAGCCACCAATCGTTTCATACTTTTCCTTTTCTCAACTGTGAGAATTTTTGGGGATTAACCCAAATCTTGAACTCAAACTAACTTATAACTTTGCGCGCTCACCGCTGGGCGCGCTGTAATGACCAATAAAATATGACGAATATCAAAAATAGAAAAACCAATTATCTACTCGGAACTAACACCTCCTTTTGCTTTCTTGTATACACAACTAGCGCGCTACATTACGCTCTAAATCGAGTACACGAAACAGTGTAAAAGTAATTATATACCTAGTTTGCAAAAAGTAAAACGAAAATTAGTAATTATTTATATATATAGGAGGCATAGGTTTATTTTTCCTTGAAATATCAAGCATATTAAAATGATGCCCCCCCCCCCGTGAAAAAATAGTTATATCTGTTTTATTTACAATTTTTTGTAGAAAAACCAACATTTAACTATTATTTAATTGATACTACAAATATCCAATTCTTGTGTCACGTGACTTTACATTTTATAGCAATAAAAATATCTATTATATTCCCTTAAAATAAGGGCTTACACTAGTTGAAAATGCTTATCCTTTATGCTAATCTTACGAATCGTAAATTTATTTTACAAAAGCATGACAAATAATATAGTTAGCTTGACAACGCTGTTTTTAAAGCTAACCGTATCAAATAATCACGCTTAAAAGTTGCAATGCAGCAACTCGCAAAAAGGAAGAATATGAAAAACTCTATATGCAACAAGCGCCACGCTTACCGCATAAAAGCAATAATGGCAAGCTGCGTAACAATAGGATTGCTTGGCACATTCTTACAATCAACGAACGCAATCGCAAGCGAAATAATAAACCAAAAATCACCTGAAGAATCAACAATTCAAGCTTCAGCAGATTCGTCATTACAAACATGGCAAAATGAAAAAATAACGAATATGCAAGCTCGTAGCTACATAGCGGCATTACAACCACAAGGCTACGGTGACTTTGGAGAAAAATTCGAATCTACTGATGTAAACGATGGAACTGACGCAAAAATGGGATTGATAACATTCGACCTTTCTCATTACAGCAAAGCTCCAAAAAATGCACGCATCAGTCTCACATATTTAGGTACAGCAGGTCCAGCGAAACACAATGGAACCGATACTGTAAAAATCACTGCCGTTGACGACACTCAATGCACAAATAATGCAAGTTCTTGTTCAACATCTGAAGCAACATGGGCAAATAGACCACGATTTGATTCTTCAGATGGAAGAATTGTAATAGAATCCGCACCTTTTGAACTAAAAGAGCTACAATACAAAGACAATATGTCTGTGACATCTAGCGAAAACGTTCAACTAGATGTAACAAAAATAGTGCGTGATCAATTTGCTAAAAACAACAAGAAAATAACTTTTGCGCTTGGCGAAAGTAAGCATATTGACGTTCGATTTGCAAGCACAGAGTCAATCTCTCAGCTTAAAGGAATAACACAGTCCATGCAGCCAAATATGACTATTACACCTTCTCCAGAAGACTACACTCTCAGCGTAACTCTTCCTACAAAAACACACTACAAGCAAGGAGAAAAGCTAAATCTTGACGGATTAGAAGTTAGAAGAGTTAAAACTTCAGATCAAACTTCTAAAATACTTAGCAAAAATGACTACGAAATAATTGGCGCCGGCTTTGACGCGAATGATATTGGCGCGCATGAGATTACAATAATCGATAAAAATTACCCACAATCGCATATAAGCTTCAATATTTACACAACATATTCAAACGATAATCAAGATAAAAACACTGAACTTATATCAAAAAATGATGATCGCTTATGGTACAAACAGCCAGCGTCACAAACAAAGCTCTACCATGGGGAAGGCAGAGTTTCACAAGAAACAAACCTCTGGCAACAAACTACACTACCAGTTGGAAATGGTCGCATTGGCGGAAGTATCTACGGTGAAGTAGGTAAAGAAAGAATTACTTTTAACGAAGAAACTTTATGGACAGGCGGCCCAGGTTCGCACGGAACTTACATCGGTGGAAACGATGAATCAAAAGGTAAAAATGGCAAAACTCTACGCGATTTAAACAAACAGCTTGAAAATGGCGCACAAACAGTTAATCCAAGCTCATTAACAGGCGGATTTGACTCGCTACAGCAAGGAGCATACCAGAATTTTGGAAATATTTTTGTGGATTATGGATTTGAGAATAATACGTCATACAAAAATTACGAACGTGATTTGAACATATCTCAAGCGATAGCAAATGTAAAATTCACGCGCTCAAACACTGTGTATACAAGACAATATTTCGCATCACACTCAAATAATGTATTAGTTTCCCGTTTCAACGCTAGTGGCGAAAATAAGCTTAATCTGACTATTTCTTTCAACCCTAATAATGGATACAGTAAAAAAGATTCTTCTGTTAGCGCAAAAGGCGACACTATTATCGTTAAAGGCAGATTGGGAAATAACGGTCTTATTTACAACGCTCAAGCGAAAGTAGTTGTTGATTCCGGAACTATAAAAACAAGCAATGACGGTAAGCTAATTGTTTCCGGCGCAAATACTGTAACTATGTACACTTCAGCTGCAACAGATTACAAACAAGAGTATCCAAATTATCGCACTAAGGAAACTCCTGAACAAGTTGATTTAAGAGTGCATAACGCTGTGCAACTTGCAGCGAATAAAGGATTTGCCGAAATCAAGAAAGATCATATTAAGGATTATCAATCGTTCTATAATCGCTTAACTCTTAATATAAACAATCAAAAAAATAGCAAAGAATTCGGAACAATTCCTACAGATAAACTACTGGAAGCATATTCCAACAACATTGCAACTAAAGAGCAAAAAAGCGAATTAGAAGCCTTAATATACCAATATGGAAGATATTTAGCAATCGGATCTTCTCGCGAAGATAGCCAATTACCTGCAAATTTGCAAGGAATATGGTCGAGTTCTGCAATAGATAGTTCTCACAATACAGTTATTCCTTGGGGATCTGACTTCCATATGAACGTAAATTTGCAAATGAATTATTGGCCAACATATTCAGGTAATTTAGCTGAACTTTCTAAACCGCTAATAACTTATATCAAAGGCCTTGTTAAGCCAGGAAGACTAACTGCAAAAATTTACGCTGGAGCAGAAACCAAGAACGAAAACACTCCTATTGGTGACGGCGAAGGATTCATGGCACACACTGAAAACACTCCATACGGGTGGACTACGCCAGGCGAAGCTTTCTCATGGGGATGGAGCCCTGCAGCAGTACCTTGGATTTTGCAAAACGTGTATGACGCTTATGCATACAGCGGAAATCTTAATCAACTTAAAAACGACATATATCCTCTATTGAAAGAGGAATCGCATTTGTACTTGAACTACATGCTTCACAAATCTTCTCACAAAGCAAGCGATGGTAGTTTTAGACTCACAACAGGCGTTGCATATTCACCTGAACATGGGCCTGAAGGCACAGATGGAAACACGTACGAAAGTTCCCTAGTATGGCAGATGCTTAAAGACACAATTGACGCAGCTAATGCATTAAACGTAGATAAAGATTTAGTTGGAAATCTTGACGGTTGCTCTCCAGATAACTGGAAAAAGAATGATGACGGATCTTTTGTAAATGCTAATGCAAATCGCTCATGGTCATGCGCAAAAAGCCTACTGAAACCTATTGAAATTGGCAAGAGTGGTCAAATCAAAGAATGGTATAACGAAGGGGAAATTGGTAAGACTGAGGATGGAAGAAATATACCTGGATATCAAAATAATCACAGGCATATGTCACACATGCTCGGATTATTCCCTGGAGATCTTATAACAATTGACAACTCCCAATATATGCAAGCAGCCAAAAAGTCTATGACTTTGCGCGGAGATGACGCAACAGGCTGGGGAGTTGGACAAAGAATCAACTCTTGGGCTCGCACAGGAGATGGAAACCACGCTTATCGTCTTATTGAAAATCAAATTAGAAATGCGATGTATGCAAATCTTTTCGACGTTCACCCACCTTTCCAGATAGACGGTAATTTTGGAAATACTTCAGGTGTTAATGAGATGCTTATGCAATCAAACTCGACTTTCATTGACACTAACGGAAAATCTTATTCACGCTATGTAAATATTCTTCCTGCATTACCAGATGCTTGGGAAAATGGTAGCGTTAAAGGCTTAATTGCACGAGGAAACTTCCAAATTGATATTGCATGGTCTAATGGAAAAGCAGATTTAGTTTCCATAGTTTCACGCAATGGCGGTACTGTTGCAATAAAAATCACGAAGAGCAGTAGCGATATTGATAAGCTAGAAGTTCGTGAAATTGATTCAAAGAATGCTGACTCAATTTCACAAGGAACGAAAATTCCTTCCAAGATTGTTACTAACAAAAATGGAGAAAAACTTATAGTATTTTCTACCCTTAAAGGCAAAAAATATACAATTTCTAAAGGAAACGATGGTAAAAGAACTGAGCCTGTGACTCCTGCTCCTGAGCCTGGTCCTGTAACGCCTGAGCCACCTGCTCCGATTGTTCCTGCGCCAGCACCTCAACCACCAGCTCCAGCTCCAGTAGTACCACCAGCTCCAGCTCCGGTTGTTCCAGCTCCAGCTCCGGTTGTTCCAACGCCAACTCCAACTCCTGCTCCAGATAAGACTCCGGCTCCTGTTGCTCCTGCGGCTTCTGCTCCAGCAGCTCCAGCGCCTAAGTCTGTTAAAAGTCTTGAACCTGAGTTGAAGAATACTCTTACTGTTGGTAACAATAATGTTGCTACTGCAGGTGTTGCAAACAAAGTTATATTGAATATTTCAGATAACGAGTTTATTGAAAAACTTAAGAGCGATGGAGTGGTTTACGCTTATGCGTATATTTACTCTAATCCTCGTTTGCTTAAGAGTGCTGATGGTTCTAAGTATGTGACTGTTCGAATGGTTGATGGTAAGCCTGAGTTTGATGCTTTGTTCCCATCTGATTATTCGGGTAAGCATACTGTTGTGTTGGTTGATGAAACTGGTAAACAGATTGCTTGGACTAATATCACTGTTAAGAACACTGTTAAGAAACAAGTTAAGAATAATAGTGAGTCTAAGAGAGCCAAACGCAACCTCACTAACACTGGCGTGAATGTTGCAATTATGACATTATGCGCAACATTTATTTGCCTAATAGCTATAGGAATAAAAGCTTTACGATTAAAACAAAATCTATAAGCAAATATAAGCAAATATATAAAGAATATGGCGTAGTGCTTGGTTACAAAACATTACGCCATATTTATTTTTCATAAAATTATTTCAAAAACACACAAATATAGATTTCACATTATAAGCAAATTTCAACTTGCCCACACACTCGCATCTTGATCATCTTCATCAGGATTATAAGCAGCTTTAGAATACGTGTATTCGTCATCAACTACACCCGAATCAGCATCCGCGTTAATAGCAGCAAGAACGCCTTTATCTATCTTGTATTGTGGCAACACATTTTTGATGTAACTTGTTACAGCATCTTGCATAGAAACGTCATGCCCAACTCGTTCTGCCATAAACCAACGATGATCCAGCACTTCATGGAAGAATTGAGCAGGCTGGATTTGTGAACGAAACTCAGGCGGAATCATGCGAACTGTTGGCTCAAAAACTTCACGCATCCAATCAGTCGCAACAATTTCCAGTTCTTCTCCTTGCCTCCAAGTAGAAGTTCTGTAAGCATCTAAATCATTAAGCAAACGACGAGCTTGATTTTCTTGCACATCTAAGCCAGTCAATCGCAAAAGTTTACGAGATGCGTATCCTGCATCCACAACACGAGGACGAACTAATACACGTCTACCGTCTTCAGACGTTTTCATCTCAAGCTCATCAACATCGAAGCCTAATTCATTCAAACGATTAACACGTCTTTCAATACGCCACATTTCATCAGGACTAAATTTATCAACGTCCGTAAGCGTGCTCCAAAGAGAATGATACCTATCTACTAAACGATTTCCAATGCTAATTTCATCAACTTCCCCAGGCAACAACTGTCCGGAGCTCAAATCCATTAACTCACCAATAATATTTGTACGAGCTAAATCAATATCATATTCTCGTTGACCCGGAGTCAAACTACTGTGCAAGTCACCAGTTTCAGCATCAACCAAGAATGCAGAAAAAGCATCTGCATCTCTCAAGAACAAAACGTTAGAAAGTGAAACATCGCCCCAATAAAAGCCTGAAAGATGCAAACGAACCATCAAAACAGCGAGCGCATCAATAAGTCTTTCTGCAGTATCTGGACGCAAAGTTCTTGCAAACAGAGCGCGGTATGGAAGAGAAAACTTTAAGTGTCTTGTAACAAGCATTGCCTCAAGTGGTTCACCATTAGAATCTCTACGACCTGCAACCACAGCAATAGGCGTTACGGTTGGCAATTCAAGTTTACGTAAACGGCGGAGAAGCTCATATTCTCTTTCTGCTACTTGTCTTGTTATTTCCTTCATCGCGTAAACTTCATCGCCTACGTGCACAAATCTTACAACGTGTCTAGATATACCTCGAGGAAGATTTACAAATAAATCTTTTGGCCATTGAGAAAGCGGAAGTTCCCAAGGCAACATAAACATTCTAGGATTTGACACTGCAGAAGTAATTTTTAACGCTGAAGGCTCGCGTCTTGTAGGCTCTTCATCTTGAGCCGAAACCGAGGTTGCTTGAGCAGCACGCGGATCAATATAAGCAGCTTCGTTCCATTCCATATTGTCTAATCTACCCGTCAGTGTGAATGATAATGATACTTTATTTTGATTATTTACCAATAATCAACACAACTGCAATAATTTTCTAATGCTTAATATGATTTGCAAAGAAAATATCACTCTAAGAAGTGATGCGAAATGCGGGGTAGCGTTATGCAAACCCCGCATTAATCGCATTACATCAAACCGTGCAAGTTATGAGAATAACAATTAGTTCAAGCGCAACTCAGTAGATGGTGCAAACAAATGCATCTTTGCTGGGTCAATCTTAATCTTGACTGTATCTCCAACCTTTGGAAGAGCACGAGGATTAACGCGAATAGTCGTGAGCTTATTCTGATCAGACATCATCGTAGCTGCTTCAGCAGCAGATCCGTCAGTTACAATGTTTCCATAAATGTAGCCATCAGAACCGAGATCTTCAACGTTTACAACATTCAAGGAGAATGCGTTTGGATCATCGAATGTAGCCAAGCTTGCATCTTCTGGGCGGAAGCCAACTATAATTTGATTATTATCTTCCGGAGTAAGCTTTGCAACAGCTTCTTGAGGCAAAATAATTGAATCTTCACCAATTTGAGCACGACCATTAAGTACTGGATGCTGATTGAGATTCATAGATGGAGAGCCAATGAATCCTGCAACGAACACGTTTGCTGGACGATCATAAAGTTCTGTTGGAGCACCAACCTGCTGCAAAACACCAAGCTTAATAACAGCAATACGATCACCCATAGTTAAAGCTTCAGTCTGATCGTGCGTCACGTAAAGAGTAGTGACATTGAGCTGGCGCTGCAATGCGGCAATCTGGGTACGAGTCTGAACGCGAAGCTTTGCATCAAGGTTAGAAAGAGGTTCGTCCATAAGGAAGACCTTTGGATTACGAACAATTGCACGACCCATTGCAACACGCTGACGCTGACCACCAGACAAAGCCTTTGGCTTACGATCCAAATACTCAGTCAAATCCAAAACTTGAGCAGCTTTATGAACTCGCTTCTCAATTTCTTCTGCAGGTACACCAGCAATCTTCAACGCAAAGCCCATGTTCTGCTTAACGGTCATATGTGGGTACAATGCATAATTCTGGAAGACCATTGCAATATCGCGATCCTTTGGCTGCATTGTAGTCACATCTCGACCGCCAATAAGAATACGACCGCGGTTGACTTCTTCAAGACCAGCCAACATTCGCAAAGTAGTAGACTTACCGCAACCAGATGGACCAACGAGCACAAGGAACTCGCCATCCTTAATAGTCATGTTCAAATCATCAACCGATGGCTTATCATTGCCCGGGTAAATGCGAGTCACATGATCAAATACAACTTCTGCCATGATATGTTCCTTTCATCGGCAGGTACGTGCCGAACGATCCGTTGTGAAGGGTGTGCACTCACAAGTCCGTTTCCGACTTCGGCTGGACTTACACGCACACATTACTTATCTGGTCCATTGAAGGTTCTCTTCGTTGAGCCATAATCAAATATAACATGCTTTCACTAACAAAACACTAAATCTGCAATTAGCTTTCATCGGCGTGTCGTCAGCAATGCATAGAAAGGCAAAAAAATCAATACACTAACTACGCTTAATAATCTAGATTTAACACTCTATTGAGTTACCATAAAAACATGAACGATATTAGCATGTTCGATTTAAGCCAAGGCAGCAATATTGGCGGATACACACTTATAAAAAGGCTGGGCGGCGGCGCTATGGGCTCTGTGTGGAAAGTTCGCGATGACGGAGGTCAAGAATATGCTATGAAGATTTTACGTGAAAACGCGAGCGAAGATGACTACGCAACACAAAACGAACAAAATCTCGCAAGAACTCGCTTACGAAGAGAAGCACTTGCATTACAACGTATAAATCACATTGGCGTTTGTTCAATAGTCGACATGGAACTTGACGCATCTATAGCTTTCATAGTCACTGAACTTATTGAAGGCTTAAATTTGAAGGAAGATGTTGCAGAAAATGGTCCGTATATTCGAGATGATTTAGAACGACTTGCGCACAAACTAATTGATGCTATTAAAGCAGTTCATTCTGCTGGAATAGTCCACAGAGATATAAAACCTACAAATGTAATGATTTCTGCAACAGGACCAGTACTTGTAGATTTTGGAATCGCAATGGGAGAAGGCGAAAGTCACGTGACTAGAACCGGCTTAGTTATGGGAACTCCAGGATTTATAGCGCCAGAAATAATAGAAGGCTCAGATTCTGACGAGCTTACAGATTGGTGGTCTTTAGCAGCAGTTCTTGCATTTGCAGCAACAGGGAAGCCTGTTTTTGGAACAAAGCCTATGATGGCAGTTTTGGAACGCGCGGCTTCCGGAAATGCGAATCTTAATGGCATTCCGCCTAGAACTATGGATGCTTTAAGATCTGCTCTAAATCCAAATCGTAATCAAAGATGCACTCCAGAAGAGCTTGAGGAAGCGATTGCAAAAGATGCAGAAAATCCTCTTGCTTGGCAAGGGGCGATGCTCCCTTTTGAGTTAAATATTTCTGAATCTAAATTAGATGATGAGAATACGAGTAAACCTTATATTCAGCAAACCTCTAAATTCTCTAGCGATATGAACTATCAAGATAGTGAAAACACGTCACAAACTATCAATGTTTCACATGAAACAGAAGAAGATTCAGAAACGATATCATTTAACAGTGTAAGAAATATCGAAAATAACTACACTGATATAACTGATACATACGAATCTAACTACAAAAATAATAAAAGAAAAGAAAACGAAAACTACTTCAATAACAGTCAAGCTGACACTAGCTCTAAGACTTTGAACGTTAGAAAAATGTGGGCAGATGACGTTTTACCAACTTCTGTTCTAGATCACACAACACACATTGGCACTGGCACAACGCCCATTGGCACAATTCCGGCATATACAACTACAATTGCAGCTCCAATAATAGAAAATCAATTTAATCCAATTCAGAACACAAACCAGAACCCTATAAACGAGAGCAAATCAATTCGAAAAATAGAAAATATCGAAGTAGGGAACACAAATCAAAAGTCGGAGAAAGCACAAGAAATAGCCACACAAGTAGTAAATCCACCGACAGAAAACTCAGTTACGCGAGTAGAAAACACAAATCCAACACAGCAAGCAAATCTTTCGCAAACGCAAGATGATTATGATTCAAAAGAAGAAAATCTGAACCAAAAAGCACGACCGTATCTACTTAGAGGTACGTTATTTCTACTTATTTTTATGCCAATACTTCTTGCAACAACATGCATATCTACTTCAGCATCTCTATTCTTACACGCGATATTCATGATTATTTGCGCAACAACGGGATACAATGTTTCATCACATATACATCGACAAAAAATAAATGACGGAATAGGAAAAGATAGATTATTACGCATATTTTTTATACCATGGCATTTTCTAAAAGCGATTCTATATACTATTCCGTCTTTACTAATACTTTCCATCACATCAATTTCATTCGCATATATTTATCCACTTTTAATTAAAGCGACTTGCCAACTTATGGAATTCCCTATATATCTTCCAGAGTGGCTATTTGTAAAAAAATGGGTGATTCTACTTCCTTCTTATACTCCAGAAATCTTTTCGCCTACATCAATAGGATACGCCGTAGGAGTATTGATTGGATGGATTATAGTATCTTTATTCGGCAGATCTAGAATGATTAGATTAGGTTTGGGAGCTATATTCGGCGCAGGAAGAAATTAAAGGAAAACACTAACTAGGAAGACATTAACTAGGAAGACATTAACTGAAAGCATTAAATTTGCAAAAATCAAGTTTTACGCAAAATCATTCCAAATCATTCCGTATCATTCCATAGTATTCCGCATCATTCCGCAGAATTCAAAATCATCGAAAATCATTACGCATAATTCCGTTGATACCGTACATTAGACTATGTTTATCACAGTAACTAAATTCTATAAAATACAAATTCATCACAACTACGTTAAACACGACTGCGTTAAACACGACTGCGTTATGCGCAAAAGTGATACGAAAGGATAGGCATGATAAAACCAGCCGAAAAGAGAGAATCTAATAGCGCATTAAAAGAAAAAGAACGCCGCCAACAGACAATTATTGGAATTGTTGTTGTTCTCGTAATTATAGCGATGATCACTGGCATAATCATCACAACATATAATGCGCAAAACGCAGATACTAAAAATAAAATAGAAAAAACAATTAAAGCCAAAAAATCTCTCAAGGCCGTCAAAACTGCAGAAAAACCAAAAAATATGAATAATTACGGCGGCATTGCAATAAGCAAAAACGGGTATAACAATCCTGTCAAGGGAGTACCAACCATAGCTGTGTATTTTGATCCTATGTGCCCAGGATGCGCTAACTTCAACCAAAATATCGATCCGTATCTAGTCCAAATGATGGAAGCAGGGCAAATCAACATGGAAATTTACCCAATGTCATTCCTTGATCCACTATCTACGGATCACTATTCTTCTAGGGTTACAGGAGGAATTTATTACATTGCAGATAACAGCAACAATCCAAAATCTCTTTTGGAATTTATAAGTAATATTTTTGACAAAGACTTCCAACCAGATGAAGGCGATAGATACACGCCTGTAAGCAATAAAACACTTGCTGAAAAAGCAATAAAGTCAGGAATCAAAAAAGAAGTTGCAGAAAACGCATTCCAACGTCATTACATAAAATGGCAGAAGACTATGAATACAGCAACTCCTGATAGAAAAGAACTTTGGAATATAAGTGGCTCTAATGCAGGTTCTATGACTACACCAACAGTGACGATTAACGGACATATTTTCGACATGAGTAAAGTCAATGCCAATAATTTGAATATACTTAATGAAATTTTGAAATCTATTGGATTAGACGAAAAAGATTTAGGATCTGCAACCGTGCGTCCAAAACTAGATGATAAAGGAACACCTGCTGCTATATAGAATAATTGCAAAACGTAGCTTTTAAGCACATTTGCAAACAACTATTAAAGCATTGTTTTCAATCCAAAAACATGACAAAAATTGATTAGCAAATAAAAGTAACAAAATATGACACGTGCACACTTGCCACAAACAATAGTTGCTGGTACACTAATCAATGTTTTGTTAGCGCATATGTTTATGCGCACTGCCTCCTTAGCTCAGATGGCCAGAGCGGCCGCCTTGTAAGCGGCAGGTCGCCGGTTCGATCCCGGCAGGAGGCTCTGTTTATTCTTCGAAGTTTTGTATCCACAATCAAAAAACATTTTCTGTCTTGATACTGCGATATTTTGCAAATATGCGTTTATGTAACAAACATAAATTGTAAATACATTTCAATAGTGCAAATGATGATTCAACAACTGTAAATATTTATTGTTCATAGTTAGGTACTCGTATTATTGTTGAAATGTGTTTCTGTTTAAATAACATGCATAACTAACAACGTATAATAATAAAAATACATATTCTTTTTGCGAGTAAGTTCTCAGAAACCTTCCCCCAACTCAGGGTTTCTGAGAAACTGAGTGTGGAGCGTCCCCCAACCTGCTCCACCTCACAGGGGCGGGAAAATCCCCTTCTCTCCCGCCCCTTTTTCATGCATACAGAAAAATTCGTGAATATCAGCAAAAATTTGTGTAATTATGTGTGATTAGATTTGATTCGATTTGATTCCAAAAACTTCGAATTGCATGATATGTGCAAAACGACATTGTCGATGAAACTATAGGATTTTTTACAACGTATGCTTTGCTATTAGTTAGGCAGAGATTTAAGATTTTTCGCCCTGAATGAGATGAACCTCAGCATCTTTGATGGTGATTCATCGAATGAAGAAGAAAAATCGAAAAATCTCGGTGATTAACCGAAGATTAAAAGACTAAACATGCAAAGAGCTATCGGAGTTTCTCTTAGAGCAATGTAAAAATCTTGCGATGAGAGAAACTCCGAGAGCTCAGCCCCATTTGATAGGAAAATCCTGTAAATGAAACTATAGGATTATTCACAAAGCCATCCTATTTACTGTTTCTGAGAATAAATGATATCGCATTAACATAAATAATTAGTTATAATGAAAGTCTGATTTCGGGAAGCGAGGTTACATGATACGTCGATGGACGCCAAGACGTTTTGTTGTATTAAGACGCGCTAGAATAATTGCAAGCGCATTAAGTATTGCACTTATTTGTACAGCGTTTTTTGCCTTCTCAACTAGAAAAGCAGTCGCACTTACAGTTAATGGCAAATCAAAAATTGTAACAACTTACGCAATGAGCGCACAACGACTTCTCGAAGAACAAAATATAAAGATAAAAACACACGATCAAGTACTAACATCTTCTGGAGAAATACTCACAAATCACAGTACAGTTACTGTACGAAGCGCATATCAGACTTCAGTTACAGTTAATGGAGTTACAATACCATTCTGGACAGTTGCAACAAGCGTAGATCAGCTTATTGGATTCTTTAAAGCAAATGAAAAAAGAGCTGTAAAAATCACAGTTAATCTTCGTAATATATACGACAAACTTTCAGGAGGATTATCGATCAATAAAGAAGGTCCTGTTAGCGTTATATGCGATGGAAAAACGCGAATTGCTCCAGATGGGAAACTTCCAGCAAGTTCTATTCTTGATTCACAAGGAATAGTTTTAGGAAAAGAAGATCGAGTAACAGTTGAAAATGATGGCAATAAAACAATTCTTAGAATATTGCGAGTTACACACGGTCAAGAAAAACGCGTTGTGCAAGTACCATTTACAACGCAAACCATTACTGACAATAATCTTCCAGAAGGCACACGCATTGTGCAAAAAGCAGGAATTAACGGCGAAAGAGAAGATGTTTATAACGTTACATACGTTGACGGAAAGCCAGAATCTGCAACTCTTGTTTCTCAAACAGTTACTAAACCAGTTATTGATGCAGTAGTGGCTATCGGGCGTAAATCTGTGCCACAAAAACAAGATAAACCAGAAATAAAACATGAAAGTGACACAAATACAAAACCAAAGAATAATAAACAAAATAAATCTAAAAAAGTAGCACCTTCACCTAAACCTAAATCTGAAAATAAACCGAAACCAAAGTCTGAGCAGAAACCAAAACCACAAACCCCTGCTCCAGCCCCTGCTCCTGCTCCAGCCCCTGCACCAGCTCCAGCTCCGGCACCAGCACCAACTGACGACGATACAGATAGCATGGTTCACGCAACTCCAGAACAAGCAAAACTGTACGCTAAAGCAGCATGCGCAGAATTCGGATGGGTCGGCGAAGAATGGGACGCTCTCGTATGGTTGTGGAATCGCGAATCACATTGGAGATGGAATGCTGAAAACCCAAGCTCTGGAGCATATGGAATCCCACAAGCACTACCTGCAAGTAAACTAGGAGATGTATCGCGAGGAGGCGGTCCTAATTGGCATGAAGATGCTGGAGTTCAAATCAACTGGGGATTAAATTACATAAAAAATCGTTACGGAAGCCCTACAGCAGCAGTTCAACATTCTCATGATGTCGGATGGTACTAAATCACATTAAATCAACACAAAACTAGAAAACTTTGGATGGTACTAAAGTGACTAAATTAAATAGCGACAACGATAGCTTTGACGGAAAACTTCTTGGAGCAGCAGATATAAGAAGAATTGCGGCAGAAGAAGGTATTACGCCTAGTAAAAAATTTGGACAAAATTTCGTAATAGATCCTGGAACAGTACGAAAAATTGTAAGCATTTCTGGAATTACAGAAAAAGATACAGTTCTCGAAGTAGGTCCTGGATTAGGCTCTCTTTCATTAGCAATTTTAGAAACTGGAGCAAATCTTACAGCTATAGAAATTGATCCACCTCTAGCAAAACGACTGCCAAATACAGTATTAGAATTCATGCCTCAAGCATTTGAACGATTTAATGTTGTATTAAAAGACGCTCTAAATATTACTAAACAGGATTTGCCTAGAATTGCAAGCGCAAAGAATTTTACTCTCGTAGCAAATCTACCTTATAACGTTGCTACGCCTATTATTTTAACGCTTTTAGAAAAATTTGATAATTTGCAAAACTTCGTAGTAATGGTTCAAAAAGAAGTTGCAGATAGGCTATGCGCGCATCCTGGTAATAAAGTCTATGGAACTCCAAGCGTAAAACTCGCTTGGTATGGGCATGCGCAACGCGCTGGGATTATTGGAAGAAATGTTTTTTGGCCATCACCTAACGTTGATTCTGCATTAGTTTCTTTCACTAGAGATTGCGTAAGTAAAGGTAATGAAATTCAGCGCGCTGAAGTATTTTCTCTAGTCGATGCCGCATTCCAACAACGTAGAAAAACACTTAATGCAGCTCTAAAAAATCATGTTGAAAAAGCTGCATTTGAAATTTCTAAAATAGATCCAACTCGAAGAGGCGAAACTCTTACATGCGAAGAATTTTTGGCGTTAGCAAGAGCACAATATAACTTTTAAAAGCATTAGCGAACTCTCGTATTCTAAAATTAAAAATTAAAAACAGTAAGAATAATTAAGCATTTGGCAAACGATAGATCTAGAACGCCTTTAGGTCATACATAGTCAGTAAAATGCGTGTAAAGTAATACTTCGCGCCTAATTTCAAAATACCTAGTATGCTATTTGAAAAATTAGAATACGGTGAATTTAGGGATTTTAGGCGTAATCGCAACAAATTAAGTGTATGGATAGATTTGGAGTATCATGGCGCAAGAATACGATGAGCGCACCGCTCGCAAAGAGTTCATGTATCAAAAGACTAAATCCATATTACTTACTGTTGGAATTGCACTAGTGGTTGCAACTTTGTTATCTTTCATGATCCAATTCCATGTTTTCGGATTAAATTCTCCAAAAACTAAAAAAGATAACAATAATTACGGAATAGTTGCCCCATGCCCTATAAAAGATAAAGATGGCGATAAAATATCGTATCTTGATGCGCGCACAGTTTCTATTCGAATCTTGAATGGAACTAAATTCAGAGGTTTTGCTAATGCTGTAGGCGAGGCTTTGAGAATTCGCGGATTTAATTTAATTGAAGTTGGAAACAATAAAACACAGGGCGTTAAGCGTACAACTATTTATTTTGGCAAAAATTCAATAAATTCTGCTTATACACTAAGCTCTCAATTCGATGAAGTCGCTTTGCAAATGGACGATCGCAAAGACAAACTGGTTGACATAGTTCTTGGAACAGATTTTAGAAATTTGCGACCAAAAACAGATGTTCCTGCTTCTGGAGCAGAAATCACTCCTATTAAAAATTGTCAGGATGCTAATAATATAAAGAATCTTCCTAAAGCTGAAAAGCACAAAGAAGTAAAATAATTTACATTATTTTCCATCTCAAACTAACTACGCTTACCTGGCAATCAAGCTAACCTGGCTAACCAATCTAAGAAAGCTAATCAGGCTTACCACGCTATGAAAGCTAACCAGGCTTAAACTACAACGCAATTGAATTTCTTTTAGATACTATTTGGAAGAAACTTTGCAATATTCGTTTTCATACCAACGCATCAACTCTGCTACAGCTTCATCATGCTCAACTGGACCATAATCCAAACGATAATTAAGCATATGCTTATAAGCTGCTCCTACTACAGGCCCAGGCTTTACATTAAGCAAATCCATAATTTCATTTCCATCCAAATCTGGACGAATAGCATTCAAATCTTCCTGCTTCTTAAGCTCTTTTACTCGCTCTTCCATCTCATCCATAGCATGTTCAAACATTAAGGATTTACGGCGATTCTGCGTAGTAGCATCAGCTCTTGTTAAACGATTCAATCTCTCATATAAATGACCTGAATCTTTAACATATCGCCTTACTGCAGAATCCGTCCAAGGCTCATCTACGTAACCGTGGAATCGCAAATGAAGATTCACTAATTCGCTAACATCTTCAATAAGACGATGATCGCAATGTAAAGCTTTAAGTCTTTTAGCAGTCATTTTTGCGCCAACAACATCATGATGGTGGAAACTCACTTTCTCACCCTCTTCAAACTTACGCGTACGTGGCTTACCAATATCGTGTAAAAGAGCAGCCAGACGAAGAGTCAAATCAGGAGCAGGCACAGCACCGTTTTCATCTGTTTCTAAAGCAATCGCACGCTCAAGAACCATCATCGTATGTTCAAAAACATCCTTATGGCGATGATGCTCATCTATTTCTAAACGCAATGCTGGAATTTCAGGCAAAACGTATTGCGCAAGCCCAGAATCAACAAGAGCTTCTACGCCTTTACGAGGACGTTCAGAAAGCAACATTTTTTGAAGCTCATCTCTAATGCGTTCTGCAGAAACAATATTCAAACGACTTGACATATCTGAAATCGCTTCAGCCGTTCGCGCTTCAATAGTAAAACCAAGTTGCGCTACAAATCTCACTGCACGCATCATGCGAAGAGGATCATCGTCAAAAGACTGACGCGGATCTACAGGAGTACGTAAAACACCTTTTGCTAAATCATTTGCGCCTGCAAAAGGATCTACAAATTCCATATCTGGAACTCTTAATGCCATTGCATTTACAGTAAAATCTCTACGAGAAAGATCGCCTTCTAAAGTATCTCCGTATTGAACTTCCGGCTTACGAGAATCAGGATTATAAACGTCTGAACGATACGTTGTAACTTCAACTTTTACCTCTGTGCCATCTTTTCGACGTCTAACAGCTCCTAAAGTGCCAAACTTCCTACCCATATCCCAAAATCCGTCATGTCCCCAATGACGCAAA
Organism: Gardnerella bivia; assembly: GCF_049262715.1. NCBI lineage: Bacteria > Bacillati > Actinomycetota > Actinomycetes > Bifidobacteriales > Bifidobacteriaceae > Gardnerella > Gardnerella bivia. Next base: position 494,025 of record NZ_CP058399.1, read on the forward strand.
ATCGGCTCAAATTCTTCCGGCTTGGCAGAAGTGCAAAAATCAAGATCATGCGAAGTCCTATGCAATAACATGTCTCGCACTGGTCCACCTACTAACGCAAGCTCATAATTGCGCTCAGCAAACAAACGTCCCAATTCTATGGCTTCAGGCCAAACTTCAAAATTTCCAGACACTCTACGCGACACCCTTTCAGCGTAACAACAAACCTATTTCCAGCATACAGTTACCCCAATGCACAGCGGATTGAGTATGGTGGATTGTATGGTTACTCCCGAAGACTTAAGACGCATGCTCGCCAGAGCTTCGAATAACCATACCCAAACACGTGCTAAAGCATCTATAACCCCACTCGATTTAGCTAAGAGAATATCATCTCATAAACAAAAAATCACAAGCGAAGAATCCTCTATTTTCATTGATATACCTGTATTTTCGTCAGGTGAAGACGTTGAAGAAAACGTAATTCACATAGAAGAATCTTTCATCAATGAGCAGATTTCTTTTGCACCTTCTCCTGCAATAATGCCACAGCGTAGAAATGCAGAAGTGCCAAAAACTTTCGCTTCTTTAGACACACAGGATTTGCCAATAGTACGCGAATATTCTGCTGGAGGACTTGTTTTTGACTCGCTCGGGCGTGTCGCAATTATTGCTAGACATTCACGTAGTGGACACCTGGAATGGTGCTTACCAAAAGGACATATAGAAAAAGGCGAAACACCACAACAGACTGCCGTAAGAGAAATACACGAAGAAACAGGCATATTAGGTGAAATTGTGGAATCAATCGCAACTATTGATTATTGGTTTACAGGCACAAGCCAACGAGTGCATAAATTAGTTCACCATTTTGCTTTAAGATATTTAAGCGGCGAAATATCAGTGTTAGGAGATCCCGATCATGAAGCTGAAGAAGCTCGTTGGGTTGATTTTTCCGAGCTTAATAATATTCTTAGTTATCCTAACGAACGCAAAATAGCGTGGCTGTATGCTAGAAAGTCAAACAGGCGGTCTAACAGATATGAAAATTGCGAATAATAAAACAACTTCACTTAAACGTTTTTACAATAATGCGTGCATAGTGATTTTGTGTTTCGCATTATGCATAGCATGTGTTGCAAGCTCACTATTCTTCAGTTTTGACTCCTCAAACGTTGCTAAAGCTGAAGAATTACATAAAAAACATTTAATAGCAAATCCAAAAGGACACGCTTATAAACACGTTAATCCTCTTAGCAAAGGTCTTTCTTTAAAAATAACTGATTCTACTGCAATAGTTACAGATAAAAGCGGATATCATTTATCAATATCTATAAACACCGCTAAAAATCAAACACTTCCGGAAGGAACTATAAGCGTATTCGTAAATCCTTATTACACTTTCACGTCTAGAACAGATATACAAAAATGGGCAGAAGGAGAATCACACATACCCACACGGCAATTACTTGGAAAATCGCAAGTAGATACCATGGCTGCTAAAAGTAATCGAATTGTTAACGTAGATGTTCCCTCAGACTCGCCTAATCTTGCAACCATAAAGCAATGGGGTCCAAAGCCTTTATTAGTTTTATACACTTCAACAGACGAAAAACACATCATTTCTGTGCAAACTTTCTTAACTCGTTCTAACGATGGTCTTTCTAATACCAATACTCCTCCTATCGGCATGACTGCTATTATGCCAATACTTGCAAATCCTGATTCTTGGAAAACAACTATTGACACTCAACAGTCAGACGAAATTGTAAATAATAATCATCCTAATAATGCACAAAATAATCCAAAAAATAGTAGTAAAACTAATTCACAACATTCTGAGGAAAACAGCAACAATCACGGAAAAACCAGCGATTCCGCAGCTCAAGCAAATAATTCGAATAATTCAAATAACACAAATAATTCAAATAACACAAAAAAACTTAATAAGAAAAATACGTTAAAAAAAGAAAAAATTATTAGCTTCCCATATAGCATACGCGCGAAAGTATCGCTGAATAACAACGAACTAAATCGCATTACTAAACAAGTTGATCTTGCAGAAAAACATAATCTTTTGCAAACTATAGCTGACCCTTACACGCTAAAAGCAGCAAGAATACTTTATAGACCTAGTGCGTTCATGCAAAAAGCAGGTTTTGATATAAGTTCTTATGCGGATGATTCTAATTTTGAACTTTATAAATCTGCTGGAATCACTCCAAATGAATGGTCACTCAAAGAAACTTGTTCAATATATTCATCGTTAGAACCTTCACAAAAACTTTCTCAAAACGATAGCGAGTGCGTAAACGGAAAAACTCCTGTATTCGCATGGCAAACGAATGGTAAGTGGACTCTTAACGCGCTCGTACAAGCTAAAAATAGCGGATACAACACTGTTATTGCAACACACGGATTCGATCCTAATGCAAATCGTTTTGCAACAAATACAGGCGTGTATAACATACAAACAAATTCTGGAGAAATCAACGTTCTTGCTTCTCAAAATGTATTAACACACTTAGCTAATGGGCAAGCTAGTAGCGATTATGCATCAGCAGAATCCACTGAAGCAGGACGCATAAGTAGATTAGTTGCGCAAAGTGCTTTTTATCAAATGGAGCAACCGTATGCTTCTAGAAATCTTCTTATAACTTTTGCAACAAATACAAGCGCAAAATCAATCGACAATGTGATGAACGCTCTCGAAAAATCGCCTTGGATTGATCTAAAAAATCTTCAATCATTAACTTCATCCGAACCTTTTAATAACGAAAATTCAAGAAAGGTTATTCCACTCAATAGCGGTCTAAGCAGCGAGAGTGCAAAATCAAGAAATGATAAATTACGCGAATTAGCAAAATCTCGAGAGAATTTAATAAGTTTTACGAATGACATTTTAGATAATAATGCAATTCAAAAAGAAAAAAGTGATGCTGGAGATGCTCAATCTTTAGCAAAACAGCATGCAAAAATGGGTGCTCTGAGCAAAACAAGTAACTCAAAAATATGGAGCAAAAAGCTTATTGATATTTTCGATTCGATGGCATTCAAAGAAATACTCCATTATGACGGAAAACCGTATTTTGATGCAAAAACACATTCGTCTTCATTCGGTTCAATAGCAAATCAAAGCAACGAAGAAAAAACCAACTCAACACAAGCTAACGAAGAAAAAACTAACACAGAAAAAACTAACGAACCAAAATCAAACGCTTCTCAAAGCAAAAACAAAAAACCACAACAACCTACAAACAATGCGAGCGCAACACAAAAATTCACAACTCAAACTCTCGTAAATAGCTTATTATCTGGAATTCGCATAGTTCCTCCGCCACACATAACAGTATTTAGCGAAACAGCATCCTTGCCTGTAACAATCAGCAACGCACATCCATACCCTATTCGCGTATATCTCACTGCAACAACTAAATCTATGGAAATTGTTTTGGGTAGAACACAAATAGTGAGCATTCCAGCAGACAGTGAAATTCAAGTGACTTTACCTGTACGCGTTACTACATCAGCACAAGTAAAGGCTTTGTTTAGGCTAGAAGATAGGAAACATCACACTTTTTCAACAACTAACTCAACTACTATTACTAGCACACTGCAAATTAGTGATAAAAGCGGTACGATTATCATAATATTTGCTTTCGCTCTCGGAGTATGGGGGCTTTACAGACAATTCCATCGTAAAAAGGATCCAGACGAATGAGTTCAGTAGGTCGCAATTCAATTATTATGGCAAGTGGCACTGCGGCTTCGCGAATCACAGGTCAAATTCGCACAATCCTACTTGCAGCAGCACTAGGCACAACAGGACTAGCTGCTAATGCTTATCAAGCTGGATCAACTATCCCTCAACTCATATATGCGCTCGTTTCTGGAGGTATTTTTAACGCTGTACTAGTACCGCAAATCGTACGCACTCTTGAGAAGAAAGATGCAAAAGATAGACTTAACAAGCTAATTACTTTTGCTATAACAATGCTATTAGCAGTCACACTTCTAATGGGTGTTTCAACTCCTGTAATAACGTGGCTTTATGCTGGCGGTGGACCAGAAATGTTAGCTCTAACTAACGCTTTCACTTTATGGTGCATACCACAGATATTTTTCTATGGATTATATACAGTTTTAGGGCAGATTCTTGCAGCAAAAGGCAAATTTGCAATGTATGCGTGGAGCTCAGTTGCAGCAAACATTGTAAGTTGCATTGGATTTGGCACTTTTATAGTTCTTTTCGGCAGAGCCACAACTCAACCGTTATCGTTCTGGAGCAATAGCAGACTTTTACTAACTGCAGGATTCTGGACTTTAGGAGTTGCAATTCAAGCATTACTACTTTTTATACCTCTTACAAAAATCGGAATCGTATATAAACCTAGCTGGGGTATAAAGGGTATTGGATTGCGTTCTATGGGACCTGTTGCAGCATGGAGCATAGGGATTGTCATAGTAAATCAATTGTCTGTTATGGTTACAACACACACAATTACTAGTGCCCCTCAACTTGCCGAAACAACTATGGGAATTAACCAATTTGACGTAGCAGGTAACGCAACATTCCAAAACGCATATACGATTTACTTACTTCCTTACTCGCTGATAGCAGTATCGGTAGCAACTGCAATTTTCCCGAAAATTTCAAAGGCTGTTGCAACGCATAATATAGCTATAGCACGGCAAGATTTAAGTGATTCTTTAAGGCACGTAAGCATACTTATGTGTTTCTTCCTCATAGCGTTCGTAACAATGCCAACGCCAATTTCTTTAGCTTTATTACCATCGATTAGCCTTAAAGAAGCTTATTTCATGTCTACTCCTTTAATGCTACTTTCTTTTAGCCTGCCATTTGCTAGTGCGTATTTGATTATTCAGCGCACTTTCTACGCTTTTGAAGACGGTAAGCAGCCATTCATATTTACTTTAGCTGGAGTTGTAACAGAGTTAGTAGTACTTATTGTTTGCATACAATTCTTCCCTCCAACACAATGGGTAGCTGTTTTAAGCTCGTCAGTAACTATAGAATTTTTGCTCACATTCCCTGCTCTTATATGGATGCTAAGAAGACGCTTCAATAATAATTTAGACGATTCAAGACTTTTATCTACGCATATTAAAATTGCTATCGCTACTGCTGTTTCAATTTGCATAACACTATTAGCTCGCATACCTGTTATGAAAATAATTAACGTTGAAATGCCTCAACTTCACGGAGCAGTAAGATGGATTCGCGCAATTTTAGTTTGCGTTATTTTAACTGTTATTATTATTGTTTCATACGTTGGTACTCTTGTTTTACTTAAAACTCAAGAATTAACTACTTTATACAATTCGTTTGTATTGAAAGTTGCAACAAAAATTCCTGCACTATCTTCATTAAAATTTGTTCAAAAAGTTATTAGTAAAGCTAACAAAAATGCCGATAGCACTGAAATTGCTCTTGATGAAACTAGTGACAAAAGCAATGACGAAAAAGCTTTCACAGGCGCAAATATAGAAAATAAAAAATCATATTTACGCACTTCTTCCAATAATCAAAAGAATCATCGTAAGCCGCGAATTGTTACATCAACTCGTAAAAAATAGTTTACTTTGACTACAAATACGTCATATAAGAAAATATTTACAATATCCACAAAAAGTATGACGCGCATATGACATAAGTACCACTAGAATATTGGTAATAGCATATGAATTTACTATTTTGACAATTAGGAAGAGGAATAGATGAAACCTCGTTTAGGAGATATAATTCTCAATCGTTATGCGCTCGTATCACCATTGCGTAACGAAGAGGAACTCCAAGTTTGGCAAGCTAGCGACAATATTTTGGAACGCGATTGCCAACTTTTCATCGTACGCGATTCCAGATTCCTAACAGATGTGAACACTATTGCATCAACCCTCGCTTTAGCGCGTAGCCGCAAGTTCACACAAGTACTGCAATTACAGCATATTGACGATATCTCAATTATTATTACAGCTTTAGATTCCGGATTAAGCATAAGTGATTATCTTGCAGACAATAATTCAAAAGAAAGAAGACAATCTAAGCCAATAAGTCCTATCAATCCTCTTAGCTACGAGGCAATACGAACTATTGTTGCAGAAACAGCTGGAATTGTAAGTAAAATGATCGCTAATGGCATTACACATCACGCAATTTCAACAGATACAGTTCGTATTACAACAAATGGCATTGAGCTAGCAGATACTCCAATTAGCCCAATGATTGAAGACTTAACTTTACTGAATAATGCTAAGGATGATACCTCTTCCAAAGATTTAGAAAAGTCTTCGCCATCTCAAGAATCCTATGAGCGAATTGCAACAAGACAATTATCTGCATTGCTTTACTCTCTTCTCACACGCACTATTTCAAAGAACTTACACGATTTTTCATTATCACGCATTAGCGAAAATGTTCCTTCAGAATTTCGTATGATCTGTAAACGTGGATTATGCGAATCACAAGTAGCAGATTCAAACAAGAATCCTAATATAATACCAATGGCATCTATTGCTGAGCTTTCTGCGCTATTAGGTAAATACACGCCACTTAGATCGCTTTGTGCTCAAGATATCTTGCTGCCAAGGTTAGAAGGAGCTGCTTCAGTTAGCTTGATTGAATTGAAAGCAGAAGATAAGAATTCTATATTGCCTTTCCCTGAAGATCTTGTACAAAGTGAAGATCAGTTTAACGATGGCTTTAACTCTGCTATGCAACAAGCAGAAAATCCTGATTTATTAAATTATGATTTTTCATCAGATTTACGCGATTCTTCACGAGATGAAACAAATGACGATTTAAATGAGAATTCACGTAAAGATTTAAGTAAGGATGAGAACGATATTCCATCTATGCTAAAAGATGAATCTTCACAAATATCTAGTAGTTCTCCGACATCATCTGACAACAAGCAAAAAAACGCTGAGAGTGCACACAATTCTTCTAAAAACGGGAAGAACTCATCTGACTTACAAGCTTCAAACGTAAATAAAGTAACTAAAGCCGATAAAAATACTGCTATTGGATCTATTGGGACTAAAGCAGATAAAGGGGCAAAAGCTGCTATTGGAGCTTTATCTTTTGCCAGCAGCATCATCAAATCATCACAAGCTGCTTCATCCGTTGCACCAGTTGCGTCAAGCGAAACTAGCGCGACAAATATGTCTATTTCTGGATTTGCTGCTGCAAGCACAAGCATACGAAAAGCTGGCAAAACACTTGGAACACTATTCAAGCGCAATTCTCGTAAAAATTCTAAAAATAAGTCTAAAGAAAAATACGAAAATTATAATAGCGATGAAAATAATATTGATTCATCAGAACTTGAAAACACAAACACAAATGTAGATATAGATTTTCATGATATTGCTGCTGCAGAAATGGCTAATATACTTGCTCCAACTGAATTAGATGCAGACGATTCTATTTTCCCTATGTCTGAACGAAATATACATGTTATAAAAAATGATGATGAAATAGCTCAAGATAATTCAGAAAAAAACTTAGAAGATAATAATTCTAATAGTTCATTAAATAATCGCTCGAATAATTACAAGCAGAATATAAGCAATATTTCTAGAAATAAAAGTCGTTTGAAGTCGAAATCCGATGATTCCGACTTGTATGATTCTTCTATCTCTAACAATTCATACGATTCTGAGAACTTTAGCGATTCTGAGAACGCGAATGCACAATTTTCTAACGAAGAAGGCGAAACATTCGATCACATTCCAGCAATAGCTTCTTCCACTTTTGATTTTGAGGATTTGCTTATTCAAAACTCGCGCCACACAGAGCCTATAGCCCGTGCAAACGCATTCTTAAGTGAGGAATCAGAGTTTACAGGGCGCGTACCTGTTGTAGATAATCAAAGTCGTTTTATAGCTCCTGGAGAAGAATCAGCGCGCGCTTTGCGTGAAGAAGAACTTGAAGATACAGATATGGATTTGCATACAGTTTCTTCACTTTCATCTCTTCCACCAAGTTTTGAGCCTAGAGAGCATGCAGCTAGTATTAAAAAGCAGCAAATACGCAAAAACGGTGAAGATATTGCAGATGCAAAGATTTTCGTAGGTCTTTCTACTAAATTTATAGCAATTAGCATAATGCTGCTATTGATTATTGTTGGATCATTCTTTGCAATACATGGATTGTTGTCATCTCATGAATCATCATCTTCGTTCAACAATTCTAATCCGTGGGATTCTGAAAATATAAATAACGTTCCTTTTGGAAGTCGCGGAATCCTCCCAGAAGAAAAAGCTAAAGGACACAAAGTACCTGAAGGTCATAAAACTGTTAAGGCTGTTCCTGCGCCTAATATTCCTGTAAACAATACTCCTTTTGAAATTGATATACGTCAGTTCTTAAGCAAACCATCTCATCAAAATGGATATGGATATTATATGCATTTGACTCAGCCTCAAGAAGCGTATAGATTTGTTATCTCAATTCGTTCTTCAGGTGGTCATGGATATCTTTTTGCAAACACTAAGAATGACCCTACTAAAGGCGATCAGGTTGCAGAATTTACATTTGATGAAAGCGGCACAACTGAAGTTAAATTCAATAAGCCAATTAAAGCTCAAGACTTTCTACTTTGGGTTCCGGCAAATAGTTTACCGAATAACAGCTTATACATAAATTCTGCAAGGATTTATTAAAGTTTAGAATAAAGGGGAATTTATATGGAAGCGCAATTACGCAAGGCTATTATTATCGGCTCAGGTCCTGCAGGATACACTGCTGCAATTTATTTAGGGCGTGCCGGTTACAATCCGTTAGTTATTGCTGGAGCACTTACCCCTGGTGGGCAGCTAGTAAATACCACAGAAGTAGAGAATTATCCTGGATTCCCAGATGGTATTTTAGGTCCAGATCTTATGGACGCGATGCAAAAACAAGCAGAAAAATTTGGTGCAGAAATTATTTTTGACGATGTCACAAACGTGGACTTTTTAAAGCCTGTAAAAAGCGTAACGTTAAGTGATGGCTCAATATACGAATCACACGCTGTTATTGTTTCTACGGGCTCACAAGTGCGCAAATTGGGCGTTCCTGGCGAGCAACAATACTCTGGTCGCGGAGTATCTTATTGCGCTACTTGCGATGGATTCTTCTTCCGCGGTAAACCAATTGTTGTTGTTGGAGGAGGAGATAGCGCTTTTGAAGAAGCTCAATTCTTGACTCGTTTTGGATCTTCCGTTACTTTAATTCACAGACGTAACGAGTTTCGCGCTTCGAAAATTATGGTCGATCGCGCTAAAGAAAATGAAAAAATTAAGTTTGTTTTAGATAGTGTTGTTGAATCCGTAAATGGATCTGATTCAGACGCGCAATCTGTTACTGTAAGAAACGTAAAAACAAACGAAACTCAAGAAATCGAAGCATCTGGAATATTTGTTGCTATTGGACATACTCCTTCGACTGAATTCTTGAATGGAGCTTTGGAACTTAATAGCGATGGAACTATTAAAGTAGAAGGCACTTCAACCAAAACTTCAGTTTCTGGAGTATTTGCAGCAGGAGATGTTGTAGATAACGTATACCGTCAAGCTGTATCAGCTGCTGGAATGGGATGTCATGCAGCTCTTGACGCACAAGCATATTTAAACGAATTAGATGAAAACTAATCGCGTTTTATCGCGTTATTGCGTTATTGCGTCTTTATCTGCTTTAGCGTAGTGATTCTATGCGAGTCTATTCTGCTTGATTTGGCATAAGCATTTGCACGATTCTCTTCATATCTTCAGGAGAAGAAAATACTATTTCAATATGCCCATGCTGAGGAGTTCCTTTAATAGAAACTTTCGTAGAAAAATGCTTTTCCAATTGGCTACGAATAGGAGATGAAGACCATCTATCATTACGCGCTCTACGAGTCGGAGTAGATCTACGACCTGCTTCGACTCCTTTTAGTGAAACAATTTCTTCAGTAGTTCTCACAGATAAGCCTTCGTCAATAATTCGCTGAGCTACTGATTCCATTTCTTCAGAACTCTCTAAACCTAATAATGCTCTTGCATGACCAGAAGAAAGCAATCCGGAAGCTACTTGCTTTTGAACGGAAGCTGGCAAATTAAGTAAGCGCAAAGTGTTTGCAATTTGAGGTCTAGATTTAGATACGGATTGAGAAAGCTGAGCTTGTGTTAAGCCAAAATCATCAATCATTTGCGCATAAGCAGCTGCTTCTTCTAGTGGATTCAAAGCGACTCTGTGCAAATTCTCCAGCAAGGCATCACGGAGCATATTTTCATCAGGAGTAGTGCGAACAATTGCAGGAACAACATCTAAACCAGCTAATTGAGAAGCGCGCCAACGCCTTTCACCCATTATTAACTCATAGTGAGCTGACTCATTTTTATAAGAAGAGTTAGAAGATGATTCATTGTTTTGAGAATTATCTAAACTTTCGCTATTTTCACGTGAAACTACATTTATTTCACTGTTTGAAGAATCACTTTCTTCTATTTTTCGCACAACAATAGGCTGAAGAACTCCAACTTCCTTGATAGAAGCAGCAAGTTCTTTGAGTTCATCTTCATCAAAAATCAATCTTGGTTGTTGCGCATTAGGAACAATATCTGAAGGCTTAATATACGCTAAATATCCACCTTCAACAGGCTTTAATCCTTGATTTTGCGCGGTTTCTGTATTATTTTTATCTTCAGCAGAACCATTGTAATTATTGTTCGTTTCATGTGAAACACTCTTATTTTTATCACTTACAAATGTTCTTTCAGCGGAATCTCCGAAGAAGAAATCAATAGGTCTTGTAACATCTTCAAGAGATGGCATTGAAGATCTTTTAGAAGGTTTAGGATTCTTTTTACTTTGAACAGTATTTTTTAATATTGTCGATTCATTATTATTAAATCCAATATTGCGCGATTCATCGCTGTGAGGAGCAATAGAGCGATTCATACTAGGAACTTTAGTTTCATGTGAAACGCTTAATTTAGATGAATAGATGTGAGCATTGCTTTCACTTTTTGTATAACTTTGCTCTACGTCTGCGTTCAAATTAACTTTTTCGTCAGTATTCTCCCCATTCTCCCCGCTGTTTTGAACACTGCTATCAGAATCACCTATTTTGCGAGAGTCTTTCTTTGAATCTAATAAAGAACTATCGCTTGTTTCACGAGAAACATTTTGATTTTCCACTTGAGGAGATACTAAGTCATCTTCACCTGGCAATGCTGGGAATAATGCGCCTAATCCTTTACCTAAACGAGATTTCATGCCACTCATCGTTTATTATTCTCCTCTTCTTTTGCAGAGATAACCGACAATACTGTTTCTGAACGTTGCGCAATTTCTAAAGCAGCTTCACGATAAGAAACAGCGCCTGTTCCACGTGAATCATATGTAATAACAGTTTGAGCAAAACTTGGAGCTTCAGAAATCTTCACAGTCCTAGGAATAGTTGTATTAAGAACAATATTAGGATAATGATTTTTCACTTCCTGATATACTTCACGACCAAGCAGAGTACGCTTATCAAACATTGTCACAAGCATTGTAGAAACCACTAAAACAGGATTGTAATGTTTCTGAACCAATCCAATAGTACGAATCAACTGCCCTAACCCTTCGAGAGCATAATATTCAGCTTGAATTGGAATAAGCATTTCTTGTGCTGCGCACATAGCATTTATAACAAGCAATCCTAGTGAAGGTGGGCAATCAATAAATACATAATCGTAATGTTCTTCACTATTTTTCATGAATTCACTAAGAGCATCTTTAAGTAGATTATTGCGATTATCCATATCTGCAAGCTCTAACTCAGCGCCACTTAGATCAATTGATGCAGGAACTACGTCTACACCTGGAACATCTTTACAAGTTTGCTTTACTTCACTAATAGTCTTGCGCCCCTCAATAACATCATATACAGAAACATCTCCTGAAGCATGAGGAATGTTGAACGCTGTTGATGCATTACCTTGAGGATCCATATCTATTACAAGAACGCGTAAACCACCTACGGCAATAGCAGCAGCAAGATTAACAGTTGAACTTGTTTTACCAACTCCGCCTTTTTGATTTGCAACAGCAATAAAACGAGTTTTTGAAGGATGAGGGTATGTTACTCCTTCAAGCGCATGATATCGAGAAACTACGTCTGCTAATTCGCTACCAAGCGAAGACCCAGAATCTCCAAAAATACGCTTAATTGTTTCTGATGCAGACTCCACCACTACGTATCACCCCCACCCTCTTTTTACAAACATGTAGTGTTAAGTTTCTATTCTTCTATGGACATAAAACACGTAAAAATCGAATATCGTTTCATGTGAAACACAACAAATCTACATAATAAAACGAATGAAACATCGCAAACAACTGTTGTAAAACCTTGAAAAATAAGGGAAATTCCAAAATGTTCATATATTAAAATGCAATTGTTTTCACATGAAACAAAATAAAATTAGACAAAACAATAACTAACAATTTTTCTCAATACTTTCACGTGAAACACAACAGCTCCACGTGAAACAAGGTATTTTTACGCATTCTTTAAGATTTATTTTGTTAATTACCTAGAAAATAAAATTCGATGATGAAAGAGGAACAATACTTACGCGAAACTTACATATAAATTACGTGGAACGTAAATATAACTCACGAATAAGCTACGCATAACTTGCGCATTGAAAAAATGTTTTTGATTTTAGAGCACTGTTATATAGTTAAATCATTGAGTATTTTAACTTATTTTGAAAGGGTGCGATTTATGAGCAAACTTGAGGATCTAATTGCCAAATTGTGCCCAAACGGTGTGGAGTATAAGAAGATTGGCGAGATTGCGTATTATGAGCAGCCAACGAAATATATTGTAAAAAGTACAAAATATGATAATTCTTTCGCTACTCCGGTATTGACTGCTGGGCAGAGTTTTATACTTGGTTATACAGATGAATTAGATAATATTTATTTAGCATCAAAAGATAATCCTGTAATTATTTTTGATGATTTTACTGGTGCAATTCAATGGGTTGATTTTCCATTTAAAGTTAAATCATCTGCTATGAAAATGATTACAGCGAAACCAAATGTGTTAATACGATATTTATACCATTGGATGTCACTGCTTGGATTTTCTTCTTCGGAACACAAACGTCTTTGGATTGGCACATATTCTAATTTTGAAATTCCCGTTCCACCTCTCGAAGTGCAAGCGGAGATTGTGCGGATTTTAGACACGTTCACAGAGCTTACAGCAGAGCTTACAGCAGAGCTTACAGCAGAGCTTACAGCTCGAAGCAAGCAATACGAGTACTATCGAGATCAACTCCTGAACTTCAAACACATATAATCTTCAGGATTAAAAAGCAGATTTTGTTAATATGCAATTTCAAACACAATGCAATTCCCACACCTCACAACAACAGTCATATTTTGTAAATAATCCTATAGGTTTGTTTACAACGCACGCTTTGCTATTAGTTAGGCAGAGATTTAAGATTTTTCGCACATGTATTTTCATATGTGTTTATGCCTACATACTAGTGAGTAATGGCTGTTACTTGTCTCACAGACGTTACGCTTTTATGAGGTACATTGTCATTATGCTTGTGTTACTAGTCTTTAGATTTTTAATTTAAATTTTTATTCCCAATAGGATTGGATTATGTTGTAGTTTATTTAGAATCGCTCCACTTTTATATTGTTCGACCAAGCAACACCCATCCCTCACTAGTATTTTATGTGTGAATTTATTTGCCAGACGCGCTTTGCTATTAGTTAGGCAGAGATTTAAGATTTTTCGCAGCGAAAGAGGCGAGCCTCAGCATCGCTAGATGGTGACTCGCCGAGAGAGCAAGAAAAATCGAAAAATCTCAGTGATTAACCGAAGATTAAAAGACTAAACATGCAAAGAGATCTCGGAGTTTCTCTTAGAGCAATGTAAAAATCTTGCGATGAGAGAAACTCCGAGAGCTCAGCCCCATTTGATAGGAAAATCCTGTAAATAAACCTATACTTTATTCACAAAATTAGGCTTTATCGACTATCACAACAGTCGTTGATTGTAATCCGCGTGCAACAGGAGCTTCAACAACACGAGGATCGACTCCACCTGCTTTGCGAATCATTTTTGAAGCCTTTTCAATTTCAGCTTGAGCAGATTTGCCTTTAAGCGCAACAAGACTGCCATGTTGGCGTAAAAGAGGTATTGTCCAACCAGCTAACTTAGTCATAGGCGCTACTGCTCTGCATGTTACAGCATCAAACGGTTGAATCTTATGCTCTTTGACTTGAGAAATAACTTCATCAGAACGACCATGAAAAATAGTCACATTTTTAAGATCCATTAAAGACACGCATTCTTCTAACCAAACTACGCGTCTTTCCATTGGCTCAATCAAAGTTATATTTACGTCTGGCAAACATGCAGCTATAACCAAACCTGGAAATCCTCCGCCACTGCCAACGTCCGCAATTCTTTTTTGCTTACTATTTACAACAATTTTCTCAATAAACGGAACTGCAGCAGCAGAATTTAATATGTGCCTTTCCCAAAGTATGCTCATATCGCGTGGTCCAACTAAACCGCGAATCAACCCCTCTTTGCAAAGTTTCACATGAAACAATCTGCATTTAGGTAGTGCATAGCCAAGCACTTCACATAATAATGGCGAAGAATCTAATTCATCTAGAATATTCTCATCGCAAGTATTCTCAAGACTAGCATTCACAACTCCTTCAGAATCTTTAGCGTTTTCATCACTGCCAACACCTTCAGAATTCACAACGCCTTCAGAATTTTCCACGCGCAAACCATCTTCCATAACTGCACACAACTTTTATATTTTATACTTTAATATTCTAAAATTTCAGCACTTTAAAACTTTAAAACTTAAGCACTTTAGTACTGTAAATTTTAAAACTTTTATATGTTCGCTCAAATATCAGCAAAAGTTACACAACAAAAACATTTTTGTTTTATCGTGTAACTTTCGTTTTACTGACTTATTTTATATTTATTTACAATAAATTTTTACTCATCAACGTATTCAACATCTTCATCGAAATTATCTGAATCTTCATCTTCAGAAAGACTTGCAGGCATATAAACAGTCACATATCTGCGAGGTTCTTCACCATGAGAACGCGAACGCAATCCCTCATCTCGAACCGTATCGTGTATAACTTTACGCTCAAAAGAATTCATAGGTCTTAAGCTCACAGATTCACCGGTTTCACGAACCTCATCAACAGCATCTAAAGCCATATCGCGCAAATGTTGGCGTTTTCTCTTTAAGAAACCATCAACATCAACAATTAGATGAGAGCGCTCACCAGTTTTCTGTTGCACAGCAAGTCTGCTCAACTGTTGTAAAGCATCAACAACTTCACCATTACGACCAATCAAATTTTTAATGTCAGTATCATCATCTGCAACAATCTGAATCATAGGGCGATTATTACGAACTCCCATCTCAATATCGCCTTCATAATCAGCAATATCAAGTAATCCTTCTAAATAATCAGCAGCAATATCAGCTTCTTCATTGAGCTGCTCTACTGTTTTACTTTCTTCCTGTACCATACTCACTCCTTAGCACGACTGTAAATCGCTTTTATAAGTCTACTTAAAAAATAACGTCACATTAACAATTACATTATCACTTATAACAGTATTATCACTCATAACAGCACGATTATGCATCTTATACAACATAACAATGCAACATAACAATATCAGTAATATCACTTTAAACAATAAGTAATAATTATTTATTAAATTATGAATTTTTACTTATAAATTTCATACAATACTCGAGCAAAGATTCTACAAACTCGCGCACTATACTCAAAAACTTAAATTAAGAGCGCTTACGCTTGCGTTGAGGCTGTTTCCTTTGGAAACCTTCAACCTCTCGCCTTTCAGCTTCTTCACGCGCTTTTTGCAATGCTTCTTCTTCTAATGTAGGCAATCCTTCACGCTCTCTGCGCTTAACTTCCCTATCGTGATCTCGCTTTTCTTTTTCGCTAGCTGCCGGAGAACCAGGAGTTGGGAAAGCATAAACCTGCCAAATTGAGCGGAGCATATTCATAATATTGTTTACAAGCCAATATATCAACATTGCAAATGGAAGTGCAAAAGCAGAGAAAACGTAAATCAGAGGGAATCCCCACATCATAAGTTTCTGCATCGTATATTGACTGCCTTGCTTAGCTTCAGGAGGCAAATTTTTACGAACGTTATTAAATTGCATGTACCACATTGCAGCACACATAAGAATCACAACTAAAACAATGATGATTTTACCGGTTAATTGAACAGTAATGAATGTATCGGAAAGACCTACACCAAAAACATGTGTTTTTACAAATTGTTTTGCAACTGTAACATCAAAAGCGCCAAGCGGAGCATGCTTACCGTTTGCAATAAAAGGAATTACTGAAAGCGTATACCACATACTCATAAAAGCGGGACCTTGAATCATCATAGGTAAGCAAGAACCAGCAGGATTAGCATTATTATCCTGATAAAGCTTCATCATCTCACGTTGCATAGCTTCTTTGCTTGCAGGATCATTTTTCCCTTTATATTTTTGCTGAATTTTCTTAATTTGAGGGGAAATAGCCTGCATTTGGCGCATTCCTTTAATGCTTTTAATAAACGCAGGGAAAATGCATGCATGAACAACCAATAGCAAAAATACTATTGAAAGCACCCAAGATAATCCTATTTCATTCATTCCTATAAGGGTTAAGAACTTGTGGAACAACACCATAATTTGAGTCATAATCCACTCAACTGGCGTTAGGATTTTATAAAACCATCCGAAGAATCCATTATCAAGTACGAAATGATCTTGATTAAACATTAGTTTTCCTTGTCTTCTTCAGCCAAGGGAGTTAGCCGTGGCTCTTCATGCGCTTTAGACCAAGCACAACGATAAAAAATAGAATATTTTCGCGGAACATCGTCAATACTACAACTAGTCCATGGTCGGCATCTTAATAATCTCAAAAAAGCTAACAATCCGCCACGAAATGCTCCATAACGCTCAATAGCTTCAATTGCATATCTGGAACAAGTAGGGTAGTAGCGACAGCATGCAGGATTATTGGAAGATATTACTCTCTGATACCAGCGAATAGAATTAATCATTATTAAGGAACATGAAATATGCGATTTGGCTTTATTTGCTTTATTATCAAAAGCAGATTTGCTATACATATTTTTCACCTTCCTCTTTAAAAATCCTCGCATTGTATAACTTTATGAAATCTTAAAAGTCTTTAGAAAAATCTAATAAACTTTTAACAACCTTCTTAACAACACTTTTAGCAACATCTATTCATCGCAATAATACTCTTCAATCATATAGACTCTGTTTCAGAACTATTTGAAGTACGAGAATCTACTCCGCGAGAATCTACTTCGCGAGAATCTTGTGAAAAATCGTATAAACATTTTTTAGAATCATTTGCGAAATCTTCATATGAGTCTTTCTTAAAATCTTCATACAAAGATTCGCTAGATTCATCGCTTTTATGTTCATTAGATTGATCCACTATCTCGCGATTGAAAGATGTGTTGCTTTTTTGCTCATGAATCTTAGCATTATTGGTTATATTGATAAACAATTTTTCAACTTGCTGATTCAATGAAGCAAACGTTGCATTTGCAGCACTAGGTTTTGCTCGTAACACAACATCACAATAACAAGGCAATAAAGATTCGTATTTACTTGCAAGCACACGAAAGCGTCTTTTAACTAAATTACGCACTACTGCTTTGCCAACTGATTTAGATACTGCAAGACCAAGTCTTTTACATTTTTCCTTTTCCGCGCATTTAACTCCAAAAGAATAATTTTTCGCGAAATCGTTGGAATTATAAGACTTTTCAGGCTGTTTTAAGGTATCAAAAAATTCCGCGGGACTACTATCAAATCCCGTGGTTTCATTATTCGTAAAATCATTTACCTGATTAAGTGCGCTACATACGGTTGTATCGTCACGCATCAAATAATGCGCGACGATATCCCGCGAACTCACTTTGCGCCGTTTTTTGAGTACCGCAACAAAGTCACGATGGCTTTTCAGCCTTTCCATATTTACGACGCTATCTCAACTCAGGCAGACAGCGACTTACGACCTTTAGCGCGACGACGATTGATTACTGCGCGACCAGCACGCGTACGCATGCGAACGCGGAAGCCGTGCTTCATGTGACGACGACGATTATTTGGCTGGAATGTCCTTTTCATAAATAATGCTCCTATATTCAGTCATGTAAAAACGTGACCAATTTTACGTCAAGCTCTACTAAATTACTATTACCCCTCACCAAAAGGCAAAAAACTCAATCAATTATTACACAAATTATTCATATTTCAAACAGAATTTATATAAATTAACTTAGATATTTTCTATTAAATAAAATAACTAAATTACTTGTAAATAAATACGAAAGCCCTAGAAAACTTTAGAAATTCGATAATTTAAGCATTCAAAAAATTATCCACAAATTACACGCATGTTATTAACAATCCAATATTTTCAACACGCGAGGCTGTGGATAACTTCACAGGGTGGTAGTAAACATGTTCTATTGAAGTTCTTTTTCTTACGCGCAAAAATGTTATACACGCAATGAATTTAGGATTTCTTAATTAGGCGTTTTGGATTGGAGTGGTATGTCTGATGCATTCAGCGACCCAGTAGCACAAGCTGCTATTGTATGGGCCAATACGCTTAGTGTATTAAAACATAATGCTTTACTAAGTGCTAGAGATAAAAGCTGGTTTGAAGGTGTTCATCCTGAGGCAATTTATGGCACTACTATTGTTTTATGCGTTACAAGTGCCACTGCTCAGCAAGCACTTCAAAATGAGCTTAATGAGCCATTACTAGTGGCATTAAAGATCTGCACAGGAAAAGATATGTTTCCTGCTTTTAAGATTGTAAAGCCTTACGATAGTTTTTCTGAAGATAACAATAATTTTTCTGAAAATAATAATCAAACTAATACAAATAACAGGAATTTGAACGTTCAAAACGCTCAAAACAATCAAAATATACAGAATAATCTAAACGTTCAAGACGCTCAAATCTTTAATCAAAATAATCGAAGCATTGACCAATATGGCAAAGATATCACAAAAAACAGCGTTAGTAATGCAAACAACTCATTAACAGGTTCAAAATCAAACTTTTCTTCAACTATTTACACTTCTGAATCCGGAACTACAGAAGTAAGAAAGTACACATTTGATGAATCTGAAGCAAAACGATATATTTTAGACCCATACTATGGCTATTCTGAGTTAGATGATTATGGCAGAAAACCTGTTGATGAAATTCCAAACTTCGCAGATTTAAAAGAAACTGATTTTACTGTTACTGAAGTCAAAGACGATAGATATAGCGAAAACGATGTCTATAACAGAAACAATAGATATAACAAAAAAGACAGCAATAGCGAAAATAAAGATGCTAGTGTAAACGAAGAAGATATAAATAACAAAAACGAAAACTATAGCGAAAATAAAGATATTATCGAAATCGATAGCGCTAACGTTAGCGAAAACGTTAGCGAAAACGAAGACGATAATTCTATACCAATACAGCCACCTTTTCCTTTATCTACTGGATTTTCTGTTTTTAAACCAGAAATCATTGGTTCTTCAATAACTAACAATAAGGGTAATGGAAAAATATCTGTTTCTGTAAAAACAGATCCTAAAACTCATTTAAATGTTTGCGCTACTTTTGATAATTTTGTTCCGGGAGATTCAAATCGTTTTGCGCGAACTGTTGCTCTGGCTGTTGCAGAAGGTTCCGGAAAAGATTTCAATCCTTTGTGTATTTATGGAGGATCCGGATTAGGTAAAACTCATTTGCTTAATGCTATTGGAAATTATGCTTTAGTAAAAGATTCTTCACTAAAAGTTAGATATGTAACAAGTGAGGAATTTACAAATGATTTTATTGATGCTTTGCGAGTTCCTAATGAAAGTCAAAATAAAATCTCCGAGTTTAATAGAAAATATCGAGAGGTTGATTTTTTGCTTATTGACGATATTCAATTTTTAGGCGGTAAAGAAGCCACATTAGAGCAATTCTTCCATACTTTTAATGCTCTTTATCAAGCTAATAAGCGCATTGTTATTGCTTCTGATGTTGCTCCTAAACGTTTGCGAGGATTTGAATCTAGACTTATTACAAGATTTGAATCTGGTTTAACTGTTGATATTAAGCCACCTGATTTAGAAACTCGAATTGCTATTTTAAAAATGATGGCTTCAACAAATTCTGTAAAAATTCCTGCTGAAGTTTTCGATCTTATAGCTGAACGTTTTACTCAAAATATTCGAGAGCTTGAAGGAGCTTTAACTAGAGTTACTGCTGTTGCATCATTAAGTAATCAACCTGTTAGTAGAGTTCTTGCTGAAAGAGCTTTACAGGATTTTTTTGCATCAGATATTGAAATTCGTCCTACTGATATTATTGGTCAAGTTGCGAAATATTTTCATCTTACTTTTGACGAAATAGTTGGTCGCACACGCACTAAAAATGTAGCTTTATCTCGTCAAATCGCAATGTATCTTGCTAGAGAAATGACTAGCATGAGCTTAGTCGATATTGGTGAAGTTTTTGGCGGTAGAGATCATACTACTGTAATGCATGCTTATACGAGAATTAGTGATGAAATGAAGCAAAAACAGGAAATTTATAACTATGTTATTGATTTAACTGTTCGTTTAAAGCAACATAATGCTCCTGATGAAGACGGGAAAAATAGCGAAGAAAATTCGGAGCAAAACAATTAGAATTTTATTAAAATCGAATTTATACGATTATTCGCGATTATTTTAGCGAGATTATTCGATAGAATATTAGCTAAATTATTCGCAAAAATATTCGAGAGAATAATCGAGAGAATTTTGTTCAATAATTTTTACGAATTTTTCTTTTTACGCTGAATTTTTGATTTATTTTTAACTATAAAAAGCGGTTTTCCACAAACTTATTATTGGGTAGTTAATAAAAAAATAAAAAGTTATCCACATATTTATTAACAAATGTGGGTAAACCCTGGGTATAAGTCGTGGAAAACGCCGCTAAAAAATGTGGATAACAAGTTAATAAAAGCCTTTAAAATGTGGATACGCCAAGAAATAGCTTCGAATGTGGATAAGTCGCCAAGTTATGCACATTGACTTCCACAAGTTATGCACATTCTCTTTTTGTGGATAAGCCTTCTTATTTCTTGATTTTTATTAGTTATCCACATATCCACGATGCTTAATATGAATATTATTTTTATTTTATTTAATAACTAAAGTAATAACCAACCATTTTTTATATCAGCTTTTGAAAAGATTTCGGGTAACACCTTACGCTAAACTAAATTAAGATTTTAAGAAACGAGGAAGTATGCAAGTAGAAGTTAATTCCGAAGCCTTTGCAGACGCAGTAGCTTGGACCACAAGAATCATAGATTCTAGACCAGCAAACCCTATTCTTGCTGGATTAAAAATTGAAGCATCAAATGGTACTCTAAACCTTTCTGCTTTCAATTATCAAGTTTCAAGCAAAAACCATATTGAAGCTGAAGTTGAAGAAGATGGAAGCATACTAGTTCTTGGTCGCCTATTAGCCGAAATAACTAAACTTCTACCTAACGAAAAAACAACATTATCCTCAAATGAAACTACTTTGACTATTACTTCTGGAAAATCAACTTTTAATTTGCAACTAATGCCTGAAAGTGAATATCCAGATCTTCCTACAATGCCTGAAAAATTAGGTCAAGTTGATGCACCTACTTTTATTCAAGCAGTTAATCAAGCTTCTGTAGCTATTTCACGTGACGATGAAAGACCTGTTCTTAGAGGAATTCATGTTCGCTTTGAAAATGATTCTGTTATTATGACTTCAACTGATAGATATAGGCTATCTAGAGCATCTTTTAAGTGGACTCCAGAAAAACAAGATATAAACACTGAAGCTCTTATTATGGGCACTTTACTTAAAGATATATCTAGATCTTTAAACGATAATAGCAATGTTTTAATAAATCTTAATGCTGAAGATCCTAATCTCTTAGGATTTGAAAATTCATATCATTCCACTACAGCTCAACTTATTGATAGCGAATTTCCTTCTTTAGATCTCTTATTCTCAGAAGAATATTCTATTCACGCTGTTATTGATAAACAAAATCTTATTAACGCAATTAAAAGAGTTTCACTAGTCGTAGGTAGAGATCCTTCTATTACTCTTTCATTTGAAGGTCAAGAGCTAACTCTTTTCGCTGGAGATTCAAATGAATCACAAGCAAAAGAGAGCATTAACATTGACATGGATGGAGAAGATATTCAAGTTAAATTTAATCCTAATTTCTTAATTGAAGGATTAAATAATATTACTGAGCCATACGTTCATGTGAAGATAAAAACAGCTGTTAAACCAGTAGAATTTAATGGACAACAAGAAATAGATGGAGATGAATCTCTAACTTATCGTTATCTTGTTGTTCCAATGCTTCCACGATAAAAATAGCAATAAAAATATTAGATTCTTAGCCTTTGAATGATGTTTTAATAGATTATTTATAATCTTAAATTTTCTGCTAAATATCATTCAAAGGTAAATATTTTTATTTAGAAAACAAATAAGAATAAATAAATCATTAAATAATAAAATAAAAATATTAGAATATAAAAAAACATTAGTTTTAAAAGATTTTGATTAGCAATTTTTTTTAGGAGGAATAATGCATATTTCGCTTATTGCTCTAGATAATTTTAGATCATGGAATCATTGTGTAATTGATTGCAATCCTGATATTAATGTTTTTTATGGTAATAACGGTCTAGGTAAAACAAATATTGTTGAAGCTATTGAAGTTATTTCAACTGGAGTAAGTCATAGAACTTCTTTAACAACTCCACTTATTAAAAAAGGAAATTCTTCTGCAACTATTCGTTTTAATGTTAATAATTTAAATAGTTTAAGTGATTTAAATAATACTTTTAAAAATAAGAATTTATTAGACAATGAAAAATTAAACGATTCTTGTAACGAAATTTATACTTATGAAGTTACTTTGAATTCTAGAGGAGCTAATCGCGCTCGTATAAATTCTGGAAAATCTATCTATATGCGAGATGTTGTTGGCTTAATACCATCTGTTTCTTTTACTCCAAGAGATCAGTTTTTAGTATTAGGAGATCCTTCTAATCGTAGAACTTTTTTAGATCAAGCTGGAGTTTTACTGATATCTGGATACTCTAGACTTATTCAAGAATATAAGCATATTGCTAAGCAAAGAACTGCTTTATTAAAACAATTATCAAATAATTCTGTAAATGTTTCTCTTTCAAGTTTGGAAATTTGGACTGGAAGATTGATTGAAGTTGGTATTTCCATAACTAAAAATCGCATAAAAATTATCAAAGAACTTTCAAAATATTTTTCATCTATTATAAGTGAAATAACTAGCTGTAAGCAAAATGCAAATATAATTTATAATCCTTCTTTTGAAGAAGTTTTTGATGTTTTTAGCGATGCTAATGGTGAAAATAACTGTAATCTTGATTATAATGTTGATGGCGTTTTTTGCCGTGATACAAATGGTGAAGTTTCTGTTGGCGAAAAAAATAGTGATTATTTATTTAAAAGTTGTGCTTCAAAAATAAGTGAGCATTTTCAACGTATCTATGCTGGTGAAGTTGCTAGAGGATGTAATCTTATTGGCCCTCATCGTGATGATTTTTCTATAGAACTTGACGGATTTGATGCTAGAGATTTTGCATCTAATGGAGAGTCTTGGACTATTGCTTTAGCTCTGAAAATGTCTTTATTTAAGGCTTTAGAAGATAAAAATAATCAAAAACCTATTATTATTTTAGATGATGTTTTTTCTCAATTAGATGAGTCGCGTAGATTGCAAATAGTCAATTTTATTCGTAATAAAGGTCAAGTTTTTATTACTGTTGCTTCATTAAGTGATATACCGAAAAATGATGTTATAAAAAGTGATTCTTTTATTGATGTTTCTAAATTAGTTTTTTGTGAAAATAATTTTAATAATACTATTCAAAACATTGATTCTAGTCATAAAAGTATTATCGATGAAGTTATTTCTAAGCGAAATTTAAGTGGTTCGAGTAGTAGTGATTCAAGTAGTGGTTCGAGTAGTAGTGATTCAAATGATGTAAGCAGTAAAGAAAACAATGGTGAGAGAATATGAAGAAGCCTGTACATTTAATTTTGAATCTTGATACTAGAGTTTTACCATCACTTATTTTTGAACCTATTAAAAATAAGGGAGAAAAATTAGAAAAGCGAGATCAAAAGCAAGAGGATTCTTGGGAAAGTTTTGGTAAGCCTGGAAGAGATCCTAGCAAATTAAATTCTGTTTTAGACTTATTTGCTCATAATCATAATTGGGACAAATTCCTTACAATTTCTAAATTAAATAAGCTATGGCCAAATATTATTGGTGAATATAATGCAAAATTTAGCAAAGTTGAAGATTTAGATAAAGAAACTTTAATTATCAGCGCTTATAATCAGTCTGCTTATACAATTACAAAATTTTTAGTTAATTCATCTAAAAAAATTATTCTTAAAAAAATAGAGGAAAAGAGTATAAAAAATATTAAAAATATAAAGTTAGTTATTTCAACTGATAAAAAACATTAGTTTTTAGTTTTAGTTTTTGTTTTTAGTTTTTAGTTCTTAGTTTTTTGGTTTCTAGTTTTATTTTTTAATATTGTTATTTAGTATTTTAATCTTTATATTTCGCTATATAAAGCCAAATCTTTACAATGGCTCTTATTCTTAAGCCGTCAGGGTATATGTGTAGAATGTCGTATGTTATAGTTCAATCGCTAGAACCCCCTTTTATGTGCTTTCTAGCGTGTATCGACCTTGTGAATAGCATATTTTGCGAGGCAATACGGGAAGGGATCGAAGTTGTCAAATATGGAAGACGATTCGATAGAGAAAATCAATGATGAGCATAAGTTAGATGATGCTCAACTTGATGATTCGCTTGCTCCTGAACATTACGATGCTAGTGATCTTCGTGTGCTCGAAGGTTTGGAAGCAGTGCGTATTCGTCCAGGTATGTACATTGGTTCAACAGGTCCTCGAGGATTACACCATTTGGTTTATGAAATCGTAGATAACTCTGTTGATGAAGCTTTAGCTGGTTATGCTTCTCACATTGAAGTGACGATTTTGCCAGATAATGCAATTAGAGTTGTTGATGATGGACGTGGTATTCCAGTTGATGAAGTACCTGGAGAAGGTGTTTCTGGTGTAGAAACAGTTATGACTAAGCTTCACGCAGGTGGTAAGTTTGGCGGCGGCGGTTATGCTGTTTCAGGTGGTCTTCACGGTGTTGGTATTTCTGTAGTTAATGCACTTTCTACAAGAGTAGATATTGAAGTTAGACGTCAAGGATTCCATTGGACTCAAACTTATATAAATCAGCATCCAACTGCTCCTTTAGCTAAAGGTGAGCCAATGGCAGAAGGTGAATCAACTGGTACTTCTGTTACATTCTGGCCAGATGCTGCAATTTTTGAAACTACTATTTATGATTTTGAAACATTACGTTCTAGATTCCAGCAAATGGCATTTCTTAATAAGGGATTAAAAATTTCCTTAACTGATTTGCGAAAGCCTGATGAAGCAGGTGATGAAGTAGCAGGGGATGCTGAATCTAGTAATGAAGATAAACATAGAAGTGTGAGTTATAGATACGAGCATGGTATTAAAGATTACGTTGACTATTTAGTTAAATCTCGTAAAGCTGTTCCAGTAGAGCCAGATGTTATTGATTTTGAGGCTGAAGATCTTGAAATTGGTATTTCTGCAGAAATTGCTATGCAATGGACTGTTGCTTATTCTGAAGCAGTTCATACTTTTGCTAATACAATTTCAACTACTGAAGGTGGAACTCACGAAGAAGGTTTCCGTGCAGCTCTTACTACTTTAGTAAATCGTTATGCGCGTGAAAAGAATATATTAAAAGAAAAAGATACTAATCTTTCTGGTGACGATGTTCGCGAAGGCTTAACTGCTGTTGTTTCAGTAAAACTTACCACTCCTCAATTTGAAGGTCAGACAAAAACTAAGCTTGGAAATTCCGAAGCTAAGACTTTTGTGCAGCGAGTTATGACTGAAAAACTCGGTGATTGGTTTGATGCTCATCCAAGTGAAGCAAAGAATATTATTCAAAAATCAATTGAAGCATCTCGTGCACGTTTAGCTGCAAAGAAAGCTCGCGAGAATACTAGACGAAAGTCTATTTTTGAAACTGCTGGAATGCCAGATAAATTGAAGGATTGCCAATCAAATAATCCTGAAGAGTGCGAATTATTCATAGTAGAGGGTGATTCTGCAGGTGGCTCAGCAATTCAAGGTAGAGATCCTATTACTCAAGCAATTTTGCCTTTACGTGGTAAGATCCTTAACACTGAGCGTGCTTCAATAGACAGAATGATGAAATCAGAAACGATTGAATCCTTAATTACTGCTGTTGGCGGTGGTTACGGTGAAGACTTTGATTTAAGCAAAGTTAGATATCACAAAGTTATTATTATGGCTGATGCTGATGTCGATGGTGCTCATATTGCTACATTGAATTTGACTTTGTTCTTCAGATACATGCGTCCTATGATTACTGCCGGATACGTTTACGTAGCTATGCCTCCGCTTTATCGTTTAAAGTGGAGTAAGGGAGCACATGATTTTGTTTATACTGATGCTGAGCGAGATAGAGTTTTAGCAGAAGGTAAAGCTGCTGGTCGTCAACTTCCTAAGGGTGAAGGTATTCAGAGATACAAGGGCTTAGGTGAGATGAGCTATCAGGAATTGTGGGAAACTACTATGGATCCTGATCATAGAATCTTAAAGCAAATTCATATTGAAGATGCTGCTCGTGCTGATGAAACGTTCTCAATGCTTATGGGTGATGAAGTAGAGCCTCGTAGACTTTTCATTCAGCGAAATGCTCATGATGCACGTTTCATTGATGCTTAAATCTTAAAAATATTTGTAAATATTTTATAAGTGCAAAAATACTTCGAATCGTAAGAAAAAGGAATTACATTGGTAGATGAAATGAACTCCGTCAATAATGATGGTGAAGAGCAGCTGCCGGACGAATCAATGGAGCCACAAAGCCCACAAGAAGCAGATAATACTGATTATGGCTTAATGAAGGGTGCTCGCGTAAAGCATATGGATTTGCAACAAGAAATGCGTGAATCTTATTTAGCTTACGCATTATCTGTTATTGTTGAGCGCGCTTTACCTGATGTTCGTGATGGTTTGAAGCCTGTTCATCGCCGCGTTATTTACGCTATGTATGATGGCGGTTATAGACCGGATCGTGGATATAATAAGTGCTCTCGCGTTGTGGGTGACGTTATGGGTAAGTATCACCCTCATGGTGATTCTGCTATTTACGACACTTTAGTTCGTATGGCTCAATCTTGGTCTATGCGATACATGCTTGTTGATGGTCAAGGTAACTTTGGTTCTCCTGGTGACGATCCTGCAGCAGCAATGCGTTATACAGAATGTCGTATGGCACCTTTAGCCATGGAAATGGTTAGAGATATTGATAAAGACACTGTTGATTTCTTGCCTAATTATGATGGTAAAACTCAAGAACCTACAGTTCTTCCAGCACGTTTTCCAAATCTTTTAGTTAACGGTTCTGCTGGTATTGCTGTTGGTATGGCAACAAATATTCCACCTCATAATATGCGTGAAGTGGCTGATGGTGTGCACTGGGCTTTGAATCATCCTGAAGCAAGTAAAGAAGAATTACTTGAAGCTTTAATTCAGCGTATTAAAGGACCTGATTTCCCTACTGGAGCAACTATCTTAGGTCATAAGGGAATTGAGCAAGCGTACAGAACTGGACGCGGCTTAATTACAATGCGCGCAGTAGTTAATACTGAGGAAATTAAGGGAAGAATGTGCTTGGTTGTTACTGAGCTACCATATCAAGTTAATCCTGATCGCTTAGCTGCTTCTATTCGTGAAGCTGTTCGTGATGGCAAAATTCAAGGCATTGCGGATATGCGAGATGAAACATCTGGTCGTACAGGTCAGCGTTTAGTTCTTGTTCTTAAGCGAGATGCTGTACCAAAAGTTGTTTTAAATAACTTGTATAAGCATTCACAATTGCAGCAGACTTTCGGCGCAAATATGCTTGCTTTGGTTGACGGCGTTCCTAGAACTTTGAGTTTAGATGCTTTTATTCGTCATTGGGTAACTCATCAGCTTGAAGTAATTGATCGTCGTACTCGTTATTTGAAGCGCGAAGCCGAAGAAAGAGATCATATTTTACAAGGCTATTTGAAAGCCCTAGATATGATTGACGAAGTAGTTGCCTTAATTCGTCAATCTAAAGATGTTGATACTGCTCGCACAGGCTTAATGAATTTGCTTGATGTCGATGATGTACAAGCTGACGCTATTCTTGCTATGCAACTTCGTAGACTTGCAGCTTTGGAACGTCAAAAGATTTTAGATGAGCATGAAGAATTGATGCGTAGAATTGCTGATTATAACGATATTTTGGCAAGCCCAGAACGTCAACGCAAAATTGTTGGCGATGAACTTGATGAAATAGTTGCAAAATATGGCGATGAACGCAGAACTAAGATTCTCCCATTCTCTGGTGAAATGAATGTTGAAGATCTTATTGCTGAAGAAAACGTTGTTGTAACAGTAACTCGAGCAGGTTATATCAAGCGAACTAAGGCTGATGAGTATCGTGCTCAGCATCGCGGTGGTAAAGGCATTAAAGGTGCAAAGCTTCGTGAAGATGATGTTGTTGATCATTTCTTCTTAACATCTACTCACAATTGGTTGCTTTTCTTTACTAATCGTGGTCGAGTCTATCGTTTGAAAGCTTATGAATTGCCAGAAGGTTCACGCGATTCTAAGGGTCAGCATGTTGCTAACCTATTGCAATTCACTCCAGGAGAAACTATTCAAACAGTTCTTTCAATTCCAAATTATGATGTTGCTAAATATTTGGTTTTGGCAACTCGTTCTGGAAAAGTTAAGAAAACTTCTTTGCAAGAATATGATTCACCTCGTCAAGGTGGTTTAATTGCAGTTCGCTTAATGTCTAATGAAGAAACTGGTGAACCAATAGATGAACTTATTGGTGCAGCACTTTGCAATTCAGAAGATGACATTATTCTCGTTTCTAAGCTTGGAATGAGTTTGAAGTTTAGAGCTGATGATGTGCAACTTCGCCCAATGGGACGTCAGACTGCTGGTGTTCAAGGTATGCGATTTAGAGATGGCGATGAATTACTTGATATGGATGTAGTTGCTGCTGAAACAAGTAAAGATCTTCTTGTTGTTACAAATGAAGGTTTTGCTAAGAGGACTGCTATTGAAGAATATCGTTTGCAAGGTAGAAATGGTTATGGTGTTAAAGCTGTACAGCTTGCAGAGGGACGCGGTTCTTTGGTTGGTGCTTTGATTGTTGAACAAACAGATCAAGTAATGGCAATTATGAAATCTGGAAAAGTAATTCGTTCAGATGTGAATGAAGTTAAGCGCACTGGAAGAACTACTCAAGGTGTCACACTTGCTAAGCCAGATAAAGGTGATGAGATTATTTCTATAGCTCGTAATGAAGAAAAAGATGAAGAAAATCCTGAGATAGTTGAAAATCAAGAATCTTCTGAATTTGATTCAAAAGAAGTAAAAGAGAGTCAAGAAATAAATGAATCTCACACTATGAACGAATCTAGCGAAGATACAGATAATAATAGTATTTAATAATTAAAAATATTTAATACTTAATTAAATAATTATTATTAAACACTTAAATAAAGAATAATAAACTTTAATAAAGTGTGAAAATTAAAGAGTATCAGTCTAATGGCACGTCCTTTTCGACTGATACTCTTTTTTATTAGAAATAAGCAATAAATAGGCTTAATCAGCACATTATAGAGTTATTAAAACTTCTTGTACTGACTAAACAAATATAAGAGAAGGAATAATTCATGAGCGAGGATTATGAACCAGTGCGTACAGCTTCTTCTGGAGCGTATTCATCTGAAAATAGTGGTGGTGCAATGCCTCGTACTATTGGAGGAGTGGCTTCTTCTCAGACTAAAAAAAGAGCGCATTCTTCGCATCGTCCACGAGCACGTAGAATGAGCCTTTCTTTAGTTAGGGTTGATCCTTGGTCTATAGCTAAAGTAGCATTTTTGCTGAGTGTTGCTGTAGGAATTATTCAAGTTATTGCTGCAGGTTTAGTATGGGTGTTCTTGAACATGGTTGGTGTTTTTGATCAAGTAACGCAGATTGTATCTTCTACCGGTTTAGACACTAATGGTTTTAATCTTGCAGACGTATTCTCACTTCCTGCTGTTTTAAGCGCGACAACTATATTTTCAGTTGTTGAAATATTAGTTGCTACTGTTCTTTCTGTGATTGTTTCTTTGCTTTATAACGTTGTTGGAGCATTAGTTGGAGGAGTTCATCTCACTTTGGGAGATGACTGATAGAGTTTAGAACATTATGTTAAAGGGATTTAAGAAGTTTATTTCTCGCGGCAGCGTTATTGATATGGCTGTTGGTGTTGTTATGGGTAGCGCTGTTACTTCAGTTGTAACAGCAATTGTTAAACACATAATTAACCCTTTAATTGCTATGATTTGTGGAAAACCAGAGCTTAATGGTGTTCTTACAATTACGTTTAACAGAGCAACAATATCTTTTGGAGCTGTTATAGGTGCTTTATTGAACTTCATTATTGTTGCTGCAGCTGTATATTTTTGTATAGTTCTTCCTATAAATAAATTAAGAGAAGTTAGCGCGAATTTGTTGCAAATAGATAAAGAAAAAACTGAAGAAGAGAAACGAGAGATTCGCGAAAAAGAAATAATTTCACTATTGAAAGATATTCGTAGTGAGTTAGCGAATAAGTAGTTTAGATTTAGTTTAGATTTAGTAAAGAAAAATATCCTCTCTAACACAAAAAGATGTTCAAAAGTTAGAGAGGATATTTACTTTTATTGTTATTTTGTTATTTCTATTTTTCGCTAGTGTTTTCTATTTCAGTGTTTTCTACTTTATTCAATATATCTGATCCATTTATTTTATTGATTTTAATTGATTCATATAAACCACGTTTTTGAAACATGTAGAAAATAGTTGTTGCTAATAGCGGATAAATAATAGCTGAAGTTAGAACATCTGTAGGGAAGTGTGCTGCAACAATAAGTCTGGATATTGCAACAATAATCACAACAAATCCACTTATAAACAATCCTGATTGAAGGAAAGTAGGTTTTTTAAGATAAACAATTAACATGATCATCGTGCAAATTGCTACAGCTGCAGCAGTGTGACCACTAGGAAAGCTTGGATCTGGAGGTAATTGAACGGATATTCCTATATTTGGCCTATTTCTATGAACAGCAAATTTAACTGCAAAAACGTATATCATCGGAAGTAATGATATAAGGAGTTGAACAATAGTAATTTTATAATTTTTATGTATATAAAGAGATGCTAATGCTAATAAAACTAATATAAGAATGCAACATTTAGTTGAGAAAATTATTGCTATAACATGAGAAATTGAATACAAAAAATGTGGAGAATTATTATGGAATAAAGCGACTATAGAATTTTCATAAGCAATTTCTTTTGGATTTGTCAATATTGCTTTACCTATAATAGGAAAAGCAACAGCTAGTAAAAACGTTATAGAATACAAAAAGCATTGCATAACTTTTTTAAAATTCGAATTTTCATTATTATAAGTATTCATATTATTTAAGAGTACTACATTAACTATGCTAAAAGGTGAATAAGCTATAACTAATAATGAATACTTTGATAAGGCTTTAATATTGATATATAAACCTTAATATTTGTTTTTGAGAGTTAAAAATTATTATAAAAATTATTATAAAAATATGGAATGTTGAATACCGTACCCGGTGACGAGTACTATGTTGAAAAGATAGAAAGGGTTTATAATGAGCGTGCTTGACCGACTTGAGAAAAGCGTTGAAGGTGCAATGAACGGTGTCTTCGCCAAATTTGGCTCTAAAGATTTACAACCTGTAGATCTTTCTAGTGCTTTGGAGCGAGAAATTGATTCTGAAGCCATGCCAATTGGTCATGATCATACGGTTGCTCCTAATGAGTATCGTTTTAAGTTGAGTACACCTGATTTTGATCATATTGAGCAATGGGGAAGTGAAGCATTGGCAAATGAACTTGCCGATAATCTTACTCAATATGCTAAAAGTCAGCATTATGCTTTTGTCGGTCCTGTTGTGGTTATTTTTGAGGAAGATTTGGAATTAACAAAAGGCAATTTCCAATTATCTTCTGAATCTGTTCAAGGTAATGCTGTTCCTGTTACTACAGAAGATCAATCTCAAAATCATCCTATGCTGGAAATCAATGGAAATCAGTATTTGTTGACTAAAGATAACACTATTTTAGGTCGTGGATCTGGATGCGATATTGTTATTGATGATCCTGGTATTTCTCGCCGTCACCTTAATATCAATATAACTCCAGATGGTGTGATTGCTAGGGATCTTGGTTCTACGAATGGTACTTTTGTTGAAGGTCATCAAGTTCCAGCAGCTACTTTAGTTGATGGCAATACGATTACCATTGGTAGAACTCGCATACTCTATTGGGCTTCCTCGCAAGATCAGGAGTAAGAGAACTTCTAAGAGACGAGCACGCGCATGATTTTTACTGAACTTACATTTGCAATACTGAAGTATGGTTTATTAGCTTTACTTTGGATTTTTGTGTGGTGTGCTATTCGGTCTTTGCATAAGGATATTGAAATTTTTAGTCCTCGTAAAAAGAAGTTGATGGACAAAAATAAGCGTTCTAATTACGCTTCCGAGTCTAATAATAAGGTTCGTAACAATATTTCGCAAAATGATGAGCAGCATAACAAGTCACCTCATAATAATGGTCCTACACTTTTAGTTATTATTGACGGGCCTTTAGCAGGATCTTCATTCCCATTAAATGCGTCTGGAGTTACATTAGGAAGATCTGCATCTAATACTGTTGTATTAAATGACGAATTTGTTTCATCTCATCATGCTCGTGTTTATTTCAACAATAGTGTTCAATCATGGGTTCTTGAAGATTTGGGAAGTACTAATGGAACTATGATTGGTCATGCTCGTGTAACAGAGCCAGTTGTACTAAAGCCTAGGACTTCTGTGCGTATTGGCGCGACCATGTTTGAATTGAGGTGATACATATGGCTCATTCTGATTCAAATATGACCAATAATAATATAGATGATTCTGATTATAAAAATATCGAAGATTCATTTAAAAATAAATCTGATGAAATAAAAGAAGCTAAATCAGAAAATTATAATAATTCTTTTTCTATAGATAAGACTTTATTCATGTATGCTACAGCTGTAAGTGATGTTGGTACAGTTCGTAGTAATAATCAAGATTCAGCATTTGCTGGTGAACATCTTGCTGCAATTTGCGATGGTATGGGTGGTCATGCTGGTGGAGATACTGCTTCTACTATTGCTATTAGATCTTTAGCTCATATAGAACAAGATTCTCGCCCAAATGATGTTAAAAAAGTTTCTGATATGTTGGAAACTTCTATTATGGCAGCTCACGATGCAATAGTGGGTAAAGCTAAGCGAGAACGTAAATTAGCAGGAATGGGTACAACTGTTACTGCATTATCTCTTGTAAGTAGTTATTGGGTTTTAGCTCATTTGGGGGATTCTAGAGCATACTTATTGAGAGATAATCATCTTATGAGAATAACTTCAGATCATAGTTATGTTCAACATTTGATTGATATGGGTCATATAACTCCTGAAGAAGCTCGAAATCACCCTCAAAGAAATGTTGTTATGAGAGTATTGGGTGATTTTGATATTGATCCTCGTCCAGATATTTCAATACGTGTTGCGCATCCTTCT
Organism: Gardnerella bivia; assembly: GCF_049262715.1. Taxonomy (NCBI): domain Bacteria; kingdom Bacillati; phylum Actinomycetota; class Actinomycetes; order Bifidobacteriales; family Bifidobacteriaceae; genus Gardnerella; species Gardnerella bivia. The sequence goes on from NZ_CP058399.1 coordinate 528,011, forward strand.
GATCGTTGGCTTTTATGCTCAGATGGTTTATGTGGAGTTTTAGAGGATTCTACTATTCAAGAGGTTATGAGCACTATTTCTAACCAGGAAGAATGTGCTCAAAAACTTGTTTCTATGGCACTTCGTGCAGGCAGCACTGATAATGTTACTGCTGTTATTGCGGATGCTACTTTGGCTTTAGATGCTGATGCTTTTGATTTACCTCATCAAACTCCTCTTATTGGTGGAGCTGCTAGTTTAGATTTGGAATCTATTGCAGATATTGTTAATAAAGCTGTTGCTTCTACTCCTGCATTGCGTGATGATAATTCGCCTGCTAAAAGAGCTGCAGCTTTAGCTCAAAATAGCGATCAATCTTCTGATAATTCTAATATTGAGCAGGCAACTCGTCTAGTTCAGCCATCGCATATTCGTGAAGATTCTAGTGATTTGTATACTCCAGATACTAATGAAATACCTGTTGTTGCTAAGAAAAATGGGAAAATTTCCACAGATCCTCGAGATCCTGATGTTGCGCGTGCTGTAAAGCGTGAACAGGACGAAGCGCATAAAGCAAATCATTTACGTCGACGTTGGACTAGAATAGGAGTCGCTTTAGCGTCACTATTTGTTGTAATTATTGTATGTGCATGTGGATATGGAGTTTATGCTTGGACTCAAATGCAATATTACGTTGGTAGCAACAATAATCGTGTTGCTATTTATCAAGGTGTACCAACGAATATATTCGGTTTAGCTTTATCTCATGAAGTTGAATCAACTGACATAATCGTAAGTAATCTTGATAAATCTTGGCAAGAGCAACTCAAAACTGGTATTACTGTTAGTAGTCTTTCTGAAGCTAGAGGTCATGCTGCTTTAATTCGTCGTGAAATGCACGCTAGAGAAATAGAAAAATTGCGTGATAGCGGTAAAAATACTAAATCTAATAATTCTGAAGATTCAGATAAGAAAGATAATTCAGATAAGAAAGATAATTCAGATAGTAATAGTGGCAGTAAGTCTTCTTCCAATAATCAAGAGTCACAAAAATCTGATGGCGATTCAGATAAAGATAATGATCATAAAAGTGACAGTACTAGTCAGGAGGATCACAACTCATGACTTTTACTCGTATTAGACAAGTAGCGTTATTAGTATTTTCAATGTTAATCGCAAGCATTATATTCATTCAAATGTTCTTGCGAATAGATGGCTATATAACAACTCAATTCGCTTCAATGCTTTTATTAGTTGCGATTCTTTACTTGATTCTATGGGGAGTTTTATTAGTTAAAAAGCCATTTGCAAGTCAAGTTATATTACCTTGCATGTTGATTTTGACTGCTATTGGTACAGCGATGATAGCTCGTATTGATAAGCAACTTGGTACGCATGTGGCGCTTAAACAACTAATATGGGTTTGTGTTGCATTAGTTCTTTCGATTTTATTAGTGATTTTTATTGATGATTATCGTATTTTAAGAAGATTCTCGTATGTAAGCATGGTTATAGGTATTGTGCTTCTTTTATCTCCTATGATTCCTGGTTTTGGAAAAGAAATCGGTGGAGCGAGAATTTGGGTTGGTTTTGGTCAACATACTCTTCAACCTAGTGAATTTGCGAAATTATTCTTATCGTTCTTCTTTGCAGCGTATCTTTTTAATCACAGAGATCGTCTTGCTGTTGGTGGTATGAAGATTTTTAAAGTTCATCTTCCTAGATTGAAAGATACAGGACCTATAGCTATAGTTTGGGCAATTTCTATGGGCGTGTTAGTTATTCAACACGATTTAGGAACTTCCTTAATGTTCTTTGCTATGTTCGTATCGATGTTGTATGTGTCAACAGGAAGAAAAAGTTGGCTTGCAATTGGCGTAATAGCATTCATGATAGGATGTTTTGCTGCTGTAAAACTATTTGCGCATGTTCAATATAGAGTTGATGCGTGGTTACATCCATTTGATTCGCAAATTTACAATAGGTTCCCTGGAGGTTCTGCTCAAATTGTAAGTGGTCTTTTTGGACTTGCATCTGGTGGAACAATGGGTACAGGTTTAGGTAAAGGACATCCTTCTCTTACTCCTTTAGCTAATTCAGATTTTATTTATGCTTCTGTTGGAGAAGAATTAGGACTTACTGGATTATTAGCTATATTGATGCTTTATTTGATAATTATTACTTCTGGCATTATTACAGCTATGAAAATTAAAGATGGATTTGGAAAATTATTAGCGTCTGGCTTAGTTTTTACAATGGCTTTCCAAGTTTTCACTGTTGTTGGAGGTATTACATTAGTTATTCCATTAACTGGTTTAACAATGCCTTATATGGCTGCTGGAGGATCTTCGCTAGTAGCTAATTATATTCTTGTTGCAATTCTTGTTGTGATTTCTAACGCTGCTAATAAGCCTGAAGCTGCTGTGATGTCTGATACGTTCCAATATGAAGCTTTAGCTGCGTTAAGAGAGCGCGAATTACAAGAGCGTGCTGATGCTGCTCAAAATAGAGAACAAGAAAACGAAGATTATGATGATTTAGATAGCGATGAGAGTTCATCTTATTCGGATTCTGGTTCTTCGGATTCGGATTCTGGTTCTTCGGATTTGTATGAAAATAGGCAATTAGATGATGACTTATGGCCTGAATTAGTAGTTCCATCTCTTAATATAAACAATCACTCTGCAAATAGGGGTGATAGTGATGAATAAATGCTTAAAACAACTTTTTGCTACAGTAGTGATTTTGTTTGTTATTCTTGGAATATCAAGTATGACAATCACTTCTATAAGAGCGAACGCGTTAAATTCAGATCCTCGTAATAGGCGTGCTTTATATAACGAATTTGGAGCGCCTAGAGGTTCAATATTGGCATCTGATGGGACTATTTTGGCTAAATCAGAGCCTTCTAAAGATGCTTTTGCGTATCAAAGATATTATACTCAAGGAACACTTTACGCTCCTATAACTGGATATTTTTCTATCAGTCAACGTGCAGATAGAGGTATTGAAGCTTCACGCAATGAGCTATTGAGTGGTGATTCTCATGCTTTGTTCTGGCAAAAATTTAAGTCGTTATTTACTGGTGTAGCAAATAAAGGTGCTTCGATAGAAACTTCAATAGATCCTAAACTACAAAAACTAGCCTACGAATTACTTAAAGATAAAGATGGAGCTTTGGTTGCGATAGAGCCTAAAACTGGCAAGATTAGAGCAATGGTAAGCACTCCAAGTTATGATCCGAGTAATTTAGCTCTTCATAATATAGGTTCAGTTAATAGTTCTTATAATAAGTTGACTTCAGATGTTAATAATCCAATGCTTAATCGAGCAATATCTGAATTATATGCTCCTGGTTCAATATTCAAAACTGTTGTTGCAGCAGCTGCATTAGAGTCTGGAAAATATCAGCCAGACAGTATTATTCCTGCAGGCTCAAGTTATATTCTTCCTGGAACTAAAACCTCGTTAATGAATGTTGTATATCAAGCAAATGGAAATGATGGGAAAATTTCTTTAGAAGATGCTTTAGCTTATTCATCTAATACTGCTTTTGCTCAGCTTGGAGTGAGTTTAGGTGCTGATGCTATAACGCAACAAGCTAAAAAATTTGGATTCTTCAGTTCTATTACAGTTGATGGTTCAGATTCTACTGGTTTCCCTATGCGCGCAGTAACATCTAGGATACCAATTAAGCCAACGCCTGATAAGTTAGCTATTGAGTCAATTGGACAAGGAGATGTAGTAGTTACACCTTTGCAAGCTGCAATGGTTGCGTCTGCAATTGCGAATAAAGGTGTGTTAATGAAACCTACGTTAGTGGATTGTGTAAGGTCTAGTGATTTATCGGTTCTTTCTCAAACAAAGCCAACTGTTATGAGTGAAGTTATGAGTGCTGATAATGCTGTAAAATTAACAAATATGATGCAGTCTGTTGTAACTAAGGGTAATCCTCACTTATCTTTGCCAAATATTCCTGTGGCGTCAAAAACAGGTACTGCTCAAATTGGTGTTCATAAAGAATCATTAAATGGTTGGGTTATTGGATTTGCTCCGGCTCAAGACCCTAAAATAGCTATAGCAGTTGTTATTCATAATTCTCACTCATTTGGAACTGTAACAGCAGGACCAATTATGCAAAAGGTGATGAAGGAGGCGCTTACGAAATGAAACTTATAGAAGGACAATTAGTTCATCATAGGTATCGCCTTGATCATCGCTTAGCACAAGGTGGCATGGGAGAAGTTTGGAAAGGCTTTGATATACAACTTGGTCGTGTTGTTGCTATTAAAGCTTTAAGAACAGATACTTCTAATGTTGAAGCTAAATTAAGACGTTTACGCGCTGAAGCTCATAACTCTGCTAATCTTGCGCATCCTAATATTGCTGCTTTATTTGATTATTATGAGCATGATGGAATTGGATTCCTTATTATGGAATACGTTCCAAGTAAATCTCTTGCTGATTTGTATCGTAAAGAAAAAGTTGTTGAGCCAACTAGATTGTTGCCAATTCTTATTCAGACTGCTAGAGGACTTTTTATAGCTCATTCGCATGGAGTTATTCATAGAGATGTTAAACCTGCAAATATTATGGTTTCTAAAACTGGTAGTGTGAAAATCACTGATTTTGGCGTTTCTTATTCTAATGATCAAGAACAAATAACCCAAGATGGAATGGTTGTTGGTACTGCACAATATATTTCTCCTGAACAAGCACAAGGTGAACAAGCTACTGCTCAGTCAGACATTTATTCTCTTGGAGTTGTAGCTTACGAAGGATTGTGTGGCCATAGGCCTTTTACTGGAGCTACTCCAGTTGATATTGCAGCTGCACATGTAAATGATCCTGTACCGCCTTTACCTGAAACTATTGATTTGCAATTAAGACAATTTGTAATGTCAATGCTTTCAAAAGATCCTAAAGATCGTCCTCAAGACGCTCTTATAGTTGCAAAAGTTCTTTCTAAAATTGAACGAAGATTGTTAGATCAACAGACGGCTTTTGAAGATAAGACGTCGGTGCTTAATTCGCAGAATTCAAGACCGCCCCGTCGAATAAAAAGTTTACCTCAAACAAAAATAAATATAATCGATATTTTTGATACCAATAATCGCAAGGAGCAGCAATGAGTAGTACAATGCCAACTTCATTGGCGAATGGCCGATATCAATTAGGAGAACTCATTGGTCGCGGCGGTATGGCTGAAGTTAGAATAGCGCAAGATAGTAGGCTGGGTAGAACTGTTGCTGTAAAGATAATGCGTTCTGATTTAGCTACAGATGAGATTTTCTTATCTAGATTTAGAAGAGAAGCACATTCTATTGCTCAAATGAACAATCCAAATATTGTGAATATTTATGATTCTGGAGAAGAGTCAGTTGTAACCGATAATGGCGTTGAAGAATGTTTGCCATATTTAGTAATGGAATATGTAAAAGGAAAAACACTTCGAGATATTCTTAAAATGAATGGAGCGTTGAGCCAACGTGATTCTGAGCAAATCATGTTGGGCGTTCTAAATGCTTTAGAATATTCTCATAGAATGGGAATCATTCATAGGGATATTAAGCCTGGAAATATAATGATTTCCGAACAAGGGATTGTTAAAGTCATGGACTTTGGCATTGCTCGTGTTCTAGATGATTCTGCAACTACTATGACGCAATCTCAAGGTGTTGTTGGTACTGCACAATATTTATCTCCTGAACAAGCTCGCGGAGAGCAAGTTGATATGCGATCTGACTTGTATTCAGCAGGATGCGTGTTATATGAGATGCTCACTGGAAGGCCGCCTTTTATAGGCGATTCTGCTGTTGCAATCGCTTACCAGCATGTTTCTGAAGTTGCAACACCTGTTAGTACCTTAGTGCCAGGTTTACCTGTTATGTGGGATAAAATTTGCGCTAAGGCAATGGCTAAAGATCGTCAAAATCGTTATGCTACTGCTGCAGAATTTAAGAATGATATTCTTGCTTTTATGAATGGTGGTGTGCCCGCTGCAGCAGCATTTAATCCTCTAACAGATCTCGCGAATATAAAATCTCGTAAGCAAGCGGAAATGTCTGCTACTCAAACTATGAGTGCAATAGACACAGCATCAACTCAGAGTTTTAATCCTATAGAACAATATGGAGAGGATTCAAATAATACAGGAACATTTACTACTAGAGCAGCTCAGCGTGCAGCCGTTCAAGCTAAGCATAGAAAGAAGGTAGTGCTTGGCTCTATAATCGGCGTGTTTGTAGCTCTTGCAGTTATACTCGGTTTGGTAATTGTGCTCATACAGGGGCGTAATACTGGAGAAGTTACTGTTCCTACTTTTAGAGAATCTACTACTCAAGATGCTGCTAGAGAAAAACTTCGTGCGCTTGGCTTGATAGCAGATATTCGTGAAGATACTAAGTCTATTCAGCCTGAAGGAACTCTTACAAAGCAATCTCCTAAAGGAGGGGAGCGTGTTGCTGTTGGATCGAAGGTAATTCTTTGGTTCTCTGTTGGTCCGCAATCTACTAAGATTCCTGATGTAACTAATGAAAGTCAAGAAGATGCTCGTAAAGCATTGACTAAAGCAGGATTTAAGGTATCTAGTGTTTGTGTGGAAGATAGTTCTGATGTTAAGAAGAATCATGTAACTCGAACTGATCCAGTTGGAGGATCGTTTGCAGATAAAGGTTCTTCTATAACACTTTATATTTCTTCTGGAATGACTAAAGTTCCTGACAATATGGTTGGTCATCCTAAAGATAGTGTTATTAGCCAATTGCAGAGTCTTGGTTTTAGCACAGACACTACAACTGAGGAATCAGATTCTGTTCCTGAAGGTTCAGTAATACGTTTAGATCCTTCTTCTGGTAGCGTTGTAGAGCCGCATAGTTCTATTAAGTTGTATGTTTCTTCAGGAAGTTCAAAAGTTGAAGTTCCTCATATTGCGTTTGGAACAACTACAGTTAAACAGGCAAAGATGATTCTTGGATCTAGAGGATTTAAGGTTATTTTAAGTGCCGGTGCGACTGATGATGACATTGTTACTGAAATGTCTGTAGCTGAAGGAACTAAGCTAGAAAAGGGTTCTCAGATTACTCTTACTACTACGCCGTCTGCTTCAACTACTCCTACTGATCCGAACGGAAATCATTCCGGATCTCAAACGCCTTCTGGCAATGGAAATTAGATTGTGTGAATTTGAGTAAAACTTAAAGGAGATATTTACGCAAGAATAAATTATGTTTTTAGAGTTAAAGAAACCTCAAAAAATAGTTCAAACTAATCCTCATACGCTTAAATTTATTGAGGATAATTTGAGCTTGCCTGCTGATGTTGCTGCTCTAAAAGCATCAAAAAATTCTAAAGTAGATACTGTTTTTGCTGTTAATCAAATCGCAGGGCGGAAAATCGCATCAGAAAAGCTGCCGCTATGGGCGTCTTTAGAAAATGTGATATATCCAGTTCATCTTTCTTTAGAGCAATGTTCGTCACAATTTACTGCAGAATATAAGAAATCTTTAACTAGAGAATTACTTAAATCAATACCAGAAAATCATTCAACGTTTGTGGATTTAACTGGAGGATTTGGAGTAGATTTCACTATACTTTCTCAGTTGTTTGATGAATCTATTTATATTGAACAACAGAGTGAATTAGCTAGTATTGCTCAACATAATATTAGTGTTATGTGCAAAAATATTGTGCATTGCTTTAATGAAGATAGTGTTATTGCTCTTAATGCGATTCATAAAGCAACTATGATTTATATAGACCCTGCAAGACGTGATTCGCATGGTTCTCGAACTTATGCTATTGAGGATTGTACGCCAAATGTATTGTTACTAAAACATAAATTACTTGATGTATCTGATTTTGTTATAGTTAAACTTTCTCCAATGTTAGATTGGCGTAAGACTATATCTGATTTTGAAGGTAACGTTTCGCAAGTTCATATTGTTTCTTGCAATAATGAATGTAAAGAATTACTTGTTGTTTTAGATAATAATATACATACTAATATTCGTGTTCATTGTGTGAATGATGATCAGCACACTATTTTTTGCGCGAAATATGATTTAAAGTCTGCTCGCATAGAAGTTTTCTTAGACGATTCAATTGATGCGAGTGAATCTGATTGTGAATCTGCTAGTGAATCTGAAACTAGCGAGTTCGGTCTGTCTGCTGTTGAATCGTCAATTTCAACTTGTGTGGGAAAATCAAAAAACTTTTTAAAAGAATACGCAAATTACGTTTATGAGCCAAATGCATCTATTATGAAATCTGGATGTTTTGAACTTTTAACGCATATGTATTCAGTTAATCAAATAGCACAAAATAGTCATGTTTTTGTTTCTAAAAATCCTGTAAAACAATTTCCTGGGAAAATGTTAGCTGTTACAAATATTTGTACTATGAATAAACTTGATTTAAAGCAAGCTTTAAATGGAATAACTCATGCGAGTATTGTAGTACGTAATTTTCCTATGTCTGTAGATTCTTTGCGTAAGAAATTACGAATTAAAGATGGTATGCAAATGCGTATTATTGCAACAACTGATTCGCAAAATAATCATATTTTAATTTTTGCAAAACCAGAAAATGAAAAATAAGAAATAAATAACAAAGAAATCAATAACAAATAACAAAGAAATAAGAAATATTTCTAAATATAAAAATATAGCGTTGAAGCAATCTCATAAATTTATAAGAAATACTTCAACGCTAAAACTATCTATGAAATAACATAAATAGTTATTTAAGTATCAGTGCCAATGCATCATCATGAAGAATCCTGCAAGTGCAATAACTCCAGCAATAAGCAGGTTCCAAGCGCCAATACCAGGAATTGGATAAGATGCAGTCAAGTAAAAAATAACTGCCCACAATAATCCAATTATCATTAAGCTGCAGAAAAGAGGCACAAACCAGCCTGCGTTAGCTTTAGTACCTTTAATGCTCTCTTCAACGCGGCGCGTATTTTCAGCTTGGCGCTGCATCATACGTTGCATCTGTGGAGTTAAAGTAGATTTATCTGCAGTAGTATTTAATACTGCTTCTACCTTATCCATAGGGACGCCATAAAAATCGTCATGAGATTCCTCATCACTATTATCGCTTGCTACGGCAGCGTCGTTAGCTGCAGTCGTGTTTAACGTATCTAATTTTTCGTCAGCCATAACTGTAACTCTCCAATCAATAGGCTACACGCTATAATAATAGTTACACTCGAACGCAGAAAGAAACAAGTCATTATGTCAAAGCAAACAGGAAAACATATAGCAAAAAAACACTTGCTAAGCAGCGTTGCTATTGCTCTTGCATTAACGGGTTTCTTATTCGTCACAAATCAACGAGTGAATCGCACAGCCTTTGTAACTTCAGATACTAGTCAAATGGTTGAGCGAAATTCTCAACGAGCGAAAGAACTTAGAGAAGAAGTTAAAAAATTAGATTCGAAGGTCACTCTTTTAAATAAGACGTTAGATAATAATAATGAAAATAATCCTTCTAATTCAAATATAAGCAGCACTGTATTGCCTGAAATACAAGGTCCTGGTATTACTGTTACTCTTAATGATTCGCCTTTATGGAAATCAACAGTGAATGGATCTGGAAGTTCTCCAAATATAAATGATTACGTAATACACCAACAAGATATTGAAGCAGTTGTGAATGCTTTATGGCGTGGTGGTGCTGAAGCAATGACAATTCAAGGACAGCGAGTTTTATTTAATTCCGCTGTTATTTGCATTGGAAATGTTCTAATGTTGCAGGGTCATCAGTACTCACCACCATATAAAATATCTGCTATTGGTTCTACTGAAGATATGTTAGAAGCGTTGGATAATTCTCCGGCAATTCTTACATATAAGGACTACGTAAATGCTTTTGGATTAGGGTGGAAAGTAGAAAAAAAGGAGAATTTGCATTTCTCTGAATCTTCTGCTTTGCTGCAACCGCTTAGGTATGCACGAGTTCCACGCGGAACGAATATGGATACTTTTGGTTCACAGCATCATTCTCATAGCAATAAAGGGGTGGCATGAAGCACTATCGCACTGATGAAGAAAATCCTCAGGCTAAAGTTCAGAAAAGCACAGGATTTTTCTGGCAAGCCATAAACGTATTAGGAGAACTTCTAATTGCTTTTGCTGTAATTTGCATACTTTATATTGTTTGGCAATTATGGTGGACTGGAGTGCAAGCTGAACACGCTCAAGTTGCTGTGCGTACATCAGTTTCTTGGACTAACCCTAATAAAGGGAATAATACGAAAATTGCAATGCGCCAATCTGGTGAGCCTCCTGTAGAAGGAAAAGTCAAAGTAGGCGAATTGCTTGCTCGCGCGTATGTTCCTAGATTTGGAAATCAGTGGGAACGAAATATTATTGAAGGATCAACTGTTCAGATTCTTAATAGATTGGGCTTAGGCCATTATGAGGGCACTCAATTGCCTGGTCAAATTGGCAATTTTGCTGTTGCTGGTCACCGTGAGGGTTACGGACAAGCATTGATTGATGTCGATAAACTTGTTCCAGGAGATCCAATAATAATACGTACAAAAAATTATTGGTTTGTGTATAGGTATACTACTCATAAAATTGTAACTCCTGATCACACTGAGGTTATTGCTCCGAATCCTGAAAATCCAGATAAAGAGCCAGTCAAGCGTATGATTACTCTCACAACGTGTGAGCCAAAGTATGCAACACCGATTTACCGTTGGATTAGTTATGGAGAATTTGATTATTGGGCTAAGGTTTCTGACGGTATACCTAAAGAGCTTTCAACAGTTGATGAAAGTGGCCATGTCCGTTTTATAAACAATGAGCAGCAATCTCTTATTTCTCATCTCGATTCATTGGTTAATCCAATGATTGTTGTTTCTGTGTTATATGTGATTGTTTTTATAGCAGGCGCTGCCGCTTGGCGTTGGCCTTTGCGCAAAAAGATTCGTGAAGGAGTTGTTAAAAAGCCTGATGCTAGTATTTTTGGAGGCATAGCTAGGCTTCAGCCTGGAATCTTATTTATTCGTTTAGTGCTTCAAGTTCTGCTCTATTTGCTTATTATAATGATTTTGATGCAATGGATATTCCCGTGGCTTTCAGCAAATATACCATTCTTGCAGAGAATGTCTAATTACACTCCAATTTAAAAAATTTAATGTATTTAACGCATTGGCTATGATTGAAGTTACATAGTCAATGCGTATTTGTTTAATTATTGTTTTTTAGAAGAGAGAAAAGATGAATTTCTGTGATAATTGCGGATCTAAGCTAGAAGAAAATAGTAAATTCTGTGATAATTGCGGCGTTGCAATTGAAGATAGTGTTAATGAAAATTTAGATTCACAAAATAATTCTGATAATGTACAAAATAATTCTGATAATTCAAAAAAGCGTAAACCATTTGGAATATGGAAATTTATTGTTATAGGAATTGTTGTAGTAGCACTTATAGTTTGCGCAGTTGCGTATGTAGTTTTCCAAAAATCTGTGATTCCTGCCCTAAAAGCTGATAGCGCGAAAGAAATGGCGGATAAGTTATCGTCATATGGTCTTCCTGTAAAGGTAGTTAAAAAAGTTTCTCCTCTTAAAAAAGGCGATCTTGTTGAAGTAAAAGGAGTAAAAGAGGGCGAAAAAGTAGATCGTTCGCGCAAAGTTACAGTAGTTGAATCTCTTGGACCTGGTGTGCCTGAAGGCGTTAATAAAATGTCTTTAAATAAAGCTTTAAAAGTCTTAAAGAGTATGAAAGTTCCTGTAAAAGTTCATAAAGCTATTGCTACAAAACCAGGTAAAATCGTTGGATCTTATCCAATGCCGGGAAACCCAATTATCGAGCATTCGGAACGTGTTATAAACGTGTTGGTTGGCTCAGAGGGTAGGGGAGTTCCAGCAGATTTATATGGAATGGATTCTAATAAAGCAAAAGATATATTGAGTAAATATGGATTTAAGAATATATCTTTAGTTCCAAAATTATCTTCTCGTAAAAATATTGGTAAGATTATAGGCTCAAATCCTTCTCTTGGCTCTCAAACTAATAGTGACACTGTTACGCTTTATTTTGGCGCAGGTGTTGATAAGAAAATGTTTATAAGAGAAGATAAAGATTTTGGCGGCGAAACAGTATATTTGGCTGAGAATCCTGATCCTTTTGATGGTTTGTGGTGTACCAATTCAGGTGATTGTCTTGATTTTGTTTCAAAAATTAAGTATCCGGGAACTAATATGAAAATGCTTGAATTGCATGGTTCTCATGAACGAGATTATTTGAATTTACGTAAAGCAGATAATGTTGCTAGTTTTGAAGGTCTTGGCCTAAATAATGAATTGAATATGTGTGTTACAAATCAGACGTTTATGGGCTGTGATTTGAATCCTGCTCTTGGAGAAAAGAGTTGGATGAAGAATCATCTCATATTCGGAGATACTGGAGCTGTAGAGCTTTATCGAGGCGGATTTGAAGAATTCTGTGGTAATTCTATGTTTGATTCAATTACTGGCTATTCTTGCGTTGGTGGAAAGATTGACAAAAATTACGAGAACGAGGAAGAAAATAAAAAGAATCCAGAATATAACCATAAAATGAGTTTTAGAATGGCTGATTTTTATGTGATTTTTCCTGTTGGAGCGGATTTGAAGAAATTGGAAGCTGACGGTTATTTCCAAGGTGTTGGCAAACATGAGCCGGATATGAATAGACCGTTTATTCTACGAAGAGATCCTAAGTTATATAAGAAAACTCAAATAAATATTCCTCCGAAGGATGTATATAGTATGCCTAATCCATTTATTCCAACTAGAGAAAGTAAGCCTGTGAAGTTTGCTCCAGCTCCAGATGACGACAATGCTTACTATTTGGTTGAAAAGCCTTTTGATATGAGCAAATTGCCTATAGAAAATTAGTAGTTTAAAATTCACTGAAAAGCGCGCTGCGTTTGTCATATGCTCATCTTTATGTGAGTTAAGTGGTTCTCGTGGCGCGCTTTTTATATTTTAGGTTTATTGTGCTTTTGGGAAATGGCTCAAATGCCTCTAAATAACTCGAAATAACCCGCTTTGGGCTGTAACGCTGCTTTTATTTTTGTTGTTTCTTGGCTATTTTTGGATATTTTTATTATTTTGGGGGATATTTTTAACTGTAGCTGAGCGTATTCTAGAGCGCTATAAAAAGTAATCCACCAATTCGTTAAAATGTGGATAACTTTTTATCCACATGCGCACAGCGCTAAAAAGTGCTAGTTATCAACGTTTGTGCATAACTTTGTGGATAACTTTTGGGCATTTTGTGGATTTATACCCAACTTATGCCCAAGTTATCCACATTTTTGTGCACATCTGTGGAAAACTACATGCGTGTAATTTGTTTGATATCGAATTAAAAAACAAATAAGCACAACATAGATATTGCCAACAGAATAATTAGCAATGCTGAAGAATAAATAGTGAATCGTTTATTAAAAGAACAATTTTTCAAAATAGGATTATGTGTTACTAAAAGCATTGATAAAACAATTCCAACAACAAGTCCTCCAAGATGTGCTTGCCATGCAATGCGAGGAATAATAATAGGTAAAGCTAAAGTAATAGCAATCCAAATAAGCGTTCCTTTAATATTTTGACCTAACTTCCATTGTGCAACTAGAAGTGCTCCTATAAGCCCCATAATCGCCCCTGAAGCGCCGTAAGCTGCCATATTCCAGTCGTTGGTAATGGAACAATATAAAATCGTTGCTGCGCTGCCGCCTAATCCGCATAAAGCGTATAAGAAAAAGAACTTTAATCTACCAAAAAATCTCTCAAGTTCCAAGCCTAGAGAATATAAGCAAAGCATATTGAAAAATATATGTTCTATAGAAATGGAATGAACGAACATAGAAGTGAACCAAGTCCAGCTCGTTTTGAAAGCGAGTGAAGGCACGAAAGCAGTGTTTTCTATAAATAATTGATAAGAATCTTTCGAAAAAACGTATAAAATAATTTCAATTGCCCACACTAAGACACATGCGTAAATAAGCATGTATGTTGTACTTTTGCTATCAGCTTTTAATTTTTTTAATAAATTTTTAACAGAGAAATTGCCCATAAAATAAACATTAACTAGTTGACTGCACAAATGTAAAAAAATATTGAAAAATTTATACTAGTGTCACGGAAAGTTACTATTATTAGACATAAGCGAAAAATCGTGGTAGAAATCGTTGACTTGGACGAGCAGGTCAGCATAAACCGGAAGGAGTCATCATGGAGAACAAATCCTCTGGCGGTTGGAAGTTCTTTGCACTGCTCTTCGGAGCACTGCTCGCAGGTGTTGCCGCATATTATGTTTATAAGCGTCATAATCCTGATTATGATCCTTGGGAAGAGCCATGGGAGAATAGCTCTTCGCCAATTGATTTAGGTACTTCACCTAAGAAAGTAGCTTCAGAAACAACAAGTGAAGAAGCTGCTACTGAAGAGTAAATTCAATATCGTATGAAATATAAGATAACGGTAGATGTCAGTGGATGTCTACCGTTATTTGTTTGTGCATAATAAAAACTTAAATATTTCGACACTTAAAACTTATAAACTTATAAACTTATATAAAACATATAACGTTTCAAAATTCACAAAAGGGCAGCAGAATATTAAATTCCACTGCCCTTAAGTTATCTAGTAGTTTTCTAGTAGCTCAATAAATCTGAGTTACAGCGCTATATGCACTTACTCAGCTGTTGGAAGAGCTCCAGTATGCCAGATGCGATCGAGGTAATCTTCGATAGAGCGGTCAGAAGAGAAGTAACCAGAGTTGGCTACGTTCAACACAGCCATACGAGCCCACTTCATTGGATCGCGGTAAGTTTCCTCAATCTGAGCCTGAATATCCATGTAAGAGCTGAAGTCAGCCATTGCCATGAAGTAATCGTGTGTAAGCCAATCATTGACGAGTGGCTCATACACGCTCTTGTCGCCATTGGAGAAAGTGCCGTCAGCAACCATGTCAACAGCAGTCTTCAAGCGAGGATCAGACTCGTAGTACTTGCGGGATCCGCCGTGATCGTAGCCTTCAGCGTAGAGCTTATCAACTTCTTCAACGGTCATGCCGAAGAGGAAGAAGTTCTCAGCGCCAACGCGCTCGCGAATCTCAACGTTTGCACCATCGAGAGTACCAACAGTCAAAGCGCCATTCAAAGCGAACTTCATGTTACCGGTGCCGCTTGCTTCCTTACCAGCTTGAGAAATCTGCTCATCCAAATCGGTGGCAGGAATCAAGTTCATAGCCAACTCGATGTTGTAGTTTGGTGGGAAGAATACAGCAAGCTTGCCCTTGCATGCTGGATCATTGTTCACAACGCGAGCAACATTATTGATGAGCTGAATTGTGAGCTTTGCCATAGCATAGCCTGGAGCAGACTTAGCGCCGAAGAACACGGTGCGTGGAAGCATCTTATCGACATCGATTGTGCCGTTCTTAATTCCAGCATACATGGAGATAACCTGAAGGATCTTCATGGACTGACGCTTGTATTCGTGCAAACGCTTGATGATGGTGTTGAACATTGTGTCTGGGTTGATTTCGAAGCCATACTTTTGCTTTGCAAAATCAACGAAGGCAAGCTTGTTCTGCTTCTTTACCTCAGCAAACTTCTTAACGAATGCCTTGTCGTCAGCCAATGGCTTCAAACCTTCAAGAAGTTCCAAATCGCCTTGCCATGCGTCAGTGCCCAAGCCCTCAGTAATAAGAGCAGACATACGTGGGTTGCTCAAGCGCACGAAACGACGAGGGGTTACGCCGTTAGTGACGTTCTTGAACTTATCTGGATAAACGCTAGAGAAGTCCTTCAAAGTGACGTCCTTCAAAAGCTCAGAGTGAAGTTCAGCAACGCCGTTGACGTAAGAGCCACCATAGGTTGCTAAGTAAGCCATGCGAACTACAGCACCTTCGCCATTTTCGTCAGCGTCTGTAGCGATACGCATGCGCTCAACCTGATCTTCAGCAACACCCTTACCGCGAAGCTCGTTGCGGAATTGCTCGCTAATGCCCTGAATAATCTCAAGGTGGCGTGGCAAAAGTTCGCCAATAAGCTTGGCTGGCCATACTTCCAAAGCTTCTGGAAGCAAAGTGTGGCAAGTGTAGTTGAAGGTCTTTGTGGTAATACCCCAAGCGGTGTTCCAATCGTAGTCGTACTCGTCCATAAGAACGCGCATAAGCTCTGGAATACCAATAACTGGGTGAGTATCGTTAAGCTGGAAGTTAATCTTGCTTGGGAAGGTTGTAAGATCCGGCTTATCTTGACCTGGGTAGAATACGCGGATTGCATCGTGAATAGAAGCAGCTACGAAGAAGTATTGCTGCTCAAGACGCAAAGCTTTACCTTCTGGAGTTGAATCTTCTGGGTAAAGAATCTTAGAAATATTTTCTGCTGCAACCTGTGGCTTAACAGCGTCTAAATAATCAGACTTGTTAAATGTGAGCAAATCAAATTCGTCATAAGACTTAGCGGTCCACAAGCGAAGAGTGTTCACGCGGCCAGAATTGTATCCTGGAACCATGTAATCAACTGGTACTGCGCGAACAGACCAAGCTGGCTTCCACACGCGCTTGCCGTTTTCTTCTACAACTTCACCACCGAAGTTGACGCGCTGGTCACGACCATAATCAATGTGGCCCCATGGCTCTTCATTGTTTAGCCAATAATCAGGTGTTTCTACCTGCTTGCCTTCTTCGTCAAAGCGCTGCTTGAAGATGCCGTAACGATATTGGATGCCGTAGCCGAATGCTGGAACGCCAATAGAAGCGAGCGAGTCGATGAAGCAGGCCGCGAGACGACCCAAACCGCCGTTACCTAAACCTGGCTCATACTCAGCATCGATAACAGCCTTTGGATCGAATCCAAGCTTTGTAACAGCTTTGTTGAACTGATCTGTAAGGCCAGCGTTAAGTAAAGCGTTTTCAAGTTGCTTACCCATCAAGAACTCAGCGCTTAAATAGCCTACAGCCTTGGTGTTGCCATTAACCATGTCATGCTGTGTCTGCATCCAAGAGTCCATCAAATGGCGACGAACTGCTACCGATGCGGCAACATACACATCTGCCGTAGTTGCCTGCTCTGGCGTAACACCCTGAGTGTACTTGAGATGCTCTTGAATTTCTTTGGCAAATGCCGTCGCAGTAGTCTTGGCTTTCGGCGCGACGTGTTTAGTCATATTTGACTCCTTGTGCCGTTTGTTTATTTACTAAAGTGTGTGCTCGGTTTTGATAGCCGCCGCATCTGAGTGTGCTCTCTTTGAATGAGTACAAAATCAAAGGAATACGGTAATGCACACGTTTTCATTGTCAGATGATAGCACAACCCCAAACCCTTACTAAGAATAATTCACAATAAAACTAGCTAAAACTTAATTTTCAGTGAGATAATTCAAATATGACTGTTATACGTGAAAAAGATATAAGTCGTGGCAAAAAATCCTTTAAATTATGGGAAGATAAAGCAAAGTCTTATATGCAAACTTCTTCAAATTTGCAATCTATTAACAGCAATGCGATTGGAATTTCTAAAAACGATGAAGCGATGGCAGTTAGGTACTCTTTATATGTTCTTGAAAATAACGTGCCGGGAGGATCTGTAGAAGTTAGAGTAGCTCCGTGGGGAGCTGTGAAAATTCTGAAAGGTCCTATTTCAGATCCGCATAATTTAACTCCTCCAGATGTTATTGAACTTAATCCGGATGTGTGGTTGCGTTTAGCTTGTGGCATAACTTTTTGGGAAGATGAAAAAGAGTTTGGGAATATAAGTGCAGTTGGAGAGCGAGATAATCTAAGCGACTTTTTACCTTTAGATACTGGCATATAGGTTTTGGACTATATCTCAAGTTTTTGTGTGCTATATCCCAAGTTTTTCGTGTGATATATCCCAAAAGTAATTAGGTTTATGTCTTTTGTAATTAGTTTTATGTCTTTAGCAGTAAGCGTAAATATTAAATATCTGGTAAGCGTAAATATCTGTAAAGCCGTCACTATCTAGTAAGCTGTCAATATGTTAGTAAGCGTAAATATTTAATGAGGGCAAGTATATTGGGAATTAACCCTGTTTACATACTTACCCTCAAAATTTAATTGCATAAGCTATTTGCAATATTAGCAAATTTGCAATATTAGCGACTTATTATTTTAATCTACTTATATTTGCTATGCTACTTATCTTCACTGTGCTTGTGCATGAAATCAGGCACAGGCATAGGAATATGGTGGTGAATAGGAGAGTGTGCGTTTGAAGACGATGAAGTCTTCTCATTGCTCATCGCTTTCGCTGCTGATTCTGCAGCCCACTTAGCATACTCATCTAAATCATCATCTGTTTCATCTTGATTGGAAGATGAAGTATCTTCATTTAGATACTCGCTATTGCCTTCATAGCTTTCAGTAGATTCTTGTGGATCGACAGATTCTTGTTCGAGCTCATGAGCATTAAGTTCTTTAGCGAGCTCGTCATAATCCGTATCGGTCGTCAGGTATTTGAGCTTACGGGCAATTTTCTGTTGCTTTGCCTTCTGTCGTCCGCGGCCCATCTGACCCCCTCTAAAAATTCTGTAACAATCAATTCATCACACAAGAGCGTACCACTGTGCCACAACTGAATATATTGTCTGAGCAAACTTTTACGATAAAAGCCATATTTTAAGCGTAAAATCTGCATGCGCAAGGAGTCGTATATGTCGCAAGAAGCACAAGTAACTGCTGTAGGTAATGAGATGAGTGCAAGCTTTGTGGCTGCTAGAAAACGCTCGGATGCAACATTAGAAAAATTGGAAGCTAATCCTTCTTCATTTACAATGCTGACCGGCGATCGTCCTACAGGTAGATTGCATTTAGGACATTATTTCGGTTCTATTCGTGAGCGTGTTGCGATGCAAGAGCGTGGCGTTAATACGAATATTATTATTGCAGATTATCAAGTGATTACAGATCGCGATACAACAGAACACATTAAAGATAATGTATTAAATCTTGTTCTCGATTATATGGCTGCTGGGATTGATCCTGAAAAAACTATGATTTTCACGCATTCCGCTGTTAGCGCAGAAAATCAGCTTATGTTGCCATTTTTGTCTTTGGTTACAGAAGCAGAATTGCACAGGAATCCTACTGTAAAGTCTGAAATGGAGTCCTCTGGTCACGCTTTAACTGGATTATTGCTAACTTACCCTGTGCATCAAGCATGTGATATTTTGTTCTGCAAAGCTAATGTAGTTCCAATAGGCAAGGATAATTTGCCTCATATTGAAATTACGCGAACAATTGCTCGTCGTTTTAATGAGAGGTATGCAAAAAAGAATCCAGTATTTCCAGAGCCTGCAGCAATTCTTTCAGATGCTCCAGAAATACCAGGATTGGATGGTCGTAAGATGAGTAAGTCTTATGGGAATTCGATTATGCTGGGAGCGACTGCAGAAGAAACTGCTAAGTTGATTAAGAAGAGCCCTACGGATTCTGAAAGAATGATTACTTTTGATCCAGTTTCTCGTCCGCAAGTTTCGGCACTTTTGACTACTGCTGGCTTAGTTACAGGTAGGAATCCTAAAGATATTGCAGAAGAGATTGGTAATTCTGGTGCTGGAGCATTAAAAGCTTACGTGATTGAAAATGTAAATAATTTCTTAGCACCTCATCGCGAACGCCGTAGTGAATTGGCGAAAGATATGGATACTATTCGCGATATTTTGCACGATGGGAATAAGAGAGCTAATGCAATTGCAGAGGAAACTCTTGATCAAGTTCGCGAAGCAATGGGAATGAAGTACTAAAATAGCGCAAAATTTTTTCTAACTTATTTTCGTAGCGTACTTCTGTTTCTGCAACATTAAAGCGTTAAATTCTTCTCAGTTTTGTAGTGATTTGAGCGATAATAGTAAATAATTTATAAAGTGAGAGAACAACGAAAGAACAATGAACAAGTAGAGAACAAGGAGAGAATATGGTACGTCAAGTGAGAATTGTAAATGCTAATAATTCGCAAGTGCAAAGTTCTGCAAATCGATTTTCTTTTCAGGTTCCTCAAGAAAAAGATAGTCAATTTAAGGATGCTGGAACTGAGCTAAAAACTTCTACTTGGGAACTTGAAAATAGGCATGCAATTCGTTCTAAGCAGATTCTTGAAGCTGTTCGCAAACTTGATACTACAACTAATGAAGCTTATAAGCAGCAACTTATTGAATATATTGATGAATTATATAAGCAACGTTTTGGCGGTCAACTTGTTGCATTATTTGCAAAATGTTATATCGGTTATCCTTATGTAGATCACTATGTTTCGTTAGATGGAAACATTGTTGAACACTATAAGAATAGTGATACAGTTCCGCCGCTATTTCAACCTGCTAGAAGCTTAGCGTCTTCTCCTCAATACGCTTATATAGAGATTTATTCCGATGGAGAAGTAGTTCCTGTTGCTGAAGATGGGACTGAAAGATAAATAAGTTTTTCATAAAATATTTAATTTATTATTTAATAATAATTTATTAGTTAATAATCACTGAATTGATATAATTTATGAGATTGCTGCTTTTTGTGCAGGCTAATATTGCCTTTTGAGAGAAGGAGATGAATATGGAGGAAGTTGTAGATCCTCGCGCGCTAGAACGCTATTTGGATAATATAGCTGGTTCTATCAATGAAGTCGGTTATAGGGTTGACTCAGTAAGTGATGCTGTAGTTCAAGTAGGTCAAGATCTTGATGAAACTCGCTCAGATTTGAAAAATCTTAGCAAGGCATTTTATGAATATGTTGAATCTGCTAAGCGTGCTGTCAATGCTCAGCGTGCTGAAACAAAGTTGGGTAATCTTAAAAGCGAACTCGATCGCCAATATGGTCATTACGATAAAGTTCGTCGTACTTCTGTAGGCGTATTGCAAGCTTTTGATGTTGCAAATGTAAGTGATGCTGTAGTTTCTCACGTTTCAGAAGAATTGATGATTCAAAGTCCAAGATATTGGCTTGCTCCTGCACTTGTTGCTATAGCTGCTTGGAGTCGTGATGATAAAGATATAGTTAATAAATCTATAGACGAAGCATTTAAGAGAAATGCATCGAAAACATCTTTGTTCTTTGCTTTAATATTGCGCCGAATGGGAAGAAATGATTCTGCTTTACGCTGGTTGAAGCATTATTTGCAAAGTTGTGATTCTAAAGCTCTTACTCGTGAATTTGCAATAATTCTTGAAGCTGCTGCACAAGGAGCATTTGGCAAGAATGGTGCAAATATGCTTTCTGAGCAAATTAAAAAATGGAATGATGATTTGCGCCTTAATGACGATATTGTGCAATCTCAGGTTCAAGAATGGGTGGAAGAACTTGGAAATAATAGCTCGATGCTTGCTCCTGAAGAGTATAGCGAATTGCGGGATTGCTGCCCAGATTTTGGCAGATTGAAGTATATGCTTGAATCTGCTACGGCGCTTGGAAATACGAGAGATAAGTATCAAGCTGTAAAAGATAATATGGATACTACTCTTCAAGCATCTGCTGATATGCTTGATGATTTGCTTGAGCAACTAGTTACAGAGTATGACGATGAAGAATTGCCATTAAGACGTGAAGTAGCGTATAACGAAGCTATTGTTGAAACTGATGGCGATATGGATAAGGCTGAAAAGAAAGCGGATCAATATAAAAGAGCGTTGGAAGAAACAGTTGATGCTGTTACTTTGCAAACTCGAACTGCTATATCTCCTGATTTAATGGGCGTTTCTGTGCAAACACAGAAGGTTTCAGTTGGCTCAAGTCAGCAAGATTTCTTAGCTGCTTTAAATGAATATACTAGAAATTATCGCTCTCAAACTTTGAATTCAGCTCGAATTGTTTTAGATCAAAGCCATTCTAAACTAGCTGAAGTACACCATTTCTATGGTTATGAAGGTTATACTAGCGATAATGAAACAGTTGCTTTTAATCAACTTCACGATGCTTGGGATAAAACTTTTGAAGATTATATAAAAACACTTAAGTTTGATAACAGTATGCTGATTAAACCGATTGTTTTTTCTGTTATTGCTGTCGTAATTCTTTTCTTAATTCATGCTACTATGTTTGCTTTTGTCGTTGCTGTTTGCGCAATCGCCGGTATAGCAATATGGGCTAGTAACAAACAGAAAAAATCCGAGGAAGCAATTGCGAAAGCTTTACAAGATAAAGAGAAAGCTTTTGAAGTTTCAAGGCTTCATCTTGCTGCTGCTCGCGCTGCATTTGCTGATATTCAATTTGAATATCAAGAACTTAATGAAGATGAAGAGAGTTTAAGAAATCTAATTGAAACGTGGCCTACTGCAATGCCTAAATTAGATGAATCTCAAGAGGGAGAGAAATAACGATGGACAACAATAATAGCAAAGATTACCAGTATAATCTGGGATCTGAAACGCAAAATGCGAAATCTTCTGACAATAATCAAGAATCTGCAGAAAATAATTCTCAGAATGTAGCAGGAAACGATAATTATTATTCTCATTATTCTCAATCGACATATGGTGTCCAATCATCTTATGTGTCTAATGCTAATGATGTGTCTAACGCATCTAGTGCATATGATGTGTCTAATGTGTCTAATGCTAATGGCAATGGGAATGCATATCCTACAGGAATGAATGCGAATAGTAACGGCTTTTCGAGCGTTCCTACACAGAGCGATGATGCTAATAATTCGTACGCATATGGATCATATTCTCAGTATGGTTCTGCCAATCAGTATGGGAATTCTCAGTACGGGAATTCTAATCAGTATGGTCAGCAGAGTAATCAGTATGGTTTTGGTAATCAGTATGGATCTGTTAATCAGTACGGTCAGCAGAATAATCAATACGGTTCTTCTCAACAGCCATATGGTACACAATATGATAATTCGCAATCTAGTTATTCTCAGTATAATAACTCTTCTTCAACGTATGAATCTAATGCATATGGATCTAATTATTCGCAATCTAATTATGCGTCAAATGATTCTTCTTCAACATATGGTTCATATTCAAATTATGGTGCGCTCGCTTCAAATTATGGTCAAAGTGATTCAAACTATGATTCAACAGTGCAAACTGATTCTAATAGTGCTAGCACTAGCGTAACTACTTCTGAAGAAGATACTAAAACAAGTAATGCAGATGATTTTTCGCGCATTGATACTCAATCTCAAAGTGAATCTTCATCTCAAAATAATTTTGATAGTCAGTCATCTGAAGAGCAGTCTTATTCCAATATTGAAACTCCTGCAGTGGGTAATTCTGCAATGAGTGATTCTTCTGCTTACGCTTCTGCTGATGATGCAACGAATAATCCTGTTTCTGATTCGGTTGCTGATTCTTCTTTGAATCCTTCTGTTGACACTTCAGCGCAATCTAATTATGCGATGGCTAATAATTCTTATGATAATTCTCAATATAGCTATCAAAATAATGTACCTATGAATGCTGTTCCTGGCGCATTTGGAGAACCTAATGCTATGCCTGGTGTAAATAATATGGTTCAGCGCCCAAGTTCTCGTAGGCGTCCGCGATTTGTTCCTAGACCCAAAAATGACGATAATGCATCTTTTGTAGAGCGTAGGAATCTTCTAACTTCAGTTGCAACTAGCGCAAAGCATCAGATTACGCGCGAACGTAAAATTGCTGGTAATTTACCTGATTGGGATCCATTGCCACCTGGAGAAATCTTAATCAACAGATGAGCGTGAGGTGAATGATGTCTGAAGATGTTTATGTTTCTTGGGTGAATAGGCTTAGTGCTTTTGGTAATGATCCAAATACTTCTCTTAGTGGTTTGCCAGAAATCACTGTTGAGATGTTTCCTTCTTCAACATTTCAGCGATTGATGAAACATATTGAGCGCGCGGAAAACAAGATTATGGAACGTTGGCGTTCTGAATTGACAAGAGATTTAGAACATGTAACTGATTTGCATGAGTTGTCGAATGTTATACTTCATTCTCGGAAACTATTATCTAGAAGAATATATCTTGATAGCTGTCCGACATTACCTCAGGAAGTTCGTTCGGTACTTATGAAAAATGCAACAGAAGATATAAATAATCTTCAGAAGCAGCTAGAAAAAGAAGTTACTGAAAACAAGAATTCTTGGGCTGTAAATTCACATGATCAGCTTCTTGAAATAGTCAGAACTTCGCCACTTAATGCCGTTCTTAATGAAAATTATCAGAATAATAATGAAATTATGAATGTAATCGATCAGGCTGAACAGCGTGCTCAACAGTCAAATATGCGTGAAAAAGAAGCTAACAAAACTAATACGGGTTTGAAAGCTTTCTTTGGTCGATTATTTGGTAATTCAAGGTAGGTAATATGCCAAATTATGTTGGTACAAGGAATATAGTTGAGCAATTTTTGAAAGCTAGAGTTCCTTTAATCGTTATTAACTCAGTAGAACCAAGCCGTGTAACTGGGTTACTTAGTGATATTGCAAGGGAATTGCGTTCTCTGCCATTTTTTGAATTTTCTGCAACAGAAGGTTTGGTTGACTTGCTGTCTAGAAAGCAAATGTCTGACGATTATTCGTTGGTTGGAGCTTTAGATACAGCAAAGCAAACATTTAAAACTCGTCAAAATGTTAATTATATTTTCAGTGATCTTGACGGTATTGAAAGTGATACAACAACCGCTCGCCATTTTGCTCAAATGGTTCGACTTGCAGAACCTCATCAGGGTTCAATGATTTTAATTGTTGACAAGCCTGTTTGGAGTGGGTTATCTCGTTTGGGTATGACTACTTCGTTGGATTTGCCAGATATTGACGAATTGTATGATGTTTTGTCGGAAACTATAGATGCTAATCGCGGCCCTAATGTTCGTATTGACTGGGATCATGATGAAATTCGTAGAGCTGCAGAAATCTTGCTTGGTGTTACTGAAGCAGAAGCAGTTAATGTTCTTGCAACTTTGATTGCTAAAGGAACTATTACCAATGATGATATTCCTGAATTATCTAAATTCAAGGATCGTATTTTCGGTAATATGACTGGAATAGAGCGAATTAAGTTACGTGAAGATTATCAAGTTGGTGGTCTTTCTAACCTTAAAGCTTGGCTTAATAAGCGTGAAGCTCTTATTAAATCCGATTTAACTAATTCTCCTCTGCATCCTCCTAAAGGCGTTTTGCTATGCGGTGTTCCAGGTTGTGGTAAATCGCTTTCAGCTAAAGCAATAGCGCATGAATGGAAACTTCCGTTGTACAGACTTGATATGGGATCTGTTCTTGGAATGTATGTTGGTGAATCTGAGTCTAATCTTCGTGAAGCGTTAGCTGCAGCGGATCGAGTAGCTCCATGTGTGCTGTGGATTGACGAGATTGAAAAAGGTCTTTCAGGTTCAAATGGCGACAGTGGCGGCGGAGTTGCAAAAAGGCTTGTTGGTCAATTCTTGTTCTGGTTGCAAGAATCTACTTCTAAAGTTTTTCTTGTTGCAACAGCTAATGATGTTTCATCTTTGCCTCCAGAGTTACTTCGTAAAGGTCGTTTTGACGAAATATTCTTTGTTGATTTGCCAACTCCGCAAGAGCGCGAAGAAATTCTTAGACTTTGCTTCACAAAGTATGCAAAAGTATGCCCGAATCCTTCGCTTATTAACGAATTGGTAGAGCTTTCTGATGGTTTTGCTGGTTCTGATATTGATGCAGTTGTGCACGATATAGCTTCAGATATGTTTGCTAATCATTCGCTTGCTTTGCCAAATGAAAGCTACATAATTGACGTTTTCAGGAATGTAGTGCCGTTCTCTAAGTCTAATCCTGAGGAGATCGCATATATTCGTGAATGGGGTAATAATCGCGCAGTACCTGCAGGTCAAAAGTGTCAAGATGTTCAACAGCCGACTCTCAGTACTGGACGAAGAGTGATTATGTGATTGGTTATGTAAGTTTGATTATTTAAGCTTGCACAACAAAATAAAACGATTATGTGATTGGTTATTTTTGTTATTTTATTGCAAATTTAACTAATCACACATCGTAACGCCAATTCTTGTCTGTAATTACGCGAGCTACAGCAAGTCCTATTGGCAAGCACACTATTACCATAAAGGCGCGGAAAGTCCAATTTAGAGCTGGCAAAGTGTTAAATTGACCAAGATAAAACATTGCGCGATACATATATAAGCCTGGAACCATAATCACGATTGAAGGCACAGTTAGACTTATTCGAGGATATCCTAAGTATTGAGGTGCCCATCCGTGACGCACGATAGACCTCCAAGTAGAAGCAAGAAGCCCTGCAAGAAGCGCTCCTGTAAATGCTGCTATTTCTGCGCTAACACCGAAATCAACCATAGTAAGA
This sequence comes from Gardnerella bivia, assembly GCF_049262715.1. Classification (NCBI taxonomy): domain Bacteria; kingdom Bacillati; phylum Actinomycetota; class Actinomycetes; order Bifidobacteriales; family Bifidobacteriaceae; genus Gardnerella; species Gardnerella bivia. Next base: position 554,293 of record NZ_CP058399.1, read on the forward strand.
CGAAGTGTATCTGTAATTGCGCCTATAACTCCAGCAACAACACACATTCGTTGTGGTGAATTAAATAGCACGGAGAAGCCCCACACGCCAGCAAATGCTGTAATCATGCGTAAGATGCCATTTAGCCAAGGGTTTAAGCCTAAAGGAGTGAATCCTTGCGGATTTAACTGTACTAGGCTTGCGACCATCCAGCCTGCTAAAGTTCCCATCAAAATTATTGCAAGCGTATAAGAAAGACGTTGTATTCCAGATGGAAAATCTATTTTTGCAATATCTAAACCGCCTGTAATCAGTGGAAAACCAGGAATTACGAATAATACTGAACCTATATACGCTGTATTATGCAAAGGTGCAGTAGGATCAAATAATCCTATAAGTTGAAGTGAAGCAATACATGATAATGCGCCAACTGCTACAGCTATGAATGTCACAACGAATTGATTTAGATGATGCATAAACATTCGTCTACGAACCCAGTGTCCTATTCCAGCTCCAATAAATGCGCCTATCATATCGTAAATTCCGCCTCCAAGTAGGAATGCGAATGATGCGCATGCTGTAGCTGAAGCAAGTCCTGCAAACCAAGGTTTATAAAGAGGTTTGCGGTTTTTAATTAGGTCAAGCCTATCGTGAACTTCTCGAACTGTGAGAGGTTTATGTTTTTTATTAGAAAGATCTTGTGAATTTTCTAAATGCTCAAAATGTTCCTCATAAGTGTTCTCAGGTTTTAACGCAAAGATTCCGCGAGGTTTTTCTTCCGATATTGCTTTCTCTATTGCTTCATCTTCAGCGCGTTTAGTAGCGTTTATTTCAGATTTTTTAGCAGTGTTAATAATTGCATTTTCGTCATCTGAAACTTGCAAAGTATCGACTAGTTCTTTTGAAACAGATGCTTTTGAGTGATATAAGGAATCGTTTCCGAGTTTTACATTAAACCAGTCTGCAAAATGTTCAAGAAGCCAAATTCGTTCTGTATTTACTCCAGTTGTTGGTAAGTCAACTACCTCTGTTATTCGTGAATGTTTATCAGTGCATGTGGCTTCAATATCTGTGAGGTTTACGTCTGCTCTTACGCTTACACCCATAGGTTCGCCAACGCTATGCATAAGTTCTCTAACTCTGTAGCTTCCAGTTCCTGCACCTAAACCAAGAGAGCCGACTCGAATAATAATGCTAGATTTTGCGGCTATTCCAGCTTCGCAAACAGGTTTATCCCAATCGCGTTCAACATCTTCCATATCCAGAGGGATAGCGTGAGTGAAAAATCTACCAGAAGGTTTTCCAACAACGTGTCCGTTAGGAAGAATTTCCTGCTTGCTTTTGTTGCTGTTAATGTAACTTTCTCTATCGATAAAAATATTATCGTTTTCGTCGTTTTCGCTATTTTCTTCGCTATAGTCGCTACTGTCAGTTGGTGTGTTATTCTCTGCTATACTCACAATTTTTTAGTATACGCACCCCTGTTGCCTAGTTGTTTTATTTAGTTTGGAAGATGTTTTTTGTTTATAAATGAATATTCGGTGTTACGTCCTGTGGTAGTTTCAAAATTAACGTGGTATCTCGCTGTATCAAAGGCTGTGGGCTTGCAACTTCTAACCCAATAACCGTGGAGGAGCCGCGGAAGTTAGATGACCAAGCAACCTTAAAACGGCGTAAGGAGGTCTGATGACAACTCATAATCAACAGGTAACTCCAGCAGACGCCACTATTGTGACGTCTGGTTTAGGACGAAAAGGTCCTGAGGAGCGTGAACTTCCAGCATCGCTTCAGCAAGACATGGATTTGTGCTTGCATATTCTTCGCGATGTTTTGGGCGAATTTGATGAAAAATTATTAGCAGTATTTGATGAAGTGCGTTTGAATGCAGTTGAAGCTAGTGCAGCTCATTTTGCTCAAATGGTAGATGCTCAAGAAACTGCTGATGATGGATTAAGTAAGGCTGTTGAGAAAATCAATGGTATGGATTTGGCTGATACTCAGCTTTTAGCTCGTGCATTCGCTACTTATTTCCATTTAGCAAATCTTTGTGAGGAAAATTACCGAGTTTCAGTATTGCATCAGCGTGAGTGTGATGTTGCTGATTCTAATCCGGTAGATCCAGTAAATGAGCTGACTTGTGCATATCACAAGTTGCTAACTGAAATGAGTCCTGCTGAAGCTAAGGAATTGTTGGCAAAACTTGAATTCCATCCTGTTTTTACAGCTCATCCAACAGAAGCTCGCCGTAAAGCTGTTGCTGGAAAAATCCGCAGAATTTCCAAACTTTTAAGTGAACATCATCGTTTAGGCGGATCAGATAAACGAGAAAATTATCGCCGTCTTTATAATGAGATTGATGCGCTACTTCGCACTTCGCCTATAGCTTTGAAAAAGCCAACGCCGGTTGAAGAAGCAGATACAATTCTTGAGATTTTTGATGCAACTTTATTCGATACTATTCCACTTGTTTATCGTAGATTTGACGATTGGCTGCTTGGTAAAAAAGCTGGTTTAGTTCCTCCGCGTTGTCCTGCATTCTTCCATCCAGGTAGTTGGATTGGATCTGATCGCGATGGAAATCCAAATGTTACAGCTAAAGTAAGTCGTCAAGTTGCGCGTAAGTTTAGTGATCACGTTTTGGCAGCTTTAGAAGAGCGCACACGTGAAGTTGGCAAATGTCTAACAATGGAAACTCGCACAACTCCGCCAAGCGTTGAATTGCTAGAGCTTTGGAATCGTCAGCGCGAAATGAGTGAGCAGCTTACAGAGAGCGCGTCTGATGTATCTAATAGTGAACCTCATCGTGCTGTAATGCTAGTAATGGCAGATCGTTTGAATAGAACTATTCGAAGAGATACTGATTTAATGTATCATTCTTGCGAAGATTTTATTGAAGATTTGCATATAGTTCAGCGTTCTCTTGCGCAAGCAGGTGATGCACGTGCTGCTTATGGACCGTTGCAGGATTTGATTTGGCAGGCTCAAACATTTGGATTCCATATGGTGGAAATGGAATTCCGTCAGCATTCTCTTGTACATTCTCGCGCTCTAGAAGATATTCGTGAGCACGGTTTGCATGGTGAGAGAGGTCCGTTGCAACCGATGACGCGTGAGGTTCTTGATACTTTCCGCGCTTTGGGAGCAATTCAGAAACGTAATGGTATGCGTGCTGCTCGCCGATATATTATTTCATTTGCAAAATCAGCTCAACATGTTCGTGATGTATTTGAGTTGAACCGTCTTGCGTTTGCTCATCCTCAGGATGCTCCGACTATTGACGTGATTCCATTATTTGAACAACTTGAAGATTTGCAAAATTCTGTGAATGTTCTTGAAGAAATTATTAAGATTCCTGAGGTTCAAGCTAGATTAAAGGCAACCGGTCGCAAGATGGAGGTTATGCTTGGATACTCTGATTCTTCTAAGGATGCTGGACCTACTTCTGCAACTCTTGCATTGCATAGCGCTCAAGAGAGAATTGCTCAGTGGGCTAAGAAGCACGATATTGATTTGACTTTGTTCCATGGCCGTGGCGGTGCTGTTGGTCGTGGTGGCGGTCCTGCTAACCGTGCTGTGCTTGCGCAGCCTGTTGGATCTGTAAATTGCCGATTTAAGCTTACTGAGCAAGGAGAGGTTATTTTTGCTCGTTACGGCAATCCTATTTTAGCAATTCGCCATGTTGAGTCTGTTGCAGCTGCAACATTGTTGCAGTCTTCGCCAAGCGTTGAGAAGACTAATACAGATATGACTCATAAGTATGCGAATATGGCTCAAAAGCTTGATGTTGTAGCTCATGAAAGATTCCTTGATTTGCTGCAGACTTCAGATTTTGCGCCGTGGTTCTCAACTGTCACTCCTTTGAGTGAAATTGGATTATTGCCTATAGGCTCTCGTCCTGCAAAACGTGGTTTAGGTGCGAAATCTTTGGATGATTTGCGAACAATCCCATGGGTCTTCTCTTGGGCTCAAGCTCGAATCAACTTGGCTGCTTGGTATGGATTAGGTACAGCATGTGAAAAGTTTGGCGATTTACAAACATTACGCACAGCATATGAAGAGTGGCCGTTATTTAGTACTTTTATTGACAATATTGAGATGTCTTTAGCTAAAACAGATGAGCGTATTGCTCGTATGTATTTAAGCTTGGGAGATCGTGAAGATTTGAGCGATAAAGTGCTTTCAGAAATGCAATTGACTCGTAAGTGGGTTTTGCAAATTGTAGATGATAAGTGGCCTTTGCAACATCGACACGTGCTCGGTCAAGCAATTCGCGTGCGCTCGCCTTATGTGGATGTTTTGTCTGTAATTCAGTCGCTTGCATTGCATAAGTTGCGCAATAAAGTTGATAAAGAAGAGCTGAGTCAAAGTCAGCAAGCTGAGTTCATCTACCTTATTTTGTGCACTGTTTCCGGTGTGGCTGCCGGTTTGCAAAATACTGGATGATTTCACTGTTTGTTTAGTAAAGAAAGCCTTCACATTGCTATTTGCTTAGCTTGTGAAGGTTTTCTTATATTTGGTTTGTTGCTGTTTATATTTTTGGGGAATAACCCGTATTTTGTTTGTCGCTGTTTGTTGCTGTTTATCGTAACTTTTTGTGTAATCGCCTTGTTGTAGTGAATTTGTAGTCTTGTTGTAGTGAATTTCAACGTCTTAATATCTTTTGTGAAAAGCATTTGTGAATATACAATATTGTTGGTAATGAAAGCTTGTTTTGATTTACGTTTTAGAGGTGATTATGCAAGATAGTTTTATTGAGCAAAATAGTTTTATTGAGCAAAATTCTGTGTTAAAAACATCAATATTGACTTCACTTCTCGAAGGTAATCGCAGATTTGCGGAAGGTAAATCGCTACATTCTGGCGTGGATATCGAAACTCGCAAATCACTTATTGACGGTCAAAATCCTAATGTTGTTGTGCTTTCTTGTGCTGATTCTAGAGTTGCTCCTGAATTTATTTTTGACGCTGGTTTAGGAGATATATTTTCTGTTCGAAGTGCTGGCGAAGTTGTTGATGATGCAGTTTTAGCTTCTTTGGAATATGCCGTGAGTGATTTGCACGTTAAATTGCTTGTTGTGCTAGGTCATGAGAATTGCGGTGCTGTAAAAGCTGTTTTGCCAGAAGTTTCTAAGATTATTAAAGATATTGATGAAGATGATGTATACGAAGCTATTGAGTCTTCAAAATCAATATTATTGCGCGCTTTAGGCCCTGCTGTAGTTTCTGGAATTGAGGATTCTTTGGAAACTGATGATATTGAGCGTATTCACGTTAGTAATGTACTTATGAGTATTTGTGATAAATCTGAAGTTATTCGTGAAGCTATGAATAGTGAGAAGCTCATGATTGTTGGAGCTAGATATCGAATGAGTGACGGATTAGTTGAAATATTATCTTGCTGATATTGAAAGTATTGTCTTACTGAGATTTAAGAATATTTTCGCGTTTGGCTGGTTTTTCGGTTCAGTTCGGTTTTTCGGTTCAGTTCGGTTTGTTGGCTTGGTTTAGTCTGGTTCATCGGTTTAGTTTAGTTCGTTGGCTTATTAGTTTATTTGTGAAAATGGTTTAGACATGAAACAGGATATGCAAAAAACAAGTTCTGCGCATTATTTATATGTGATTCTTGGCATACCTATAATAGCCATACTTATTGCAATTGCGCCTGCTTTACAAGCTAGATTTACGGGATTTGCAATAAACACTACAATTCGCGCAATAGCAGGTTTACTTTTGCAAGCTGTGCCTTTTACGCTTATTGGAGTATTGGTTTCTGCAGCAGTTGAAACTTTCGTTACGACTCAATTTATAGAAAAGCATATGCCTAAATCTACTTCAGACGGATTTTTGGTAGCGATTATAGCAGGATTTTGCATGCCTGTTTGCGATTGTGTTATTGTGCCGACTTTTTCTAGATTGGTTGCTAAAAAGCTGCCTTTGCCTGCTGCTGTAACGTTTTTATGTGCTGTGCCTGTTGTGAACCCTGTATCTGTTTTAGCTACTTGGTACGCTTTTTCTGACGCTCCAGCTGTTGTTGTTATTCGAGTTGCATTGGGGATTGTTGTCGCTCTACTTGTTGGAATGAGTTTTGTAATATTCCCGTATAAAGGCACAATTCTTAAACAGCGTCTACTAGGTGATAAAAGTACTTTATGTGTTTGTAAAGATTCAGATTCTTCAAATAGTTGTTGTTCTTGCGATGGGTCTTGTTGTTCTCGCGATGAGTCTTCTATGCAAAATTCATTTGGATCGAAATTATTAACATATGCTAATCATATTTATGAAGATTTTGTTCATTTAATGCCAATAATTTTATTTGGTTCAATTATTGCATCAATAATACGAGCTTGGTTAGGTAATGATCCGGCATCCCATATAAATACAACTGTTGCGCTTATATCTATACCTGCAATGATGTTAATTGCTTATGCAAGTTCTTTGTGTTCAAGTTCCGATGCTGTAATTGCAAGAAGTTTAGCTGCATCTTTGCCAATATCTTCAGTCCTAGCTTTTCTGCTTTTTGGACCTATGCTAGACGTTAAAAATACACTTATGCTTATTAGTGATTGTAAAGGTAAATTTGTTTTACGTTTTACTTTAACTGTTGTTTTATTGTGCTTAGTTGCATCTTTGCTTGTTCATTTTGCTTGGGGAGGTGTGCTATGAATCGTGTGAATCGTGCGAATTGTGCGAATCAGATGAGTTGGATGAATCGGACGAGTTGGACGAGTTGGACGAATTGGACGAATCGGATTTTAGTAATTAGCATAAGTTTTCTTAAATTTTTCAATCTGAATCTAGAAACTTTAGAAAAGGTGAGTGAAAGATGAGTAAAATCACGCAGAATTCGTCTTTGCGCAATCCTTTGTTTTCTAGGATTGTGCTTTGTTTGTCTTTGTCTTTTCTTTCTGTATCAATAGCTTGGTCTGCTTTTAGTGGAAGTTATACTTTTCTTACAACGCCTCGCGTTTTTCCGTATTTAATAATTGCGTCAATAATGCTTATTTTGTTGGCTTTTTGTGCGCTTTTCAACGTTTGTAAAGTATCTTCACGTGAGTCTTTTCGTATATTAGTTGCAATATGCATCCCTGCTTTACTTATTGTGATTCCTTTGCAAAATCGCGATTATGCAAATTTTGGATTCGATAAATATGCTGGCGGAAGAGCTATAGCAATTAAGGATTTTCAAGGATATAAAAATTTTAGAGGTCTTGATCAAGCTAGTAGCACTATTTCTGTTTCTAATGATGATTTTGGAACTTGGTATGACGAAATCGATCACAATGTGAATCGTTATAAGGGATATAAAATAATAGTTAATGGATTCGTAAGTAAATCTAGATCTCTTGGCTCTAACCAATTTTATGTTGCTCGTCATTTTATGTCTTGCTGTATTTTAGATATGTCACCATTTGGGTTTGTTGGAGAGATTTCTTCTTCTAGCAAGAATGATTTTTCGTTAGTTAAAGAACATCAATGGATTCATGTTATTGCACATATTGATGTTGGAAATGTTGGGAATGATAATAATCGGCGTTCGGGTGTGATTTTGCGAATTGACAAAATATCTGAAGCTGCTCCTCCTAGCGGATATTTTTACAGGCAGTAAAGCATGGGCAGTAAATCGGCATAAAGGATTAAAAATGTTGAGGATGTTATTCTAGTGAATCCAGAAGCAAAAGTAAGGAAAGCGTAAAAGTAGTAAAAGTCATGAAAAATTAAAGATAAAATATAAAATTTACTTATTTAAAAATCGATTTTTATTGTATATGTGTTGATATCGTAGCGAAGTTCACTAATATAACAAGTATGGCGCTGGCTTTTAACGTTTTGCTTATTGTAATTTTTTTGTTATGCGGTTCTATTTTTGCTGCTACTGAATTAGCTCTTGTAAGTTTGAGAGCTTCACAAATTGATCGCATGGAGTTGCAAGATGCGCGTGGGGCGCGTGTGGCGCGAATTGCACGAGATCCTAATACTTTTCTTTCAACATTGCAAATTGGCGTAACTCTTTCAGGTTTTCTTTCTGCTTCTTTTGGTGAATCTGCAATAGCTCCATATATTGTTCCTCAAGTCAAATCATGGGGTGTGCCAGCTCATATTGCATCTCCTTTAACAACGATAGTTTTAACATTGGTAATATCTTATTTTTCGATTGTTATTTCGGAGCTTGTTCCTAAAAGAATTGCAATGCAAAGATCTGAGCAAATCGCTAGAGCTGTGGTTCCTGCTGTAGATATTGTTTCTATGATTTGCAGACCTTTGATTTGGCTTATAGCAAAGAATACCAATGGTTTAGTGCGACTTTTAGGATTTGATCCAAATGAGAAAGAAAGCGAAGTTTCTGACGAAGAATTGCGTGTACTCGTAAATTCCAATAAACGCTTAAGTCAAGATGAGAGAACTATTCTCGATGATGTTTTTGATGCTTCAGAAACGATTGTAGCTGAAGTTATGCGTCCTCGTGCTGATGTTGAGTTCTTAGAGGGTTCACTAAGCCTTAAAGATGCTGCTGATAAGATTCGTGAGCTTCCTTATTCTCGTTATCCTGTTACTGGAAAAGATTTTGATGATGTTATTGGCTTTGTGCATGTGCGTGATTTGTTGGATGTTAAGGATCCTAATGCAAAAACAGTTGCAGATGTAACAAGGGAGGGTATTAGTCTTCCTGGAACTTCAAAATTATTACCTAGTTTGTCGTTGTTGCGTAAGCGCGGAATACATTTAGCTGTAGTGATTGATGAATATGGTGGAACTGATGGAATTGTTACTTTAGAAGATATGACAGAGGAGTTAGTTGGTGATATTCGTGATGAATACGATTTACCGCCTGAAACGAATCAAGGTCATGATAATAAGGTAACTGCTTTTGTGAACGGTGTTGCCACTATTGATGGTGGTATGACTATTGAAGATTTTGCAGATATAACCGGTATTGAGCTTGAAGATGGTCCTTATGAAACTGTAGCTGGATATTTTTTGGCTCATACTGGTGCGATGGGCAAAGTTGGCGCTGTTTTGCATGATGCTGACGGTTACGATATGACTGTTACTGAGGTTGATGGAAGGCGTATTGCTACTCTTGAAGTACGCCGTAGAGCTCAGCCTGAGTCTTAGCTGTAAAATAAAGATGTTATAGCAAAGGTTTATTAACAACAGCTATTATATATTACGAAGGTTGTATTAACGAAGGTTATGGAGGATAAAATGACTTTGTTACATATAGTTCCAGGTCTTGATGAAGATGCTAGTGAGAAAGCTATAGAGATTTTGCAAAATCGCTTAAGCCATGAGCAAGAGGCTGCGTTAGTGTTGAAACATGCTCATTGGAATGTTACTGGGGCTGATTTTATTGCAGTTCATGAAATGCTTGATCCGCAAGTTGATGAGGTTTTGAATCAAGCTGATGAAACTGCTGAGCGTATTGCGACTTTAGGTGGTTCTCCACTTGGACGCGCTGATGACGTTATTTCTTCTCGTACTTGGAAGCGTTTTGCTTTGACTGGGCGTAAGTCAACTAAGGAATATTTGCAAGCTTTAATTGATTATTATAGCGATATGATTTTAGATGATCGTAAGGCTATTTCTGAGCTTGATGAATTAGATGTTGTTAGCTCAAACATTATTCAGGATCACGTTCAGCAGCTTGAGAAATTCCAATGGTTTATGCGTAGTCATCTTGAATAATCGATTGCGACACGCCAGCGCGCCAGCTTTGACTATTTAATTTGACTTTTTTCTTTCCTGTGCTAATCTATCTATTTGTATGTTTTCGACATACGTTGGGCCCGTAGCTCAGGTGGTTAGAGCGCATCCCTGATAAGGATGAGGTCGGAGGTTCAAGTCCTCCCGGGCCCACGATAGAATGTTTAGCGTTCTTTCAAATGGGGCTATGGCGCAGCTGGTAGCGCATCTGCTTTGCAAGCAGAGGGTCAGGAGTTCGAGTCTCCTTAGCTCCACAAACAGGGTTTCTAGCCAATCGCTAGAAGCCCTTTTTTCATGCCGAAAACCCTTGAAATATCAACGTTTTTGGGAAATAACCCCCAAATAGCCCCCAATTACTCGTTTTTGGTTGTAGACTTATATCGCTTTATATGAGAATGTTTCTCATCAAGGGCTTTTGTTACAATGACAAAACAACTTTTAAAACTGAAAATAATATTAAATAATAATTAAATAATATTAAATAATTAAATAAACATAAGTATCTTTACGCCGTGTATTGATAGTGAGTTTAAATCTTCTGGTTTAAGTTATTGCTCATTTTGGATGATTTTTTTTGATCGTGTCTTGAGCTTGGCTGTCAATGGGTTAACAAGGCGTGAAATCGTGTTGACAACGTTTTACGTAGTTGACTTGATCAGCGTAAGGAAAGTGTATGCGTAAACTTTTAGCGTATTTCAATCGTCTACCTCAATTAACAGTAGTTGTAGTACTATTTCCAATAATTTTTGCTTCCTATTCATTAGATCTTCGCATATTTTCAGAATTTTGGATTGAGGTAAATCATATTATTCATAATGCATTTCTTCTTGTGAATATTGATTGCTACTTAAATATGAATCCAACTATTGGGCAAATTATTATAGTTTTCTTGGTTTTATATACGTGTGCCGTATCTTTAGTTAGCATGTTTAAGGATTTGCGTAATGGAACTTTAGGCATTGATTTACTTGCATTCGTAGCTCTACTTTCTACTCTTTTAATTGGCGAATTTTGGGCAAGCTATTTAATAGTTGTGATGGTGTGGACGGGAGCTGGCATTGAAGATTTCGCTAATATGAAAGCGCAAAAGAATCTAGAACTTTTAGTCAGTGCTGCTCCTAAAAAAGCTCATTTAATGACTTTATTAGGTATTGAGCATGAGTTTAATCTAGCTCACAAATCAAGCAAGTCGCGTGAATCCTATGAGCCTCCATGTTTAGTTGATAATAAATGTAAGCCTGAATCATGCAAATTATGCAATTGTGATGAGTTTAGGAAAGTAAATTCTGTTAAGTCGCATAATTGTAGCTCTTGCCCATTTTTGCAAAGTGTTCAAGATTCTTCTAAATTACAGCGTTATACTACAGTCCCTGTTGAGGATGTGCGTGTTGGTAATGTGATTATTGTACTTCCTGGAGAAACTGTTCCAGTTGACGGTGAATTGTTAAGTGGTTCTGCTGTTGTAGACACAAGCGCTATCAATGGTGAATCTGTGCCTCGTGAATTGTATGCAGGTGCAAAAGTGTTATCTGGATGCGTTAATGGTGGCGTTGTACTTATTATGCGCGTTACTAAATTATCTTCGCAATCTCAATATCAAAAAATTATGACTTTAGTAGAGTCAGCAAGATCTTCTAAAGCAGCAGTTGTAAGATTTGCAGATATGCTTTCAGTGCCGTTTACTGTAATTTCTTTTGTGATTGCAGGTGTGGCTTGGGCATTTTCTGGTGAAGCTCTTAGATTTGCGCAAGTTTTAGTATTAGCAACTCCGTGTCCATTGCTTATTGCTGTTCCAGTTGCGTTAATGGCTGGTACTGGTCGCGCGGCAAAAATGGGAATTGTTGTTAAAAGTCAGGATGTGCTTGAGCAATTAAGTCGTGTTACAGATGTTTTCTTCGATAAAACTGGTACTTTAACAAAAAAGACACCTCAAGTGATTCGCGTTGATGTAGTTAATAAATCATACGATAAAAATCGCATTGTTATGTTAGCTGGAGTGCTTGAAACGTATTCTCAGCATATTTTAGCTGGCGGAATTGCAAAAGCAGGGTCTTTGCTATGGGAAAAATCTCATCCTACTCAAAATCCTGAACTACCTAGTATACGTGAGTATCCTGTAGTTCATAGTGTTAAAGAAACAGCGGGAATGGGTATTCAAGGTGTTGTAGATGAGATTTTTGTAAGAGTAGGTCGTAAAAAGTATGTAATAGATAATTCTGATTTCAATTCGAGCCTAGATATGCATAATTCTTCTGAATCGCAAAAGTGCTCTGTACAAAACAATTCAGGTGAACAAAACAATTCTTTTGATCAAATAGTTGATTTTAGTGCGCTCGCTTCAGATGAAATGTCTACTTATGTTTCTTTTGATGGCGTTCTTGTAGGTAGAATTGTTTTGAAAGATGTTCCTAGAGATAATGCTAAGGCAACTGTTGAAACTTTACGCAAACTAGGCGTGAAATCTATTTCAATGCTTACTGGAGATGGTATTAAATCCGCATTATCTATAGCAAATAGCGTAGGTATTGATTGTGTACATGCGAGCTTGCTTCCTGAAGATAAATTGTCATATGTAAAACAGCATAATATGAAATCTGATTTAATTGAAACTCGGAAGTCATCTACGAAATTCTCTTTGCTCTCTTTGCTCTTTTCTAAATTACTTCCAGATTTCTCTTCTAAATTACTTACTGGATATAATTCTAAGAAATCTTCTTCTATTACGATGATGGTTGGGGATGGAGTGAACGATGCTCCGGTGTTGTCTGCTGCAGATATTGGTGTAGCTATAACAGATGGAACAGATACAGCGGCTTCTGAATGTGCTCAAGTAGTTATTATGAATAATGATATTTTTGCAGTATCGAATGCTGTTGGAATTGCCAAACGTACTAAGCGTATTATGATCCAATCTGTTTTTATTGGTATTGGATTGGCAATAATTAGCATGCTTTTTGCTGCATTTGGATTTATTCCTGCTGTAATTGGAGCAATGATGCAAGAAATTATTGATGTAATTTCTATTATGTGGGCATTGACAGCATTGCGTTCTTCGTGACAATATTCAGCTGTGGCTTTTATTAAACGAGTGAAAAGCCTGTTGCCATAGCGCTCTTAAATTATTATGTGAGCGTTATGAAAGAAAACGGAATAACCGTAGGGGATATTTATGTTGAAAATTGATAGTGAGAGTGTTTCACATGAAACGTCTGAATTGCGAATTGCTGTAATAGGTGCAGGGCCTGCTGGAGTATATTCTTCGGATATATTTTTGCGCCAGTTAGCGAAACGAAGTGACGAATTAGGCTTGTGTGATAGTGCTAGAATCGACCTCTTTGAAAAATTGCCAGTTCCGTTTGGATTGGTACGCTATGGTGTTGCTCCGGATCATCCAAGTATTAAATTTATTGCAGACGCTTTGGAAAAAACTCTTGATAATCCAAATATTCATTTATATGCGAATGTTGAATTTGGTAAAGATATAAATCTTGAAGAGATTCTTCAACATTACGATGCTGTACTTTTTGCTACTGGTGCAATAGCTGATCGCCCACTTAAAGATGTTCCTGGTGCTGATTTAGACGGTGTAAAAGGTGCAGCAAAATTTGTTGAATGGTATGACGGGTATCCAAATAGTGATCGGCAATGGCATCTTAACGCTAAAGAAGTTGCTGTTATTGGTGGCGGTAATGTAGCTATGGATATTGCTCGTGAATTACTACGCAATCCTGATTATTTGCGTAATAATACAGATATTCCAGACTATGTGTACGAGGGCTTGAAGCAGAATCAAATACAAACTTTGCACTTATTTGTTCGTAGAGGGGTTGCACAAGCAAAATTCTCAGTGCAAGAATTACGTGAGATGGAAAAATTGCCTGGAGTGCAAATCGTTATAGACGAAGATGATTTTGATCTTGATGAAGAAACTATAGAAGTCGCTGGTTCAGACAAAATTACTCGCCAAATGGTTGAAGAATTATTTGCTATACGAGATATGGCTGAAGACATGGAAGATGGGGGGAATGTTGATTTTGAAGGCAATCCTGCAAATCTTCGTTATGTTATTCATTTCAACTGCGCTCCTGTAGAGATTCTCGGTGAAGATGGACGAGTGTCTGCGATTCGTATTGAACGCACTGTTACAAGTGCAGATGGAAAAATGACTCGTACAGGCGAATTCGAGGAATATCCAGTGCAAGCTGTGTACCATGCGATTGGGTATCTTCCTTCTCAAATTTCTGGAATTGCTTATGATTTTGAGCGTACAGTTCTAGCTAATAATGAGGGACGCGTATTAACTTCTGCGCTTGATGGAGATGTGCGCAATCGCCTATACGTTACAGGTTGGGCTAAGCGTGGTCCTGTTGGATTGATTGGTTCTACAAAATCTGATGCCCTTCTTATTGTGAACCACATGCTTGAAGATTTATCTAAAGCTGGGAATTGTGGCTGCATTGCGCTTAATCGTGACTCTAAAGCTATAGATAAATTGTTGGAAGAAAAAGGCGTTAAACCAATTGATTATTCTGGATGGAAACGTGTTGATGCTTATGAGCGTGAGATTGGATCTAAAGAAAATAGGACTCGTAAGAAAGTAGTTTCTGCTGAAGATCTATGCGCTATTGCTTTAGGAGAATAATAAATTTCAGATTTTCTTTAAGTAATACTCAGTTTGCATTCAGTAAAATTCCAGACATTCTAATTATCATGATAACTATGTTTGGCAGCGAAAGTGCAAAATATTGCAACAGTATGAGGACAGCATTACTTTTTGCAGTAATGTGGATTCCTTTAGTGCTGCTATGGCTTGTTTTGGGAGCGAAATTAAGCTTATTGATTTGGTTCGTGATTATTGGGATTGTTATTAACGCAATATCGTATTGGTTTGCAGACAAGCTTGTAATTAGTGTTATTAAAGCTCGTGAAGTAACAGAGGAAGAAGAGCCTGTACTTTATGGAATTGTGCGTGAAATCTCTGCTAGATTAGAAAAACCGATGCCAAAGATTTATGTTGCTCCGTATGCGAGCCCTAATTCTTTTGCAACTGGTCGTAGTGAGCGTCATGCTTGCTTATGTTGCACGCGTGGTCTTTTAAACATATTGAATGAGCGAGAGTTACGTAGTGTAGTTTCTCATGAATTGATGCATGTATATAATCATGATATCTTCACTGCTGCTCTCGCTTCTCTTATGGCTGCTGCCGTATCTTATTTTGGATATTGGCTCATGTATTTTGGTGAGAAATATTTTCAAAAATATAAGAATAACGAGATTGAATCTAAATCAAAGTTACAAAATCTTCTTAAGATTTGCGTTTTTAGCGTAGTTACTTTTATTGGTAAAGGATTGAGTTTTGTATTTGGGCCAATTGGCGCGTTATTTGTTAAGTTAGCTTTATCTAGTGATCGTGAATTTAGTGCAGATAAATATGCAAGTAATGTTACTAAAGATCCTGCTGCTCTAGCGTCAGCGTTAAATAAGATTTCTTATGGTGCTCAATTGCATAAAATGGAGCTTATTGCAGGCGTGCGTATAGTTTCTGCTCTTATGATTGTTGATCCGTATGAAAAGCATTCTACGTTGTTTTCTAGATTATTCTCGATTCACCCACCTGTTGATGATCGCATTGAAAAATTGATGCATATAGCTAATGAGGTTCGCGTGCGAGCGAAGGTAAATATTATTATTCCAAATAAAAAAAGTGTTGTAACAGTAAGCGGCGCATGATATTGTTAAGTGGTTTGCTTAAGTTAAAACTTGAATTAAGATTTGTAATACTAGTTTTTGCTGTTTTGCTGTTTTGCTGTTTTGCTTAAGTTAAAACTTGCGGACATAGTTCATCGGTAGAATGGAAGCTTCCCAAGCTTCAGAGGCGGGTTCGATTCCCGTTGTCCGCTCCACGTGGACGCTCATTTTGATACAAAAGTGTGAGTGCAAACAGGACCCCTCGTGTTACGAGTTTTACTAGGTAAAACAAGGAATTCGAGGGTTATTTCCAAAAAGTGTGTACAGAATCGGCGTGTCATTAGTGTGTTCTTATCTTCCTGCCCGCCCCCTTCAGTATAAAAAGGTATGAATCTTCCCATGGCTGTACGGGATTGATTGCGTTATCGTACCCCCGTTATTTCTTCTTCTTTTTTCTCGTGAGGAGTATTCATAGTTTCTTTTTTGAAAAACTTAACTGCTTCATCCCATGTGTCTACAGGATATTCAGTAAGAGAATTAAGATACCATTAGACCGCACGCCGTGCGTTATTTTCACTCATTACTTTATGCGCTCTAAGTAAATCTTTTATCCCTCTATTTACTCATTATTCTAAAGGTGAAGTAGTACGGTTGATAGGAGAATCAGTTTTCATTTCTATAAAAGTAAATAATGAATTATCGCTAATAATTCTTCTATATAAGGCTCGCACTGTGCGTAAATCTCGATGCGTATACAACCAGGCTCTTTTTCTTGGTTTTTTAGTGTGAGGATTGATAAAAGTTTGTTCTTTTAAGAAATCTTCCCATTCCTATTCTCAATTATCATATTTTTCTTTCCATTGTTCAGCTTGTTGTTTACTTCTTACCTTCATGAGTTCATTGGTAAGATTAAGTATTTCTTCGCCTGCTTCAAGATTTGGATGTTTAGTCGTATATCTAATAACATTCTGTTGAATATGAAAAAAGCAACGTTGAATTCGTGCGTGTGGCCATAATTCACTCAATGCTGAACGAAGACCTGTACCACCATCAGTTACTACTATAGCAGATTCGGCAACGCGTTGTAGTAAAGCTTTCCAAGATGCTTTTGATTACCGATTGCACCACTGCCAAGCTAATACATGTTTACTATCGTAAGCAACAAGTAAACACCATCCCTGGAAATAGGTTCCATAAACCATGATTTGCGCGCTTCTAACACCGGTTCTAGAAGGTTGTGGTAATGGTATTCTCCAACACCAGTCACATTGATAATAAAACGAACTAGAAGGTATTGCTAATTGTTTGAGGGAATAATTTTCTAACAGCCATTTCATAAATAAGCGTAATTGTTTTTTACGTGTTATATCTTGGCGATATTGTATTGAAGAAGCGCCGCATGATTTACATCTCCATCGTGTCTTCTTCGCGCTAGTTTTACCATTCTTAACCATCTTGTTTCCACATACACTACAAACGGGATTATTGCAAGACTTGTTCTTCATACATGCTTTTTAAGCATGTAGTAGGCATAACACGCCTCAAATAAGAACAAAAACAAGAAATTCTGTACACACTTTTTTGGAAATAACCCCAAGATGTCGCTTGTCCTTTTGAGCTATCGGATCCTAACCAAATGAAAGCCAATGCACTCGCCGTCAGCGCTGTGGGCACCTGAGTTGCGGCTGTCGTAAACTCATACGCTGGATTCTGGGTGCCATCGTTTGGCAGATTGGCGATCCTCTCTATGCTAGGTACGCTTGTTTTCCCTAGTCTCAAGGTTGCAAAAATTCCTGCCTTCCGTTTGAAATATTGAATCGACATTGGCGGCTGCTTCTACTCCGCTAGAGCCTGCAGTTATTTTGAGATGATGCATTGTCGTCGGATTAGTAGGTGAGTAATTCGATAGTTCACACTTCTCTTTTATCATGACAACCACCTCATGATGGTATTTGTGGTTGTTGGTTAATCAAACGTTTAGACGGAATAGTTTCAAACATATCCTCGACTCGGCATTCAAGTGTGGCGCGATTTTCATGAGGCTGCTATGCTTACTGGTTCGTTTTTGCCGAGTTTGGCTAACTAGTTTGTGCTGATTCCGGCGGTTTCACGTAGCTGGACTTTGTTCATATTTTTGTCTATGAGTATTTTCCAGAGTTTGTTGTACTTGAGTTTCAGGTGCGTTCCTTTCGGCTCCACTTTTCACCGAAGAGGGCTTGCTCGTTGTTGTCGAGTTTGAGCACGGTGGTCTCTCGCAGAATGTGCTGGGCCTCTTGGGTGCATTCGCTGGTTTTGTCAACGGCGATGAAGATCTGTTTTTCGATTTGGTCGTTGTAGACGCGGATGAGGTTACTGAGATCAGGTCGAGGCATAGAGTCAAACATGACGGAGTCATGTGCCAGTGCGGGTAACACTGTGTTCTGAAGAACAGCAAGGTCATAGATAATCATGCTGCGATGATTCGTGCCAGTGCCTTTATCCTTAGGGGTCTCAAACGTGTAGCTGTTATATGCGCTCAGCGTGAGCTTTGGAGCGTTGTACTCCCCGCCGGTTACCTCGTCGTTGATCGCTTCCATTTGGGTGTTTATAGAGATTTCGATGTCTTCGAGAACGGTTGCTACTTGGTTGTGGTAGTGCTCGCTGGCATCTTTCTTTTCGATTCCAAGTCTGTTGCGGATATCGAATGCTTCGTTCTCGTCTTTAAGTTTGTTGATTCGTCGGTCGAGTGAGGTGTATGCATCGAGGAACTCGTCAGTGAATGCTTTGGATGCTGGGATTGAGTCCATATGTGAGAGCAATTTTGCTTCAACTTCTTGAAGTTCACTAATGTCGGCTTCAACAGCTGTTTTGGCTTGTCTGAGTTCTTCGCTGAGGATGGTTTGGATCCTTGAATGGAATTTTTCGACCTTGACGAGCGCTTCAAGGTCGGCTTCGGGAAAGAACTCGTGGAGAGCCTGTAAATCGGCTTCTGTTGGGTAAGCGCCGTGTTGGAGGTTCAGGTTCAGTAAGTGGAGTTCATCTTGTCTAGCTTTGATTTCGCGGCGAGTGTCATCAAGTGAGCGTTTGAGAACGTTTCGTTCATTTGCTTTCTCCACTTCGGCTGGTTGAACGTCAGCTTCATCGAGGTTTGCGAGTTTTCGGCGCTCCAATTCGAGCGAAGCGATCTCAACGACATTGGCCTTGTACTTGGTCAGCCCGTCAACAGCGGAAGGGATGAATTCGTAGCGGCGCGCTGTGCGAAATGCTTTGATGCGCTCATCTGCGTATTGGAGCTGCTTTTTGAAGTCCTCGATGGATTCGTAGTACTGGAAAAGTGAAATCAGGACGTTGATTGCGTCGCGTTTTGGTTCTTCCCCGCCACGTGTCTGTAGGGGTTTGAGTTCGTTGTGGTTGTTCTTCCCGTAGATGCGGAAGAAACGACTGATGGTGTTACGGAACGAAGCGCCGGGCAGATTCATGTTGTATTGCTGGGCTAGCCATTGTGTGTACTTCTTGATGCCCCACGATTCGAGTGCATTACGATTTTCGTCAACCACAACGATGACGTCCGCTTCTTCAGTGTTCCGAGAGAAGCGGTATTCAGTGTTATCAAATTCGAATGAGAAGTAGATGGTGTGGGGGTCGAGTTCATTTACGGCGTCGCTCTGGGTGTACGTGTTTCCGCCGAATACGAAGTCAATGATGAGCATCATCGTGGACTTACCGATGGAACCTGCGGCACCCGTGACCGAACCCAGAATCGTGTTGAGCCCCATGTGGAATCGTACGGGTGGGCGTGGCTGGTCACCGATTTTGAATGCGTCGCAGCTTATTTCTTTGAGCATCTGTGGAGCATCCCTTCTTCGTTGAGGTCAATGCGGCCAAGCGCGTATAGACAGTCCAAAGCATCGATGATCTTGAGCAGATCCACTGTTGTCGGGTGTAATCGCGTGGCGAGGTCTTTGGGGGACATGGGTTCACTGAGTTGGGTGAGGATTTCAGGAAGGAGTGGTAGCCCTGTGGCTTGATAGGAGAAGAGTTTGTTAGGCAGTAACATCGAAAACCTCGCAAGACTGAATGAAGTAGGAAACGACGAAAGCGCAGTAACGAACATCCTGTTTCGTGATTTGGCTTAACCGATCGCTTAGGTCAGAGTGGACACGCATCTTCGGGTATCCCTTCTCAACCAGCTTCTTGGATAGGGCCTTGATTTGTGCTCGTAAGAGGTTGTCGTCAAAGGTTTTGAGCCGGGCTTCTTCCTGCATTTGCCCTTCGATGAACCGGTAATACTTTGTCACGTGTCTCATCACCTCGTCGTATAGAAAGAAGTCGATACTCTCGTCGATCTTTGCTTTTACTGCAACAGGGTCGAATGACAATGGTTCGAAATCTTGGAGTTTCGCATTACCGAGTTTCTCGATCACTTTGGTGATGCCACGCTCAATGTCGACTGTTGAGGCTACCTCTCGCGCCTCGGCGATACGGGTCTGGATCTGCTTGTTCTTCTTCAGCTCGGTTTCGGCAGCCTTCTTGTGACCGAGTGTGTAGTCGTGAAAACAGGTGGGACACAATGCAATCAGATTCGGATAGTCACGCGAATCTCCGGTGATTCTTGTGATCTCATACAGCGGTTCTGCGCGGTTGTTAGTTGCGGTTAGTTGCAGGTGTTGTCCGCACCCATTTCGTGAGCAGGTGTATTTGCATTCTTCGAGCAATCGCGACCCGAAACGACCCTTGGCAGTAGTTGAAATAGTGCTGGCTTGCTGCAGCTTCCGATCGTTTTCAAGATCTGGGTTGACGATGAATTCAAATGATTGCTGAAACAGGTCAAAGAGAATCTCGCCAACGTTATCCTCATCGACATTTGCATCCGTGAACGAGGCAATGTTCAATGCGAGCGCGGCTTTGACTTCGTCAGCCGATTGAGTCTCGATGTCGTTGACGTAGTTTAGTGAGTCGATGAAGTTGTCTCGGGTTGGGTTCGCTAGCATTCGGCGTGCCAATGTCTTTGGTAGACCGCGATTGAACCACTTGCGTAACGTCTCGTCTGAGTGATCTTCGCCCGGTGTTTTCCCTCGCGTTGTGAACCATTGTTCCTCAGGTACGGCAGAGAGTCTTTCGAGTATGTCGCGCATGAATGCTGCCGTGTTGCGCTCGCTTCCAAGATGGGTATAGGCGGCGCGTGTCAGTTCAGTGAATAGCAATCTCTTACCTCCTTCACGCCAGTTTTTGTCCCACTTGTCCCAGGCTGTCCCAAAGTATCCAATCCCGCGATGGTTTGTTTTATAACCTGAAATCAGCTCGCGAGAGATGGACAAAATTCTATCACGATTGTGTTTTCGCAACCAGATTTTTTCTTTTGCGCATCTTTCGTTGGTTTCGTCGAGCCGGTGGCAAGGCTCGACGAGCAGGTCAATTAGGGATTGTGCACAGCCCTTGTCGACCTTGAGTACCAGTGGAAATCCAACGGTGCTCGCCCTTCGGTCACGATCACACACCGAAGGTAATGCCATACAACTGAGCTCAGGTTTCTACTCGTCCCAAGTCGGAACGATCTGCAGGAGCGCTGGGGGCGGGCATCCATCCGGGTGTCCGCCCATAGCCATGCCTATGCAGACCATTTCACCGACTTCATACGAGTAGCAGCGTCTCTTGTGGGTCTTTCCGCATCTAGCAGAAGGAGCCCACCGTGGCTATATCTACTTCTCAACCACAACCTCGCCCGTATGCCAGCCGCTGCAAGACTGACTCGAACGGGCAGGAACATTGGCACCTGTATGTGCCGTCCGCCAAAGGCTGGGCATGGATCGAACTATTTGACCTGCCCGCACCCGACGAAGCACTCCGGGATGTTGATCCCGAGGCTTATGCCCGCAGTTGCGTCCAGGCGAAGCAGCTGCGTGACCGGCTTCTCGATCCTGACTGCGTCGAGCCGTGGAAAGTTGAATGGTGCCGAGTAGCGTACCTGCTGTATCGGCAGCAGTGTAACGCATCTAAACGTGCCGACATCTCGTATTCGGACTGGCAAGAAGTATTACCAGCAGGCGGAGAGCTCTACGCCGACCAGGTCGTCGACCCAGAGCAGGCCTATCTCGCCGCCGAGGAAGGTGAGCAGTCACGGCGAGTACTTGCCGAGGTCCTGCTGCCGTTGACAAATCAACAACGCAAGTACCTCACCTTGTCGCTGGGTAACGACATGTCGTACGCAGATATCGCTCGATTAGAGCACCCCGACGCAGACCAGGCACAGATCAACAATCTGGCTGACGCGGTGCGTAACTCCGTGAACCGTGCCAAGAAGCGAATCCATAAGATGTTCGGCACGACCCGTCCGGATTTGGGTTTCCCAGGGACGTACAGGTGAGGTTGGAAAACTCCAGGTCAGTTAAACCGGTGTTGTACTCCCTCTGTGTCAGGCATTTGCCTGCCACGTGTTAACAAAAGGATTTCTTAAAGGAGGAATCATGACAGATCAAATGGTGCTGAAAACACAGCAATGGCTCAATCGTACTTATAAGGGAAGGACTGGTTTTGGTTCCGTTCCAGAGGATGGTCATACCGGATGGGATACAATTAACGGTCTGATTCGAGCTTTACAGATTGAATTGGGAATTACGGCCACCGCGAATAACTTCGGCCCTGGCACGCAATCTCGATTCAACTCCCGCTGGCCTAATGGTATCAGTAAGAACCCTGGATCTAGTAATGTTCACGGGATTATTCAAGGCGCGTTGTGGTGCAAAGGGTACCCGGCCGAGTATGGCGGTCTTACCACTAAGTTCACTGACAACATGGCTTCATCTATTAGCAAGATGAAAGCTGATATCGGCTTGTCAGATACGTCTTCTACCGTTGACGTGGAGTTGATGATGGCCTTGCTGTCAATGAAACAGTTCAGATTGCTATCAGCCTATGGAGGAAAGGCTTCTATCCGGGCGATCCAGCAAAGGATTAACCATGACTACAAGGCATACACCGGTATCCTTCCCACCGATGGTATCTACGGGCGTGAAATGAATACTGGTCTGATTCAAGTGCTTCAGGCTCTCGAAGGATTCACTCCCGAGCAGGCGACCGGCAACTTCGGTAACGGTACCCGTAGCCGCCTGAAGACAGTTAGTTCAGGTAGTGGAGATTGGGTATGGTTGGCAAGCGCCGGACTGGTATGTAACGGGCAATCCAGTTCCGTAACCCGAACCTGGGATGCAAGATTGGCTGCTCAGGTTCGCACCTTCCAAGCAGACTACGCGCTACCTGTTACTGGGAAAGTTGACCCAACCACCTGGATGAGCCTATTGACCTCAAAAGGCGACCCAAACCGAGCCTGCAAAGCCTGTGATTGCGCAACGGTACTGAATGCGCAACAAGCTAAGGACTTGAAGGCGGCCGGTTACACTCATGTTGGCCGATATTTGACCGGATACGTTGGCAAGGATACCTCGAAAGCGCTGACACAAGACGAGGTAAAGAACATCACCGATGCTGGTTTGGCAGTTTTCCCGATCTATCAAGATGGTGGGTACTATCAAGAATACTTCGCTAACAGTTCCCAAGGAACTATTGATGCTGTGACAGCTATTAGTGCCGCTCAACGTATCGGAATTCCATCGGGCGTAACAATTTATTTCGCCGTCGATTTTGATGCTTACGAATTTCAAATCGATTCCATGATTCTTCCGTATTTCCGGCAAATCAAGGCAGCGTTCAACTCGTCGAAGAATCGTCTGCGCTATAAGGTAGGCGTCTATGGACCGCGCTTGGTATGCGCCAAGGTTAGTGAAGCCGGTTATGCGTCGTTTTCTTTCGTTGGAGATATGTCAACTGGCTTTTCAGGTAATCTTGGTTACGCAATCCCTGATAATTGGGCGTTTGATCAATTCCACGAATTTACTTTCCCGTCATCGCCTAGCTTCCCGCTAGACAAAGATGCGTATTCGGGGCGAGACAGGGGTGTAAGTTCGTTTGTTAAGGTTCCTGCGAAAACGCCAGAAGAGCTGGAAGAAGATAACCGACGTAATCTGCTCGAGATCGCACGAGAAACTTTCGTGCGACGTGTACTTGAGCCCTTGGGTTACTACCCAAGCTTTTCTTCTGTTGGCTGGGAATACGGCCAGACACTTGAGCTTGGCAATGTGCATACGCCAACTTTCGACATGAAGGTCTCAGCACATATCGCGACTCAAGCAACGACATCCTCTAATGAATTGTTTTCAACTAACATCACGGTAAACAATGCGGGAGAACTGTCAGCCTCGACTCTAAGTTCAATTGACTCCGCAAGCGCAACCTTCGATGTGAAAGATTTCGGTTCCAATGGTGACTTCGCCTCAAAAATCAAACGTATAGCAGGGTCTGTTAAGTCAGGAAATATTTCATATGGACTCACAGTTGTGGATCCCACTTCATTGCAGGTATGGATTCGAGTGGATTCAGATAACCTTGCAAGCGGAAACACCGCAGTAAAGTCCACCATGTCCGTGACTGTCACCTATGAGGTCACCCTGCATTCAACGCTAGGTGTAGAATTACGACTACCCGAGGTTTCTGGCAAGGCAGTTGCTGTAGCAGTCGGTGTTGTCGCGCTCGTGGCACTCGCTGCCGTTGTAGTTGTCGTCGCACCCGAAGCTGGGCTAGTCGGAGGGCTGGTGGCAATCGGAGCAGCTGGATAGGAGCGCAAAGCAATGAACGCAGGCAGCAACAATGTGAAAACTAGAATTCTTGTTCTCAGAATAAGAAAAATAGCGCTCATTATTGCTGCCTGCGCGCTCTCTATCCTCGGAATTTTAATCGCGCTCTATTTCAATCTAATCCCTGGAGTCGTGGTTACCTCTCCCAAAATCGATGCGAAGTATTTGGTGGCTAGAGTCGACTCTGGCAACAATACCGTTGACGTTTATCAAACTAAAGGCCAGGTATGCGTTGACACTCACTCAGCATCACCAGCTGATGTACCACATCAGGTCTGTTCAGAGTCTGCACGTAAAATTTCCCATAGCGATATAACACTTCGTTGGTTTACATATGATGGCAAATTGACAGAGGTAAACGCCAACTACCCGAATACAACGTCCGTGCATGTTGTGATCAAAGATGGGGCAACGGTAATCATTGATCATAGTGAATCGTTTATTGAAAACCTCACTGACGCGTTGAACAAAGGAATGAAAAGCCTACCTGAGTCGGAGAAATGATTAGTAAGAGGGTAGGGTTGTTGGGCACCTGTAGACTATTGATTGTCGTCTAGTTGTTGATCCTCAGTGGTTTCTGGGCGTCGAGTACACCCAGTTTGCTGACGGCGAATATAGATTGTCGTTAAACCACACATTAAAGTGTAGATTGTCAGATTGAGTACGAGGTGCCCGCAGAGCATTGCTCGCACTGATAAATTGCCACTCTCAGCTAGTTGTGCCGTGGCGTAAGCCACTACAATGCCAACGAAAATAGAGAACCCAGATTTAATCAAGAATCGAGAGTTAAACCCTCTGAGTGGCAGGACACAACCAAAAAGAGCGCTAACGGGTATTGATACAGCAATCAAAAGTGACCCGAGTAGCTGAATACTCGGAAGCGTAAGAGCTAAAACGGTGTAGGAAACATGGCAAGCGAAAAATACAAAGGTAATACCTAGCAGCCATCTATACCGAATCCCACGATTGGATAAGTTATTGGTCGCTTCCATCTCAGTAGTCCACGAAGTCTCTCCATTACCGATGCTAATTATGTCAACTGGTGAAATTATATAGAGTATCAGCACGTCCAGCAAGAGGGGAGGATTCCCATGGCTAAGAATGGTACTAACAGGGGTGGACGTCGGGTGCGTGCGGGTGCGAAGCCGGATGCGTTGAGTGAGAAGGTTGCCAAAGGCAGCCCTGCGACTAGGTTGCATGATCCGCTTGAGGACGTGTTTGATTTCAGCGGCTCCGATGTGGGTGAGGACGCAGTGCTCGCCGGGGAGACCATGCCAGAACCTAGCGAGTATTTGTCTGAGGTTCAGCGGGATGGTAAACCCCTAGGCGCCGATGTGGTGTATCGCGAGACCTGGCAATGGCTCGATGCGCGTGGCTGCTCCCAGTTCGTAGTCCCGCGCCTGATTGAATCCTATGCGCAGGCGTTCGCGCGGTATGTGCAGTGCGAGCAGGCGATCTCCAAGTTCGGCCTACTTGACAAACATCCAACCACAGGGGCTGCAATCGCGTCCCCGTTCGTCGCCATGTCCCAGTCGTTCGGGAAGCAAGCGAACGTGTACTGGTACGAGATTTACGAGATCGTCCGCGCCACCTGCACCACCGACTACTCGGGCACGGCTCCGGGTGATGACGTGATGGAGCAGCTATTGAAAGCCCGCTCGTAGATGCGTCCTAGTTGCTTACTGGGGTTATGCGGATCGAAGAAACGATCACGCTGATGAACTAACTCATCACCACCGCAGCAGCCACAGCCCACGACCCCGACGACTACGACCGCCGCTACCACCAGCTCGAAACCCGACACCACCAACTAGAGACCGAGCACCAGCATATCACCGACAAGATCGACGATCTGCGCCACCGCCGAGCACAAGCCATCAAAGTCCACTTCTACCTCGCCACCCTGCCACCACTCGCATACAGCGACCAAGCATGGAACACCCTCGTTGACCACGCCATTATCAACGCTAATGGAGCCATCAGCGTCATCTTCAAAGACGAATAATCGGCCAGCTAACTCGCTCACAGCAATAAAAACCAGCAATTCCTACCCCCGTCTTTGGAAAACACCCCCCTACCGAATGAATCTGCCCCCAAGCCAGTCTTGTATCAAAATGAACGTGTAAGTATCCATGTGGGGAGAGTTGATATATCAACGTTCTTCGCTTGTTATTACACCTTAAAAATAGGCTAAATGTGCAAATAATGTGCTCAGTAATATAAAGATAATTTATCTTTAATGTAGTAAATTGTGTGTTGATAGTGTGTAAAATTCTTTACAAAATTCTATGATTTTATTTTTTCTTTATGCCAATGTAACGATTAGATATTACAAATAGTTGTTGCATTGAATAGTCAGTTGGCGAGGACGAAAAATATGAAAGCGCCAACTTGCTTAAAAACTTATTGTTCAAGTGAGTCGGCGCTTATTTATTAGGAGATTAAATTGTAATGTTATCTATTAAAATGTGCGAACATTATAGAAATTATTTAGTTCTTTCATATAACGTCCTGTTCCAGAAATGTCGCCTCTTGTTCCAACTGTGAATCCTGGGAATCTGTTCATGCGCGATTCAAAGTAGCTACGAGATCCATGTCCTTCGTATGAACGGCCTATGCTAATAGCTCCTGCGAAATTGCCAACAGAACGTATTACTCTATCGTTATCAACTTTGTAGTGAACTGCATAACCTTCTTGAGTTAGACGATTTCCAGTTTTTGCAACTTCACGAAGCCAGCGGTTGAAAATATTTCCCCAAATCTGTGGAGCGTTGAAAGTGTAAATCTTTCTAATCCAAGGATATCCTTTGCCTTTAGCGCGAATTAAAGCGCGTTGTGCTAAATATCCGCCGAGAGAATGACCTGTAATGTACAAGTTGCTAACAGTGTTTTCACGTCCATAGCGTTCCATTAGATTCTCAACATCGCGAGCTTGATCCGGATTGTGCCCAACAGCTATTGCGAAGTCATCGTCATAATCATTGAATTGCGAAGTTCCGCGAATTGCGAGAACTTGGACTGTTCCTTGTTCAAGGAATGGATAAGGGCTCACATTTTCAAACAATACGGCATCAAATCCGCCCCTATAATGGTATGTTTCCTTAACTTTCCAGAATGGAGCTATTTCATTGTGAATCAGACGATACTCGTTGCGATTTCTATAAACATCGTGAAGTGGTCTTGTGTAATCAAGAACTTTTTTAATGTAATCATCGTTTCTGTAAGAAAGCTCAGAAAATAGCGTCATATCTCGAGCGCTAATATCCCATCGTAACGGATTCTTGTCTTCGTTATCTGGGATACCATCTCCATCCGTATCGTTAATTTTTGGATGAGAATTGTATCCGTAATAAGTTTTGCCATTTTTTGTGTAAGTATAAATTTCTTGACTGTTAGTTAAACCATCACCATCCAAATCTTCATTAGGATTAAGAGGTTTTTTATGGAATAAC
Source organism: Gardnerella bivia (assembly GCF_049262715.1). Lineage (NCBI taxonomy): Bacteria > Bacillati > Actinomycetota > Actinomycetes > Bifidobacteriales > Bifidobacteriaceae > Gardnerella > Gardnerella bivia. The sequence goes on from NZ_CP058399.1 coordinate 581,779, forward strand.
GACATATCAATTGCGCCTGGCGTTTCAAGGCGAATAGTTCCATCTGAAATTTCTTTAGCTGTTTCCACTGTAAGAGGAGTGTGTGTACTCTCAGAAGATTCGCTTCGCGTATAAGCCATTGCTGGAGAAGTGAAGCTCAGCATGCTAAATACAAGGCACAGACCAGTGAAAAAGCCTGCAAGTTTAATGTACTTTTTCATGACAACTCCTATTTTGTTCGCATGATTTTTACATTTATAAAATCGCTAGCTATATTCAGTTATTTGTATGATATTCAGTTATTTTTTGATAGATTCTTTTCAAATGCGCGTTAGGAAATCAACTTTGATAACACGCTTTTTATTAAGAATGAATCTTAATTTTTTAAATCTTAATTGTTTCATTACTGCAACTAACAACTACTATTCTACACTGTTATTTTGTTTAAAAATACAACAATGCGTATAAAAGGAAAATTTATTGAATATCAATAAAATAAACTGTTTTTTGTTTAATAGTTAAACTCTCACGTTTTTTAGATTTGTTATAACTATTAGCTTTTAGATGTTTTATTCATTTGCTAGTTGAATTATTGTTTTTGAGATTCGCCTGTTTTTATAGTGTTTTATGTTCCTCTATTTTTGTATAGCTTTATCTAGTTTTGTATAGTTTTGTTTATTTTTATCTAGTTTCCTATAGTTTTCTATAGTTTTATCTAGTTTCCTTTTTTATTCCAAATCTTTTTTATTTTTAATAGTTTTAAGCGCGATATATGCAGATGCTATAAGCGTAAAGATTAATATAATTGTCAAAATATTATTTCCAGTCTTCGCTAGAGTATCATTTACAGAGTTTTGGCGCTTATTTTCAGAATATTCAAAAGAGTTGCTTTGCTTAACTAGTACGTTATTCCACGCTACTTGTTTTCCGTTTTCATCTATTAACAAAATTGTGTGATTTCCAACATATTCTTCAGGAATAGCAGCTTTGAATGTTGGCTTACTATTTTCATGATAATAAACAGTCACATATTCTGTTCCAGTTGGACTGTATAACAATCTAGGATCTGAATAAATATACGCGTACGCTTTTAATGCTTTTTCGCGCTTAAGTTTTTGCATAAATTCAGCTGTAGTATTTAAATACAATGTGATTTCATTATTTTTACCAGCGTAAACGATGTTATTTTCGCCAGCTTTAAGCGTATTTGCGAGTTCGCGATTAAGATCTGCAGAGCTTATTGGAGCAGAAGGCGTTTTTGTTGATTTTTTGTGTTCTTCGCTCTGATGCTCTTGATCGTTGTGTTCAGCAGGTTGTTCGTGATTTTGTGAATCTTGCTTTGGCGTTACTGGGTTCTCTTGTTCTGGAGTGGATGGAACAGTCGGGTTTGGTTGAGGTTGAGGTTTTGGATCAGGTTCAGGATGCGCAGGTTCAGGAATTTCTGGCTGTGGAGTTGGAACTGGAACAGGTTCAGGCTTCGGCACTGGAGTAGGGTTTGGCTCTGGTGAAGGCGCTGGATTAGGTTGTGGAGCAGGTGCAGGAACTACAGGAGTAGGAGTTACTGGCTTAGGTGCAGGAACTACGGGAGTAGGAACAGGCTTAGGTGAAGGAGTAGGATTTTCTGGCTCTTTCTTTATCGGAATTGATGGAGTAAGCTCTGTCCAAGCAATGATCTTTTTTGCAGGTTTCAATACTTCTGCTTTTATAGTTTTAACAACATGAGCGTTAAGTTTAACTCTTCTTTTTGACCCATTTTTGAACGTTATTTCTATAGTAAATGTTGTAATCCCAATGTTTTCAGTTTTTGGCTGTTCAATAACTGAAACTTTGCTTTCATCTGGCAAAGTGCTCAAATATGGAGTGAAATCAAAATTGCTAGGAATAGATGAGTCTTTCTCAATCTTTATTTCCTTGTTTTCTATAGCAGTAACAGTTGGAATTTGCATAATATCAGCTAATCGCTTATGCACAGTTATAGGAACTATAAGAGTTTTAAACTGGTTATTGGCAAATGTGAGTAATATTTTACCTTGATATTTTCCACTTTTAGAAGTATCAATTTTATCTGTAATATCTGTAATAGTAGATCCTTGCGGTCTGTCGGATGCATTAAGAAGATAATCTGTTACTTTTGGTAAAGCATCGTTTTCAAAAATGTCTATGTTCTTAATTTTAGGCTCGAAAGATTGTTCGTCAGTTTTAATAACTGGTTCATTAACTAATCCATCTAAAGCTGTTATTTTTCTTCCAATGCCGCTTATATCTTTGCGCTCGCCAACTGTGAATCCTTCGAAATCATTCATTCTAGGCTCAAAGTAACTGCGAGATCCGTGACCTTCTCCAGATCTTCCTACGCTTATTGCGCCTTTGAAGTTCCCTATTGCGCCTATTACATTATCATTATCAACCTTGTAATGAACGGCATAACCATCTTCTGTTAATTTGTCGCCAAAATCAGATGTTTCCCAAAGCCATTTGTTGAATAGATTTCCTTTAATCTTTGGAGCGTTAAAAGTATAGGCCTTAATTTTAAAGGAAGCGCCACTACTTTTAGCTCGAATTAAAGCTCTTTGCGCTAAATATCCTCCTAAAGAATGACCAGTAACGTAAAGATTGCTTACAGTGTTATTTTGACGATAGGTATCAATTAGTTTATCTATATCAGCAGCTTGACCTGGGTTTGAGCCAGTTCCAAGCAATACATCATTCCATATGTCAGATTTGCTTTCAGTTCCGCGTATTGCAAGAACTTGCACGCCGTTTTGCTCAATAAATGGATATGCAGGATTTACATTTTCAAATAATATTGCATCAAATCCGCTTTCAAAGTGGTATGTTTCTTTGACTTTCCAGAATGGCGCAAGCTCGTTATGCATGAGCTTATATTCGTTGCGATTTTTATAAATGTCAGTGAGTGGTCTTGAGTAGTCAAGTACTTTTTTGACGTAATCGTCTTTTCTATACACGAGTTCCATAAACAGTGCCATATCGCGAGGGCTAATATCCCATCTACGCGGATTTTCGTCTGTTTTGTCATCAATGCCATCGCCATCACTGTCTTTTATAAGTGGATGCGAATTGTATCCGTAATATGTGCGTCCGTTTTTAACGTATGTATAAAGTTCTTCTCTATTCTTAAGTCCATCGCCATCGCTATCTACATTTGGATCTAGTTCGGGCTTGTGATATAACAATGAGTCAATCTGATTGTTTTCTAAGCGAATTTTGCCAGTAGAAATATCGTGTGCGGTTTTAGCTGTAAGAGGAGTGTGTGCGTTTTGTGTTTCAGATGCATATGCTGTGTTTGTATATTTTGGTAATCCAGTGAATGCAGAAATAATCAATCCAAAAGTTATTGCAATTGTGCTTGCGTAGCGTATTGTGTTCGCGAGTTTTCTCATCTTTTTGTTATCCCTTTTATTCTTTTTTAATTATTCTTTTTATTTTTATTCTTTTGGAATTGATTTGAGAATAGATTTTCTCGTTTTTCTTTTTGCATACATTAAATATTTAGTACAAGTTATGAATTTTAGCAGATTGTTTAGCGTATAGTAAATAGCCTAGTAAGTATGCTAAATAGCTTAATAAATATATTCAGTTAGTATCTTAGTAAATTTGAAAGTAAAACTTAATAATTTTTTAAAATTATCTCTTTTGTTTCATTTTTTATTGCGATTATGCGAAATAAGTTCATTCTAAAAGATTTATCCAAATTTTATAGATGAATATTTTTTAGCTGTTGTTAAAGTCCTTATTTTGGTGTATTTTTAATTGTAAAGAAAGTAAACAAAATGGTGAAATAAATATAATTTGCTTTCTTTGCATAATTTGTATTATTGCTTTATAACGCTTTAGGTGTTTTTGTACGACGAATGTACAAAAGGAGTACGAAGACTGTACCCGTGCAATATGTGCGAGTTGTATGCGCAAGTGGATATGTGCAGATTTGTGTCTGCGCTTTAAGGAGGCAACGATGGCTGAAGTAATTATTGTGCGTAATCAAGATGAAGCAGGCGAATTATATGCTAAAAGCGTGGTTTCGCTTATTGAGCGCAAACCAGATGCTGTGCTTGGTTTAGCGACTGGATCAAGTCCATTAAAAGCTTATGAGCATTTAGCTAGTCTTGTTAAAGAAAAAAATGTTGACGTAAGTCACGTTCGCGGTTTTGCTTTAGATGAATATATTGGTTTGCCTCTTGAACATGAGCAGTCGTATCACAGTACAATCCGTAGAACTGTTACTGATTTAATTGGTTTGAATCCAGATTTAGTTCACGTTCCAGGAGATGTGTTGCAAGGTGCTCCATTGAGTGAAGGAGAAAAGATTGCGCGCGCAGGAGCTGAGTATGATGCTGCTATTAAGGCTGCTGGCGGTATTGATGTGCAAATTCTCGGTATAGGTTCAGACGGTCATGTTGGATTTAATGAGCCAGGTTCTTCTTTAGCTTCTAATACTCGTGTTAAGACTTTGACTCAACAAACTCGTATTGATAATTGTCGTTTCTTTGAAGGTGATATTACTAAAGTGCCTACTCATTGCATTACTCAAGGTATTGGCACTATTCTTCGTGCTCGTCATCTTGTACTTCTCGCTTTTGGTGAGAATAAGGCGGATGCTGTTGCTGCAACTGTTGAGGGTGCTGTTAGCTCGTTGTGTCCTGCTTCCGCACTTCAGCTACATCCTCACGCAACTGTGATTGTTGATGAAGCAGCAGCAAGCCGCCTGAAATTATCTGATTATTATCGTTTTGTGTATGCAAATAAGCCTTCTTGGCAAGGTATCTGATAATAATCGAATAAGTTAATAAGTGATAGATGAATAATAGGTGATAGGTAAATAATAAGTGATAGATAAAAAATAGGTGATAGGTGAGTAAAATGTCAAGAAATACTTATGCTGAAGTTGCACAGAAGATTGATGATTTATTCGCATCGCGTGAAAGTCGCACATATATAATAAAGAATGCTACTCGCGTGGATGCTCGCGGTATCGCACACAATGCGTGGATTGTCGTTGTAGATGGTGTAATTCAGCAAACAGGCTTTCGAGATACGGATCTCACCTCTTTTATCTCCTCTAGCGGGCTAGAAAACAAAGTTGGTTCTACAAAATCTGTTTCTGTTATTGATGCAAATGGGGATTTTCTTGCTCCTGGTTATATTGATCTTCATTCGCATGGTGCTTGGGAGAGTTCGTTTGACGATGGAGTTGACGGTATTCGTATTGCGCGTGCTTATCATCTAATTCATGGCACTACTAGACAAGTGTTGAGTTTGATCACAAATCCTTTAAATGTTATGCGCGAGAATTTGCGCGTTGTGAAAAATATTATGGATGATCGTCCGGATGTGCTTGGTTCTCATCTAGAAGGTCCATTTTTAGCGCTTTCTCGTAAAGGTGCTCACGATCCTAAATGTCTTGTAGACCCTACTCCTGAGCGTGTAGAAGCTTTGTTGGAAGCTGCAGATGGATCTTTGCGACAAATAACTTTAGCTCCTGAACGTGAGCATGGTATTGAGGCAATTAGGCGATTTGCTGAAGCTGGAGTTATTCCTGCGCTAGGGCATTGTGACGCTGATTATGATTTAGCTCGTGCTGCGTTTAATAATGGTTCTACTTTGATGACGCATGTATTTAATGCAATGAATGGGATACATCATCGCAATCCTGGTCCAATTCCTGCTGCTTTGGAAGATTCCAGAGTGACTATAGAGCTTATTAACGATGGTTTCCATGTTGAGAATCCTGTACTAAGAATGATTTGGAATTCTGGCAAACATCGCATTGCTTTAGTTACAGATTCTATGGCTGCTACTGGTTGTGCTGATGGGTCTTATAAATTAGGTGCTTTAGACGTGACAGTGAAAGATGGTCATGCTCGATTAGTGTCTAATGGTGCTATTGCAGGTTCTACTCTCATATTAGAGGTTTCTGTGATGCGTGCTGTTAAAGAGCTTGGATTTGGTTTGCCTGAGGCGATTGAAGCAGCAACACTTGTTCCAGCGCATGCTTTAGGTATTGATAAACCTAATGACATAACAGGTGCGCCATTGGGAATGATTGAGAGAGGATACGCTGCAGATATGCTCTTGCTTAATTCTGGTGATTTAACAGTTAAACACGTTTGGTGCGATGGTTATAAGATTTCCTAGTTGATTGGTTATCGGGGGCGAGGTGTGGCGTGGCAGTTGCCCCCGAATGTGTGCTGGAGGGTGGGTGTTTTTGGGGCTGATGGGCTGGCTGGTTGGGTGTTTTATAGTTGATTAGATAGTTTTTGTTAATAGTTTTAGTTTTGTTATTGGTTTTTTCTTGGTCTTGTTTCTTGTTTTGGCTTGTTTGTGGGTTGGGTTGGTGTTTTTCGACACGCCGGTGTTTTGGCTTGTTTTCAGTGGTTTTGGGGTTGTTTTGTTTTTTGGGTTTGCGTTTTAGCGTTGGTTGGTGTAAGTTTATCTTTTGCTGCTCAGCGCGGCTGGTTCTCCTCGGTTGGGGTTGATGGGCCGGCTGGTGTGGTGGTGGTTTGAGAACTCAAAAGCGTGTCTGTACTACTTATTTAGTTAATTATTGCCAGTTCATTGTCAGCCTCACAGTTTGTGGGGTGCCTGAGAGATGGTTAAATGATGGTGAGGTTTTTGTGGGATGTTTTTTCCTTAAAGAATATCTCGTCTTTTTCTTTATTTTTTGGAGCCTAGTTTGGCTTTTCATTGAAATTTTTTTCGTGGAGGGTTCGATTCTGGCTCAGGATGAACGCTGGCGGCGTGCTTAACACATGCAAGTCGAACGGGATCTGACCAGCTTGCTGGTTGGTGAGAGTGGCGAACGGGTGAGTAATGCGTGACCAACCTACCCTATGCTCCAGAATAGCTCCTGGAAACGGGTGGTAATGCTGGATGCTCCAACTTGACGCATGTTTTGTTGGGAAAGTGTTTAGCGGCATGGGATGGGGTCGCGTCCTATCAGCTTGTAGGCGGGGTAATGGCCCACCTAGGCTTCGACGGGTAGCCGGCCTGAGAGGGCGGACGGCCACATTGGGACTGAGATACGGCCCAGACTCCTACGGGAGGCAGCAGTGGGGAATATTGCGCAATGGGGGAAACCCTGACGCAGCGACGCCGCGTGCGGGATGAAGGCCTTCGGGTTGTAAACCGCTTTTGATTGGGAGCAAGCCTTCGGGTGAGTGTACCTTTCGAATAAGCGCCGGCTAACTACGTGCCAGCAGCCGCGGTAATACGTAGGGCGCAAGCGTTATCCGGATTTATTGGGCGTAAAGAGCTTGTAGGCGGTTCGTCGCGTCTGGTGTGAAAGCCCATCGCTTAACGGTGGGTCTGCGCCGGGTACGGGCGGGCTAGAGTGCAGTAGGGGAAACTGGAATTCTCGGTGTAACGGTGGAATGTGTAGATATCGGGAAGAACACCAATGGCGAAGGCAGGTTTCTGGGCTGTTACTGACGCTGAGAAGCGAAAGCGTGGGGAGCGAACAGGATTAGATACCCTGGTAGTCCACGCCGTAAACGGTGGACGCTGGATGTGGGGCCCATTCCACGGGTTCCGTGTCGGAGCTAACGCGTTAAGCGTCCCGCCTGGGGAGTACGGCCGCAAGGCTAAAACTCAAAGAAATTGACGGGGGCCCGCACAAGCGGCGGAGCATGCGGATTAATTCGATGCAACGCGAAGAACCTTACCTGGGCTTGACATGTGCCTGATGACTGCAGAGATGTGGTTTCCTTTCGGGGCAGGTTCACAGGTGGTGCATGGTCGTCGTCAGCTCGTGTCGTGAGATGTTGGGTTAAGTCCCGCAACGAGCGCAACCCTCGCCCTGTGTTGCCAGCGGGTTATGCCGGGAACTCACGGGGGACCGCCGGGGTTAACTCGGAGGAAGGTGGGGATGACGTCAGATCATCATGCCCCTTACGTCCAGGGCTTCACGCATGCTACAATGGCCGGTACAACGGGGTGCGACATGGTGACATGGAGCTAATCCCTTAAAACCGGTCTCAGTTCGGATCGTAGTCTGCAACTCGACTACGTGAAGGCGGAGTCGCTAGTAATCGCGAATCAGCAACGTCGCGGTGAATGCGTTCCCGGGCCTTGTACACACCGCCCGTCAAGTCATGAAAGTGGGCAGCACCCGAAGCCGGTGGCCTGACCTTTTTGGAGGGAGCCGTCTAAGGTGAGGCTCGTGATTGGGACTAAGTCGTAACAAGGTAGCCGTACCGGAAGGTGCGGCTGGATCACCTCCTTTCTACGGAGTTTTTGTGCACGCTCGGTTTGAGTGTGGTTACTGGTGTGGAAAACAATAGTTGATGTTTTTATGTGAGTGGTTTAGGCATGTTTTTGGGTTCCCGGATTGCCACCCCCCTTGTTTTGGGGTTGTAGTCTGTGACTCATGGGATTACGGGTTAATGTTTTGTTGGCTCGTGTTTCGTGGTGTTGTGGTGGTTTGAGAACTGGATAGTGGACGCGAGTAAGAATACGAAACTTTTTGTTTTGTTTTTTTGCTTTTATCAATTTCAACCGGCTCCATTTTGGTGGAGTCGTCTTGATCGTTTTATGATCGTTTAGTGTGATGATTAGTTGTCTAGAGTATTTTGCTGGTAGGTCTTATTAGTGTGTATTACTGGTAAGGGCGTATGGTGGATGCCTTGGTAGACAGGACCGATGAAGGACGTGACGGGCTGCGATATGCCTCGGGGAGCTGCCGAGTGGGCTTTGATCCGAGGATTTCCGAATGGGGAGACCCGGCCATTGTTATGAGTGGTCACCACAGTTTTGTGGGGGGTACGCAGGGAAGTGAAACATCTTAGTACCTGCAGGAAAGGATACTCCGTGAGTAGTGGCGAGCGAAAGCGGATGAGGCTAAACCGGGTGCGTGTGATAACCGTCAGGTGTTGCGTGCTCGGGGTCGTGGGATTGATTGTTCAGCCTCTGACGGGGTTGAGAAGAGTGATAAAATGTCGTGTTATGTGAATGGGATTGAATTCCCAGCCGTAGAGGGTGATGGCCCCGTAGCAAGTCGTGCGATGTCTCTTTATGTTTATTCCCAAGTAGCGCGGGCCTCGTGGAATCCCGCGTGAATCTGCCCAGACCGTTGGGTAAGCCTAAGTATTCCTGTCTGACCGATAGTGTACTAGTACCGTGAGGGAAAGGTGAAAAGCACCCCGGGAGGGGAGTGAAATAGTTCCTGAAACCGTGCGCTTACAATCCGTCGGAGCCTTTTTATGGGGTGACGGCGTGCCTATCGAAAAATGAGTCTGCGAGTCAGTGGTATGTGGCGAGGCTAACCCGGGTGGGGGAGCCGTAGCGAAAGCGAGTTTTAAAAGGCGTTTGAGTCGCATGTCCTGGACCCGAAGCGGGATGATCTAGCCCTGAGCAGGTTGAAGCGCGGGTAAGACCGTGTGGAGGACCGAACCCACCTAGGTTGAAAACTGGGGGGATGACTTGGGGTTAGGGGTGAAAGGCCAATCAAATTCCGTGATAGCTGGTTCTCTCCGAAATGCATTTAGGTGCAGCGTCATGTTATTGCTTGCAGGGGTAGAGCTACTGGATGCTTGCGGGCCCATACCGGGTACTAATAGCAGCCAAACTCCGAATACCTGTTAGGTTTATCATGGCAGTGAGTCGGCGGGGGATAAGCTCCGTCGTCAAAAGGGAAACAGCCCTGATCGTCGTCTAAGGTCCCTAAGCGTGTGCTAAGTGGGAAAGGATGTGGAGTCGCATAGACAGCCAGGAGGTTGGCTTAGAAGCAGCCACCCTTGAAAGAGTGCGTAACAGCTCACTGGTCTAGTGGTTCCGCGCCGACAATGTAGCGGGGCTTAAGCACGCCACCGAAGACGCGACTGTGTGATTTTTTCACGCGGGGTAGGAGAGCGTCCTGTATGAGGTGAAGCGGCCGTGTGAACGTGTCGTGGATTATACGGGAGTGAGAATGCAGACATGAGTAGCGAGAGACAGGTGTGAATCCTGTCCGCTGAATGACTAAGGGTTCCGGGGCCACGTTCGTCGTCCCCGGGTGAGTCGAGTCCTAAGGCGAGGCCGACAGGCGTAGTCGAATGGATGAACGGGTTGATATTCCCGTACCGGTGTTACACCGTTCGAACTGAATCTGAGAGTACTAACCTTCGTTTTATTATCTGGTTTCCTTTCGGGGTTGTTAGATGGTTTAATGTTGGGACTGTATCGGTAGTAGGTTAGCGTGGGAGTGACGCGGGTAGGTAGCCGGCTGCGGAGGTGGTTTTCCGTGGCTAAGCGTGTGGGCTGTCCTCTAGGTAAATCCGGGGGATGTTAAGCTGAGGCGTGATGGGTAGGCTGTAAGGCTGATTCCGGTGATCCTGCTTGCCAAGAAAAGCTTCAACGTGAGGTGTGATTCCGCTCGTACCCTAAACCGACACTGGTGGTCTGGTAGAGTATACCGAAGCGATCGGGCGAATCCTGGCCAAGGAACTCGGCAAATTACTCCCGTGCCTTCGGCATAAGGGAGACCCCTGATGGTGATATGGTTTCACATTGTTGAGCTGTTGGGGGTGGCACAAGCTAGGGGGTAGCGACTGTTTACCAAAAACACAGGAGCGTGCGAAGGCGTAAGCCGCTGTATACGCTCTGACGCCTGCCCGGTGCCGGAAGGTTAAGAGGATCCGTTAGCCTTTTAGGTGAAGCGGTGAATTTAAGCCCCGGTAAACGGCGGTGGTAACTATAACCATCCTAAGGTAGCGAAATTCCTTGTCGGGTAAGTTCCGACCTGCACGAATGGCGTAACGACTTCCCCACTGTCTCGGCCAGGAGCCCGGCGAAATTGCAGTACGAGTAAAGATGCTCGTTAAGCGCAGAAGGACGAAAAGACCCCGGGACCTTTACTATACCTTGGTATTGTCGTTAGGTGTGGATCGTGTAGCATAGGCGGGAGGCTGTGAAGCGTGGGCGCTAGCTTGCGTGGAGTCGTAAGGTGAAATACCGCTCTTTCCATATCTGGCGTCTAACCTCAACATGTTATCCGTGTTAGGGACAGTGCCTGGCGGGTAGTTTAACTGGGGCGGTTGCCTCCTAAAGAGTAACGGAGGCGCTCAATGGTCCGCTCAGCCCGGTTGGCAATCGGGTGTTGAGTGTAATCGCACAAGCGGGCTTGACTGTGAGACTGACGGGTCGAGCAGGGACGAAAGTCGGAGATAGTGATCCGGTGCCGGCGTACGGACGTGGCATCGCTCAACGGATAAAAGGTACCCCGGGGATAACAGGCTGATCATTCCCAAGAGTCCATATCGACGGGATGGTTTGGCACCTCGATGTCGGCTCGTCGCATCCTGGGGCTGGAGCAGGTCCCAAGGGTTCGGCTGTTCGCCGATTAAAGCGGCACGCGAGCTGGGTTCAGAACGTCGTGAGACAGTTTGGTCTCTATCCTCTGCGCTCGTTGGAATGTTGAAGAGGCCTGCCCATAGTACGAGAGGACCTGGGTGGACAAACCTCTGGTATGCCGGTCGTCACGCCAGTGGCGCTGCCGGTTAGCTACGTTTGGAAGGGATAACCGCTGAAAGCATCTAAGCGGGAAGCCTGCTCTAAGATTAGCATTCCTTACACTTTTGTGTGTGAACCCCCATGTAGAACACGTGGTTGATAGGCTGGATGTGGAAGCCCTGTGAGGGGTGGAGCTGACCAGTACTAATGGGTGATTGTAATATACTTTAAATTTAAGGTTTAAACAGTTTAATGTTTTAGACGCTTGGAGTGTTAAACGTTTCTGCGGTTAAGATTGTTGAGATTGATTTAAGTTATACTCGCGTTCATGTCCGGTTCCCAAACCGTCACTTTCCACTCATTAAGTGAGTGTATAATATAGTTTTGCGGTGGTCATGGCTCAGGTGAGACGCCCGGTCCCATTCCGAACCCGGAAGCTAAGGCCTGACACGGTGAGGGTACTGCACTCGATAGGGTGTGGGAGACTAGCACGCTGCCGCATTATTCTTTTAACGGGGAGTCACTTGACTCCCCGTTTTCTTATATTACTTTCCACGTTCAGCAACCTACTACTTACCATATAAGCCTTATAACCCGGTTTACAAGTTAAGCAGGTTTATAAGCTAAGCACGGTTTATAAGTTAAATTAAAAACCCCGGGGCTTTAGTCCCAGGGTTTCTAACTAAAAGAGAAGAAGAAAATTAAATTATATTAAACACAACTCAAAACATTAAACTCAATGATTTAAATCCTATTAAAAATAAAACCACACTATCCTGAACAAAAGAATACCAAACCCTTAAAAAACCCTGAAAAAACGGTATTTTTATTATAAGTTAGTATAAAATTATCGTATTTGACTATTTCTTATGCTATTTTTAGTGCACAGTCTTGAACATATGTGAGAATTGCTATTATGACTAAAGCGATTTTGAATACAACTGAAGGAAAGATTGAAATAAATCTCTTCGATGATAAAGCTCCAAATACTGTTAAAAATTTCATTGGATTAGCGACTGGAGCTATAGCTTGGGAAGATCCATATACTCATAAAAAATCGCATGAACCATTTTATAATGGTCTGCTTTTCCATCGTATTATTAAGGATTTTATGATTCAAGGCGGTTGCCCATTAGGTAATGGTACTGGTGGACCTGGTTATGAATTTGATGATGAGATTGATCCTTCTGAAACCTTCGACAAGCCTTATTTGTTTGCTATGGCAAATGCAGGAAAATATCGTGACGCTGACGGTAGTGTTCATGGTACGAATGGTTCTCAATTCTTTATAACCACTGTTCCTACTCCTTGGCTTAACGGTCATCATACTATTTTCGGCGTTGTAAGTAATGAAGATTCACGCAAGGTAGTTGATGCGATTCAAAATTGTCCTACTGATTCTACTGATTTTCCGATAGAACCGATTGGTATAATTTCAGTAGATATTGTGGAATAATTTTTTGAATTTTGAATTTTGAATTTTTTAAAAATTTAAAGCTACTCTGTATTTTTGCTATTAGCTCGTATAGGTTTATATTCGTTAAGCTTGAGTTATATATGCGTTTCAAGTAAGAGTAGCTTTTTGTTTTTTGTTTTTGTTTTTGTTTTTGTTGCTGTTTGCTGTGTATTTGTTGTATTTTTCCGTTGTGTTTTGTTTCTTAAAAAGTGTGTACAAAAGTAGTGTGTTGTTAGCATAAAAGTAGTGTGTTGTTAGCATATTGTGTTCATCTTTCGCGTGATCAGCTATGAATTTGCTAATGGGACACCGTTTGCCAAGCACTGCTAGTATTCGATAATAGCTGTTATTACTGCATTTCTTTCCAACTGTTCATATTGACTAGCTATGTCGTTGCCGTATGCGCTACAAACGTGATTATTGCAAGACTTGTTCTTCATGCATGATTTTTAAGCATGAAGTAGACCTGCCAACGCTTGAAATAAGAACATAAACAAGAAATTCTGTACACAAATTTTGGGGAATAACCCGAAATGCGTGTACACACTTTTAGGAAATAACACTGTGTTTTACTTTTATTTTCCTTTCTTTTTGTAATTTTGTTTTCTCTTTGCTTTTATGCACTTTATTCGTTTATTTAGTATTACTATTTGTACTTTTCTTTATTATTCGCTTTTTCTTTATTACTTACTTTTCTTGGTTTTCTTGCCTTTCTTTACATTGCTATGCACGTAATCTTGATAATTTTCAGGCAAATTTGGTCCGTTAATAGATTGCCCATCGTATTCGCATTGTCGAGCGAATTCCGGCATTTCGTCATCTTGTATTTCTGAGTTTTGATCAGTTTCATCTTTATTAGAGTTGCGCAGCTTTTCTGCAGCTTCATACCCTATAAAGCATTGCTTTTCCCATTCTTCAGAATATAAAGGGTTCTCTTTATGTCTTCTTCGTTCTTTAGTCTCTTCGTAAAATCTGTACCAAGCTAATATCAATTGTGTGTTTAATCTTGTTTGTAAAGTGATTACTTTTGCAGCTGATAAGTCATTTGTTAATGATTTCCGCAAAGAAATAAATATATCTACTATTATTTGTATGCATCTATTTTTTTCTTTAGGATCTTTGGTTGAAAATATCTTTCTTGCTAATTTGTCATCTTTTGATATTTTGATTCTGATATTTTTGTTATCGTGCATAGCGTATTTCTCTCTACGTAATGTTTTCGTGCAATATAATTTAAAACATAGGTTTCAAAGTGATAATAAATTATATTTATTGGCTGTATAAGAATCGAAAAACTAGAATAATTGCTATATAGCAGGGTAGGCCTTGTAATAAGTTTTCATATAACTTTTGAGTATGATATCTTCGCAATATTTGTTTTCTTCATGAGGCATTCGTGTTATACGCCATGGCATTTCTGTAATTACTCTGTTATATAAAGTCAGACCCGAACAGTTCTTTAGCTTTTTGCTCACAGTGTCTATGAGTTTTAGTTGAGATTTGTTGAGAGGATGTTCTCGTTCATACAAAGACATTATTAAACATCCTCTGTGTATTATGACTTTATCTCTATACCTATTGAATAGTTCTAAAGATACTGGTCCATTATCCCATGCTTCAAAGTCCTCATAAAAGAGTTCTCTATCTGTTGTGGCAAGGCTATGAGCTTGGGCATAGTATGTTAATTTTTGCAATCTCATTGTTGTCATGGTTCCGAGATTGTCTAATATGCGGTTAGCAACGTTTATAATAGACATGTTTAGCTCCCTTGCTGGAAACGTCTAATGTAAAAATCATAGAAATTCATAAAATATGCAAATGTATTTTTCTGTAAAAAGTACATTAGCTATTTATTATTCTCTATGATGCTCTTATCGATTTCATCAATGAAATTAATAAGGTTATGCGATTTATTATACTGAAAAATTACATTTTACAATAGTATTTTCTATATATACTATTAAATTTTTCTTAGAACTGTTACGACCTTTCCCATTATCGTTGCGTTGGTTCCGTCTATAGGAGAATATGTTGGATTGTGTGGTATCAGCCAGACGTGTCCGTTATCGTTTCTTAATGTTTTAACTGTAGCTTCGTTATCAAGTAGTGCTGCAACTATATCTCCGTTGTTAGCGTCATGCTGTTCTCGTACAACAACGTAATCTCCATCGCATATAGCTGCGTCAATCATGGAATCGCCATGTACTTCTAACATAAAGAGGTTTCCTGATCCTGTTAATCTCTCTGGAAGACGCATTACATCGTCAATATGCTGTTCTGCTGTTATTGGCGTTCCTGCTGCAATTCTCCCAACGAGTGGCACGTCATGTGATGTTTGTATGCTTTCGCTTTCATACATATCTACGTCAATGCCTAGTGAGGGTGTTGGAGTTAATTTATTTAATTGGCTTGTTTGAGTATTGTTGATAACCTCGATGGCTCTTCCCTTGTTCGCGCTAATGCGAATAAGTCCCTTAGTTTCTAGAGCTTTTAGTTGATGCTTAACAGAAGATGTGCTACGCAGTCCAACTATTTCGCCGATTTCTCGGAATGAAGGTGGGAAACCATGAGCGATTATATTTCGCTGTATGGCATCCATAATTTTTTTCTGTCGTTCGGTCAGTGAAACGGCATTATCTTCCGGAAAATCATCTTGTTTAGTGTTTTCGTCGTTCATGGTCGCTCCTTTCAATGTTTATAGTAGCGCATGTTTAAGAAAAAATCAAACATCTGTTCGACACGCCGTTGCATATTTTTTGAGAATGTGTAATTATTAAAACACTTGTTCGATAGAACAAATGTTCACAAAGAAGATTGTATGGAAGGAGAAACGTATGAACAAGATATCTGGTGTGCGCTCAGTAAAGAGAAGCAGAGTTGTTAAAAAGTATTTTATTTCGCGAATTAGCGTGGTGCTTTTAGCTATTTTTGCCATCTGGTTAGTCGCTTTTCCTAAAGTTACTGCTTCGGCTACTACAGAAAAGCTTGTTTCTTACACAGTAAGACCTGGTGACACTTTATGGGGGTATGCAAAATCAATAAATGATGGCGGAGATATTTCTGATGATGTAGAGCGTTTAATGGAGATAAATCATCTTTCTTCATATGATCTACAAGTTGGTCAGATTATTAACGTACCAGTTATAGAAAAATGATTTAAGTGCTTTTTATTGTATTGCTAGATTGCATACGAATTATTCTTCTGTATGAGATTTGGGTCAGTTGTGTACAGAGTTTTTTGAACATGTAAAAGTCAACTAATAACTATGAATTGGGGGAATTATAATGAGTTGTGATAATAACGATTTGAATCGCGTAGATAGTTGTCAGTGCTTTGGATGTAAAAGCAATGATGAAAGTTTTGGCAATGACTATCCAAATGCTATTGATAGTTCGGAAAATGTAATAGTTGAAATAAACCAATATATGGATATAGGTATAAAAAATAAGGATAGGAATTGTATTAAGGATTTTGGCGATTCAATTTATTCAAAAGTTCCTATGAATATTGAGCTTCATATGAATGTTGATGCTATGAAATATATTTACGCTCGTTTGGCTGATAGTCAATTTGCTGCTATGAGATTACGAGATCTTTTACGCGAATGTATAGAAGAGTGTACTAATTCCTACTATTGTCAAAGAGATGATTCTGGTTGTATGAATCGTGAGGATGATTCTTTATCTTGTTATTCATTATTGTCAAAAAGTGGGGATTGTGGCTCTGCTAATTTAGATGGAACTGACGGGTGTAATCGAGAGTATGTTGTGTTTTGTTCGTGCGTTGTCTAGTGCAAAATAGATTTAAGCTGGTTGTTTATTATCAGTTTATATTTATGCATTTTTCAAGATGCAATACCATGCTTTTGGTTATAGCTTATGTTTCGAAGATCGCTTGTACTGTAACTCGCAAATTGCTATTGCTTACTGGCGCTCGTTTTGATCGTTAGCAAATGCTGTGTGATGTAATCAAAGTATCTTGCTTTTGACTTATAAAATCTAAGTTGACTAATTCTTTTTAAGAATATTAGTTAGTTTAGCTTTAGATGCTTTTTGCCTATAATCACGCTTTTGTGTACGACCGAAATAACTCAAATTTTTGCCTATAGCACTAAATTTTGGGGAATAACCCACATTTTGGGGAATAACCCAAATTTTGCAGCTTATCCGTTGATAACTCTAACCCAGACCTATAAACCCAGATAATATGTGAGGCGAATATCATCATAGACATTCGCCTCACAGGACATCATCTTGCGCATTCGTAAAAGCATCAATGCAATACGAACGCATTATTAAGTGGAATGATGGTCACTTTTGCAGGTAACCAACGCGAGTAAGTATACTCATAGCACTGTATTTCCAGCCAGTGGAGCGTGTTATATGGTGTGTGCAAAACATGTTCACATTTGCAATTGCAATCGTCTGTGTGGAGCATAGAAGTGTTTGTGGTTCTGAGAGTGTGTGCGGTTGTGAAGAATGTTTATGCTGATGAAGAGCGTGTTCATCATAAAAGTATTTGTGGTGTTAATGCGTGAATGGTGTTAATGCGTGTATGGTGCTGAGAGTGTGCATAGCGTGAGAGCGTGCATGGTGTGAGAGTACGTACTGTATAAAAGCATGGCGGTTGTGAAGGCTTGCGTGGCGTAAAAGTGTTTACTGTATTAACGCTTGTATGGTGCTGAAGGCTTGCGTGGCGTAAAAGTGTTTACTGTGTTAAAAGCGTGTCAGTGTTGGAAAGTGTTTGCAGTGTTATTGAAAGCGTGTGAAGCATAAAAGTGTTTGCAGTGGTATTTAATTTAGTTGCGTGGCTATTGTTCTAGGTGCTTAAGTGCGGTTAGTTAAAACGCAGCTGAAAAAGTATTGAATTATATAGACTCTTATGCTGAATCTTGTGACTTGTGATTAGTGACTTGTGATTAGTGACTTGTGATTAGTGATTAGTAATTAGCTACTAGTGATCAATAATTATTGATTAGTAATTATTGATTAGTAATCACTAATTAAATATTAGCGATTAGCTACCAGTAATTAGCGATTATCGATTAGCAATTAGGATTGTGCACTTGATTTGTTTTGTTTCAAATCTTCAATGGCTTTTTCAAAATCTTTAAGGCCGGTGAAGTTTTGATATACACTTGCAAATCTTAAATAAGCGACTTCATCTAATTCTCGTAAAGGTTGTAAAATGGCTTTTCCAACTTCTTCGGATGTAACTTGCGCTAGTCCGCGCGCCCTTAAATCTGCTTCAACTCTCATTCCTAGAGTTTTAAGCGCTTCAGAATCAATAGGTCTGCCCTGGCATGCTTTGCTTACGCCAGCAACTACTTTTGACCTATCAAATGGTTCTACTGATCCAGACCTTTTCATGACAAGAAGTTGTGTAGTTTCTACAGTCGTGAATCGGTTGCCGCACATTTGGCATTCACGACGACGGCGTATAGAATAGCCATCTTCGCTGATTCTGGTGTCAATAACTTTTGTGTCAGAATTTTTACAAAAAGGACAATGCATAAGATAAGCATACTAGAAATTATGAGAAATTTAATATAGTTATACCAATAAAATAGTTTTAATTTATTAAATTATTAAAATTTTGGTTAAAACTTCATAAATTCTGAATTATTTTATGTTATTTTTCATAATTTTGTGATTGAGAAATTGGATTTTATTGCATAAGAACTTAGAAGATTATGTGAGCTATGGCTCATGGATAGTAATTTTGTTATGCTTGCGCTGTGCGAATTATTGTTGCTGATTGTAGTGCTGAATACTCAGGTCGTCTTAATGCTTCGCTCCCAGCTGCGAAACGTGTTCTGCTTATTAAAGCAGATGGTAGCGTATTGATCTTTTCAGAATTAGGTTCTTATAAACCTCTTAATTGGATGGCTGCTCCATGCACTACGCGTGTGGAGCATGTTGCTCAAGGGATGAGATCAAATAATAACAACGTGGAAAATGATAGAAACAATATGAAGGAAATTTCTGGAGCTGGAGTTTCTGGAGCTCTGGTTTCTGAAGGTGAAATTTCTGGAGATGTGGTTAATGGAGTTGGAGTTAATGAATATCGGGTTTCTGGAGATGTGGTTAATGATTCTTCTTATAAAGTTAAAGGTGATGAAGATGATCTGAGAATATCTGAAAATCTTTATGATGATTGTAATTTTTGTGATGGTGATGTGTTAAAAGTTGCTGCAAAAAAAGGCAAGGATCTATTAACAATTATTTTGCATCACGTTTATGATGATCAGTCGCATGATCTTGGTGAAGATCCAGGTCTTATTAAAGATGGTGTTGAAGATCATTTACAACGTTATTTAGCAGAGCAAATTGAAAGAATAGGTAAAGGTGCTTCGTTAATTAGGCGAGAATATCCTACAGCAATAGGTCCTGTGGATATTATGGCTGTTGATGCTGATGGAGTGCATGTAGCAATAGAGATTAAACGTCATGGTGGAATAGATGGAGTTGAACAACTTACTAGATATTGCGAACTGTTGAATCGTGATCCATTATTAAAACCTGTACGAGGAGTTTTTGCAGCACAAACCATTACTCCGCAAGCAAGAGTATTGGCGCAAGATCGCGGTTTTACATGCCTAATACTTGACTATGATGACATGCGAGATACAAAATCTAACGAGTTGCGTTTATTTTAATTTATGTGCGCTCGCGGAATTACAGGTTGTGTGTGTTGTGCGTATGCGCCTGAGAGTGTGATGCAATGTGTGCAATGTGCGCAATGTGTGCGATTGCTTGCTTTGGTGATTGCATGATTGTGTGGTGTGCATTATATGCATACGCTCGTGTGGTTGAGTGATATACGTAATTGAGAATTTCGTATATGTGCTCACGCGATGTTCGTTTGATGCCTGTGATTGTGCATTGTGCGATTACTTGCTTAGATGATTGTGTTATATAAGTGATTGCGTGATTCTGTGCTGTTATGTGTGCGCTCGCGGGATTGCACACAACCGTCATGATAATGCATTCGTGTTGTCGGCATTATGCGTGCGCTTGTTGGATTGCATTATGTGCATTTGATGTTCATGTAAACGCATATGTGCAAGCGTTGCGTCAACGGTCGCAGTTGTAATTGTGTGAGCGTGCGATGCAGTGCATGCGATTGTCTGTTTCGGTGATTGCTCAATTGAGATTTGCGTGATTACGGTGATTGTATGATATACACGATTGCATGATATAAATAGAATAGTGAAGGTAGATTTGTAGAAGTTTATAGATGTGATTAGGTTACAAAGAGGTATGATTATGGGATTTTTTAAAAATAAAAAGTTTTTAGATAAGCAAACAGATAATTCGAAAGATGATTCCTCAAGATTGACTAGCACAAGTCTTAGTGGAGTATCATTTAATGGGTATTTTCATGAATCTTCACATGAAGAAAAGCTTGATAATAACGGAAATCCCATTCGCTCAGATAAAAACATTAAAAAGGGAATCACGCTGAACAAGCTTAAAGTGATGTGTGCTTCAATGATTGTATTAAGTGTTTTTGGAACAACATTGTTGTCGAATTTTTCTGGCGGATTATTTGCTGTTTTATGCGAGGTCGTGTCTTGGACTGCTTTACCTTGGTATGCTTGGGCGCTAGTTCGTGGATATCATAATACGCATAACGTTACGTTTTACGGATTAAGATTATTGGCTTTGGCTTTAATATGCGAAGTGCCTTACGACTTTGTAACATCAGGAAAAATATGGGATATGAGCTCACAAAATCCGGTATTTGCACTTCTTATATCGCTTGTTGTTCTTAGTGGCTTAGATATGGCGCGATCAAAATTAAAAGGCTTTATCAAAATACTTATGTCTTCAATTATTGTAATTGCAGGAGCTTTATGGAATTTGATTGGAATGGTTGGCGTAAGACAGAGAATCATGTGGGGAGGAATAATTATTTTTGTTTTAGCTATGATTTTTGAGCTTATGAAGAAGCGCGAAATTAGCATGGAACTTACAGCAGGCATGTTTGGTGGACTATCTCTTGTAGCGCCTGGAATTGGAGTAGCAGTATTGCACTACAGGAGCGTATACGGTGATGGTCCTATGCCAACTAATAGATTCAGATGGATTATGTATGCTTGGTATCCGTTAATGCTGCTAATTGCGTCAATAATAATACTTCTGTAGATTCAATTCATAGTTAGAATCAGGCAAGTTTACATTCGATTTTTTGCGATAATCCATTAGATTTATAGCTTTAAGCGCTAGTACAGCTGTAGCTACAGAGCTTTAACTTCAGTTTTGAGTGCTACTTATAACTTTGGCGCTACTTATGGATTTGGTTACTACTTATAGCTATAAGTGTTAGCTGTTTAGCTGTGGACTCGAAGTTTTGTTTGCGCTTTGTTTTTTTCAAGAGTGTAATTATTGACGTAATTAGGCTGTATTGCAGTGTAGTTTGGCTTGAGATCAAATTATCTAGTCAGCATGCTTAGAGTGTAACCAAGCAATTTAGAATGTAGTCTGCATATTTATCTGCTTAGTATCAATGTCTTTCATGTGCGAGTTGATGAAGATGTCTTTTGTATGCAAGCTGATAGCGATGTTTGTTGCTTACAAGTTCGTATCAGTTTCGTATATGAGTTGATAGCGATGCTTGCCGCTTACAAGTTAGTATCAATTCTGCTTACAGCTTAAATATTGCGAAAGATTGTGATCCAAGTATAAGAGAAGAACTGTTGAAAGAAATTTCTCCAATTTGCAATAGAGCTGGGTTTGATTCTTTAGAATTTAGTCCTGCAAGAGAGTCAAGCGGGATAGACTCATTGCTTAAGCTAGGATTCATTACAACAATAGTCTTTTCAGCTCTAAAATCAGATCCTTCTAAACTGTCTACAGAGCAACGTTCATATGCAAAACTACGCCCATTAACAGGAGCGTGTAATACTCTCCATGAAGCATTTGCATGTAAAGAAGCGCGATTGTGTCGCAAGAATATCAGCGCGCGTACCCATGAGAGTAAAGAATCTTCACATTCTTCTTGAGCTGACACTGTAGGTATCTCTCCAGATTTCACTAGGCAACGGCGTTCGGAAGCGTTTGAACTTTCTTCAACAGGCAAATACAATTTCGACTTTGGCGCTGTAGAAAAACCTAAATTCTTAGAATCGTCCCACTGCATTGGTGTGCGAGTTCCAGTCCTAGCGTATCCGCCTTCTTTAGTTGGAATATCGCGATATTTCATGCCTATTTCATCGCCGTAATACACGAATGGAACTCCCGGCATGGTGAGAATCATGCCAAAAGCCACGCGTCTTTCCCTATCGCTTAAGCGTGGAGCCATGCGAGGAGTGTCATGATTGCAAGTTATAAAACTAAAATAGCCCTCATTGCAAGTAGATTCATATTGTGGGCAATAATCGTCCAAAAATTGACAAATACTACCACCGCCTAGAGCGTTAAAATAACTGTGATCATGTTCAGGGTTATTATCTAACGCATTGTCAACATCCCTCGTGAGTCTAGCGTAGCCATTTGGATAACCGTCCCATCGCCAATTAAGATAGAAATCCATATCAAATCCGGCAGCCAAAGCTTGACGCGGTCTGCCCCATTCTGAAACAAATGCAGCTTGTGGATATTCATCTTTCACAATTCCTAACATCTCTTGCCAAGCGTGAATTGTGTTATCTTTACCTAGACTTCCTTCGCCATTATTGTCGTCATTTTTTACAAGCGAATCTGCCATGTCAACACGGAATCCATCTGCACCCATTCCAAGCCAAAAACGCATTACATCGACCATTGATAAGCGAGTTGCTGCAGCTTCTTCAGACTCTGGAGAAGATTGCCAAGATCTATCACGATTAGCGAAACCGTAATTTAACGCTGGCTGACACTTAAAGAAATTCAAAATATACGTTGCATCTCTATCTGTTTCTCCGCCAATAAATGGCATAGAATAACCAGAAAAAGCGCTATCTGTCCAAATGTAACGCTTAGTAAATTCATTTTCTTCAGCACTAGAGCTTTTCTTAAACCATTCGTGCTCTTCGCTTGTATGACCGGGAACTAAGTCAAGCAAAATATGCATATCCCTTTTGTGAGCTTCAAGAAAAAGACGTTTCAAATCCTCATTAGTTCCATAACGCTTAGCAACCTTTTTGTAGTTACGTACATCGTATCCAGCATCTTTGAAAGGTGAGTCATAGCAAGGATTAAGCCAAATTGCGTTACATCCGATAGATTTCACATAATCTAATTTTTCAATAATTCCAGCTATATCGCCAATTCCATCGCCATTTGAATCGCAGAAGCTTTGAGGATAAATTTCGTAAAATACGGCATCTTTAAGCCATTCAGGGTGATCGTGTAATGACATTTTAAAACCTCTTTGTACTTAATTCGCTTGTAAATTTGCCAATTTTCTATTTATTTTTTATCTTATTTAGTATTTTTTATCTTATTTATTTTTATTATCTCGTATAGATTTTTCATTATCAATTATTATCAATCGGTTGTTGCTTACGTTGATTAGTTAATCGGTCAATCATTTAATCAGTAAATTATTCAATCAGATTTAGTTAATAATTTAATCAGATTTAATCATTTAATCAGTAAATTATTCAATAAAGTTAATCAGTCAATTTTATTTGGAGTTTTCGCATCATTTTTTCAGTAAACAAGCCGAATTTATTAAATGCAAACATGCAGATATATGCAAAACTCACAAAACATACCATAAATAATTAAAGAATATACAGCTATAACATTATTAAAAATATTAAATGCAAGCGATATCAACATTTTTTAGATTTTGCATTAACTATTAAAACTATATTTTTCACACAAAACTAAACATAAACCAAACATAAACCAAACATTTTAATAACAAAATCAAGCATGCTGTTATACGTGGTTTGCGAACGTATTCATATTCGTGTATACTTCACAGTGCTTACGGACGGATACTCAAAGCATGTGACGCTGCCAAGCGCAGCAAAACGCGATGTTGCGCCACAGCTTAATCCGTCACTACGCCACCAAGGAACATGCCAACAAGGGCATGACATGAGGAGGTCAAGGATGACGAATATCAAGAAGATGCTGGGCGCTGGTATTGCAGTTGCTTCATTGCTTGGATTTGCAGCATGTGGTTCAAGCTCCAGCACAAAAAGCTCGGAACCAAAGGAAGCCAAGCTCACTGTATGGGCAGCTTCAGAAGATCAGGCAAAGTCTGATTCTTGGTTACCAACTATGGAAGAGGCCTTCAAGAAGGCTCATCCAGAGTACAAGATTACTTTTAAGAACGCTGTGGTTGCTCCACCAGATGCTTCCAAGACTGTAAAGCAGGATGCTAAGGCTGCAGCTGATGTGTATCTCTTCGCTAACGATCAGTTGGGCGATTTGGTACAGGCTAATGCTATTGGTGAGTTGAGCGATGACGCAGTTGCACAGGTTAAGCAGCAGGATGCAGAGCCATTGATTCAGTCTGTAACTGCTCAGAATGGCAAGATGTACGGCGTTCCATTCACTGGTAATACTTGGTTCATGTACTACGATAAGTCCAAGTTCACCGATGAAGATGTTAAGTCTCTCGATGCTATGCTCGCAAAGGGCAAGGTTGCTTTCAACGTTGCTAACGCTTGGTATCTCCCAGGCTTCTATCTCGATGGCAATATGTCCCTCTTCGGTGAGAAGAGCAATGACGGCAAGGCTGGCATTAAGCTCAGCGATAAAGCTGCTGCCATCACTAAGTACCTCGTTAAGCTCGTTGCTAACAAGAACTTCGTCATGGATAATGATGAAGGCGCTGGCTTAGCTGCAATCCAGAACCACACTGCTGACGCATTCTTCTCTGGTTCTTGGCAAGCAAATGACGTTAAGAAAGCTTTGGGCGCAAACTATGCTGCTGCTCAGCTTCCAAAGTTCAAGACTGAAGCTGGCGAATTCCAGATGAAGTCCTTCGCTGGTTCTAAGGCTGTTGCTTACAACCCGAACTCCAAGGCTGCACGCATTGCTGCTAAGTTTGCAGCATTCCTAGGTTCTAAGGAATCTCAGAAGAAGTACTATGAGCTTCAGAACACCATTCCTTCCGATAAGTCTCTTGCAGACATCGTTAAGGGTGATCCAGCTGCTGTTGCTCAGATGAACACCATCGCCAACACCTCCGTGTTGCAGCCAACTATTGCTGAGATGGGTTCCTTCTGGGATCCAACCAAGACCTTCGGTACCGCCCTCGCTAATAAGGAAATTAACGAAGGTAATGCTGCTGCTAAGACTGCAGATTGGGCCAAGGGCTTTGAAGCTGCTTTGAGCAAGTAACTTATAAAACAAAATAGGTCATAGGAATTTATTATCTTATGGCTTCTTACCGGCAGATGCCCCGCTCCCCATTTTTAAAGTTGCACGGGGCGGGGCATCTTGCCTTATAAAGCCCATAACCATATGAAAGGTATGTCATGACTAGCACGGCATCCACCAAAGGCAAGCGCAAAAAGTCGCCAGATCCTGAGCGCTTTGAGCCTTCAGCTTTTTCCTTAAAAGAGGCAGCAAAGAATGCTGACGTTCTTTCCTGGATTTCAATTCTTATTTTCGGATTTGGTACTTTTGCACGCCGTCAGTTCGTTAAGGGCATTGTTTTCTTGGCGTCTGAGGTCGCAATCTTTGCATTCTTATTCACCATCGGCGCTGAGTATCTTCCTAAAATAGTGACGTTAGGTACTGAGACGCAGCATTGCGTTAAAGTTGACGGTTTCCCAGAGTGCACAGCAGGAGACAGTTCTGTAGAAATTTTGCTTTACAGTGTTATGTCAGTAGCGGCGGTTGTTTTACTTGTTTATGTAGCAACTTTGTCTTTGCGTAGCGCTTACAAAGCTCAATCAATTGTTGCTAAAGGCAAACGTCCTGTTAACTTTATAGAAGACGTAGCTTCGCTTTTTGATCGTAATGCGCATGTTGGCTTAATGTCATTACCAACAGCTGGCATAGTTGTATTTAGCATTTTGCCATTGATCTTCATGATTTCCATGGCCTTCACTAACTACGATTCTACGCATGTTCCGCTGTTCCAGTGGGTTGGATTAACTAACTTCTTCAAGATTTTCTCTACGTCTAGCGGTGCAATCAACGCAGCAACATTCATAGAAGTTCTTGTATGGACTCTTGTGTGGGCATTCTTTGCTACATTCCTGAACTTCTTCTTTGGTATGTTTATTGCAATGATTATTAACAGGCGCACAACTGTGTTGAAGAACTTGTGGCGTACTTGCTTCTCGTTAACAATTGCAGTTCCTCAGTTCGTGTCATTGTTGATTATGCATAGCATGCTTCAGCATGATGGTGCAATCAATCGTCTTTTGCATTCATTGGGTTGGATTGGTGACCCACTTCCATTCTTTGAAGACGCTACATGGGCTCGCGTAACTGTTATTCTTATCAACCTTTGGGTTGGTATTCCTTATACGATAATGCAAATTACAGGTATTTTGCAGAACGTGCCAGCGGAGCTTTACGAAGCTGCACAACTCGATGGTGCAGGATGGTGGCAGCGTTTTATGAACGTTACAATGCCATATATCTTCTTCGTTATGACCCCGTACTTAATTACCACCTTTACAGGCAATGTCAATAACTTCAACGTCATCTACCTGCTTTCCGGCGGTGCTCCAACGGAAGTCGGATCTTCTGCAGGTAAGACTGATTTGCTTATTACATGGCTGTACAAGTTGACTGTTGATAAAGACAACTACTGCATGGGCGCGGTAATCGGTATTATGACCTTCATCGTGTTGGCTGTAGTCGCATTGATTACATACCGTAACTCTGGCTCTTACAAGAACGAGGAGGGATTCCGGTGAGTGATAAAAATCCTAGATCTGCTGGAGCAACTGGAAAGAAGAAATATAAGTCTGCTGTAGTACACAGCACTCGTACAGTTCCATTATTGCGAGACCAGCGTGTATTGAGAATCATTGGGGATATTCTTACTCACATATTCCTTGTGGTTATGTCAATTATCTGGCTAGCGCCAATTGCATGGGTTGTGCTCGAAAGTTTCAACAAGAATCCAGCTCCTTATCAGAGGACGTTCTTCCCAACGGAATATACGTTTGATAACTACGTTAGATTGTTCACTGAGCGCAATGTGCTTGATTTCCCACGCATGTTCATGAACACACTTATTGTGTCTATATTCGTGTGCATAATTTCGCTGTTCTTCGTATTGGCAGTGGCATTCTGCATGTCACGTTTACGCTTCCGCGGACGTCGTACATTCATGAATATTGCTTTGATTCTTGGCATGTTCCCATCCATTATGGCTGTTGTTGCAATCTACTTCATTCTTAAAGCCTTTGGATTAACAAATGGTTCTGTTGTACTTATCTCGCTGATTATAGTTTATTCAGCAGGTAGCGGTGCAGGCTTCTATGTTATGAAAGGCTATATGGATACAATTCCAAAGTCGTTGGATGAAGCTGCTTATTTGGATGGCTGCACAACTTGGCAGGTATTCTGGAGAATTATTCTTCCAATATGCAAGCCTATGATTGTGTTCCAGGCTATTGTTGGCTTCCTTGGACCATGGCTTGACTTCGTTTTGGCAAAGGCAATCGCTCGTACTCAAGATAACTACACTGTTGCTTTGGGTCTGTATCAAATGTTGCAGAAAGAGTATATAAATCAGTGGTTTGCGCGATTCTCAGCTGGTGCTGTTTGCGTGTCAATTCCAATTGCAATTCTGTTCATTGTGATGCAGCGATTCTATGAAGAATCAATGTCTGGTTCTGTAAAGGGCTGATTTTTACACTAAAAAATTGGACAAATACAGATTCAGTAAATAGTAGTGAGGGCCGGACGTTATTAAGCGTTTCGGCCTTCGCTATCTAATTTATATATTCAAAAATGTAGTAATATTTTTAGCAAAACGTGTATTTAGCTGAGTTTAATTTAGCTGAGTATTTCTGTTTAGCTTATTTCTGTTTAGCTTAGATGAGTTTATCTTAACAATTATAAGGATTGCTTTATGACGTATTTACCTTCGGCGCAATGGCCAACTTATGAAGGATCTCTTGGCTTTTCTCTAAATGCAAAATCAACTACTTTTACATTATGGGCGCCTACTGCAACTTCAGTGACGTTGCGTCTTTTTGAAACAGGTAATAATAGCGAGCCAATTCAATCTTATGAATTAAAACCTCATCATGATGGAGCTTGGCGAGTTAATATTCGTAAACGTCTTGATGGAACTTATTACGATTATTTAGTTGCGTTCCAAGATGGAACAGTTAATCGAACGAGTGATCCTTGGGGTATTGCTAGTGGTATTAACGGTGAGAGAAGTTTAGTCATTGATGAAGATCGTGTAGCTCCTGCAAATTGGCATAAAGATAAATCTCCAAAGTTTTCTGCTCATTCTACTGTGATTTGGGAAACGCACGTGTCTGATTACAGTAGCGATACTAATGGCGGTTTTAATCCAGATCATAGAGGAAGGTTCTTAGCTTTTACAGATGAACATACTTGCGTAACTTCTGAAGTTGATGGTAAAACTTTAACTTCTCCAACAGGTCTTGATTATCTTAAGAAGCTTGGAATTACGCATGTGCAGCTGATGCCAATTTATGATTTTTGCACTGTAAACGAGATAAATCTCGATAAAGCTCGTAAAAATGGCGAAAATGTTGATTCTCTATACAACTGGGGTTACGATCCGGATGCTTATAACGTTCCAGAAGGAGCTTATTCTACAGACCCTTATGATGGAACGGTTCGTATTCGTGAATGCAAAGCTATGATTTCCTCGCTACATGCGCATGGTTTGCGCGTGGTTATGGATGTGGTTTACAACCATATGTATCATGCGGATAATGCGTTTGAACGTACAGCTCCAGGTTACTTCTGCAGAAGAAATGAAGAAAGTATACTTTCTAATGGATCTGGTTGTGGTAATGATATGGCTAGTGAACGTCCTATGTTCCGCAGGTTCATTATTGAGTCGTTATTGCATTGGGCTCGGTGCTATCATATTGACGGATTCAGATTCGACCTTATGGGCTTGATTGATACTGAAACATTGAATCAAGCTCGTCAAGCTCTTGATAAACTTCCTGACGGTAAGAACATACTTATGTATGGAGAACCGTGGTCTGCTGGATTTACTGCTGTGCCTGAAGGAACAAGCATGGGAGATAAGCTAGGAAGGCATAATTTAGATGATCGAATAGGTTGGTTTAGTGATGAAACTCGCGATACTCTCAAGGGTAACGTTATGGATCATCATGAGCATGGATATATTAACGGAAATGAATTTTGGACTTCTGACTCTGCTCGTCAAGCTTTAGATGGGTGGCGCGGCACTCCTTCTGCAGGTAAAAAAGTTGGACAGATTATTCAATATATTTCTGCTCATGATGATTTAACTCTGTGGGATAAATTGTGTATTTCTTTGCGCGAAAAGCCTAGCGATTGCGATTTTTATGCTAAAGACGCTAATTCAGTTGCAGATCTTTTCACTGCTAATATGCTTGCTGCTGGAATGGTTTTGTGCTCTGCAGGTTTGCCGTTTATGTTAAGTGGTGAAGAATTTGGGCGAACTAAAGGTGGCAATGACAATACTTATAAGAGCGGTGTAAATGTGAATAAGCTTGATTGGGTGCGTTCGCAGAAGTTTGAGCCGCTTGTTCGCTGGTATAAAGATTTGATTTCTTTGCGATCAAAACATAAGTCTTTCTATGATTCGAAGCGCGTGCAAATTCCTGCTTCAAATAAAACTGTACTAGCTTCTCTTATTGGTGATGACGTAATAGTATGCGTTAATCCTATGTATAATTCAGATGCTTGCGTTACTTTGCCTGAATTATCTGGGAATGTAGACTCTAAAGCGTCTGGAAAAGCGTCTTGTAAAGAAAGTTGTAATGATTGGAGTATTGTTCTTGATTCTTCCTTCTACTTTGCTGACTGGACTGGTAAAGATGCAAAGTGTGTGAATATAGAATCTTGTGAGCGCAAAGATAGTCACAGTGTGAACGATTCTCGCTTGGAGGATTTAGATTCGAAGAACTTGAATACGGGTTCGCATGTGTTGCATATTCCATCTAGAACTTTCGTAGTGCTAAGCAAGTCTGGTAATGCAGACCAAACGCCGAAAAAATAGTAGGTTGATAGAAGTAGATAGAAGTTGATAGAAATAGATAGAAATAGATAGAAGTAGAAATAGTGGTAAAAATAGAAAAACAGGAAGTAAAAATAGTGGATAGAAAAATAGTGGATAGAAAAATAATAGGTAGAAATAAACATAAAAATAGTAAATAAACATAAAAATAATAGATAGAAATAACAATAATAATGTAAATTATTAGCGAAAAACTAGTGGTTTAATCAGTGGTGAAACTGTTTGTGAAACGTTTTGCGAAGCCGCTTGAAAACGGTTAGTGAGATTGTTATCGAATTGGTAACGCTGCGAAATCAATGAAAATTAGAAGGAATAAATAATAGTACTTGTTTGCAAACGATATCAATAATTTATATAATTATTAGCTAGAGTGCGTCTTAATCCAGAGATGTGTTAAGTTTATTGCGCTCGCGCTATCGTTTGCACACATGGTACTAGTGCAATGAGATAAAATGTGCTATTAACAAAGGAGCATAATGAGCAAAGAGGCTGATAAAAAAGAGGCTGACAAAAAAGCCGAGAGCGCAGTTTCCGTTGAAGAAAGTGCAGAGCGTCTTCAACGTCCACTTATTAAATTAGCTAAAGCGTGCGGAGTGGCTACTTTTTATATTGATCAATTAGGTGATTACACTGAAATTACTGATGAAGCGTTGGTTGGAGTCCTTGACGCTTTAGGGTTTAAGTCCGATACTCCTGAAAGCATAGCTGATTCTTATGAGCGTGTTTTAGCAAAAACAGCTAGTGAATTGTTACCTCCAACTGTAGTTGCGTTTAACGGTGTGAAAACTTGCGTGCCAATGCATGCCGTTAAAAATTACGAATTGCAAGGTAATAAAGTAACTGAAAAGAATATTTCTGTTACTTTAACTCTCGAAGATGGTAAAGATTACGAGGGTGATCTTGGTGAGATTAAAGTCGATGAAGATGGTGAATTCTATATTGAACTTACAGATGAGCTTCCTATGGGATATCACACTATTCATGCTCGAATCACAAATAATAACGGCAAATTAGTAGCTCATGCTGATTCAACACTTATAGCTGCACCTGAACGTATTCCTCTTCCTCAAAGCGTTAAAGAACATCATCGCTGGGGTTAT
The DNA here is from genome assembly GCF_049262715.1 of Gardnerella bivia. Taxonomy (NCBI): domain Bacteria; kingdom Bacillati; phylum Actinomycetota; class Actinomycetes; order Bifidobacteriales; family Bifidobacteriaceae; genus Gardnerella; species Gardnerella bivia. Next base: position 612,893 of record NZ_CP058399.1, read on the forward strand.
ATGACGCAACTTTATTCTGTTCGCTCTAAAGATTCGTGGGGAGTGGGCGATTACGGTGATTTGCGCAGGCTTCTTAAGGACGCTGGTGAAATTGGTAAGGCTGATTTTATGCTAATCAATCCTATACATGCTTGCGCTCCTATTTCTCCGTTAGAGCCTTCACCTTATTTGCCTGAATCGCGTAGATTCTTGAACGTGACGTATATTAGACCTCAAGATATTCCTGAATATGCAGAGTTATCTGGTGAAGAAAAAGCAGAAGTAGATAGATTGCATAATAAGGTTGCTGCATCTAATGACAATCCAAATCCAATTGATATCAATGCTGCTTGGGACGCTAAGCTTCCAGCGTTGCGTTTGATTTTTAAGAAAAAGCGTAGTGATGCGCGTGAGCGTGAATTTAGTGAATTTAAGTTGCGTTCCGGCGAAGATCTAGATGCTTTTGCGACTTGGTGTGTAGCTTTTGAAGTTTGGGGTGCTCCTTGGGGAGATAATTTGTGGTTTGATACTACAGGTAAAGGAACTCCTCAGATTGAATCTTTGAAGAAAGAACATGCCGATTTATTGGAATTCCATCGTTGGCTTCAGTGGATTGCAGACGAACAGGTTGCTGCTGCTCACGCTGAGGCAAAAGATTCTGGAATGGCGATTGGCCTTATGCAAGATATGGCTGTTGGAGTTCATGGATACGGTGCTGACGTTTGGTGGAGTCCTGAGCGATTTGCTAATGGAGTAAGTGTTGGTGCTCCTCCTGATTTCTATAATCAGCAGGGTCAGGATTGGGGACAGCCACCGTTTGATCCAAATTATTTGGATGAAACTGGATACATTGCGTATAGAGATATGGTACACAATGTGTTCTTGCATGCTGGTGCTGCTCGAATCGATCACGTGCTTGGACTTTTCCGCTTGTGGTGGATTCCGCAAGGTCAGGGCGCTAAAAATGGTGCGTATGTTTACTATAACGTTGACGCGATGCTTGCAGTTTTGACTATTGAAGCTACTCGAGCTGGCGGACTTGTTATAGGCGAGGATTTGGGTACAGTTCCTGCTTATGTTTCTAAAGTTCTTGCATCTCATGGAGTGTTGGGAACAGTTGTTGAGTGGTTTACGCATGATGATAAAGCTGAGGCTGCTAGTAAGAAAGCTGGAAAGAAGGAAATTATTTACGCAAATCCTTCTACGTATCGCGAATATGCTTTAGCTTCTGTTACTACTCATGATTTACCTCCAACTGCAGGATATCTGGAATTTGAGCATGTGAAATTGCGTGAAGAATTGCATTTGCTTACTGAACCTGTTGAGAACTTTAAGAAAGCTGCTCAAGCTGAGCGTGATGCAATGATGGCGATGCTTCTTAAAGGCGGTTGGATTAGCAAAGAAGCTGCAGATGATGTTGAAAATCATGTGCAAGAAATTGTTGAAGGAATGCATGCTGTGTTAAGAACTTCGCCATCGCTTTTGTTGCAAGTTGCATTGGTTGATGCTGTTGGCGAAAAACGCTCTCAAAATCAGCCTGGCACTAGCACAGAGTACCCGAATTGGCGTATTCCTCTTGCGGATGAGAATGGCAATGTTGTTCACACGGATGAAGTATTTAAGTCTGCTAGAGTTCTTTCAATGGCTGCCGTAATGCAAGGTAAATGATGATCGCAATCTGAGTGATAGCAGATAACTATATGTAATACACAGAGATTCGAACATGCTTTTTATGTTTAGATCTCTGTGTATTTGCTTTTATTCGTTTCGTATTCGCGTATTTAGTTTTGTTTTATAACCTACTTTTTTAATAGAATAGCTTTGTGTGGGGGAAGGAAAGAATAGTGCATAAAAACAAATCACGAATTTTTGCTGATTTTGTAAATAATCCTAGTGTGAAAGCTAATCCTAAGCAGGTTATCAAAGGTGATTGCTGGAGGATTACTGTAATAACTGATTCTATGCTACGTCTTGAGTGGAGTGATGACGGTTATTTTGTTGACTCTCCTACTCAAATGGTTGTATGTCGTGATTTTTATAGTGATAGTTCTGTGCAGCCAAAGTTTTCTGTGCGCGAAAACGAAAATGGCTGGCTTGAAGTTGAAACAGACAAGCTGCTTTTAAGCTATAATCGCAAATCTTTTACTAAAGAAGGGTTGAGTGTAGTTGTGCGCGGCGTGCCGTGCTCGCAATTTAATACTTGGCATTATGGCGATGATAATCCTGGAAATCTTTTAGGAACAGCTCGTACTTTAGATGAGGCAGATGGCGCTGTAAAACTCGACGATGGCGTTATTTCACGAGATGGTTGGGCTGTGTTAGATGATTCAAAATCTTGTGTTATTGTGCAATCAGACGAAGTAAATGGTAATACAAATCCTTATGGAGCGTGGGTTAAGCCGCGTTTTAGTGAATCTAGTGGATCTAGTAAATCTGATGCGTCTGGTTGTGTGTCTGATTCGTCTGATGCGTTTGAAGAATCTGATGTTTCTGATGTATCTAAAGAATTATCTTCTAAAAGTAAGCGTTATCACGACTTGTACTTTTTTGGCTATGGTCACAACTACATTGATGCAATCCGCGATTTTTATAAGCTTACAGGCTCTCAGCCACTGTTGCCGAGGTTTGCACTTGGCAATTGGTGGAGTAGATATTGCAGGTATTCGCAATCTGATTATGAAAATCTTATGAGCAAATTCAAGCATGAAGGAATACCTTTTAGCACAGCAGTTATAGATATGGATTGGCATGTTACAGACGTTGATCCAAAGTATGGATCTGGATGGACTGGCTATACGTGGAATAATCAACTTTTCCCAGATCATAAATCTTTCTTGAAAAAACTCGCGAACGAAGGATTAGCGTCTACTTTAAATTTGCATCCTAGAGATGGCATTCGCGCTTTTGAAAAGGATTATCCGCAAGTCGCGCGCGATATGGGTATTGATCCAGCTAGTGGTAAAGCTGTTGAATTTGACTTAACAAATCCGCGATTTGTTGAAGCGTATTTCAATATGCATCATCGCATGGAAGACGAAGGCGTTAAATTCTGGTGGATTGATTGGCAGCAGGGCGGAGTTACGCGTGAACGTGGATTAGATCCACTTTGGATGCTTAATCACATGCATTATGAGGATTTGGCTCGTGATGGTGGCTGGCCGCTTACATTCTCGCGATACGCAGGCCCAGGCTCACATCGATACCCGGTTGGATTCTCTGGAGATACTGTAACAACCTGGAAGTCGCTTGCTTTTCAAGCATATTTCACATCTACTGCGTCAAATATTGGTTATGGCTGGTGGAGTCACGATATTGGTGGTCATATGCTTGGTGTGCGAGATAACGAGTTGGAAGCGCGATGGTATGCTCTTGGAGCTTTTAGTCCTATTAACCGTCTTCACTCAAGTTGTTCTCCTTTTGCTGGCAAAGAGCCTTGGAATTTTCCGCGTGAAACTCGTGACGCAATGGTTAAAATGCTTAGATTAAGAGCATCTTTGCTACCTTATTTATATACGATGAATTATCGAGCGTCATTTGAGAATATGCCAATAGTAGAGCCAATGTATTGGCAATCTCCAGAAGTTGGAGCTGCTTACGAGATGCCGCAAGAATATCGTTTTGGAAGTGAGCTTATAGTTTCGCCTATAGTTTCTAAAAATGACGATGCTACTACTAAAGGGTGTGCTGGAGTGTGGCTTCCTGAAGGAGATTGGTATGATTTCTTTGACGGGCGGCGCTATGTATCTCGTTCTCTTGGTGGTCGCAGATTTGAAGCTTGGCGAGCGATTGATAGAGTACCTGTATTTGCTAAAGCTGGAGCGATTATACCGATGCAAGTTTTGCCAAGCATCGAAGAATGCGCTCGCGATTGTGATGTTTCGAAGTCTGTTAATAGTATTGAAAATCCGAAATCTTTGCGAGTGCTGGCGTTCCCTGGAGGTAACGGCGAGTTTGTGATGCGCGAAGATAATGGTCGCTTTGAAGACGCGCGCGCTGGGAAAACTGCCGACACGAAGATGAAATTTGTTTTCAGAGATGAAAATTCTTCTACGCAATTTGTGATTGATGCTGTAAAAGGTTGTGACAGTGTTGTGTCATCTCTGCCGTCTGAGCGTAATTGGAGCGTTGTATTTAGGGGCGTTGCGTGCCCTGATTTTTCGCGCGTTCGCGTTTTGCTGGGCGATTCTCGTGGAGAGTTTCAGCTTGAATCTAGCGCTGTGAAAGTTTCATATGAAGGCGAAGAATCTACGTTAAGTCTTACTGTTTCTGTGCGTAATGTGCCTGTTTGCAAGCGTGTGCGAGTGATTGTGGATGGAGGTTTGTTTATTGCACAAGATCCTAAAGTTGGGGATTCTTATCGTTTGCTTTTGCAAGCTCAAGTGCCTTATCGAGGTAAAGAGATGGCTTTTGATGCTATTCGTGAGTCTTGTGGTAGTGCGAGTGCTTTGAGCGCGCTTTCTGCTCTTGAATATGAAAGCGAAGAGCAGATGATTGAACAGCGTAACAGTGTTGATATGGTGAATGCTCATGCTTGCGTGCAACCTTCTGTAGTTAAGTGGGCGCAATGGCGTTGTACTTTGCCTGTGTCTGTGAAGCATGCGCTTGAGGAGATTTTGTTACGTTCTAGTGAGTGAGTTTGTGTGGTTTACTGTGTGTGGTGGTTGGTGGTTGGTTGGTGATTGGTTGGATGAGTTTGTTTTTTGTGTGATGAGTTCTGGCTGTCTGGCTTGGTTGGCGTATGGTGAATCGGCGTCTTGTGCTTGGTTGGTTTAAGTGGTGTTTGGTGCTCGGTTGGTTTATGTTTTGCGAATTTGTATTATTGAAATCAACATTTGTACTATAACAAATGTTTAGATTGACTGGTGAAAAGTTGTGAAAAATATCGCATTTCAAAACATTCACAAATAAATAATATTTTTAAAAATCGTTGAAAAATATGCCCTGGGGGGGGGGGCATCAAGGCTTTTTTGTCTAAACATATGTTATTTGCCTTTAAAAAATTTTTTAAAATGTTATAATGACTTAACAGTGTTGCTGTAGCCATACTACTTTGGTTGCACGCTATTGAACTTACGGCGGAACATCGCTGATGCGTTAAGTTTCGTGCGCTAGTTTTGTTTTGGCGCGTTTGAAAGTTGATGCAAAGACGCAGTTGTGCCATGTTTTGGAAAAAGGAAATACGTAAAAATTAGTAACAGAGCATGATTAAGAATGCGGTTGCTGTGTGCAATGTGTTGTTGTGAACTTTTTAGTTACGTAAGTTTAAATTTACGTAGCAGAGAGTAGAAAACATTTGTGCGCATATGATTTTGCATTCTAAAAATCATTTCTAAGAATTGCATAACTTCGAACTAATTGATGATACGAAAGAAGGAGAAAATGGGTACAAAGTCTAGTAAACATGCGCGCAAAGTAAAGTTGGATTCAAGCATAAATAACGCGATTGCACATGCTGTTGACGCTCGCAAAGTTGCTTCGTTCACAGCGAGTGCTGCTGGCGTAATTGCAGGCGCTGCTCTTGCATTAGGAACTACTCCGGCTGTAGCTGTTAGTAGTGTTGCGCAAAGTGGTAACGATCAAAACATTCAATCGAATCTTGATAATACTCAAAGTGATTCTGGTGCTGATGCTAATGGTGCCGGCAGCGATGGTGCTGAAGTTAATAGAGATGGTGTTAATGGAAATACTCCAACTTATTCGGATCGTTCAGCTACGCCTGCACCTGCTCCAAAAGTCAACAGTGAGATAACGATTTCACAGGAAACAAAAGATACGCTCCCTAATTTGTATGCATGGGGATCTTCTGACAATGTGTACATTGAAAAGGGGCAAAACCAAGCAGTAACCTTTAAATTTGCAAAACCAACAGATGGCAGCACCATTACTAAGGTAGCTATTTTCCCATCTGATGGTAATACTGTTGATAATACTAAGAGTAGAAGGTACCTTGAGTATTATTCTGCTTCTGATGAGCATCAGCCATATTCGGGTACATATGACTTTCAGCCACACGATGATGGCTCAGCTACGCTTACCATGACTTCTCTTTATAGAAACAACAATATGCCGGCTGTTGGTTATGCTGCAAACCGCTGCATCTATGTGTATGGCATGAAAGACGGGAAGGAAGTTCTGCTGTATAAGACGAATATTGTGCGTGCAGCAACACTTGTTCCACCTAAAACAGCTGGCTCAATTGTGCTGAAGTATAATGAAGCGCTTACTGAAAAACAAATTCAAGATAAGCTCAAGGCTGCTTTAGATGCTCCTACAGAAGCTACCGGTAAGCAATCAATTCGCGAGCAAATTACAGTCGCAAGTAAATCTAAAGGCGTGGGTGTGAGAAATGTTGAAGCCAAAACGTTTACCAACACGCCAGATGACCCTGAAAACAAGGTAATTATTAACAATCAGCGTGCGTATCTTCCAACTGAGCTTACTCGCTTTAATAGAACAACATCTAAACAGGGTGCTGCTGAAACAACTTATATAACTACAGTACAAACCCTTAAAACTCATCTCATAACCGACACTGGTTATACCTCTGATGATTTACCGCTTACTGTTGCGCGCTACGATACGCGTATCCAAAAGCCAGTTGTTGAGGAAACTGACCCGTCCAAGGTGTCTGACGAGGTGAAAACCGATATTAAAAAGAAGCTTTCGCGCCTTAATCACGTGCCAGAAGACAGTGTTGTAATTAACAATGACGGCACTGTTGCTATCAACTTCACTGGTGTTGATGAAAAGGACGCTCCTAAGATTCCTTTGCGCAACCTTGTGTTGAAGAAGTTTGCAGAAAAGGATATTTCTGTTCCTGCAAACGATAAAGCGGTCTTTGTGTCTAACCCACTTGGATATTCAAAAGCCGAGATTGACCGAATCAAGCAGGCTATTCTTGACGCTAACAAAGAAAATAAAGAGCTTGGTCTTACTAGCAAAGATCAAATTACGCTTGAGTATGTTACGGGTGATACTACCGTTGGTCATGAAAATATAGGCATCTCTAATGGTCAGGCAGAAAACAAGATTACAGTTAAGATTAAAACTGACAAATCAGTTGCCGAGTTTACATCTAATGTAAAAGAGAGCAAGCTTACAAAGCTTCCAAATATTCGCACAGATTACGAAGTTACTTGGAAGAGTAATAAGATTGATGGTCGCGATACCGATGAAGGTATTTCTTGGAGTAATGATAAGAAGACCACTATCATCTACCGTTACGATCCAACTAAAGCAGAAGAGTTTGATACAAATAAGATTCTTGGTTTGCTGAAGGCTACGCCAAAAGACAAGCAAGCTGGTTTGCGCGAGCTTACAGGCGGCGAGCAGCTTACCTATGAAGGTACAGGGAATAACGCGCGCAAGTCGCACATGCACTATGCGTTGCAAAATGGCGAGCCAACGGGCGAGCTTACGCTTGGCAATATGAGCGGTGCTTATTGGCAGGTAGTTCAGAAAGTTTCTAATTCTGGCGAAAAACTCGGCGATAATTTATCGGAAGCTGGTTCGTATACATGGGATCCAGAAGCTGGTTCTGTAATTGTTGCTGCTAAGCAGAACAAAGTTTTCAAGGCGCGTCTGTTTGTTGAGCCGTATGGAATGACGTACTATAAGGATGTTTATCTGGAGCAAGGTCGCAATCCTGGCAATACAGCAAAAGCAATTAACGTTATTTTTGTTCCACAAACGAATCACAAGACGAATGATTTGAAGAAGTCGGTTCTCGAGCACAAGACCACTAATATTGAAGGCAAGGATATTCCAACTGATTCTGCGTATTACAACGCATCGGAAGCTAAGAAAGCTGCGTATGACGATGCGTTAAAGGTTGCTCAGCAAACACTTGCAAAAGTTGGAACTACCACAGACGATAAGTTATCTGAACAGCTTAAAGCTGAAGTTGATAATGCAACTATTAAGCTGGATAAGGCACGCGCCGAGCTTGATGGTGCTAAGACCATTAAAGACGGACTGGATCAGTCGATAGCTGACGATGGCACGCCTGCTGAAGGTCAACAAGCTACAACTGGCACAAAGGCTAGTGATAAGTATAAGAACGTCACTAATCCCGATTTTAAGGATGCAAGTGGCAATGCCGATACCAAGAAAAATGAGGATGCTAAGAAAGCCAAAGAAGCATATGATAAGGCGCTCGAAGAAGCCAATAAGGTAAAGGCAGACGACAACGCCACGCAAAAGGCTGTTGACGATGCTAAGGCCAATCTGGATAAAGCTCGTCAAGCGCTTAACGAATTTAGCACTAATAAAGACAAGCTTAATGCTGCTATTGCTGAGCATGGCAAGGTAAAGAATGGTAAGGACGCTCAAGGTGCTCAAACGCTGACTAACGCCGACCCAGCATATCAAAACGCAACTAAAGAAGAACGCAATGCATACGATGAAGCTGTAAAGAAAGCAAACGATCTTTTAGCAGATCCAAACGCTTCTCAAAAGGAAGTGAACGAGGCGATTGCAGCTCTCGAAAAAGCTAAGAAGGCTCTTGACGCTAAAGCAACAGATAAGTCGCAGCTTATAACTGCTGAAAAGCTCACCTTTGATAATCCTGAGCCGGACAAGCCAAACGGCAAAAAGAGCACTTTCTACAAGAATGCCTTTGACAAGCAGACTAGCGGCGCAAACGATCAAGAAAAACAAGCTGCTAAAACCGCTGTTGACAACTATAACAACGCGTTAGATAATGCGCGCAAGGTTCTTAAGAACGATAAAGCAACTCAGGCTGAAGTTGACGATGCTAAAAAGAAGCTTGAAGCTGCTGAAAAAGTATTGCATGAAAAATATGCAAGTAACGCTGATGAACTTACGAAAGTGCTTGCGGATAACTTTAGCGGTTACCTGATGCCTGCATACTTTAACGCTTTTGATAAGGCGCAAGCAGGTGATAATGACGCCAAGAAAGCGTTCAAAGATTACAACGATGCTTATCAAAAAGCCAAGGAGCTTAAGCAAAAGCTAGAAGAAGCTAAGAATGGTGGAACTGCTCCAGATCAAAGATTGATTAATGAAGCCAAGACAGCTCTTGAAAAAGCTCGTACTGTTATTGACAAGTATGCAACTAACACCAGCAGGCTTTCGGCAGCTGTATTTAATGACCTCGCAATACAAAACAGCCCAGCGTATAAGAATGCATCTGCAGATGATGCAAGTGTAGAGGCAAAGGCTGCTAAGACTAGGTATGACAAAGCTGTAGAGAAGCTACACCAGGCGCTTAATAAACAGATGCCTAAGGATCAAGCAAATGGTAAGGATATTCCTGATACGAATACCCCTGAGAAGGACGGCAACCTTGATGACAAAGACTACCTGAAGAATATTCAGGCACATGCGCAAGGTGAGCCACTTGATAGGGATATTGATGCAATCCTTAAGGAAATGAATGAAGCAGCTGCTGAGTTGAACAAGTTCGCAACCAAGACTGACGATTTGCTTAAGTCGATTAACGAGGATGCAGTCACGCATCAAAACCCTGCGTTTAAGAATGCTTCGCACCCTGACTATAAACAAGCAGACGGCACGACTGCCAACAAAACCAAGAATGATGCAGCTAAAAAGGCTGTAGATGACTACGGTAAAGCCCTTAATGAAGCTAAAGACTTGCTCAAGAATCCTTCTGCAACTCAGAAGCAAGTAAATGACGCTAAGGATAAGCTTGACAAAGCTCGTGCAGAGCTTAACAAGTACAACACCGACACCGCCAAGCTCAAGGAAAGCGTAAAGAAGCACGGCTCTACAGATGGCGCTGCACCTACAGAAGGCACACAAACTTCTGATGCGTATCGCAATGCGTCTGATCCTCACTTCTTAACTGCTGATGGCAAGCCGGATGAACAGAAGAACACTCAGGCTGCTGCAGACAAAAAGGCGTATGATGAAGCTTTGACAAAAGCTCAGGAGCTTTTGAAGAAGCATGATGATGCAAATACGCCACAAGACGCAAAGCCAACGCAAGCAGATATTGACGCTGCACTTAATAATCTCGATGCTGCGCGCAAGAAGCTTGAGGACAACTACAAGACTGATACCACTAAGCTTGACGAGGAAGCGAAGAAGTCTACTGCAGAAGGTGCACAAACCGTTGGTGAAAATGACTTCGAGAACACTCCAGAGTTCAAGAACGCTAAAGCTAAGACAAGCGATGGTCAAACAAATGCTGACGTTGCTGCTTATCAGAAAGCCCTCAAGAAAGCTCACGATCTTGTAAAGGCTGCAGCAGATCAAGGCAAGAAGAACAGCGAACGTCCAACTCAGCAACAAATTAACGAAGCGCTGGATGCTCTTAAAGCAGCTAAGAAGCAGATTACTGACAACTACAAGACCAATCTTGAGCCGTTGACTTCTGCTAAAGATTTTGCAGGTGGCGATTTCAAGAAGACTCCTGAGTATCTAAATGCTGTTGCTAAGAAGGATGCTGGTGACCAAGGTGCTACACAAGCCTTAGGTGAAGCTGGGCAAGGCACAGGCTTTGACAATGTTCTCAAGAAAGTTGCCGACAAACTTAATGACGATACTTGGAAGGCTAAGGCAACCCAAAAAGAAGTAAACGCTCTGCTTAAACAGCTGAAAGACGCTCAAGACAATATTGCTAAGAAGTACAAGACTGATGCAATTAAGCTTGAACGTGAAGTAGGCGATAAGGACCAAGACGGCAATCCAGTTGTTCCTCCGTTTGAAGCATCGGTTGCGTACAAGAACGCGCTCGAAAAGGCGAAGACAGAATCTGAAGAGGATGCCAAGAAGGATACTTCTGCAACTAAGAAGCTCAAGGAATACGCCGACAAGCTCAAGGCTGCACAGGAACTCCTCAACAAGGTGAATAACCCTGATCCAAACGCTGATCCAGCTTCAAAGCCAACGCAGAAGCAGGTTGATGATGCTCTTGATGCCTTGAAGAAAGCTAAGAAAGACATTGACGACAACTTCAAGACCAAAGTCGATGACTTGCAGAAGGAAGCCGATGATAAGGACGATAAGGGCGTAGCTAAGAATCCTACTTTTGAGAACACAACCGAGTTTGCAAACCTTAAAGACATGACTAAGGATGGCAATAAGCCTGATGACCTGGTAGCGTATGAGAAAGCTTTAGCAAAGGCTAAGGAACTCATCGACAAGAACGATGGCAAGGTCAAGAATGCTGATGGTCAAGAAGTTGACGTTCCAAAGGATCAGCTCCCATCCCAAAAGGAAGTTGACGATGCTCTTCAGACGCTGAAGAAGATTAAGGAAAAGATTCTTGCTAACTACAAGACCAAAGTCAACGATTTGAAGACTGAGGCTGCGAAGTCGAAGGATGAAAACTCCACTCCAGGCTCATCGACAACACCTTCAACGGATACAAAGTTTGAGGATTCCGCCGAGTTCAAGAACGCTGATGCTAAGAAGGGTGAAGGTGGCAAGGAAAATGCTGACGTCACTGCTTATAAGGAAGCGTTGAAGAAGGCTAGGACTTTACTTAATAAGTTCGATGAGAATGGCAAGCCAAAGCAAGGTGAAACTAGCATTCCAACTCAGAAGGAAGTTGACGCTGCTCTAGATGCCTTGAAAGCCGCTAAGAACAAGATTACTGAAAGCTACAAGACCAATAAGTCTGCTCTAGAATCAGAAACTGGCAAGGATTCAGATTTCAAGAAGTCAGTCGCTTTCATGATTGGAAGAAAAGATGACCTTGACGCGTACAAGAAGGCGCTTGAGGAGGCTAAGAAGGTTCTTAACGATCCTAATGCAACTCAGGCTCAAGTTGATGCAGCTTTGAAAGCATTGCAAGATGCTAAGAATCGCATAATTTCTTACTATGGAGTTGGCGGAATTTACGATAGTTCAGCTGTAGATAAATCTGAATTGCAAAAAGAAGTCAACAATTCTGGCGATGCTTCTGCTAAAGCAAACGCTCATGCTGATTCAGCTGCATCTAAGGCGTACAAGAAGGCTCTTGCTAATGCTCAGCGCGTGTTAGCTGATCCTAATGCAACTCAGGCTCAAGTTGATGCAGCTTTGAAAGCATTGCGTGACGCTAAAGCAGCATTGCAAGATTATGCTAATTCTTCTTCCCAAAATAATGCTAATGGAAAGTTGCCAAATACTGGCTTAAATGCAACGTTCTTTGCAAGCTTCAGCGCATTGTTTGCTGCTATGGGAATAGGAATTGTGTCTACTAGACGCAAGCATAGCAAGCGTTAAATCATAAAAACGCATAGTTAAACGAAATCCCTAGCTTCCGAAAGGCTGCTAGGGATTTTTAATTCGGTTTTAATTCGGTTTTAATTCAGTTTGAGAAAAGTAAATAAAATCTGCAGAGAAATCTAAGCCAGCTAGAGTCACATGTCTAAACCATCCAGAGTCACACGTCTAAACCATCCAGAGCCACACATTAAAACCAGCCAGATCCCCACTAAAGACAGCTAGAACAACACGTAAAAGCCAGCTAGAGCACTACCGTAAAACAACCAGCCTTTGAGTTGGTCTAGTCATAGCAACATACACATCTGCAGCAGCGCTCAAGCGTGAGCAAGCTTCATTCTCAATCAACTCAGGCTTAATTAACACAACAGCGTCATATTCCAAGCCTTTTACATCTTCAGCGCTACACACGCTAACTTGAGCATCGCCATAGTTTTCAGAAATCTGCCTTTTAAGCTGTTCCCATTGCTCGCTTGAAATATTTTGTTTAAGAGCATTGTAAACAACCTCTTGCGTGCTTTTAAGCATTGATTTAGGTGTAATAATCGTTACGCGACCAGTGCCATCTTCAGATACAAATTCATGGAACAAGTCAACGCAATATTTAGCAAGAGAAGTATTCAAATCTGAATCATTATCATAATTTTGCATCACTAAAGATCCAGAAACAGAACGAACTGCGCTAACAGTTGAAATATATAATCCGGATTTAATCGCTAAATCTCCTGCAGCTTCAGAAATTTCGCGTGGATTGCGATAATTTATAGTCAACTCGTACAAATCCCAATTATCTTTTCCAAAAACAGGATTCATACTCGCATTCCAGCGATGAGTTCCGCCAAGAGCAGATGTTTGAGCAACATCTCCAACAATCGTAAATGATCGCGAAGGGCATCTGCGTACAAGCATCCGCCATTCCATTGGAGTTAATTCTTGAGCTTCGTCTACAACAATATGCCCATAAGTCCACTCGCGATCTGTTGCCGCGCGCGCTGCAGCCATGCTTGAATCGCATCCATTCAGATTGTCAAGAAGCATATCCGTAGTTACAAGACCATTTCCAATCCCAGCTTGAGCTAAAGTATCTGATGCAATTTGACGTTCAGATTCTCTTTGAGCTTGCTGAGCTAGGTTGCGATTATCTGTTTTAGGATCTGGTCCAAGCAATTCCATAGCTTCGTCTAGAAGAGGAATATCCGATTTTGTAATAGGACTACCTTTAGGTCTAATCAAAGATTTAACTTGCTCGTCAGAAAGCCATGGAGCGAATGCGCGTAATTGTTCGCCTTTAGAGAATAATTGATCAATAAGCCAAGTTCCGTTCATTGGCAACCAAGCTAAATTAAGAGTTATGCGGATTTTGTCGTCTAAACGCAATTGAGAAATAACGTCATCAAGCTCAGAATTTTCAGGATTGTAATCTAGCTGCTCTATATAACGATTTTTCAAAGCGCTAAGCACTGATTTTACAAACGTATTGCGAGCGATATTATGCGGCTGATGAGCGCTTTTAGCATCCGATTGTGCTTGTAAAATATCTTCTTTCTTTAGCGGTATTGCAAAACCGTTTATGCGAACAGTAGGAAGATCTTTTGGAACGCGAATTCTAGCTTCGATAGCATTCGAAATAGCTAGGTGCATTCGGAACATGCCTTTAAGTTTAGCGACTTGTGGACTATCTTCAGCTGTTGCTTCAATTCCAGGAATCAAGTTTGCTATTGTTCTGCTTACAACGCCAGTTTCACCTAAAGAAGGTAAGACTTGATCGATATAACGCAAGAATGCGCTGCTAGGTCCAACAACTAGTACTCCTGAGTTTTCAAGTTTTCTTCTATGTGTGTAAAGCAAGTATGCTGCTCTATGTAAAGCTACGGCTGTTTTGCCGGTTCCTGGTCCGCCTTGAACAACAATAGGACGATTTAGTGGTGCTCGAATAATGCGATCTTGCTCTGCTTGAATTGTTGCAACAATATCCGTCATCTTGCCAGTTCTTCTAGAGCCAAGTGAAGCGAGTAGCGCGCCTTCGCCTGTTAGCGTTCCTTGAGCAGACGCGTTGCTTACTTCATCTGAATCAACGTCAAGAACTTCATCTTCAATGCCAATAACATCGCGAAAGCGAAGTGTAATATGACGGCGCATTACTATGTCTGCGTGGTGTGAAGGAGTTGCTTCATAAAATGGTCTTGCTGCTTCTGCGCGCCAGTCTGTTAAAAGCGAATCTAAATTTTTATCTAGTAAACCAATGCGACCGATATAATGACGAGCTCCTGAATTGTTGTCAATGCGTCCAAAAACAAGGCGATCTTCTACTGCTCTCAATTGCATTAGGCGATCTTCATACATTGTTGCAAAAGAATCACGTTCTGTGCGCTGAGTAGGTGAACCGTGAGATCCTGCTGCGCGTATTGCGTCAAGTCGAGTGCGTGCATCTTTGCGTAAATCGTCAAGACGTGCGTAAGCGCGATTCACATTGTCTTGTTCTTCGCTAATTTGTGAGGAGTACGTAGACATTTTGGTCCGTTCTAGTTGGTATCAATCTGCTATCGTTTGCTTTTCAAGTTTTACAGTGCTGCTGTGAGCCTTGCGTACATAAGTTATTGCGTTCGCAAGAGTATCTTAGTGCTTAAAACTAGGCGTTTAAGTATATCTCGAGGCGTATACGTAAATTTCGACTATGACGCTAGAATTTTAATCTCTCACGCGATTTTTGAGTTGATTTTTCGCAAGTTTTGCGTTTTAGGTTGTGATTTTATTTGTGAGTCTTTTTGCACGTTATTTATTTGTGTTTATTCGTGTTTATTTATGAGTTTTTTATACGTTATTTTTTATACGTTATTTTTTGTTTATTTTTATATGTTATTTATTTGTGATTATTTTTGCTTGTTTTTGCGCATTATGTTTTTACACACGTTGTTTTTGCTTATTTTTTGATTTTTGCTTTTTGCTTTTTTGATTATTTTTTGCACATTACTTTGCACATTTAGATTATTTTTAAGGTGTAATAACAGGCGAAGAACGCTGATTTTTCAACAATTTACAAAGAGTGCGAACGGCGGGACTTGAACCCGCATGAGCATACGCTCACTGCCACCTGAAGACAGCGCGTCTACCATTCCGCCACGTTCGCATACAGAGCATAAAGCTACCATATTTATGTTTATTTAGCAAATAAAATACTCAAATAAACATAAGCGTGTTGGTATTACTATCCTCTTACTATCGTCTTACGGTTTTTTATTATCCTTTAGATCCGTTCTCATAATAGTGAGCTAATGATTCATCTCTAAATTCTTCGAAATATCCATTATCAATTGAAGAACGAATATCGTCTAGAAGTTTTACAAAGAATCGCTCATTGTGGATTGTTGCAAGAGTGTATCCATTCATTTCTTTAGCGCGAAGCAAATGATTTACATACATTCTTGAGTAATGTGTGCAAGTGTAGCAATCGCATCCTTCTTCAAGAGGACCTTGATCGTGTTTAAAATCGGCTCGCTTTACATTGTATCTTCCGTGACGAGTGAAAATAGCACCGTTGCGTCCACATCGAGCAGGGGCTACACAATCGAAAGTATCTCCACCGTTTTCAACGCAAGCAAAAATATCGTCAACTGCTGCTATTCCAAGTACGTGACGTGGTCGATTCTCTGGCATAGCGTCACAAATCCAAGCGCAAGTATCTCCAATAATGCGCTTTTCAATTGCTCCACCGATACCGACTCCGTCAAAGTCAAGAGAAGCAATCTGCGAAGCTGCGCGTCTACGCAAATCTTCATAATTTGCTCCTTGAACAACGCCATACAACGCTTGATAAGGTTTTCCTAAACGCTCTTGTGTTAAACGCTTATGCTCATCAACACAGCGCTTTGCCCAACGGAAAGTGCGTTCAACAGATTCTTCTTGGTAATGGCGAGTGTTCATTAGAGTTGTAAGCTCATCGAAAGCAAACATAATATCAGCGCCTAGTTTATGTTGAATGCCCATAGAAATTTCAGCACTGAATCTATGTTTAGCTCCATTAAGAGGAGATTTAAATGTTACTCCATCTTCATCTACGAAAGCCATTCGCTCTTTGCCTTCTGCAATAACGTCATCTGACTTCATGCCTGTAACGTCCATTGCAAGTGTTTTCTTAAAACCAGCTCCAAGAGAGAGAACTTGGAATCCACCTGAATCTGTGAAAGTTGGACCATTCCAGTTCATGAATTTTGCTAATCCACCTGCTTCATCTAAAGTATCTGCGCCTGGTCTTTCGTATAAGTGGAATGCGTTGGAAAGCATGCATTGCGCGCCTAAGTCTTTAATTGTTTCAGGTAGTACTGCTTTCATTGCAGCTTGAGTTGCGACTGGAACGAATGCAGGTGTGTGAATATCCCCGTGAGGGGTATGTATTATGCCGGTTCTTCCATATCTAGCGCCATTAAGTCCTTTGCCATTTTCACTATCTGGAAGACGAGTTTTAGAAGTGAAATAAAACTCGCTCCTGTCGCCAGGCTTATTTGGTTCAGCTCCGCGTGGATGCTCAATAAGATTATTCATATGATTTACTCTATTACTTTTTACAGATAACACAGTTAATTTAAAGGATTCGCTCACAAAACTTTAAGCATTTTAATGAATATATAGATATAAGCTACAAAAAGCAAATGGAGTTTTGAGGGTTTTGAGGGTTTTTAGAGATTTGAGGGATAGCGAGTTTCGGGAGTTTTGGAGAGTGAGAGAGTTTTGGAGAGTGAGAGATAGTGAGTTTAGGGAAAGTTTGTGAGAGATTGCAAATATGGTGAGAGGTTTCGAGAGGTTTCGAGAGATAACGAGAGATAGGGAGAGATAGTGATCTTAGAGAGGTAGCTAGAGATGAGTTTTGTGTGGGATTTTGTTTTAAGGAGTTTTCAAATTATAAATTACTTAGAGCTAATTAGTAAGATTAAGTGATTGATAGACGAGTATAAGCATTGCGTGTATAGAAGCGTGCGCGCATGTACATAAATTACACAAATAATTAACATAGAGAACTGTATAGTTTAATAACAACATGGTTTATTATTAGTGGAAGTTGGTGGAAGAATTTTAAGGAGTGTTTATGGCAGAAGATATGTATGACAACAATGGCAATGAGAAAAAGCTTGATGAGAGTCAAGCTAGTCAAGCTAGTCAAGCTAACTATGACGATACTGTAATTAAAGAGAATGCAGCAGATTCAGATAATCAAGCAAATCAAGATCATAATGTAAAAGCTGAATCGCAATATAGTGAAAGTCGTTCTGTAGAAGGCGAATCTGAAGAGAAGCAGCCTCAAACATACAGACTTGCTCCAAAATATGGTGCGTACAGGATTACTAACACGGAATCTAATTCTTTTGCAGCTGCCGGAACTCAATCGCAGAATGCGCAGAATTCTCAGAATGCTCAAAATTCTCAGAACCTGCAGAATCTACAAAATCCGTATGCTGTACAAAATCCGCAAAATTATCAAAATTCTCAAAATTCTCAGAACCTGCAGAATCCTTTCCTAAACAATCAAAATCCATTTAATTCTCAGAATCTGCAGAATCCACTTCCGCCTGTTCCTCCTGAAAATCTGCAGAATTCTACTTCGTATTCTTCTCCACAATATAATGGATCTTCTAATAACGGTTTTAAAAACAATAGCAGCGCTCCTCAGTTTGGAAACCCTTATTACAATTTGGATGATTTAGATAACTACAGTGAAAGTTCAGATAAATTAAGCGAACAAGGTGATTCAAATCAAGGTGATCTAAATCAACTTCAGCCTGCGCTATATGCTCAAAATTCAGGATTTGACTCTCAAAATTCTGGTGCAAATTCTGGTGCAAATTCTGGTGCAAATTCAAACCAGCCAATGGGCTACGCAACTGGTGATTCTTCAGATTCAGATGATGACTTGCAAGAAAGATTGAAAAATGAAATCAGAAATTTGCCAGAGTATAACGAATATCCTCCTATAAAAGCAAATCCTAATCGTTCTAATTCTGCTGCTTCTCATGTGATGGTGGCAATAATTTCTGCTGCTGTTTCTGCAATCATATGTGTTGTGATGACGCTTTTTGCTATCAATAATGGACTCATATCTTTGCCGCAATCAGGCTCTCTTTCTGGATTAGGTTCAAGCGCAGTTACAGGAGGAAAGGGTAGTGCAATAATCAAGGGCGGCAATGCTCCTGATTGGGCAACTGTTGCGAAAAATGTATATAGATCCGTTGTGTCAATACAAATGCGCTCAGCAAATATGGAAGGTAAAGGATCTGGTGCGATTGTTGACACAGAAGGTCATATTGTTACAAATAATCACGTAGTATCCGGTGCAGAGCAAATTCAAGTGACGCTTTCTACTGGGGAAATATACAAAGCACAAGTAGTTGGAACAGATAAGACAACCGATTTAGCTGTTTTGAAAATAGTAAATCCTCCTAAAAATCTTCAGCCTGTGAAATTCGCTGATTCAAATTCGTTGGCTGTTGGAGAAGCGGTGATGGCTATTGGAAATCCTTTAGGATACTCTAATACTGCAACTACTGGTATTGTTTCATCTTTGCATAGACCTGTTTCGGTTATGGACGATAAATCTCGTTCTGAGATTGTTACTGATGCTGTGCAAATAGATGCTGCTATAAACCCTGGTAATTCTGGTGGTCCTACATTCAATGCTGCTGGTCAAGTTATCGGAATCAATTCGTCTATCGCATCATCTTCATCTAAAGGTAGCGTGCCTGGATCTATAGGAATCGGTTTTGCTATTCCTTCTAATTTAACTAAGCGAGTAGTAGACGAGATTATTAAAAATGGTTCTGTAAAACACGTAGCTTTAGGAATTACGATTAGAAATGCTTTAGTCACATCTAACAATGTTTCTAGAGGTGGTGCGCAAATAGTATCTGTTACAGCTGGAACTCCTGCTGCTAAAGCTGGACTTCGCGAAGGAGATACAATAGTTGCGTTTAATGGTGAGCCTGTTTCGAGTAATTATTCGCTTTTAGGATACGTGCGTGCAACAGCGTTGAATGGTCAAGCTTCTCTTACGGTTGTAAGAGGAAATAATACTATTAAGCTGAACGTTGTATTTAATCAAGAAGAAGCTGCTGTAATGGGTGAAACTCGAAAAGATCCTCGTTCTCGTGTTCAGCGCGGAGATAATCAAGGAAATAAAGATAATCAGGATTCGCAAAATCCTGCTCCTGCTCCTGCACCTAAGCAAAATAAGCATGACGGGGATGACGATGACGATTCTCAGCAGCGCGGTGACGATGACGATGGAGGAATTTTTGATCCATTCGGATTCTGGTAAATTAGTGTGCTAAGCGCGCTGGATTGTTCTAGTTTAATTTCCAGATTGCGTTAGTTGTTAAGAATAATGCACCTCGATAGTAATAATTTGCTTGCTATCGGGGTGTATTTGTATTTGTGAAACGCGCTTCACAAAATCAGTCAACAACAGTATGTTTCGTAAACAAAGGTATAAAATAATACATATGACTTATAAAACTTTTGCAGAACTAGCAGAGTCGCGATTTTCTGCACGCGATTTTTTCGATACTCCAATAAGCAAAGACATATTGGATTCAATACTTAAAACTGCATCTAAATCACCAAGTTGGAGCAACACGCGACCATATGCGCTCGCGATTGCACAAGGTGAGCGCAAGAATCGCATTGTGAAGTCTTATTTAGAAAAATGTGATGCAATGCTGAAATCTAAAGATAAATCTTTAAGTGAGTATGAAAGAAAAGCGTTGGAAGAACAATCTTCTCCAGACGGAGATGTTCCAGTTATGCAGCCGTATCCGGATGATTTGAAACAGCGTAGTGCTGAATTAGGTTTATCTCTATATGCTCATTTAGGAATTGATAGACATGATTTTGCAGCTAGAAATGCGCATATGAAACGCAATTTTGAAGCTTTCGGAGCTCCTGTAATCGGATTCGTTTTTGCTAGAAGCGATTTCATGCCTTTTTCAGCAATGGACGCAGGATTGATGTTACAAACGCTTTTCTTAGCAGCTAAGTCTGAGGGAGTTGATTCTTGCCCTCTAGGTGTATTAGCAAATTGGAGAAGCCCGCTGGATGCGGAATATGATATTCCAAAAAACTATGAATTGCTCACAGGATTCGCTCTTGGGTACGCAAGCGATTCTCCTGTGAACAAATTCAGAGCTAAGCATCCAAATATCGAGCTTTTATAAATCTATTCCTTTACTTTATAAAGCTTTTAGGATTTCCGCGCTTATATACAGTAACTTTTCCTGGTATAAGTTTTGACTTCCAAGCTGTTTCAATTTGCGCAATATCTTGTTTTTTATAATGCGAGATGTTGTAGTTTAAAGCCAAGAAGTAGTACCACGGTTCGTTAGAGCTAGTTACAAAGTAATCGGGCTCTTTCTTTGATGAGCATGATGACATATCTTCATCGGATTGCTGTTGTGTAGGCAATTCGTTAGTTATAAACGAAGAATTTTTATGACTGCAGCTAATAAGATTCTTAGCAAAATAAGGATTAGCAGTCACTAATTGCCATGAGTATTGGCGTAAATCATTCGTTTCTGGAGAAATAGAATTTCCTTTTGAATCTGTAATTGCTTCAGTATGCAGCCAGGATCCCATCCATCTCTTATTGTAAGCGTTGTTCTTTGAAATGTAATTTGCAAGCGCTCTAGATCCAGAGTAATCAAATCGTATATCGTTTACGCATGCGCATACGTTCCAAATAATGCTTGGAAGAAGCAAAACGAGAATCAAAATACGCGAAATAGTTCTACTTGCGTATCTTGTGCATCTTACACATCTGCTTGAGCTTAAATTCGAGCTTTCACTCAAGTTTGAGCTAGAGTCCAAAGTTAATTCTGTGTTAGATTCTGTGTTAGATTTTGAGCATTTGCATAGATTCCTAATAAAACCAGGTATATCTTTAAGCTCTAGTGGACTTTGCGAAACACAAATCCAAATTTGAGCAATGAAAAATGTGAACACGATTCCGCTGTGATGCAAAGTAAAGTATTTCGTTGCAACAATTGAAAGCATGAGATAAGGGAGTATCAGCGTGCTAAGAGTGTGCCTTGTGCTAGAAATGCGAATTACAAAAATCCACATAATTAAAGATATTATTACGCAAATCAAAGTCGCAAGTACGCTTAGTGACATGCGTCTTAAAGACACGTCATTAGAGAAAGATGTGAAAGCGCTTTCAGAAGGCATCACAAAAATAAAAGATAGCCATTGTATGATTTTAGAATTGCCATCATGAGTAGGTCTTGTTGCAAATGCGTCTGATGCAGGCCAAATGCAAACTGTGTTTAGAACTCCAACAATTGCTATTAAAATCCAGCAAATAAATCTTTGTGTGTTACAAGTAATTTCTTTAAAAACTTTTTGTATTCCAGAAGATAATATTGCTTGTAAGATCCAAGCTAAAGCAAATCCTGCTGCTAGTGCGATTCCGTACGCGCTTATTAGGCACAAAAATACTAGAGTTAAAGATAATTTCCAAGGTTCAGAATTGCGATTTTTCCAATAGCTAGCGCTCATTAGCAATCCTGCACAAAGTAGAGCATATGGGCGTGCTGTTACGCCATATTGGAAGCATACAAAATATGTGAAAGGTAGTAAAAGCGTAGCTGTGCGATTAAAAGGCGATTTGAAAATCAGCCATCCTCCGAATAGCGCAGAGCACAAAAATTGTATACTTTTAAGTCCGATTTCATATGGAACGCCAGTTTTTGCTGGAATTGAGAGAAGTAAAGTCCACAGTGGTGGGTGTCCTTCATAATGCGGACGGAGTAAAAGCAAATCAGTAAAAGATGAGTCGCGCGCAATAAGCCAACTTTGAGCTTCATCAAACCATGGCTCATGGAAGCACATTACGAGCGCAATAACAGCAAGATACGCAATGAATGTAAGAGTACGGGCATGCTTTGAAAACCACTCAATATAAGCAAAATGCGTACGAGTGGAGGAATTTTTCTCGTTCATAAATTTTTCTTTTTCTAATTATTTCTAATTATTTCTAATTCTTATTATTTTCTGATTATTTTATTTTCTATTTATTTTCTATTTATTTTCCTTGAGCGCTGCCAATCTGCGAGCATTAGATATTGCATATAAGCTAATTCCAGCTGCAACAGACGCATTTAATGATTCAACTGCGCTAGAAATAGGTATTTCAGCAATAGCATCGCAAGCTTCGCGCGTTAATCTGCTCATGCCTTTACCTTCGCTGCCAAGAACCACAACTAGAGGGTCGGTTTCAAATCCGGTTTCTCCTACTAGCTTATCTCCACCGCCATCAAGACCAATTGCGTACCACCCACGTTCGCGTAATCCGTCAATTGCTTTATTCAAATTTACAACTCTAGCTACTGGCAAGTGTGCTGCTGCTCCTGCTGAAACTTTCCAAGCTGCAGCTGTTACAGAAGCGCTCCTGCGTTCTGGAAGAATCACGCCATTAGCTCCAAAGGCAGCTGCTGAGCGGATTACAGCGCCAAGATTCTGTGGATCTGTAACTCCGTCTAAAGCAATAAACAGTGGGCGCGAATTTATGCGAACTTCTGCTGAATCCACAGTTTGCATAGCGCGTGCTCTTTTTTCAGCTTTCTCTACAAGCTCTTGAAGAGAATAATATTTATAAGGCTGAATCTTTAATATAATCCCCTGGTGATTGCTTGAGCGAGCAATGCGATCCATTTCCAATCGATCTGCTTCTAATAACCGCAATCCTTGCATGCCTGCTAACTTCACGATTTCGCGAGTGCGATCATCATGCTCAATCCTATTTGCTATATACAATTGAGTGCTTGGAACTCCTACGCGTAGAGCTTCCAATGCAGCATTGCGACCAATTACTGTTTCATCTGAATCAGCAGCCATCTTATCAACCCTTCTGCGTGCTGCTAATCTAGGATCTGCAAATGTTCGCTTTATTGCTGCTTTCTTTGCAAAATAAGCCTTGTGATATACGCGATCCTCTGCCTTTGGAGTAGGCCCTTTACCGCGTAATGCATTGCGATGTTTCCCACCAGAGCCCTTGGTTGGTCCTTTTTTCGTAGTCATATTTCCATTCTCACATGTCCCCGAGCCATTAACGTTTTAAACACTATTGGTTAATAGTGATTTTCGCTAGTTTAGTACTTTATTTATTTCGGCGCGCTGTAGTGTACTTTATTTCTGCGAGTTATATGGCATAATAGAACGGTATTTATTCGTTGTAATAATTACGTTTATTAAGTAAATCCACAACCGCGCAATAATTGAGATTCTTGCAAAAATAGATATATCGCGATTATTGACTACTCCGCGGCACTCCCAAGGGGGGAATTATGGTTGATCACGCTCTTGATCAATCCAGTGATAAAGAGACTGATTCTTCTATCAGCAGTAAAGATCCGTCATTATGTAGTGTGGAACAAGTAGCGCAATCGCTTAATGTAGATATTTCTCGAGGTTTGAGCTTTGAAGAAGCATCTTTAAGACTTGAAAAATATGGTGCTAACGCTCTTGCTGCTGCTCCTAAAGTACCTGCATGGAAACGATTCCTTGAGCAATTCAAAGATCCACTAGTGTATTTGCTTATAGCAGCTACTATTATCTCCGCGATTGCATGGTTTGTTGAGCGCGCTCAATCCAAAGGTAATGATGGAGGGGAAATATTACCTTTTGACGCAATCGTAATTATCATAATTTTGATTGCTAACGCTGTTCTTGGATATATTCAAGAATCTCGTGCGCAAGAAGCTGTTGAAGCATTGGCGCGAATGAGTGCTCCGCAAACTTCTGTGTTAAGAGATGGACGTGTTTTGCGAATTGACACATCAGAAGTAGTTCCAGGAGATATTTTAGTTCTTGGGGAAGGGGATGCTGTTTCTGCAGATGCTCGACTTATTGCTGCAGCATCATTGCGAGTTGCAGAAGCAAGTCTTACAGGTGAATCTGTGGCTGTAAGTAAAAAACCTGATGTTTTACAATCTGCAAAAGCTTTAGGCGATCGTACAAACATGGTATTTAATGGTACTGCTGTGACTCAAGGAACTGGTCGCGCTATTGTAACTTCCACAGGTATGAGAACTCAGGTTGGAAAAATTGCAGATATGCTTTCCAAATCAGATGAAGAATCTACTCCTCTTGAACGTGAAATGGTGAGAGTTTCTAAGGTTCTTGGAATTGCCGTATGTATTATTGCTGCTGTTGTTTTAATTTCAATGTGGTTACTTGAAGGTTTCCGTAGCGTACAAGACGTAATCAATTCGCTTTTGCTTTCAGTGTCTTTGGCTGTTGCTGCTGTTCCAGAAGGTTTGGCTGCTATTTTGACAGTTGTTCTCGCTCTTGGCGTTCAACGCATGGTAAAGCATCATGCTGTTGTAAAAAAGCTATCTTCAGTAGAAACCTTAGGATCTGCATCTGTTATTTGCTCCGATAAAACAGGAACATTAACTCGCAATGAAATGACAGTTGAACGCATAATTACTCCTAGTGGAGAAGTTCAGCTTACTGGAAGTGGTTATAAACCTGAAGGCAGAATGGTTTTGCTTGGTTCAAATGATGCAGATCTTGCAGTTGGCAAGAATCTTGAAACTGAAGTTATAGGAGCTTTAGGATCTGGATATTTAGCTAACGATGGAGATTTGCATTATGATGAATCGAATGGTAGTTGGCAGCCTGTTGGAGATCCAACGGAAGTTTCTCTAATAGTTGCAGCGCGTAAAACTAAAGCTGATCGCCGCTATGCACATCTATCTCGTGTTGCAGAAGTTCCATTTACTTCAGAGCGAAAGCGTATGTCTGTAGTCGTTAAAGATGGTTCCGATTCAGGTAATTTGATTGTTTGTGCTAAAGGTGCTCCAGATGTTTTGCTTTCCTATTGCAATCGAATTGCTGTAGCAGGTGCTGTGCGTCCGCTTACTGATGGAGATCGTGAAGATATTCTTGCAACAGTAGAGCGTTTATCTGGCGAAGCTTACAGAACTCTTGCAATGGCATATAGACCGCTTGGAGTAGATAGTCTTGCAAAAGTTGAAGGAATGGTTTCTAATGCCGCTGGACAGATTGCGGATGTTGCTGATCAGAGTGATGTTATTGAGTCTGATTTGATTTACAATGGCATGGTTGGAATTATTGATCCTCCTCGAATTGAAGTCAGAGATAGTGTTGCTCAAGCTCATCGTGCAGGAATTCGTACTGTTATGATTACAGGAGATCATCCTCTTACTGCAACTCGTATTGCTAGAGATCTTGGCATTGTTGGTGAAGAAGGACGTGCTATTACTGGAGATGAATTAGACGATCTTCTTTCTAAGAATGATGACAATATTGCTTTTGATGAAGCTATTAGCAAAACAAGCGTTTATGCAAGAGTTGCTCCTGAACATAAGCTTGCAATTGTTTCTTCTTTGCAACGTCAAGGAAATATTGTTGCTATGACAGGTGATGGTGTCAATGATGCTCCAGCAGTAAAGTCTGCAGATATTGGCGTTGCTATGGGTATTACTGGCACAGAAGTTACGAAAGAATCTGCAAAAATGATTTTGGCAGACGATAACTTTTCTACTATAGTTGCGGCTGTTCGAGAAGGACGAGGTATTTTCGATAATATTCGTAAGTTCTTGCGATATCTTCTTAGCTCAAACGTTGGAGAGGTGTTCACTGTTTTTGGTGGCGTAGTTTTTGCTGGCGCACTTGGAATTACTCAACCTGATTCTGTTGGAGTTACTTTACCTCTTCTTGCAACACAACTTTTATGGATTAACTTACTTACAGATGCTGCTCCTGCTTTGGCTATGGGAGTAGATCCGCAAACAGATGATGTAATGAGCAGACGTCCTAGAAATCTTAAAGATAGTGTTATCGACCGTCCAATGTGGGGAGATATTGTATTCATAGGTGTTCTTATGGCTGCAATTACTCTTATCGGTATGGATATGCATTTGTCTGGAGGATTGTTTACCGATAGATCTACTACAATTTTAAGTCATGCTGCTCAATTAACTCACGCGCGAACAATGGGATTCACAATTCTTGTGTTTGCTCAAATGCTTAATGCATTAGCATCTCGTTCTCATTTGCAAAGCGTGTTTGTGGGGCTATTTGCAAATCGTTGGCTTTGGGGTGCTATTGGTGTTTCTGTAGTTCTTCAATTGGCTGTGATTTACATACCATTCTTAAATGAGCCATTTGGAACTGTTCCGCTTGATTGGACTGAGTGGTTTGAGTGCTTAGGGCTTTCGATGGTTGTGTTAATAGGCTCGGAGCTTCGTAAATGCGTATTGCGTTTTATTGCTAATCGTAAAGGCTGAAACTTAATTTCTGTTTTTGCTGCTTATGCTCGCAATCATTTTGTAAATATTTATAAAACGTGGTGTGGTTAGTAGGATACTTTTGTTGACTACTTTTCGCGCCACGTTTTATTTTGCGTAATGGAAGCATATTTAATTATTTTTCTCAATAAAACTTGTTTTAATGGATTGTTTGGAGTTAATAAAAAAGGTTACTTTAATGTCGATATCGCAATTGTTGGACCTCGCCACGCGCTACAATTGCTTGTATTGTAATTTTCGTACAAAATAAACAATGAATTATTTCGTGCGAACAATGAAGTTACTTGTTTACTTATATCCATACAAGGAGAATTGACGCTATGCTGTTGTCTGATCGCGACATCCTCAAAGCCCATGATGAGGGGCATTTGGATTTGACTCCGTGGACTCCGGAAATGGTACAGCCGGCGTCTATAGATGTTCGTTTAGATAGGTTCTTCCGTCTGTTTAATAATCACGCTTATACGTATGTAGATCCTGCTGAAAATCAAGGTGAGCTTACAGAACAATTTGAAGTAGCTCCGGATGAGCCGTGGATTTTGCATCCGGGTGAATTTGCTTTAGGCGCAACTTGGGAATATGTAAAACTTGATAACACGATTGCAGCTCGCTTGGAAGGTAAAAGTTCGCTTGGACGTCTTGGAATATTGACTCATTCTACAGCTGGATTTATTGATCCAGGATTTGAGGGTCATATAACCTTAGAGCTTTCAAACGTGAGCACTTTACCAGTTAAGCTCTGGCCTGGAATGAAGATTGGTCAAATGTGCTTCTTCCAGCTAAGTTCACCGTGCGAGAATCCTTATGGTTCTGCAGTGAACGGCTCGCACTACCAAGGACAGCGTGGACCTACTCCTTCACGCTCATACGAGAATTTTTATCGTGCGAATTTAAGTGAATAGCTTGGATTATATGCAATTTGTGTTTTGCGATTATATGCTGCGAGTTAATGTTGCAGCTTAGCGTTTAGGAAGAATTGTTCTGATTATCTGTGATTTTCGAAAAAGTTTCGCAAGAGCTGCGCGCACTCAGATTCACATACTGAGCCAATAACTTCCGGATGGGATCCTATATGAGGATCTCGCAAAATATCCCAAACAGATCCGCATGCTCCAAGCTTTGCATCCCATGCGCCAAAAATTACGCGCTTAAGTCGAGTTTGAAGAATAGCTCCAGCGCACATAGGACAAGGTTCAAGAGTTACTACCAGAGTGCAGTCAGATAGATTCCAAGATTTATGCGAAATTGCAGCAGATTTCATAGCAAGCACTTCAGCATGAGCAAGAGGATCAGCGTTTTTCTCTCGCATATTTGCGCCTTTGCCAATAATATTGCCCTTGCTGTCAAGCACAACTGCTCCAACTGGGACCTCACCTGCAGAAGCAGATTCTCGAGCCAAATCCAAGGCTTGATTCATTGCAAATACTATCTCGTCTAGCATATCTATGAAATCACTTTACAAATTAAGAAATAAACGAAATCGAATAAAGCTAAATAATTCTAAATCCTACATAAATCATAACTTTACATAAGTTTACATAATTCTAAATAATTCTAAATAAGTTTACATGAGACCAGAAGAAATATCGTGAGTGACAAACCATTTGCGAATATCGCTAATTTCGTTCATGTCAACAGCATGATCCAGTCCACGGTAACGATGTTCTTCAAGCCAAGTGTGTTCTTCAAGCCATGCTGCAGCAGCAGAGAATTCGTAAGGTGCAATTACGTCATCTTCTAATCCGTAGCCGAAAAATACTGGAATATTACGTTCTGCTAAATCGTCATCTTTCAGAGCAATTTCAGATTCGCAAGTAGGAGTATTAGGGGCTATGAAACCGGAAAGCGAAACAGATGCACGGTATCGTGCAGGATTCAATCGTAAAACATGCACTGCTAACGCCGCGCCTTGTGAAAAACCAAATGGCACAATATCGCGATTTGCTGGAATATTTTCGCTCACCCACTCATTGATTGCGACTGCTGCAGCGTACATGTCGTAATCTAAATCTTCTCGCTGAGGCACAGCATCGTGGAACCAACTGTAAGCGCCTTCCGTTAGCTTAAGTGGAGCGCGTAACGCGATTGCATCATTATATGGTGCTACAACTCGCAATAAATCCAATAAATCTTCCTCATTTGAACCCCACCCGTGAAGAAGTAGAAGTATTGGATGCGTTGGATGAGCTGAAGCATTACCTTGTGAATATTGTGCATTTGTAACTTTTAAAGGCTCACCAAAACGGCCAGGCACAACATGTGATTCGCGACCGATATGCGTACGTTTCGAATTTTTCTCCGCATTATTGTCATTTAGTTCATCGCTAATATTCATTTCGTCACCGCCGCTCGTATAAATAGTTGCGTTATAAATCGTTATTTTAATAAATATTTCGTATCACGCCATTATGATTTATTATTTATGTCTTTCTAGATTACAGCATACAGCGCATCTTTGGCTTATAACCAGCGTCTTTGTTTTGAAGAGAATAAGTCTAATTACCTAAATGGCATGTGAAAAGAGACGTCCAAAATCCAAAGATAGCTAAAGTATAGAATAATAGAATATAAATTATAAAAATAATAATGGGGATTATATGACGACTTTTGACAGAGTGAACTTGCCGCAATCCGTGCGCACAAATGGCGCTACGCCAAATCCATGGTGGGCAAATGCAGTTGTGTATCAGATTTATCCGCGAAGCTTCCAAGATACTAATGGTGATGGCATTGGTGATTTGAAGGGCATTACTTCGCGCCTTGATTATTTGGCTGATTTAGGCGTTGACGTGCTATGGCTCAGTCCTGTTTACAAATCTCCTCAAGATGATAATGGCTACGATATTTCCGACTATCAAGATATTGATCCGCTTTTTGGCTCTCTGGAAGATATGGACGAGCTTTTGGCTGGTGCTCACGAGCGCGGTCTTAAAGTTGTGATGGATTTAGTGGTAAATCACACTTCAGATGAGCATGCTTGGTTCCAGGCTTCAAGAGATGCTTCGAGTGATTACGCGGATTGGTATTGGTGGAGACCTGCGCGCAAAGGCTGTGTGCCTGGTGAGCCTGATGCTGAGCCAAATAAGTGGGGCT
The DNA here is from genome assembly GCF_049262715.1 of Gardnerella bivia. Lineage (NCBI taxonomy): Bacteria > Bacillati > Actinomycetota > Actinomycetes > Bifidobacteriales > Bifidobacteriaceae > Gardnerella > Gardnerella bivia. Next base: position 642,475 of record NZ_CP058399.1, read on the forward strand.
CATATTTTGGTGGTTCTGCGTGGACTTACGATCCGAAGCGTGGCGAATACTATCTTCACCAGTATTCTCCAAAGCAACCAGACTTGAATTGGGAAAATCCTTCAGTCCGATCTGCTATTTACAAGATGATGAATTGGTGGATGGATCGCGGAATTGACGGTTTCCGCATGGATGTTATTACGCAAATTTCTAAGCATGTTGATTCTGAAGGACGTTTACCAGGTGAAGATGGTTGCCAGATTGAAGATTTGCAAGCCGGAGCTGACGGATACTCTTCGCCATTCCCATTCTGCTCGGATGGTCCTCGTCTAGACGAATTCTTACGTGAGATGCGTGCAAAAGTTTTCGAAGGGCGCGAAGGTTTTTTGACTGTTGGCGAAGCTCCGGGAATTTCAGCGAATCGCAACACGTATATTACCGATCCTGCTCACAGCGAACTCGACATGTTGTTCCTGTTTAATCACGTGGATATTGATTGCGAAAACGGAACTAAGTGGAATCCTGTGCCTCTTAAGCTTACTGCATTGAAGCGTGTGATGGCTGAGCAGCAGCATGCGGTAGCGGATTCTGGTTGGGCGAGCTTGTTCTTTAATAATCACGATCAGCCGCGTGCGCTTTCTCGTTGGGGGAGTGAATCTAGTGACGAGATGCGAGTTCGTTCTGCTAAGGCGATTGCAATGCTTCTCCACATGCATCGTGGTACTCCTTACGTGTATCAGGGTGAAGAAATAGGTATGACTAACGCGCATTTTACGCGTCTAGAACAGTATCGCGATTTGGAAGCATTGAACATGTTTAAGCAGCGCGTAGAAGAAGCGCATATTCAGTCAGCTGAGTCGATGATGGATGCGCTCGCAAAGCGTGGTCGCGATAATTCTCGAACTCCTATGCAATGGAACGCTTCTAAATACGCGGGATTCATGCCATTTAATGTGCAGTCGCCAAATAACTCAGAGCCGTGGATTAGTGTGAATCCTAATTATGTAGACATTAATGCTGCTGAGCAGATGGAAGATTCGGATTCCGTTTACGCTTTTTACAAGTATTTGATTGCGCTTCGTCATTCGGAGCCGATTGTTTCTGCTGGCTCTTGGAATTTGGTTGATGCGGATGACGAATGCGTGTACGCTTTTGTGCGCGAACTTAAATCTGATTGCGAAAAGCAGGAGGATTTTGTTGTAGATTCTGTAGATTCTTCTGCTGATTCTGCTTCAGATCCTACTGATTTCGCTTCAGATTCTGCTGAAAAAGTTTCTGAAAAATCTTCTGTATATTCCACAGAGCGCATGCTTGTGATGGTTAATATGACAGAATCTACTGTTCCTATACCTACAGAAAGCGCGCAATTATTGCAAAATCGCGCTTTAGGCAGATTTACTGAAAATGATGTGCTTCTTGCAACTTATGACGTGAACCATGCGCTTAATTCTGTGAAAAATGGCACGCTTTCACCTTGGGAAGGCATCGCTGTTATTTTGCAATAATCACTTTGCAATTGTTTCGTCCACTAACTTTGGCAGAGCTTTCGCAATATCTTCGCGAATAATTCGCTCTGCCAAGTAGTCGTATTGTGTAGAGCCTAGGTTCATTATTGTGATTGGTACTCCAGTGCGCGCTGCTAACGGTACAAGACTTGCTGCTGGAAATACTTCAAGAGTTGATCCAATAACCCACAATTCATCTGCTTTAACTATTGCTTGCGCGCTTCTTTCCATTGCTCCTTCAGGAAGTGCCTCGCCAAAATAAACAACGTCTGTTTTGATTAAACCGTTGCAAGGCATATTGCTACGGTATGGTAGAGCGCGTCTGCAATGCGGATCTGGATGCTCGTCTAAGTCGCGCATAATATCGGCAGTTTTATAGCTCGCGTGGCAGCTCATGCAGTGTGATGTTCCAATACTTCCGTGCAAATTTACTATGATGCCTGGGTTGTTTCCAGCTTTTTCGTGGAGTGCGTCAAAATTTTGAGTGGCGATTAAATCTAGCATTCCAGCTTTCTCAAGTTTTACAAGCGCTTTATGTGCTGTTCCCGGATGAGCGTTCCAAACAGGTGACTCTTTTTGCCATCGCCAAGAGTAAATACGCTCCTCTTCGCTGCTTAAAAACGCGTCTATGTCGTAAACGTTCATCTGCTCTGGATGCTTAGTCCATACGCCGTCTGGTCCGCGAAAATCAGGAATGCCAGCACTAGTTGAAATGCCTGCGCCTGTAAGAACTACTATGTGGTGGTTGTGACCTTTGCTGTTTTTGTTAGTCATTTCTTTCTCCTGCTATTACTTTATTTTAATAGTATATGCTTTATAACAGTTTCTTACAGCTAATACTTTGTTTTTGTGATTTGTTTGTGAGCTGTTCGTGAGCTGGAGCTGTTCTGAATTATTTTTTGTGAATTGGTACTATCTAGAATTATTCCTCGTGAGCTGTCGTTATTTTTTGAGTCTATCTTGCAAAACCCAAAGTACTTTGGAAAATATCAGATATAGGTGCGTGAAACGGTTCGCATACTAAGGAATCAGGGCTTGACGGTTCGTGATGTTGCAGAGCTTACGGGGGTTACTTCGCAGCGAATAAGTTCGCTTAAAGATTAGTGATTTAATCACAATGCGGTTGGGGTTATGCGAAAGTAAGTCGCTTAGTAACGTATAAACTTTATGCAAAATAAATCATTCTCTGGTATTACGCAAGCTCCAAAAATCATAAATGAAATCATCATTTAGTGTGATGCAAACTCTTTACGGCGATTATAGGCTATTAAGCAAAAGTTTAAATTCTAAATGAAGTGGTAATCATAAAAGCGTTAATTGCAGCATTACCGAGCCCTTTATTTATTTTGGATCAGTTTGAGAGGCTTGTTTCAACGCATCCTATGCGTTTACGAGTTTGGAGAGTGAGGAGCTTTGTATTATGCGTAAGTTTACAAAAGTACTCTTGCTTGCTGCTATGCCAGTGTGTTTGCTTACTGCATGCTCTGGTAGAGCAGTTGATAATAGTCAACAGCAGGCATCACGTGATTCAGTTCCACTTGTTTCAGTCAAAAAACAGCCTTTAACACAAGTTGTGTCGGGTAAGGCATCAATAGAACAATCGTCTACCTTTGTTATAACTGCTGTAAGTAGAGGGAATTTTTCTACATCGGTAAAAGCAGGAAGTGCTGTAAAAGCTGGAGGTATTTTAGGCTACAATGCTGGTAATAAAATTATTGCTCCCGTAGACGCTAAAGTTGTGTCAGTAGCTGAATCATCTGCGGACGTGCCTAAATCTTTCCCACTATTCACTCTTAAATATGAAGGTTTTTCAATAAGCCTTAATGCAAAAGCTTTACTTCGTTCTGCGGATATTGCAGATGTTAAAGGTCGCTTCCAAGTTGAAGATGGTGTTGGGCCAACCAATTGTTTGCAAATAGTACAAAGCGGTGGAACTTCTAGCGATGCTGCAGCTTCGGGTAGTAGCAAGAATGATAGTGCTGATTCGACTCAAACAGATGAGTCGAGTGAGCAAAGTACACCTAGTGTATCGTCAAAAGTTTTAACTTGTTTAATAGATAAAAGCGCAGAAGTAGAATCAGGCCAAAATGCGACTCTTGTTTTTAATGGCAAGCATAAACAATCGGTTCTAACACTGCCCGTTAGTGCGGTTGCTGGAAGAGTTCAAAAAGGTTTAGTCTCATACAAAAAAGGCGATAATTGGGAGAGTAAAGAAGTTGGTCTTGGAATCAGTGACGGCGCTAATATTGAAATTACGTCTGGTTTGCATGAGGGTGATGTTGTAGCAGGCGTTTCTCCTGATCTCATTCCAGGAGTGCAATGATTATGGGAAACAATACTGTTCCACTGGTTGAACTACAAGGCGTGTCAGCGCGTGTAAAACTAGGCAATGGCGAATGGCTTACCACTGTCAACTTTGCTTCTATGTTACTTAATCAAGGTGAAACATACGCGGTAGTTGGCAGGTCTGGATCTGGCAAAACGAGTCTTATTTCTATTATTGGATTTTTGAATAAAAATTTTACTGGAAAATACTATTATTCTGGCAAGTCAATCCAAAAGTGTAGCGATAATACAGTATCGCATATGCGCGCTCGAAATATTGGTTTTGTTTTTCAAAACTATTCTCTCATTAAGCATTTAAGTATTAGAGAAAATGTTGAGTTGCCGCTTTTATACGCAGGACTACAACAAAGCAAGCGGACAAGAAGAAAAACGATAGAAGAAGCATTATGTGATGTTGGATTGCAAGATAAACTAAACGAATACCCTGGAAGTCTATCAGGCGGTGAACAGCAGAGAGTCGCGATAGCGCGTGCTCTCGTTACTAATCCCGAATTACTTATTTGTGACGAGCCAACTGGTGCGCTCGATAGTAGTACGGGAGAAAAAGTGCTTCAAGTGTTGCATGATCGTGTTCAAGAATCTGGAACAACATTACTATTAGTCACTCATGATATGAAAGTGGCTCGTTCTTGCTCTCACATTTTTACTATGGAAGGCGGTGTTCTTTATGATCATGTTGCTTAAAGATTTGCGCCTGTCTCCTATGAGATCCTTCCTCACAGGTTTTTCAATGTTTATAGGCATTATTGCCGTTATTGCGTCAGTGCTTATCGGCACGGTTGGTAAGGACTATCTTATTGCAACTAACGAACAGCTAAACGGTCGTAGACCGACATACGAGATTACTTTTTCAGCACAAAATTTTGACGAATATTCAGTATTTGACAAATTCTTAAATCGCATTGAATCCGCAAACCGTAACGCTAACGTTATGCTACAACCAAACACTGGACTATTGTTTAGCGCTTCTATGCCAGCCTCGAAGAGTGTAAAAATAAGCAAAGAATATAAGACCAGCAATCTTCAATATGTTGACGCTGTTTACACTACTGCAGGATACAACAAAGTTTATAACTTACCTGTTGTAAGTGGGAGATGGTTTAGTAATAGCGCTAAAAGCAACGCATTAGAAATGGTAGTAAATCAATCTGCTGGCAAAAGATACAAGATTGGTGAAGTAGCATTTATTACTTCTCGCAAAACAACACAAATGAGTCCTATAAGGATTGTTGGAGTTGTGAACGATGGCGTAGACTCAGCAAAAGTATACGTGAATATTCTAGGATTATTACGTTACGCTCCAACTCTTTGGGAATATTCTGGAAAAGAAGCTCAAGGCTCAATCTACTGGTTGAATAAAGAAAATCGTTCTCAAAAATCAATTAAATCTTATGTTTCAGATGCTCTTTATGACTGTTGCGGTGGGCAAGTAAACGAAATTAGAAGACATGATAATAGTGATAATTACGAGAATGTTATAACAGTATTGCAATTAAGTTTTGCTATCGTAGCAGCATTATTGCTTTTTGTTTCCGCGCTAGGTTTAATCAATATTGGTTTAGCATCGTTGGAGCAGCGCACGCATGAACTGCTTATACGCAGAGCTTTGGGTGCTACTAAATGGTCGATTGCTTCACTCGTGTTAGGCAGTGCGATTATTTTAGCACTAATAGTTTCGATTGCTGCTGTTGCTGTTTCTTTTGGTCTTGTGTCTATAGCATCAAGTTTTTGGGATGCAGCAAGCCCAGTTAGTCCGCCAGTTTACCCATATGAAGCTGCTATTGGAGCTGTTATTGCGGCTTTTATTACAGCGCTTGCTGGAAGTGTGGTGCCGGCAATAAAAGCATCGCGTTTACAGCCAGCATTAGCATTGCGTTAATTTTCAAAAAATAAGAAAGAAGGAATAATGAATAATCATAATATTGGTAAAGCAACTCTTATTGTTGGTGTGCTTAGTGCGCTTCTTATGCTTAATGCGTGTGGAGGAGTGGGCAACAATAATGCGAGTGGTGTGGATGGTGCGCGATCGCAAAATAGTTCACCTAGAGAGACTGTTGATTTTGCTCATATAGAGAAGGAATATCAGGAGTCCGTTGCAAAGCTTAGTTGGCCTAAAAAATATAAAGCTCCTGCAAACTTGGTTGGAGAAGAAAAAGACGCTCAGTTCCAGAGTGGATATGGCGATACGCAAGCATCTAATTATTATCAGTGTGCTTGGGAACGGCAATGGTTAGACACGTATGCTAGTGATGAGCAAGCGGCAAGTAAAGCTTTGCGTGAGCTTGAAAAAGTGCCTAGCATGCCGTTTATGGGTCCAGACCGTTGTGATGATGCAACGCGAAACTTTTTCAAAGAGCATATGCGTAAAGCAAAACTGGGAGATCCGTCAGGATTCCAACAGGATGTGCAAACTAATTGTCCTGTGATGTAATTGCATTTTTATAGCTTTTTATTGTGTTTTCGCACTAAATAGCTTGTTATATGCCTCTTTTTATATGCTTCTTTTTACCCATGTTGATGGTGTCCAATAATCTTTGGTAATCATTGATGGGTATGTTTGTTTACGAGTTTGAATAATCCATAAGGCTATACCTGTTGAAACAAGTATTACACCGGCTGCAATCATTATGAATAATGATGAATTTAGATTTCCCCATGCTAGTACGCTTGCATACCCTACGATAATTCCGCATTGCTCCATAATAGAAGTAAAAGTAGTAGTCGCACCGAGAATGTGTGTTGGTATGCCATCGAGAAGAGCTGTTTGCCCATAGACAATAGTTGCGTCAAAAATAATACCTGCAATGAAAGCAGAGCAAAGAAAAAGAGCAATCCAATTATTAAGTGCGAAAATAAGTAAAGGAATAGAAAGGAATCCAGGTAATAAAATAGAGTATAAAATCTCATAATGCAGCACAATATATTTGCATAATAGCGAACCTACAATCATGCCAATGTTAAATATGCTGACTATTGAACCCCACGTGGATGCCGAATGAAAAAGCGTGAGACAATGGTGTGCTCCCATTAGTCTGAATGCGGCAAGCCATGATCCCGATTGTAATGCTGATACTACTCCTAAGACTATTAACCATGGTGTAGATTTCATATAGTGCAGAGAAGCTGCAAAACCAGCAGTTTTATTGCTTCCTGTCTTCGTATTGTTTGCGCTATTTTGTGCTTGCTGGTTTAGATTAACTAACAGTAGAGGTAGCGCCGCTAGTATCATCACAATAGCAATGCTCGTAAAGAAAATGAGCGGATTGCATATATCAACAAATATGCCAGTAATCGCTGGTGCAGCAAGCCTGCTGAGATTAATCCACATACGCATGCTTGCTAAAAATTTGGTTTTTTCGCCAGTTGGTGCGCTATATGCCATTAATACTTTTTGATTAGGCGAAGAAAATGCAGTAAAGAAACCGAATATTATGCCGAGTAGTGTAACCGTAATAGCAATAAGATTATGCTGTGCTACTAAAGCGAAACCATATCCAGTACACAACAATGCAAAACAAAACGTTAGCGCTATAAACAATCTAGTTGGTGGATATTTATCTGCAATAATTCCGCCAAGCGGTGCTGCTATGCAGGTCATAAGCGCTACGGACACCGCGTTAAGCGCTGCGTGAGATAAATCGACATGTATTAAAAGATATAGACTTACGCCAAATCTACAGCTCGTTAAAAGAAAAGCATTAAGCGATAAAACGGATATAACCAACCCCGATCGTACTCGTGCTGCAGCGTTCATGCTTACTCTTCTTACTTTTCTTTCTTTCATATTATGAATGATATGTGTCTTTCGATATGTACACCTTTATTTACACCTTTTTATGGACTGTGAGCGAAATGAGTGTTTATTGCGGTGTTTTACTCCGAAGTACCTTTAACTACTCTTAACTACTCCGAACTACTCCGAACTACTCCGAACTACTCCGAAGTGTTCTTAGCCTTACTCTCGTATAGCTTTGTTGGGTTTTCTTTGTGTTTATTGCGGTGTTTTACTCCGAAATACTCCGAACTACTCCGAACTACTCCGAAATACCTTTAACTACTCTTAACTGTTTTCTTTGTGCTTAATCTAATCTTTTATGCGCGCATAGTATTGCTTAGGGTCACGTTTTGAGTTACCATGCCATACAAGAGCTTGTTTGCTAGCAAGACCCTGTAATATTTTTCTGGTAGTAGTGTCGCTCATATTAATAAGATTTGCAGCTGTTTTTACGGTAATTCGATCATTGCTATATGAATATGCGAGAATTTTTCGCTCATTCTCATTGAACTCGCCATTATTTAGTTTTTCCTCTAACTCATTTATATGATCGTCCATGCGCATTTGACGTGAAGCATAGTTATTTTCTAACGTCAGCAATAAGGAATAAGGATTTGGCTGGCTGTATTGAGGATCATTGAGATAAAATTCCGCCATTTCCTCATAAATTCTATTAATTCCTTCATTAAGTTCTCGAACCCAGCCGAAGTTAACTAATGCGCGAGCAATACGAGGATTCCTAGCGTATCGCGTATGTCGCATATTCTCTAATGTAACAATATCTGGCAAGGAACCAGGACTGAATATCTCGAATCGATCGTCAAACATGCTGACGCGAATATAATCGCCTCTTAATGAATAATCGCGATGTGCTACGGCGTTAACAATTCCTTCAAACCAGGCAAATTCTGGATATTCTGGTACGACTTTGAATCTTCCATCGTTTCCAAGATATTCAAATTCGCGCAATTGCGTTCGTATAGCTGTTTGTGATTGTCGAATAATTGTTGGAATCGGTCCGTCAAAGGTTTGATCTTTAACAATATTCATTCGTGCGCCAGTCTCACGGTGGGTTCCTTCATATCGCAGGAATCTCAGACGAGCTTGTGGGAAATAATAGCTTGGATTTTTGCCAAACATTAAAATTGATGCGGCAGTTAGTTGACCTTGATGCATAAATCCGCGAGCTTCTAATACTTGCTGATTAGGTAAATGTTCGCAATTAAGTTGTTTTTTATATTCATTCAACAATTGTTCATCAAGATCTGCCAGGTTAGCGTCTGGAATTAGATTATCTTCGAATAATCTTTCGCCTTTAGCATACTCTAATTGCTTAATTTGAGAGTAATTTTGTTTGACGCTTTTATCTCCAATTCTTAAATAAACTTCTTCACTTCGATTTTTAATAAGTCTATTTTTTGAGCAATCAATATGAATGATAAATAATGCATTTTTGCCATCTTCGGATTCGTATTCTAACTTGCTGTAATCGATTGAAGGCTGACCAATGATATCTTGTTGGATTGCTAGTTCGTATTCGTCTAAAGAATGAGCCTCCGTATAATTTGTGCCAGATAATTTGCCATTATCATCGATGCCGATAGCCAATGTGCCTCCGTCTGCGTTGGCAAAGGCAATGACGTGTTTTAGTATATCTTTAGGCTTTATGCGAGCACTTTTGCGATCAAAATACTGACCTTCTTTCAGTTCTTTAATCTCTTCGATCTTGTACTCTTCCATTGTTCCGCCTTAAATATCGAAGTATTGCTGAGTGATTTTATACAACTAATTCTTGTGATTACTATACCAAAAGAAGGATATAGAGAGTATTATTCTTTCAAGGATTTGACTGGAATGCCATGCTCAAATTAAGGGTATTTATAGTGCGCTATTAAGTACAGTATTTTACTACTCTTAACTACTCCGAACTACTCCGAAGTGTTCTTAGCCTTACTCTCGTATAGCTTTGTTGGGTTTTCTTTGTGTTTATTGCGGTGTTTTACTCCGAACTACTCCGAAATACTCTTAACTACTCCGAAATGTACGTATTTTCATGGTTTGTTATTTTGTTGTGATTTACGGCGCTGCAGTTTGCAAGCAAGATGCAGTACTACTGTCGATAGTAGGAGAGGAAGTTGGAGAGTTTGCTCATTGCGTCACGAAGCGTTTGCAAGCGTGGCAAGTAGACTACGCGGAAGTAGCCTGGAGTTTGCCAATTAAAGCCTTTTCCGTGTACAATCAGCAACTTCTGATCGCGCAGCAAATCAAGCGCAAACTGTTCGTCATCGTGAATGTTGTATCGAGCAGGATCGAGCTTTACAAACATGTAGAAAGCGGCATCTGGTCGCTCAACGCTTACGCCATCCATCTCCTGAAGTGCATTATAGCAATACTCGCGCTGCTCATACACGCGTCCGCCCGGCTCCAGATACTTTTCAACGCTCTGGTATCCGCCCAAAGCAGTCTGAATAATCGATTGCGCAGGAACATTCGAGCATAATCGCATATTAGACAGCATGTTAAGTCCCATAATGTAGTCGCGAGCCTTGGATTTATCTCCAGAAAGACTCATCCAGCCGATGCGGAAGCCAGCAATCATATGCGACTTAGAAAGTCCGCTAAAAGTTACGCAGAACACGTCTGGAGCAAGAGAAGCAATCGAAATATGCTTCTTGCCATCCATAACAAGACGGTCGTAAATCTCGTCCGCAAAAATAATCAAATTAAACTCGCGCGCAATCTTAACAATCTCTTCCAAAACTTCGCGACTATACAACACGCCAGTAGGATTATTTGGGTTAATAATCACGATTGCTTTAGTGCGAGGCGTGATTTTAGAGCGAATGTCTGCAATATCTGGGTACCAATGCGACTTTTCGTCACACATGTAGTGCACAGGAGTGCCGCCAGCCAAGCTCGCGCACGCAGTCCACAGAGGATAGTCCGGGCTTGGAATAAGAATCTCATCGCCGCAATCAAGCAGCGCTTGCATAGAAAGGTTGATTAGCTCGGAAACGCCGTTGCCAGTGTAAATATCTTCCATTTGTACGCCGGCAATGCCCTTAAGCTGATCGTATTGCATAATTGCTTTGCGCGCAGAGAAAAGTCCGCGACTATCCGAGTAGCCTTCGCAGTCAATAAGCTGCTGTTGCATGTCGTAAATCACTTCGTCTGGAGCGCGGAAACCAAAAGGCGCAGGATTTCCAATGTTAAGCTTTAAAATATGAGTTCCGTTTGCTTCCATGCGGTTTGCTTCTTCAACAACAGGTCCGCGAACATCGTAAAGCACATGCTCAAGTTTGGTGGATTTGTTGAAGTTTCTATGTTTGAGCGTTTGTGAAAGTTCAGCTTCAGTAAGCTGTGGATGATTTAATTGTGATTCTTCTGCAGACTGGCAGTTTTGCCCGATTTTTGCACAAGAATGCCCACCTTTTATTTCATCGCTGCTGATTCCAAGAATTTCAGCTAGTATGTTACGTACGTCTTTGCGAGGCTCAGTTTTTCCGCTTAAATACTGGCTCAACTGGCTTTTGCCAAGCTTATGACCGTTTTTTGCTGCAAGCTCGATTACGTCAATCTGCTTATAGCCGTGTGATTTCATAGCTTTTTTAAGCTCATCAGCAAAATTCTGTGCCATAATACGTCTTTCTTTATTTTCTATATGATTTTTTTTTAGAATCACATAATTTGCAAATCTGATAATTGAACAAGTTGAACAATTGAATCAAAATTGAACAAATTGAACAAATTTGCACGCTATAAGTTGAACTTTTGCTCAATGTTACTCGGAATAGTCTGTTTTGTATAGCATTTTTAGAAGAAAATTATCAAAATTGAATTATTCTTGAATTATTCTTGAATTTTATTTGAACAAATGAATTTAAATAGCGATTGCTTGAACTTTTACACATTTTGGTTTTCGGTGTCTGGTGAGTGATGAGTGAGTGATGAGTGGGTGGGCTACCGGCGTGTGAGTGATTGAGTGAGTTGTGATTGAGTGAGTGGTGTCTGGTGAGTGGTGGGTGAGTGGGTGAGTGGGTGAGTGTGAGTGGTGAAGAAGCGTTGACTGGTAACAGGCGTGTGTGTCTGGTGGGCTACAGGCGCGTGATTTGTGCTATTGCGTGCGAGTGCCTGGCGTGCGATTTGTGGTTGCCTTGTATGTGGTTTTAGTTTGAGTGTTAAGAAGTTTGCTACCATGAAAGCTATGTATTTCTTTACTCCGCGCAGATGTGAATCTACTCAAAAAATAATGTATACAAATAAAGGGCAGGCTCTTATTGCAGCGGATAAAAGTCTCAGAGAGCGTGGTGCGCAACTGTGGGTTTATAAATGTGAATATTGCAGTTGCTGGCATTTAACTCATTCAAATCCTGCAATACGTAAATATTATGATATGCGCTCGCGTATTGAAACAACTAAGCAAAAGTCTAGAAAACGAGGTTATAAGCCGCGTAGAAAGTAACTTTGCTTAGAAAAATCACAAGATTAACGCGAAAAATCAGATTTTGAACGTAGAACCTTGTTTATTTAATTGTGTTTCGCAACTGTGGTTTTTAGCTCCTGAATCTGTTGCGAGTTTCACAATTTGCGCGCTAAAAGCGTCAACCGGTCGGCTGGCATTTCTCAAATCGTAATATTTGTGAACTCTAGCATCAAAATCAACTAGTTTTTCAATCAAATTGTTATTGTCGCTTGGGTACTCATTCTCAAAGAATTGCATGCTAGGATCCATTCGAGGTTTCAAATCTGGAGCCTGATCTGGCTTACCGATTGCAAGTCCTAGAACGGGATATGTGTATTTTGGTAATTTCAAAAGTTCAATTAACTCAGAAATATTATTTAAAATTGAACCTAGAATTACGCATCCAAGTCCTAATGATTCTGCTGCTGTTTCCATTGCGTGAAGTGCCAATATTGCGTCATTTTGAGATTGGCAGAAGCGATACCCAGTTTTAAGAGTGAATTCGCTGCTTTCTGTATCGATGCCGTTTTTGCGTGCTATAACAGCATTTCTGTGTTGGTCGATCACGAACACGTATAAAAGTGGAGTGGTTGCAATATATGCTTGGTTTCCAATTTCTGAAAGCTTTTGCTTTATTTCAGGATTAGTGATTTTAATAGCAGACCAATCGTTTAGAAATTGGCTACAAGCTGCTCTTTGCGCTACTAGTTCAAGAGTGTTGACAATTTCTTCACTGATTGGCTCATTTTTGAAAGCGCGTATGGATCTGCGGTTAAGAAGAGTGTTGATTGTGCTGTTATATGCTAATTTGTGTTCTTCGTTGTTAGTGTTTGAGTGTGTAGATTCTTGATTTTGCATTTTACTTCTTATCGTTTATTAGTGGTGTTGTATAAAACGTGTTCTATAAAACGTGTTCTATAAGTTTTCAGTTGACAGTTTTATTTTCTTTTTATTTATTCTCTTTTTTATTCTCTTTTACTATTTTATTTATTCTATTTATTTTATTTTTCTTCTCTTTTATTTTTTAGTTTTAGTTTGGTACAGTTTGCGTTTGTTTTTATTTGATTGTGCTTATTTATTTTTACTCTTTCATTCTTACAATATATTCTTCAAGAATGCAATTGGATGATGTGAAATCACTGAAAAATAAAAGTTTTACAAATTTTATTCATAAAAATTAAAAAAAATCGATGTAAAAATTACAATCAGCTGTACCATAGAAGGGTATAAGATGCGTTTTCTGCGATGAAGCGGTTTCGCTCTTGGAAGTGTTGCTAATCGTAAAGTAGCCAAAATCTACAATTGCGATTTATATTTAACGCGTAAAGGAGTTGCAATGGCTGAAGCTTACCAATCCTATATAGTTTCAAACATGCCGTCGCAAAGTTCGTGCGAGCATACAGGAAGACTCGTGTTGTTACGTCATGGGCAGACTGTGTGGAGTGAGTCTGGTCAGCATACTGGTCGAACGAATATACCTCTTACAGATAAAGGCTGTGAGCAGGCAAAAGATGCAGGAATGCGTATTTTACATGCTTTCCCTGATGGGTTTGATGAAGATTGTGTTTATGCTAGTCCTCTTCGTAGAGCTATTCAAACAGCTCAATTAGCAGGTTTTAAAAATTGTCAGCCTTTACCTGCTGCTATGGAATGGGATTATGGCGGAGCTGAAGGTCGTACTCGTAAAGATGTAGCTAATCTTAGTGGAAGTGAAGCTTGGGACGTTTGGTCCGATGGCCCAACAGTTTTGCCTTCAAGTATGTTATTTGACGGTGAAGAAACTTTGCCAAGCGGAGAAAGTGTTCATATTGTAAGAACTTCAGGAGAGAGTCTGGAATGTGTTTATGAAAGAACTGGTGAAATAATAGACACAGTATTGCCTAAATTGAATGCTGGCAATGATGTTCTGCTTGTTGCTCATGCGCATATTTTGCGTATATTGACGATGAAATGGCTTGGTATTGCTCCGACTATGGCAAGAATGTTGCGTCTTGATACAGCGCATTATTGTGTTTTAGGTGTTTATAAGGGAGATAGGGTTATAGTCCGATGGAATTGTTAGCGTGCTAATAGCATGTTAATATTAGGTTTTCACTCTGCTTTTTATTTTATGCTTAAGTTTTGATTCTGATTTTGCATTCGTGCTTTTGCTCTAGTATTGTTTGCAAAGTCGAGTTATTAAGTGAATAATGAATTGTAAGAAAGTGCTTTAAAAACTAGATAAGTTTCTAGATAAGTTTCTAGATAAGTTTCTAGATAAGTTTCTAGATAAAATTGACGATACGTAAGCTGACTTTATAGGAGAGGGTTCGATGATGAATCGTAAGATTAAATCAATGATTGCGCTAATAGCATGTGTTGTAATTACGTGCTGTGCAATGTCTGCATGCGGTTCGTCTAGCTCTAATAACAGTAAGGGTAGAGTATATTTTTTAAACTTTAAACCTGAAGTTGCAGATCAATGGAAAGAAGTTGCTGAGGAATACACTAAAGAAACTGGTGTTGAAGTTAAAGTTGAAACTCCTGCTTCTGGCACGTATGAGCAGTTTTTGAAAGGTGAAATTAGCAAAGGTAATGACGCACCTACGTTATTCCAAGTTAATGGTCCTGTTGGTTATGCTAATTGGCAAGAATATGCGTCTGATTTGAAAGATACTGAAATTTATAATCAACTTATTAGTAAAAGTGTTGCTTTAAGTGATGGAAATAAAATCGTAGCAATACCTTATGTTATGGAAACATATGGGTTGATTTATAATAAAGATTTACTTTCTAAATATATTTCTTTGCCGGATGCGAAGATAAAATCCGTTAAAGATATAAATTGCTTTGATAAACTTAAGGAAGTTGCAGACGATATTCAAGCGCGTAAAAGCGATCTAGGTATAGATGGTGCTTTTACGTCTTCTGGTTTCGATTCAAGTTCTGATTGGCGTTTTAAGACGCATCTAGCTAATTTGCCGCTTTATTATGAGTTTAAGGAAGATAGAATAATTAGGCAGCCTAAAAAGATAAAAGGCAGTTATTTAGATGGTTTTAAGAAGATTTTTGATTTATATCTTAAGGATTCAACTGTTTCTCCTTCTGAGCTTGAGTATAAAACTGGTGAAGATGCAATTGGAGAATTTGCTAAGCGTAAAGCTGTTTTTTATCAGAATGGAACTTGGGCTTGGAGTGAACTTTCAAAAGTTGGTATGAAGGATACTGAACTTGGAATGTTGCCGATTTATATTGGAGCTCCGAATGAGAAAAATCAGGGTTTGGCTACCGGTTCTGAAAATTATTGGTGTATAAATAATAAAACTAGCGATAATAATAAGAAAGCTACAAAAGATTTTCTGAAGTGGCTTGTTCTTTCAGATTATGGCAAAGATGCGTTATCTAAGAAGATGGGATTTAATACTCCTTTTAGAAGTCTTCTTAACGTTAAGTCAGATAATCCTTTGTCTGAAGCTGCTATGGAAGATGCTCGATTAGGTAAAGTTTCTGTCAGTTGGAATTTCACTATGATGCCTTCTGATAATTGGAAAAATAATTTAGGTTCTGCTTTGCTTGAGTACGCTAAAGGCAGTGCTAAGTGGGATAAAGTCAAAGATGCGTTCGTTCAAGGTTGGGCTAAAGAATATTCACAGTCGCATGCTGCTGATTAGTGATTGAGCGTTTTATATAATCAGTTTTGGCTTTGTGTCTGCTCAGTTTTAATTCTGTTGTTACTCAGTTTCAGCTTTTTATTTAGCTTTTTGGTTGCTAAGTTTCAGCTTTTATTTAGCTCTTTATTTAGCTCTTATTTAGCTGTTATTTAGCTAGTTTTATAAAACTTGAGTCTTGGCATATAAAGTTTTTATGATTTTTTGTAATAAAATTTGACTTTTATAACTTGAGTGTAGTAGACTCAAGTTTTGGAAAATGAATCAGGTAGTTGTTAATACGCTACCAAGTTAGGATTTGAAGATAATAAAGGAGAAAAAATGGGACGCGCAGTAGGTATTGATTTAGGTACAACTAATTCTTGCATTGCAACACTTGAAGGTGGAAGTCCAACTGTTATTGTGAACGCTGAAGGCGCACGCACTACGCCATCTGTTGTGGCATTTAGCAAGTCAGGTGAAATCTTGGTTGGTGAAGTTGCTAAGCGTCAGGCTGTAACAAACGTTGACCGTACGATTAGCTCTGTAAAACGTCATATGGGCACTGATTGGTCTGTGGAGATTGATGGAAAGAAGTGGACTCCACAGGAGATTTCTGCTCAGGTTTTGATGAAGTTAAAGCGAGATGCTGAAGCTTATTTAGGTGAGCCAGTCACTGATGCTGTTATTACTTGCCCGGCATACTTCAATGATGCTCAGCGTCAGGCAACTAAAGATGCTGGTAAGATTGCAGGCTTGAACGTACTTCGTATTATTAACGAACCAACTGCTGCTGCTTTGGCTTATGGTCTTGAAAAAGGCAAGGAAGACGAGCGTATTTTGGTCTTCGATTTAGGCGGCGGTACTTTTGATGTTTCTTTGCTTGAAATAGGCAAGGATGAAGATGGATTCTCAACTATTCAGGTGCAGGCAACTAACGGTGACAACCACTTGGGTGGCGATGATTGGGATCAGAAGATTATTGATTGGCTTGTTGGCGAAGTTAAAAACAAGTACGGTGTTGATTTAAGCAAGGATAAGATTGCTTTGCAGCGCTTGAAGGAAGCTGCTGAGCAAGCGAAGAAGGAGCTTAGCTCTTCTACTTCTACTTCAATCTCAATGCAATACTTGGCAATGACTCCTGACGGAACTCCAGTGCATTTGGATGAAACTTTGACTCGTGCTCATTTTGAGGAAATGACATCTGATTTGCTTGGACGTTGCCGTACACCATTTAACAATGTTCTTTCTGATGCAGGTATTTCTGTGAGCCAGATTGATCACGTTGTTCTTGTTGGTGGTTCTACTCGTATGCCAGCTGTTAAGGATCTCGTTAAGGAGCTTACTGGTGGTAAGGAAGCAAATCAGTCTGTGAACCCAGATGAAGTTGTTGCTGTTGGTGCAGCTGTACAGTCTGGTGTTATTAAGGGTGATCGTAAAGACGTTCTGCTTATTGATGTAACTCCGCTTTCCTTGGGTATTGAAACCAAGGGTGGAATTATGACTAAGCTGATTGAGCGCAATACTGCTATTCCAACTAAGCGCTCTGAAGTCTTCTCTACAGCTGAAGATAATCAGCCATCTGTATTAATTCAGGTTTATCAGGGTGAACGTGAGTTTGCTCGCGACAATAAGCCGCTTGGTACTTTTGAGTTGACTGGTATTGCTCCAGCTCCTCGTGGCGTTCCACAGATTGAAGTCACTTTTGACATTGATGCTAACGGCATTGTGCACGTTTCCGCTAAGGATAAGGGCACTGGTAAGGAACAGTCTATGACTATTACTGGTGGTTCTGGTCTTCCAAAGGACGAAATCGATCGCATGGTGAAGGAAGCTGAAGCTCACGAAGCTGAAGATAAGAAGCGCAAGGAAGAAGCTGAAGTTCGCAATCAAGCAGAAGCTTTTGCTTACCAGACTGAAAAGCTTGTGAATGATAATAAAGACAAGCTTTCTGACGAAATCTCCAAGGAAGTTACCGAAAAAGTTAATGCTTTGAAGGAAGCTTTGAAGGGCGATGACGTTGAGAAGATTAAGTCTGCTCAGAGCGAGTTGATGACTTCTGCTCAAAAGATTGGTCAGCAACTTTACGCTCAGCAAGGTGCTCAAGGCGCTCAGAGTACAGACTCTGGTGCTCAAGGCGCTCAAAGTGCAGAATCTAATTCTAAAGATGATGACGTAGTTGACGCCGAAGTGGTGGATGACGACAAGGACGATAAGGACAACAAGTAATGTCCGAGTTCAACAGCAACGATTATCTAAACGGCATCGATGATGTTGAATCATTGAAAAACAGTGATTCAGACTCTGATGCTTTTGCGAAAGATAATTCACATAAATCTAATAAATCAGAAGAATCTTCATCTTTTGATTCTTTAGAGAAGGATTCTTTAGATAAGGATTCTGAGTCTAGAGAAGATAAAAAAGAAGATAAAGCAGAAGGTAATAAAGAAGATAATAGCAATTCGGATTCGCATAATTCGAATTCTTCTGAAAATTCAGATGAAAAGTCTTCTGAAAGCCAGTGTGAAAAGTCTTCTGAAGGTTCTGAAGAGAGTACTTTAACACCTCTAGGTAAAGCCAAGAAAGAGGCTGCGGAGTATTTAGAAGCTTTGCAACGAGAGCGTGCTGAGTTCATCAATTTCCGCAATCGTGCTTCTAAAGAGCAGGATCGATTCCGTCAACATGGGATTATAGATGTTCTTAGTGCTCTTCTTCCAGCTTTAGACGATATTGATAGGATTCGCGAGCATAGTGATATGGACGATTCCTTCAAAGCTGTTGCTGCGAAGTTAGATAAAGCATTCGAGAAGTTCGGTGTGGAGAAATTTGGTGAAAAGGGTGAAGATTTCGATCCTACTAAGCATGATGCTATTTTGCATCGTCCAGATCCAAATGCCACAAAAGAAACAGTTGATGCTGTAGTTGAAGCAGGTTACAGAATTGGAGATCGTGTTATTCGTGCTGCTCGAGTTGTAGTTGCATCGCCAAATAATGCGTGATTGCTTAGTTTAATTGCATACTTACTCGTGTTGGTTTGAGTTTATATCAAGTCAACACGAGTAGGTCATATTATGGGAAAATATGTCACATGTGCTGAAAATGAAAGGAGGCACAGATGGCTGAAAATGAATGGTTGACAAAAGATTTTTATAAAGTGCTTGGTGTCTCCAAAGATGCCGATGATTCAACGATTACTAAAGCTTATCGTAAATTAGCTCGCAAGTATCATCCTGATTTGAATAAAACAAAAGAAGCTGAAGAAAAATTTAAGGATGTTTCAGAAGCTTATGATGTTTTGAAAGATAAACAGACTCGTCAGCGCTATGATGCTATTCGTCAATTTGGAGCTGGTGGAGCTAGATTTGAAGGAGGATCTGGCGGAGCAGGTTTTGATTCTGCAGGGTTTTCAGACATATTCTCTTCAATGTTTGGAGCAACAGACATGCCTGGTGGCGGAGCGAATACTCGAGTTCGTTTCTCTACAAATGGTGGTCCTGATTTAGGTAATTTATTCTCTATGTTTGGTTCAGCTGGTTCTCAATCTTCTGGATTCCAAGGAGATAGTGGATTCGCAAATCAATATAGTCAATATTCTCAGCCTGAATCTGCTCCTACTCCTAAAAATGGAGATGATATTACAACCTCAATTACGCTTACATTTAAGCAAGCATTCAAAGGCGCAACAGTATCTTTGCGTTCTGCTGGTAAGACTTTTAAGACGCGTATTCCGGCAGGTGTTCGAGATGGTCAAAAGATTAGATTAGCTGGTAAAGGTAAGTCTGGTCAGTTTGGCGGATCTTCTGGAGATATGTATCTTAATGTTCATGTAATACCTTCTGAACGTTTTAGTTTGCGTGAAAATGATCTGCTAACTAAATTGCCTTTAACAGTGAGTGAAGCTGTGCATGGCGCAAAAGTTACTTTACAAAATATAGATGGAGAGTTAGTAAAATTTACTGTTCCAGCTGGATCTTCAAGTGGAGATGAAGTATGTGTGCAAAATGCTGGAGTTCCTGGTAAGAATGGTAAATTTGTAGGAATAGTGGAAATTCATGTTCCTAAACGCTCTACAATGTCTATAAAACATGCTGCTAAAGAGTTTGATAAAGCTTGTGGTGATTCATATTCACAAGCTGTAGATAATTTAAGGCAGTAAGTAGCGGTGCTGTGAATTTAGCTGGTCAATTTTATTGATTTCAGTTGATTGTTATTGTTTATTGCATGCTGTTATTGGAATACCGTTTAGTTTAAAATCCGCAACACACTCAAGAAAGGCGAATTATAATGCGAGTTAGTCGAGACACTAAAGTCTTATATGAGATGTGCGCTGTTGCATTAGTTCGTGGCAGAGCAACGCTTGATGGTGCGGATGAAGTTGGATTCAACATAGATATGCCTATTTTTATGGTGAGCTATGTTGCTAGTATTACGAAAACTCATCCTCAAACGTTGAGACAATATGATCGATTGAATTTAATCGTTCCTCAGCGTACAGAGGGTGGAGCTAGACGGTATTCTTTGCGAGATATCAATCGCCTTATTCAAACGCAGCGTTTAAGCCAAAATGATGGTATTAATTTAGCTGGTGTTATACAGATTCTTTCTTTGCAAGAAGAAAATCGCCAACTTAAAAGGCAATTAAGGCATATTGAGCAAAGAGCTGAATCGTCTGAACGTAATATTTTTGCTGCGAATGCTCAGGGTGATATCGTTGAAGTGTTGCGTTCTAGAAACGCTCGTAATTGGAGATACGACATTCATTGTGAGCGCCGTGCTTTACCTTCATCTAAGTCTTTCTCAAATAGTGATTCTGATTCTTCAAATAGTGAAGATAAATCAATTGTGTTGTGGAGATCCTGGAGAGCGTCATCTGAGCGGCGATTACTTAAAGCCGTTTTTTGGGATATGGATGGCACGCTTATTGACTCTGAGCCATATTGGCATGAAGCAGAAATTTGTCTTGCTAAAAATCACGGAGGTCAATGGAGCGAAGAGCTTGCGTGGCAATATTCAGGAGGCTCTCTAGAGGCTGTTGCGAAAGCGATGATTGAGCTTGGAACGCAATTGTCGGTAGAAGAAATTGGCAATGGAATGGTCGATTATGTTGCTAAATGTGAAGAAAAGAATGTTCCGTGGGTTCCAGGTGTTATGGATGTACTAGGTGATTTAGCTAAAGCTGGTATTCCTTCGATACTTGTAAGTAATTCTCCTCGTAGATTAGTGGAAAATATAGTTAAACATGCGCCGAGCGGTGCTTTTGTGGGATATATTTGCGGAGATGATGGTTACGCGACTAAGCCTAGCCCAGAACCGTATATTGCAGCTGGAAAATTAGTTGGAATTAACGCTGATGGCATGCTTTCTGAAGAAGAAGTAAGTCGTGAAATGGCTTGTTGTATTGCTATTGAAGATTCTTTTGCAGGCCTTGCTTCTGCATCGTCTTCTGGTGCAACTACTTTAGCTCAAACTGCTTTTTCTAATCTTGATGTTAGTAATGGTCCTCAAT
Organism: Gardnerella bivia; assembly: GCF_049262715.1. Lineage (NCBI taxonomy): Bacteria > Bacillati > Actinomycetota > Actinomycetes > Bifidobacteriales > Bifidobacteriaceae > Gardnerella > Gardnerella bivia. The sequence continues at coordinate 663,674 of NZ_CP058399.1, forward strand.
TTGCTGAGTTACACGGATATGAAAATATAAATTGGCATACTTTTGAGGATATTGTTGCTAAAGCTTTGGGTGAATAGCGCTGTTTCGCTAGAGTTTAGTAGTGTCTTACTGAGTATTGAGATTAGTTGTTGTCTTTAGTATCTTTAGAATCCTTAGAATCCTTGGTATCTTTAGAATCCTTAGTGCCGCTATCGCCTTTATTATCTCTATCGCCTTTATTATCTCTAGCGCCTTTATTATCTTTAGAATCGCTATTATCTTTACTGTTTTTAGAATCGCTGCTGTTTGTATTGTCATCTGCAGATTCTGTAATTTGGCTACCTAATCCCCAAGTTCCATCTGGTCCACCAATCTTCCCATTATCTTTTGCGTCTGGAAAATCTTCTACTGGAACATCTTTCAGAGCGTTTCTCATATAAAGAGTAAATAAGTGGACTGGCAATGAACTTCCGCTTAATCCAAATCCTCCACGGAAAGTCGGAATAACTTGAGGGTTACCATTGCAATCCGGGTACCATAAAGCAAATACAGTTACTACATTTGGTGCAAAACCTATAAAACTTACAGCAGTTTGATCATTTGCTGTTCCAGATTTTCCAGCCATTGGTCTTCCAAGTTTTTTAACTTCAGTAGCTGTGCCATGATCTACTGTACCTAACATTGCTTTTGATGCTAGTGCAGCGTTATTAGGTGAAAAAACTTGTTTTAATGTTATTGGAGTTGTATAAACATCTCGATTTTCTGAATTTTTAACTCTTGAAACAATATGTAAATCAGGTCTATTACCTTTATTTGCAAAAGTAGAATATGCTTGCGCAATTTCACTTACGTGAACATTATCATTGCCGAGAACAGTAAAAGGATTTTCTCCTGTAACTCTTTTAGGGCTTAATCCTGCTGCAACTGCAGTTTGAGCAATTACGCGTCTTCCAAGTTTTTGCTGTAAAGCCATGTAAGGAGTGTTCACAGATTTAGCTGTAGCTTGATACATATCTATGTTTCCATAGCTAATATTTGAAAAGTTTTTAACGGGATCTTTGATTCCATCGAATTTTATAGGCGAATCACCATTAAATAAAGTATTTAGATTCATTCCAGCTTGTATTGCGCCCATAAGAGCGAAAGGTTTCATAGTGGATCCGGGTTCATATAGTGCTTGCGTGACGTTATTCAAAGGTTTTTTAACATAATCATCGCCTGCGTATATTGAAATTATCGAACCATTTTTCGGGTTAATTGATATAGAGCCAACTTGAATACCTTGTGGCAAGATTTTTCTCATGGTTTGAGAAGGGCTTGCAACTTTAAACATAAGATTTTGTTTGTTCTTATCTATAGTAGTTATAATTCGATATCCGCCTGTATCTAAATCTTCTTTGCTGAAAGCTTTACTTTTAGTAAGTTCTTCTCGAACCATATGCAAAATGTATCCGTTAGGTCCAGAGTAAATATTTTGAGATTTTTGATTTAACGTTTTAGGGAATTTTGTTTTTTCTCGTTCTTTAGAAGTTATGTAACCGTCTTTCTCCATAATTTTTAGAACTCGATTAAATCGCGATCGTGCTTCTTCGTTTCCGACTGCAGGATCCCAACTACTTGGAGCTGGTATTATGCCTGCTAAAAGCGCGGATTGTGCTAGTGTTAAATCTTTCGCGTCTACTCCGAAATATGCTTTTGATGCAGCTTGAATACCGTATGCTCCTCTTCCAAGGTAAATAGTGTTCATATAGTTGCATAAAACTGTGCTTTTATCTTGAGTTTGTGAAATTTTCAAAGCTAAAATTGCTTCGTGTAATTTGCCTATGTAAGTTTTTGTTTCGCCTAAATAGTAGCGTTCGGCGTATTGTTGTGTAATTGTTGAGCCTCCCCAGCGTTTGCGTTTAGTAACGTTATGTATTAAAGCTCGTCCAATCCCTTTAAAATCAATGCCGTTATCTCTATAAAATGATCGATTTTCTGATGCTACTATGGCGTTACCAACGTATTTTGGTAGTATTGAGCAATTGATTATCTCTCGATTTTGCTCAGCAAAAGACCCTATTTCAGTTTTTCCATCTGAATAAAAAACTTTCGTTTTATCTGCCATTGCGATTTTATATGGTTGTGGAATTTCTGTTGTGTAATACAAATATGCAAAAAGTAATAATCCTATTGCTATAAACAGAGTAAATAAGATAATCATCCATAATATTATTGGATGTTTTTTGTGCTGTTTACGGTTCTGATTGCGATTTTTAGCTCCAGTATTTGTATTGGATCTAGATTTTGTTGCAAATCTAGTGTTTGCTCTTTTGCTTGTTGTTTTGTTTGTGCGCGTGTTTGTATTTTTGCTTGTATTTTTGCTTGATTTTGATTTTGCGTCCTTTTTTGCTAAATCTTTATTGCTATGTTCGTGTAATTTGGAAGATTCTTTGCTATTTCTTATATTACGTACACTTGAGTTACTTTTTGAGTCTTGCTCATTGTTACGCATAGTCATGAAATCAAAGTTAATGCTAGGTATTGAATTTATAAGTTTTATGTAATTTTTTGTGCTAATTTGTGCTATTTTAAGTTAAATTTATAAATTATATGGAAAATATCAAAAGAAACTAACTATATAACTCAGTGGATAGTATTATGAATATGTTAGTGCTACATAGAGCATAGTCATTGATTTTTGCAGGCAAGGAGTTTATATGAGTATCCGCGTTGCCATTGCCGGCGTGGGCAATTGCGCTTCATCGTTGGTTCAAGGTGTGGAATACTATCGAAATGCCGATGATGGAGATAAAATTCCAGGATTGATGCATGCTGTTTTTGGTTCGTATCGTGTAAGAGATATTGAGTTTGTTACAGCATTTGATGTTGACGCATTAAAAGTTGGTCGTGATTTAAGTGAAGCAATTGGAGCTTCCAAAAATAATACGATTCGTTTTGCTCAAGTTCCAAATCTTGGAGTGGAAGTTTTAAGAGGCCCTACATATGATGGTTTAGGCGATTATTATCGTCAAATGATTGATGAATCAGAAGCTGATCCAGTAGATGTGGCTCAAGTTTTACGAGATAAGCATGTTGATGTATTAGTTTCGTATTTGCCTGTTGGATCTGAGCAGGCAGATAAGGCTTACGCAACTGCTGCTATGGAAGCAGGATGTGCTTTTGTGAATTGTTTGCCAGTGTTTATTGCTTCTGATCCTGTTTGGGCACAAAAATTCCGTGATGCTGGCGTTCCTATTATTGGCGATGATATTAAAAGTCAGGTTGGAGCGACTATTACTCATCGTGTAATGGCAAGATTGTTTGAGGATCGAGGTGTGAGGTTAGATCGCACTTATCAATTGAATGTTGGCGGAAACATGGACTTTATGAACATGCTTCAGCGATCTAGATTGGAATCTAAGAAGATTTCTAAAACGCGTGCTGTGACTTCAATTGTTCCTCATGAAATGGATGATCATAACGTTCATATTGGTCCTTCTGATTACGTTGCTTGGCTTGACGATCGCAAATTTGCTTTTGTTCGTTTAGAAGGAACTACTTTTGGTGATGTTCCATTGAATTTGGAATATAAGCTTGAAGTTTGGGATTCGCCTAATTCTGCAGGCATTGTGATTGACGCTGTTCGTGCTGCTAAGATTGCGTTAGATCGTAAGCTTTCTGGTCCTATTCTCGCTCCAAGCTCATATTTCATGAAATCTCCAGCTGTACAACATGAAGATAGTGAGGCTCGTGAATTAGTTGAGCTTTATATTAAAGGCGAAGTTGAAGAAAATGAATCTCAGCTTGATTCTGATTTAGAATCTGCAAAAGAGCATGGTAAAAGCGTGTGGCGCGCCTAAAAATTGTAATTTACTCGACAAGTAATGAAAATAGTGTAATATAGATAAAGCCTCCGTGTGGCATTAAGTCACCCAATCCCCCCAGGGCAGGAATGCAGCAAGGGTAAGTGGCCTCTGATGGGTGCGCGGGGGTATTTCTTTTGTAAAACTCTTTTGGCGTGACGCTGTCGTAAAGTCTAAAGTATGAGTGAGGAATTAAAGAATTCATCTAGAGGATTGCAAGGTTTGGAAGATATTGAGCCGTTGCCAGAGCTTCCTAATGAACACGCTACTGATTATTCAAAAGATAGCGTAGAGATTACAGATGAATCTGTAGACTTTGACGATAATAGTGCTCAAGTAAAAGCGCTTAAAAATAATGAATCAACAACTAGTGCATTTAATAGCGATGGAACTTCGAGCGCACAATTTTCTGAAAATGAATATAATTCTTTAAGTCTTAAATCTTCTTCTAAATCTTCTACTCAAGATTCTAACAATTCTAAAAATTTAGTTTTAGAGTCTGCAGATTTAGATTCAAGTTCTTTTAATAATTCAGATTTTTCTCCAATAGACCCACTTCTTTCTAGTCCTCGCATATCTACACGCGTGTGGTGTGTTGTATGCGGAGTGCTTATGCTTATTGTTGCTTTCACTTTGTGGTTTCTTGCTGTTAGAACTCCGTTAGGTCAAAGTTATGAAGAAATAGTTATAGACGGTTTTGGAACTAGAGCATTGCCAATATGGCTAGAATTATTGCTTAAGCCTTTGCGAAAATCCATAGTAATAATTTCAATAAGCGTTCTAATTATGGCATGCGCTCTTGTAATCGCTTTTATTCGTAAACGTTGGTTGCTCATTGGTCAGTGTGTGGCAATAGTGTTGTTATCTCTTGCATTTGAGCCGCTTAAAAAAGTATTGCCTCGCCAAATGCTTGTGAATATAGAAAGCTTGGCAAGAAATTCAGCTCCTTCGGGTCATACTCTGTTAGTCGCATCTGCTTGTGCTATATTGGCGTGTTGCGTTACGAGAAAACTTCGCGCATGGGTTGCATTAGTTTCAGCGATATTTACTTGTTTAGTTTCTTATTCTCTTATGGCTGGAAGGTGGCATAGGCCTACAGATGTTATTATGTCACTGTTGATTGTTGGAGCTATTTCATCGTTCATTTTGTCTTTATCTAGAAAATCTGGTATGGATATTCCTGAATCACGTAAATCTTCAGTAAGCATACAAATTATTGGCACTTCTATGATTACATTTGGTGCGTTTGCTTGTGTTTATTCTATGTATCTCGTCTGGCAAATTTTGCCTGGAGTAGAACTATCTGCACGCTGGGCTGAAAAAGTGTCGTATTTATCAGTCTATTGCGCAACTGCTGGCATATCGTTACTAGTGTTTGGTGTAATAATGGTTTTGCGTCAATCTAGCGCATCTCCTTTAAGTAAGTTAGGTTTAGTCGGCGCTCCTCCGACTCCGCCGTCTGCATTATCTAAAGATAAATTAGAAGAGCAATCTGCAAAAGATAAGCTTTCACAAATATTGGCGTGAAGCTTATATTTCTTCTACAGTTAGCCACTAGGTGATATCGTTATAGCGTTTTGAATATAAGTTATGATTTTCATGCGTTTATTACTTTTGAAGGTGTATGAATGTAGGAAAAGCTAAAAATCTAGGATATTACATAAAAATTATGTAAAAGTCGCGTGCATAGTTGTATAAATAGAGGTATAAGTAGCAATTATATGTGAGCAAATATTTTACGTGAGTGTGATTGATTAGCAACTTTTGAATAACAGTGTTGTGAAAGTAGCGTTGTAATTGATAACACTTAAAGTGTTGTGAGATTTGCTTGCGTAATGATTAAATAAGCGTAATGTAAGATTCGATGTGAAGAAAGGGACGAATATGGCAAAAGAACAGAAGCTTGTCATTGTGGAGTCTCCAACCAAAGCTCGGAAAATTGGCGGTTTTCTGGGTGATGGATATACTGTTATGGCATCGGTTGGTCATATTCGTGATTTGGCGCAGCCGAGCCAGGTTCCTTCGGCTAGTAAAGCTGATTTCGGAAAATTTGGTGTTGACGTAAATCATGGTTTTGCTCCATATTATGTTGTTGGAGCAGATAAAAAGAAAACAGTTGCTGATTTGAAGCGCGCACTATCTAATGCAAATGAACTTTTCTTAGCAACTGATGAGGATCGTGAAGGCGAGGCTATCGCTTGGCATTTGGTTGAAGCGTTAAAGCCAAAAGTGCCAGTAAAGCGTATGGTTTTCCATGAGATTACTAAGGATGCTATTCGTGCATCTCTTACTAATACTCGTGATGTTGACGATCACATGGTTGATGCTCAAGAAACACGCCGTGTGCTAGATCGTTTGTACGGTTATGAGCTTTCTCCTGTTTTGTGGCGAAAAGTTGGACCTGGTCTTTCTGCAGGACGAGTTCAGTCTGTTGCTACTAGATTGATTGTTGAACGAGAGCGCGAACGTATGGCTTTCAAGAAAGCTACGTATTGGGATATTTCTGCCGTTCTTTCTTGTTCTAATTGTGCTGATTTTGATAGTGGCGATCAAGAAAATCTTAATTGTGAAGCTCATTTGACTGAATTTAATAATCATCGTGTTGCATCATCTAGAGATTTTAACGATAGAGGTGAGTTAGTCCCTTCACGTAATTCTTCTGATTCAGTCGATTCTTCTGACTCTAGTAATTCAGTCGATTCAGTCGATTCTTCTAATAATCTATCGCTGAATTCAAATGATTCTAAAACTCTGTCAGAAGTGATTCTTATTGATGAATCTCATGCAAAAGCTATTGCGAAAGCTTTGGAACAGTCTGATTTTGTTGTAGAAAATATGGACACAAAGCCTTATCGTAGACGTCCTATGCCTCCGTTTACTACTTCTACTTTGCAACAAACAGCTGGAAATAGGCTTTCTATGAGTTCTCGTCAAACTATGCGTGTTGCTCAAGCTTTGTATGAAAACGGTTATATTACTTATATGCGTACAGATTCTGTAACTCTTTCGCAAGAAGCTATTGCTGCAGCTAGAAATGCCGCGCGTGAACATTATGGCGATGAATACGTTTCTGACGCTCCAAAGCAATATACAACTAAGACTGCAGGTGCTCAGGAAGCTCATGAATGTATTCGTCCTGCAGGAGCGCGTTTCCGTTCTCCAGAAGAGTTGTCTTCCTCTTTGCCTGCAGATCAATTGAAGCTTTATACATTGATTTGGCAGCGTACTATAGCTTCCCAAATGGCGGATGCTACTGGTTTTACTGCTACAGTTACTTTGAAAGCAGCTGCTTCAGATTTGGGAGAAGCTACTTTCCAGGCATCGGGTACTGTTGTGACTTTTGCTGGTTTTATGAAAGTTTTTGGTAATCAGAATGTTTCTTCTGCAGATTCTTCTGCACTCTCTTCTGCTTTGCCACCGATGAATGCTGGAGATGTGCTTTCTCCTGTGCAAGTAGAAGCAAAATCGCATGAAACACAACCTCCTGCTCGTTATACTGAAGCGTCTTTGGTTAAGACGTTGGAAGCTAAAGAAATCGGTCGTCCTTCTACTTATGCGACTATTATTTCTACGATTATTGATCGTGGATACGTTTATGAACGTGGGCGCGCTCTTATACCTTCTTGGCTTGCTTTCGCTGTAATTAAGTTGTTGGAAGCGAATTTCCCTAAATATGTGGATTATGCTTTCACTGCAGATATGGAAAATGGCTTAGATCGAATTGCTCACGGTGAAGAGTCTGGACGTGACTGGCTTACAAGATTCTATTTTGGGTCTGGTGCTGAATCTGCACAATCTTCTCTTCAAGCGCATGTTGGTTTACAGCAGCAAGTTGCTGAACTTGGTGAAATTGATGCTCGCGAAATAAATACGATTGATATAGGCGATGGATTAAGCGTTCGAGTTGGTAGATATGGCCCGTATTTGGAAGATTCAAAGCATTTAGATTCTGAAGGTAATCCTCGTCATGCGTCATTGCCTGAAACTTTAGCGCCAGATGAATTAAGTGTTGAAGTTGCTCGTGATTTACTTGAAAATAATTCTGCTGGTGCGCGCGTTTTAGGTGTAGATCCTGAAACTGGTGGAACTGTTGAAGTGAGGAATGGTCGTTTTGGACCTTATATTGCTTTAGTTCAGAGCGAAGATTCTGACGGATCTAATTCTGAAGATTCTTCTAAGTCTGAAGTGCGTCCAAAAATGGCATCTTTATTCAAAAATATGCATCCTGAAACTGTGACTTTGCAAGAAGCTTTGCAATTATTGAATTTGCCGCGATTAGTTGGAAACATGCAAGAAAGCGATGAAAACGGTAAATCACAGGAAGTGCGTATTGAAGCAAATAATGGTAGATATGGTCCATATCTAACTAAGACTTATGTTTCTAATGGTGATTCTGAAGTTTCTAAGCCGGATACTCGTTCGCTTAGTAGTGAAGAAGCTATTTTCACTGTGACTTTAGAAGAAGCTAAAGAGATTTTTGCGCAACCGAAGTATGGTAAGCGCACTCGTGGTGCTGCTAAGCCTCCACTTCGTGAGCTTGGCAATGATCCTGAAACTGGCAAGCCAGTAGTTATTAAAGATGGATTCTATGGTGCTTATATTACTGATGGTGAAACAAATCGTACTTTGCCAAAACAATATACTCCAGATTCGATTGACCCAAGCGAAGCGTTTGATTTATTAGCTAAGAAGCGTGCTGCTGGTCCTGTAAAACGTAAGAAGCGTGCGTCTTCAAAATCAGCGTCAGCAAAATCGGCATCAGCAAAATCGGCATCTAAGACTTCTGCTAAGAAAACTACAGCTAAGAAGTCGCCTGCTAAGACTTCTGCTAAGAAGACTACAGCTAAGAAAGCAGCATCTAAATCTTCTGTAAAATCTACTGTGAAAAAGTAACTTCTACTAAAATAATTATTATTTAAGTAGTCGATTGCGTTAAACATGAGCTAAGTAGGGAAGCGTATGACATCTAAAAGCAGTGATTTTTCAAGCGGGTGCTCTTGCGATGTGAATTGTGCGTGCGATGTGAATTGTGCGTGTAATGCGAATGAAGAAAGCTCTAAAGGCTTATTTATATCATTTGAAGGCATTGATGGTGTTGGCAAATCTACTCAAGTTGTATTATTGCGTAATTATCTACAATCTATCGGTTTTGAAGTTGTAGTTACTCGTGAGCCTGGTGGAACTTCTTTAGGTAAAGAATTGCGCGAAATATTATTGCATGGAAGTAATATATCTGCTCGTTGTGAAGCGTTACTTTTTGCTGCAGATCGTGCTCAACATGTTTCTCAAGTCATTGTTCCAGCTTTGAAGCGTGGAGCTATTGTAATCACAGATCGTTATATTGATTCCTCGCTTGCGTATCAATCTGGCGGACGTGAATTAACTATGAAAGATATACGTGATTTAAGCAAATGGGCCACTTCATCTTTGTTGCCGGATCGTACATATTTGCTAGATATGGATGCTGAAGATGCCTTCGAAAGATTACATGGCAAAACAGATCGCATGGAATCTGCTGGTCTTGATTTCGCTCGCCGTACTCGTGGAGCTTTTATTGATTTAGCAAATGAAGATAGTACACGCTATTTTGTACTTGATGCAAAGCTTTCTGCAGAATGCTTGAGCACGATAATTTCTAAAGATATTGACGCTTTAATAAAAGCAAAATCGTTGAAAAATCAAGGATTTTAAATATGAGCGTTTGGGATTGCGTAATCGGTCAGCCACATGTTGTTGACATGTTAAAAAAAGTCGTATCGTCAGATAAGAATTCCATATCTCAATGTTGGCTTATTTGTGGTCCTTCTGGAAGTGGACGAGATAAAGTTGCTAGAGCTTTTGCTGCAGCTTTAGAAAGTGAAGATTTAGGAGAAGGAAACACATTATCAAAAGTGTCTTGCGAAGTTTTAGCTGACTTGCATCCAGATGTGAATGTAGTCACATGCGATAAAGTAACAATCACTATTGATGAAGTTCGAGATATTGTTGCGCTATCTTCTCAAATGCCAAGTGTTTCTCCATGGCGAATCATAATTGTTGAAGATATTAGCAGAATGTTAGATCGCACAACGAATGTGCTCTTGAAAGAGATTGAAGAGCCTAGTAAGAATACTATGTGGATTGTTTGTGCTTCTAGCGAGCATGATGTTTTGCCAACTATACGTTCCCGTATGCAAGTTGTGAATCTTTCTATGCCAGATGAAGAATCTGTTTCTCGTTATGTAATAGAGCAAACGAATGTAGATCCTAATATTGCTAAGCTTGCTGCACGAATTTCACAAGGCAATATTGACGAAGCATTGTTATATGCGTCAAATGAGAGCGTTAGAACTAGTAGAGATGAGTTAATTGCTGGAATTCTTCGTATGAGTAGTGCTTGTGATGCGATAGTTTTAGCTGGAAATATTATTGATGACGCTAAATCTCAAGCTGAAGATGAAGTTCAAAAAGAAGTTGAAAATCAGCAAAAAGAGTTTAGACGCATTAACGGTCTTTCTGATGAAGATCGCATACCTACGAAACTTCGTAGCGCGTACGCAGCTTTAAGTAAAAAAGATGAAATCAAGCGTAAAGTTACTCGTAAAACTCGTGATTCAATAAACAGGTCTTTGGATGCGATTGATACTTTGTATAGAGATGTATTAGTGATTCTTAATAATGCTCAAAGCACAGCTCAGCTTATAAATCAGCAATATAAATATAATATTGAGAATTTAGCTAAACGATTTTCTCTTAAAGATGTGCTTTTTAGGATTGATGCAATCGCTGATGCGCGTAGGCGTTTAGCTTGCAATGGGAATACTGTGCTTGATTGTGAAGCTCTACTTTGCTCGCTTATTTAACGATTAAGCAGTTGTACTAGATAATTGTTAATAAACATTGAGTTAAGTTTTCGCAAACCTATTGTTGTTCGCGAAGTTTTCCCATACATCACATACATGTATTACTTTTCTGTATTACTTTTCTGTATTACTTCCATACATCGCTAGTACATAATCTGTATTTAACTCACTTCGTCATTGATGTATTGGATACTTGAGTTATGGATATTTCAACAGATTTTGTAGTTGTACCGGACGATTTTTCTAAAGCTGCGCCGGAGCAGAATAAGATTAATGGTGTTCCAGTAGTGTCGTTTCCGTTTTATATAGATAGATTGCCTTCTTTCGTGCATTATTTGCATTGGCGATTTGTGGATGATGATGCTATACCTGTGTGTGGTTTTTCTTGGATTCATTGGACTGTAGCAAATGTGCCAGTAGAAGCGTTAATGTTTGATTTTAATGATTCTCATGCTTTGCAAATTCCTGAAGATTTTTCTCGTAAAATGACTTCTATGATTCCTGAAGCTGTGCAAGGTGTCAATTCGCAAGCAAGTAGATTTATTGGATGCAAAGATGCGTCTATTACTATGCGTTACAACGGTCCGCAACCTCCAGACAAGAATCATGAGTATATGCTTGAAGTATTTGGCACTGAAAAGCCATTTGAGGATCTTAAGCAAGGTTTTTATATGAATGAATTGATGAGAGATTTGCGATGTAATAATTCTCCGGTAGATGCTGGAGGTATGTACATTACAGGTAGAGCATAAAGTTTTTCGTAAATGTCTAATATTTAAGAATTTAATTTAAGAATTTAAATTAGGGATTTAATTTAGGAATTATTTTCTAAGTTAGTTTTAAATTACATCGCTTTCGTTTTCTAGATTATTACGTAAATCATTTCACATTTTATTTTGTTACTAATCTAGTAAATTGCGTCTAAGCGTTAGAATCAATCAGTAATAGTAAATAAAATAGTAAATAAACAGTAAATAAACAATATCAAATGGGGGATGCTATGGCATGTACAACAATTCTCGTAGGGCGCGGTGCTAGTTACGATGGCTCTACTCTTATTGCTCGTAATGAGGACTCTGCAAATGGTGAATTTAATCCGAAGCGACTTGTAGTAGTAAAACCTGATCAATGCCCACGAGTTTACAAGTCTGTTCTTAGTCATGTGACTGTTGAGTTGCCTGATGAACCGTTGCAATATACTTGCGTTCCAAATGCTGACTTAAGTGAAGGAATTTGGGGAGAAGCTGGAGTAAATGAGGCGAATGTGGCAATGAGTGCTACTGAAACGATTACTTCTAACGAAAGAGTTCTTGGAGCTGATCCGCTTGTAGAGTTTCAAAAATCTCAAGGTGACCCTGAAGATGGTGTTTTAGGCTACATACCAGAAACTCCAGGTGGAATTGGCGAAGAAGACTTTTTGACTCTTGTTTTGCCTTATATTCGTAGCGCTCGCGAAGGTGTATTGCGTTTAGGTTCATTGCTTGAAAAATACGGCACTTATGAAATGAATGGTGTTGCATTTTCTGATGTAAACGAGATTTGGTGGCTTGAAACTGTTGGCGGTCATCATTGGATTGCTAAACGCGTTCCGGACGAATCTTATGTTGTTATGCCAAATCAGCTTGGTATTGACGAGTTTGATTTAGATGATGCATTTAATGCACAAGAAGAACATATGTGTTCTGAAGATTTGCTTGAGTTTATTGAAGAAAATCATTTGGATTTGTCTGTTGAATCAACATCGCTATTTAATCCGCGTGATGCGTTTGGATCTCATTCAGATGCAGATCATGTTTATAACACACCTCGCGCTTGGTATATGGAGCGTTTCTTGAATCCTTATGATGAAGTGTGGGATGGCAAAGATGCTGATCATCGTCCGGATAGTAACGATATTCCTTGGGCGCGTCAGCCTGAACGCAAAGTGACAGTTGAAGACATTAAGTATGTTCTTAGCTCGCACTATCAAGGAACAGAATATGATCCTTATGGGAAGATTGGCGATGAGTACACTCGTCACTTATTTAGACCAATTGGAATCAACCGTCAAAGTGAGCTTTCTGTAATACAAATAAGACCGTATCGTCCAGAATCCTTCCGTGCGATTCAGTGGATTGCTTATGGTTCTAATCCTTTTAATGCGTTAGTGCCGGTTTACCCTAATGTAAACGAAATTCCGCAATATTTTGAAGATACTACTACTCGAGTGACAAGTGAAAACTTCTATTGGGAAAATCGTATTATCGCAGCTCTTGCTGATGCAGCATTTAATGATACTGCTAACGCAATTGAGAGGTATCAAGAACTTATAGGTTCTTTAGGTCATCAAATGATTAAGACTGCAGATGAAAGCGTTGCGGAATTGGAAGAAATCAACTTGAATGATTTTGTGCCTGAACGCGAAGGTGACGAAGATTATGGAGATTTAGTCAGAGATACGGATGCTATTCTTGCTTCTACGCGTAATGAAAAAGTTCGCCGCGCTCTGGCTGCTATAAATAATTGCATGTCTATAAGAGTTAAGACTGAAACTGATTCTTTGCTTGATAATGTGCTTTACATAACTAGTATGAAGATGAAGAATGGTTTTAATCGTTCTGATCATTGATAGTTTGTATAGTTTGCGAGAGTAGCGTAAAAATATTATTAAAAGAATTTACAAAGATAAAAATAATAAGTAATTATTAGAAAATTTGTTAAAAAATAATAAGGAAGGAAACATTATATGCCAGGAGCAAATCTGACTCGTGTCGAAGCAGAAGAACGTTTTGATGCGGTTCATATGCCAATTCATTACGATGTATCGCTTGATTTAGGTAAAGGTGCTCGTGATTTTACATCGCGTACAAAAATTACATTCGATGCTAAAGCTGGTTCTAGTAGTTTTCTAGATTTGATTGCTAATAGTGTTGAATCAGTTGTGCTAAACGGAGCGTCTCTTGATGTTTCTACAGTTTTTGCAAATAGTCGTATTGAACTTTCGGATTTAGATGAGCATAACGTTGTAGAAGTTGTTGCAAATTGCCAATATTCCAACACTGGTGAAGGTTTGCATCGTAGTGTTGATCCGTCTGATGGGAATGTATATCTTTACACGCAGTTTGAAGTTCCTGACGCTCGCAGAGTTTATGCTGTATTTGATCAGCCAGATTTGAAGGCAGTTTTTGATTTTACTGTAGATGCTCCAGAAAGCTGGATTGTGACTTCAAATATGCCAGTTAAAAGTTCTGAAAAGTTGCAAAACAGTCAAACTGAGTCTGGCACTTTGGAAAACGGCGTTGTTGAAGGTATGAAACGATGGGAGTTTGAGTCAACTCCAAAGATGAGCTCTTATCTTACGGCTGTTTGTGCAGGACCTTATGCTCAGTGGCATACAGAATACAATAATGAAGATGGTCGCGTAGTTCCGATGGCAATGTATTGCCGTCAAGCTCTTAAAGATGCTTTTGCAAAAGATGTTGACTATCTATTTGATATTACGAAAAAGGGATTTGCTTTTTATGCAAAGACTTGGGGAGTGCCATATCCGTACGCAAAGTACGATCAGATTTATGTGCCAGAGTATAACGCTGGTGCAATGGAAAATATTGGCATGGTTACAATTCGTGATCAATACGTTTTTGAATCAAAAGTTACAGACGCTTATGCTGAGCGCCGTGTTGTGACAGTTTTGCATGAGCTTGCTCATATGTGGTTTGGCGATTATGTAACTATGAAGTGGTGGAATGATTTGTGGCTTAATGAATCCTTCGCAGAATTCACTTCTACTCTTGCTACTGCTGAAGCAACGCAATGGCATGACGCTTGGAGCACGTTCAATTCTGGGGAAAAGAGCTGGGCGTTAAATCAAGATCAGCTACCAACCACACATCCGATTGTTGCTCCAATCAACGATTTGAATGACACTTCCGTAAACTTCGATGGAATCACTTACGCAAAGGGAGCTTCTGTTTTAAAGCAGCTAGTTGCGTATGTTGGTCGCGAAAAGTTCTTTGAAGGAATTCACAACTACTTAAGTAAGCACGCTTATAGCAATGCTACTTTAGCTGATTTATTGCATGAATTGGAACTTACAAGCGGTCGTGATTTAAAGTCTTGGAGTGCTAAGTGGCTTGAAAAGGCTGGAATTAACACGATTTCTACAGAAGTTGAAGAGTCTAGTGATGGAACTATTTCTGCTTTGCGTTTGCGCCAAAGTGCTAGTAAAGAGCATCCTGTTCTTAGAGCGCATCGTTTAGCAGTTGGTTTCTATGATGTTGATGAAACTACTGGAGAAATCAAGCGTACTAAGCGAATTGAGCTTGATGTTGATGGTGAGCTAACGCAGGTTGAAGAGGCGCGTGGCTTGCGCAGACCGGCGTTAATTTTGGTTAATGATGATGATTTAACATACACTAAGCTTCGTTTTGACGATAAGTCGCTTGAGTTTGCTGCAGAAAATCTTTATCGCTTTAAGGATTCTTTGACGCGCTCTATTATTTGGCTGTCTTTGTGGGATATGACTCGTGATGCGCAATTCCCAGCAGAACGCTTTGTGGAACTTAGCCTTAAAGCTTTGGCTACTGAACGAGAATCTACTACTTTCCGTTATGCGCTTGGACAAGTGAAAATCACAGCAAGCCACTATGTTGTCCCTAGTCGTCAAGCAGAAGTGGCAAAGCATGTTGCTCATGAACTTTGGCAACTCGCTTTGGCTGCTAATGCTGGTTCTGATGAGCAGTTCCAATTAGTTAAAGCTTATCTTGGATATGGAGAAGTCGGCGACTCAGAATTTATTCGTGTAGCTCGTGGATTGCTTGACGGCTCTGTGAAATTAGAAGGCTTAGATATTGATAACGACTTGCGTTGGAGTATTTTGATTGCGCTCGCAGGAGTGAATGATTTGAGTGAAGCTGATATTGATGCTGAACTTCAAAAGAGAGATACTACTGAAAATCGTGAGCATGCTTATCAGGCTCGTGCATCGCGCGCAACTGCAGAAGCTAAGGATTGGGCGTGGGAACAGGCTTTGCGTAATCTTGACTTGACTAATATGCAGATGGGTGCTGTTGCTGCAGGTTTTTACTCTACAGCTAAGGGAGATCTCGCTAAGCCATATGTTGAGCGATATTTTGCTGATATTGATTGGATCTGGAAGAATCGCACATTCCATATGGCAGAAGCCTTAATTGAAGGTTTGTATCCTGTGTATGCACCAGTTGAGGATTTGGTTGACGGTGGAGCTAAATGGCTTGAAGCTCATAATGACGCTCCTGATGCACTTCGTCGTATGGTGCTTGGTAATCTTGATCTTTCGCGCCGTACTCTTATGGTACAGAAATATAACGCTTCGTTGAGCTAATTCAACAGTTTCGTTATTTTTAATTAAATGCGAGGTTTGTAGTCAACGTTATAAGTTGGCTATGAATCTCGCATATTTTGTATTTGTTGACGCAAATTATATTGCTATTTTCACAAATCTAGTGATATAAGCTAAATCTATTGTTATGAGCCAAATTCTATAGAAATAAGCTTTGTAAGAATGTTTATAATCTCGTTTTGTTTCATAGTGCTTTCTTTATGGCGCGTTATGTGAACTTGTGCATAAAATAATAAGCAGTGTGTGGCGCGCAATGAGTAATGTTTTGCGAGCGCGTGAATGAATTGATTCATTGATTTTGTTGAAAGAGGCGTTATTATGCCACGAATGTTTGGTACTGATGGTGTTAGGGGATTAGCAAACCGAGATTTAACAGCTAAGCTTGCGTTGGATTTAGGAGATGCTGCAGTTAGAGTATTGGGAAGTGTTTCTTCTGAAAACTGTGGTGCTTCTGAAAACTGTGTTTCTTCAGATTCTTCTGATACTAATTCCGATTCTTTAAATAAATCTGTTCATGCTCGTAGACGCGCTTTAGTTGGTAGAGATACTCGCGTTTCGGGCGATTTTCTTGCTGCAGCTTTATCTGCTGGTATGAGCGCAGGTGGATTTGATGTGATTGATGCTGGAATTATCCCTACTCCTGGCGTGGCTTTTCTCACTTCTGTGCTGAATGTGGAAATGGGTGCTGTTATTTCTGCATCTCATAATCCTATGCCGGATAATGGTATTAAATTCTTTGCTAGAGGTGGATTTAAGCTGCCGGATAGCAAAGAAGATGAGATTGAATCAGTTCTTGGTCAAGATTGGGATCGTCCAACTGGTGATGGTGTTGGTCGTATAAGTCGAGATACTACTACTGCTACAAATCTTTATATAGATCACCTTGTTTCAGCAGTTGCGCCTTTGAGTAGTGGTTCTACTACGCGTCCAAAGCCGCTTGCAGGTTTGCGCGTTGTTGCAGATTGTGCGAATGGAGCTACTTCTGTTGTTGCTCCTGAGGCTTTGCGTAGAGCAGGAGCAGAAGTAATCGTAATTAACGCTTCTCCTGATGGTTATAATATCAATGATCACGCTGGCTCAACTCATCCTGAGCAATTGCAAGCAATGGTAAAAGCATCTAATGCAGATTTGGGAGTAGCGTTTGATGGCGATGCTGATCGTTGCTTAGCTGTAGATGAAAATGGGAATATGGTCAACGGCGATCAAATTATGGGAATTCTTGCTCGCTCTAAAAAATCTGAAGGTAAACTTAACCATGATACTTTAGTTGTTACTGTTATGAGCAATCTTGGTTTGAAGCTTGCACTCAAAGATATGGGAATTTCAACAGTTCAGACGAACGTTGGCGATCGTTATGTTTTGGAAGAGATGCTTAAACACGATTATTCTTTGGGTGGAGAGCAATCTGGGCATGTGATTAACAGAGAATTTGCTACTACAGGAGATGGCACTCTTACGGCATTAACTTTGTGTCGTGAAGTTGTTCGTGCAGGAAAGAAACTTTCGCAAATGGCTGCTGATTTTCCACAGTTACCTCAGGCTCTTGTGAATGTGCCTAATGTAGATAAAATGGCTTCTAAAACTAATGCTGTAGTTCTTGATGCAGTAGAGAAAGAGTCTAATCTTCTTGGTGATTCTGGTCGTGTTCTTTTGCGTCCTAGTGGAACTGAACCTCTTGTTCGTGTTATGTGTGAAGCAGGAACTCAAAAGCAAGCAGATGAAGTATGTGCTCGATTAGCTCAAGTTGTTATAGATAATTTGAAGCTGTAAAGTTTTTGAGAATTTGCTTTTAGAAGTGGGTTTGAGGATAGTTATGTGTATTACATTTGCACTAAGTATTCTAATGCGTTGAGTTTTTGTTTGTATCTGGCAATGCGAAAATAATTTTGATATACTTAGCATTTCGGTGTTATGTTCATATGATGCACGTAATACTGTGTTTTCGTGCACTATTTTCGCATTCGTTAAAGGAGTCCTATGTTTACGCATCACGCAAGTGTCGATACAAAACTCAGTCGTGCAGTTGAGCATCTTTTGGATTCTGCAACGAGTGATGGAATATTGCCTATTGTTCAGGCTGGTGAGCCTGTATTGCGTTCTCGTACTGTTGAATATGATGGTCAACTTACTAGAGCAACTTTAGATAAGCTAATTTCGCTTATGCATAGCACGATGCTTGAAGCACCTGGGGTTGGTTTAGCAGCTCCACAGATTGGTCTTGGTCTTGCTATTGCAGTTATTGAAGATCATGTTCGAGATGATGAAGATGATCCTCGAGATATTGAGGAGTTGCCGTTCAGGGCAATAATCAATCCTCATTATGAGCCTATTGGTACTCAGACTCGTAGTTTTTATGAAGGCTGTCTAAGTGTTTCTGGTTATCAAGCTGTTCGTCAACGTTGGCTTGATATTAAGGCAACTTGGCAAGATGAAGATGGAAAGCAACATTCTGTAAAACTTCATGGTTGGCCTGCTAGAATTTTCCAACATGAAACAGATCATCTTCGTGGTGAATTATATATTGATCGTGCAGAGATTCGTTCATTAACTACAGATGAAAATCTTGAGGATTATTGGGCAGATGAAGCTGTTCCAGTATCTGCTGCGCGTAGTTTAGGTTTTGCTATTTGATATTTTACTTGTAAATTAGAAAATATAATTTAAAATTTCTATTAGTAAAGCTTTGTGCTTGTAATATGCGCGCTTAGCGAGTATTTTTGTACTTTAACACGATGATGAGTTTTGTATAAGGAGAGAGAGTATGAAGGTTTGTAGTCGTTGCAAAACCGAGAACAGGGATGTTGCTAATTTTTGCAAAGAGTGTGGTAATAAGCTTACAGAAAATTTTGTAAATAATCCTTCTGTGGAAAACAATCCTCAACAATCTTATGAAAAGTTTGATTTTCAATCTCAGCAGAACCAATTGAACGCGCAGGATGAACCTCGCGATACTAATTCTTTGGCGCAATTAGCTAATAAAGATAACTTTGCTGCTAGTGTTGCTGGTGTTTCTAGCGTCTCTGGTGCTGCTAGCGCTGATGCTAATAGTGCTTCTACTGTTGAGGCTGCTGCTGGTGCTAGTGTTGCTGCTCCTAGTAGTTATCTTGAATCTCCAGAAGGTGTTGCTGCCAATAGTGATTCTGCTCATGAAGCTGCTGCTGCTAGTGCTGCTGGTAGTGCCGATTCTAGTGTTGATGCCAGTGTTAGTGTTGCCGATACCGCCAGCGCTGCTGGTTATGAGAATTATAGTGACATCTCGGATTCTTCTTATTTTGGTCAGCAGAATCCTAAATCGGAGCAGGATTTTCAGGTTAAACAGTATGAGCAAGCTGATAGCGAGCAATCTGATAGTGGGCAAGCTGATAGTGAGCAAGAGTACATTAGTGATAGTCATACAGGTGATGATGTTAGATTTGATGAACCTCGTTTTGACGAGAATAAAAGTGACGATTCAGAATCTAATAAATCTCAGTATTCTCAAAATAATTCTGCTAATTCTAATAGTGCAACAGCGGAATCCAATAATTTGCAAAAAGCTGATTTTGAGCCTGTGAATCAGACTCTTTCTGACGAATCTTCTTCTAGTCAGCTGGGTCAGAATCCTCAGTTTGGTCAACAAAACCCACAGTTTGGTCAGGATTCTGCTCGTCAAAACCCACAGTTTGGTCAGAATCCTCAATTTGGTCAGCCAAATCAGCAGCAGAACCCACAGTTCGGTCAGCGTCAACAGAACCAACCTCCTTATGGTCAACCTCCTTATGGTCAGTTTGGTCAGCAGCAAGCTTCATTTGGTCAGAATCCGCAGTTTGGTCAGAATCGCGCGCCGCAGTTTGGTCAAAATCGTGCTCCGCAGTTTGGTCAAAATCCTCAGTTTGGTCAGCCAAATCAGCAGCAGAGCACTCAGTTTGGTCAGCGTCAACAGAACCAACCTCCTTATGGTCAACCTCCTTATGGTCAGTTTGGTCAACAGCAAGCTCCATTTGGTCAGAATCGTGCTCCGCAGTTTGGTCAACAGAACCCACAGTTCGGTCAGCCAAATCAGTTCGGTCAGCGCAATCCACAGTTTGGACAGAATCCACAGAGCCAGCCTCCTTATGGTCAGTTTGGTCAGCAGCAAGCTCCATTTGGTCAGAATCCTCAATTTGGTCAACAAAGCCCACAGTTCGGTCAACAGCAACCTCCATTTGGTCAGAATCCTCCATTTGGTCAGCAGAATCCTCAGTTTGGTCAACAGAACCAACAATTCGGACAGCCAAATTCCCAAAATCCTCAGCAGCGTAATCGTGGCAACTATAATCCACAGGAAGGTGATGGTTCTCAAAATTTTAGGTGAAATATTAAGATTTATCCCAATTTGTATTTCGTGAAACAAATATGAAAATTATTTGAGAACATTTAAATTTCTTGTAAACTGCATCTAATTAGTTTTATGATGCAGTTTTTTATTATGTGTGATTAAACACATAAACTATTGATAGCCTACGTATTCGTATAATATTGTTTTTGCTTGTGAATTTTGATTTGCATTTACGAGTGTTGCCAAATCTAATTGGGTTACAGCTAGGATTAACGGCAAAAGTTTTCACAAATCAGTATGTTGCGCAAAGAAAGTGGGGAATATGACAATTCTTGAATCATTTACAACTTCATACGGGTTGGTTTCTAAAATTGATGCTTTTGGATTTATGGATTATCTTAGCAAACATCCTAATGAGAATCGTAAGCACGGTAAAGTTGTTCTCGTTACGGCAGATACTCCTCTTAAAGCTTCCAGAGGTGAGGGTAAAACAACTACCACAATCGCTCTTGTAGATGCATTACGTAAACGCGGTATTGATGCTGCTGCTGTTCTTCGCCAACCAAGTATGGGAATTACTGCAGCTGGCTCTAAGGGTGGAGCTTCTGGCGGTGGAAAGTCTTCTCTTGCAAATCCTGAATTGATTGATTGGGGTTTGTGCGGTGAAATGGCTGCTATTGCTAGTGCGCAAAATCTTCTTGTTTCTTTTGCTGAAAAAGCGATTGATGAAGGTTTATTAGATACTATTTTAGTTCCTAGAGTGAGTGAAGTACCTTCTCGTTCTTTAAGAAGTATTGCTGTAGATTTTTCTAAAGGAACAGTTCCTGAGCGTGTTGTGCTAACTCCAACTTGTGAGCTTATGCAAATTGTTGTGCTTTCAAGAAGTATGGATGAGATTTCTAATCGCGTTTCTTCTATGATTGCTGGCACAAAGGATGGAAATCCTGTAACTTTCGGTTCTTTTGTTGATTTATGGAGAATCACAAATATACTTTCAGATGCTGTAAAGCCTGTAAAAACTGAAACAGTGAATGGTTCACCAATTTATGTACATTGTGGACCATTTGCGAATGTTTCTCTTGGAATTCCTAGCTTAATAAGTGTTGAGATGGCATGTGCTGAGCATGATGTAGTAATTGTTGAAGCTGGATATGGTGCAGATGCAGGTGCTCAAAAGTGGCTAGATATTGCAGCTCGTGAATATGGTGCTCAATGGCCAACGGCAGCTGTTGTTGTGACTCGTTCAACTACTTGGCGTGATGATCCAGATCTCGCATGGCGCTATCCGTTCCATGTTGAACATCTTGAGTCTTTGCATATTCCTGCATTCCCTCTTATAAATTTGTGGGAAGGTGAAGATGATCAAATTTCTGATTTGCGCTCTATTGCTGAATCTCTTGAGTTTCGCAATCCTTTGATTGGCAATCTTTTCCGTGATGGTGGAGATAGTTTAGTTAATCAGCTTGATGATTTCGTATCTGTTGTTGAAAGTGAACTTCCTGCTGTAAGAATCCTACCTAAGAGCCATCGTGGTAAGTCTTTGCTTAATCGTATTGAGTCGCTTTGTGAAGAATCTTATGGAGTTCCAGCAGAGCGCGTGATTAAGAAAGATGGTTTTGAAGATTCTTTGGCTGCTGCACAAGATTTGTGTAATAAAGCAGGTATCGCTTTTGATGATTTAGTTTTAGTAGCAGTTAAATCTCCTGCTACTATGACAGATGACGATCGCAAGCCTTGTGACGAGCGCACTGTGACTTTGAAGAAAGTAGAAGTTCATTCTGGTGCCGGACTTGTGCAAGTAAATCTCACATCTTCGCTTACAACTCCAATGCCTAAGATTGTGTGATTTTATCTGTGATTTTAGCTGTTATTTTATCTGTCTTCTGTACATCTTTTATCCAAGATTTTTAGCCGTTAATAGAAAACGTCGCCAACGCATTATTGTGTGGGCGACGTTTCTTAATTTATTTTTGAGGAATAACCTTCATTTTTGTCTTGGGAAATAACCTTCATTTTTGTTATTATAAATTGAAAGTTCTTCTCAACCAATCGCATGCAAAACCAATCCATTGTTGTACTTCTGGCTGTACAAACTCAGGAATAACGCGTCCATTTTCATCTCGTTTAGCAGTTTGTTCAACAGCAAGTGCCAAACCATGAGGACCTTTAGGGAATAAGTGTGCTTCAACATTCACACCTGCTTTGACGCATGCATCTATAAACATAATTGAATTTTCAACTGGAACAGTTTGATCTGTAACAGTTTGCCATATGAAAACAGGTGGAGTTTTAGAATCTACATGCTTTTCAAGAGAAAGATCTTCAACAAGTTTCTCGCGCTCATCTTCGCTAACATTGCCAAAAAGACGATCGAAAGTTGGCTTGTGTGCGTAAATTCCTGCAGAAATCACAGGGTATGCAAGCATAAGAGCATTTGGACGAACTTCGTCAGCTTTATATCCGTTAGCTTCTTCAATTTCATCGCTTACGTGAGTTGCGAGATTTGCTGCAACATGCCCTCCTGCAGAGAATCCAATAATTGCAACATTTTGCGGATTTATATGCCATTCTTCAGCATTTTTTCGTATTAAATTCATTGCAAGAGCTGCTTCCAAAAGTTGCGTTGGGTGCGTGCTTGGTACTAGAGAATATCGTAAAACAAACGCATGGAAACCTTCAGATGCAAATTTCATTGCAATTGGTTCAGATTCACGATTTGAAGTGCGTAAGAATCCTCCTCCTGGAAGAATTAGAACTGCTGGTCTAATCTGTTTTACTTCTGTATCTGTGTTATCGTCTAAAACGTATCCAGTAAGTTTTGCAACACTTCCGTCAATGCCTTTAATTTCACGCTCAATAGTTTTCATAGCATTTCTTTCTTTTTGTATAAAATTGCACTATTTATCTCAAGCATAGTTCTAATCAAATACCTTGCTTTTTTAAGTGCGTTATATGTTAAATTCGTGTAGAGTTTAAGAAGATTTAAGGATATTTAGGGATTTTTATGAGTTTTAAGGAGATTTTATATGTGTGATGAAGATACGAATATAAATATTAAAAATGTAGGTAAAGTTGTGCTTGCAGCTACGCCTATTGGCAATATGGAAGATGCTTCATCTAGGCTAGTTCATCTTTTACAAAACGCGGATATTATAGCAGCTGAAGATACGCGCCGTTTATATGACTTAGCGAATAGGTTGAATGTGCGTATGTCTGGGAAAGTTATTGCTTATCACGATCATAATGAGCGAAATAAAGCTGATGGTTTACTAGATGATGTTGAAAAAGGTGCGATTGTATTAGTTGTTTCAGATGCTGGAATGCCAACAATTAACGATCCTGGTTTAGCAATTGTTAGAAGGGCTATTGAACGTGAGCTTCCTGTAACTTGTGCGCCTGGTCCTAGTGCTGTCTTAGATGCTTTAGCTCTTTCTGGTTTGCCAACTGATAGATTTTGTTACGAAGGATTTTTGCCTAGAAAATCAGGTGAGCGTAAGCAACTTTTGCGCTCGCTATCTTCTGAGCGCAGAACGATTGTGTTCTACGAGGCTCCGCATCGCATTAAAGAAGCTATGGAAGATATATGCGATGTTATAGGACCTAATCGTTTAATGGCTTTATGCCGTGAGCTTACTAAAGATTATGAAGAGATTCGCCGTGGAAGTGTAAAAGAAATTTTAGATAGCGTTCTTGAAAATCCTCCTCGTGGAGAAATAGTGTTAGTTATTTCTGGTGCAAGCGATGATGAAGCTTCACTTGACGTTGCGTCTCTTAGTGTTAAGCAATTTGCTGAGCTTTCAATTGAGCTTGCAAAATCCGAAAATATTCGCCTTAAAGATGCTATTTCTCGTGTTGTGGAAAATCATCCTTTATCGGATGGATCTTTTGCTAATCGCAAGCAAATATATTCCGAGTGCATGGAGATTAAAAAGTGATTTTGTGCGCTTTTGTGCGTTTGTATTACTTTAATAGGTTTGCGCGTGATTACGATAGTGTTTGCGCGCTCTTGTGCTCTTGTTTATTAAGATTTGTGCGAATTTGCTTAGACTTTTTGCTTTTAGATTTGTGAATTTTTAGTATACTTGTTTTGCAATTTTTCGTGCATATAATTGTAGCTTTCAAAAAGTATGTTGAAACTATGTTTCACGTCTGGGCCGCCTTTTTGAGATACGTATTCTAAAAGTCTTGCATCCGCTGAAGTGTTTGCAATAATCCATTTTCTTAAGTGTGGAATATTTTGTGCTATGTACCACAATATTTCGGGTTTAGTTTCAGGCGAACTTGCAATGTCTTCAGTTGGCATAATTGGCGGTTTGGGTGGAGTGAGTTTTTCTTTATAAGTGTTTTTCATAGTTTGCCTATAGTTTATTGTTGTTGGGTTTGTTGCTGTTATATATTCTTTCTTTTATTAAGCTAATTTCTTCTTTGTGTTTTGGCATATTTTAAGATTTTTATTTAGCTTTTTTACTAGTTCTCTTTTTCATGCTGTATATAATATTTTCCATCCATGCTCGTGCTGCTACTGAGCTTGGAAAATGATGGTTATCTTGTAAAATTTTTGCACAATCATATATATTTATCGTATAATTTTCCATAATTGTACGTATTGTATTAAATCTTATTGTATTTTCTGAGTCTGATTCAGTTTTCGTGAGCACTATATCGCATATTGTTCTAGTAGGTGTTGTTACAAATAAATCTCCAATTTTTACGTAATCGTTGTCAATGATTTTGCGAGTATAAACGTGTATCGGGTGACCGTATGGCCTTCTTCTATAGTGTCCGTTTGAAAGTATGTCTAAAGAATCTGGGAATTGACCTCCAAGCCAAATCCATGATGCTGTGTATAAGCATGCTATTGAATTAGAAGGGAGTAGCTTTTTTACTATTTTGCTTCGTCCTTCTATGGTTGAGGATTCTTTGCGAAGAAAGCCGCTTTGAGTGTCAAGTTGATCAAAAATTCCAAGATTTTTTAGCCTGTTCATACACAAAGGACCAGGTAAATGCGAAGTATCTAAAATTATTGGTAGATTTTGATTTATTTCGTTAGATTTCGTTAATTCTGCTTTTTTAATTGCATCATTTGTGAAATCTGAAATATTTTTTACGTTTTTTCTTTTGATTACTTTTGCAAGAGATGTTTCGTGTGGCCTAGTATTTCGAGGTGACGTATTTAATTGATTGCATTCTAATAGATTGCGAGCTTTTGTATATTTAGTAGCTTCTTTCATTTTCGTTCCTTTCAAAATTTGTGTTTGTATTTGTGTTTCTTGTGTTTTGTTTTGCTTGATTTTGATTTTGCGTTTTCTTATGTTTTCTTATGTCTTCTTATGTCTTAATTCTTTACGAATTTTTTGTATATTATTGTGTGTTTTTGCACGTATTTTGTATTTTATTTGTGTCTTTTATACTCGTTTATATTTGTATTTTTTTTATATTCGTATCTTCTAAAATGAGGTTTTTTATAGCCTAAGCTTATTTATTAAATTCCGCTACATAGTTTTTAAAAATGTGGATATGTGGATAAATAAATCTTCATATTTTTACGATTATTACTTTATTTTTTGCTGTTCATTTTCGAGTATTTCTTTGATGTGTCCTCGCTGAACAAGATAATATTTGGCTATGAGTCATATTTTGGTGAATGTTGCTTGGCCATATGCTAATGGTCCTCGTCATATAGGCCACGTTGCTGGCTTTGGAGTTCCTTCAGATGTGTATGCGCGCTATGAGCGCATGAAGGGCAATGATGTATTGATGGTGTCTGGCACGGATGAACACGGTACACCTATTTTAGTAGAAGCAGATAAAGAAGGAGTCAGCGCGCAAGAACTCGCGAATCGTTATAATCGAGTGATTACAAAAGATTTGTGCGATTTGGGGTTGAGCTACGATTTATTTACTCGTACTACGACTGGAAATCATGAGCATGTTGTGCAAGAGATGTTCCGCCAATGCTTAAAAAATGGTTATATTTATAAAGGTACACAAAAAGTTGCTATCTCTCCTTCTACTGGTAGGACTTTGCCAGATCGTTATATTGAAGGAACTTGCCCTTTATGTGGTGCTGATGGCGCTAGGGGAGATCAATGTGATGCGTGTGGTAACGAGCTTGATCCAGATGATTTAATCAATCCAGTTTCTAAAATAAATGGTGAAACTCCGCGTTTTGAAGAAACTGAGCATTATTTCCTTGATTTGCCAGCTTTAGCAGAAGCAAATCTGAAATGGCTTAATTCTCGCGATTCTTGGCGCACGAATGTTATTAACTTTTCTTTAGGATTATTTAGAGAAGTAAAACCTCGTGCTATTACTCGTGATATTGATTGGGGTATTCCTGTTCCAGTTGAAGGTTGGATTGATAATCCAAATAAGCGTTTATATGTGTGGTTTGACGCTGTAATTGGTTATTTGTCTGCTTCTATTGAATGGGCTCGTAGACAGGGGACTCCTGATGCTTGGCGCGATTGGTGGTGTGATCCAAAGACTCCTGGATATTATTTCATGGGCAAAGATAATATAACTTTCCATTCTCAAATTTGGCCTTCAGAAATGCTTGCTTATAATGGTCAAGGCTCTTTAGGTGGAGAAACTGGCTCTTATGGACCGCTTAATATGCCTGAGCAAGTTGTTGCTTCTGAGTTTATGACTATGGAAGGTAAAAAATTTAGTTCTTCGCGCGGAATCGTGATTTATGTTAAAGATATTTTAGCGCGTTATCCTGTGGATGCAGTTCGCTATTACATTTCTATTGCTGGTCCTGAAAGTTCGGATGCTGATTTTACATGGTCTGAGTTTGTCCGACATAATAACGAAGAGCTTGCTTCTAGCTGGGGAAATCTTGTAAATCGCGTAGCTAATTTGATTCATAAAAACTTTGGTGAAATTCCTCCTTTAGATGAGGATTCTATGACAGATATGGATCGCGCTTTATTGGATCAAACTTCTAATGCTTTCGAGATTGTTGGAGGTATGATCGATCGTCATCATCAAAAGAATGCTTTGACTGAAGCTATGCGCGTAGTTGGGGATATAAATAAATATATTTCCGCTACTGAGCCTTGGAAGATTAAAGATGACGATGTACGTTTGGGCACAGTTTTGCATGTTGCTGCTCAAGCTGTTTCTGATGCGAATCATTTGTTAGCTCCGTTCCTTCCTCATTCTTCTCAAAAAGTTTGGGAAGCTCTTGGTGGAACTGGAGTGTTTTCACCTTTGCCTCGCATAGAAGAAGTGGAAGATTTGGATAAGCCAGGATTTAAGTATCCGATTATTACTGGTGATTATCGCCTTGGTGAAACTGTGCATCCTTGGGAGAGTGAAGAGTTGGTTGTTGGCACTCCTGTGCCTAAGCCTGTTCCAATCTTTGCTAAAATCCCTAAGGAAGCAGTAGATGAGGAACTTGAACGTTTTGAATCTGCTTTAGCTGAGCGCAAGCGTAAAGAAGCTGAGCGTCTTTCACTAGCGCAGAAAGATTTAGCTAATAAGTGAGTTTTAGTTAAAAATTTATCTAAAAGTGACGTATATAACAAAAGTTAAGCGTTTAATCAGGAATCTTTAGATTTTTTTCAGGAAATTTTTAGCTTAAAATAAACTTTTTCTAAGGAAGTATGGTGTATACTTGAGTGTGCTAGCGGTTCGCCGTTAGTGAGATTCGCAAGTCGAATCCCATAACTGAAACCTTCTTCTCTCTTTCTCTCTGCCCCAGCGGGCTTTCTCTCCCGCTGGGCTTCTTATTATAAATTGCGCTTTTCTATTTTGCGTAATAACTACATCTTGGGTAAATATCTAGTAATAGCTAGTAGATTAACCCGTATTTTGTGGAATAGCCCGAAATAACCCGGAATAATCCGAAATAGCCCGTATTTTTGTATATAAAAAAGCGCAGACTGATTTTTCAATCTGCGCTTTAATTTAATCTGCGCTTTAATGCTTAATTAAATTAAGTAATATGAAATTACTTTACTTGCAACGCTTTGTTAGCGGTTCCCATGGTTCAACTTGAATAGGTTCTTGCTTCAATACTTCAAGTGTTGCTGAATCAAGATACTTCTTATCAATAATGATCTCTGTTACATAGCGATCGAACCATTGTGCAGATCCGACGTAATATCCGTCTTCTCCTGCATCTTTACCCCAGCTGTTTTCAATCTTCCAGCGGTCTGGATTGCCGTCTTTGTCTAAGTTCACGCCTGTGAAAGTCATTGCATGGTTGCTTGGGCTATCCATGTATTCTAAGCCTTTAGCTTTGTCAAAAGTGAACTTTACATCGAATAGTTCATCAACTCTAACTACTGCTGGATCAAAGAATCCATCATGTCGAAGAGAGAATTGAGTGCAATCGCATGCAAACCAGATTGGGTGTCCTGCTTCAAGCTGTGCTACAGCAGCTTTACGGAATACATCTAATGAAACGTTTACAAATTCCATATCTGGTGTTTCTGCAACGTTTGTTGTGTATTTAATGCTATATCTCTTGTTAAATGGTGTGCGTTCCATTGGAGAGTTATTTAGTGTGACGAAATCGTTTACGTCAACTGGTAAGTACTTTTTAGCGAATTCTAGAGGAGTGATGCCATATTCGCGAATCATAGGACGTTCATCTTTGCCTGTCTTAGGCTTTTTATTATCGTCTTTCTTTTCGCTTTCTTCGGCTTTTGTTCCGTCTTTCTTTTCGCTATCTTTTTTATCGTCATCTTCTTCTTTAGTGCGCGCAATGAAGTCAAATCGCTCTGGTGGTTCACCTAATGCAATTGTTACCATTCTGTACACAGTTTCCAAATCGCGTACTTTCATTTCGCGCAATTCTTCTAATGAAGCTCCATTTTTATGAGCTTCACGCATTTGAGAAGCAAATTCGCGCAACTTAGTGTTCACGTATTGTACGAAAGCGTCTGAATCACGAGAGTTTTCTGATTCTGGATATGCTGATTTTGGAACAAGCCCGTATTTGTTTACCAAGTTTACGAACATCTGCCACCAACCGCCATCATCGATTGGTCCTTCGTTAATTACTTGGAAGAGTCTGCTATCAACTGGCTCGTCTAAAGTAGATAACACGTTTTCTAAATACGCGTTTGCTTTTTCAATCTTATCCCAGAAGAAAAGATATGTTTCTGAGAACTCGAAGTCTTCTAAATTCCACTTGTGCATTAGCTCATAGCGCAAAGTGTTAAGAGATGCAAACATCCAGCAACGTCCTGAGTGCTGTTGATCTGTTATTGCTCCTTGCTTTAACTCTACTGAGAATGTTCTTGGTAGAGCTCTTTGACCTTGATAGCTTGTTGCTGCTTTAAGAACGCCGCTAGAAACAGAAGCGTTTGCAGCTACGCGATTAGCGCGTTGGTCGTTAAAATGTTTTGAATAAGCATGCACATGATCCAGTGTCACGGCTTTGATATTTTCTGCCATATGACTTATTTTTCTCCTTGAATTAGATTGTGTATTAGAGAATAAATGCTATTGTATCTACTGGAATGCATTAGGCTTATTGCTTTATGTTTCGTAATTGTGACATATTATTTACAAACTTGAGGAATTTTTGAATTATTGCCCTTGTTTCGATAAATTTTCTGTTTTTATCGTCAAATTCAGAATTTATTTTATTTATTATTATTTTCAATATTTATTACAATAAAAGATTTACTTAAGAGAAATTTATTTTTATTTTGTTAATTAAAGAAAATAAAAATAGCTCAAAACCTTTGATATATTGCGATTGTTGACCTATTTATAGTAACGAAATTATATAAAATTTTATGTAGAAAATATATTAGATTATGCGCTAAATAGTGCGTTACTTATATGTCGTGTTGTACATAGGTTAGCTGAAAATATACTAATTACAGTCCCGAGTTCTGCAGAAGGGCGGATTAAGTGCGTCCTTTTTCGGGTATTTTAGTTGTAAAAGCGGCGTACGAACCTCCGCAGTTCGTAATTGCCTATGGAGGAATAATGGTAGGCGGAGAAAAGAGTCACAATGATAAGATACATCGTTAAGCGATGCCTGAACTATGTGGTGATGCTGTTTGTCGCCGTATCTATGACGTATTTTTTGGCGAGCGCTTTTATGGATCCACGTTCGAATTACATGTCTAGGCATCCGCATCCGCCGATTGCTTCAATCAACCGTTCCTTAGACTTAGCAAATATTAACGATCAAACACCAGTGCTTACACGTTATGGTCGTTGGCTTTACGGCATTCTCACTAGATGGGATTGGGGATTAAGCCCAGATCAAGCTCCAGTAGGCCCAGCAATTGCTTCTCGTATTGGTGCATCAGTTCAGCTTGTTACTGGTGCTACTGTGCTTGGAATTGTTTTAGGCGTAAGCGTTGGTGTATATACAGCAATTAGACAATATAAGTGGCAAGATCGAGTTTTGAACTCTACTGCTACATTCTTGCTTGTTGTTCCTGCAGCAGTTTTGGGATTGATGGTTGTTCTTGCTGCTATTAACATCAATCGCCTTTCAGGAATTCGTATGTTCTACGTTACTGGATTACATTCGTATCAGGGTTCTAATCCACTTATGTTTATTCTTGATTTCTTGCAGCATTTGATATTGCCAACTATTGTGATGACTATTCCAGGTATGGTTAGTTATCATTTAACGCAGCGTACTTATTTGCTTGATACTATGAATGCTGATTACGTTCGTACTGCTCGTGCTAAGGGTTTGCCATTGAATTTGGCTATACGCCGTCACGCATTGCGAACATCTTTGATTCCAACTGCTGTTGACGTTGCATTCTCTATCGCTGGCGTATTTACTGGTGCTGTTATTACAGAAACTGTGTTTGCTATCAACGGCTTGGGTAGCTATTTTGTGCAAACAATTTTGCAAAACGATATCAATGGTTCTGTTGCCATTGCTGCGTTTGGTGCAGTATGTACATTGACTGGTGCTTTGCTGGCAGATATCTTCTCTGCTTGGCTTGATCCGCGTATTCGTTTGAACTAAATGCAAGACAGTGTAGGTGACATTAGCATGAATAGTGATAAATCTTCACAACCTGTAGCTTCTTCTGAGAAGAATCATTCGAAAAAGAATGCTTCTGGCGCATGGGGTAATTTTAAGCGTACTGGCAAATTAACACTTTATACACGTCGTTTCTTTAGACGTCCTTCTGCAGTTGTTGGTTTGGTTATGCTTATTATCTTGGTTCTCTTCGCAATATTTGGTTCAAAGATTTCGAAGTATAAGTACGATGAGCCAGATTTTACGGCTCTTGCCACTCCTCCTTCTGCTGATCACTGGCTTGGAACTACTCCTGGCGGTTCAGACATGTACGCTATGGTAGTTCGTGGTTTAGGTCGTTCTCTTTCTATAGGTATTGTTAGCTCAATTACAATCACTGTTATTGCTGCTTTGGTTGGTACTGCTATCTCATACTTTGAAGGTTGGTTTGAGCAAGTCGGAATGTGGATTCTTGATATGCTGCTGATCGTACCTTCATTCCTGCTTATCGCGTTAATAATCAGCGCATCTACTGGCGGCAGCGATTGGCTTTGGCTTGCATTTGGTTTAACAGCGTTTGGTTGGATTGGTTACGCTCGTACTCTTCGTACACTTACATTGAGCTTACGTGAGCGTGAATATGTTCGTGCAGCTAAGTTTGCTGGTGTTTCTTCGTTTGTTATTATTGTGCGCCATTTAGTTCCAAATCTTGGTTCTGTGTTGATTATTAACACAGTTCTTGGCGTTATTGGTGCAATTAACGGTGAAACTGCTTTGAGCTTCTTAGGCCTTGGTATTAAAGCTCCAGATACTTCTCTTGGTACTTTACTTAACGCAGGTCAAAGTGTTGTTCAGACTTCTCCATGGGTCTTATTAGTTCCATCAGCTGTGCTTGTTTTGCTCACTTTCTCTGTTCAGCTTATTGGTGACGGCTTGCGCGATGCAATTGATCCATATTCCAAGTCAGTTGGTAAAGCTGAGTAACGAGCGTTTGGAGTAATAAACATGACTATGAATGTGGGGAATGGCGAAATGAGCGAAACGAATAATATAAATCAAATGGCTCAAGTGAATCCAGTAGATTCTGGCAATTTTGCAGGAGATTCTGCTGGAGAACCTTTGCTTTCTGTTCGAAACTTATCCGTTAGCTTTGCTTCTGAAGCTGGAACTGTTCACGCAGTTCGAGATATGAATTTTGATTTGTATCGCGGGAAAACAATTGGTATTGTTGGCGAATCTGGCTCTGGTAAATCTGTTACTTCTTTGGCTGTTATGGGTTTGCTAGATAAAAATGCTAGCGTTAAAGGCTCAGTAAAATATATGGGTGAAGAGCTTTTAACTAAGTCAGATGCTGATATGAGTAAGATTCGTGGCAAGAACATAGCCATGGTTTTCCAGGATCCTCTTTCAGCTTTGACGCCTGTTTTCTCTATCGGAGATCAGCTTAAAGAAGCTTTGATAATTCATAATCCAAAGATGACTGAGGAACAGATTCGTCGTCGTTCTATTGAACTACTTAATTTGGTAGGCATCAGCAAGCCTAGCGAACGGTTGAAAGCTTTTCCTCATGAGTTCTCTGGTGGTATGCGTCAGCGTGTGATGATCGCTATGGCAATTGCTAATAATCCAGACATAATTATTGCAGACGAACCAACAACTGCTTTGGATGTTACTATTCAAGCTCAAGTTTTGGAAGTTTTGAAGAAAGCTCAGCGTGAAACTGGCGCAGCAATGATTTTCATCACTCATGATTTGGGTGTTATAGCTGGTATTGCTGACGAAGTTATAGTTATGTATTCAGGACATTTGGTTGAGCATAACAGCGTAGAAGAAATTTTCGCTCATCCAACGCAACCGTATACGATTGGTTTGCTTGGTGCTGTTCCACGTGTAGATCAGAAGCGTCAGCATCGTTTAACTCCTATTTCTAAGCCAACTATGGATATGTTGATGGCTGAAGAAAATAATGGAAATCCTGATAGCATGATTGGACTTGAAGCAGAAAGTGAAACTGTTCGTTCGTTAATCCATTCTGAAACTGAAAAACCAATCAAGCCTATGTTTGAAGGCATCCCTCGTGAAAATCGTAGGATTGTCTTGGAAGTTAAAAATTTGGTTAAGACTTTCCCGATTACAGGCGGTGGTTTCTTACGCCGTAAGATTGGCGAAGTTCGTGCTGTTGATGGCGTGAGCTTAGAAGTTCGTGAAGGTGAAACCGTAGCTTTAGTTGGTGAATCTGGCTCTGGTAAATCTACAACGTTGATGGAGATTATGGGCTTGAAACAGCCTGAGTCTGGTTCTATTACTGTTTTTGGTAAGAAATTAGATAGAAGTTTAACCAATTTGGATCGCATGAAATTGCGTGCGAATATGCAATACGTCTTCCAAGATCCAATGAGCTCGCTTGATCCGCGTATGTTGGTTTACGATATTTTAGCTGAGCCTTTGCGTGTGCAGCATAAGTCTAAGGAAGACATTCGCGTGCGAATTGCTGAGCTTATGCAATTGGTTGAGTTGAATCCAGATCAAGTTGATCGATTCCCAACTCAGTTCTCTGGTGGTCAGCGTCAGCGTATTGCTATTGCGCGTGCTTTAGCTGTAAATCCTAAGCTTTTACTTCTTGATGAGCCTGTATCTGCTTTGGATGTTTCTATTCAGGCTGGAATTATCAATTTGCTTGAAGATTTGCAAGATAAGCTCGGTGTTGCATATTTGTTTGTGGCGCATAATATGGCAGTGGTTCGTCATATTTCTAGTCGAATTGCAGTTATGTATCACGGACGAATTGTGGAAGCTGGAGAAACTGATGAAGTCTTTGACAATCCTCAGCATCCTTACACTAAGGCTTTGATTAGCGCTGTTCCTATTCCAGATCCTACTATTGAGAAGAATCGTAAGCGTATTATTCTTTCCGAAGATGATTCGTTTGATAATATTAAGTGATTTCTAAAAGTCTTAAAAAGATTTTTGAACTTACTTTTACTTGGGGCGTATTCCTTAGAATTTAGGAATCGCCCCATAATTTTTTCTAAAATTGCTTAATGCTAGTACAACATTTTTTATTTATAAAACTGTTATGCACGTCTATTTTTTTGTAAACATTAGATAAACTAACGTAAAGTAAAATATTTTGTTTTTTAATAAAAATTAACTAAAAAATTTTTAGTTTTCACTTTTATTTGAATGAATTACCATTTTATTTAATGAAGATTTGTTTAGCAAACGTTATCTGCGGAAGTATTTGAGAAAATTGTAACCCAAATGTCACATGATTGGATATACTCTATCCACATACCGGAAAAGAGGACATCATCCGGGGAATGAGAGGAATCATGAAAAATACGAATGCAGGTAAATTGACTGTATTTGCAGCTGCAGCTCTTTCGCTCACCATGTTGCTTGGTGCCTGTGGTGCTGATACTGCTAACAGTGGCAATAAGTCTTTGACTGAAGAGCCAGCTGCCGGTGTTGACACTTCTTATACTGGCGAACTTCCAATGCCAGATGTCAACAAGCGTTACGACAATCCACAGACTCGCGATAACATCAAGGATGGCGGTACTTACACCGTTGCTCTTCCTGTTCTCGGTCCAAACTGGAATTACGCTTCTAACGATGGTAATTCTGGTTACATGGCTACTTTGTGGAGCTTCTACCAGCCAAATCTTGTGGCTTACGACACCGTCAAGGGTGAGAAGATCAAGTACAACCCTGACTACGTCACTTCCGTCAAGAAAGTTAGCGATAATCCACTCGTCGTTCAGTACAACTTGAACCCAAAGGCTAAGTGGAACGATGGCACAGATATCGACTACACTGCTTTTAAGGCGACTTGGCAAGCTTTGAACGGAAAGAACAAGGATTATTCTGTTCCTAGCACCGAAGGTTATGATTGCATCGAGTCTGTTGAGCAAGGCTCCAGCCCTAAGCAAGTAATCGTTAAGTACAACAAGCCATGCGCTACTTGGGAAATGCTTTTCGCTCCATTAGTTCATCCAAAGGCTGGTGACGTTCAGACCTTCAACCAGGGTTGGGTTAATAAGCCTCACAATGAGTGGGGTGCAGGTCCATTCCAGATTGAGTCTGCAACTGATAACCAGGTTGTCTTCACACGCAATCCAAAGTGGTGGGGCAAGAAGGCTAAGCTCGATAAGATCGTTGTAAAGCGTATGGAAGATACTGCTGCTTTGAACGCTTTCCAGAATGGCGAAATCGATGCTGTAACCGATTCTATCTCCTCTAAGGATTCTATTAAGGCTGCTCGTAGCGTTAAGGGCGCTCAGCTCCGTTATGGATATAGCACTAAGGTTCGCGTTTTGAACTTCAATTCTCAGTCCAAGCCATTGAATGATCTTGCAGTCCGTAAGGCTGTTGTTCAGGCTTTCGATGTTGCTACTTACAACAAGATTCAGTTCCAGGGCATGAACTGGAAGAGCGAACAGCCAGGTTCTGAGCTCCTTTCCATGTTCCAGGCAGGATACAAGAATAATCTCCCAGCTGAAGGCAAGTACAACGTTGCTAATGCAAAGAAGACTCTTGAAGCTGCTGGTTACAAGATGGGCTCTGATGGCTACTACGCTAAGGATGGTAAGCCACTCGAGATTTCCTTCACCTTCTTCGGTGATGACTCTACTCAGGCAGCTCTTGCTAACGCTTTCCAAGCTATGATGAAGAAGGCTGGAATCAAGTGCAAGACTGTGAACCAGGCTGTTGCTAAGTTCTCTAAGGTTGTTGCTGCTCACGATTACCAGGTACTTCCATTGGCATGGCAGTCCACATCTCCATTGAGCTTCTTGTCTGCAGCTAGCCAGGTTTACAAGTCTGATAGCGATTCTAACTTGGGTCTTGTTGGCAACAAGGATATTGATGCCATGCTCGATAAGGTCGGCAAGACTTACGATTATAAGGAACAGACTGAGTACGCTAACAAGGCAGAATCTGAAGCTCTTGCACTGTATGGCACTCTTCCAGTTTCCGCTCCTCCTATCTATCAGGTGTTCAAGAAGGGCTTTGCTAACAATGGTCCTGCTGGTTATGCAACCACCTACCCAGAGGATATGGGCTGGCAGAAGTGAGTAAATTTATTACAATAACTTGTAAGAATTTACTTAAGCTAATTGCTTAACTTACAGCATGTGGTGTGTGGCTTTGAGCTATGCACCACATGCTTTTATCCTTGTTTAGTTACAACACTTAATAATTAAATAATTTTTAATCTTTTGCGAATTTGAAACTTTTTGTGAAACAGTTGCTTAAAAATCGCTTCTATGAAAGTTTAAAAATCTTTAGATTGAAAACAGTTGCTTCAAAACTTACAAATCTAAGCAAAATTACAAATACAAATACAAATACTAAATTAAATAAAGATCTAAATAAAAATAGAAAATAAAGCAAGATTGAAATTAAAATCGAATTAAAGCAAAATCGAATTAAATTAAAATCAAATTAAAGGAGAATCTAGCGCATGTATGTAAACCCAAATAAACGCAAAGATGCGAGCAATGTGCGCTGGATATTGCAATATTGCAAACCAGATATGTGGAAAGTTTGGATTTCGATTTTTCTGTTTATTATTAACGACACAATGGCAATGACAATGCCGTTACTTTCTGGCTTTATTGTAGACAAAATCATTATTGGAAAGAAGCATAATCTGCTTATTGGCGTATGCACATTGATGATAGCGATGATGATTATTCGTGTATTCTCAAGGTATATTTATCAGCTTTTGATGGAGAAATTTGGTCAAAATGCAGTGTATCGCCTTGTGAGTGACGAATATGAGAAACTTCATTCGCTTGATTTTACATACTTCAATCACACGCGTACCGGCGATATTATGAGCAGAATGACGTCTGATACGGATGCGATTCGTCACTTGCTCAGCTGGGTTTCATATATGGCGTTAGATTGCGTTGTAATGTTTATATTCGCGTTAATTATAATGACGATAATTCAGTGGCAACTTGCATTAGCGTTAATGGCTATTACTCCATTGCTGTTTTGGCTTACACGAACTCTAGGTAAAAATGCTAGGCCAAAATTCCTTGCGATTCGTGAATCTTTTGCTCGTATGAATTCTATGGTTGAAGAAAATATTGAAGGGAATCGTATCGTAAAAGCTTTCGTGCGTGAGACTTACGAAACTAAAAAATTCGATGAATGCAACGAAGACTACTTTAATCGCAATATTACGCTTGCAAAGAATACTCAAAAATATATGCCGTGGATTGACAGCATGGGATTTGTGCTTGATCTTATAACAGTTGGTTTTGGCGGATTGCTTGTTTTGAACGGGAGCATGACTTTAGGCGTATTTGTTACTTTTAACAGTTTCCTTTGGATGCTTAATATGCCTATTAGAATGTCTGGCTGGCTTATTAACGATTGGCAGCGATTTAACGCAGGATGTGTGAATATTCGCAAGCTTCTTACGCAAGAATCGCATATTGATATTTCAAAAGAAGCGGATAAAGACGTTAAAGTTAAAGGTGAAATCACTTTTGAGCATGTTGATTTTGCGTTCCCAGACGATGAAGATTCTCCTATTTTGAAAGACATTGATTTAAGAATTCCTGCTGGAAGTAAGCTTGGTATTCTTGGCGAAACTGGATCTGGAAAATCAACTCTTGTAAATCTTATTTCAAGATTTTATGATCCGACGCGCGGACGCGTTCTAATTGACGGGAAAGATGTGCGCTTGTTGCCGCTAGAAACTGTTCGTAGTGAAGTTAGTATAGTTGCGCAAGAAACTTTCCTATTTTCAGATACAATTGCCGGAAATATTAGTTTTGGTTTGGCTAAAAACAAAGAAAATTGCAAAGAATTAGATGATACTATTCGCCGAATGGCTCGTATTGCTGCTGCTGACGATTTTATTGCAAATATGCCAGATGGCTATGAAACTGTAGTAGGAGAGCGTGGAGTTGGTCTTTCTGGAGGGCAAAAGCAACGTTTAAGCTTGGCTAGGGCATTGGCGAACAATCCTGCAATTTTGATTATGGACGACACAACTTCCGCTGTAGACATGGAAACAGAAGAGCATATTCAGCAGGAGTTAAAGAAACTTGATGGCACGCGCACTGTAATTACAATCGCACATAGAATTTCATCTGTTAAAGATGCAGACATGATTGTTGTATTAGATCATGGCGAAATTGTGGAGCGCGGAACGCACAGTGATCTTGTTGCTAAGCATGGAAGGTATTGGGAGATTTACAGAAAGCAGTTGGGATTGCAAACTGGTAAGTCTGCAGGATTTGAAACTACTAAGGCGGAATAGAATATGGCTCAAAGAAACACATATCGCGAAGATGAAAGTCAAGAAGAACGTATAAATATTCATGAGCTTATGCGTATTAGAAAATACGTGAAGCCATATTCTATAAAGCTTCTATTAGTAATTATGGTAGTTATTAGCGGCAGCATAATTATGACAGCTATGCCTATGATTACAAAAATATTGATAGATGTGGTTTTGCCACAAAAAAGTTTAACGTATCTATATGTAATCATTGCAGTTTTTCTAACTTTTATTATTTTATACGAGTTAGGTTTGGCATACAGAACTTTAGCTATTACAAAAATAGGTCAGTTGATAATTAAAGATATGCGAAGAGATATTTTTACGCATGTGCAATCATTATCTTTTGATTATTTTGATTCTCGTCCTCACGGAAAAATTTTGATTCGCATTGTAAATTATATAAACACGTTGTCGGACACTCTTTCTTCGGGACTTATTAACGTGTTTTCCGATGTTTTCGTGCTTATTATTACGTTGATTACAATGTTTGTAATAGATTGGCGAATGGCGTTGTGGAGCTTGGTTCTGTTTCCAATATTTATAATTTGGACTCGTACTTTGCAAATTTTGCAGCAAAAAGCGTCTAAAAAATTATCAAATAAGCAAAGTAATCTTAACGCGTATTTGCATGAGTCAATTGCAGGTGTAAAAACAACTCAAACTTTTGCTCGAGAAGCTGAAGCGTATGGTATTTTCCAAGGTCAGCAGTCTGAAGTAAGAAAAGCATGGATGAAGAATGTTAGATTTCAATTATTGCTTTGGCCTGGAGCGTTAATCATTGAAACTTCTGCAATATCTTTGCTCTACTATGTTGGTGTAACGAATGTGTTCTCAATGAATGTGAGCACTGGTACGCTTATAGCTTTTATTTGGTATTCAACTACTTTCTGGGAACCTGTAGTGAATATTGGTAATTTTTATACTCAACTTGTAACATGTTCTGTATATTTGGAGCGAATTTTTGAAACTTTGAGAATTAAGCCAAAGATTGTAGATAGTCCTGACGCTATCGACTTGCCTAAAATTGAAGGTAAAGTAGATATAAATGATGTTGTATTCCGTTATGAGGATGACGGAAGACTGATTTTGAATCTTGTTGATTTGCATGTTAAACCAGGAACTACTGTTGCTTTGGTAGGTCCTACTGGTGCTGGAAAAACTACGATTGTAAGTCTTCTTTCAAGATTCTACGATGTTTGCGAAGGCTCAATCACTATTGACGGATATGACGTGCGTTCAGTAACTTTAGCGTCTTTACGTAAGCAGATGGGTGTTATGCTTCAAGACAGTTTTATTTTTAGTGGAACAGTTCGTGAAAACATTCGTTATGGAAAGCTTGACGCGAGTGATGAAGAAATTGAGGCTGCAGCGCGCGCAGTTCATGCACATGAGTTTA
This sequence comes from Gardnerella bivia, assembly GCF_049262715.1. NCBI lineage: Bacteria > Bacillati > Actinomycetota > Actinomycetes > Bifidobacteriales > Bifidobacteriaceae > Gardnerella > Gardnerella bivia. Next base: position 703,658 of record NZ_CP058399.1, read on the forward strand.
TTGAAGATTTACCAGATGGTTATGATACTGAAATTGAGGAGCGTGGAGCTACTCTTTCTGCAGGTCAAAGACAGCTCATTTCATTTGCGCGCGTACTTTTGGCAGATCCGCGCATTTTAATTCTCGATGAAGCAACAAGTAATATTGATACTCGTACAGAAGAAGCTTTGCAAGCAGGATTAGCTCAGCTACTTAAAAATCGTACTTCTTTTGTAATTGCTCATAGGCTTTCTACTATTGAAAATTCTGATTTGATTTGTGTAGTAGATCATGGGGAAATTGTTGAGCGAGGTTCTCATGAAGCGCTTATGGCAGAAAAGGGATCTTATTATCGTCTTGTTAAATCACAATATGATGCGATTCGTAAAGCAATTGTTTGAGGTTGCGTGATTTTGTTTGTGATTGCGTGAGGTTGTTTGAGATTTTGTTTGTGATTTAGCTAGTCTATATTTATCTTAAATTTTGCGGCGTTTTTCGTTACAAAATAGAATTTTTATTGCGCGAGTACACTTGAAAATATGAGTAAACATCATCGTGAACATAATTGGGCGCCTGCATTGGCATCGCTTAATGAAGACGAACTCTCAAATAAAGATTTGAAATTATCGCAATCTGCAGTTTCGCAATCTGCAGTATCGCAATCTGATTCATGGTTAAATCTAATTAAAAGCGGAGTGTCAATAGCAGACGATCACACTCATATGTTAAGTGTAGTAAATTTTGTGCACGAATTAAATCTGCAATTAGCCCAAAAAGGTCGTGATTTAATATATCAGCCAACTGCAGATGATTTAGTTGTTAAAGCAAAAGCATCAGGAGTTTCGCATATGTTAGAAGTTGGCTGCGAGTACCCAGATTGGGAGCCAACTATCTCATTTGCTAAATCACACTCGGATTGTGTTCGTGCTGCAATTGCAATACATCCAAATGAAGCAGTGTTGCACGGTCATAGAGGTACAACTGGTCCAGACGGATTGCCTGTAGTTTATAAGCCATATCATGACATACCTTTCGATGAAGCAATGCAGCATTTGCGCTCGCTTATAATCTCAAATCCGGAAGAAATAGTTGCTATTGGTGAAACAGGCTTAGATTATTTTCGTACAGGCGAACCATCTAGGTTTGCTCAACGTGAGGCTTTTCGAGATCACATATCACTTGCTAAAGAGCTTAATATGCCATTGCAAATTCACGATCGTGAAGCTCATAGTGATGTTATAGAAATTTTATTAAAAGATGGCGCTCCAGAAATGACTGTATTTCATAGTTATTCAGGTGATGCTTGCATTGCGGCTATTCTTCGTGAAAATGGCTGGTTTGCTAGTTTTTCTGGAACTATTGGGTATAAAGGTAATGAAGATTTGCGTGAATCTGCTCGTATTATTGGTCTAAATCATATTACTGTTGAAACAGATGCGCCGTATCTGACTCCGATGCCTTACCGTGGACGACCTAATGCTCCTTATATGGTTCCATATACTTTGGAAACGCTTTCCCAAGTACTCGATATTAGTCTTTCAAAAGCTGCTAAAGTAACACGAGAAAATACAGAGAAAATTTACGGATTTTAAGTGTAAAACAACTTTCAAGAATCCTTATTTTTCAACGATTTTTGAATATTTTTTGCACTATATATCTATTATTGTATACAATATCCAAGTACGAGTTAAATAAAACTGTAGATTGAATAAGGCTGTTATTATCTTCCGCATATGTGGAAATACGTCTTAGCTATGGAGGAATCTGGCATGACGAAGTCACGCATTAGTGTGCCAACGAAAGAAGGTGCAAAGGATCCTCGCAACGGTGCGAAAGATTCTACAAAAAGCTCAAAATCTGCGATTTTGCGCGCTGCATCATTTACTAAAGCGCCGAAAGTTTCGCAAAAAACGACTACTCGCGAAGAGCGCGAAGTAATAGCTCAACAGCAAGCTCAAGAAGTTAAAGAAGCAGAAAAGCTTGCTGATTCCGCTGTTCGTGGTCCGCTTGGACGTTTGTGGGCTAAGATTCAGACAAGTTCAGATAAATTCACTCTTTCAATGGCTATTGTTGCTCTTGGAGTGGTTTATGGAGATATTGGTACTTCGCCTTTGTATACTGCTCAAACATTTTTAGCTGGTCAAGGCGGATTGCAAAATATCAATCGTGAAGCTATTTTTGGAATGCTTTCTTTGGTGTTTTGGTCAATATCTTTGATTACTACAGTCAAATATGTCTTTGTTGCAATGCGCACAGATAACAAGGGTGAGGGCGGCATCTTTGCTTTGTATTCATTGATGCGTAAGCGCGGAGCTTGGCTTGCTATTCCTGCAATGATTGGTGGAGCAGCATTTTTAGCTGATTCTGTTTTAACTCCTGCAGTTTCAATATCTTCTGCAGTTGAAGGTCTTCGCACTATTGATGCGTTTAAGCCGATTTTCTTAGAAAATAGCAATTTAGCTTTGATGATTACGATTGTTATAATCGTGATTTTATTCTCTGTTCAGCAACGTGGTACAGAGAGGATTGGCAAAGTATTTGGAATCGTAGTTATGATTTGGTTTGCCTTCCTTGCGCTTGTTGGAATAATGAATATCGGAACTGATTTTGCTATTTTTGAAGCTCTTAATCCTGTTTATGGTATTAAGTTCTTATTTAGCTCTCATAATATTGCTGGCTTGGCTGTTATGGGTACTATCTTCCTTTCGACTACTGGTGCTGAAGCTTTGTATTCAGATATGGGTCATGTTGGTAGAGGAAATGTTTATGTTACTTGGCCGTTTATTAAAGTAGCGCTTATACTTAATTACTTCGGTCAAGGTTCGTGGATGTTGAAGCATCAAAGCGATAAGTCGTTATGGTCTACTGAAGGTTTGAATCCGTTCTTCCAAATGCTTGGTCCAAATTTGCGATATGTTGCTGTTGTTCTTTCTGTTACAGCTGGCATCATTGCATCTCAAGCTTTGATTACTGGTGCTTTTACTATGGTTTCTGAAGCAACAAGTTTGAATTGGATGCCTCATTTGCAAGTTCAATATCCTGCTCGTACTCGAGGCCAGCTTTATATTCCAGTTGTGAATGTTGTTTTGTGTATTTCAACTTTGACTGTGTTAGCAGTATTCCGCGATTCAGAGCATATTTCTGGTGCTTATGGTCTGGCTTTGACTATGACAATGATTGCAACAACAATTCTTCTTACTGCGCATATGTGGTATCAGAAGAAACGCGTTGGAGCACTTGTGTTTGCAATCGGATTCTTAGTTATTGAGCTTATGTTCTTCGTGGCGTCTTTGGCTAAGTTCATGCATGGTGGCTGGTTTACTATGCTTCTTGGAGCATCGATTTTGATTATTATGCTCACTTGGAAAGATGGCACTAAGATTGAACGTTCACAGCGCTTGCATATGAAGCCTAAAGATTTCTTACCTGTTTTAGATAAGTTGCATAGCGATTTCCGTATCCCTTATTTTGCCGATAATATCGTATATTTAACTTCTGATCGAGAGATGAAGCGGTTAGATACTGGTATTTTCTTCTCGATTTTTGCTGATCATCCTAAGCGTGCTAGAGCTTGGTGGGCTGTGTCTGTTGAAACTGATGATGCTCCGTTCACACGCGAGTATTGTGTTGAGAATTTTGGAACTGATTATTTGTTCCGAGTAAAAATAAAGCTTGGTTTTAAAGTTTCGCCTTCAATTCCTGCTTATTTGCATCAAATTATGCACGATCTTTCTCACACTGGAGAGTTACCTCGGCAGAAATCTGTGTATCCTAAGGTTGATGCTGATCCAGATATTGGACCAATTCGTTATGTACTTTTGCATAAAGCTTTAATGCCTGAATCTAATGTTTCAGTTCGTGGAGCTTTGTCTTTGAAGATGAAGTATGCGATTAGGCATATTGCTGGAACTCCTGTTAAGTGGTTTGGTTTAGCGCCTTACAATCCTATTGTAGAAGTTCAGCCTTTGTTTGTTTCTACTCGTAGGCCTCCGCGTTTGAATCGTGAAGACGATTCTTCTAGAGCAGTGCAGTCTTTGCAAGGTGCTTCTGCAGCTGAAATAGTTTCTGATTTGCAAAGCAATCGTCCAAGTGACGCTGAGCAAACAGCTATTATGAATGCTCGAGATATTGCTGCTGTTAATGGAACTATTGATTCTGTTGATATTCTTGATCCGCATCAAGATGGTAAGTCATCTAATGACAAGTCATCTAACGACAAGTCGTCTAATAATGTTTCTAAAGCTAGGCAATAAATATGCTTTTTAATTCTGAAATTTCTGGGAATGTTGATGGTTCTGGAGTGATATTGTCGGATATTCCTGATTTTTCTGAAGTTGAGCGATTGCACTGTGAGATTGCTCCGTCTAAATCTGCATACGATTTAATTCATGGTCATTGTGTTGTTATTGCTACTATTGCTTGGCAAATTGCGATGAATCAGAATAAGTTGTTATGCGAGAAATTGTGTAATGATAAGCCACGCGATAGCAATTTGAGTTATTGTGATTCTAATCTTGAGTACTTATCCTTTATGCCGAAATCCTATGCTGATCGCGCGCTTATGGCAAGAAGTGGGATGATTTCGCTTATTGGTAATAAGACTTTGCCGAATTTTGTTGGCGGATATGCGCCTAGTTGCTACGTTGATGAATATGCAGTCTGTATTGGTGCTTTATTGCATGATATTGGAACTTATAAATTATTGAAGGAAGATGGAACTTCTGGAACTTTAAGATTTGACGGTCCGCGTTATATTACTCATGGATTATTGGGATACAATTATTTGCTAAAGAATTCAGTTAGTGAAGATATTGCACAATTTGCGCGCAATCATACTGGCGTTGGGCTTTCTAGAGAACAAGTTAAATCACAGAATTTACCTTTGCCTGTTGATGACTATATGCCTCGCACAGTTGAGCAAGAAATTGTTATGGTTGCAGATAAATACAATAGTAAGTCAGTTCCGCCGCGATTTTTGACAGTTGAATCGTATCGACGTAAGGCAGCTCGTTTTGGTAATGATAACTCATTGCGTTGGATGAGTTTAGTAGAAAAATATGGCGAGCCAGATGTTTATGCTTTAGCAGAGTTCTTTGGGCTTAGAGTTGATTAGATAGTTTTTATTTATTTATTTATTTGTCTGTCTGTTTATTTATTTCTTTTTGTTGTTTAAGTTTTTGTCTGTTTGTTTTTGTTTCTTGAGTTTTCTTTATTTCTTTATTTTGTTTTTTTATTGTTTATTAGTTTTTTTTTTACTGTTTATTTGTTTGTTTATTTGTCTTGTTTCTTGTTTTTGCTTGTTTGTGGGGTTGGGTTGGTGTTTTTCGACACGCCGGTGTTTTGGCTTGTTTTCAGTGGTTTTGGGGTTGTTTTGTTTTTTGGGTTTGCGTTTTAGCGTGTGTTGGTGTAAGTTTATCTTTTGCTGCTCAGCGCGGCTGGTTCTCCTCGGTTGGGGTTGATGAGCCGGCTGGTGTGGTGGTGGTTTGAGAACTCAAAAGCGTGTCTGTACTACTTATTTAGTTAATTATTGCCAGTTCATTGTCAGCCTCACAGTTTGTGGGGTGCCTGAGAGATGGTTAAATGGTGGTGAGGTTTTTGTGGGATGTTTTTTCCTTAAAGAATGTCTCGTCTTTTTCTTTATTTTTTGGAGCCTAGTTTGGCTTTTCATTGAAATTTTTTTCGTGGAGGGTTCGATTCTGGCTCAGGATGAACGCTGGCGGCGTGCTTAACACATGCAAGTCGAACGGGATCTGACCAGCTTGCTGGTTGGTGAGAGTGGCGAACGGGTGAGTAATGCGTGACCAACCTACCCTATGCTCCAGAATAGCTCCTGGAAACGGGTGGTAATGCTGGATGCTCCAACTTGACGCATGTTTTGTTGGGAAAGTGTTTAGCGGCATGGGATGGGGTCGCGTCCTATCAGCTTGTAGGCGGGGTAATGGCCCACCTAGGCTTCGACGGGTAGCCGGCCTGAGAGGGCGGACGGCCACATTGGGACTGAGATACGGCCCAGACTCCTACGGGAGGCAGCAGTGGGGAATATTGCGCAATGGGGGAAACCCTGACGCAGCGACGCCGCGTGCGGGATGAAGGCCTTCGGGTTGTAAACCGCTTTTGATTGGGAGCAAGCCTTCGGGTGAGTGTACCTTTCGAATAAGCGCCGGCTAACTACGTGCCAGCAGCCGCGGTAATACGTAGGGCGCAAGCGTTATCCGGATTTATTGGGCGTAAAGAGCTTGTAGGCGGTTCGTCGCGTCTGGTGTGAAAGCCCATCGCTTAACGGTGGGTCTGCGCCGGGTACGGGCGGGCTAGAGTGCAGTAGGGGAAACTGGAATTCTCGGTGTAACGGTGGAATGTGTAGATATCGGGAAGAACACCAATGGCGAAGGCAGGTTTCTGGGCTGTTACTGACGCTGAGAAGCGAAAGCGTGGGGAGCGAACAGGATTAGATACCCTGGTAGTCCACGCCGTAAACGGTGGACGCTGGATGTGGGGCCCATTCCACGGGTTCCGTGTCGGAGCTAACGCGTTAAGCGTCCCGCCTGGGGAGTACGGCCGCAAGGCTAAAACTCAAAGAAATTGACGGGGGCCCGCACAAGCGGCGGAGCATGCGGATTAATTCGATGCAACGCGAAGAACCTTACCTGGGCTTGACATGTGCCTGATGACTGCAGAGATGTGGTTTCCTTTCGGGGCAGGTTCACAGGTGGTGCATGGTCGTCGTCAGCTCGTGTCGTGAGATGTTGGGTTAAGTCCCGCAACGAGCGCAACCCTCGCCCTGTGTTGCCAGCGGGTTATGCCGGGAACTCACGGGGGACCGCCGGGGTTAACTCGGAGGAAGGTGGGGATGACGTCAGATCATCATGCCCCTTACGTCCAGGGCTTCACGCATGCTACAATGGCCGGTACAACGGGGTGCGACATGGTGACATGGAGCTAATCCCTTAAAACCGGTCTCAGTTCGGATCGTAGTCTGCAACTCGACTACGTGAAGGCGGAGTCGCTAGTAATCGCGAATCAGCAACGTCGCGGTGAATGCGTTCCCGGGCCTTGTACACACCGCCCGTCAAGTCATGAAAGTGGGCAGCACCCGAAGCCGGTGGCCTGACCTTTTTGGAGGGAGCCGTCTAAGGTGAGGCTCGTGATTGGGACTAAGTCGTAACAAGGTAGCCGTACCGGAAGGTGCGGCTGGATCACCTCCTTTCTACGGAGTTTTTGTGCACGCTCGGTTTGAGTGTGGTTACTGGTGTGGAAAACAATAGTTGATGTTTTTATGTGAGTGGTTTAGGCATGTTTTTGGGTTCCCGGATTGCCACCCCCCTTGTTTTGGGGTTGTAGTCTGTGACTCATGGGATTACGGGTTAATGTTTTGTTGGCTCGTGTTTCGTGGTGTTGTGGTGGTTTGAGAACTGGATAGTGGACGCGAGTAAGAATACGAAACTTTTTGTTTTGTTTTTTTGCTTTTATCAATTTCAACCGGCTCCATTTTGGTGGAGTCGTCTTGATCGTTTTATGATCGTTTAGTGTGATGATTAGTTGTCTAGAGTATTTTGCTGGTAGGTCTTATTAGTGTGTATTACTGGTAAGGGCGTATGGTGGATGCCTTGGTAGACAGGACCGATGAAGGACGTGACGGGCTGCGATATGCCTCGGGGAGCTGCCGAGTGGGCTTTGATCCGAGGATTTCCGAATGGGGAGACCCGGCCATTGTTATGAGTGGTCACCACAGTTTTGTGGGGGGTACGCAGGGAAGTGAAACATCTTAGTACCTGCAGGAAAGGATACTCCGTGAGTAGTGGCGAGCGAAAGCGGATGAGGCTAAACCGGGTGCGTGTGATAACCGTCAGGTGTTGCGTGCTCGGGGTCGTGGGATTGATTGTTCAGCCTCTGACGGGGTTGAGAAGAGTGATAAAATGTCGTGTTATGTGAATGGGATTGAATTCCCAGCCGTAGAGGGTGATGGCCCCGTAGCAAGTCGTGCGATGTCTCTTTATGTTTATTCCCAAGTAGCGCGGGCCTCGTGGAATCCCGCGTGAATCTGCCCAGACCGTTGGGTAAGCCTAAGTATTCCTGTCTGACCGATAGTGTACTAGTACCGTGAGGGAAAGGTGAAAAGCACCCCGGGAGGGGAGTGAAATAGTTCCTGAAACCGTGCGCTTACAATCCGTCGGAGCCTTTTTATGGGGTGACGGCGTGCCTATCGAAAAATGAGTCTGCGAGTCAGTGGTATGTGGCGAGGCTAACCCGGGTGGGGGAGCCGTAGCGAAAGCGAGTTTTAAAAGGCGTTTGAGTCGCATGTCCTGGACCCGAAGCGGGATGATCTAGCCCTGAGCAGGTTGAAGCGCGGGTAAGACCGTGTGGAGGACCGAACCCACCTAGGTTGAAAACTGGGGGGATGACTTGGGGTTAGGGGTGAAAGGCCAATCAAATTCCGTGATAGCTGGTTCTCTCCGAAATGCATTTAGGTGCAGCGTCATGTTATTGCTTGCAGGGGTAGAGCTACTGGATGCTTGCGGGCCCATACCGGGTACTAATAGCAGCCAAACTCCGAATACCTGTTAGGTTTATCATGGCAGTGAGTCGGCGGGGGATAAGCTCCGTCGTCAAAAGGGAAACAGCCCTGATCGTCGTCTAAGGTCCCTAAGCGTGTGCTAAGTGGGAAAGGATGTGGAGTCGCATAGACAGCCAGGAGGTTGGCTTAGAAGCAGCCACCCTTGAAAGAGTGCGTAACAGCTCACTGGTCTAGTGGTTCCGCGCCGACAATGTAGCGGGGCTTAAGCACGCCACCGAAGACGCGACTGTGTGATTTTTTCACGCGGGGTAGGAGAGCGTCCTGTATGAGGTGAAGCGGCCGTGTGAACGTGTCGTGGATTATACGGGAGTGAGAATGCAGACATGAGTAGCGAAAGACAGGTGTGAATCCTGTCCGCTGAATGACTAAGGGTTCCGGGGCCACGTTCGTCGTCCCCGGGTGAGTCGAGTCCTAAGGCGAGGCCGACAGGCGTAGTCGAATGGATGAACGGGTTGATATTCCCGTACCGGTGTTACACCGTTCGAACTGAATCTGAGAGTACTAACCTTCGTTTTATTATCTGGTTTCCTTTCGGGGTTGTTAGATGGTTTAATGTTGGGACTGTATCGGTAGTAGGTTAGCGTGGGAGTGACGCGGGTAGGTAGCCGGCTGCGGAGGTGGTTTTCCGTGGCTAAGCGTGTGGGCTGTCCTCTAGGTAAATCCGGGGGATGTTAAGCTGAGGCGTGATGGGTAGGCTGTAAGGCTGATTCCGGTGATCCTGCTTGCCAAGAAAAGCTTCAACGTGAGGTGTGATTCCGCTCGTACCCTAAACCGACACTGGTGGTCTGGTAGAGTATACCGAAGCGATCGGGCGAATCCTGGCCAAGGAACTCGGCAAATTACTCCCGTGCCTTCGGCATAAGGGAGACCCCTGATGGTGATATGGTTTCACATTGTTGAGCTGTTGGGGGTGGCACAAGCTAGGGGGTAGCGACTGTTTACCAAAAACACAGGAGCGTGCGAAGGCGTAAGCCGCTGTATACGCTCTGACGCCTGCCCGGTGCCGGAAGGTTAAGAGGATCCGTTAGCCTTTTAGGTGAAGCGGTGAATTTAAGCCCCGGTAAACGGCGGTGGTAACTATAACCATCCTAAGGTAGCGAAATTCCTTGTCGGGTAAGTTCCGACCTGCACGAATGGCGTAACGACTTCCCCACTGTCTCGGCCAGGAGCCCGGCGAAATTGCAGTACGAGTAAAGATGCTCGTTAAGCGCAGAAGGACGAAAAGACCCCGGGACCTTTACTATACCTTGGTATTGTCGTTAGGTGTGGATCGTGTAGCATAGGCGGGAGGCTGTGAAGCGTGGGCGCTAGCTTGCGTGGAGTCGTAAGGTGAAATACCGCTCTTTCCATATCTGGCGTCTAACCTCAACATGTTATCCGTGTTAGGGACAGTGCCTGGCGGGTAGTTTAACTGGGGCGGTTGCCTCCTAAAGAGTAACGGAGGCGCTCAATGGTCCGCTCAGCCCGGTTGGCAATCGGGTGTTGAGTGTAATCGCACAAGCGGGCTTGACTGTGAGACTGACGGGTCGAGCAGGGACGAAAGTCGGAGATAGTGATCCGGTGCCGGCGTACGGACGTGGCATCGCTCAACGGATAAAAGGTACCCCGGGGATAACAGGCTGATCATTCCCAAGAGTCCATATCGACGGGATGGTTTGGCACCTCGATGTCGGCTCGTCGCATCCTGGGGCTGGAGCAGGTCCCAAGGGTTCGGCTGTTCGCCGATTAAAGCGGCACGCGAGCTGGGTTCAGAACGTCGTGAGACAGTTTGGTCTCTATCCTCTGCGCTCGTTGGAATGTTGAAGAGGCCTGCCCATAGTACGAGAGGACCTGGGTGGACAAACCTCTGGTATGCCGGTCGTCACGCCAGTGGCGCTGCCGGTTAGCTACGTTTGGAAGGGATAACCGCTGAAAGCATCTAAGCGGGAAGCCTGCTCTAAGATTAGCATTCCTTACACTTTTGTGTGTGAACCCCCATGTAGAACACGTGGTTGATAGGCTGGATGTGGAAGCCCTGTGAGGGGTGGAGCTGACCAGTACTAATGGGTGATTGTAATATACTTTAAATTTAAGGTTTAAACAGTTTAATGTTTTAGACGCTTGGAGTGTTAAACGTTTCTGCGGTTAAGATTGTTGAGATTGATTTAAGTTATACTCGCGTTCATGTCCGGTTCCCAAACCGTCACTTTCCACTCATTAAGTGAGTGTATAATATAGTTTTGCGGTGGTCATGGCTCAGGTGAGACGCCCGGTCCCATTCCGAACCCGGAAGCTAAGGCCTGACACGGTGAGGGTACTGCACTCGATAGGGTGTGGGAGACTAGCACGCTGCCGCATTATTCTTTTAACGGGGAGTCACTTGACTCCCCGTTTTCTTATATTACTTTCCACGTTCAGCAACCTACTACTTACCATATAAGCCTTATATTTAAACGCTTTTAACTTCTACTACTTGTCATATAAGCCTTATAACCCGGTTTACAAGTTAAGCAGGTTTATAAGCTAAGCACGGTTTATAAGTTAAATTAAAAACCCTGGGGCTTTAGTCCCAGGGTTTCTAACTAAAAGAGAAGAAGAAAATTAAATTATATTAAACACAACTCAAAACCATTAAACTCAATGATTTAAATCCTATTAAAAATAAAACCACACTATCCTGAACAAAAGAATACCAAACCCTTAAAAAACCCTGAAAAAACAACGTTAATTATCTAAGATTCTTATTTTTTATATTTTATATTATTTCTTACTTATATATTTAAAGCATGAGAACAGTTATAACGTTTGCTAATCGTAAATAAAGCGATAATTGCGTGTAAATAACGCCACATTGCGAGTAAAGATTGCTACCACACTAAAATGAGCTGAAGTAGACGAGAATAACGAATAGATCGCGCGATAACGTTTGCTAATCGTAAATAGGGAAGTTGTGATTACATGTGTGAGAATTTGTTATTAAGTACACTCGTATGATTTTGCGATTGATTGATAGTGTAATAATTTATGATTGATTGAATAATGATTTGTAATTTAGTGTGTATGATTTTGCGAGTAATGATCTTAAATTTTGGTAATTCTCTAATTTGCCGTATGCTTGAACTATGCCTGAAGATATTTCGTCTAATTGTGAAGCTCAGAAGTCAGCTTACGATGGTGTGAAGCCCGAAGAAAATCACTCAAATAGAGGGCTTTGCTGTGAGTCTAATGGTGAGCATTTGCATGCAAATAGTGAACTTTGCAATGAACCTTCGCATGCGAATAGAGAATGTGTGCTTAGTGAAGACGTAGATAGTAGATATGGCGAATGTGATTTGCTTAATGTTGGTGTGAATGCAAATTTGAATATTGCTAATGATTCTAAACTTTATGAGAGCCGTGTTGATGAAAATGATTTTGCATGTAGTCGCGTTAGTGAAAATGATTCAGATGAAGTAAACGTTGTAAAAAGTAGTGTTGAAAGTTCTACTACTCATGATGTTGTAAAGTCTAATGTTAAGTTACCTTTATCTATTTCAGCGCGACTGGGTCAATTGCAATTCCATCTTTCTGGAAAGTTTCGTGTGCTTCAGTGTGCTGATATACAAGAAAATTCTAAAGTTTCAAAAGATACTATTCGTCTTATTGAAGCTGCTTGTGATGAGGCTAGACCAGATATAGTTATTTTCACTGGAAATCAGATTGCGGGATATGATAAAGATTTTTCTAATACTTTTACGCGCCGTCGTTGGGAACATAATTTAGATTTTTCAGATTCTGATTTAGAAGATACGCGTGAAAAAATTCGCAAGCATATAAGTAGCGTTGTAAAACCCTTGGAAGATAGGGGGATTCCGTGGGTTGTAACTTATGGAAATCATGACAATCAGTGTGGTTTGAGCAATGCACAATTAGATGATTTATATAGAGAATTTTCAGGTTGTTTAAATCATAGCGGAAATATTTCCGATAGAATGGAATATGAAGATAAAAATTGTGATTTTAGTGAAGAATCTGCCTTTAAATCTGTAAAAGTACAACATGCAAAAGGTGTACAACGCGTGCATGGAATATTGCCTAATCAAGTGATTTTTCCTTGTGAACCTGGTACTTTAGCTTTGCCTGTAAAAGACTGTAAGAATAAAGATATAGTGTTTTCTTTAGTGTTAGTGGATTCTGGTGACTATTCTCGCGCGGGTGGTTATGGTGAGCCATCTAAAATAGCTCTCGATTTTTTGAGCAAAATTTCTAGCTTTTTGCCTGCAAGGTTTTGTGTATTCCAGCATTTTGCTCTTAAGCAATATTACGATTTGCTTAGAGAAGTACCTAAGAAAAATGCAAGTGCTGAGCGTGCGATAGAAGGGTATCGTGCTTTTAGTGGAAAATACTATGTGTTAGATGAGTCTAAAGTTTTATCTGATTGTTATCTGAGTGAAGGCGTAAGCTGTCCAGATCTAGATAGTGGTGAATTTGCTATTTTGCGTAAAAATGGCACGTTTTCTATTGCTTCTGGGCATGATCACCGTAATTCTTTTGCAGGTAGAGAGAAGTCACATAATATGCTGCTTGTTTCTACTCCAACTTGTGGATTTGCTTCTTATGGCCCTGAGCCTTATAAGCGTGGTATTCGTCTTTTTGAATTTGATATACGTCATCCATTTGAACCTCGTACTCAGATGCTTGAGTTTGGTAAATTAGTTGGTAAGCCATCATCTCGTAAAGCCTATACTTATGGTCTAACTGCAGAATCTGAACACAATCTTCCTGAAGTTGATTTATTGCGCAAGCCGTCTATATTTACGCGTTTAATTCATAGATTACGTAAAAGGTGATTTGTTTTAGTTTTTGTTTTAGTTTTTGTTTTAGTTTTAGTTTTTGTTTTAGTGCTTTATTGATTAGATTTGCTGATTTGCTTTAATTTTTAGTGCTTATTGCTGTCGTGCGAGAGTTTCGCGCGTTTGTATACGTATTTCATACGCGCATTTTGTACGCGCGTTTTGAAAGTCTGTTTCGTGGGTAAGTCTTTCGCTATTATATATATAGTATTTTGAGTGCGCTGCAATTTTCATGCAAAATGTGAGTTTTCTTGTCAGCGATTGCTTATGGAAGTTTTGACTATGCACGCGCGTAAACGAAAGAGGTAAATGTGTTTGCACAGAGCGTAGCTGATACTAGCGATAATAACGCATTAGATGTGTTACATGTTGAAGGTGGTAAGCCCTTAAATGGCACTATTAAGGTACGTGGTGCGAAAAATTTCGTCAGTAAGGCAATGGTTGCGGCACTGCTTGCTGCTGAAAAATCTACATTAAAAAATGTTCCCGAAATTCGCGATGTGCATGTTGTTTCAGATTTATTGCGTTTGCATGGTGTTAATGTTGATGTAAATGTTTCTGATGGTATTGTTGAAATTGATGCTGCAAAAGTTCAATTAGCAGACGTTGCAGATGTTGACACTCTTTCAGGCTCTTCTCGTATTCCAATACTTTTCTCTGGTCCATTGTTACATCGTTTAGGGGAAGCTTTTATACCTGCATTAGGCGGTTGTAATATTGGTGGACGCCCTATTGATTTTCATTTAGAAACCTTGAGAAAATTGGGCGCTAATGTAGATAAAGATCACGAGGATGGCATACATATAACTGCTCCTTACGGTTTGCATGGAACTAAAATTCATTTGCCTTATCCGTCTGTTGGTGCAACTGAGCAAACATTATTAGCAGCTGTTTTAGCTGAAGGACGCACTGAAGTTTCTGGAGCTGCAATTGAACCTGAAATTATGGATTTGGTTGCTGTATTACAAAAAATGGGCGCTATTATTTCGGTTGATGTTGACAGGACTTTCCGTATTGAAGGCGTTGAAGAGCTGCATGGATATACTCACACTGCTTTAACTGATCGTATTGAGGCTGCATCGTGGGCTTCTGCTGCATTAGCAACTCATGGAGATGTGTTTATTAAAGGTGCAACTCAGCCTGAAATGATGACTTTCCTGAATGTTTTTCGTAAAGTTGGCGGTCGTTTTGATGTTACTGATCAAGGCATTCGTTTTTGGCATCCGGGCGGTGACTTGCAACCTGTTGCGATTGAAACAGATGTGCACCCTGGTTTTATGACTGATTGGCAGCAGCCTTTGGTTGTGGCTCTTACTCAAGCAAAAGGTTTGAGTATTGTGCATGAAACAGTGTATGAAAACAGGTTTGGTTTTACTAAGCCTTTGGTTGATATGGGTGCAAAAGTTCAGCTTTATAGAGAATGTTTAGGATCTTTGCCGTGTCGTTTCCAGCAGCGTAATTATAAGCATTCTGCTGTGATTTTTGGACCTACTCCTTTAACTGGTCAAGATATTGATGTTCCTGATTTGCGTGGTGGCTTTAGTCATTTGATTGCTGCGTTGACTGCTAAAGGTCCGTCTAATGTACATGGAATTTCGTTGATTGATCGCGGTTATGCTGATTTTCGTGGCAAGCTGCTTGCTTTAGGTGCAAATATTGATTAGCTATTAGTTTGTTAGTTTTTTAAGCTGCTAAATCTTAGTTTTTTAAGTGGCTAAAGCGATGTTTGTCTATTAAAGCGTCATATGTTTCTGTGTGTTATAGTTTTCTAGGTGTTTTAGAGCGTTCGCAAGATTCTTGTGAACGCTTTTTGTTTTACATTAGTGTTAGATTTTGTAATATTTAGTTTGTTTATGTAATAAAAATGTTGTGTTAAACTTTCAACCACATTGGCGGAAAAAGCTTGGCTTAGTAAAAAATCTTCATTAAAGTAATATTCACATTGAAGTGTAGCTGCTTTAAATAATTGTTTTTAGAGTAAAAAAGTTTGCGTATTTGGTTTTATGGTTTTTGTTTGAGAGTAGATGTTATTTGGAAGCGTACATAACAATATGCGAATTGCTGAAAATTGGGGGAATAATGAATTGCGTAGGTGGTAGATACCAGCTACTTGGCGAGTTGGGGCGAGGTGGCACGTCTATAGTGTATCTCGCTGTAGATAATGTATTGCAATGCAAATGGACTGTGAAAGAAGTTGTTCTTGAACAGTCTAATCAGTCTGCAGATGTATTGAAACAGGCATTGCGTGCAGAAATCGCTATTCTTAATCGCTGTGATAACCCGTATATACCACGTATTGTCAATTATTTTGAAGAAGGGAATCGTGCTTACATAGTTCGTGATTATGTTCAAGGAAATCCACTTTCTTATATAGTTTCTAAGAATGGTGCTCAAAATATTAAATTTGTGATCCGTATTGGTATTGAATTATGTGAAATATTAAAGTATTTGCATAATTTGCATCCTGCTGTTGTTTATGGTGATATGAAGCCATCGAATGTGATGATAAATCATGATGGTCACGTAAAACTTATAGATTTTGGTGCTGCTCAAGAATTGCGTACAATTCAGCGAGAAAACTTAATGAATAGTAGTAACGTGACTTTTGGAACTAAAAGTTTTGCTGCTCCTGAACAATTTTCTAATTTAGGATTAGTAAGTGTTCAATCAGATATTTATTCTCTTTCTGCAACTTTAGCTTATGCGCTTTTTGGTAGAAAAGTTAATGGGAAGATTGATTTTTCGCGATTTTGCACTGTAGATGATTGTAATGAATTAGACTTTTGCTCTACATCCGGTGTTTCTAGTGTTCTGGGTGTTTCCAGTTCTCGTAGCGTATCTAATGCGTGCGAAACATCTAGCATGTTTCGTGATGGCAATTATAAGCGAGTGAGCGCTTTAGATAGAGATGGCTATGCGGATGATAAAAATAATTTTTGTCGAAAGTTTAATGATGGATTTGATGAAAGTTTGTTATTAAATAATTATGTAATGGCAAAATTATGTAGTGTTATAGCTCGCGGTATGTGCATAAAACCAGAGAACAGATATAAATCTTGCGATTTCATGATGGAAGATTTGCTAAATTTGCAAGAATTATTGATCAAAAATAAATATTGCAATAAAAATATGAAAATTGCTGAATCTCGTGATTGTGGATTGCATGGTTGTAAATCTCTGGATTGCGAATCGTCATCTTGCGAATCGCGTGATAGCAAATTGCGTGATTGTGAATCTAGCGATTGTGAATCGTATTCCGGAAAATCTAAGTCAGATAGTTCAGTTGCTAGTAATTTAGATCTTGCAAAATCAAATTATATTGAGTTAAATTCTCGTGAATCTCGTGATTGTGAATCTGGTGTTCGTGAATCTAGCGATTGTGAATCTGGTGTTCGTGAATCATCATCTCATGAATCTGGTATCGATAATTCAAGTTTTAGTCAGTTTGATAGAAAGTCTAATAGAGTTAAGAAATCATTTGTTAGTAGAAGAGAAATTAGGGCTAGAAAACGTAGGCATTTTGCTTATGTTTTAGTCCTAGCGCTTTCTGGGTTATTGTGTTTTGTGCTTAGTCCAGTAAGTTTTGCTGTTTCTCAGCGTGTTCGTAATGAGAATTATGACAGAAATATTCGCAATTGTTCTTTAGCATTGGATTCTGAAAATGCTGAAATGTATTGCGAGCGTGCAATAAGTGATGAGTCTATGCCTATGACACCTTTATTGCAATTATTGAAATATCACTGTAGAGATTTTCGTTGGGATTCTCGCGAAAGGCGCGTATTTAATAAATTGCTTTCGAAATATGATTCTAGATTGCGTAGTCAAAGTGAATTGTGGTCTAAGCTTTCTTTTGAGATTGGTAAAGCGTATTGGTTTTATGCTTTTGATTTTACTAAATCAGAAAATGTTGGGAATAATTCACTCTTAATTGATAGAAATGATAAATTGAAGAATTCTTCATCTCAAGATGATGCTTTAGAAAATGAGTATGTTGAATATGTTCATGAAGCATTAGATTGGTTTGATAAAGCATCGCATGATGTTAGTTATCAGCAGCATGAGCTTATTTCGTTATATAAATCTGTTGCTAGTGCATATTTTAAGATAATACAAAATTCTCAAGTTGATTCTAAAGAAGATAGTGCTATTGGAGATAAAAATGTTGGAAATTCTGATAAAAGTTTTAGCGATAATGAGAAAGAGAGTAATAGTGTAAAAGATGTTTATACGGATTCGTATTATCGCAATTTTTGTATGAATCTTCTCGACTTTCTTGAAGTAAATCGTAATAGCAGTAATGAAGTTGTTCGTATTGGTAGTGCAGAAGTTGCATTAGATAGTGCTCAATTCTTGGAGAAAAAATTAAGTTCTGAAGAAGATAGTAATTCTATAGAAAAGCTTTATAATCTTTCGCTTGATATAGCTAAATCAACTAAGACTACAAGTTATGTAACAGAATCACGTAAAAAACAATTGCTTAGTGTTTTTGAACTTTTTGAAAGTAGCAAGAATGTTAATCACGATGTAGTAAAAGGGATTCTTATTAAAAAAGAAGATTTGAGTTCAAATAAATATGCAAATACTGGTGGAGTAATTATCAATGATGACAGTAAAGATTCTGAGAAAGATTCTGAGAAAGGAGATAATAAAGCATCGCGTAAAGCATTTGGTAAAGGCTCTAAGAAGGGAAAATAAGGAAAGAAAGTAAGGAAATTGAATGAAGTTAAAGAAAGAAAAAGTTAGCTAAGGAGGGAAGTTAAGTGGGGGTGTGTTAAGTAGGGGTGTGTTAAGTAGGGATGTGTTAAGTAGGGATGTGTTAAGAAAGTTAAGAACTTTAAGAAGGGAGTTAAGAAGGGAGTTAAGAAGGGAGTTGAGAAGGAAATTTAAGAAAGGAAGTTAAGAAATTTAAGAAGGAAGATTTGAAACCTGAAAATAAAGGATCTTGCAGAAAAGAGATAAAAATCATTTGTGAGCCTAGAAAAGATGGGAGGCGTGGATAGCTATGAAATAAATGAAGATAAAGAAAATCTTAATAATATTTCTGAAGGAACGAATTGGAGTAGTACGCGAGTTGAATACAACAAAAATATAAAAAGAAAAATAAATGAATTAGATTTCTTCATAAAATTTAGTTCATTTGCATGAGTTTCGGGGGATTTATGACAGCTGGAATGTGGAGCATGCTGGGGTATTTTTTGCTAATAATTGGAGCTTTACTATGCTTTAGTGCAATTATTGTGTCAAAAATCATAAAGATAAAACGTGCGATTAGATATATAAGTTCGTTTTTATACACTTCTGCAAGACATAGTCATAAATCATCTTTAAATTCTAGAAAGCTTTTTCTTCGTTGTAAGTCGAATCTTGCAGGTGCATGTTTGATTGATAAGGGTTCTGCTGATAAGGGTTCTGCTGATACGTATTCAGTTGATACGTCTTTGGCTGATGTAAATCATGCTGTAAGTATAAGGCATATGAATCGCAAGAATAGAGTTAATAATTTAACTAGTGTGAATCGCGCGAATTATATGAGTGACGTAAACAAGTCGAATATAGTTACTTCAAAATCTCGTTCTGCTTGTGCTAAAAAGCGTTTGCGTGCTCTTGTTTGAGTGCGCTATTCGAATGATTGTATAGAAAATATCACTATTTATTGGGGGAAATGTGATGATGAGAAAGTTGAGTAAGCATACTTTTTATGGAAAATCATCGCTAAGGAGATGGGTTTATGCTGCTATAGTTTGCGTTGTTATTATGTCTTGGATATGCATTGGTAGTGAAAATATTGCATCGCTTGTATATAATACAAAATCTTCTTCTGCTATGGCAACAGAATCTGTTTCTTCTGGGACAATTGGCGAATATATTGATTCGAGTTCGATTTCGAGTTCAATTGAAGAAATGCAACCTAGTATGCTTGGATTGCGTTATATTCATGTTAAGAATGTTGATTTTTGTGGAGAAAATTCAACTGAGATATTGAATAAAGGAGCTTTCGCGTTTGCGCATGCGTCTGTTCGCTTAAAAATCACTATTGATGGTTTTACTCGTGCTTTTGCAAAACGTTTGCAAAAATTACGTGTAAGTATACAAAAATATAAAGTTACAGGTGATTCTCGCATTCTTGAGCCAACAAAATTATTGTCAGAAAGCGTTGATGTTCATTATAGGGAAGATCCTCAAACGAAGAGTCTGACTTTAGATGCTCCAACTAGTTATACAATCAATTTAACTCTTAGTGGTGAAGGTGTATACGATATTGGAACGTTAAAAGTACGCGCAATTGCTCTTAAAAGCATACCAAAAGCAAATAGATACTTCACTAATAGTAGCTTTGTGAAAAATTCTTATGAGAATACTAATAGTTCCATAATTGATTCTATACAAAATCCTACTGGTGTTCGTTTCATAGTAATCGACAACACGCGTCCTTCTATGAAAGTTATGTATGAAGATAAAAAAGATGGTAATACTAAGTATTTTAATCATCATCGAATCGCGCATATAACTGTTAAAGATGCGAATTTTTCTTTAATGAAACTATTGCAAAATGATGCAATAGCTCGTACAGATGATGAAAAATCTCAAGTTATTATTAGTGCATCTGATTTTATAAAAGATAATAAATCTAGTGAAATATGGCATTCTACTTTGAACTACGATGATGGCGATTGGCGTGTGATTTACAGAGTAACTGACATGTCTGGTAATAAATCGGAGTATGTAAAAAATTCATTTATTGTTGATACTAAAGATCCTAATGTTGAAATTTCTGATATTGCGAGCAATAAAACTTACGAAGTAGAAAATTCTGGTTTTCCATTTAAAGCGATTGTTCGCGATAATATGCGATTGAAGTCTTTTCTTATGCGCGTTAACGGAAAAGTGGTTATAAAGTGGAATTCTAGTTCTAAATCTGAAAGTAATAATATTAACTCTGATTCTGAAGATTCTAGTTATTCTAATGGCGTTGTAGTAAAAAATGTTTCAGATTCAGAAAAGTTATTAACTTACACGTTAGAACCTTCCGAAAAGCTATACGATGTTTATGTTGAAACTACGGATTTTGTTGGTCGTACTGTGTTCCAGAAAATTGAAAATGTTAGAGTTAAATCGCGTTCTAACAATAGTTCAAATTCTGATAGTAACAAAGTTGTGAACGATTCTTATGATAGTGAATCATCTTTTGATAAACTTTACAATATTGTGCGTGGAATTATTAAAATTCCAGTTTCTACAGATAAACCAATAACTAATACTGATCAAGAGAATCAAAATTCTGTAAATTCTGGGAATTTAGGTAAACAAAAGCCTGCTTCAAGTGAAAAATCTTCTAAAAAATTATCTCATCATTCTATAAGTCCGAAGAAAATACTTTCTAACAATGGTAATAGTGTAGATAATTCACATTTGAAGAATCAAAAGACTTCGCTTAAAACTAAAGATCCGTCCAAGAGTCAAGGACCAAATGAAAAAGATTCATTAAAAAGTGGAGGAGATAGCAAAGCTCACAATTCAGATTCAAATGATGAATCTTATGGTCCAATAGATAAGAAAAACTCAAAAAATAAAAATGTAAGCGAGAATGAGAATAGTATTTTGAGTAGCTCTTATAGGTTGCATCCGAGGTGGAAAGCAATATTAAAAGAACGTAATCGAGTTATATCGCATGACTTAGCTGATGCTATACATTTGCATAGTTCTAAAAATGTTAGTAATGGGAATGATAAGAATAGCAGACATAATGCTGATGTTGCTCACTCTCGTTTTAGTGATAAAACATATGATTCGCAAAATAAATTGCGAAATAAGAGTAAAGATGCTAATAAAAATGACAAAGATTTGGTTAGTGGAAATATGAAGAAGAATGAATCTAGTGGAGATGATAGCGAGGATAGTTATAAAAAAGATTCTAATGATGATTCTGAGGAATTGTTAGATAAAGACACGCAAAAACTTATTTCTGACGCAAAATCGGATTCGCATTCAAATAATTCTAATAATTCTATGATTATTTTGCTAACAATTGGAGTAGTAATTATTAGCATCGTTTCTGTGTTGGTAGTTGGATATGTTGTTTATAAACGTAATGGAGGAATTTTTATGAAACACTAATTTCATGTATTACTGTTCCTTACTTGCGCTCGCAACTCTCTTGAGCGTCAAGCATAAGTATTGTGCTTAAACTCAAGAGAGTTGTTGTTTAGTGTTTAAATATTTCTATTTAATATGACTATAGTTTGCTTGTGCTGTGAAGGATAGTTGATGTTTAATTACTTTTAAGCGTTGGCTTTTAGTTACTTTAGAATGCTTGCGTTTAATTACTTTTAAGCGTTGGCTTTAATGAATAGTCACTGTTAAAAAATATGAGTTAAGAAAGCTAGTTAGTTAAGAAAGCTAGTTATTTAGTGCGTCACGTATTCTTCCAATAGTAATTGCTGTTTGCAAAACGTACGCTTCACGCGGATCTGTGGCATCCCAACCAGTTGTTTGTGCTACTTTTCTTAAACGATATCTCACTGTATTTGGATGAACATTAAGCTCATGTGCAGTTTGATCTAATGCTCCGCCAAATCTTAGGAACATATCTACAGTAGGAAGAGTTGGATCATCTGTGCTGTAAGGCGCTAAGCTTTGATAAACAGATTTATATAGAGTTTCTATTGCAGATGAATCTCCAATGAGCGCTCTTTCTGGAAGAACGTCATCTGTGTGAATAATATTTGGCAAATGATTAACAGCTGGTGCTACTGCAAGAGATGCTAAAGTAGCTGTGATTGCGTCCGCAACTTGATTTACGTTTTGAGCTATTCTACTAACTGCAATCGGCTTTTTAGAAGGAGCAAATAACTGACATAGTTTTTCTAAAGCTTGATCAGATGGATCTTCTCGAATTGCGAGAATAATAATATGAGATGGAGCTGAAAAACTTGAAGTTCGCGTAGCTGAACTAATATTCCATGCATGTGCTATGCGCTCTATTGCATCATTTTGAACGCTTTCAACTATTGCATCATAAGCATTACAAGATCCTAACATTGGCCAAACTGCTCTTCGCAATGAGTCAGTGTTGTTTGCGAATTCATGTGTAGCAATATGCCTTGTTGGACCATTATCTTTATGCTTTATTGCCCCATATGTTCCTGCAATAACAATAATTTTAGGATTATTTTGCCATTGTAAAAGATGCATCAATGCGCTTACTCTCTGATCTGCAATTCCATTCATAAGGCAAGTTGCAATAAGAGTGTGTAAACGAAGTCGTGTTGTTGAATCAAAAACTTTTCCATCGCGATTATCGTAAATACCAAATTGTTGTTCGCATATTGGTGCTGTTGGCAATACGGTGAAATGTGGAGTTTCGCTGTTTGTATTATTTTGAGTTTTTTGAGTTTTTTGTGAATTTCTAGATCCAAAATGCCAAAGACGATGCTTATGTTTTTTTGTATAATCTTCAGAAGGTTCTGTGTTTTCTATTTGCGAATCTTTTTGTTGTGTATTTTTGTAGTTTTTATGTTCAGATTCATCAAATGTTGTTTCTTTTAAAGAAGATGAAGAAGAAGATGATTCAGATTCAGATGATGAAGACGAATTTTCTAAAAGTTGCGTTTCAATATTGTTTGAATAAATACTGCTTCCATCTGCTTTAATGCCTGTAAGCAAAGAAAGAAAATCAAAGTCATTTTGAATAGATTTAGGTAAGGAACTTCTAGGAGAGCTTGAGTCGCTTTGCGCAATTCTCTGGCTGTTCTCATCTTGAGAATCATGGCTATCAGTCGAAATTGCATCAATCATTGCACACCTTGTTATTTGTAGTAAGCATAGAAGTTTCTTCTATTTTATTCACATTCATGCCATTTTCTTTTTCAATCGGCATTTTGTTTTCTTCTAATAATTTTTTAGTATTTAGTTCAATAGATTTCTGCTCTTTGCTAGATTTGCTAGATTTGCTAAATTTATTAGATTTACTAGATTTTGATTCGTTATTGCTGAGTTGTGATTCTTTACTAGATTTACTAGATTTCTGCTCTTTGCTAGATTGTGATTCATTCCAGAAAGTTAAAGCTGTAAACCAAAAAACAAAAGTTATAGGTAACATGTGTCTTTCAAAATTATTTGCTGGAGCTAGCATCATAACTCCAACTAAAAGCGCTAAAGGTATGTGTAAAGCAACTGTTTTCCATCGTTTACAAATAATTTCAGCTGCTCCAATCAGCAAAGTTGCAATAACATAAGTATTTCCGTGAATTAGCCAACCTAATTCAGTATTATCACTGAAATCGCTTGCGTTCTTATAAACTTTATTTCTCCAATCAGGCATCCAATAGCGAATCCAAGTTGAATTTTGAATATTATCTGTGTTTATATAATATTCAGGACCAACATAAGGTTTATCTGTTATATCAAAGTACCCATAAGTTTTAGCCAAAAACGCGTCTATTGCTGTAAGCGGACTGTTTTTAACAATCAGCCACCATGCTCGATTAAACTTTTGTAAATCTTTTTTAGTTACGTAACGCCATCTATAACTTACTTTTTTTGATTGTAGCCCAGAAGATTTAACAGGATCTGCGTCTTGCGGATTGTATGTTTCTGCAGTCTGATCTAGGTTGAAAATCGGCTCTATATCTTTTCTAGCTTCGTACGGAATGCTTTTTGGATTTAATCTTGCGGTTCTAGCTATTTGTTGAAGTTGTAATCCTTTGCTTTCAATAGGATCTCCACTTATAATTACTCCGTTGTGTATGAGCAATGAGATCGATCCGTGAATAGCAATAATTGGAAGAAGTATGCAACAAACCCATATGCACCAACGTTTTCTTTCGCTTATAAGTAATATTACGAATTGAATTATTAAAATGTACCATGCATATTTTGCTGCTATTAGCATTACGCATACAGATATAATCAGCTCAAATATTGTGTGGTATCGATAATTTTTATTTCGAAGTTCATATAGCGTTCCAAACCACCACACGAATGCGAACGCGAATAATGGTGATTTCGTTAAAGATATAGTGCTGAAAGTTACTAGTGGGCTAAATAAGAATGTAATAAGTATTGCTAATCTAATAAAAACGGGTGTGCTTGGTGTGTTCGATGAGATTGGTGTGCTCTGTGTGCTAGTTGCGCTTGTTTCGCACACTGTACTAGTTCCACCAGTTTCGCTAGATGTAATGCATGTTTGTTTTATGTCTTTTATGCTGTTATTCCATGGTTGATTCAGAAATCTATTTGCGCTCGCTGAACAGCACCATATTGCGAATAAAAATTGAAGTGCTGCTAATAAAACAATTCCAGCATCATTTGAATTTGTAAAATATCTAGAAACTGCAGTAACTGATCCGTAAATAACAGTAAGAACAATATTATGTTGATCAGTTAAATATGTTGGGTTTTTGGGCCATAAATAATGTGCAGTTGGATAAATATCTGCAGGCACAAAGCTAAAGAATCCAATATAAGGTTGTTTTAATCCTGTAACTTGATTCCAAGCCCAGCTATATTCTCTTATTTGTGAGCAGATGTCAGCTCCGTAAGCAGCCAAAAGCGTTACTGGAATCCATAGCCATCCTATAAATAGCGTAATCATAATATTTCTACGCGTTCGTGTCATGTGTATTATGCACGCGCGCGCGAATTTATATAAGATTTTGAATAGATTATTTAAAGCTTTTGTGAATGTGTGTAAAAACGTTAAAAAGTGTTGTGAATTTTTATGCGAGAATTTCGATACTATTTTTAATACAAAAGATTTTATGTGCTTTAATAAGAGTAAAAATTTGTGAGAAAATCGAATAATATGATTTGGCAAATGAGAAGTTTTACCAAAATGAACTATTACGCAAAGTATAAAATAATATAAAGCGAAAGAAATAACAAAAATTAAGAAATGTTGTAAACGGAAATTTGCGATAGAAGCGAAAACTAAATCGTCATTATGTGATATGTACTTATAATCTTGTGATCGGAAAATAGGTCCGATGCTTGTACATAAAGCGAACCATGCGCATAGTAGGACCATAAAAATATGGGTTGCTATTGCTTGTGCAATTTTTATAGCGCTTTTGCTATGCGTGGAAGTGTTTTTCATATTCTACCTATGCTAGTAATAAAAACTACTTTATTAGCTTACATCTTTTACTTACTAAATTGTGTGTTTGTGTTTTTCAAATATTTGTGTGAATCGTGTTTGTGATTATTTTTCGTGATTATTTTTCGTGATTGCAATGTTTGTGATTGCAATGTTCGTGATTGTGTTTATGTATTTGCTTTTTCAACTGTATGATTGTTCTTATTTTTGTTGATTTTGTAAATTTTATACAATCATAATTTAGAAATTTAATAAATATATAACTGTCAATATTTCATATAATAAATATTATGAATATTCCTATTTTTTCAGATGAAACGAAATTGCCTTCTAAAGCAGATTATGAAGTTTTGCCTTTGACTAAAAGGCAAGCAGATGGATTAGTTTACGTATCTTGCACTGATTCTACTCAAAATATTGCAAGAAATATGATTAAAAAAGGCGATATTTGTGCTAGTAAAGATGGAAAATTAACTGTTTATGCAATAGTTGCAGATGATCAAACAGCAGGTAGAGGTCGTCTTGGACGCAAATGGGTTAGTAGACCTGGAGAAAGTTTTCTAGTTTCTTTCGTTGTTTTATTGCCTAAAAATATAGTCATGGACGCGAGTAGGAATGGATGGCTTCCAATAATTGCAGGTCTTTGCGCGAGGGATTCTTTACTTGAAACTTTTAGCGAATATAAAAGTAAAGCGATTCACGGTGATGAATGTACTTTGAAACTTAAATGGCCAAATGATATATTTTTGCATGATTGTAAAGAAGGCGGAATATTAACTGAACTAGTTTCTTCGACTGACAATAATTATATTGGAGTAGTTTTTGGAATTGGATTGAATTTGCATGTTCCGCAATTTGTTTTGCCTATAAAAATGGCAACTTCTTTGCAAATGCATATGACTTCTTTGCCTGAATCTTTAAAATTGCGAGATTTTATTGCTTCTCATATTGTTAGCGCTTTGCGTTTGCGATTAAGTGATTTTATAGAAAAATATCCAAATAACTATGATGATTTGCTTAGCGAATTTACTAAAGTTTGTTGGACGCTTGATCGTTTTGTTAGCGTGCATCCTGTTAATGGTAACGCTATTAAAGGTTTAGCGTTTAGAATTGGCGAAGATGCTTCGATTGCGATTCGAGAAGATTCTGGTAACGAAGTAGTTGTTAAAAGCGGAGATGTGCATGCTGTTGCGTATGAGAGTGAAGACTTGCTTTAGAGTTTAGTGCTTAGAATCCAAGCTTTTAGTGTTTAGAGTTTATGGTTTTTAGAGTTTATGGTTTTTAGAGTTTATGGTTTTTAGAGTTTATGGTTTTTAGAGTTTATGGTTTTTAGAGTTTAGATCTTAGAGTTTGGATTTTAGATTTTGGATCTTATGGTTTAGATCTTATGTTGATTAGCAATGTTGGAAAATAAATTCGCACGGGGAATCCATTGGACTTTCCGTGCGAATAAGCTTTTATTTTAATGTAAAATTTATGACGCTTTTTAGATTATAAAGCGAATCTTTTAAGCGCGCTTTTTATTTAAAGCATTGTATAATCCTGAGCAAATAGCGCTTGCTGCGAAAGCTTTAATCAAATCTCCAATCATGAAAATAATCAAAGTAGATGCAGCTGTTTGTAATGCCATTCCGGTTAAGTAGCTTTGTCCAAAGATGCCGAATGCGTAAATCACGATAGTGCCGATTATAGAAGCCACGGAGTAAGTGCAGAATCGTACGAAAGTCTTTTTGAATGAACGTTCTGGCATCATTGCATCTAGAGCAATGTCAAATATGCGTTTCAAAGCTGCAGTTGCTGCAACGCCAAAAATAAAGCCAACAAGGAATCCAGCAGTTGGTCCAACTAATACAGCTAAACCTCCTTTAAAACCTGCAAATACAGGCAATCCTGTAGCACCCAGAGCAAGATACATAACTACTGAAGCAATACCTTCACGCCATGTTAATGTTAAGCCAATAATGCATAAAACAAGAGTTTGCAATGTAATTGGCACAGGTGTAATAGGAAGATAAATTGCGCCTGCCATTGTAGATAATGCTAAAAGCACAGTAAGAAGAGCTGGTTTTGCAATCCAACGAGCTGCATAATTAACATTTTCTAATAAACGTGATGATGTTGTGCATTTAGTAGTGTTATCTAAATTGCTCATGATTAACCTTCTTTCGTTTATTTTTCCGGTTGATAAAAACATTACGTGCACTAAAAATCATGTGCATTGGAGAAGTGTACAAAATTTTGCATTAGGTTTTGTGTATGTTGGCTCATACTAAAACAGGATTTTTCAGATATTTTTTATCTTATGGTTACGAATATCAAAAAATTACTTATCGCTAATCGCGGTGAAATTGCTTTACGAGTGATCCGCACAGCGCATGAAATGGGCATTTCTACTGTTGCGATTTACGCACCAACTGATCGCAGTGCTCAATTTGTAGAAATGGCAGATGAAGCTTACGCACTTTCTGGAGATACATATCGCGATACTTATTTGAATGAAGATGCGATTCTTGAAATTATTAAAAGAAGTGGCACTGATGCTGTACATCCTGGATATGGATTTCTATCTGAAGTTGCGTCTTTTGCGCAAAAAGTCAATGATGCTGGTGTGATTTGGATAGGTCCTCGTCCGGAAGCTTTGATTGACCTTGGAGATAAGATTACTGCTCGCAGGGTTGCTGTGCGAGCTAAAGTTCCGCCTGTTCCTGGAATCTCTGAGCCTGTAAAAGATATTCGAGAGCTTTTAACATTTGCTCAAACTCACGGTTACCCTGTGATGATGAAACGTACAGATGGTGGCGGTGGTCGTGGTATTACAGTCGTGCATAACGATGACGAATTGCGCGGTTTTTACATGAATCACGATGCTTTGCAAGGCGGAGATTTAGACGAATACTTTATTGAACGTTTTATAGACAAAGCTCGTCACGTTGAAACGCAATGCGGACGTGACGCTAATGGGAATTTCACCGTATATTCCACGCGCGATTGCTCTGTGCAGCGCCGAAATCAGAAATTGGTTGAAGAAGCTCCTGCACCGTTCTTAACGGACGATGAAAATGAGCAGCTTCGCAGATATTCTCGTAACCTATTTGAAGCTGTTGATTACGTAGGTCTTGGCACGTGTGAATATATGGTGACTTCTCAGCATAAAGTTTATTTCCTTGAAGTAAACCCACGTTTGCAAGTGGAACACACTGTTAGTGAAGAAGTAAGCGGACTCGACTTAGTGCGCGAACAGCTCAATATTGCTGACGGCAAGAATCTTACTAAAGATCCAGAGCCTAGAGGTCATAGTTTTGAGTTGCGAATCACTTCTGAAGATCCTGCTACTAATTTGACTCCAAGCTCTGGAACTTTAACGAAAATAAAGTGGCCTTCTGGTCCTGGAATTCGCGTTGATTTTGGAGTAGAAGAAGGTGATAACGTATCTCCAAAATTCGACTCTATGATGGGTAAGTTGATTATAACTGCGCAAAATCGCGAAGCTGCTGTTGCTCGTGTTCGAAGAGCATTAAAAGAATTGTGTATTGAAGGTGTGCCAACTCCTGCAAAATTATTCGAACAAATCTTCAACGATCCTGAGTTTACTGCAGAAAATCACAGTTTTGACGTATCTACTAAGTGGTTGGAGCGCAAATATTTGAATCGTGTTCCAGCTGCGTCTTTGGGAGGTCAGCCAGCTTCGCTTGTTTCAGGACAAACTTCTGATAGTGACGAAAATAAGCAACCTGCAATGGAATCTTTCGTAATTGAAGTTGATAACAAGCGTGTAAAGCTTACGATTCCTCAAGATATTGTTGATAATCTTACTGGTTCTGCTCGCGTTCGCAACGTTTCTAGAGTTTCTCAACCTTTGCGAGGTCGTGGACTTAGAGGAGATACGCATAAAGGTGAGGAACAAAAACAGATTCCAGGTGTGATTGCAGCTCCAATGCAAGCTGTTATTACTCGCGTGAATGTTGCTGAAGGTCAGAAAGTTGCTAAAGGCGATTTACTAGCTGTTCTTGAGTCTATGAAGATGGAAAATTACGTTTATGCTCCAGCTGCAGGAACTGTTACTGGTATTTTTGTTGCTCCTGGCGATGGCGTGGAAGCAGGCGCAAAGATTGTGACTATTGAAATTGCTGGAGATAGTGATAAGAATTCTTCGAATAAAACTGAAGGAGCACAAAAATGAGCAATTTATTGCAAGAAAAATCTGCTGTTTCTGAGGTTTCTGCTGTTTCTGGAATCAATACAAAAACTGTTTCTAGTTCTACTGTAGAAAATAATTTACAACCTCGTAGAGGTAAAGCTGCTGTGCAACACGCTGCTCAATTAGCTAGAGATGCAGAACAGAGCGCGTGTGATAAACAGCATGCTAAAGGAAAAGGAACTGCTAGAGAGCGTTTGGATTTGCTTTTTGACACTGGCTCTTTCGTGGAAATCGGTCGTTTTAACGGCGGCGATATTAACAATGATGTAGCTGGATGTGCTGTAATTACTGGTTTTGGTGAAGTTTATGGCAGAAAAGTTGCCGTGTATGCACAAGATTTTTCTGTAAGAGGTGGCACTCTTGGAAAAGCCGAAGGTGAGAAAATTTGTCATCTTTTAGATATGGCTTTAGAGCTTAGAGTACCTGTAGTTGCTGTAATAGATTCCGGCGGCGCTCGCATTCAAGAAGGTGTTGGAGCTCTTATGCAATACGGGCGAATCTTTAAGAAAACTTGTGAAGCAAGCGGCTTAATTCCTCAAATCTCGCTTATTCTTGGACCTTGCGCTGGTGGTGCTGTGTATTGTCCTGCATTAACAGATTTGATTATTATGACTCGCGAGCACTCCAACATGTTCGTCACTGGTCCAGATGTTGTTAAAGCTGCAACAGGCGAAGCGATTAGCATGGACGATTTGGGCGGAGGACTTGTGCATAACGCAACTTCAGGAGTCGCTCATTATTTGGGAGAAGATGAAGCTGATGCAATCGATTATGCTAGAACTGTTTTAGCTTATTTACCTTCGAGTTGCGAATCTAATCCTCCTACTTTTGCTTATTGTGCAACGCGTGCAGATCGAGAAACTGCGCGAGAATTAGCGAATATTGTTCCAGATAACGATCGACAGCCATACGATGTACTCGATGTAATTCGAAGAATTGTAGACTATAGCGAGTTTGTACAAGTACAAGAATTGTATGCTGCTTCTGCAGTGGTTGGATTTGCTTGCATTGAAGGCCATCCAGTTGGAATAGTAGCTAATCAGCCTAAAGTGAACGCTGGAATATTGGACGTTAATTCTTCTGAAAAAGTTGCTCGATTTGTGAGATTGTGTGATGCGTTTAATTTGCCTGTTGTGACTTTAGTTGACACTCCTGGATATAAGCCTGGATCTGATCAAGAGCATGCTGGCATTATTCGCAGAGGTGCAAAAGTGATTTACGCTTATGCAAATGCTCAAGTTCCTCTTGTAACTGTGATTTTGCGTAAAGCTTTTGGCGGTGCATACATTGTTATGGGCTCGAAATCTATGGGTGCAGATGTTAATTACGCGTGGCCGACAAGCCAAATTGCAGTGCTTGGTGCTCAAGGAGCTGTAAATATTATTCATCGTAAGGATTTGCATAAAGCAAAAGAGCGCGGGCAAGATGTAGATGCATTGCGTAAAAAGCTTGTTGATGAATATGAAGCTACTACTGTAAATGCAAATCTTTCTCTGGAAACTGGTCAGATTGATGCGATGATTGATCCTGAGCAAACGCGCGATATGATATCTGGCTCTTTAAGTCTTTTGCGTAGTAAAAAGCGTATTAAAAGAACTGGAAAACATCATGGGAATCAGCCTATGTAAAAGAAAGAAGAAAGTCTTCTGATTTACAAAATCCTAATAATTTTTAACTAAATATAAACCAATATCAGATTTACATCAGATTTATAAAAGATATACATCAGATATAAACGAGAAGGAAATATCATGACAACATACTTTTTCGATCGCCTTGCTAAAGATCCTCATGTGCTCGCTTTCGCCGGGCAATCAACACCATGGGTTGAATGCCTTTCTTCATTGTGCAAGGATGCTGAATTAGACGCTGAACTTCACCGTTATGAAAATGGTGCAAAAGCGTTATTATCTCCAATTTATGCAGAATTATTGGCTAATGCCGGTGGAGATATGAATGTTTTTGATGCAATCGAAAATAAGCATATTCATGCATCTGATGCTCAATTAAGTGTGCCTGGAATCGCTTTAGCGCAATTGGGAGCGGTTTTAGATTTAACTAATCTCGGTTATAACTTTGAAGTTAATAAGCCATATGCTGTACTTGGTCATTCGCAAGGTGTGATTGCAGCTAGAATGGTTGAAGCTCGTATTAAATCTGGATCTTGGCAGAAAGCTCGTGCGCAAATAGAGGAGTTGCTTGCTTGCGCTTATATAATTGGATCTGCTGGAGATCGCGAATCGCGTATGCTTGAAATCTCTGGAGATGGCGATTTAACTCCAATGCTTTCACTTAAAGGCGTGACTGAAAAGCAAGCTAAAGCTTTGATTGCACGAGTTGAAAGAACGAAGGGCGCTATATCAATTGCTGTTAAGAATTCTAGAAATCATGTAGTTCTTTCTGGATATCCGGAAGATATGGAATCTGTTGCAAATGAAGCGCAAAAAGAAGCTAAGCGTTCTAAAAAATTGCGTGAAATGAAAGTGCGTGGTGGAGCTGTTTTCTCTCCTGTAGCCGAATATTTGGATGTAACAGTTCCATTCCATTCTCAAATGATGGAAGCTGCAGTTTTGCAGGCTGAAAATTGGGCTATGGAAGCTGGATTGAACGTAGAAATAGTGCGTTCTTTGGCTGATGAAGTTTTAGTTAAGGCTGTTGATTGGTCTGAGATTGTTAAAAATGTGCTTGAAAACACTGAAACTCGCACTCTTTGGATTCTAGATATGGGTCCTGGGGAAGTGCTTGGTAAGCTAACTAGTGTGCTTGTTCAAGGAACAGGCGCTGGTGTAGTCGAAGCGTCTAGCGTTAATTCTCGCGCAAATCTTTCTACATTGGATTGTGCTCCAGAGCGTAGTGGATGCTGGGCTGATTTTGCACCTCGTGTTATTGAAACTCCTGCTGGTCGTAAAGTTCTTACTAAGTTTAGTAAGTTGACTGGTAAAGCTCCTGTATTGCTTGCTGGAATGACTCCAACAACTGTTGAGCCAGAAATTGTTGCAGCAGCTGCAAATGCTGGATACTGGGCTGAACTTGCAGGCGGCGGTCAAGTTACTTCTGAAGTATTCGATAGGCATATGGATTCCCTAGAAAAGCAGCTTAATGAAGGCGCTACTGTGGAATTTAATGCAATGTTTATGGACCGTTATTTGTGGAATTTACAATTTGGTTCTAAGCGCATTGTGTCTAAAAAACGTCAATCTGGTGCTCCAATTGATGGTGTTGTAATTTCTGCAGGTATTCCAGAAATAGATGAAGCAAAAGAATTAGTGTCTTCTTTGCATGCTGACGGATTCCCGTATGTTGCATTTAAGCCTGGTACTGTTAATCAGATTCGACAAGTTATACGTATTGCTAAAGCTGTTTCGCCATCTATGATTATTGCGCAAGTTGAAGGTGGATCTGCAGGCGGACACCATTCTTGGGAATCGCTTGATGACTTGCTTATAAGCACGTACGCTCAAGTTCGCGAATGCGATAATTTAGTTCTTGTTGCTGGCGGTGGAATTGGTACTCCTGCTCGCGCTGCGGATTATATTTCCGGCGAGTGGGCGAATGATTATGGTTTGCCAAATATGCCTGTTGATGCTGTGATGATTGGAACTGCAGCAATGACAGCAAAAGAAGCACATACAAGTCCTGAAGTAAAGCGTATGCTTGTTGAAACTCCTGGAATTGTAGCTCCTAAAGCATCTAGTGTTGAAGGTTTTGATGATGATCCATTTGCTCCAATGGGAGAGCGTTGGGTTCCATCAGGTGGTGTAATTGGTGGAGTTACAAGTGGTTTGAGTCATTTGCATGCAGATATTTACGAACTTGAAAATTCATCTGCTAAATGCGGGCGTTTGCTCGTGCATATGATGAAGCATCCAGAAGAGCTTGAAACTCGCCGTGATGAAGTTATATCTGCTCTTAATGCTACTGCTAAGCCTTATTTTGGTGATGTTGAAACAATGACTTATGCTCAGTTTGCGCAAAGATTCCTTGATTTGGCTTATCCTTGGGTTGATCCTACTTACGCGGATCGCTATTTGCATTTGCTTCAACGTATTGAAGCTCGTTTAGTGAGCCAAGATTCCGGTGAGTTTACTTCAACTTTGCCATCTAGAGCAGAAGTTAGCGAGCATCCTCAAGATGCATTGGATTCTTTGCTGAAAGTATTGTCTAAAGCGCGTGAACTTAACGTTGTTCCAATGGATGCAGCATGGTTCCCAACTTTGGTTCGCGAATATCCAAAGCCAATGCCATTTGTGCCTGTTATTGATAACGATTTATTGCGTTGGTGGGGACAAGATCAACTTTGGCAATCGGAAGATTCTCGCTACTCGGCTGATGCTGTTCGCGTAATTCCTGGACCTATTTCTGTATCTGGAATTACTACTATGGATGAGCCTGTTGCAAATATACTTGCTCGATTTGAATCAGCTATGATGCAACGTGCAGAAGCTCTAGGTGTTGATAATAGCTCAAAGAGTATTGCAAAGGGTAGTGCAAAGGGTAGTGCAAGAGATGCAGAAAAGAATTTTGAAGTAAATAAGATTGCTTTCAGCCAAATTGATGATTCAAAAGATGTTGAGGCATACGTGCGCGCATGCCCTAATATTTCTTGGATTGGTCATGTGACTTCTAATCCAGCTTATGGCACTAATATTAACGATGAAAATTATGTTATTAGTGTTCTTGATGAGAAAAATAATCTAATTAAGCTTGATTTGGATATTAAGTTAGACACTTTCTGGGATAATCAAAATTCTAATGATTTTGATAAATCAAATAAGTCATCTAATAAATCGGCTAACAAGATTGCATCAAATCCAAATGATAAATCTTCTGCTCCTAAGCATGCTGTGCGTGATATTGTTATCCCGCTGATTGTTGATTCTTCACGCGCTGGAAGTATTCCTGTAGTAGATCGAGATCGACTGCCTGAGCATGTTTACAATATGCTTGCTGCTACTGCAGGTATTGGAAATACTGCTATTACTGGCGATGTGCTTGAGAAAATGCCAAAAGTTGAAACAAATGGTGAAGGATCAAAGCTGAATTCAGATTTGATTGCAGAAGGTTATTCTGATTCTCCGTTTGGCTTAGTTCGTTCATCTTATACTTTCTCTCGCAATCTTGGAATAGATCATGAATCTGCTACAGCAGGTCGTCTTCCTGATGGCTTAAAGGCATCTCGAATCGTTCCAGATGCTTTAGTTGGACCTGCTTGGCCAACTATTTACTCTGCTCTTGGTTCAGTGCTGGTTGACGGTTATCCGATTATTGAAGGCTTACTAAATGCTGTTCATTTAGATCATTTAGTTGAGCTTGATATTGATGCTTCTGATTTTAGTAATTACGTAGGCAAGCGAATTAACTTGCTTGGCTGGGCAGAACAGTATTCTGAGTCTGCGTCAGGTCGTGTTGTAACAATTCATGTAATTCATACAGCTGCTGACGGAACGCGTCTTGCACATGAAACTGAGCGTTTTGCTATTCGTGGACGTAGCTTCAGTAATGCGCTACCAACTCCAGCTGCTGAATACGGTGACGCTGCTTCATTGCATGGATATGAGATCGAAGATACTCCACGCAGAGCGCTTCGAAGAGTTACTGTTCGAGCTCCTCATGATATGACAGCTTTTGCGCGTACTTCTGGAGATTTCAATCCAATTCATACTTCTAAGCGTGGTGCTGCAATATCTGGACTTTCTGCTCCTCTAGTTCATGGAATGTGGCTTTCTGCAACTGCTCAGCATGTTGCTCAAGCAGTTGATGCAAAAGGCGCGCGTTATGAACTAATCGGATGGTCATACAACATGTATGGCATGGTTCAGCTAGATGATGAAGTTGAAATAACTGTTGAGAGAGTAGGAAAGGTCCGCCGTGGTGGACTTGCTTTGGAGGTTACTTGCAAAGTTGCAGGTCAAATTGTTTCTAAAGCAAGTGCGTTAACTCGTGCTCCTCGTGCAGCATTCGTATATCCTGGTCAGGGCATTCAGAAGCAAGGTATGTCTTTGGATGAGCGTGCAAAATCACCAGCAGTACGTGAAACTTGGGAGCGTGCTGACAAGCTCACTCGTGAAAAGCTTGGATTCTCAATCCTTGCTGTTGTGCGCGATAATCCAAAAGAACTTACTGCTCATGGAGTGACGTATCGTCATCCTGAAGGATTGCTTAACTTAACTCAATTTACGCAAGTTGCTCTTGCAACTGTAGCTTTTGCTCAAACGGCAAGATTGCGTGAATCTGGATGCGATATTTGGCCTGCATATTTCGCTGGGCATTCTCTTGGTGAATACAATGCTTTAAGCTCTTTCGCTCAAATTATTCCACTTGAAACAGTGTTGGAATTAGTGTTCCATCGTGGCTCTACAATGCATCATTTGATTGATCGAGATTCTCAAGGTCGTTCAAATTATCGCATGGGTGCTCTTCGTCCTAACCAATTCGGCGTGGATGATAGCGGAGTAAAAGCTTATGTTGACGGTATTGCTAAGGAAACTGGCGAATTTTTGCAAATTGTAAACTATAATTTGGCTGGTCAACAATATGCTGTTGCTGGAACAATCAAAGGTTTGAAAGCTTTGGCTTCAGACGCATCTAAGCGTGCAAAAGAATATGGTGGTAAACCTCCATTCATGTTTGTTCCTGGAATTGATGTACCATTCCACTCTCGCATTCTTCGAAAGGGTGTGCCGGAATTCCGCGATAAGCTTGATTCTTTGCTTCCAAGCAATATTGACTATTCACGTTTAGTTGGAAGATATATTCCTAATTTGGTAGCTGTGCCTTTCGAGTTGACTCGTGAATTTGCGCAGAAGATTTTAGACGTTGTTCCTTCCGAGCGTATTGAGGCTGCTTTAGAGGATGAAAATACTTGGAAGTCGTATGCTGAAGATGAACAAAAATTAGGTAGATTACTTCTTACGGAATTGCTTTCATGGCAATTTGCTTCTCCAGTTCGATGGATTGAAACGCAAGCTCTTATGTTTGCTGATCGCGCTCGTGGTGGACTTGGTGTTGAAGAATATGTTGAAGTTGGTTTAGGTAATGCTCCTACTTTGGCAAATCTTGGCGCTAAAACTCTAGCTTTGCCTGATTTTAGCGGTGAAAAGGTCACAGTTTATAATGTTGGCAGAGATGAAGGTCGAGTGTATATGACTGACACTGATTCTCTTGTTCCACAAAGTTTTGATGAAGAAGATAGTCAAGACGCAGCTCCTGCTTCTGTGCCGGCTGCTACTGAGTCGTCTGCTTCTGCTACTTCAGCTCAAGCTCAAGCTCCTGCTCCTGCTGCTGCTACTACTTCTGCTGCTCCTGCATCAAGTGGACCTGTAGAAGACTTGCCTTTCAAAGCGTCTGACGCAATCTCAATGCTTATTGCTTATAGCGCAAAGATTCGCATTGATCAAATTGGAGATACTGATACCACTGATACTCTTACAAATGGAGTATCTTCTCGA
The DNA here is from genome assembly GCF_049262715.1 of Gardnerella bivia. NCBI lineage: Bacteria > Bacillati > Actinomycetota > Actinomycetes > Bifidobacteriales > Bifidobacteriaceae > Gardnerella > Gardnerella bivia. The sequence goes on from NZ_CP058399.1 coordinate 740,760, forward strand.
AGAAACCAGCTTCTTATGGACATTAGCTCCGAGCTTGGTGTTGCTAGTGTTGACGGTGCTGCTGAAGCTCCAATGAGCGCATTGCGTAAGTTGGTTAATTCTGTTGCTCCTCGTTACAAGGCATTCGGTGCAGTGCTTTCAGATATTGTTCGTGAACGTTTACGCGCGCTTTTCGGAGCTGCAGGCGTGAAACCAGCTCAAGTTGACAAGCGTATTAGCGAAGTTTGGCACTTGGGTGACGGTTGGCGTGCTCACGTTCTTGCTGCATTGGTTTTGCAAACGCGTGAAGGAGCGAGTGTTAGAGGTGAAAACCTTGCTCAGATTTCAACGCAGCCGGCGAAGAATGTTGCTGCAGCTGATGCTTTAATTGATGCTGCAATTGAGCAGGTTGCTCGCGCTAATGGTGTATCTATATCTAAGCCTGGTGCATCTGGTTCTGCTGGTGGTGCTGTAGTTGATTCTGCTGCTCTTGATGCTTTTGCGCAACGTGTTGTTGGTAGTGATGGTGTTCTTGCTGCAACAGCTAAATTCGTGTTAGCAAAGCTTGGAGTAGAGGCTCCTAAAGTTGAAAATGGAGAAGATGAAAACGCTGCTGTTGTTGAAGCTGTTGAATCTGAGCTTGGTGCGGATTGGCCAAAGCAGGTAGCTCCTCGATTTGATGAGCGTAAAGCTATACTTTTCGATGACCGTTGGGCATCTGCTCGTGAAGATGTTGCGCGTTTGTATTACGAATATGCTTTAGGTGATAACAATGCGTCTTCTGCTAATGATGTAGATCCAAGTGATGTTGCAGGAATATTAAATAACATTGGTAAATTCTTAGGTGCAGGATCTTCTGTTGCTGCTGAAGCTGATTGGTTTGCAAAGAAATCTAAAGAAAAATGTCTAAATAATTTATCTGCAATATTCGAGAAGATATCTAAGGATGCTAGAACAAGCGTATATGATGCGTCTTGTGCTCAAGATGATAGCGAATCTCAAACTCGATTTGCGTCAGATGTAGCAGTTGTTACAGGAGTTGCTCCTTCTTCGATTGCTGCTCAAGTAGTTACAGGTCTTCTTGCAGGTGGAGCTACTGTTATTGCAACATCTCACAGTTTTAAGCCGAGTGTAAAAGCGTGGGCGAAGAAAGCTTATCGTCAATATGCTTCCAAGGGCTCGAAACTGTGGCTTGTTCCAGCTAATTTATCTAGTTATCGTGATGTTGATGCGCTTGTAAAGTGGGTTGGCACTGTTTCTAAGAAGGTTAGCGGTGCAAAAACAACTATTTTGAAGCCAGCTTATGAGCCTAGCTTGTTCTTCCCATTTGCAGCTCCTCCGGTTCATGGAACTTTGGCTGATTCTGGTTCGCTTTTCGAATCTCAATCAAGGCTTATGCTTTGGGGCGTTGAGCGTGCTATTGCAGGATTTGCTCAAATTGGAGCTGATACAGATGTACAACATCGTATGCACGTTGTTTTGCCTGGTTCTCCAAATCGCGGTATGTTTGGTGGAGATGGAGCTTATGGCGAAGTTAAGAGTGCGTTTGATGCGATTGTTAATCGTGCGCATGCTGAAAGCGTGTGGTCGAATCGCGTAACTTTCGCACATCCTAAGATTGGATGGGTTCGTGGCACTGGCTTAATGGGTGGAAACGATCCATTAGTAGATGTTGTTGAGCGTCATGGTCTTACAACTTACTCAACTAAAGAGATGGCAAATCGCTTGCTTGATTTGTGCACAAAAGAATCGCGCGAGCAGGCTCTAATAGCTCCGCTAGACGTAGATCTTACTGGAGGATTAGGTAAAGAACCTCTTGATTTGAATGCTCTTCGTGCTGAAGCATTAGAGGATCAACGTTTGGCTGCTCAAGCTAATAATGGTGGCAATTCAGATAATGCAACTAAAGATGATGAGAATAATGCATCTTCAAAGTCAACTAATAAAGCGTTGCCAACTCCTTACGTACCTTCTCAGCCACGTGTCAATCTAGATGATTGGAAGAACGTAACAGCGCGTCCAGAAGATGAGATTGTAATCGTTTCTGTTGGAGAGCTTGGACCGTGGGGATCTGGACGTACAAGATTTGAAGCGGAGCTTGGAATTCAAGAAGATGGTTCTGTGGAGCTTTCTGCAGGAGCGGTACTTGAATTAGCTTGGAATATGGGATTGCTTACTTGGCAAGATTCTCCAAAGCCGGGTTGGTACGATTGCGAAGGAACGCTTGTTCCAGAAGCTGACATTGCTGAAAAGTATCGTGATGAAGTAGTGGCTCGCTCAGGTATTCGTCCATTTGAAACCGGTATGGGTGGCGATTATAAAGATGGAGCTAATGAGGAAGAAGCAGAGATTTTCCTTGACCATGATGTTAGCTTTAATGTTCCAACAGAACAAATCGCTAGAGAATACGTATCTCTTGATGAATCTAATACTGAGATTTCTCGTGATGATGAGTCTGGAGAATGGATTGTAACTCGTAAATCTGGATCTGTAATTCGTGTTCCTCGCCGTGCTGCAATGACTAGAACAGTTGGCGGACAATTCCCTAAGGGATTTGATCCACTTAAGTGGGGTATTCCAGCATCTATGGTTGGAAGTGTAGACACAATTGCGTTGTGGAATATTGTTACAACCGTGGACGCTTACATTTCTGCCGGTTTCACGCCTTCTGAAATTTTGCAATCAGTGCATCCGTCAATGGTTGCTTCAACTCAAGGTACAGGATTCGGCGGCATGAGTTCTATGCGCAAGCTGTATTTGGATCGTTTCCTTAACCACGAAATTCCGACAGATGTGTTGCAAGAAGCGCTACCAAACGTTGTTGCTGCTCACGTGATGCAAACATATATTGGTGGATATGGAAATATGATTCAGCCAGTATCTGCTTGCGCAACTGCAGCGGTTTCGCTCGAAGAAGGCGTTGATAAAATAGCGCTTGGTAAAGCTGATTTCGTTGTTACAGGTGCTATTGACGACATCGGCGTTGAGTCCGTAGTTGGCTTCGGCAATATGAACGCTACAGCAAATAGTGAAGAAATGTATGCAAAAGGCATAGATCCACGATTCTTCTCTAGAGCAAATGATCGTAGACGCGGAGGATTCCTTGAATCTCAAGGCGGCGGTACGATTCTCATAACTCGAGGAGATATTGCATTAAAGCTTGGATTGCCTGTTGCTGGAGTAGTTGGTTTCATTCATTCTTACGCTGATGGTATTCACACTTCGATTCCAGCTCCTGGATTGGGTGCTTTAGCTGCAGGAATGGGTGGAGCTAAATCTAAGCTTGTGCGCGATTTGGCAGCTTTAGGTGTTACTCCGGACGATATTGCTGTTGTTTCTAAACACGATACGTCTACGAACGCAAATGATCCGAATGAATCTGAGTTGCACAATACTTTAGCTCATGCAATCGGGCGCACGGAGGGAAATCCTCTGTTCGTAATCAGTCAGAAGACGCTGACTGGTCACGCAAAAGGTGGTGCGTGCATATTCCAAATCAACGGTTTAACTCAACTGTTTAGAACAGGAGTAATTCCTGGAAATATGTCGCTTGATTGCGTAGATCCTGCTCTTGAGCGTGACGATCACATGGTGTGGTTGCGTAAGCCAATGCGTGTTGGTTGCACTTCAATAAAGGCTGCGCTCGCTACTTCTCTAGGCTTTGGTCACGTAAGTGGATTTGTGGCTCTTGTGCACCCTGGCGCATTTGAGTCAGCTGTGGCGGCTACTTGTGGTGTAGATGCATTAGAAGAGTGGCGCAATCGTGCTAACGCGCGTTTGGCAGCAGGTCAGAGGCATTTGCAAGAAGGCATGATGGGACGTGTTGAACTGTTTGAACCAGTTGAAAATCGTCACTTGCTTAAGGATGGTACTCGTATGGCTGATGGAACTCGCTACAACGGACATGAAGCTGAAAAGGCGATGTTGCTTAATCCTGACGCTCGCCTTAACGCGGATGGTTACTACTGCTGATTTTTAAGTTGATTTTTTTTTTAAGTTGATTTTATAAGTTAATTTCAGCGTGATTATTGAGCTTGCTAAGGTTTTAAGCATATTATGCTTTCAGCTTTAGCAAGCTTTTTTATGAAGTGCAGCTTAATAATAAAATCCGCATGTTTTTGTTATTGTTGCTTAGGTGTTTGAAAAATAAAATAATATAGTAAGCTCTATTGGTAAAGAGTAAGTTTAGTTTTGTAAATGGGATTGTTACTTGCGATAGAAGGTTTAGATGTTTTGTATAAATTGCGGAAATAAGATTGACGAAGGTGATAATTTCTGCTGTTTTTGTGGATTTGCTGTTGAAGATGATGTGGATTCGAAAGCAGAAACGCAATCTTTTAAATATCAAGAATCAGATATCGCGAATAATCCAAGTAATTTAGCTATTCCAACTAAATATGCAAATCCGAATGCTTTTAATGAATCTAACAATCCTAATACTTCTACTGAATCAAACAATCTGAATACTTTTAATGAATCTAACAATCCGAATACTTCTACTGAATTCAATACTTCTAATAAGTCAACTTCGTATGACAATCACAGCAATAAGCAAAATCTTAAAAATCGCAAAAGTGTTGTGATTATTCTTGTTAGTGTTGTGCTCACAGTTGTACTTGTTTTAGCTGGTTCGATTTGGTATTTTGCTAAAAATAGAACTTCTGGCACTAATTCTTCAAGCGCAAATTCGGTGCTAATTCCTGAAGCGAAATCTGGCGATAGCGCTGATAGCGTTGCGAAATCCTTGGAAAATAAGGGTTTTCGCACGAAGATTATTGATGAGTTTAGTGCATCGAAACGTGGAAACTTCCTTAGATATGCGAATGTTAAGCCTGGTTCGAAAGTGTCAACTAGAAAAGTTGTGAAAATTATAAGATCTAAAGGTCCTGGTGTTCCAGCTAGGGGAGTTGTTGGAGAGAATTTAAGTCAAGCTTCAAAAATTGTTAAGTCGATGGGTGTTCCAGTTAAGCTCCATCGAGTTCCTGTAACTGATTCTTCAGCAGATAAGATTGTTGCGTCTAGTCCACTTCCTGGAAACGCTGTTGGCAAAGACGGTGTAATAAATATTGCTGTTGGTGAAAAGTGCGATGGTGTTCCAGTTGATTTGTTTGGGTTAAATAGAGACAAAGCTAAGGATATGCTGTCTTCTAAGCCTTTTAGTGTGGATCTTCGCCCGAAGTTTTCATCGCCAAAATATTTTGGCAAAATTGTTGGTGCTTACCCTGCTTTAGGCACTAAAGGAAATCCTAAAGAAGTAACGCTTTACTATGGAGTTGACGCATCTAAAGCAAAAGATGTTGTAACTGAACCAATGAATCTTGGTGACGAAACGGCTTATCTTGTGCAACGTGCAGGCTCTTTTGTTGGCAAATGGTGTACGAATAGCGGTAAATGCATAACTCTTGTTCCGCATCGTATGCGCAATGAACAATTCGTAGAAGAACGAAATATTAGGAGTCTTATTCCAGTAGATTTTGATGATACAGACGGAAGAGTATCTGATTTAGATAGCATGGGTTATATAGATAATAAGAGTATTCTTGATTTGAATTCTGGAGGTCAAGATCCTACGGATTACGCTGTATTTGATAAGAATATTAAAAATAGTTCAATGATGAGGAATCATCTTATTTCCGGCGATACTGGTGCTGTAGAGCTGTATTCTGGAGGCGCTATTGTGCAATGTGGCAATCAAGATGTTCCTATTTGGGGTTCAGGAGTTACATGTTTGAACGGGAAATATACTGAGGCTCCTACTGATTCTTATGAGCAAGCAAGAATTGACAATGATCCAGGTAAAGGTATTGGATATTATTACACGATGCGAGATTTTATGGTAATAGTACCTGTTGGAGCGAAGTTCGATGAGCTTTTAAATAGTGGATATTTCGTTGGAAAGCCTACACGCAAACCAGATTTAAAGCGTCCGTTTATTTTGCGAAGGGATTCTGACCTTTATAAAGAAACACGCAAAGATTTGCCAAAAGGTGATTTTGTTAATCCTTTTGTTCCTACTTATCAAGGACGTGCAGTGCCTTTTGCGCCAGCTCCAGATGATTCGAACGCGTACTATCTTGTTGAAGAGCCTTTTGACTGGAGCACAAATCCTGGCGAATCGCTGTGATTTCTCAGGAAGATGGTTTGTATGATTGCAGGACTTGGACACGATATTGTTAATGTTTCGCAATTTGCTGAGCAAATGAGCGTAAGCAATGGTTGGCGTGCGCTATTTTCTACTCGAGAACTTCGACAGTGTTCAATAATCGCGAAATGTAAGCATGATAATGAAGCTATACATATTGCTGCACGTTGGGCTGGTAAAGAATCTGTTATAAAAGCTTGGTGTGAAGCACTTGGAGCTTTTGAAGCAAAATATCCATATACTTTAGATAACACTCCATGGAATCAGATTGAAATTCTTAGTGACTCCCATGGTTGCCCTAGCATACATCTTTCGAGTGAAGTAAAAGAAAAACTTGTAGAATCGTTAAAATTGCAATCTTATGAAAACGTAAAATGGCATATATCGTTATCTCATGATGGAGATGTTAAAAGTGATTGTGCGCTTGCGTCTGTGGTTGTTATTTTAGAAATTTTATAGGATTTGCATAGTGTTTGAATAGAAGTTGATTGGTAAATAAAAGTTAGGGCATTTAGAGTTAGATTTGCGGATAATTATAGTAAATTGTGAGTGTTGCAAGCGTTTGTTTAGTGTATTTTGGCGTGTTATAACAATTCTATTTGTTATATGTCTTAAGTACCTGTATAATTAGACGAGTCGCCATTTTGCTGTGAAGTAAAGTGTGATGATTGCGGACGTAGCTCAATGGTAGAGTCTCAGTCTTCCAAACTGATTACGCGGGTCCGATTCCCGTCGTCCGCTCCACTTGAGGAGAGTTGATATATCAATGTTCTTCGCCTGTTCCTACGTCTTAGAAATAGGCTAAATGTGCAAATAATGTGTGCAATTGAATCTATTTGTTCTAATAGTTATTAGTGATTCAGTTAAATTCTTTTTATTTTATAGTTTTTCTCATATAGTGTTTGGTTTATATCTTTTTAACTCGTTTTTGATATTTACATTCATTCATCATGCGTTTGCAATATACTTGCATATCAAAGGGTGTAAAGAATTTATAGTTTATGAGGAATACGGAATTGCAAAAAATTTTGGAAAAATTTCTAGAAAAAAATGCCGCAATACGAAAAATATTACCATTTGTAACAATATTTGTAATAACTGGTCTTATTGCAATCGCATTTTTCAGCAACCTGTACCTTGCATACAGCTCACGTAATTACGTGCAAAAACCTCTTGTCTTAAGCAAAGCAATCATACCGGATTTAAGCAGTTACAACGAGCGAACCGGTGAAAAAAATAACAGAGAACAAGCGCAAATTATCGGCAATTCCATTTCTATCCCAAATTCGGGAGCAGATGTAATATTAAGCGGAATTAACGAAAATACTAAAGCTTTAAAAATCGAGTTGCAGCAAGAAAAGCCGTCAACTTTCGTCACTGGCACGTTGGAAATTGAGGACTTTGGCATAGCTCCAAACGCGTACACTCTAGCGGATTCTTTCCAAATGTCTACCGGAAAGCACAATACTAGAGTTCTTCGTTTTGAAAGTCACGGAACTGCGTACAAAGCTAAGCTGCATTTTAATCAAACAGGAGCTCCTTTCACACTCAAAGCTGTTACGGTAAATCCGCCTTTTGTGCTGCACGTAAACTTTGGAATGTGGGCAGTACTTTTCGTTGCAAGTTCGCTTATATTCTTGGTATACAAGAAAAAGTGGTATTTGCTTAACTATGATCGCCACAATCTTGTACAAAATATAGTTTTTTGGGCACTGTGCGTAATGCTTATGGGATTCTCGCTCTACCTGTGCTTTGTTGTGTACCGTGGTCATGGCATACGAGTGCCATTTCCGTCTGACTTATATGATCGTGTCAACGGAAATCCGTACACTGAGCAGCTTAAAGCTTGGAAATCAAACTCTTTTGCTCTTCTGCAGCAGCCACCTAAAGAATTAGTAGAATCCACAAACCCGTTTAGTTGGGGTGAGCGCATGTACTTGGGCTCTAAAGGAGTGTATATACCTTGGGATGTGGTGTTCCACAATAATCATTACTATTGCTACTTTGGTATAGTGCCGTTCTTGCTCACTTACGTGCCTTTTAATCTGATATTCCCACATGCAGTTCCTTCTGCAGTATTAGTTGTTACAATATTTGCGGTTGCGATTATTCCGTCTATGTTCGCGCTTCTTAAAGAAGCTGTTGAATTCTTTGCAATACGCGCCAATTACTGCCTGTTTTTGCTTGCTGCAGCAGCTTTCCCATTCGGATGCTTAATCTTCTACTTGCAATCCTCAGCATCCCTTTACTATATTCCGCTTCTTAGTGCAATACTGTTTGGAGTCTTATTCTTATATGCTTCTCTTAAAGCTGTGCGGCTTCATGCGGTCCGTCCGTGTGCTGGATATGCGCTTTTTGCACTAGCTGGCATAAGTCTTGCTTTGCAATGCGGATCTAGGCCAAACGCGTGCATTCCTGTCGTTGCTTTTATAGCGCCATTATTTATTGCGCTATTATTTGATGTAAAACGAAGTATTTTAAATCGCGTTGCTGCAGCTTCAAGCTTCCTTGTGCCTGCAATTGTAGGCGTATCTGGAATATTAACTTATAATTACTTGCGTTTTAAGTCTTTCTTTAATTTTGGAAATGAAGAGCAGCTTACTAATTTCGATTTGCGGTTTAATAGTAAATCTTTTGATCCTACTAAGGTTCGCGATATTATCCTTAATTATTTCTTAAAACCTTTTAATATTTCGGAAAATTTCCCATATATCTCTATACCTTGGGCAAATAATCAGGGTTATGGAAATTCTTTCTACACGCATATGATTTTCGGTCTTATGATGATTCCACTTTTCTGGTGGCTGTTTACATTAAGACGTAAGTTTATGCAAAAAATTGAGTATATTATGACAGTTGTTGGATTAGTAGCATCATTCTTGCTGCTGTATCTTAACTACTGTTTGGGTGGTAATTTGTACCGCTATTATTGCGATTCAATTATTATATTCATTTTGATTGCAATAATGAGTATGCTTCATAGAGTTAAGCCTTATAGCAAAGATCTTGATGTTACTTGTGAAGAAGATTGCGCAATTGCTGAGCAATCGTCTTTGCGTTTGTATGTCCCAGCTGTGTTTTGTGCAGTGGTAACTATGATAATAGTTGGTTTATTAGTATTCAGTAATCATACTGAGCCATCTGCAGATATACAAAACATAAACCCTGATTTATTCCTTAAGTGGAGTGATTTATTTACGATTGGTCGCTGATTTGCTTATTGGCTGAAGTGTATTGATGCGTATTGCATATTGATTTGTTACATTTTACGCGCTAATTGTATATAAAAATGGTCAGCAAACTAGCAAATTAGCTTACTGACCATTAAATTATTTATGTTTTAGTTTACTTATGCTTACCTTGCTTTTAGAACATCATTCTCGCAACGCTGATGCCACCAGCCTCTGCCAACGTAACGCTCATCTTCAATAGGTCCGCCAACTTTATCAAATCCGCCGCGAGCATAATAATCTTTGCGAAGATTGAACATAATCACTAACTTCTTATCTCGGCCGTGAGTCCAAACATCACCATTCTGGCAACGTTGACGCCACCATCCGCCACCCATATCCTCTTCATCAGCAACAGGAGCACCAAGCCAACCAGCACCACGATGTCTGTTGTAAGAGTCACGTAACTCGTACTGAATTACGTACTTAGTGTCTTTTCCTTGCGTCCAAACATCGCCATGTTGGCAATGTTGGCGCCACCATCCGCCGCCCATATTCTCTTCTTCGGCAACGGGGGCGCCTAGACGACCGAATCCGCCGTGATTGTAGTAGGAGTCACGTAACTCAAACTGAATCACAAACTTCTTATCTCGGCCGTGAGTCCAAACATCACCATTCTCGCAACGCTGACGCCACCAATCGCCACCCATATCCTCTTCATCAGCAACAGGAGCACCAATGCGACCGAATCCGCCATGCTTGTAATATGAGTCACGTAACTCGTACTGAATTACGTACTTAGTGTCTTTTCCTTGCGTCCAAACATCGCCATGTTGGCAATGTTGGCGCCACCATCCGCCGCCCATATTCTCTTCTTCGGCAACGGGGGCGCCTAGACGACCGAATCCGCCGTGATTGTAGTAGGAGTCACGTAACTCAAACTGAATTACAAACTTCTTATCTCGGCCGTGAGTCCAAACATCACCATTCTCGCAACGCTGACGCCACCATCCGCCGCCCATATTCTCTTCTTCGGCAACGGGAGCTCCAAGGCGACCGAATCCACCATGCTTGTAATAACAATCGCGCAATTCATATTGCAAAGTAAATTTCTCACCGTATCTACTCCACTTTTCACGCCTACCGTATCTGCTTACGTTCCAGCCATTGTAATCTTGAGCAGGAGAATCATCAACCCTATCAAAATACATCAAAGGCCCACTCGTAATAGGACTTCCATCATCCAATCCGAACGCACTCAAATCAGCATTACCTTCTACACCGTCAACGTGGCCATGAGAAGTGTATTGCCATCCTCTAAGTCTTGTAGACATAGAGAATCCAACACGAGAACTATAACTTGCAACCCAACTTGTACGATCATGAATAAACTTAGAATTCAATTCATTAAGCAAATAGTTCCTATACGAGTAAACACCAAGATTATGGTATCCAGCGTCAATCAATTGATTCCACCATGAAGCCACAATATCTTGATACTCTGAAGGAGAAGTTGGACGAGAGTGACCAGACCAAGTCCAATTTTCCAAATCGTAATACACAGGATAAGTCAAATCATCTGGGCTTACACCCAAACTTCTCAATTTCCTTACTAAATCACGGCCTTCATTAGCTCCATCCTGAGCATCTTGTGCATAAGAATAAAGATAAACTCCGAATGGAATACCAAGACGTTTACAAGCGTCAATATTTCGCTGAGCTTCAGGGTCAACACCATTATCCCATCCATAACCTACTCGAATAATAGCTCCATCAACGCCAGAAGTATAAACTTTATCCCAATCGATAGTTTTTTGATACTTAGAAACATCAATTACAGCTGCAGCATTGCGAGCAAACACAGTTCCGTCAGCTTCCTTGAAAATTGCATTACCAGATGAATCCTTATCCCAATAAGCACCTTCAGAGTTACCGTAAATGTCAACATTATAAACATCGCTTATGTAACGAACTATGCCTGAAGGATTTGTATGAGTAGTATTGAAACCATTCTTTAGAACAGCATTACTAGCTAAAGTACTATTCGTATTTCTTCTAGACTTAAGCAAAGGAGAGCGCAACACAGAATTTTTTACAGAATTTTGCGCAAAATCACTTACAGAATCACGCGCAACATTATTGTTTTTAGAATTCTTAGACTTTTCAGACTTCGCAATAGTTTTACGAAGTTCAGAAACTTTCACAGGCTCAAAATGCTCTCCATTGGTTATATTCAACGGATCAGCAGGATGATCTTTAGTACCAATAATGCGCTTGTCTGTTATAGTCTTTCCAGTTGCTAAAGACTTTAATTTCCCATCTTTAGTAAATGCATATTTCGAAGAAATAACTTCAGCGTCTTCTGGAATAGAAGCGCTTATTTTCTTAGGAAGTTCTACATTATTACTTGTAATAGAAGATGAATTATGCTGATTTAAGTTGGATTCTAAACTAGAAATACCATCAGCATTGCCAACGTTATCAACAGATGTAGTATTAGAAATGCTTGAATTTATTGACTTGTTAGCTCCAATCATATTCATGCTAAAAACAGTAGAAATTGAAACTAAACCTACAAGCACACGTATAATAATCTGTTCCACGAGTCCTCCAGACTTATGCTTTACGTGTTTTTACGCTACTACAGTAGCAACAGCACCATAAAATTGGCGCAAAATCAACAGAAATGTTGTTTTTTATTTCTCTACGTGGCTTTAGATTCTTGTACTAGACTATACTGTTTACTTGTAAATACAGTTTCTGGAGATTGCTAGATTATGAATACTTCGTTAAACGGTGCGCGAGAAAGTATGCCAATTTTGTACATTGTTGTACCTTGTTTTAATGAACAAGAAGGTCTTAGTAAAACTGCAGAAGTTCTTAAAAATAAAATCAATAATCTTGTGTCTTGCGAGCTTATTAGTTCCTCAAGTCGCGTGATTTTTGTAGACGATGGTTCTAAAGATTCAACTTGGAATCTAATCGCCTCATTTAATAGCGAAAATCCTTCGCTTTTTGGCGGTGTTAAGTTAGCTCATAATCGTGGTCATCAAAATGCTTTATATGCAGGTCTTATGTATGCGCGCGAGCAGGGTTGTGATGCTGCTATTTCTATGGATTCAGATTTGCAAGATGATGTTAATGCTGTTGACGAAATGGTTAAGAAATTTGTGCAAGAAGGCTGTGAGATTGTTTATGGCGTTCGTTCTTCACGTAAAAAAGATACTTGGTTTAAGAGAAACACAGCTTTAGCTTTTTATAAGGTTTTTGCTTCAATGGGCGCAGAAGTTGTGCCTAATCATGCTGATTATCGTTTGATGAGTGCTGTTGCTTTAGATGCTCTTTCAGAATATAGCGAAGTGAATTTGTTCTTGCGTGGAATAGTTCCTATGATTGGTTTTAAAACTGGGAAAGTTTATTATGAGCGCGGTGAGCGAACTGCTGGAGTTTCGAAGTATCCTTTGAAAAAGATGATTTCTTTTGCTTTAGAAGGTATAACTTCATTCTCTGTTAAGCCTCTTAAGTTAGTAACTTATATGGGTTCTGTTTCTATTCTTATTGGCTTAGCAATGTTTGTTTATGTAATTGTGTCGCTGTTTTCTAATCATATTGCTGTAGGATGGTCGTCGTTAATGTGTTCAATATGGTTTATTGGCGGTTTTCTTATGATTTCTATGGGTATTCTTGGAAGTTATATTGGCAAAATTTATTTAGAATCTAAACATCGTCCGCGCTACTATATTGAGCAATCTTTATAAAAGGGGTTTAAAATTATGATTGAGCGTTTGCAACATATGAGCGTTATGCTCGGACGCTTTTTTAGTAATGCTGTTGTGTGGTGTTCTGCAATATTTTTCAGCGCTCTAGCTGTTACAAGCTTAATTCTTTCAGCTCATCTTATTCCAGGGCAGTATGAGTTGGAGTTTTGGTGGTTTCAATCTCCTTTTGTGCTAATTATAAGCGTTTTAATATTTGCTTTAATTTATTACGCTCGCCGCAAAAATATTGTTGAGAAGATAAATCTTCGAATTGTTGCAATAGTAGTTTTTGCGTATATGATTATTTCTGGATTTGTTTGGATTCTTATTACTAACGTATGGCCTGAATGGGATTCTGCTTTTTTGTTTACTGCAGCAAAGTATTATTTGGATCCTAATCAAACACCTGTAAATTGTGCTGTTGATACTTCTCAATTGGCTTTTATTATTTGCCCGGGGGGTTATCTAACTAGATTCCCGTTCCAAATGCCTCTTGCTTTTCTTATTAAATTGCTTATTGCAGCTTTTGGTTCTAACGCATATTTTATTTTTGAAGTTTTGAATATTGTGTGCTCTGCTGTTACAGGAGTTCTTATTGCATATTACGCAAATATATTGTTTAAAAATAAGTCTGTAACTTTACTGTCTTTATTGTTGTATGCGCTGTTTTTGCCAATGATTTTTTATACAACATTTGCGTATGGTAATACTCTTTGTTTGCCATTTGTATTTGGAGCACTTATATTACATGCAAAGAATATTCGCACTGGATTATGGTGGCAAGCTATAGCATCTATGCTATGCATGTTTTTTGCAATGCTTTTGAAGTCAACTATGGCTTATTGCCTTCTTGCAATGATAGTTGTTTGGATTATATCCGCTTTGAAATCTAAAAAATTTAAGCATGCTGTTTGCGTGCTGATCGCGCTTGCATGTTTCATGAGCAATAATATTGCTGTTAGTGCTATTTCTGGCTCTTTCAATCAAAACGCTAAAAATGGTCTTCCTTCTACTGTTTGGATTGCAATGGGAACGGATCCTGTAAGAAAGATCGGCCCTAATAATCCTGGTTGGTATAGTGGATATCCTGCTAGTTTTGATGTTAAAACGTATAACAAGGAAAATATTAAGAAGGATTCTACTACGCGATTAGCTAATAATATTAAGCATTTTGTAAATAATCCTTCTGATGCTTTGAGTTTCTTTACTAAAAAACTCGCAAGTGAGTGGTTAGAGCCTACTTATGAATCTTTGCTTGCAAGTAGCTGGAGGTGGAGGGGTACAAGTGGGCAAGCTTTATTGAGTCGCAAGATGAATCGTTATTTGCGTTCTATTTATGAAGGTAAGTTAGGTGTTGTTGTATTTACTTTCTTAGATGCTCTTCAATTTATGCTTGCAGCGTTTGTTGCTGTATTTTTGTGTGTTATGTTGCGTAAGCGTAAGATGCTTTCTAAAAAAGATATTTGTGGACTTGAGTTTGAAAAAGATTCTTCTAATGGTCTTCTTGGAAAGCTTAGTGATATTCCGTGTGAATACTTAACTTCATTCGTTATTGTATGCGGAATGTTAGTTTTGTATCTTATGTGGGAAGCTCAAGCGCAATATATTTTGCCTGCTTATTTGCTTATTATTCCTTATGCTGCTCGTGGATTCGACATGTTATTGTCTTGCTACGAAAATCGTAGTGCACATAATAGTAAAGCAGCATATCCAAGCAATAATTGATGGCATTGTTTGGTAAATTAGCGAAGCTGCGACCATTGCCCATACTGCATATGTGACGTTTGCTGCCATAGCACGAGATGCTCCTACTTGTGCAATTCCGCGATAATAGCTTAAGTATGAGCCTGTTCCTAATAATCCTATTGCGATTATTATAGGTAATGTAGTTAAGTTCAATGATTCGAATACTTTACTTATTTCAATGTGTGATGCAAAGCATAATATTGACGCTATTATTGTGTATGAAATAGCTGATGTTGTTTCTCGAATGTGCAAGATTGTTTCATCGTCTATGCTTTGTTTTCTAGTTGCCCAAGCGCATACAACAGCTTCGCTGCCCCAGCCTATTACGCTTAAAAATGCTCCAGATAAGCCTAATAATACGTTGAGGATATTTGTAGAACTTACAGTGTTTTGAGCATCGTTACAAGAGTAGTATCCAAGTATTCCTACTGCTATAAGAGCTAAGGAGAAAGCTATATATTTTTTTGCGCTTAATCGTTCTCGTAATACGACTGCTGAAAGAACAGCTCCAAAAGCAGGATATAGTGCGGATATTGCTGCAGCGTATCCTGCGCCTATAGTGTTTGATGCTAAAACGTATCCGCTCATTCCAAGAGGGCCGCCAAGTAAAGAACTTACGATAATTATTATGAAAATCTTTGGATTTTTTAATATTTCAAAAGTTTTATGCAATTTTTTTCGTGTGCTTATGTAAATCCACATGAAAATTGCGCATATAATATCGTGAAGTAATGCTCCAATAATTCCTGTTAATATCACAAGTGAAATACTATTTTCGTGTGCATTTGATCCTGCGAGCGTGAACAATGTAGTTAAAACAGCCAAAAGTACAGTGTCAATGCCCCATAAAAGTCCGCTGAGAAATGAATATTTCATAAAAACCTACTTGTGCTATTTGAATGTTTTGTTGATTTTGTTACTTGTTTAGGTTCTATTATTTTATGAGTTTGCTCTGGTTTCTGGTTTTTCTTTTTCTGGTCTTGTTTTCAACTTCTTGACTTATAACCACTCTTTTTATCTAGTTGCAAAGCTTTGATTTTACGCTTTAGTTATTCGTATAAAGTTGCAAAGCTTTAGTGACATATTGTTTTGCGTACTTGTAGTATGTGTACATACAAGTTCCTATATTTTCTCCTTCATCTTCTTTAAGTAACGACCACAAGTGCCAACACCATCCTGCTAATCCTATATAAGCTAGTAAGTGACGTTTTTCTTCCATGCTTGCAGTGTGTGATAAGTATAGTGGAATCGCTTTTTCGATCTCGTTTTCATTAAATGCTTCAGATACGCATAATGTAGCAAAGTCTTGAGCGTAATCAGACATTCCTGCATATTCCCAATCAATTAGATGATAGCGATTCTGCTTGTCTATTAAAATATTTGCCCCTAGTATGTCGTTGTGACAAATACAAATATTCGTATTTTCTTCATTTGTTAGATAATTATGAAGACTTTCTACAATAGTTTCTAAATCGATAATTTCTTGAGGTATCGATGCGTTTCTATCTTTAAGTTCTTTCATGTAACGCTTAGATTCTTCGTAAAAGTCAAATTTACGATTCAATATTTCTCCGCTTTTATGTAAAGCCTGTACTAATTTTAAACATTCTTGTAGTTGATTGTAATCGTGCATATCAGCTGTTTTGCAATCTGGTAAGAATCGTGAAATTTTCCATCCTTCATTTGCGTTTGCGTCAATAAACGTACCGTCTAAGCCGAGTTTTTGGGCTTTCTTCAAAGCTTCTGTTTCTGCTTTTCTGTTAATAAGTATGTCTGTGCCTATTCCAGGATGCCTGTAAACGTATTCATTATTCCCAACTGAAAAATGGCAAGATAAATTAGTAAGACCTTTTTTAAGCGGATAAACATTATGAATATCAGACTTTTTGCAGTTAAGTGTTTTAGTAATATTATCAAAAATTTTACTATCAATATTTTCTAAGAAAAGCGGATCGAATTCTCTTAATTCGTCAATAGAATCAAATTCGTGAATGATTGGAGGATCATATTTTCGTATTTGCATGTCTAATTCATCAATATGCTCAATAAAAATATCTTCCCAAAGTTTTCCTGCTGTTTGCACTAAATCGTATTCTTCATTAAGAATTTGCATGAAGCGCTTAGAAAACTCTTTGTCAAAATATACATGACCAATCATGTACCAAGAGTCGCTACCGCCAATAGTAACTTTCGTAATGCGATTGTGCGCTCCATAAGATATGCACCATTCTTTAGTGTGTCCTGTGTGATATTGAGCTGAATAATAAGCTTTCCAAACGTATTGTTCAAATGGGTTTTTGTCAAAATAATTATCTGATGAACAGATATAAGTGTTAGATAATTGATTTGAAACAGCTTTTATAGAGCTGTTGTTGTTACGCGTGCTATATTCGCTGTTAGTTTTAATTTTTACGTTAAAAGAATCTTCTAAGTAGAAAAATTGTTCTTGTTTATATCCAACTACAACTGTTATATTGTTGATTCCTGCTTCATGTAGTTGTTTGATTTGTCTTTCAATAAGTACTTCTCCGCGTACTTTAATAAGACCTTTAGGCTTTTCATAAGATATTGGTGAGAATCTTGATGAGAAACCTGCAGCCATAATAATCGCATTGTGTACTTTATATGGTTCAAGTGATTGCATTCCTTGTTTTGTGATGTGCAATCCGTTTTTTAGTGCAATAAGATTCTTATTTTTTGCACTTTTAATTGCGCTATTTATACTTCCTAGGGATAATTCAGCGTGTTCTGCAAGATTTCTTTGGCTTATAATTTCATTGTTTTGTGTTGTATTTTTTATGCTTAAAAGTGCTGTAAGCAATTTGAATTCATTATGATTAAGTTGTTCTTCTTGATTTAATTGTCGTGTTTGTTGAGTTTGTTTGGGTTGTTCTTCTTTAATTCGCATAATATCTTCCTCTTTCTAGCAATAAAATAATTATACAATGATTTGTTCAAAATTATCTAGTAAATTTTTTATTTGAACGAGTAGGCTTTTGCGCTCGCATTTGTTTTCGTTTCTTAATATTTACAAACGCATGCATTTTCATATTCAAAAGTCTTAGATCTTCTGCGTAATGCTACGTAATATAAATAAGCAAGTGTTAAGATGTGAAAACGTATTATAATTAGCTGATGTATGTCTTATTGCAAATAATGAGAATAAGGTGAAGGGTGTGAACTTATGGTATCTATATTTCGCAAAGCGATGCGTAAAATTATTGACCATTTACCTTCTTCTAAACGTTCAATAAGAGATTTGAGGCAGCAGGTTAATGATTTAAACTTGAGAGTCGAAAACTTGCAATCTTTGCTAGATGGTAAGTTGCAAAACATTCTTGAAAATCAACGCAATATGCGTATTGATACACTCACGAATCGAGAACATGAATCTTTACTTGCTTGGGCAAATTATCGCCGTGAAAATGAAAATGATTTCGATGCGCATAAGCGCTTCTATTATAATCTTCCTCAAGCAACAGGCTCAGTTAGACTTATACAACGCGGATGCGCTACATTGCTTAGTGAATTTGCGCATTTTTCTAAAGAACATAATTTGAAGTATTGGGCTGATTTCGGTACTTTACTAGGAACTATTCGTCATCGTGGATTTATTCCATGGGATGACGATACTGATTTAGGCATGATGAGAAGTGATGTTGACAAGCTCATAGAATTGCTTAAAACAGATAAGGAATTATCTAAACGTTATCGCGCTGTTCTTGTTTTCGATCCTTATGTTCTATGTAGACAGTTGCGATTGCGTTATGCGAATCCTGAAAATCCAAGTTTTATTGATATTTTCTTCTATGATTACATGCCTAAATATGACGAGCATAATAAACAGAGATTCATTGAAATGCGTAAAGCTTTACAAGATGATTTGCGCTCACAGACTTTTTACGCTAAATGGCTTGAACATGGATATTTAGAAGATGGCTGCGAATTTAGTAGTCAAATAGAAGACGTTTTTACTAAATATCAAAATTTAGCTAAAAGTGAAAATATTATTTCGCGAGAAAGCCCTAACGAAGATTGCAACATTATATATGGATTAGATAACGTTGATGCTGACAAAATATACACTGCGCGATATGACGATGTATTCCCATTGAAGCAATCAGAATTTGAAAAATCTAGTATTTCGATTCCGTGTAAAGCAGAAAAAATTCTGTTTAGTTATTATGGAGATATTTACCAACTTCCATCAGATATGGTTTCTCATTTGCAACACGTTAGCAGAGAACTACTCGAAAACAAGCGTATTGTTGATGCAATCGAGAAAGATATTGCAGCAAATCCTTATAAAAGTGAAGTAGCTTAAAAATCTTTAAGTTAAGCATGTAGGAATTTTAGTTTTAAGCGTACGTGAATATAGATGTAGCGCTTGATTTTCACCAAACGCTACATTTACATTTACATCTATCTATATGTTAAAAATTATTATTTGTTATCTCGCTTCATAAGGCGCATTTTTTTCTGTAATTTAGCAATAAGAGATGGGAAAGCTATCTTCTTTGCTGTTTTTACGATTTTTTCTCCGACTAAGTAACGTGCAGAAGTGCGTATATCGGCAATTTCATGTTTATAATTTTCGCTTGCGCGTTCAAAGTCAAACATGCGCTCTTTAAGCCATAAAATTCTAGAATCTTTATTCAATCGAATCTTCTGGAATTCGTTATATGCTTCTTCATTGTAGAAATATGTAGGTAAATTGTCTTTTTCGCAATTGCTTACAATATTTGCTACAACCTGTAATTTTTCTTCAATGAACTTTTCCAAAGATTCAGGCGTTTGACGCATATGACAATCGCGTATGAAACTTGTCATCAAAGCGTTTGCATAGCCTTGTTCGTATGTTTTGAGCAAACCTTTACTCTCTAGCCATTTACCTGTTTCAATAACGGAATCAACGTCAAGAGGGAATTCATCTATAGAAATATTTTTTTCAATTGAAAGCCAGAAATTTCGTGGAATTTGTTTATTGTGAAGATTCTCGAAACCTTCTGCTGCTCCTACGCTAAATCTTCCATATGCATTTTCATATGCTTTAGCTAAATCGCAATACATAATATTTTGTGCGTCTATTGCTGCTCTAGAGCTGAAAGTCATAAGTGTTGAAGGTTCATCGTTTATTCCAGCTTCTATGTGTGCATGCTTCAAAAATTCAGTTCTCCAAATTTTCTGCCAACCGTAGCTGTAGCAACTATTTATAACAAGATCTGCAATGTCTTTAGGATTATAAGGTCCATAAGACGTATCTTTTACAGTGTTTTCATTGTCGATTGGCTTAATGAAGTTTTCTCTAGAAAGCTCAATGTTTTTCTTAATATCTTGCTTGAATGTGCAATCAATCAAATAATCTGTGTGTAAATTCGTATTATTGAAGAACGCTAAATCTATTGGCTTATTGTTGTCACCCGAGCACTTTTCAATATTCTCTAAAGCTTGATTTAGAACGATTTCATTGATGATATAACTCGATGGCATGAAAATCGTATATTTTCCATTAGCGCGTTCAATTGCTTGCTTAAGAATATCATTTATATTTTCATTATCTTCATGTTGCTGAATAGTGAAACGTTTATTGTTTTCAGTGAATTTTTTAGCAATAGCGATTGTGCTGTCGTTTGAATTATTGTCAACAATAATAAATTCGCAAGGAATATCTTGTATTGATTCGCAAGCTTTTAGTGAGTCAACAATCCAAGAATGAGCGTTATGCGTAAATATTATTATAGAAAGTTGAGGTTTATCTTGTGCTTTTTGTTTCTTTACTTCATATGACGATCCTAAGAAATCCATGTAATAATCCATGAATTTTGGCTGTAAACGGAAAGCCATAAGGAATACTTCTTTTGAATCCATAGAGCTAAAAACTTCATGGATTAGATTACGAATTTCAGGATTTTTATCGTCAAAGCCAAATTCTGTAATAAGCGAGTTTACGTAATCAAATTCTCTAGAATAGAATGCTTGTAAAACTCCTCGTGAAAGTTTTTGTGTGTTAAGGAATTCTCGCATGTCCCGCAATCTGTCGAATGGCAGATGGAAATCTTTTAACAAGCTTGAAGCATTAGGATTAGTTTGCCTGTAGTAGTAGTACTTTCCAGGATTCCAACAAATCTTATTTGCTAGAACTAAAGTTTGAGCAAAGAAAGGATTGTCTGTCCAACCTGCTCCAGGAATTGGCTTAAAGCGTATTACTTTGTTGTCTTTATTATCTCCATTAAGAAAGTCTTTTCTATAAATTGCTGACCATATAGAAGGATGATGATAGAAAGGTTCAGCAAATTCATTCAGATTGAAGATTACTCTATTTTTAGGCATGAAATAGCACAAATTAGGCGTTTCTACAGCGTCTTTATATCCGTCTTTTCCATCGTAAAAAAGCCAATATCCGCCTTTAATAACGTCAATTTTTTCGTGTGAAAGTTGAGTGTTGCTTAATAATCTTTCATACATGTGTGGGTCAATAAAATCATCAGGCTCAATAATGCTAATCCATTCGCCTTTAGCTTTTTCTAAGCCTCTGTTACAAGTAGCTCCGTATCCTTCATTAGATTTTTCGATTACTACGAATCTGCTATCTTTTTGCGCAAAAGATTTCATTATATCTATAGATCCGTCTTTGCTCCCATCAGAGAACATAAGGCATTCCCAATCAGTGAAAGTTTGATTTTGAATAGACTCTAAGCATTGTTGTAAAAATGCTTCAACGTTATATATAGGAACAATAATTGATACTTTTGGCATACACATGATGTTAGCATATGTGCTTTATGTGTAAATTTGTAAATTTATATTTGAGTATTCACTTACAATGTAGTCGCAAGTATTCGTTTGCATTCTAGTTGCGAGTCTTCATTTACAATTGAGTATTCACTTACATTCTAGTTTCAAGCGTTCAATTACAATCTAGCTGATAATATGAGTATCGTGAAAAATCTAATAGATCATTGTCGTAAAAAATACTCTTACGCTAACATTGTTCTTCGCGGTTTAGTGAAAACTGATTTTAAGTTGCGCTATCAAGGATCTTTCTTAGGTGTAGCTTGGTCTGCTTTGAAACCGTTATTGATGTTTTGTGTAATGTATCTTATTTTTGGCAAGTTTTTGCGTATGACTGATGGCACTCCTACTTATCCGGTTGTGCTTCTTTTAGGTATTAGCGCATGGCAATTTGTTCAAGAATCTACGTCTATTGGATTGCGTTCTTTAGTTGATCGTGGTGACTTACTTCGTAAGATTCATTTTCCTAACTACATTGTAGTGGTTTCTGCAACTGTTGGATCTTTAATAAGTTTCTTAATTAACTTAGTAGTCGTACTTATTTTTGCCATATTTGGCGGTGTTCAATTCACATGGAGAGTAGTGTTATTGCCAATTAGTTTGGTTCAGCTTTATATGATTGCTATTGGCATTGCTCTTTTAATGTCTACTATGTATGTGTATTTCCGTGATGTTATGCATATTTGGGAAGTTGTACAGCAGCTACTGTTTTATGGTATGCCTATTATTTATCCGTTAAGCTATGTGATTAACAAAGGCGGTATTTTTGCTGTTCTTGCAAAGCTTGAATTACTAAATCCTATTGCGCAATGTATTCAAGATATGAGGCATAATCTTCTTGCTCCGCAAACGCAGCCTACTGTGTGGAATGAATTTGGCTTCTCCTGGATTTCTTTAATTCCTATTGTTCTAACAGTGC
The DNA here is from genome assembly GCF_049262715.1 of Gardnerella bivia. Taxonomy (NCBI): domain Bacteria; kingdom Bacillati; phylum Actinomycetota; class Actinomycetes; order Bifidobacteriales; family Bifidobacteriaceae; genus Gardnerella; species Gardnerella bivia. The sequence continues at coordinate 763,266 of NZ_CP058399.1, forward strand.
TTATTTTGTGGCTTGGTATTTATGTCTTTAAGAAAAATAGTCGCGCTTTCGTTGAAGTTATGTGATTTATTTAGTTTTAGAAAGTTTTGGAGAAACGCATATTATGAGTCAGTTGAGTGAAAATAATGAAGTTGTTATGAGTGAAAATAATGAAGTTATCACGAGTAAAAATAATGGTAATTCTGACGATGATATAGTTTTATCCGTTAATCATGTGGGTAAATATTTTAAGCTACCAACTGAGCAGGCGACTGGATTAAAACAAGCTTTTATAAATCTTACTAAAGGCATTAAAGGATATAGGATGCAGCACGTGCTTAAAGATATATCTTTTGATGTTCATCGTGGTGAGTTTTTCGGTATTGTTGGTAGAAATGGTGGCGGAAAATCAACGCTATTGAAAATTATTTCGCAAATTTACTATCCAAATACTGGAAGTGTTGAAGTAAAAGGTAAGCTTGTGCCATTTATTGAGCTTGGTGTTGGTTTTAATCCGGAGCTTACTGGACGCGAAAACGTGTATCTTAATGGAGCTTTATTAGGTTTTACTCGCGCGCAAATCGATGAAATGTATGACGATATCGTTGAATTTGCTGAGCTTGAAGATTTTATGGATCAAAAGCTAAAGAATTATTCTTCTGGAATGCAAGTTCGTTTAGCGTTTTCTGTTGCTATTAAAGCGCAAGGAGATATTCTTGTGCTTGATGAAGTTCTAGCAGTAGGGGATGAAGCATTTCAGCGTAAATGCGATGCGTTCTTTAGTGATATTCGAAAAGATCCTACTAAAACAGTTATTTTAGTTACTCATGATATGAATGCTGTTAAGAGATATTGTACTCGAGCGATGATGATTAGCGATGGTGAAGTTTGCGCAATTGGAAATACTGAAACCGTAGCAGATAAATATACTTTAGCAAATATTGAAGCTGAGAGAAAAAAGCAGGAAAAATATAATGAGAAAGCTGCTCATGGGCAGTATCCGCAAGGTTTGAATGAAAAGTGTCCATTATTAAGAACGTATGCTTTAGAAGACAAGATTTATAGAAGCGATGAGGTTTTCCGCTTTGCAGTTGAATATCAATATGATGAGCCTGGAGATTTTTATTTGGCTATTGCTCTACACGATATTCGCAGAGGTGGAATCACTTATGATACTGGTTCGAAAGTTTTGAAGATGGAAAAGCGTGGGCATCAAATTTTGCATTTTGAGATGCCTTTAAACTTGTTTAACAATGGTGAATTTACGTTATTTACATCCTTAAGAACTCCAAGTAAAACTGATGATTCAAGCACAGATTTACTAGCTGTTGCAGTTGACGCAAACGCTTGCACATTTGTGATTCGAGATAGTCGTAATCGTGATTATGCGCTTTTAAGTGACAGAGCTATGACGATTAAGCAAATTTCGTGAGTGTAATATCGCTTGTTTTTAGCTTTTTCGCGCTCGCGTGGTCTTTTGCTTTTGCGTGCATAATATACGCGCATAATATGCGAGAATATGAACGCATAATATGCGAGAATAATATACGATTAAGCTACTCGTTTTTTATAAAAGTAGAGTTTCACTTGTTAGTGTTTCTAAAGATTTTCTCCCATGTATTTACGCTAGCCATATCATAAGAGCGGTACGCTTTAGATAGTTTTTTCCATCGTCTAATCATTTTTAGAGATAAAAATACGTCTTTACGCAACATTTTACGAAATAGCTTGCTATCTCTTTGGAAAAGATTAACTGTATTTCCATCTGGTGATGTAACAATCGCATTATTAACGCCTATGAATGAAGGCCAAGAAACGTCTTGAGCTGGAATTGCTACTTCTGGAATAAAATCTTTACTTTGTTTTTCTTTACTTCGTTTTTCATTAGAGAATAATGCTTGTTTTATCGCTTTAATTTGTAGCTTTCGTAAAGCTTTAGCATTATGTGCAGTGAAAGGTGTTACGTGCTCTCTTAAAACATTATTTCTCAAATTTACATCACTTATTGGCTGAGTGTCTGTAAAGTTTTGTCTTGCTTTTCTTACTTCGTTGAGCTTTGTTGGCATTGTTTCTATTATGTATTGTGGCCCCATGAGAATATCTTGTAATCCCATGTGATGCAAGTGCATAGCTGAATACACGAGTTTCATTCCGCAAGCTAAGTCGCTTCTAAGCATTTCAATCGCAAAACGTAAGCTTGGGCGAGTGCAATGTAAAAGTCCGCAAATCCAACGATTGCGTTGGAAGAAGTATTCTTCCCAAGTTCGCGAAGGATCTTTATCGTGCCAAGCTTGATGCCAAACGGCAACTCCTGGCAAACAAATCGTATGGTATCCGTGTTCAAGTGCTCTAATCGAGTATTCTGTATCGTCAAACTTAATGAAAACTGGAAGTGAAAGTCCGATTTCTTTCATAATTTTAGTCGGAATAAGACTCATCCACCATCCGTTGTAATCAGTGTCAATTCTTTGATGTCTCTCCGGGCAATCTTGCAAAGTGATAGCAGCGAAATCATGATTGTAATCTAAGTTATGGGATGATTTCATCCACACATTATCTCGCGTAAAACGTTCACCTTGAGTGTAAAGTACAGTTCGATTGTCAAGATGAAGCATTCCTCCGCCAATAATTGCAGGTTTTAGCGTATAATCTGCAAATTGCAGCGCGCGAAGAATGCATTCAGTTTCACTAATCGCGTCATCATCAAGTAGCATTGTGTAGCTACTTTTTCCAGCTTTAAGTGTTTCAAACATTCCTCGAGAGAATCCGCCTGATCCTCCTAAATTAGCTTGTTGTATGTATGTGAGTTGATCTTTTAGCTCTTCACGAGTTTTTTCAAAATCAGGTTGATTTTTAACTAAATCAGTGCCTTGATCTGTGCAATAAATTGTGTCAAGACGTTCTCGTAATGCTTTATTTGATGCAATCGCTTTTAATTGATTATGGCAATAAGAAGGGCGATTGAAAGTTGTTATAGCAATAGAGAAAGTGCTGTTTTGCCTGTTTTCGCAGTTTTGTTTGTTTGTGCTGCTTTCATTGTTGCCTTTGTTCCCTTTATTTTGTTTGTTTTCTTTAGGAACGCTCCATGTTGCATTGCTTATATTTAAAGAAGTTGAGTCGTTTGCTTTAGCTTCAAACCAAAAATAGCCTCCATCTGAAACGCCTTGCATAGGTATTTCATAACTAATTTCGGTTTCATTATTAGATTTCAAAGAAAATTCTTTTATAGGATACGTAAGACCTCTGCCAGTAGATTTAATTAAAAGAAGTGAACCTTGACCTTTAACTTTTGCATTAAATTTTACTGTTTTTACATCTGTCCAATGTTGCCAATAACTTGCAGGGAAAGCATTGAAGAAAGTGCATAAAGATACGTGTTTTCCAGCTTTAACACTGAGCGTTTTGCGATCTATAATGTCACAAACATCGTGTGTTTCAACATTAGGTAAATGACTGCTTGTATCTGCTAATAATTTTTTAAGTTCAGATATATTTAATTTAGATAAATTTAGAGATTGCAAATTTATTCTTGGATCAAGCACATTACGTTGTAAATATGAACGATGCCAAGGTATTACGTACAGTGGCATCGTGATTTCTGCGTCTTTTATTGGATAAACTACTCGATTTACTACTTCCCAAAAAGTATTCTCATCTTGCTCATTTTGTTCTTTATTTTCGTATTCTTTTTTATTATCTTTCATATCTGCACGTTCTGCACTAGTCATAGTGACTATTATATATACGCTTAAGCCTATTCTTAAAATGTATTGTGCTTGAATGAATTGAGTTGGATTCATGATTTTGAGTGCCGCTAAGAACTGTACGCATGAAAGGTAATATTATGATGGAATCAGCAGCTTACCCAGATTTAGTTGTTGTTGGAGCAGGTTTATTTGGTTTAACTGTAGCTCAGCAGGCGGCGGAAAAAGCAGGCGCTCGCGTTGAAATTATTGACGTGCGCAATCATATTGGCGGAAACGCTTACTCTTATTTTGATGAGCGTACAGGAATTGAAATTCATAAATATGGAGCGCACCTTTTCCATACAAGTAATAAGCGTGTGTGGGATTATGTGAATCGTTTCACAAGTTTTACTAATTATGTGCATCGCGTGTATGCAACTCACGATGGGGAAGTTTACCCATTGCCAATCAACTTAGGTACAATCAATCAATTCTTCCATGCGCATTACACGCCTGAAGAAGCAAAAGCTTTGATTGAAAGTCAAGCAGGAGAGCTTGCTGGAAAAGATCCTCAGAATTTAAACGATAAAGGCATTAGCTTAATTGGCCGTCCACTTTATGAAGCGTTTATTAAAAATTACACAGCAAAGCAATGGCAGACTGATCCTTCTGAGTTGCCTGCTGGAATTATTAAGCGTTTGCCTGTGCGTTTTAATTATAATAATCGTTATTTTAAGGATACTTGGGAGGGTTTGCCTAAGGACGGTTATACTGCTTGGATGCAACGTATGATTGACAATCCTCTTATTCACGTTTCTCTTGGAGTTGACTTCTTTGATGAATCTCAACCGTTCAATAAGCGTTCTTTGGCTCAAGCTGGAATTCCTGTTGTTTACACAGGTCCAGTGGATCGTTACTTTGACTACAAGCTTGGCGAGTTGAAGTGGCGTACTGTTGATTTTAAGGAAGTTAGGTATAGTGAGGGTGATCATTTTGGTTGCCCTGTTATGAATTATTCAGATTCTGACGTTCCTTTTACTCGCGCGATTGAGTTTAAGAACTTTAATCCTGAGCGTCAAGAAGTTGATGATTCTGCAAGTTTTGTGCCAGGTAAAACTGTTAAGGCTTGTGAAACTGTTGTGTGGCAAGAATATTCTCGTTCTGCAACTCGCGATGATGAGCCATATTACCCTGTGAATACTGATGCAGATAAAGCTTTGTATGCTCGTTATGCTGAGCTTGCTTCTCAAGAGCCTAGAACTGTTTTTGGCGGACGTTTAGGTACTTACAGTTATTACGATATGCACAATGTGATTGATATGGCTTTGCGTGCGTATGAATCTCAAGTTTCACCTCTTTTAGGGAAGTGATTAGTTTTGAGCGCAAGTTTCATGCAAAATGATTCTGTTGATATGCCATTACATTTACTTGTTACTGGCGGTGCTGGTTTTATAGGGTCAAATTTTGTACACTATGTTGCTGAACATTACCCTAGTGTTGCTATTACAGTTTTAGATTCGCTAACTTATGCAGGTAATATTGCGAATTTGTATGAATTGCCTACTGAATTTTTTAATAATAAGTATTCATTCATAAAAGGTGATGTGCGTGATTCTGATTTAGTTGATTCGATTCTAAATCCTTTTGCTCAACATAAAACTGCAACTGGCTTAACTTTGCCAGCAATTGATGCAATTGTTCATTTCGCTTCTGAATCTCATAACGATAACGCAATCGAATGTGCTGATCCGTTTATTACTACGAATGTTTATGGTACGTACGTGTTACTTAATGCTGCTAGGAAATATAACATTCGTTTTCATCACATAAGCACTGATGAGGTATATGGCGGATTGCCAATAGGTAGTGAAATGCGTTTTAATGAGGAAAGCCCATATAATCCGTCTAGTCCGTATGCTGCTTCTAAAGCATCGAGTGATCATTTGGTTCGCGCTTGGTATAAGACTTATGGAGTTAGAGCAACTATATCTAATTGCGGTAATAATTATGGCCCTCGTCAGCATATTGAGAAGTTTATTCCTAGGCAGATTACGAATATTATGAGTGGAATTCCAGCTAAGTTATATGGCAAAGGTGATTCTGTACGTGAGTGGATACATGTTGAAGATCATTGCGATGCGATATGGCGTGTGCTGACTCGTGGAACAATTGGTGAAACATATGTTGTTGGAACTCAATGCGAGCTAAGTAATATTGATATGCTTAAGATTATTTTACGTATTATGGGAGTTCCAGAATCAAATATAGAGTACGTGAATCCGCGGTTAGGTGAAGATAAACGTTATGCTCTTGACTCTAGTAAGATTCGCAGTCAACTTGAATGGGAGCCTAAGCATTCGAGTATAAACATTGGAATACAAGATACAATCAACTGGTATGCTTCACATTTTGATATGTGGAATAGCTATAAAAATATAGTTGAAAATCATTATGCTAAATCTGGGCACTGATTTTAGATGAGTGCTGGGATGTTTCAAGGGTTTTTGGCATGAAAAAAGGGCTTCTAGCGATTGGCTAGAAACCCTAGGCGCGGAGAATACGAGATTCGAACTCGTGAGGCTGTTACACCAACACGCTTTCCAAGCGTGCGCCATAGACCACTAGGCGAATTCTCCAAGTCGAATGCCAATCGAAGTCCGTTCGGCAAACAACTTAAACAGAGTAACACATAGCAAAGATAAAGTAAATACGGTGTGCCGCATTTACTTTTGTTTTAAATAGTTGTGAAAAGTTGCTAAATAGTAGCTAAATAGTCGCGAAATAGTGAATTAAGATTATCGAGTTTTTGTTTTTAGGTTGGTTTGTTTAGCTAGAATCTAATTAGTTATAAGAATACTAAATTAGTTAATTGCGGAAGGCGTAAGTCATATGTCTATAACGCTTGAAACTTCGCTCGCTTCTATTGTGAGCAATAAGCGTCGTATTTCAGCTTTGAAATCATTAGGTGTATTAAATATAAAAGATGCACTTACGTATTACCCTTTTCGCGTTTGCAAACCTATGAAAGTTATGCAGCTTAAAGACATACGCTCTGGAGATTCGTCTGTTTTCGTATGTGTTGTTGATTCTGTTTGCGTTGTGCCGATGAACTCGCGTCATGGATTTCGTTTGGAAGTTAATGTTTGTGAGCCTTTGCAAAATGTTGTGAATGATTTTCAAGATTCCTCAAGCGTATCCTGTGCTTCTCTTATCTATTTTTCGCAAAAGAAACCTTATATTGATTGGATGCTTTCTAAATTCCACAAAGGTGAGAAAATCGTTGTTTGCGGAGTTGCAAGTGAATTTAACAGTAGATTGCAATTCACTCATCCAAATATCATGAACGTTTGTGATGAAAAAGATTGCAATAATAATGATAATAATGATTTGAATAATTCTAATAGCGTGGAATATTGTCTTAAAAAGCTAAGTTCTCCTATGCCTATGTATCACGCTAATTCTCGAATATCTAGTGAGCATATTCACGATGTTATTTTGTTAGCTATGGATTCTATTGAAGAAAATATTCCAGATATAATTCCAGAATCTATGCGAAAAGCACATAATTTATTGCATAGAAAAGATGCTTTTTTTCAAATTCACAATCCACAATCTATTGATGATTTTAAGAAAGCTTTAGAAACTTTAAGATATGAGGAAGCGCTTGTATCTCAAATTGCAATATTATCTTCAAGAAATAGCTCTTATTCTGCTGTAGCTCAAAAATGTGCTTGTAATGATATGCGCAATTCTTTTATAAATTCTCTTCCTTTTGAACTTACAAAAGGTCAGAATGAAGTTATTGGTGAAATACTTAAAGATATGTGTAGCAATAAGCCTATGAGAAGGCTTTTGCAAGGAGAAGTTGGAAGTGGCAAAACAGTAGTTGCTATGAGTGCTATGCTACAGGCGATTGGTTCTTGTAAACAAGCTGTTTTAGTTGCTCCTACTCATGTTTTAGCTTTACAACATGCTGATAATTTGCGGAATATGATTCATAAAGCTGGGCTTCCTGTTAAGTTAATTGTTGTTACAGGAGGCATGAAACTTAGTGAGCGTCGTAAAGCTTTGGCAAGTGTTGCTAGTGGTGAGCCGGCAATTATAGTTGCAACTCACGCTGCTTTTTCTTCTAGTTTTAATCCAACTAATTTAGCTTTGGTTGTTATTGATGAGCAACATAGATTTGGAGTTGAACAACGTAATTCGCTTATGCGGTCTTTTGGTAGTGAATCTACTGTTCCTCCTACTGTTCCTCATCTGTTAGTTATGACTGCTACTCCTATTCCTAGATCTGCTGCTATGACATGGTTTGGAGATTTAGATGCATCGTATCTTACGCAATTGCCTGCAGAGCGCAAACCTATTCGAACTATTATCGTGAAAGAAAGCGATTCTCATACTATGGCTGCTATGTTCAAGCACATTCGATCTAGGATTGATTGTGGTGAGCGAGCGTATATAGTATGTCCTCATATTGAAGATTCGGAGATTGATTCTGAGATTGATTCTAAGATTGGCTCTAAGTTTAGCTTGGAGATTGGCTCTGAGATTGATTCTAAATCTAAATCTATAAGTAATCTTGCTGACGATAACAAAGCTTTTGATAATGAGTCTTTTATAGAAGAGGACGAGAATATTGAGTCTAAACAAGTAAGAAAGCTGCATACTGTTACAAATATTCTTAAAAGATTATCGTCTATTGAGCAATTTAATAACATTCGTTTGATTGCGCTTACTGGTAGAAATAGTGATGAAGAAAAGCAAGAAATAATGCGTAAATTTATTTCAGGTGTTGCTCCAATATTGGTTTCTACTACTGTAATTGAAGTTGGTGTTGATGTGAAGAATGCTACTTGCATGGTGATTTTTGACGCGGATCGTTTTGGTCTAGCTCAGCTTCATCAATTGCGTGGAAGAATTGGACGTAGTAATTTGCAATCATGGGCTTTTCTTGTATCTTGCGCTGAAGATGGTAGTTTAGCTAGTAAGCGTTTGCAGGTAGTTGAAAATTCGTGCGATGGAGCAGTTATAGCGCAAGAAGATTTGCGATTGCGAAATGTTGGCGATGTGCTGGGAGATAGGCAATCTGGAGGAAAATCTAGTCTTAAATTATTGCGTGTTATACAAGACGCATCGATTATTGAATCCGCTAGAAAAGACGCTAGTGAGCTGATTGCAAATGAGTCTGAGCTTAATGAAATGCAATATTTGCGTGGTGCTGTATTGGACTTTACTCGAATTGGATCGATTATTAGTAATTGATTTTTAGATTTAATTATTGTGTGATTTGACTATTGTGAATATCCTAGAAAGTAGTGGTTATTAGTTCTAGTTGTAGTCGTATAGAGACGAGGCAATGATGACTGAGAGAGAACAACAAATATTGGCTTGGATTCAACAAAATCCAATGATTAGTCAGCAAGAACTTGCTAATCTTGCAGGAATTACGCGCTCCGGTGTTGCAGCGCATATTTCTAATTTAATACGTAAAGGTTATCTTCGTGGTAAAGGATACATTGTTACTCCTCCTAGTTACGTGACAGTAATTGGCGGAATTAGCATGGATGTTTTGGGTGTTGCTCGCGGAGATTTAATGGATTACACCTCTAACGAAGCTCGTGTGCGTTATATGTTAGGCGGAGTCGGAAGAAATATAGCAGTTGCGCTTGAAAGATTGAATGTGCGAACTAGCATGGTTTCTGTTTATGGTGGAGATCATAATGGTGAGCTTTTTAAGATAGATGCTTCTGCTAACGGTTTAGATATTGGATATTCAAAGCAATTGTCTGATTTAATGACAGCATCTTATATGTATGTGGGAGATGCTTCTGGTCAACGTTTGCTTGCTCTTGACGATATGAGTATTTATAATCACATGACTCCGGACTTTTTGCGCGAGAGATTCTCGATTATTGAGAATGCAGATATGGTTATTATGGATACGAATATTCCGCAAAAATCTTTGGAATGGGTATGTGATCATTATAATCGCCCTATTATTGTCAGAGCTATAACAGATGCAAAAGCTCCGCGTGTGCTTTCTAGGCTTAATCGTATAGATACCTTAGTGCTTGATACAGCTGAATCTCAGGCTCTTACAGGAATTAGTGCAATTGATGAGCGTTCTGCTGTGCGCTGTGCAACAGTGTTGTTGAAGCGAGGAGTCAAGCATGTGTTCGTTAATGTTGGGCGTGAAGGTGTTGCTTACGGTAATTGCGAAGATGTTGTTTTCTATCCTGTTTCAGTTAAGCGCGTTCAGCGAATGATGCTTACGCATGATGGTGGACGTGGTGGAGTAAAAGCAGTTGGAAACGATAACGGATCTAGCGATACTGCTACTGCTGCTTTAATTTACGCACGTTATGCTGGTTTTGACGATAAGAAAGCTAGTAGATTTGCTGTTGCTGCTGCTGTGCTGAATACTGAATCTATGGAAGCTGTTCACGAATCCTTAGATGCTGATTTAGTGTTGTCTTATATGGAAAAGATTCATGAGCGCGCGTGATGCAGAAAATGGCGTAAAGCGTGATTCTAAGCGTGATGCAGAAAATGGTGTAAACCATAATTTTGCGAGAGCTGTAAAAGAAAGTAATTCAGAACATCCTGTAAAAGAAAGTAAGAATTATTCTATTATTGCTTTAATGATTGCATTATTTGTGTCAATCTTTTCTTTTCAGCTTAATATTTCTATGCTTTCTCCAGCTCTTGCTTCTATGGAATACGAATTACATATTTCACAAGTGCAAGTTGGATTGATACAAACTGTATTTTTCACGTCAGCTGCATTATTTTCGTTATTTTTGCCGCGACTTGCAGATCATATTGGTCGTAAAAAAGTATTGCTTGGTATTCTTACAGCAACAGTTATAGGAAGTTTTATATCTGCTATTACTTCGAATATTGTGATTCTTTCTATTGGACGCATTATGCAAGGTTCTTCTGGACCTATGATGCCATTGTGTTTAATTATGCTTCGAGAGCGTGTTAAAGATGGTAAGCGTTATGCGCGTTTGATGGCTATTCTCACTTCTGTAAATGGTGGTATTGCTGGAATAGATGCTTTAGTTGGCGGGTGGATGTCAAGCGCGTGTGGATTTAGATCGATTTTTTGGATTATGGCGCTTATTGCAGTTTTCGCTGTGTTTTTAGTTATATGTACAACAGAAGAATCTAAGGCTGTCAATAATGCGAAAATGGATTGGTTTGGCGTTATTACATTATCAATTGCATTTTTATCAATGTATATTGCGATTGACGAATCACAAAAACTTCTAAATGCGCGCTTTTGGATTATATCTTTGCTTGTATGTGTTTCAATAGTATTTTTCATAATTTTTTGGCAAATCGAAAAACATATTAGTAATCCTATGGTTTCAACGAATTATATGAAACATAGGCGTACTTGGGGATTGTTAAGCACTACGTTATTGACGATGACTGGTGTTTTTGCAATTATGAATGGCGTTGTTCTTAAGTTTGCTCAAGATAAAATATCTGGAATAGGACTTTCAGAAGCTTTAGTTCCATTTGTGACTCTTACTCCGTATGCGATTGTTGGATTTTTATGCGGTCCTATTTCTGGTTTTTTGGCATCTAAATATGGTTATAGACGTGTTTTGCGCTCTGGTATTTTAGTAAGCATAATAGGATTATTATGTGGAATATTTGTTATGAAAAATCCTAGTATTCCAGGGTTGGTGGCTTTGTCTGTGTTACTTGGAATAAGTTATGCAGGAGTAGCCAATATTATGCTGAATGGGTTGGGAATTGTGTTATCTCCTAAGGATAATCCTGGGTATTTGCCTGGCATGAATGCTGGAGCTTTTAATCTTGGAGCAGGTTTAAGTTTCGCAATTATTTATGCGATTATGGGAATGTTTAACGTTAATATAACGCAATTGTCTATTCAATCTTCATCTTCTATTTCTGCAAGTGCGTCATCTAATGCTGCTTCAAATGCAGTGCAAAATGTAATAACTGTTGTAAAATCAGTTCCGTCATGTTCAAGTTATGTGTCTTCTATGATTGTTGGCGCTGTATTACTTGTTGGAGCAATATTGTGTTCGTTGTGGATTCCAAAATCTGAAGATTAGTGACATGGTCGGTGATAATCTAAACATATGACTATAGCAGTGTGCCCCGGTTCTTATGACCCAGTTACAGCTGGACATTTAGATGTGATACAACGTTGTACCAAGCTTTTTGATGAAGTTCATGTGCTTGTTGCTGTTAATTCGGCAAAAACTCCTATGTTTACGGAGAGTGAACGAGTTCAGATTATTTGCGATGCTGTAAAGAATATTACTAAGAATAATGAGGATTGTAGGGATAATATTCAGAATCGTAAAAGTAGTGTTGGGAATTTAGTTGTTGCATCAACTGACGGTCTTGTTACGGATTATTGTAAGAAAGTTGGTGCTACAGTAATTGTTAAAGGTTTGCGTCAGAATGGCGATTATGAGGCAGAGCTTGGAATGGCGCTTGTTAATCGAAAACTTGCTGGCATAGAAACTATGTTTCTTCCTGCGGATCCGGTTTTAGAGCATGTTTCTAGTTCTGTTGTTAAAGATGTTGCGCGTCATGGAGGCGATGTTACAGGCATGGTTCCAGATAACGTAATACCTTTATTGCAGAAGTTGTTTGCAGAGAAAATTTGAGAAGAACAGACAGGAGTTTGAAATTATGAGTGAAGATGATAATACTGAAGCGCAAACAGTTGTAACTGGTGAAAATAGCGAAATTCAGGACGATACTATGGAGCGCAAGGTTTCTGGTAATCTTGAGCAAAATCTTCCTAATCTTGAGCAAAATCTTCCTTTGAATCCTGCAATAAACCCAGATGATTCTTTGACAGATTCTATTTCAGCTGTTTCTAAAGATAATTCTGATTCCGCTAATGATGCAAATAATACTGAATCTAGTGAGGATTCTGAAGCCTCTTCATCTGCTGAGGATTCTTATGAAAAATCATCTGTAAAGCCTTTATTCCCTATGCCTGATTTGCGTGAGCGTGATGATTATAGCGCTGCAGATTTTGACAGTGAAGAAGATGGGAATTCAGATCATATTGATGTAAAAATAAGTGATGAAGCTCGTTCAAAAAGTCGTGCTGAATTTACTACTGTTTACGACATTATAGATGTGATGGAAGATACTCTTTCTGAATCAAAAGGTGTTCTATTTTCTCCTGGAATGGTGAAGATTAGTCGTGAAGATTTTGAGGATCATCTTTCTCGTTTGAAGGATATGCTACCTGTACAGTTAGAGCGTGCTTCTGCGCTAATGCGTGAAGCAGAACGCCGTTTGCGCACTGCTCAGGCTCAAGCTAATTCGATTGTTGCAACTGCACAATCTCAGTCTGCACAGCTTATTTCAGATGCTGAAGAACGTGCTCAATACCTAGCTGGTCAAGAAAATGTGACTGCTATAGCTCGCCGTAAAGCTGCTAATATTTTGGAAGTTGCTCAAGCTAAGTCAGATAAGCTTACTCATGGAGCAGATCAATATTGTGCAACTGTTATGGAAGGCTTGAAACAACAATTAGATAAGCTTGAGCAAGATGTTCAAGCAGGACAGCGAGTTTTAGAGGAGCGCTGTCGTGGTGCTGCTCATCTTCAAGATGAAATTAGCGCTCAAGCTCGTCTTGATGATTCTGGCGATGATTATGATGAAAGGAATAACTAATGACATCGCATCCCTCTCAATCCTTGTGGGCTATACCTGTTGCACAAATGGGTGCTCGTGCTGGTCATAGTATGCATATTGATCGCGCATTTCCTGCTCCAGAGGGTATAGGCGATTGTGTTATTGGTGTAAAGCCTGGAAGTGATGTTCAAGTTACAGGAGATTTTGATTCTGTTGTAGATGGGCTTATGTTCCAGGGTAGTATTACTGCGACTGTTCATGCAGAATGTACGCGTTGCTTAATGCCTTTAAAGCGCGATTGGAAAGTTGATGTTTGCGTGTTCTTTCCATATAAAGATATTACAGAAGTTCAATCTTCTAAGCTAAATTCTACGAGAAAAAATGGTGTTAAGGATTCTAAGAGTTCCAATAAGAATAGCATTGAAGATGATTCACAAATATGGGAAGATAACGATGATTCTGGATGCTCGTATCCATTGGTTGCTGGCGGAGATTTTGCAGATATTGAGGCATTGATTCGAGATACTATGGTAAGCGAATTGCCTTTGCAACCTTTGTGTGAGCCTGATTGCTTAGGATTATGTTCTCAATGTGGTGAAAATTTGAATGAACATCCAGAGCATCATCATGATGTTAGTGATATTCGTTTTGCTGCTTTAGAAGGATTGAAAGAGCAATTAGAAAATAAGGATAAGTAAGCAGAAAGCACGCGAAAGCGAGAAAATGAGAATAGCTTAAGTAAGGGAATGTCTTAAGTGTGGGAATAGCTTAAGTGATTTTCTAGGCAATTCTCTAAGTGACTTTCTGTTCTGCAATCTGTGCTGTTTTCTAAGTAATCTTAAGATTAAAATCCAGTAAGATATGTGTAAAAGTATTGTTTTAAAGCTGTATTTTAATTAAATGTATGGCGCATGCTGTAATATACAGAACGCTTAAGCTCAATCGGTTGAACGAAATAGAGGAAAAATTATGGCACTGCCAAAATACAAGACCTCGCGCGCTAACACGCATTCGCGTCGCGCTAATTGGAAAGCGTCTGCCGTGCAGACTGTAACTTGCTCGAATTGCGGTTCGCAGGCATTGTCTCACATGGCTTGCCCGAATTGCGGTAACTTCCGTGGTCGCGTGTATCGCGAAGCTATCCGCTCGGCACATACCAAGTAGGTTGTATTTATGAAACCCTGCCATCGACGGGTGGTAGGGTTTTTCTTTATTGTGAGTGCTTGAGTGAGTGCTTGAGCGAGTAATTATTTTTTAGTGTTTTAGTTAGTTTTTTTAGTTAGTGTTTTACTAGTGTTTTAGTTAGTATTTTCCATAAGCGGGATAGTGAAAGTATTATGAGCCATAAAAATAAAAAAAATAGCGGTGTAATGCATTATGACGGTGAACCTCATGATGGCGATCCATCTAAGGCTCTTTTAGATGCTTTAGGGACTAGTATTTCTCCAGATCTGTTAGTAGAAGCTTTAACTCATCGTTCGTTTTCTCATGAGCATCCTGGAACTAGAAATTATGAGCGTTTGGAATTTTTAGGCGATGCAGTTTTGGAATTAGTTTCTACTGAAACGCTTTTTTCTAAGCATCCAGATATGAGCGAAGGGCAATTAGCAAAGTTACGTGCTAAAGCTGTTTCTGAGTGGGCTCTTTCTGCTGTTGCTCGTGAAAAATTGCATGTTGGTCCTTATATTTTGCTTGGTCGCGGTGAGATGGAGCAGGGTGGTAGTAATAAAGACTCGATTTTATGCGATATTGTTGAGGCTTTGATTGGCGCTACTTTCGTTGAACACGGTATTGATGAAGCTAGAGTAGTTGTACACCGTTTGATTGACGACACTTTAGCTGAAGTTCTTACTGAAGGACCTGCTTTAGATTGGAAAACATCGCTTACTGTTAAGGCTCACGATATGGGATTGCCGGATCCTGAGTATCGTATGGCTGTTTCTGGTCCGGATTTTGCTCCAGTTTTCGAAGCTCGCGCTGTATTGCCTTATTCTGATGGAGATGAATTGCTTTCAGAGGGCACTGGATCAAGTAAACGTAAAGCGCAATTGGCTGCAGCTGAAAAAGCGTGGCATGCACTTGATGAGCGTAAAACTAAATAATTTTAAACAAAGTAATACGTTTTTTATTCTGTGTTTTGGTTTATTTTGGCAAAATTTGGCGTATCTTATAGAACGTTTTTGAGTGTTATCGGCGTGTCTTAACTTGCATTAGTCTCGCTCTCGTGGCACAATAACAAAGTTGCCGTTTGGAGTTATTCCTTACGATAACGTTGGCGGGTTACCAGAGCGGCCAAATGGGACTGACTGTAAATCAGTTGCTTCGTGCTTCAGTGGTTCAAATCCACTACCCGCCACGCCTCGATAGCTCAGTGGTAGAGCACTTCCTTGGTAAGGAAGAGGTCGTGAGTCCGATTCTCACTCGAGGCTCTCTGGCGGGGTAGCTCAGCTGGCTAGAGCGTACGACTCATAATCGTAAGGTCAAGAGTTCGAGTCTCTTCCTCGCTACAATGGCCAGCAGGAGTTGGTCAACATACAATATTCTAGAGGTGAACGAAATGGCAAGTAAGAGCGCAGACATCCGTCCAGGCATTACGCTTGCATGCACGGAGTGCAAGGAGCGTAATTACATCACGACGAAGAATCGTCGTAATACGCCTGATCGTCTTGAGTTGAGCAAGTTCTGCCCACGTTGTGGTAAGCACACACTTCATCGCGAAACTCGCTAAGCTTTTAAGTTTTTAGTTGATCGCGTTTTAAGCGTGTCTAGCTTTGAAAGATTTTACCTCGCTTTTTGCGGGGTTTTCTTTTATCTAAAATCTGAAGTTTAGTTTGTAATTATCTATTTTTACGTGAGTATTACACATTCGTGCATATTATTGTATAGAATCATTGACGGACCTGCTATGCAACCTTAAAAGAGAGGAATCGCCCGTGAATACCCAATTAGATACCCCTATTAGTGAAAACAAAGCTGTTATAACTGTTGTTGGCAAAGACGCAGTTGGCATTATTGCAGGGGTTACAACTCATTTAGCTGACCGTAAAGTGAATGTTTTAACAATATCTCAAACAATAGTAGACGGCTTTTTCAATATGATGATGATTGTTGATATTTCGAATATGAGCGTTGAATTTGGTGATCTTGTTTCTAGTTTGGCTTCTCTTGGTGAAAATCTTGGAGTGCGTATACGCTGCCAGCGTACAGAAATCTTTACAAGCATGCATCGCGTGTGATAGGAACATCTTTATTAAAGGGGAATTGCCATGTTAAATATGATGGAAGTTCGCGAAACTAACACCATGATTGAGCAGGAAAAGTTAGATGTTCGCACTATCACTATGGGAATCAATCTTCTTGATTGTGCTTCGTCTGATTTGAATGAAGTTTGCGAGAATGTATATAAAAAAATCACAACTTTAGCTAAAGATCTTGTTTCTACTGGTAAAGCTATAGAACGCGATTATGGTATACCGATTGTAAATAAGAGAATTACTGTAACTCCTATATCTTTGGTTGGATCTTCTGCGTGCAAAACTCCTGAAGATTTTGTTAAAATTGCGCATGCATTAGATAAAGCTGCTAAAGAAGTTGGTGTTGATTTAATAGGCGGATATTCTGCTTTACCTGCAAAATCAATGACGAATGCAGATCGCATGTTAATTGAATCATTGCCTCAAGCGCTTTGTGAAACGGATATTGTTTGTTCTTCTGCTAACGTTGGCTCTACTCGCACAGGCATTGATATGAATTGTGTTAATTTGCTTGGGCGAGTGATTCGAGATATTGCAATAGCTACAAAAGACAATGATTCTTATGGATGCGTTAAGTTTGTTGCGTTTTGTAATGCTCCAGACGATAATCCGTTTATGGCTGGTGGCTTCCATGGAGTTACCGAAGGCGATGCTGTTATTAACGTTGGCGTTTCAGGACCGGGAGTTGTTTCTAGAGCTTTAGATGAAGCGCGTGGCAAAGATTTTGCATTTTTGTGTGAAACTATTAAGCGTACAGCTTTTAAGATTACTAGAGTTGGGCAGTTAGTTGCTCAAGAAGCTTCGCGCCGTCTTAATGTGCCTTTTGGAATTATTGATTTATCGCTTGCTCCAACTCCTGCAGTTGGTGATTCTGTTGGTGAAGTTCTAGAAAAAATTGGTTTATCTCAGGTTGGTGCTCCTGGAACTACAGCTGCTCTAGCTCTTCTTAACGATCAAGTTAAGAAAGGCGGAATTATGGCGAGTAGTTATGTTGGAGGTCTTTCTGGAGCTTTTATACCAGTTTCTGAAGATGCGAATATGATTTCTGCTGCAAAGTCTGGATGCTTAACTATCGAAAAGCTTGAAGCTATGACGTGTGTATGCTCTGTTGGGCTTGATATGATTGCGATTCCTGGAGAAACTAGCGCGTCTACAATTTCCGGAATGATTGCAGACGAATCTGCTATTGGTATGATAAATCAGAAAACTACAGCAGTTCGTATTATTCCAGTGATTGGTAAAACTGTGGGAGATATTGCGAATTTTGGCGGTTTGATGGGGTATGCGCCTATTATGCCTGTTAATAACGCTTCTTGCGAAGAGTTTGTTAATCGTGGCGGACGTATTCCTGCTCCTGTTCATAGTTTTAAGAATTAGTTTTGGCTTTAATACTTAGGTTTGTGGATTTGGCTTAATACTTAGGTTTGTGGATTTGCAAAGCTACAGAATTAAATAAACTTAGAATAATCAATAAGAGGTAATAATGACGCGTGAAACATCTGAAAATCAGCATGTAGATGAGAATAATGATTGCAATATTTGTAATTCATCTTCTGAGCAGTTGAAAAATCAAGATAGTGTATCTCGCGTACAACAAATGTATGAATATGGGTATAGAAAATCGGATTATGGCCCAGATGAGTTAGTTACAGATGCGCATGGTAATCCTATTAGTGTTGTTGACGCTATGCTTAGTGCTGATGATGCTGCGCGTAAAGAAACGCATACTCCTCATTTGTGTTTTTACTCTCCTAGGATTCCTGGAAATACTGGTTCAGCGATTCGTTTATGTGCTGTAACTGGCACTATTTTGCACTTGGTTGAGCCTTTAGGGTTTAATCTGCACGATACTAAATTGCGCCGCGCTGGATTAGATTATCACGATATGGCTCATGTTGTGATTCATCCAGATTTCAATAATCTTGTGGAATCTATGCCAAATTCGCGCATAATCGCGTTTACTGCAAATGCTACTAAGCTTTATACGGATATTGAATATAAGCCTAATGATATTTTGCTTTTTGGTCCTGAGCCTGGAGATATTCCTGATCCTATGGATATTATGGCAGGTCCTCATGTTGCGCAGCAAGTTCGTTTGCCTATGCGACCCGCTTTGAGGAGCTTGAATTTAGCTAATTGCGCATCTATTGCTGTTTATGAAGCATGGCGTCAGCTAAATTTTGCTGGTGGGAAGTAAGCTTTATAAGATATTTATATTTCAATTCATGCGTTACAATGCACTAGAATGGACATTATGACCAAACAATCGCAGCGATTTACTAGAGATACTAGACGAACTAAGAAACGCGTTATGAGCGAATCTGAAAAGCATGCTATGTATGTTCGCCGTAGAATTTTTGTTGGCGTGATTGCGTCGTTTGTTCTAGTTATTGCGTGTTTTTGTGTCTTTAGCATCGCTAAGGGCATTTCAGATTTAAGTGGTGGGCTTTTTTCATTTCATGAAGTAAATATTTCGCGTAAAAGCGTGCCTGATCCTCGGCCTGCAAGTTTAACACGTGATTGCACATCTCAAGATTTGCGTTTAGAGCTTTCTTCTAAGAATCAAAATGTTTCTATGGGTGGAAGTCTTGATTTTACTGCTCGAATTATTTTCGTAGGTAAAGGTTCTTGCTTAGTTGATGCGTCTAATAATAGTCTTGTTATGGCTATTAGCGATACGAATTCGTCTGATACTTCAAAAGACAAATCTGAAGATAATTCTGACAAAGGGACGACTGAAAATTCCGATAAAAATTCTGAAGATTTATCTAAAAATTCTGATAAAAATTCTGACGAAGAAAATAAAAATGATATATGGCGTTCAGATGTTTGTGTTGCGCCTAGTAAGCCGTTGCTTATGACTCAAGGCGATCATTTTGACGAAAAGTTTACATGGGATACGAATTCAACTCGAGGTGTTGGCTGCACTGAAAAGGATAATATGCCAAAGGTTGATCGTGGATCTTATCTTGTTAGACTTTATCATAAAAATATTTCTGGATTACATAGCGATTCTTTAGTCGTAAATGTTAAATAGCATGCCGACACGCCGCTAAAAATACTGGAAAATAGTCTTAATGTATCTATAAAATAGAAGGTCTGTATACGGTGTGTCATATAGCGGGCATACTGAATGAGTCGATGAAGCGCCCGCAGTTGCACATCAATTCTATGGCGTGTTTTTGCGCTTTTGCTTCTTGGCTTTTCAGAGTTCACGCATGCACTTACATGTGTATGCATAGGTAATAGCGAACGATAAGGAACGTCCATTGGCTGCTGAACAAGCTACGACGAGCACCACTAAAGTCATCGCGCGTGCTGACGAACACGACATTAAGTTGCATAAAGCGTCAGATCGTGTGAATTTTGGCTCAATTTGTGAGCCTATCGATGTGCCATACCTTCTTGGTGTGCAAACCGACAGCTTTGATTGGTTGATCGGTTCAGATCGCTGGAAGAAGCGCGTTGAAGAAGACGAAGCAAATGGTACTCACACAGTGCCTCATATTTCTGGTTTAGATGAAGTATTCCAGGAAATTTCCCCTATTGAGAACTTCGCTCAAACTATGAGCTTAACGTTCTCAGATCCATATTTTGAAGAACCACGTCATACAGTGTTAGAGTGCAAAGAGAAGGATTACACTTATTCTGCTCCTTTGTATGTGAATGCTGAATTTGAAAACGGTGAAACTGGCGAAATTAAAAGTCAGACTGTTTTCATGGGTGATTTTCCATTGCAAACTCCACACGGTACTTTCATTATTGGTGGTACTGAGCGTGTGATTGTTTCGCAATTGGTCCGTTCACCAGGCGTGTATTTCGATTGCACTCAAGATCGCGCTTCCGATAAAGATGTTTACGGTGCGAAGATTATTCCAAGCCGTGGTGCATGGTTGGAATTTGAGATAGATAAGCGTGATTTCCTTGGAGTTAGAGTAGATCGCAAACGTAAGCAGTCTGCAATCGTATTCTTAATGGCAATCGGCATGACTAAGCCTGAAATCGCTGAAGCTTTCAAGGGATATCCTTTGGTGCTTGATGCGCTTGATAAGGAAGTTATTGAAACTCAGGATGAAGCATTAACTGATTTGTATCGTAAGATTCGTCCTGCAGATACAGCAACTCCAGAAGCTGGTCATACTTTGCTTGACTCCTTCTATTTCAATACTAAGCGTTACGATTTGGCTCGCGTTGGCCGTTATAAGATTAACCGTAAGCTTGGTTTGGAAGCTGATTACAATGACCGTAGCTTGAATCGCGAAGACATCATTGCAACTATTAAGTACTTAGTTACTTTGCACGCTAATGCTACTGCTAAGAGTGCTGCTTTGAAAGCCACTAACCCTGCAGATAAAGCTGCTGCTTTGGCTCAAAGTGAGCAGACATTCCCAGGAAAGCGCAATGGCGAAGACGTGCAATTGCGTGTGGAAGTTGACGATATTGATCACTTCGGTAATCGCCGTATTCGTCAAGTTGGCGAGTTGGTACAAAATCAGCTTCGTACTGGTTTAAGCCGTATGGAACGCGTTGTGCGAGAACGTATGACTACTCAAGATGCTGAGGCTATTACTCCACAGTCGTTGATTAACATTCGTCCAGTAAACGCGACTATTAAAGAATTCTTCGGAACTTCCAAGTTAAGTCAGTTTATGGATCAAAACAATCCATTAGCAGGCGTTACTAATAAGCGCCGTCTTTCAGCGCTTGGTCCTGGTGGTCTTTCTCCAGATCGTGCTTCTATGGAAGTTAGAGATGTTCACCCATCTCACTTTGGACGTATGTGCCCAATTGAATCTCCTGAAGGTCCAAACATTGGTCTTATTGGTTCTTTGGCAACATTTGGTCGCATCAATCCGTTCGGTTTCATTGAAACTCCGTACCGTAAGGTTGTGAACGGTCACGTTACTGATGAAGTCGAATATATGACTGCAGATCGTGAAGCGGATCACGTTATTGCACAAGCTAATCAGGAACTTGATGAAAACGGTAACTTCGTAGGCACTCAGGCACTTGCTCGAGTGGACGAAGAAGAAGCAGTCGATGTTCCTGTAAGCACTGTTGACTACATGGATGTTTCTCCACGTCAGATGGTTTCCTTGGGTGCTTCTTTGATTCCATTCTTGGAGCATGATGAAGGTCACCGTGCTTTGATGGGTACTAACATGCAGCGTCAGGCTGTTCCGCTTATTAAGTCTGAGCGACCACTTGTAGGTACAGGTTCTGAATGGCGTGCAGCTGTGGATTCTGGTGACGTAATCTTGGCAGAAAAGCCGGGTGTTGTTACATATGTTTCTGCAGATATTATTCGCGTTATGAACGATGACGGAACTCAATCAAGCTACAAGCTTTCTAAGTTCCAGCGTTCTAATCAAACTACTTGCTACAATCAAGTTCCACTTATTAAAGATGGCGAACGCGTTGAAGTAGGAACAGTTTTGGCTGATGGTCCTGCAACAGATAAGGGTGAGCTTGCTCTGGGTAAGAATTTGCTTGTTGCATTCATGCCTTGGAACGGTTACAACTACGAGGATGCTGTTATTATTTCGCAGCGTTTAGTGCAAGACGATACGCTTTCATCAATTCATATTGAAGAATATGAGATTGATGCTCGCGAAACAAAGCTTGGCTCTGAAGAGATTACACGCGATTTGCCGAATGTTGGCGAAGATGCTATTGCAAATCTCGATGAGCGCGGTATTATTCGCATCGGTGCTGAAGTTGAAGCCGGCGATATTTTGGTTGGTAAGGTAACTCCTAAGGGTGAAACTGAGCTTACTCCAGAAGAGCGTTTGCTTCGTGCAATCTTCGGCGAAAAGAGCCGTGAAGTTCGTGATACTTCTTTGCGTGTGCCACACGGTGAAACTGGTACTGTTATTGCAGTTAAAGAAATCACTCGTGAAGATGCTGAAGATGATGGCGATGAGCTTCCAAATGGCGTAAATCAAATGATTCGCGTTTATATTGCGCAGCATCGTAAGATTACGCAGGGAGATAAGCTTTCAGGTCGTCACGGCAACAAGGGTGTTATTTCTCGAATCTTGCCAGAAGAAGATATGCCATTCTTGGCTGATGGTACTCCAATTGACATCATGTTAAATCCGTTGGGCGTTCCTTCTCGAATGAACTTGGGTCAGGTACTTGAGCTTCACTTAGGTTGGATTGCTCACGCTGGTTGGGATATCAATTTGGATCCAGATCTAGAAGCAGCTTGGAAGAAGTATGTTCCGCAAGGAGCAGAGCATGGCGATCCTGGAACTCCAGTTGCAACACCAGTGTTTGATGGCGTTCGTCCAGATACTTTGAAGGGATTGCTTAGCACAACTTTGAAGGATGCTGATGGAAATAAGCTTGTTGGTTCAGATGGTAAAGCAGTGCTTTACGATGGACGTACTGGTGAGCCTTTCACTAAGCCAATTTCTGTTGGTTACATGTATATCTTAAAGTTGCATCATTTGGTTGATGATAAGATTCACGCTCGTTCTACTGGTCCTTACTCTATGATTACTCAGCAGCCGTTGGGCGGTAAAGCTCAGTTCGGTGGCCAGCGCTTCGGAGAAATGGAAGTTTGGGCGCTTGAGGCTTATGGTGCTTCGTACACATTGCACGAAATGATGACTACTAAGTCTGATGATGTTTCGGGTCGTGTGCGCGTGTATGGTGCAATCGTGAAGGGTCAGAATTTGCCTCCTGCAGGTATTCCTGAATCCTTCAAGGTGCTTCTTAAGGAAATGCAGTCGCTCTCCTTGAATGTTGAAGTGTTAAACGCTGATGGCGTTGCAATTGACATGAAGGATGAAGAAGACGATCCTGTTTCGTCCTCGGATGATTTGGGCTTTAATATTGGCGCAAGACCAGATTCTTCTGCCAAGGAAGATCAAATCATTTCTGAGCCGGAATATCAGTGATCGGCTATAGCCGCACTTATGTGATAGTAAAACGTTAAAAATTTCACAGACAGGACAATAAGAGTGCTGGACGTCAACACATTTGACAAATTAAGGATTGGACTGGCTACCGCTGACGACATTCGCGGATGGAGCCACGGTGAAGTAAAGAAGCCAGAAACCATTAACTACCGTACCTTGAAGCCGGAGAAAGATGGTCTGTTCGGTGAGCAGATTTTCGGACCGACTCGAGATTGGGAATGCGCATGCGGTAAATATAAGCGCGTGCGTTTTAAGGGAATTGTTTGCGAACGATGCGGTGTAGAGGTTACTCGTAGCCGCGTTCGCCGTGAGCGCATGGGTCACATTGAGCTTGCAGCTCCTGTGACACATATTTGGTTCTTCAAAGGCGTGCCAAGCCGTTTAGGTTACTTACTTGGTATTGCTCCGAAGAATTTGGAGAAAGTTATCTACTTTGCAGCTTATATGGTTACAAGCGTAGATGTTGAGCAGCGTCATCAGGATATGCCTGACTTGCAAGACGAATTTGACACTGAGATCTCAAATCTTGAAAAGCGCCGCGATAATGAGATTGAATTGCGCGCTAAAAAGGTTGAAGAGGACTTGCGTGAGCTTGAGGAATCAGGCGACACCAAGAGCGGTACCAAAGCTAAATTGCGTGCAAGTGCAGAGCGCGAAATGTCTACAATTCGCCAGCGTTATGACGAACAAATTAAGCGTTTGGATGCAGTATTCAGCCGCTTTAAGGAAATTCGTCCAGGAGATATGGAAGGCGATGTGGACTTGTGGCGTGAAATGGAAGATCGTTACGGCGATTATTTCCAAGGCTGCATGGGCGCTGAAGCTATTAAGAAGCGTTTGCAAGACTTTGATTTACAGGCTGCTGCAGACGAACTTCGTGAAGAAATTGATAGTGGTTCTGGACAGCGTAAAGCTCGCGCTTTGAAGCGTTTGAAAGTTGTGAACGCATTCTTAACTACTGGTAATAAGCCAGAAGCTATGGTATTGGATGTTATTCCAGTAATTCCACCAGACTTGCGACCAATGGTTCAGCTTGATGGTGGTCGTTTCGCAACTTCTGATTTGAACGATTTGTATCGCCGTGTAATCAACCGTAACAATCGTTTGAAGAGGCTGATTGAACTTGGTGCCCCTGAAATCATGCTTAATAACGAAAAGCGCATGCTTCAGGAAGCTGTTGATTCTCTGTTCGACAATGGTCGCCGTGGACGCCCAGTAACTGGCGCATCTAATCGTCCATTAAAGTCACTTTCAGATATGCTTAAAGGTAAGCAAGGCCGATTCCGCCAAAACTTGCTTGGTAAGCGCGTAGATTACTCTGGTCGTTCTGTAATTGTTGTTGGCCCAAGTCTTCGCATGCATCAATGCGGTTTGCCTAAGCCAATGGCTTTGGAACTCTTTAAGCCATTCGTTATTAAGCGTTTGGTGGATCAGGGATTTGCTCAGAATATGAAGAGCGCTAAGCGATTAGTAGATCGCGGTGATTCTGAAGTTTGGAGCGTTCTGGAAGAAGTTATTTCCGAGCATCCAGTACTTCTTAACCGTGCTCCTACTCTTCACCGCTTGGGTATTCAAGCATTTGAGCCAATTTTGGTTGAAGGTAAAGCAATCCACTTGCCACCACTTGCTTGTGCAGCATTTAACGCTGACTTCGATGGTGATCAGATGGCAGTGCATCTACCTCTTTCTGCTGAAGCTCAAGCTGAAGCTCGTACTTTGATGATGGCATCAGATAATATCTTGAAGCCGGCAGATGGTCACACTGTGACTATGCCTTCTCAGGATATGATTTTGGGTCTTTACTACTTGTCTACAGTAATCGAAGGAGCTAAGGGTCAAGGTCGCATATTCTCTTCTCTTGCTGAAGCTCAAATGGCTC
Source organism: Gardnerella bivia (assembly GCF_049262715.1). Classification (NCBI taxonomy): domain Bacteria; kingdom Bacillati; phylum Actinomycetota; class Actinomycetes; order Bifidobacteriales; family Bifidobacteriaceae; genus Gardnerella; species Gardnerella bivia. The sequence continues at coordinate 788,635 of NZ_CP058399.1, forward strand.
TTGATAAGCATGAGATTGATATGCAAGCTAAAGTCTTGATTCGCATGCCTGAAGATTTTGTTCTTCCTGAAAATTGGGAGCCTAGCGATTTGAAGGTTGTTGAGCCTGAAGCTGGTAGCCCAGATGTTGTTCATGAAGAGCGTTTCAAGGATGGAACTGTTTTGTTTGCAACGTCTTATGGACGTGTGCTTTTCAACGAAACTTTGCCAGTTGATTACCCATTCGTCAATGAGCAAGTTCCTAAGGGTGTTCTTTCTAAGATTGTTGACGATATTGCTACTCGCTATCCAACTGCACAAGTTGCTGCTACTTTGGACGCTTTGAAGGATCTTGGCTTCACTCGCGCTCCATGGTCTGGAGTAACTATGGCGTTCTCGGATATTGTGCTCCCACCAAATCGCGAGGAAATTGCTCAATATTATGAGAATCAGGCAGCTAAGATCAACATGCGTTACGAAACAATCGGTGATTTAACTGATGAGGAACGCCGTCAAGAATTGATTAACTTGTGGACTGAGTGCACAGATAAAGTTGCTGAAGCAATGCGTGAAAACTTCCATGACGATAACAACGTTAACATCATGGTTCAGTCTGGAGCGCGTGGTAACTGGATGCAGATTCGTCAGATTGCGGGTATGCGTGGTTTGGTGGCTAATCCTAAGGGTGAGATTATTCCTCGTCCTGTGAAGTCTAACTACCGCGATGGCCTTTCAGTCTTGGAGTACTTCATCTCTCAGCACGGTGCTCGTAAGGGCTTGGCAGATACCGCTTTGCGTACTGCAGAATCTGGTTACTTAACTCGTAAGCTTGTTGATGTTTCACAGGAAGTTATTGTTCGTGAAGAAGATTGCGGAACTAAGCGTGGTCTTAACATGAAGATTGCAGATCGTGATGCTGATGGCAATTTGACGCTTGTTAAAGCTGCTGATGGTGGACCATATTCTCGTTTGCTTGCTGCGGATGTGATAGATCCTGTAGATGGCGAAACTGTTTTAGCTAAGCGTGGAGATGCGCTTTCTATGCAGGTTCTGCGCGATTTGGTTGCTCATGGCGTAGAAGAAGTTAAAGCTCGTTCTGTGCTTACTTGCGAATCTAAGCGTGGAGTTTGTGCAAAATGCTATGGATGGTCTTTGGCTACGAGCCGACTAGTAGATGTTGGTGAAGCTGTTGGTATTGTTGCAGCACAGTCAATTGGTGAGCCTGGTACTCAGCTTACTCTTCGTTCCTTCCACTCTGGTGGTGTTGCTTCTGCTTCCGATATTACTCAGGGTCTTCCTCGTGTTACGGAGCTTTTTGAAGCTCGTACTCCTAAGGGTGAAGCTCCAATTGCAGAGTTCTCTGGAACTGTTGAGATTCAAGATACTCCAGGTCAAGGCCGAGTAGTCAGGTTGATTCCTGATGATTCTACTGTTGAGCCAATTGAGTATCCTGTAACTCGCCGCGCTCCAATGTTGGTAAGAGATCATGAGCATGTTGAGGTTGGTACGCAATTTATTGAAGGTTCTGTTGATCCTAAGAAGATTTTGCGAATCCTTGGTACTCGTGCTGCACAAGTCAACATTGTTGAGGAAGTTCACAATGTGTATCGTTCTCAGGGTGTAGATATTCACGATAAGCATATTGAGGTTATTGTTCATCAAATGCTTCGCCGTATTACTGTGATTGATTCAGGAGATACTAATTTGCTCCCAGGCGAGCTTATTGATCAGACGAAGTTCCGTGAGATTAACCTTGAAACCGTGAAGAATGGTGGCAAGCCTGCTGCTGGTCGTCCAGAGCTTATGGGTATCACTAAGGCTTCTTTGGCTACTGATTCTTGGCTTTCTGCTGCATCGTTCCAGGAAACTACTCGAGTTCTTACTGAAGCTGCTTTGAGCCAGAAGGAAGATGATCTTAAGGGCTTGAAGGAGAACGTGATTATAGGTAAGCTCATTCCTGCTGGTACAGGTTTGTCGCGTTACCGTAATTCTAATGTTGACGCAACTCGTGAAGCTCGTGAGAAGATGTATCCAAACTTCGGTTTGAATAATCAAGACAGCACTCCGTCTAACTTTGGTGAAACAGATATGGCGGATGTTGATTTCGCGAATATTGATTTCGGAGACATGAGTCTTAACGATGATTTCAACCCTGATGATTTCCTTGACGATCAAGGTGGTCAGAGTGATTACAACGATGAGTTGTAAACATTAGTTGAAGATTGAAATTTAAGCTCAGCTAAGTGGATTGTTAATGCGATTCACTTAACTGAGCTTTTTGTTTTGATTTTGTTTTGATTTTGTTTTGATTTTGTTTTGATTTTGTTTTGATTTTGTTTTGATTTTAGTTAAATTTTGGGGAATAACCTTAAATTTTAGTTTGATTTTAGTTTGATTTAGAACGTTGATATTTTAGAGCTTTAGTAATATAACTTTGCACTTAGCACTTTAGCAACAGAACCATAGAACTCTAGAACTCTAGAAATATGGAACCATGGAACCATGGAACCATAGTAATAGCACGTTAGAGCTTTAGTAATAGAACTCTAGTATTGAGCGTGAGTGTGATCGTGCATCACGTCTTTATTTTCAGACGCATGCGGAATATGCAATACTTTCATTCTTGCAATCGCTCTTCTCGCTAGAGCGTGAGCAGATCCTGCACCTTCGCCTTTAATTCCAAAAATCACGATTGCTGCCATAATCGCTGTAATAATAGCGCTAATTCTAAGAGTCCACTGTACTCCAAAAATACTCGCAGCTACGTCTGCAGCATGCCCTGAGCCTACATAAGCATGTTTCCAGGTAGTTAGTGCTGTCATTGTCACAACTAGCACAGGAGCGCCAATTGCTCCCCAAAGTTGGCGCATTGTATTAGTTACAGCAGATCCATCTCCCAGTTCTTCGTGCTGTAAGCAATTTAGCGACCATGTTGTTATAGGCATGAGCAAGAATCCCATGCCAATCTGCCTAGTGAATTGCCAAATAGAAATCCACCAAATCCATGTGTGCATATCTATAAGACTCATCATAACCGTGCCGAAAAGTAATATAAGAGATCCTGCCATTGCAACAGGTCTAACGCCGAGTCTGTCAAGCATACGACCTCCTGCGAATTGTGAAATTGCCATTCCAAATGCGCCCGGAAGTAATATAAGACCACTCATAGTTGCGCTAAATCCGCGATCGTCTTGGATATAAAGCGGTATAAGTACCATAATCGAGCTGAAAGCGAAGAATGTTAAGCAAGCACAAATAGTTCCGATTGTGAAGTATTTATTTTTCAATACACTTAAGCCAAGGAGGGGGAGTTTTCCACGTTTTTGTTCGAGTAATTGCCTTGTTACGAACCATATGATTCCGATTGATCCGATTATCATAGGAGCAAACGCCATTGGGTGAGTGATTCCGTATGCTTCAATATTTGTGAATCCAAACATAACTCCGCCAAACCCGATAATTGAAAGGCTTACGGAGAAGAAGTCTGCTTTAGCTGTTTTATCTTGTTCGCCGAAATTATGTAATAGGAATGTAGAAAGAATTATAGAAATAATACCTATGATTGTTAAGGAGAAGAATATTGAACGCCAACCGTTAAAATCTGTTTGTAAACCTCCGATAGTTGGTCCAATTGCAGGCGCAATACTCATTGCCATTCCAACGCTTCCCATTGCCATTCCTCTTCTAGTTAGTGGGAAAACGGAGAATACTGTGATTTGTAACACTGGCCACATAACGCCTGTTCCAATTGCTTCTAGAGTGCGTCCGATTAGCGCCATAATGAAGTCGTTGCTGAGCCAAGCGAATATAGATCCTATTGTGAATAAACACATAGATGTTATTACTATTTGTCTAGTTGAAAATCTTCTTGTTAAGAATGCTGTTAGTGGTACCATAATTGCCATAATCAGCTGGAAGATTGATGTAAGCCATTGTCCGGTTGTGACGTTTATGTTGAATTCTCGAACAATAGTCGGTAGTGCTGCTGTTAGCTGTAATTGAGCGAAGTTGCCTATAAACGTTATGAAAGTGAGTATTGCTAAAGAGATTAAAGCAGGACGAGTTAAGTGATTGTTGTTGTATGCTTCTTCACCTGTTAAAGCGTGGCTTAGTTTATTTTTATTATGCTTATTTCTAGTTGATTTTTTACTGTTAGGCGAAATGTTTGCAATAGAAATATTGCTAGATTTATTACTAGAAGATTCAGCATGGCTTGATTCAGCATGGCTCGATTCAGTATTGTGCAAAGATTTTTTATTTAGCCATGTTTTATTTAGCCATGATGATAACGTCACGTTTTAATCCTTTCATAAGATAGACAGTCTTTTAAAAGCCTTCTGTTTTACTTCTAAGAGAAGACTTATAACGAAGTATAAAAGCAAAGCGAAAACTTAAGCGAAAACTTTTTATATCAAAGACAAGTAAAGACTTAAGTGAATCCGATTTAAGTGAATCCAACTCAAGTAGATTTTGCTTGAATCTAAATCTTACTCAAGCTAAATCTTGCTCAAGTAAATTCTAACGCGCTAATCAGTAGTTGTGGTGTTTCATCCAATAGCTATAAGCGCCTTGAATTGAGCCGTATCTTCCATTGCAATAATTCCAGAACCATCTAAGCTGAGTTTGATAGTTGGTTGCCCAATCAGCGCCTGCTGAAGACATTTTCCTACCGGGAAGAGCTTGTGGTAAACCGTATGCTCCAGAAGGATTCATAGCATTAACGCGCCAGCCGGATTCATGTGTAATAATAAATACTGTAGCTGTAAAATCTGCTTCACTGTATCCATTTGAAATAAGCCAATTATGCGCCCATTCTTGCATTTCTCCTGCCGGAACAGTTGTGCCAATGCTAAATTCTTCTGCAGAATCCGCTCTAGAGCCACCAGTTCCCACAAGTACTACTTTATCTGTTGGAGCTTTTTTAACGTAAGATGCAAAGATATTAGACGAAACAACTTTATTTCCAGCATGTCTAACTATTTTCGTTGTTTCCATAACACCGTTAGCACCCTCTTGTTGTACTTTCTCAGTACCTTTTGGAAGGGAAGTGGTTTCCTTCTTAACAGTGTTAAATGCAATAGGCTCATCTGACGTTTCGAGTTTAGCGCCAGTTCGTTGAATGTTAATAACAGTGGATTCACTAACTTTTGTATCTAGCGAAGGAGTTACTACATCATGAGGTTCGAGAGTGATATCTCCGGCTTTTAACACGGAACGCACGTCAGTGAATTTAGTTCCTAAAACAGTGCGATTATGCCCGTTTATAACAACAGTAACGTATGAAGTGTTGCTGTTAAGCACATCACGAGTAGCTCCACGGGAAACAGTATTAAAGTCTTCTGTTGCTGAATAAGAAGTTACGGCAGTTGTATGGGAGGTTGTTGACTCGTAAAAATTTCGAGAAACAACGCAAAGTACCACTAGAGCTACTACGCTTGTGATTGCTGAAATCACCATAATCCATTGGCGAATACTAAGCGATGTAAGCGTGACTGTATGCTTGCGGTGACTTGCCATATCCCTCCCACTCTTGAATGAACTTTAGCTAGTTTTGTGATTAGTTTTCAATCAATAGCTGAAAATACAAACTGTTTATATTCTAATATCACGTAAAGAGAAGGGCAGTATTTCAAGGATTGATTGATTTTTATTTTAATCACTGTTTAATATTGTTAGTTTGCTGTTAGATTTGTTTTTTGCTTTAACGTTTTTACTTTCCGTTATTTGTTTTTTACTTTTTGTTTAACGTTTTTGTTTACCTGTTTAACGTTTTTACTTTTCGCTTTTTGCTTTCGTTTTCTCTTCTTTGTTGTTGCTTTTGCTGTTAGTTTTCGTTAGTGTTACCTGCATTAGCTGCGTTATCGTCATCTTCTGCGTTATTTTCAGCTTCTGCGTTATTTTCGGCTTCTTCTTTCACAACGACTTTCTTAGCTTCGTTTACAACCATTTCTAAATCATTTTCGCTTATAGATCCTTTGTGATCCCATATTTCTAAGCGATTTTTTATGACTTTAATAGTCGGAATTGAACGGATCCCAGCTTCTTGAGCTATTTGTTGATTTTCGTCAATATCTATTTTAATAAAAGTTATTTCTGGATGATTATCACTAACCTTCTCGTAAATCGGTCCAAAAGCTCGGCATGGAGCGCACCACTTCGCCCAAAAATCCACGAAAACAATTTCGTTAGAGTTGATAATCGAATTAAAATCTTCTTGTTTTGCGTGTATAACTGCCATTTTTACTCCTTAATATTAGTTTGTATGAAATTTTGTTTGCAATTTTGTTTGCAATTTTGTTTAATCTTCAAAATCGTATTAAGTTTTAGTTTTTCAACATTGAATCTAACTTAACACATTTTAATTCAATCAATAAAAGCAAGTATACACTATCTCTTATTCAATCATCTGTCTTCTTACGGCATTACTCTAGGAAACATGCTTGATATCCAATTTATTCGTGAACATGCCGACATTGTAAAGGAATCGCAGCGTAAACGTGGCGAGTCTGTTGAATTAGTCGATGAAGTATTGCGCGCCGATGATTTGCGCCGCACGTCATTAAAAGCGTTTGAAGAAGCTCGCTCGCAGCAGAAGGCGATTGGTAAAAAGGTTGCATCTGCAAATGAATCTGAAAAAGCTGCTCTTATTGCAGAAACTAAAGAATTAGCTCAGAAAGTAGCTGAATTTAAAGCCGAGTCCGAAAAAGCTACTGCAGACTACACAACAGCTATGTGGAAGCTTTCAAACATTGTTGAAGATGAAGCTCCAGAAGGCGGAGAAGACGACTACGTTGTAGTTAAGAAGGTTGGTACACCTCGCGATTTTGCAGCTGAAGGTTTTGAGCCTAAAGATCATTTAACTCTTGGTACAGGCGTTGCAGGAATTGATATGCGCAGAGGTGTAAAAGTTGCAGGCTCTCGTTTCTACTTCTTGCGTGGTTCTGTTGCTCGTTTGCAAATCGCAATGCTTACAATGGCTGTAGATCAAGCTGAAGAGCATGGTTTTACTCTTGCGATTACGCCAACTCTTGTTCGTCCAGAAGTTATGCGCGGAACTGGTTTCTTAAATTCTCATGCAGATGAAATTTATCGCCTTCGTGAACCAGACGATCAGTATTTGGTAGGTACTTCTGAGGTTGCTTTGGCTGGCATGCATGAAGATGAAATCCTAGACTTAAGTAACGGTGCTTTGCGTTACTGTGGATGGTCTAGCTGCTATCGCCGTGAAGCTGGCGCTGCTGGTAAAGATACATCTGGAATTATTCGCGTGCATCAATTCGATAAAGTTGAAATGTTCGTATATTGCAAGCAGGAAGATTCTCGCGCTGAGCATCAAAAGCTACTTGGAATGGAACAAGAAATGCTTGCTAAAGTGGAAGTTCCTTACAGGATTATTGATACAGCTGCAGGAGATCTTGGTTCTTCTGCTGCTCGTAAGTTTGATTGCGAAGCATGGGTTCCAACTCAGGGACGCTACCGCGAGTTGACTTCTACGTCTAATTGCACTGAGTATCAAGCTCGCCGTTTGAATGTGCGTGAGCGCATGGAAGATGGTGGCACTCGACCAGTGAGCACTTTGAATGGTACTTTAGCTACTACGCGCTGGCTTGTGGCTATTCTTGAGAATCATCAACACGAAGATGGCTCGATTGATATTCCTAAAGCTATGCAGCCTTATATGGGTGGCAAAGAGGTGATTGAGCCAACTAAGTGGGAAGCGTGAGTGTAACGTTTCGCGCGTTGTGAGTGTTTGGAGTGTTTCATTCTAACGTTGTGAGTGTTTCGTTCCATGCATGATGATATGCTTTCCACTTGTGCGTTGTGAGCAGATTTATTTGTGCTCTATGCGCCAATGGATGGGTGTCCGAGCGGTCTAAGGAGACGGTCTTGAAAACCGTTGTAGGGAAACCTACCGCGAGTTCGAATCTCGCCTCATCCGCGAATAGGGTTTCTAGCCAATCGCTAGAAGCCCTTTTTTCATGCTGAAAACCCTTGAAATATCAACGTTTTTGGCTTGTTTTTAGTGTTTTCTTGTTGTTGTGAGGTGGGGGAATTACTTACCTCACAGGAGCTTCAACTTTTTACGCGTGCTCAAATGTTATTGCTTGTAGTAATAAGATTTAGATTTTAGCTTACTTTAGTTTTATAAAAAGTTTGGATTAGGTGTAACTTCTTCAAATACAGTTTCGCTTTTTATTGTTCGTTAAGTAATTTCCACGCCTCACTAGTACATAATGAGCGTGAAATTACATTGTCAACAAACTATTATTTTGATTACAAACGGGGTGTTTAATGGGGTGCTTCGTAATGTGTTTAACTTGCGTTTAAGTGCATATTTTGAGCATATTTGATGGGTGATTTTTCTCGTAAATTCGTTATGTGTTAAGTGTTGTAGTTTTCCTACTTAAAAAATATATTTTCTATATCTAAATACTTTAAAATTTGCATCAACACACTGTGTAAGTAAAAATATTTACAAAGTTTTTTCGTTTGCTTGAGTTTTTCCGGGGGGGGGGTATAAAGGCTAAGGCATATGGATAGTTGCGTTGGGCGTATGTCTTCAAATTTGCATTTTAAAAGATTTCGTCCTATAGCACAGGATTTTATAAAGAAAGATGAGCTGATTATGTTGCCAGCAAAGTTCCGTGGATTCGCATCACGCGTGGGTCGTCTTGCGTTGCGCGCTTTTGCTTGGCATAAGACTAGTGAGTGCGATGGCGCAGCTCGCACTTCCAGCACTCTTCATCGAGCAATACTAGCTTTTTTCGTTGCTGTAATCACTGTATTAACCATGCTCATCATTCCGCCTGCACAACATGCAATGGGTTGGGCAGATGGTAAAGCACCGATTCATGCTTGGTGGAATAGTTTTGGTACAGGCTTTGTGTCTGGTTCTGGCTTTGGAATAGGGGATGCTCCTAGTCAAATTGCTTCTAACGTTGAAGTTGTTCGCAATGTTTATGACTCTTCTACTGGTAGAAATAGAACTCAGATTAAATGGGAAGTGTTCTTCAATACTTACTCTCAAATGTACGAGAGCATTGTAACAGGTGAACCTTATAGCGGTAGGAAAGAAGATAAAGCGTTTGGTGGTAAAAGACCTCTTCTTATGGCTTGGCTTCCAAAAGGGATTGATAGAAAAAGTATAAGAATTAGTAGAAGGAAGTCTGGTAATAGAGCTGGTTACCGTAACTATGGCTGCTGGCCTGAAACAGACAGCTGGTATAAAGCGTTTCCAAAAGATAAACAGTTTGATAAAACTGATAACGGTCGTGGATGTAGAGCAATTCAGTATCAAGAGCCTATTGTTACAATTAATAAAACATTAGATGAGTTTGTTGACAGTAGTTCTAGATGGGCTCATTCGTTCGATGGTAATTTGTATGAAGGTAAAGCTGGTAAAGAGGGTGCTGGTAAAGATCAACAGCTATTTAACTCTTATTGGGATAATGCTTTAGGTACTTCCAGACTTACATCGTATTGCGATTCGAACGACAAGCATGACATGTGCGAAATTAGAAACTGGAAGAATGATTTCTCTACGGTTCTTGCTGACTGGGAAGTTTCAGGTAATACGGCTTTTCAGTGGAATATCACTGCGTTTGTTGATGAAAGTATGGAAAATCGCTCAGATTTAGTATTGAAGAATCTTCCGTTCTCAGCTGGATGGAACTCCGGTAAAGGTACATATTCCGAAAGCGATTTTGGAGATTTAGAAACGAAGAAAAATGGTGCTGTAGAAGTTAGAAGTAAGTGGACTTTTATTGGACCTTTCGATAGTGATGGCGATGGTATTCCAGATTCTATGGAAGGCTATGACCATAAGAATCCTGACGCTTTGCCTGATTTTAGTAATAGTGATCAGCCGCATACTGTTTTGAATAATATTACTGATCCAAATGGTAAGACTGAAATAAAATATCCTCAATATTCGTCTAGCATGATGAATGATTATGTAAAGAAGTTAAATAATCAGAATTTAAGCTCGGACACTACTTATGGTGGCGTAGAGAATGTGCCTGTTACTACGTATGGTACGCCTGTAACAATTAAGCCGTACGTTAATACTGGTTCTTGGCAGGGATGGGATTTAGGCGAATGGGACGGTCAATATTCTCTACAAAACCATTATGGCGGTCACTATGTTGCAGGAAAAGATACGGATACTACTACTAATATTCCATCAGATTTTCCTAACGGCTCTAGTATGAAGTACGAGCTTACTTCTATTCCACAAGGTGTTAAGCAATCTAGTAGTTGTAGTACTGGTAAGAATAATTCTGACAAAGGTTGCGTGAGCATAGATAGTAAAACTGGTTATATCACTTATAATCCAGGAAAGTTGGATCGTAAAACCGAAGGTATTACTTTTAAGGTGAAGATTACGCACCCAACTCCTAGCACTTACCAATACAACTGTAAGTATAAGACACCGATGGTTCAGGAAAATGTTCCTATAAAAATCAAGGTTGTTTCTAATGCCATGTTGTACAACCCGCAGTACAAGGAAACTACTGTTGACTACAATAAATCTACGAATAAGTTTAATTCTACTACCAGCGAAGAGCCTAAAAGCGTACGAGCTAACAAAAAGCCGTGGGTTAGGGTAGGTAGTCTGCCTAACGGTTCTACTTTTAAGCTAGAGCAGTACACTAAATACAGTCTTCCAGTGCTTGATTGGTCTAAGATTGATCAAAATAATTCAGGAAACGGCAAGGTGACGTTTACTCCGTCTAATGCTGAAGCTGGTGCAAACACTAAGACTCCTGTTGTTGTAACGTACCCGGATGGTTCTACGTCTAAAGATAATGACTCTGGTAATAGTGGTAATCCTGTGTACGCTCCTGTTACAGTGGGTGATTTGCCGATTTCAGGTAGTGACTTGAATCTTGGTTTATACAATGGCAAGAAAATAGATAATAACGCGTTTGGCGGTTTTTCCTTTGGACATAAAAGTAATCCGCACGAGATTGATAAGGGCAAGAAAATAGGTGCGAAAGATAAAGATAACCCTAGCCCTAATAATGGTATTGTATTCGATTCTTGGGCGAACCATGGTAAAGGTCCTATTACTTTCCGCGTGATATGCCATAGGACGGATGTTGATAATTCTCCGTTCGCGTTGCTTAAGCCTGCAGAGGGTGGCGCGAAAGCTAGCGGCGAGATTAACGGCTTGCATTTTGAGGATTTCCGCCAGTGGATTCGAGATAACGACAGTAGTTGCAAAGGTAAGGATTGCAGTAACCCTAACAAATTCCTTCATTCTAGCGAATACAACAGAGACACTATGGAGCGTTCGCGCGCGCTGATTGGTGGCACGCCTAAGGAAGGCGGATCGTATGAGTGTAAAGTGTTCGCTTTCCACCAAAAGCCTGGTGATAAAGACAGTAAAGATTATAGTGCATCGCTTACAGCATTTGAAAATGCGTCATCAGGTGGTTCTATTGCGCTTCAATCACTTTTTACTAACTATGAGACTGCTAAAAAAGACGCAAAAGGCTCAGAGTGGGTTGCTGGCAGCTTCTACTTTAAAATCAAGCTTAAAGACAACCAAAAGTACAACCCGACTTATGTAAAGATGCCAACAATTCAGGCTGGTAAGTCAATTAAGGATGGTAGGTATAGCAGTCCAACAAAAGACAATATCAGCACTGATCAGCCAAAGAGCACTAAAGATGGAAATGGTGTTGTTCGGCCAGCTGATCAAGCTAGCATTCTTGTTGGTGATCTTCCTGATGGCACGTGGTTTGAGATTAAGCGCTTTGTTAAGGCTGGCGATGTTAGTAACTCGAAGGCAATCAGTTTACCTTGGGCTAACTTTGAAGACGGCGAAGATAACGTTACGCGCGATGAAAAAGGCAAGCCTGTTATAGATAAGAAGAGTGGCAAAGTAGTTACTTTAGATCAGTCTAGTCGCGAATACGGTTCTGTAACTTTCCACCCAGATAAGTGGCAGTCTGCTGGTCAGTATTGGGCTGAAGTTAGAGTTCACTACCCAGACGGCTCTGTATCAGACGGCGAAGGCTCCGTGAACAAGGATCACCCTGTGTATGCGAAGGTGAATGTTACTGCTAAGCCTGGCAATAATACATTTGGTCTTAATTTGTTTAGGTATACAACGGATTCTCAATACAGAACTATCAGCGTTGAAAATGGCATAAACCTTCATCCAGGAGATTTACTTTCTGGCAACGATCGCCCTATGTTTGATTCTTACTTAACAAACGCGATTGGCAATCTTCACCAGCATATGATTTGCTCAAAGCAAAGCAAGGATGGTAAGAAGCAAACCGAGTACACGTATGGCATGCTTCCTGGTCATGTTAATAATGAGAAGTCGCAGAATGAGAACGAAAAAGACGGTTTGCGTCTTTTAGAACCACAGACGATTTGGAAGCATTCATCGCTTAAGAATCAGCTTGAGTGCAATGCAAATAACAAAAATTGCAAGTCTGATACTTACTTATATGATGACTGGGTTGATAGTGATAAAAGCTTTAACACTTTTGAGCGCACGCATGGATCTTTTGGCGGTGTAGCTCAGAAGACTGGCGACTATGTGTGCAAAGTCTACGTTATAAAAGGCGATGCTGAGTCTAATAAGTTTGAGAGTGCTGTTAAGGCTAATATCGAGAAGAATAATAAGGCTAAGAAAGACGTTGACCCAGTTGACGGAGTGCTGAACGCTAAGGATAATCCTTACGGCACAGAAGGTGTGGGGTATAAGACTGGCGCATTCTCTGTGCATATTCATAAAGACAATCAGCTGTATAACCCGACTTACACGAAGATTCCAGAAATTCAGGCTGGTAGTACTTTTGACAAGAATCTTAAGAAAGGCAACAAGGCAGCTATAAGCTCTGACGCTCCGCAAAGCAAGAAGACTGTTAAAGGCAGCAATAATAAGGACGTTAATGCTAACGGTGTTCCAAAAGAAGATTTGGTGAACGTTAAGGAAGGCGCTTTGCCTGCTGGCACTTGGTACGAGATTAAGCGCTTTGTTAAAGCTAGCGATATTACAAATTCGAAAGCAAGCAGTTTGCCTTGGGCTAACTTTGAAGACGGCGAAGATAACAAAGCTGACGGTAAGCAGGAAGCAAAAGATAGTAACGCTACTGGCAAAGGCTCCGTCACCTTCCGCCCAGATAAGTGGCAGTCTGCTGACGAGTATTGGGCTGAGATTAGTGTTCACTACCCGGACGGATCTGTTTCTGACGGTGATGACTCTATTAACAAAGATCACCCTATCTACGCAAAGGTGAAGGTTACTAGACCAGTAATTAACAACCCTGATTTGCATCTTAACGTTTACAAGCAGTATGAAAATGGCAAGTTTACTGGGTATGTAGATAACGTGAATGGCATTACTGTTATGAAAGGCGTTGGCTTGCTGAAGGATATGGGCATTGACTCGTGGTCCACAGCCAAGCCTGAAGGTATTACGCTTAGAGCTTTGTGTAGAGATGACAGTGATGAAGCTAGAAAGAGTACAACTCATACCTGGAGTGAGAATCTCGATAATCTGTTCTTCAAGCTTAATTGGCAGCAAGCGTGGAAATATCCAAGTTTTGCTCGTCAGGAAACTTGCCGTAAGGGTAGCAATAATGGTGATGGCTGCAATGCTACAGATGAGCATTTCCTGTTCGATAGCACTGGCGGAACGATGGAGCGTGCGCGCGGAACTATCACCAGCGACAAAGCTCCTACGAAGTCTGGCAAATACTATTGCGTTGTGCTTGCGATGAAGCTTACGGATTTGGGTAAGTATAAGAAAGCTATTAAGAACAGCAAGATTAGCGTTACTGATAATAACTTTGCTAAGGCTATGGGCTTTACAGATACTGAGGGCATTGACTACGCTGCAAAGTTCTTCCCAGTGCACGTGGTGGAGCAGTTTAAGCTGCCAAAGACCGGCGGCGAGGGGATTAGCATGGCGTGGATTGTGCTGGCGATGATTGGCATGTGCGTTATGTGCGGCGCGTTCTTCGTTGATCAGACGAAGTGGGGTCACGCAATGCTTGCTGGCTGGCTTGCTTGCATGATGTGCGGTTTGCGCTCTGCTACGCAAAATAGCAACAGTAAAATTTCCAAAATTTGGCGCGGTTTAGTCAAAAAAGTAAAGATTAAGCGATTTGACGATTATTGCGCGCATCTAAAAGATTTTGTCTGCAAAGCTACCAAATGATGTTTCAACGTAATGTTGCGCATCGGAAGGTGGATTACCGAAAGGTGGCGATGCTGATGAAAAATTTTCTGCAGCTTAAAAACTGCAGTAGGTTCGCCGCTCAATAACGGCTTTGATTGTTCGCGCACATATTGCAATGCAATTTGTGGGAACGTAAAAAACAAAACTTAAAACGAGAAAATAACATATCTTCCTAAACCATGCACGAAAGTGCGCTGAAATAAAGGAGAAGAAAGTGAATAAATTCACTAAACAATGCGTGGCTGCATTCGCCTCGCTCGCAATGGCTGGTACGCTGTGCGTTGCCGGCGCTGTTGCTGTAAACAGCTCTGCTTGGGCTGAAGATGCATGCAATAATGGTGCGCCTTGGTCTGATGCTTGCAAAGCTCAGACTGGTTCCATCAAGATCACCAAGTACAAGGATGAAGACAAGAATGGCAAACAAACTAAGTCTACTCCTGTTAAAGGTGCAAAGTTTAAGGTTACTCCAGTAGCAACACTTGGCAAAGAATCTATTGATTTAAAGAAGTATGATGATTGGCAAAAAGTTGCAGCTAAGATAACAACTCTTAATCAAACACCTAACACTACTAATACTGATGTAATCACTCTTGGCACTGCAATACAAAACGCAGCATCTCAAGAAACTGATAAGTCCCTGTTTGTAACAGGTCAAGACGGTGTTGCAACGATAAGTCAACTTCCTATCGGCTTGTATAAGGTTGAAGAAGTTAGCGCTCCAGATGGATACGAGAAGCTTCCTAACCCATTCTTCATGACTATTCCAGAAATCACTCGTGATGATAGCAAGAAGGACAACACTTACACTTATAACGTAACAGTTGACCCTAAGAACGTTTACAATGCAGACGCTATTCAGAAGAAAGCTATTACAACTGGTATGGTTGGCGCTGGCGATGAATTGCCATACACGCTTACTGCTGCTGTGCGCACAACAAGCTACACGGATGTTGATAAGCTCACAAAAGATGATCTTATTGATTACGCTGTGTGGGATGACGCGTTAGAGTCTGCTTACAATGTAACTACTGGTGCTATTCAAAGCGTTAAGATTGGTGATACTACACTTACTGCAACAGATTATAATGCTTCGCTAGTTGAATATAATGCTAATGATAAAGCAAACACTCCTGAACAAGGTCGTAAGCGTATTCTTATTAAGTTTACTGAAGACGGTCTTACTAAGATTGCTAAAGCTTTGAGCGACAATGCTAAAAGCAAAGTTAATCCTCATCCTGCTGTTCCAAAGATCATAGTTGAATTCAAGTTTACTCTTAAAGCTGACGCACCTGTTGATGGATTCCAGAACAAGTACGGCTTCCAAACTGGTCACTCGAAGGATCAGCCTAAGCCAAATCCAACGAACCCTAATCCGGGCGAGACTTCTAAAGTAACTCTCGTTAAGTTCGCAGTTAAGAAGGTTGATGGAACTAATACAGCTACCTTACTCGGTGGCGCAAAGTTCGCTGTGTTTGCGGATAAAGACAAAGCAAAAGCTTGTGCAGCTGATGCAGCTCGCTCCGCTGATAAGTGCAAGGATGTTGCCACTAAAGGTCTTGTTAAAAAAGATAATAATGATGTTCTCGCTGACGGTCTTGAAGGTGCAACAAACGGTACTAATAAAGATTCTGGTTTGACTGGTGCTTTTGAAGTTAAAGTTGGACAAGATTTCTACGTTGTAGAAACTCAAGCTCCAAGCGGATATGCTTTATCTCCAGCTGTTGAAACTGTTAATATTCCTACAACTTATAAGACTGATACGACTCACTATGTGAATAATGTGTTCCAATATGAGTTCAAGGATCTTCCAACTAAGGGAAATATTTTGAACTGGTTCAAGCTTCCAAAGACCGGTGCTGCAGGTGTTGCAATCTTCGCATTGGCTGGTATGTGCTTAGTGGCTGCTGGCATCTTCGTTTTCATGCGCAATCGCAAGAAGGAAGAGCAAGAAGCCTGATTGCATAGTTTGCAATCATTCCAAAATAATAGTTTCTTAGTGTAAGATGAGCGATTGTGGCTATGGCACTAAGAGAAACTATTGTTTTGCAATATAAAGCTCAACAGATTTAATTGCGTTGCTGTGCATATCGTGTCGCACACAATTTGCGTTATGCACGTCCCTCTTTTTCGCGATTAAGTCTGTTGTTTAAGTGTGGAGTCGGGAGGAATACTTCCGACTCCATGTTATCTATTTATATGTGTAAATTCGTGTAAAGTTACGCATAGTTTAAGATTTTTAGCAATACGTTTTTTCAAATAAATCGCTTTCGCTTTAGTTGTATTTAATTGCGATTTAAATAATTAGAGTTCGTTTACAATTTCGCATAAAAATTACTATGATTTTGAATTGAGGATTGAGGGAGTATGAAGTTAAATGACGTTGCCCTGCGATTTAGCTCCTTCGTGCATCAAATCTTCAAAGCTAAAGATTCTTCATACACTTCAACATCCGCAACTTCAACATCTTCTTCTACTACTAAAGATTCTTCCTTATCTTCCATCGCTTCCTCCACTTCTTCAACCCCCACTTCCACTTCTCACGTTTCGCTACCAATTTTTAAAAAGCCATTTTTTAAATCAAATAAAATCAATCGCAAAAATAATTCAAATCAAAAATCCAAGCTACGCAAAATATTTGAGCCAATTGCATTCGTTTTAGCTGGACTTTTATGTTTCAGTTACCCGCTGTGTTCTACTCTTTGGAACAATAGAGTTACAAAGGAAATTTCCACAGCATACGACAAATTCAATCACAATCAGGCTGGCGATGTTAGAAGAGCACATATACGAGCTGCGAAACTTTATAATAAAAATCGTAAAAACATGCTCACTCAAGACCCTTATGGTGGCGATGGTCAGCAAGACATAACTAATAAGCCTGAATATAAAGAATATCTTAAAGTTCTTGACGAGCCGATGGGAATTATGGGAATCGTAAAAATTCCTAAGATTGGCGTGAAATTGCCAATTTATCACGGCACGACTCAGCAAACTCTTGCTCATGGTGCAGGTCACTTGTTTGGCACTGATTTACCGGTTGGCGGAAAGAATAGGCATACTGTTATAACAGCTCACACAGGTTTAGCGGATTCAACTATGTTTGATGGGCTTGTTGATTTAAAAAAGGGTGACTATTTTTATTTGGACGTGCAAGGTGAAACATTGCGATACAAAGTGTTTCGCATTAGCGTTGTAGATCCGCACGATATAAGCTTGCTTCAACGCGAGAGCGGGCGTGATTTAGCGACTTTGCTTACTTGTACTCCGTATGGCGTTAATTCGCATAGGCTTTTAGTTACAGGGTATCGCGTGTTGCCAGATCCTGTGAAAGTGCCGATGGATCACGTTCAATGGCCACTTTGGATGACGCTTTTCTTGTTTGCTATGATTCTTTCTTGCGCTGTGCTTTCAATTATGATTATTGCAGCGATTTCAAAGAAACGTAAAAATAAGGAAGTTTGCGGTAAGCATATTAAGGATGTCATAAGAAAATAAGCGTTATTTTTTAGATGTAGTTTCGCTCTTGCGAGCTAATAGAGTTCAAGAAGAATTGCGTGCGTTCGCGATGTGAGCTGTCGCTTACAAAGTCTTCTGGGCAGTATTTAGCTACGCTGTTAAACATTTTTTCGTATTCGCTAACTGTTAATTTCACGCGCGAATTAAGCATTTCAATATGTTCGCTTGCAAATAGAGCTTGCTTAAATCCTTTCATAAGAGTTCCTGTGAAGAATTCGCCAATCGCGCCTGAGCCGTAGGAGAATAATCCGATTTTGTCGCCTTCTTTAAGCGAGCTGAATTTTTGATTCTCGCATGACGAGTTTGTTTGAATTGTGCTTGTTTGAATTTCGTTTGTTTGAATTGAAGTTGCTGCTGGATTTGCTGCTCCCGGATTGACTATTTCTGGATTGGCTATTTCTGTATTTCCGTCTAATTCTAGAAGCGATAACAATCCTAGGTACAAAGAGCCTGTGTAAATGTTTCCTATTCTCCTGCTGTATTTTGTGCTAGTTTCATACTTTTCAAGTAATCGAACTCGTGAAGTTTCAGAAAGATTTTCGCTAGAATCCATAGCTGCTCTCAAAGCTTTCAACCCCATTTTTGTATACGGCAAATGGAAGCAAAGCGCGGCAAAATCGTTTAAATCGCAAGAGTTTTGTTCTGAATATTTTTGCCATACATCTAAGAAAAATTCAATATATTTTTCACTAGAGAATTTTCCTCGCGCTAAAGCAGTATCTTGATAAACTGGTCTCCAAAAGTCTTGTATATCGCATGATTTCACCACACTATCATCGTTAATTTTGAGCACGTGAGGATTCGCGCTTATTAGCATTGCAACTGCTCCAGCACCTTGAGTAACTTCTCCAGGAGTGTTAAGCCCGTATCTAGCAATATCTGCAGCTATAACAAGAACTTGCGAGTCTTTGTGAACGCGAACGTAATCGCATGCTGTCATAAGTGCTGCAGTTCCGCCGTAGCATGCTTCTTTTATTTCAATGCAGCGTGCGCATGAGTTAAGTTTTAGAAGATTGTGAATGTATAACGCGCTGGATTTGCTTGCATCTACGCCACTTTCTGTTCCAACGATTAACATTTTTAGTTTATCTTTTTTAACATATTTTAAAAGTGGCAGCGCTGCTTGAGCGCCAAGAGTTACTATGTCTTGATTGTTTGGAGGAACAGATTGTTCGCTTTGCCCAATGCCAATAGTGAATTTGTTTGGATCTATTTCGCGAGCTTTAGCTAAATCTGTTAAATCAACGTAATAGTGCGGTGTTGTAAAGCTGATTCTGTCAATTCCAACGGGATTGCTTTCAACGCTTGTGTTTTCATTATCTTTAAAAAGTTGTTTAGCGTGGTTGCTCTCAATGTTTTTAAGAGAAAAAGTCATTTTTTACTCTTTTCTTCTTTAAGAATTTCGTAAATCTTCAAGAAGCATTTTTGCAATTTTAATATTTCTATTTTTATCGCTCATGCTTGCAAGCTTATTCGTTATTTCTTCAATCTCTTGCATTTTCGCTCCTGCTGCTATTGCTATATTAGCTGATTGCAAGCGCATATGACCTTCTTGAATTCCAGGACCTGCAAGAGCGCGTAATGCTGCTAGATTTTGAACTAGTCCAAGAGAAGCTAAAACGTTTCGATACTCGTTACAAGTAGAGTATTTTCCAACGTGTATTGCTATTTGCGCTAATGGCAATGAGCTTATAGATCCGCCAACTATTCCTATTTGAAGTGGGATTTGGATTTGTCCGTAAAGTATTTTATCTTCGAGGCACCATGTTGAAAGAGGCATGTATCTTTTTGAGCGCGCAGCCCACGCATGAGCAGCTGCTTCTAGCGCTCGCGTATCATTTCCTGACGCGAGTGCAGCACCAACTATTCCGTTGAGTATTCCTTTGTTATGCGTTGCTGCGCGCTCTGGGTCAGCGGCGGCATATGCGCTTAATGCCGCGATGCGCTGCGCGAGTCGCGCACCTTCCTCTGCTCTTTGACTTTCAGGCAATTTTGTTGAAGCTAAAGCAATTGTAGGAAGGTGCACTTCTGCTGTAGTCGATTGTTTGCTTGTGTTCGTGAGTATTGCTGTTAGCGCTCGCGCGCCGAGCCAGCTTTCCAGCTGGGCTTTTACTGCTTCGCCAATAGTGTTTACGATGTTTGCGCCCATTGCATCGCAAGTGTCTACGTCAATCGACAGTTTGGCGAAGTTCGTAAAAGCTTCAACGCGGCATTCTCGCGCGCCGCCGCCTCTTTGCACAATCGATGGGTGAGCATCCTTTGCAATATTTAATATTTTTGTTTTTTCAGTTTCAATAATGTTTTTTAATTTCTGAGCGATTTTTCCGTTTAAGTCTTCGAAAATTATTTGTACTGTTGTTAAATATTTTTCAGATGATGCTATAACGCCATGTTCTTCGCTCATCGATGCGATTCTAGCTCCGTTACATGCTGCTGCAATCACAGACGGTTCTTCTGTAGCTAGAAGTACATTGTGTGTTTTGCTGTTTACAATCAATCCTCTGACTACGCCAACTGGGAGAGTGTATTTTCCGATTTGATGTTCAATCATGTGGTTTGCAACATCTGCAGGTATGTTAGTTTCAGAGCTTTCAGCTAATTGTTTTAGTAAAAGTTGTGATTCTTCTTCGTTTAGAAAACCTTCTGATTGCAACGTTTTTATGCGATTTTCTACGCTTAATTCACGGAAAGCAGTCATTGAAATCTTTTCCTTGTTTTTACTTTTACTATTTTTTTTTAACTTTATTCTTTCGCCGAATTTTTTTAAATTTTCCGCTTAATCAGACAAGCTTATTCAGCAATCTTAATCTGCCATCTTAATCTGCATCGCGACTCCAATTCCGCCGCCAACACATAATGCTGCAACTCCATTTTTTTGTTTACGCTCACGCAAAGCATATATAAGCGTTGTTAAAATTCTTGCTCCACTTGCTCCTAACGGGTGTCCGAGAGCGATAGCTCCTCCGTGCACATTTAACTTTTCTTCGTCAATATGCAATTGTTCGGAAACTGCAATACTTTGAGCTGCGAAAGCTTCGTTTATTTCAAACAAATCAATATCTTTAACGCTAAATCCTGTAGAATTTAGCATTCGTTCCATAACGTGTTTTGGAGCATAGCCCATTAAATCAGGGTCAATTCCACCTTCAGCAAATCCCACAATTTCAGCAAGATACTCAATTTTGTGTTCAATCGCGTAATCTTTACTCATAAGAACTAAAGCTGCAGCTCCATCGTTAATTCCACTCGCGTTTCCAGCAGTTACAGTTGATTCGTGTGAGCAAGCTAATTCATTTGAAGTATTAAAAAGCGTGTGAAGTTTAGATAATTGTTCAAGGCAAGTATCTTCTCTAGGGTGTTCATCTTTATATACAACGCTTCCGTCTTCAAGAGTTACAGGCGCAATTTCTAAGTCAAAATCACCATTTTTTTGTGCTGCTACAGCTTTGCGATGAGAATTTAGTGCAAAAAGATCTTGAGCTTCTCTTGTTATTCCAAATCGTGCTGCAACGTTTTCTGCTGTTGTGCCCATTGCGTTGCCAGTGAAAGCATCGTTTAAGCCATCTCTTTTTAAGCCGTCAACAAGAGTGAAATCACCGTATTTGTGTCCGCTAAAACGCATGTTAGTTGCGTAAAAAGGAACGTTGCTCATGCTTTCTGTGCCGCCTGCAACTACAACTTGCGCATCTTTCATTACTATTGCAGATTGTGCTAAACGTATTGCTTTTAAGCCAGATCCGCATACTTCGTTTATTGTCATTGCACAGCTAGATGTATCTAATCCTGAGCGCAACGCAATTTGTCTAGCTACGTTTTGACCGCTTCCAGCTTGTAACACGTTTCCAAAAATAGCTTGGTCAACATCTTTAGCGTCAATTGATGCGCGCTTGATTGCTTCTTTTGCTGCAATCGCTCCTAGGTCAACTGAGGATAGCGAAGATAAACTTCCGCCGAACTTTCCGATAGGTGTGCGTGCTGCGCTTGCAATCACAACTTCAGACATATGTTTAGCCACCTACTCAATTGTTTATGCGTATATTTACTAACCAGAGTACTTTACCGTATTTTTATGCAAAAGTGAGATTTGCGCAAAATTCTTCTCGTTTCTTTCACATTTTTAGATAGATATTTTTCAGGTATATTTCATGCACATATTTTAGATATCATTTTTAGGTAGCTATTTCATTTGCATATTTTACGTATCTATTTCAATGCAGTTTTCATATGCTTTAGAATAATCTATATTTTTAAAAATACTTTCACGCACTACTTACGTAAAGCACTACTTACGGAAAGCACTACTTACGTAAAGCACTACTTACGGAAAGAAATAGAGCCATCTGTTGGATTCATTTCCTCAACAATAGCTAGAGAATCTAAATCGTATCCAGCGTCACGTAACGCATCTCCGCCACCCTGGAAACCTTTTTCAATCGCAATTCCAATTCCAGCAACCGTAGCTCCAGCATGATTACAAATATCAATCAAACCTTGTAAAGCTTTACCATTAGCCAAAAAATCATCAATAATCAATACTCGATCTTCTTGACTTAAATATTTGCGAGAGACAATCACAGGAAACTCGCGTTGTTTAGTAAAAGAAAAAACAGTAGATACGTATTGATCTCCATCAAGATTTATAGATTGCGCTTTCTTAGCGAAAACTACAGGAATATTGCCAAAATGCCTTGCAGCTACGCACGCAATTCCAATTCCAGAAGACTCGATTGTAAGAATCTTAGTTATATTTGAATTTTTAAAATGCTCAGCCCATTCTTTGCCCATTTTGTCAAATAATTCAACATCGCATTGGTGATTAAGAAAAGCATCAACTTTCAAGACGTTTCCAGGTTTCACGATGCCGTTTTTGCGGATGCGTTCTTCCAGTTCTTGCACGATTGCTTTCCTTTCATAACAGTTTTCTTACGTTTTTAGTTTTTAATTTTGCAAACTTTAAATCTTTTTGCTAGTTGTGTGTGTGCATGAAATATTTGCATAAACACGCAATGTAAGATAGTAAAACTCAAGCATACCCCTGACTGTAATACAAATACGTATAGAAGCTTGTAAATTATGCTATTTTACTTGATTTTATTTGATCTTACTTGATTTTAGTATTATTTTCTTTCGCGATTTAATGACTGTTTTCTGCTTTTAATTATTATTTATTATTATCTTCATATTTTTTAAAAAAACTAAAAACACTAAAAGCTATTTTTAATTCAAATTCGATATTAAGTGACCTTAGTATGTGGTAAACCTGAGTGAATGAGTTTAAGCATGTACGTTACTGATTTGTTTGGCAATCCAGTTGAAAATGATGATGATAAAAATCATAAAAATCATATTTCAAAGTCATCTTCTAAATTGTCTCTCGAGTCTAATCTGAAAGCAGATAAGACTAAATCGCATATAAAAACTCCGAACACGCAGAATCGTATGTTGAGTGCGCAAAATCAGTCTACTAGCTATGGCAATCAGGATGCTATCTATCGAAATCAAATGTCTAGTTACCAGAGCAATCAAGACGCTGACGATTATGTCACTACTGACACTCCTAACACTCATGCCACTCATAAGTATCGTCAAAATGATTTTCAACAAATCGAAATTGATCCGCATAAACTCATAGACGGTCTTAACGAACAACAATCTAAAGCAGTGCAATACAAAGGTTCTGCATTATTGATTGGTGCAGGTGCAGGTTCTGGCAAAACGCGCGTGCTAACTCGAAGAATCGCTTGGATTTTAAGCCAATTTCACGAGTGGCCAAGTCATATTCTTGCAATCACGTTTACAAATAAAGCAGCTCAAGAAATGCGCGAACGCTTAGCTACGCTTATAGGGAATGAAGCTCTTAATATGTGGGTTTCTACATTCCATTCAGCTTGCGTAAAAATATTGAGAAGAGATGGAGGAATGATTGGTCTTAAACCAGGATTTTCTATCTATGACTCTTCAGATAGCGAGCGTTTGATTAAGCAAATCGAAACTGATCTAAATATTGATATTAAACGATTTACTCCAAAAGTTTTACGAGGAAAAATATCTGATTTCAAAAATAGTTTGATAACTTGGCAAGATCAATTGGAAGCTTACGCTCCAGATTATCACGTAGGAGTAGGCGGACAGAAGATTTCTAAAGTAGGTCAAAGTGAGTCTTTATACGCAACTGTTTACGCAGAGTATCAATATAGGCTTTCTATTGCAAATGCTGTTGATTTTGATGATTTAATTATGCGAACTGTGGAACTTATGAGAAAAGTTCCGCAAGTTGCGCAAAAATATCGTAGAAAATTCAGATACATTCTAGTTGACGAGTATCAGGATACGAATCACGCTCAATACGTGCTCATTCGCGAACTATCGGGAGTAGATGCGCAAGTTAAAGGATTTGCAGGATTTGCAGGATCTTCAGAATCTGCTTCAGCTCAAGTTTCAGGATCTTCAGAATCTGCAGGATCTTCAGAATCTACACAGAACGTTTCTAAGACTGTTTCACAGCATGTTTTATCACCTGCATCAATTACTGTTGTAGGTGATTCAGATCAGTCTATCTACGCTTTTAGAGGTGCGGATATACGAAACATACAGGATTTCGAAGAAGATTTCCCAGACGCTAAAACAATTATGCTTGAGCAAAATTATCGTTCTACTCAAACGATTCTTGACGCAGCAAACGCCGTTATATCTCATAATCAAGAGCGCAAGCCGAAAAAATTATGGACAGCATTAGGCAAAGGCGATCCAATAATTGGCTACGGTGCTAAAAACTCTTCTCAAGAAGGATTATGGATTGCTGAAGAAATATCCAGACTTAAAACTAAAGAAAATATTCCATACTCAAATATAGCTATTATGTACAGAGCTAATGCTCAATCGCGTGCTCTTGAAGATGCTTTAATTAAATCTGGATTACCATATCAATTAGTTGGCGGAACGAAATTCTACGAACGCAAAGAAGTTAAAGACACTCTCGCTTATATGCAAAGTATTGTGAACCCAGACGACGATATAAATATGCGTAGAATCTTTAACGTACCTAAAAGAGGTCTTGGAAATCGCGCAGAATCGCTTTTACTTTCTTATGCTAAAGCTAAAGGAATTAGTTTTTGGAATTCGATTGAACAATGTGAAAATATATCTGGAATGCCAACGCGTAGTATTACTCAAATCAAAGCATTCCACACTCTTATGTGTGAGCTTATGCAAATGGCTGTAAAAAATGATTCAAGACCTTCCATAATAGTTAAAAATATACTCGATTCAACAGGTCTTTTAGATGAGTTGAAACGTTCAGAAGATGAACAAGATTTAAATCGCGTTGAAAACTTATCGCAATTGCAATCAGTTGCATCTGAATATGAGCAGAATGCAGATGAAGTGACCCTTGCTGGATTCCTTGAGCAAACAGCTCTTGTTGCAGATTCCGATCAACTTCCTACAAGTAGTGAAGATACGGGAAAAATTACGCTTATGACTTTGCATACTGCAAAAGGTTTGGAATATCCTGTTGTGTTTCTAACAGGTATGGAGCAAGGAACTTTCCCTCATTCTCGTTCAATGGATAATGAATCTGAGCTTTCTGAAGAAAGACGATTAGCTTATGTTGGAATTACTCGCGCGAAGCAAAGATTGTATTTGACTTACGCATCTGTGCGCTCGCAATGGGGAGATGCGATGGATATGATTCCTAGCCAATTCCTTGATGAAATTCCTGAAGATTTGATTCATTGGAATTCTAAAAAGCCGTCTTATGATTATGACTCAGATGATGATTTTGATGATGAAGTTGATGATTTCGATGATGATTTCGACTATGACGATGATTTTATAGATGATTTTGACGATTCTTACGCTTCTCGTACTTCGTTTGGATCTCGCGCGCATAAGTCTAGCTCGAGTTTGAAATCTGCTAAAACACGTAAGAAATCTTCGTCTTATGGGAGTAGTTCGCGCTCGTCTTATGGATCGTCTTATGGATCTTCGTATTCAAGTAGTTCGCGTTCGTCTTCGTATGGTTCTTCTTCGCGCTCATCTTATGGTTCGTCTTATGGAAGTAGTTCTTCTTATTCAAGTGGTTCGTCTTATGGATCTTCTTATGGATCATCAAAATCGCGTTTTAAATCTAGTTCTGTAACTACTCGTAAATCTTCTATTACTTCTTCTCGCTCGTCTTCTAGTTCTGCTTCGCGCGATAATCAAGTAAATCGCGATAATCAGTTAAATATAGAAGATTTTCACGTTGGAGATAAAATTACGCATGACCAATATGGATTGGGAACTATAGTTGCAACGCAAGATAAAGGCAGAAATTCGATTATTACAGTTGATTTTGGCTCTGATGGCGTAAAGCGTTTAATGTTGAGAGTAGCTCCTATTGAGAAGTTATGAAGTTTTGAAGTTGAAAAGTTTTATCTAATGTATGAAACAGTAAATTTAAGAAGCTTTATACTTGAAAATTTGAGAGTTTTTCGTTTGTAAAATGAAATTTTTCGCAAATGAATTGATAGTTTTCTTAGAAAGTTAATTATAAGAATTTGTGATTATATCTATGAAAAGAAAATATTCAAGACTTGTTTTCTTTTTGCATGTAAGAAAAAATAAGAATGAAAGTAAGTACAAAAGATAAAACAAACAAAATAATTGAATATAAATAATTGAATAGGAACATGCAATAACTGAATAGAAATAATTGAATAGGAACATAAAAATAACTGAATAAAAATAACAGCTACTAAGACTATTTAATAGCTTTTGGGGGAGTTGTTTTAAGTGAGCTTGAAAAATTAAAGATTTTAAAAGACGTGGCGTTTGCAAACGTGAGCGCCGTATAGCGTGTTGCATTAGAGAAAATGTGACACAAAAATATAAAAATATATTTAGAAAGAGATATTTATGAAAAACAAATTATTTGCATCAATTCCAGCGATTGTTTTCGGAATACTTATTGCTATTGCTCCGTTCACTTTTGCAAAAGTATGCGGTTCAATGGGTATGTCAAAAATGCATATGATGCATGGAGCTTGCTATTACACTGGACAAGCAGCATTGGGAATAGGAATTATTATTGCTTTACTCGGAGTTGTTGCTTTGTTTGTAAAAGCTCCTGTTCGTGCTGGTATTAGCATTGCAATAGTTGCAAATTCATTATTGATGATTGCCGTTCCTACTTTCCTTATTGGTGTTTGCAATAGCCCTATGATGAAATGCAATTCAGTTACTCGACCAACTTTAATCGTGTTGTCTGTTCTTACAGCTGTAATTTCAGCATCTTGCGCATACTTCGATTTGAAGAATGAGTCGGAAAACTAAAATTGCATAATAACAATTTGTATAATTTCTAATTATTATGCAACGAATTACATTAAAGCGTTTGCCGCTGGAGAATCTTAAACGTAAGCCATTAAGAACTATTGCTCTTATAGTAGTTGCTGCATGCTTATCTGCTGTATTCTTTGGCGGCGCGCTTATTTCTATGAATTTATCTCGCGGATTAAAAAGTATGCGTGAACGCTTAGGCGCGGATATTATGGTAGTTCCACAAGGTACTAATACTAAAGCTGAAGCTTTGCTCACAAATGGCGGTTCAAGCACTTTTTATTTCACAAACAATATAGAAGATTTAGTTAAACGCGCGCCCGGAGTGAAAAAAGTTAGTGTACAAACGTATATTTCTTCACTCTCTGCAGGTTGCTGTGCTGAAAAGTTGCAAATTATAGGATTTGATCCTTCTACAGATTTTGTGATTGGACCATGGATTTACTCTCAGCATAGTTCTGTTTTGCATAAGGGAGATATGATTGCAGGCGCAAATGTTAGCGTATCTTACGACAATACTGTGCGATTGTATGGTCATAAATGGAATGTTGTTTCTCAACTTGCAAAAACCGGTACTAGCTTAGATAATTCTGTGTTTGTAAATAGGCAAACTGTGCCGCAAATAGTTGAATATTCAGCAAAAGTAGGCCATGTTGCTATTCCAAAAGAATATGCGACTAAAGCTATTTCTGCAGTTCTTGTGAAAGTAGATAAATCATATAGTCCTCAAAAAGTTGCAGATAATATTCGTAAAACAAGCGGATTAAGCAGCATTGGCATAATTTTCCCAGGTGGTATTACAGCAACAACTAAAGAGAACCTATCTATAGTAACTCGTTCAATTACAGTTGTAGTTGCTATTTTGTGGCTTATTTCAATTATTGTTATGGTTACAGTTTTTGCATCTTCTATTAGCGAACGCAAGAAGGAATGCGCGTCTTTAAGAATTATTGGCGTAAATCGAATAAGTTTAGTGAAAATTATTGTCAAAGAATCTTGCATAATCGGTTTATCTGGAGGTGTGATTGGAGTAGCTTTTGCATCGCTTATCTTATTCCCTTATAATTCTTTGATTTCTAAACAATTGCAATTGCCTTATCTTGAAATTACTGCTATTCCTGTTGTTATTTTGATTATTGTAGGCATTTTAGTTTCATTGATTACTACTCTTTTGACTTCAATTGTTGTTACGCGAAATATTGCTGTAGGTGAAGCGTATCTTAAACTTCGTGAAGGGGAATGAGATCTTGCTATGAGTGAAAGTAATTCTTTAAAAGATACTGAAATAGTATCTCTTAGTAATGTTACGCGTAATTTTATTCGCAGAAAAAAGATTTTCTCAGCTGTAGATAACGTTAATTTTTCGTTGAAATCCGGAGAATTTGTGGCGATTGTAGGGAAGTCTGGTAACGGAAAAACAACGCTTATAAATCTCATTGCAGGTTTGCTAAAGCCTACTTACGGTGATGTGGTTGTGTGTGGCTGTAATATTTCTTCATCGAATTGTTCCGATAATGAAATATCAAAATTGCGAGCTACTAGTATAGGCTATGTTTCTCAGACGCAAACGCTACTCCCAAATCTTACTGTGTGTGCAAATGTAATGTTGCCTATGTATGTAGCTTTTCCTGATTGTCAAGAAGATGATTCATATATTACTAGAGTTATGTTTTTGCTTAAAAAACTCGGTATTGATGATTTATTATGGTGTTATCCTAAAGAGCTTTCGGGCGGTGAAATGAAAAGAGTTATGATTGCTAGAGCAATGATGAGCAATCCTAAGCTTTTAATTTTAGACGAGCCAACAAGTGATTTAGATTCTGAACATACTCAGATAGTTATGGATATGCTAATGGATGCAGCAAATAATGGCTCAGCAGTTTTAATGATTACTCATGATTTGAAAGCAGCTAATTGCGCGGATCGCATATATTCCATGGATTGTGGAGTGCTCTCGCTATTAGAGAATAATGTTAATTGACAACGCGCGCTTTGCTATTAGTTAGGCAGAGATTTAAGATTTTTCGCCCTGAATGAGATCTTTAGTGCCATTTTTTATCGCGCACGCACTAACAGTTCGACACTTCGCTGGCAGGGAAGTCCACTGGACTTCCCCTCTGTGCCAGCTCACTCATCGAAGGAGCTTAAAGCGCACCATGCAGCTTTAATCTCAGTCGATTCGCAGCCCGATGGTGATTCATCGAATGAAGAAGAAAAATCGAAAAATCTCAGTGATTAACCGAAGATTAAAAGACTAAACATGCAAAGAGATCTCGGAGTTTCTCTTAGAGCAATGTAAAAATCTTGCGATGAGAGAAACTCCGAGAGCTCAGCCCCATTTGATAGGAAAATCCTGTAAATATTGGCTTAGAAGTTGCATACTTTTTGTTTACAAAGCATTGACCCCCGCAATGCGATCTGCATAGCAGGGGTCAAGCTGTATGTCCTTAAGAATGAAATCCAGAATTTAGCGAGCGTAGTACTCGACAACGTACTGAATGTTGACTTCAACTGGAATCTGATCGACTTCCGGTTTACGAGTCAAAGTAGCCTTCAAAGAGGCAAGATTCACATCGAGGTAACCAGGAACTGCTGGCAAAACATCGCGATGAACGCCTTCTGCAGCAATCTGGAATGGAACCATAGTCTGGCTCTTAGCACGAACTTGAATGGTTTGTCCTGGCTTGACGCGGTAAGATGGGCGATCTACAAGATTGCCATCAACCAAAATATGACGATGCACAACAAACTGACGAGCCTGAGCTGTGGTGCGAGCAAAGCCTGCACGCAAAACCAAAGCATCAAGACGAGTTTCCAAATCGGTGAGCATTGCGTCACCGGTCTGACCTGCAGTGTGCGTACCCTTTTCGTAAACAGCGCGAAGTTGTTTCTCGGAAAGACCGTACTGTGCGCGAAGACGCTGCTTCTCACGAAGACGTACTGCGTAATCGGACTCAGTACGACGACGAGTGCGACCGTGCTCACCTGGAGCATATGGACGCTTCTCGAAAATACGCTGAGCTTTTGGAGTTAAAGCGATGCCGAGGGAGCGTGAAAGACGCACCTGACGGCGAGAACGCTGAATATTAGTCATAACTAATCCTTTTAATTCTGTCGTTATCTGAACGGAACGCGAATCAAATCTTATGATTATTCGCGCTGAGCCGGCCTCTCCAGTGCTTCTTCGTGCATTACACACGAACACGTAAATAGCAAGATTTGCGTGCCGACCCACTGATGGGCTAAGGCTCCAGATGATGTCTATAAAAATAGACATCGCAAGATATGTTACACGTAGTGTGGAATATTAGTGTTAAGTAAGTTTGATTGTACTTTATTGGCAAATGTTTAGATTATTATATTTTCTCGGCGTTTCGTAAAAGTTTACATTTTCTTACAAAAATATGTTAAAAATACACACACATATGATATAATCTTTACAAGAACGCTCGTTATGTTACAAAATCTAACATAGTGAGTGCGCAATATAGTAATAAAGCATAGAATAGAAAAAACTATGCATAGGTATCTTCGGATTCGAAGACGATGGAGTCGAGATGTCTTACAATATTTCAAAAGAGCCAGCTCGGGAAAATGGCAGCGAGGGAGATAAGTTCAATAATGGGGGAACATCAGATAATACATTATTTCGTAATACAATTAATGATAATTTACTAGAAAATGAGAAGACTTTAACGCAAAACTTAGAAAATCAAAGCAAGAGTTACATTATGGAAAATAACATGAGCGATACTGAAGATTATTCAACAAGTAAATCTGATTCAAACGAAAAAACTTTCGCTATGGACGGTTTACATTCAATACCAACTAATGCAGGTTTTGCAGGCGCAGGCGCAGGGTTTGAAGGTGGAGCTGCTGCCGGTTTTGAAATCGACGAAAAAGGATCTGTCCGCTCTAAAATAAGCGATTCTCAAGTAATTAAAAGCTTAGAAGATACAGATGCTTTCGATGCTATAGACGTGGATTCAATTCGCGCATCGCAACAAAAAAATACTCCTGTAATCAATAAAATAACTAGTACAGGCGTTGGAGATTCTTCTCTAAGCGATCTTGTAACAAGCACAGAAGAACAATCCTCCTCGCTTCTTTCTTCTGAAGATGATTCTCCAGTTATATCAACTATTGCGCAAAGTCCTATCCGCGATTTTAACGGCGAATATCCATATAAACTGTATCGTCCTGGAACGTATGCAAGAGAGCATATTCGAATTACTGCTACAAAGCTTGCAGATGGACGTGATTTCTTCTATATGGACGACAATCCAGAATATGTAAGCGGTCGTAAAACTAGAGAGTTAAAAGATCCTCGCAAATTACCGTATCGCTTCTCGTATTTAGTAGATTCGGAAGGAAACGAAACGCCTTATACTGCTCCGCAAATGCGCCAAGATCCTCTTACTGGAGATTGGATTCCAATGGCAACTGCTCGCATGAACAGACCTATTACTGCAGGTCCAACTGTTTTAGCTAAAAGCAATCCTTTAGCTGCACGCAAACCGGGAGATCCTTATCAAGACGGTGAAGTTCCAGATACTGATTATGATGTTGTGATTTTTGAAAATCGATTCCCATCAATGGTTCAAGTTCCTGGAGAAAGCCGAGATATTAAGTATATTGATGGAAATCCTTTATGGAAGTCAGCTCCTGCTGCTGGTCGTTGTGAAGTGATTTGCTTTGGTCCAGATGAAAATCTACTTCCAGCAAATCTTTCAGTTTCTAGAATGCGTACAGTTGTTGAAGCTTGGGCTTTTAGAACTGCAGAAATCAGTCAAATTGATGGAATTGAGCAAATTTTCCCATTTGAAAATCACGGTGCAGAAATAGGCGTATCCCTAGCTCATCCTCATGGTCAAGTTTATTGCTATCCATTTATTGCTCCTAGACTTGAGCAAGAATTACGACATACAGAAGCATATTTTGATCGCACTGGTTCAAACTTGCTCAAAGATTTAATGAAAGCAGAACTTAATGCCTCAACTCGCGTGATTATGCGAAATCATAGTTGGGTAGCTTATGTTCCTGCTGCTGCTCGCTGGCCGCTAGAGGTCCATGTTGCTCCTGTTCGTGACGTTTTAACTTTAGATCAATTAGACGATCAAGAACGTTGGGATTTAGCGCAAATGTATATTACTTTGTTGCGTAGAGGTAATAAATTCTTTGTGACTAAAGATGGTGAAGGAATGGATTTGCCTTATATTGCAGCATGGCATCAAGCTCCTGTTCATGATTCGAGAAGAGCGCATTATCGTTTGAATTTGCAATTCTTCTCATTCAGACGAGCTGCTAATAAGATTAAGTATTTAGCAGGATCTGAATCTGGTATGGCTGCTTGGGTTTCAGATACAACTCCAGAGCTTATCGCTAAGCGATTCCATGAAATTGGAGAAATAGATTTAGATTAAATTAACAGAAGGCAGATATGTTATTACATCTTTACTTAGTTCGACATGGTCAGACTATGTTCAATCGCTATAATCGTTTACAAGGGTGGTCTAATTCTCCGTTGACGGATAGCGGTATTGCAGATGCTTATAAAGCTGCCGAAAAATTGAGTGATATTGATTTTGCAGCAGCGTATTGTTCAGATACAACTCGCGCTCTGGAAACTGCTGAAACAATTCTCGATGTAAACGAATCATCTGGACACTCGCGACCAAATCTTGTAAGCGATATGCATTTTAGAGAACAATGCTACGGTTATTTTGAAGGTCAAGATATGTCTATGGCTTGGTGGGCTGCAGGTGCTCCACATGGAGTGCATTCTTATAATGAAATCGTTGAAAAATTTGGGCTTCCTGCAACTCGCGACATGCTTAAAGAAGCAGATCCTTTTCACGATGCTGAATCAGATGTTGAATATTGGACTCGCGTAGAAGGCGGTTTTTTGCTTATCGCAGCGAATAAGAGTTTGCAGAATGGAGATAATGTTTTACAAATCTCACACGGAAACACTCTTTTAAGTCTTATGCATCGTTTTGCGCGTGGCGCTTACGATCTAAGTGAACGTCCTCGTAACGGTAGTATTACGCGTCTTGATTTTGATACAACTAAGCCTTTAGATAATGCAATTAGTGTTCAAGGTTATAACGAGTAATCTTAGGTTTTATCTTTTTATGCATGATGATTTTTCTCTAATTTGCTGCTGTGATAAGTTGCTTTTATGAGTCGCGACCGTTAGTTAGTCTTGTGTCATTGAAATACGGCAATTTTAAGTAGCAGTAGTAGCAATATTAGTGAAAATCTTAAAATAGAGGAAAGAGGTACGATGAGCGTTGGAGAAATTGCGGGACTTATTGCAGCAATTGCGTTTGCAGTACTTTCTGGCGTTTTAATTTACCCACTTATTCGATTGGGTAAAATGTTTGATCAAATTGCAAACACTGTTAAAGATTCAGGCGATCATGCTATTGATGCAATTGACGAGTCTTTAACTACTATGCAAAAAGTTAATAAGACTTTAGATGATGTAAACGCTATGTCTGATTCTGCTCGCACTACATTAACGAATATCAGCGCTCTTACTGATTTGTATGGTTCGTTCTTAGGAAAGCCGATTATAAAAGTTGCATCCGTTGGGTATGCAATAAAAGATACTTTTAATTCCTTCTTTAATAAGCCTTCTGTTCCAACTTCTTCTGCTTCTTTTGCTTCTTCGAGTTCTGATTCTTATGGATCTTCTAAGAGCAAATCATCAAATTCTGCTAGTTCTTCTAATTTTTCAGGACTAAAAAATTCAGCTGGTCATATTTCTGATGCAGCTTCCTCTATAGCAATGTCTGTAGTTTCTTCATTAGCTTCAGTTGTTGCTTCTGCTGCAACTGCTTTTGAATCTGTTTCTACTTCATTTTCAAAGTCTTCAGGTAAGTCTTCGGAAAAGTCTTCAGGTTTAAAGAGTGAAGATAAGTCTTATGAGAAGTCTTCGGATGAGAAGCGTGATGAAAAGCGTAACGAAAATGGCTTGGAAGATCGCGCAGAACAACCTGCTGAGAACGAAAAACAGTATGTAAAATCATCGAAAAAGATGCGTGGAAGTTCGCGTGGAAATTCTAGCGGAAGTTCTCGCGGAAAATCGACATCTTCTAAATATTCTAAATATTCCAAATATTCTTCTAGTTCTTCTAATCTAGATTCCTAAAAAGGAGTAATGATGCTTAAGCGATTGTTTTGGATTAGTATTGGTTTTATTGCTGGAGTTTTAACTGTTAGCAAGTTTCGTGCTTATTTGAAAACTAGGCTTTCATCTACTGGAAGCAAAATTTTAGATGATGAGAATCCAGATAATATTACTTTGCAAACTCTTTTAATTCTATTCAAAGATTTTAATTCAAGTCGCAAAAAGCGTGAAGAAGAATTAAATTCTAAATATGCAGAGGAATTTAACGTTTCCAAATACGAATATCATGATTTAGAGAGTTGATTTTTAAATACTCGTAGGATTA
This sequence comes from Gardnerella bivia, assembly GCF_049262715.1. Lineage (NCBI taxonomy): Bacteria > Bacillati > Actinomycetota > Actinomycetes > Bifidobacteriales > Bifidobacteriaceae > Gardnerella > Gardnerella bivia. The sequence goes on from NZ_CP058399.1 coordinate 823,116, forward strand.
TTTACTATAGCGTAGGATTATTTACTATAATTAACAATCCTGAAGATAATAAAATATTGCAGATTTATATATCTGTCTTAGCGCCTTAAGCATGATGGTATGATATTCTTTTGTGCCGCACTGTTACACGGCGTTTAATATAACACAAGGAGTTCATACCTATGCGCACAGCAGAAATTGCAAAGCGTTATCTTGATTACTTTGGTAATCATGGTCATATGGTCATGCCTTCAGCATCGCTGATTTCACCAAATCCAACTACACTTTTCACTATTGCAGGCATGGTTCCATTCATACCTTATCTTTTAGGAGAGCAGACACCTCCATCGCGCAGAATGGCATCGAACCAGAAGTGTGTAAGAACGTTAGATATTGACGAAGTTGGTAAAACTACTCGTCATGGCACATTCTTCCAAATGGTTGGAAACTTCTCATTCGGTGATTACTTTAAGGAAGAAGCAATTCATTACGCTTGGGAGCTTTTAACAACTCCACAAGATAAAGGCGGTTACGGTTTTGACCCAGAAAAACTTTGGGTTACAACTTATACTGACGATGACGAAGCTCGAGCAATTTGGAAGAACGAGGGCTTTGATCCAGAGCATATGCAAGTTTTCGGAATGGAAGATAACTTCTGGACTACTGGTGGCCCTGGTCCAGGAGGTCCATGCTCTGAAATTTACGTAGATCGCGGTCCTAAATATGGTAAAGACGGCGGTCCTGCTGCAGATGAATCTCGATTTATTGAGATTTGGGATTTGGTTTTTGAAAACTTCCAAGTAGATAACGTTAAATCTAAGACTGATCTTCATATTGTTGGAGAACTTGATCAGAAGAATATTGATACGGGCGCTGGTTTGGAGCGTTTGGCATACCTTATGCAAGGTAAGGAAAATATTTACGAAACTGATGAAGTTTATCCTGTTATTGAAGCTGCAGAAAAGCTTAGTGGCGTAAAGTATGGCAGCAACGCTGATGCGGATGTTCGTTTCCGTGTTGTTGCAGATCACGTGCGTTCCGCGTTGATGATTATGAGCGATGGAGTGCGTCCAAGCAACGTTGGTCGCGGATACGTGCTTCGCCGTCTTCTTCGCAGAACTGTTCGCGCAATGCGCATGCTTGGCGTGCAAGACCCAGTTTTGCCAACCTTGTTCCCTGTTTCTAAGGGCGCTATGGAACCAAGCTATCCGGAGCTTAACGATACTTTCCATGAGGTTAGCGAAGCTGCTTACGGTGAGGAAGATGCGTTCCGCAGGACTCTAGAAAAGGGTACGACTATTCTCGATTTGGCTGTTGAAAAAGCTAAGAAAGAGCACAGGGATGACCCTATGGTTGGAGGTGCAGACGCGTTTACTTTGCACGATACTTATGGTTTCCCAATTGAGTTGACTTTAGAGATGGCAGCTGAGCAGGGTGTTAAAGTTGATGAAGCTAAGTTCCGCGAGCTCATGAGTGAGCAGAAGAGCCGTGCACGAGCAGATGCTTTGAAGAAGCGTCATAATGTTGATGTTAGCGTTTATGACGATATTAAGAAAGCATTAGAAAAGCCGATTGACTTCCTCGGTTACACTGATTTTTCAAGTCGTTCCAATGTTCTGGCGATTGTTGAGGCAGGTAAAGGCTCTGTTAAAAGCGTTAGTGCTCCTGCAAACGTTGAGGTTATTCTTGATCGCACGCCATTTTATGCTGAACGCGGTGGTCAGATTGCAGATCAAGGAGAGATTATTTCCGATGATGGCGCAATTTTGGAAGTTGATGATGTTCAGCGTCCAATTAAGGATTTGATCGTTCACAGCTGCCGACTTACTGAAGGTACTTTAAGTGTTGGTGCTCCCGTGAACACGAATATCGATCAAGTTCGAAGAGCTGCTTTAGCTCGTTCTCACACTGCAACTCATACTCTTCACAAGGCTTTGCGCGAGGAACTTGGACCACAAGCAACTCAGCGTGGTTCTGTGGTTGATCCAGATCGTTTGCGTTTTGATTTCCAGTGGCAAAAAGCTGTTGATAAAGACGCTTTAAGACGTGTTGAAGCTCGAGTAAATGAACGTATTCGTGAAGATTTGCAAGTAGTTCCAAAAGAGATGCCAATTGATGATGCTTTCAAGCTTGGAGCTATGCACTTGTTCGGCGAAAAATATGGTGACGTTGTGCGAGTTGTTGAGATTGGCGATGGTTGGAGTCGTGAGCTTTGTGGAGGTACTCACGCTAAGAGCACAGGCAAGATTGGAATGGTTACGATTTTGTCTGAGTCTTCTATTGGCTCTGGAGTTCGCAGAATTGACGCTTTATGCGGTGAAGCTGCATATGAGTATGGTGCTCGCGAACATACTTTAGTTGCGCAGCTTGCAGACATGGTTAATGCCCGTCCAGATGAGTTGGCTGAACGCTTGGAATCTTTGCTTAATAAGATGAAGGATTCTGATCGTAAACTTGCTGCTGTTTATGAATCTCAATTAAATGAGTCTATTCCTTCTCTAGTTGAAGCTTGCAAGCAAAGCGATGCAAAAATTAAGCTAGTTGTGAAGAATGTTGGTAACTTTGGTTCTTTCGATGTTTTGCGAAAGACTGTTCTAGATGTTCGCTCTCGTTTAAGCGAGGATTATCCTGTAGTAGTTGCTCTTGCTGGAGTAAACGAAGAGGATCGTCCAATGGTTGCAATCGCTACTAATAATGCTGCTCGTGAACTTGGCGCTAAAGCTGGCGATTTAGTACGTACAGCTTCCAAGGTTCTTGGTGGTGGCGGTGGCGGCAAGCCAGACTTTGCTCAGGGCGGCGGCACAGATGCATCTAAGATTGATGATGCACTCGAATCAGTTAAAAACGAAGTTGCTAAGCTGTGAAGCATGATTATTTAACTTAAGCTTACGATGATTTGGCTGGGTGTTGATTTAGGTGATGCTAGGGTCGGTCTTGCTCTTTCCGACCCTGAGCTCACCTTTGCACATCCGATTGGGAATGTGCAAGTTCAGGGCGATTCTTTTAGGGCTATTGATGAAGTACTTTGCGTTATTGAAGATAACAGTGTTTCAAGAGTTGTGATTGGTTTGCCTTTACAACTCGATGGTTCTGAAGGTAAATCTGCTAAAAAATCTCGCAGGTGGGGTAAAAATCTTATAAAAAGAATGCAATTATTGCGTGATGAAAATGATTGGGAGTTATCTTACGTACCGGAAGTAGTTTGGAAAGATGAGCGTTTAACTACAGTAAGCGCTCACCGCCAGCTTTTACAGGCGGATCTTTCTACTAAAAAGCATCGTCCAATGGTTGATCAGCAATCTGCAGTTTTGATTTTGCAATCAGCTATTGATGATTACAGTAATGGAAGATGAAGGAGAGTATCTTGCCTGAGAATTTTGATGATTTTTTTGAGCGTCATGCTAAATGGACTAGCCAAGCTTCCGAGCAAGATGAGTTTTATGAGGATGATTCGCATGAGGATGATCCTCATGGTGTTGATTCGCATGGTGTTGGCTCGTCTAAATCAGATTCTTCTACAGATAACTTGTTGAAATCCATTTCATCAAACTCAAGTCCTATTTCATCAAACTCAACTTCTAGCGCGTCTAGTTCTTCTGAATCTAGCACGTCTAACTCATCTAATTCTTCTAGTTCATCTGAATCTAATTCATCAAAATCTAATTTACTTAATAGCAGAAAACACCGGCGGGCAATGCGAAGAAATAAATCTAGAAACTCAAGAAAATCGCGAAAACAAAAGCGTTTTAAAGCAATAATCGTTTTGCTTATTGTTGCTCTTATTGTGTGCTTTGCAGGTTATGGTTTGGCGCGAGCTGTGCGTTCTATGATTGGGTATCAAAGTTTATCTGCATCAGAGGATTGGCCTGGTCCTGGTGAAGGCTCAATAAGTTTTAGCGTTGAAGTTGGTGAAAGCGCGAATTCTATTGGCTCTAGACTAGAAAAAGAAGAAATAGTTAAGTCTAAAGCTGTTTTTACAAGTATTGTTTCTTCTAATAATAAAATTTTGTATCCTGGAATATACGAGCTAAAAAAGCATATGTCTGCTATAGATGTTGCAGATATTCTTTCAAATAGAAAGAAAGCTACAGGATTTTTGGAAGTGAAAGCTGGCGAGCGTTCTGTTGATATTATTAAGCGCGCGTCTGAAATTTCCGGTATTGATTATTCTAAGTTTAAAGCGATCTTACAAGCAAAAGGAGCTGGAATTTTACCTCAAGAAGCGTCTGGTAGCTTTGAAGGTTGGTTAGAGCCTGGTGTTTATAACGTTAAGGCTATGAAATCTGCTGAAAAAATAATGTCTGCAATGGTAGAAAAGCGAATCGCTAAGCTTAATGCAATTGGTGTACCTAAAGGCGATAAGCGAGAAAATATCTTGAAGATTGCATCTATTGCGGAAGCTGAAGTAAATAATCGCGAATATTATGGGAAAGTTTCGCGCGTGATTTTGAATCGCATAGACAAAGATATGCCTTTAGGAATGGATACTACTATAGCGTATGGTGCTGGTGTGAGAGCTATAGATCTTACTAAATCAATGTTAGATAACGCAAATAATCCTTATAATACTCGAATTCATAAAGGTCTTCCGCCTACTCCTATAAGCATTCCTGGTCCTAACGCTATTGCTGCTGCAATGCATCCTGAAAATGGTTCGTGGCTTTATTTCGTTACTACTGATTTGAAAACAGGAGAAACGAAGTTTGTAAATACTCATGAAGAATTTTTGAAGATTAAAGATGAGTATAAGCGTAATAATAAGGATGCTAATTAGGCGCTTGGCTTGGCTGTTTGGCTTGCTGGCTTTATGGTTTGATGGTTTGCCGTCTAACGGCTTCTGCTTGCTTGTGAAGTATGTGCGCTTTAATGCGTAATGCGCAAGGTGGCTGGATGTTGGCTAGTTAGCGGATTTGCTTGAAGTTTTGTTTGTTTAGTTAAGCTAGTTGGCTGGCATTTGGTGGCTGGCATTTGGTGGCTGGCTTTGTATTAAGTTTTCTGTTTTGTTAGATTTTCATGCTAGATTTTCATGCCAGATTTTCATGCCAGATAAATTGCTATTGCAATAATTGCAGATAATACTTCAACTGGGATGAATGCAATTCTATTTTTATAGTTGCTTTCGCTGATTGAGATAGAGTTTGTGTTTGAGTTTGCGCTACGGATTGCGCTTGCGCTTGTGATTGTGTGAGAGTTTGCGTTGTTCATGCTTGCGTTATTTTCGCGAAAGTTTTGATAGTTTTTGTTAAATTCTGCACTATTGATTGCTTCTGGTGTTTTTCTATATTTTGTGTGAAATATTTCATGAAATTTTTTATGTATATTGCATATAATAATTGCAAAAATTCCGATTACTCCAGTAAGTGCAATCCATGTTATTATGCTTTCGAATCCAAATAATATCAACGCTTGAGCGAGCATAGTTGCACAAGTTATATCTCCGAATCCAAGTGATTTTTTGCCTGCGATATAACGCATTATGACGTATAAACAACAACAGATAGCTGCGGAAATCCACCCTAAAAAAGTTATTGAAAAATCGTGTTTTAGAAGAATCGAATATATTGAAGTTGAAAGCGTTTGCAAAATAATCGCAAATATTACCCACGCTCGTGGCACAACAAAATAAAGTATATCTGTAAAACACAATGCTATTGCGCATATTAGCGTTGGAATAGCTGCTATCAGTGCACTAATTTGAATCATGAAATTATGTTAAGAATCAAGTATTTTTTATTCAAGAAAATTCTTGTAGTGTGGTTAGAAGTTAGCGCATGTGGTTAGAAGTTTTTATACGGTTGTAAGCGGTTTTTAATTGTGTGTCTAATTTTAAATATTGTTCTAAATTCTTGTAGTGTGGTCAGAAGTTAGTGTATGTGGCTAGAACTTCTTCTATGGTGGTTAGAAGTTAGCGTATGTGGTCAGAACTTCTTTTACGGTGGTCAGAACTTCTAGAAGTTATTTATATGCTTTGAGAATATTATTGAATGAGTACAATGAAGTTTTAAGAATCAGCATTATGGGAGGATATATGTTACGTTGGCAAACTGCCGGTGAATCTCATGGTGAGGCATTGGTCGCTCTTATTGAAGGCGTGCCTGCAGGAGTGAAGATTACGAGTGAAGATATTGTTTCTGCACTTTATAGAAGACGCTTGGGTTATGGTCGTGGCGCTCGCATGAAATTTGAGCAAGATAAAGTTCGTATTTTAACTGGAGTTCGTCATGGATTAACACTCGGATCTCCAATTGCTGTTGAAATTGCAAACAGTGAGTGGCAAAAGTGGAGTGAAGTTATGAGCGTAGATCCTTTGGACCATGAGATACTTCACGAAGGTCGTAACGCTGCGCTTTCTAGACCGCGTCCGGGGCATGCTGATTTAACTGGAATGCGAAAATATGGTTTTAATGATGCTCGTGAAGTTTTAGAACGTTCTAGTGCAAGAGAAACAGCGTCTAGAGTTGCAATAGGGGCAATTGCTGCTAATTTTTTGTATCAAGCTTTGTCTGTTCAAACTGTTGCTCATGTTATTTCTATAGGTGGAATTTATGCTAGTAAATCTTCAAAATTGCCTACTCCTAAAGACGTTTCTGCTTTAGATTCTTCGCCTGTTAGAACTCTCGATAAAGATGCTGAAAAGCGCATGATATCGCGTATTGACGAAGCTAAATCTGCTGCAGATACGCTTGGTGGAGTAGTGGAAGTTTTAGCTTACGGTGTTCCTGCAGGTCTTGGCAGCTATGTTGAAGCAGATAGAAGATTAGATGCAGCTCTTGCTTCAGCTCTTATGTCAATCCAAGCAATTAAAGGAGTTGAAATCGGAGATGGTTTTGAAGAAGCAAACGTTTCTGGTTCTGTTGCTCACGATGAGATTGTAAGAGATGAAAATGGTAAAATCGCACGTTTAACTAATCGAGCTGGTGGAATTGAAGGCGGAATGTCTAACGGTGAAACAATTCGCGTTCGTGCTGCAATGAAACCAATCCCATCTATTCCTCGTGCTCTTCGCACAATCGATATACTAACTGGTAAGGCTGCTCATGCAATAAATCAGCGTTCTGATTTCACAGCTGTTCCTGCTGCGTCTATAGTTGCTGAAGCTATGGTGAGATTGACTTTAGCAAAATATGCTTTAGAAAAGTTTGGTGGAGATTCATTGCTTGAAACAAAGCGAAATGCTGAATCTTACATAAATTCTTGGCCGGAGTATATGAAGTGAGTACGAATCAAATGCCTTTAGGTGTAATCATAGGTATGCCGGGTGCTGGAAAAACTCGAGTTGGCAGAGAAGTAGCTAATTTAATGCATATTCCTTTTATAGATACAGATGCAGAAATTGAGCAAGAAATAGGAATGAGCGTTGCGAAATATTTTCAGTCGCATAGTCAAGAAGAATTTAGAGTTATAGAAGCTAAAATAGTTCGAAATGCGATTGAAGGTTCTACTGCTTGTAGTGGAATTGTTTCTTTAGGGGGAGGAGCTCCAACTGATGAATCCACTCAAGAAGTTTTGAAAAAATATAGAGCTAATGGTGGCAGAATTGTATATTTGCAAGCAAATCCTAATGAAGCTATTGAACGTGTTGGAAGAAATAATAATCGCCCTATTTTTTCGGGAAGTGATTGTGCTACTCGTTGGCTTGAATTATATGAAAAACGCAATCCAATATTTCGAAGTCTAGCTAATATTTACATGCTCACGAATGGTGCTACTGCAAAAGGTGCTGCAGAAAAGTTAAAAAATATGTTAAATCAGCGTATGATACACGTGCCTTGCCCTGGAATTGAAGAATATGATGTGCGAATTGGAGAAGACGCGCTGGAACTTCTTCCTCAAATGCTTGGTGATTCAGTTAATCGAGTTGCTTTAATACACACTCAGCCAGTACAGCGACATAGTGATAAAGCTCGCACGATTTTGCGGCGTGCTGGATACGATGTGTATGAAATGCTAGTTCCAGATGCTGAAGCTGGAAAGACTGTGCGTGTGGCGGATTCTTTATGGTCGAAATTGGGTGATTTAGGTTTCACTCGTTCGGATGCAATAGTTGGTTTAGGCGGTGGAGCTGTTACAGATTTAGCTGGATTTGTTGCTTCAACGTGGATGCGCGGAATTCGCTATGTGAATTGCCCTACTTCTCTTCTTGCTATGGTTGATGCTTCTACAGGTGGTAAAACTGGCGTAAATACTTCTGCTGGAAAGAATTTAGTTGGAAGTTTTTACACTCCTGCAGGTGTTTTAGCAGATACTTTTACATTTTCTACTTTGCCTAAAGATATTTTTATTGAAGGCTTAGGAGAAGTTGTGAAATCTGGATTTATTCGCGACTTAAATATTCTACAAATTTTAAGCGATGAGCATAATAATAAGCTAATAAAAAGCTTTGATAGAAATGTTTTTGATAAAGCCAGCTCTATTAAAAACGTTGAGCTTAGCAATCTTATAACAGATCTTATTGAGCGCACTGTGAGAGTAAAAGTATACCATGTTTCAAAAGATTTGAAAGAACAAGGACTTCGTGAATTTTTGAATTATGGACATACTTTAGGTCATGCGATTGAACAGATAGAGCATTTCCGCATGCGTCATGGAAATGCTGTTAGCGTTGGAATGGTTTTTGCTGCTCAATTGGCGAAGAATTTGGGATATTTGACTTGTGAAGATGTTAAATATCACAAAGACTTGCTTTCTTCTCTTGGTCTTCCAATTTGTTGGACTAGTAGCACAGATTCTGAGAGTATGTTTAATAACGTATTAGATTTAATGCATAAAGATAAAAAAGCTAGAGGAAATATTCTTAGATTTGTGATTTTAGACGGCATTGCGAATCCAATTCATCTTGAAAATCCGCCTATTGAAGCTGTTCGAGATGCTTTTAATAGCGTTTATAAGCAAAAGTGAGATATTGTTTGAGGTAAATATGGAAAATAATAATCAAGCGAAAAAAGTTCTTGTAGTAAACGGTCCTAATTTAGGCATGCTTGGAGTTCGTCAGCCAGATGTTTATGGAATCGAAGATTTTGAAACTTTGCGCGCATATTGCCAACAATGGGCTTGTGAGCTTGGGCTGAATGTAGAAGTGCTCCAAAGTGATGACGAATCGCAAATGATTCAATGGATGCATGAAGCTGCTAAGTCGCATACGCCAGTTGTTATGAATCCTGCAGCTTTCACGCATTACAGTTATGCGCTCGCAGATGCAGCTCATATGGTTAAAGATGCTGGAGTGCCTTTAATGGAAGTGCATATTTCTAACCCTGCTGCGCGTGATTCTTTTCGTAAGATTAGCGTGATAAGCCCTGTTGCAACTGGAACTATTACCGGCATGGGGTTATATGGTTATAAGCTTGCGCTTGAGTCGGTTGCGCATTTAATTTGAGCTTGCGCTTTACTTGCTTTTATTTGCTTTTACTTTCTTTTACTTTCTTTTGAGCTTTGAGTATAGTTTAAGCAAGCCTTTTTTGCACAACACTTTAAGCGTCTAGGCTCGAAGATACCATGGAGTTCCATGGTTAGAAGAAAACATGGTAACTCTCAGGAGCATATTACAAAGCATATTTTTGTTACTGGCGGCGTTGTTTCGTCTTTAGGAAAAGGTCTTACTGCATCATCTTTAGGCAGACTTTTACGGAGCAGAGGACTTCACGTATTACAACAAAAACTCGATCCTTATATCAATGTTGACCCGGGTACAATGAATCCATTCCAGCATGGTGAAGTTTATGTTACAGAAGATGGAGCAGAAACAGACCTCGATATTGGTCATTATGAACGATTCCTTGATGTTTTCCTAAGCCAAAAAGCAAATGTTACTACTGGTCAGATTTATCAGTCTGTACTTCGTAAAGAGCGCGCAGGTGAATATTTGGGGCAGTGCGTGCAAGTTATTCCGCATATTACTGGAGAAATTAAGTCGCGTATGCGTGCGCAAGCTTCAGATGATGTTGATGTGATTATTACGGAAATTGGCGGCACTGTTGGAGATATTGAATCTCAGCCATTTTTGGAAGCTGCTCGCGAAGTTCGTCGCGATTTAGGTCCTGAAAATTGCATGTTTGTACACGTTTCTTTAGTGCCTTATATTGCTGCAGCGCATGAGTTGAAAACTAAGCCAACTCAACATTCTGTTATGATGCTTCGCTCTCTTGGTATTTCTCCAGACGCGCTTGTTTTGCGTTCAGATCGCCCTCTTAATCAAGGCATTAAAGACAAAATTTCGCTTATGTGTGATGTTGATGCTGAAGGCGTTGTTAATTGCGTTGATGCTCCGAGCATTTACGATGTTCCTAAGATTTTGTTCAACGAGGGCTTGGATGCGTACGTTGTTCGTGAGCTTGAGCTTCCATTCCATGACGTTGATTGGAATGAGTGGGAAGATTTGCTTGAGAGAGTACATCACCCTAAGCATGAGCTAAACATTGCAATCGTTGGAAAGTATATTGATTTGCCAGACGCATACCTTTCTGTTACTGAAGCGATTAAGGCTGGTGGATTTGCAAATTGGGCTAAAGTAAACGTGCGTTGGGTTGCTGCAGATAAGTGTGAAACTCAAGAAGGTGCTGCTGCAGCTCTCGATCAAATGGACGGTATGGTAATTCCTGGCGGATTTGGTATTCGTGGTATTGAGGGTAAGATTGGCGCACTTCGTTATGCGCGTGAGCATGGTTTGCCAACTCTTGGACTTTGCCTTGGATTGCAATCTATGGTGATTGAGTATGCTCGTCATGTTCTTGGTCTTGAGGATGCTAATTCAACTGAGTTTGAGAAGGATTGTGGAGATCCAGTAATCGCAACTATGGAAGAGCAGAAAGATATTGTTGATGGTAAGGGTGATATGGGTCACACGATGCGACTTGGTTCTTACCCTGCTCTTCTTGAAGAAGGCTCTATTGTTGCTGAGCTTTATGGCTCTACGCATGTTACTGAGCGTCACCGTCATCGTTACGAAGTGAATGTTGCGTATAAGGATCGTTTGCGTGAAGCTGGTTTGCGCATTAGCGGTCAAAGCCCAGATGGTAATTTGACTGAGTTTGTGGAACTTCCAAAGGATGTTCACCCATTCTACGTTGCAACTCAAGCTCATCCAGAGTTTAAGTCTAGGCCAACTAAGCCGCATCCATTATTTGCTGGATTAGTTGCTGCAGCTCTTGAGCATCAATCTAAAATGAGCAGCAAGTAGAATGAGTAGCAAGTAGTTTTAAGATTGTTGATTTTTACTCAGGTTGGAAGTGAGATGTGTTTCCAACCTGAGTTTTTTGGTGTTGGTGTGGCTGGGTGATGTGGTGTGTTGCGTGTTGTGGCTGAGTATGGTGTGTTGATGTGTGTTTTGTGCGTTTTTGATTGGTGTTTTTGAGTCTGTTTTGTGCGTGACTTTTGTGAAACCTTAAAGAAACCTGAAAAAATTATTAAAAAATTCTATATTCGGCGTGTTTTGTATATTTTTTGATTTTCTGCAAAAAAATTCGTAATTTATGATGTATTTTGAATGTTTTATGCAATTTTTACTAAAATCTTTATAATTAAAGCTTAATATAAGCTGAAAATTTTGGTTGAGTTTTCTTAAATCGTGATGTAATGTTTGAGTCAGTTACCGGAGGAATCCCTAGTTCCACTGGTACAAGCGGGAAACCGCAAAGGCAAATTGTTCTTCGCATACCCTAGTGCGAAGGAGAAGAAGAAAAGGAAAATATCATGTTAAATAAGAAGGCTATCGCCGCTTTTGCTGCTGGCGCTACTTTGCTCGCCGGCTTCGCTATGTCTACCCCAGCTTTCGCTGCTGATGCCAAGGCTGATAAGTGCGCTTCACTCCAGCAAGCTGTAGATGCTGCTCGCACTGAAAAGACAACTGCTGAATTGAAGAAATCTTTGAAAGAGATTGAACTTAAAGGTAAGACTGCACTCTATAAGAAGGCTGCTGCAGCAGTAGCATCTTATAAGACTGCCCTTAAAGATTATACTGACAAGAAAGCAGCTTATACAACTGCTACTGGTGATAAGAAGGATGAAGCTAAGGTAGCTCTTAACAAGTCAGTTGAAGCTCTTAACAAAGTATTGAAGTCTATTAAAGATGCTAACTATGTTGGCTTTAACGTTCCTACTGATGCAACTGTTGACACGTTCGCTGGAACTGAAGATACTTTCAAGGCTGCTCTCGAAGCGCCTACTTTTAAGCCAGCAGATGATTTTCTTAAGGATGTAAATGAAGCAGTTCAGAGGGCAGAGGATGCTTTGACTTTGGCTGAGAACCATCTTGCTAAGGCTGGTTGCACTGCAAAGCCAGATAAGAAGAAGCCAGGCAAGCAGAATCCTCAGGAGAAAAACAAGCAGAATTCTAAGGATAAAGGCAAGCATAACGTTCACATTAACACTAAGGGTCGTAAGGGCAAGAAGCAGCTCAGCAAGACTGGTGTTGGTGTAGCTTTCGCTGCTTTGGCTGCAGCTCTCCTCGCTGGCATGGGTGCTGCTGTTCGCAAGATCCGTCACTAAATTAACTAATCTAGTAATAATAGTTTGAATAATTTGTATGCGTTTACGTTTGTAAAATGCGTTATATTGCCATAAAAATGGTTTTATATCGTTGCATATGATTTCAATCTTTTGCTAGAATAGTGTGAATTTAAAAAAGGGCTAGGATTAAAATCTTAGCCCTTTTTAATATATTTTCCGGTCTATTTAAAGAAATCAACTTCTTTTAATTCTTAAATATATTCTTAAATATATGTTTCTAAAAACTTTTAACACTTAATAAAGTTTTAGAATTACTAGTTTTATTAACGTTCTATGAACAATAAACATAGAATACATACCACTTGCATGGTAAATTTACAAACTATGGCTCAGATTAAAGATATGTTGGAATCGTTGACACCTATTCGCATAGACGGACGTGCTGTAGACGAATTGAGACCTGTAAAAATCACACGCAATTTCACAAGTGTTCCAGAAGGTTCTGTGCTAATTGAATGTGGGAATACTCGCGTTATGTGTACTGCAACTTTTACAGTTGGCGTACCTAGATGGCGTAAAGATTCAGGACTCGGATGGGTTACTGCTGAATATTCAATGCTTCCGAGAGCCACTGAGCAGCGCACGGATCGCGAATCAGTTAAAGGAAAAGTAGGCGGTCGCACGCATGAAATCAGCAGGCTTATAGGTCGCTGCTTGCGTGGAGTAGTAGATATGAAAGCAATGGGTGAAACGCAAATTCAAATCGACTGCGACGTTTTACAAGCGGACGGTGGCACTCGTACAGCATCTGTAACTGGAGCGTATGTTGCACTTGTTGACGCATTGCGTTGGGCAGAAAAAAATAAGCATATTCACTCTGCTGATCGCGTTCTTAAAGACTCTGTATCTGCTGTATCTGTGGGAGTAATAAATGGTACTCCAATGTTGGATTTGCCATATATAGAAGATAGTCAAGCAATGACAGATATGAATGTTGCTATGACTGGTTCTGGGACTTTTATTGAAATTCAGGGTACAGCAGAACATCGCCCATTTAATCGCGATGAGCTAAACGTTTTACTTGACTTAGCTACTAAAGGAAACAGGGAACTTCAAGAAAAACAGCGTGAAGCACTTAGATCTTAATCGGATTTAAATGTGTTTGCTAAAGAGAGTTTGAATTGTATTAAATCATCTTATGAATTCTATGAGAAAGGCAGATAGAGTGAAAATTATTGTGGCAACGCATAATGAGGGTAAACTTGTGGAAATTAAGCGCATACTTTTTGAGGAGTGTGAGGATTTTGCGTGCCAGGTCACTCTATTAACAGCAGGCTCTTTAGGTCTTCCTGATCCAGTTGAAACAGGCGTAACTTTTGAGCAAAACGCTTTGCTTAAAGCTCGTTGCGTTGCAAGCCTTACAGGTTGCCCTGCGATTGCAGACGATTCTGGACTCATAGTTGATGTGCTTGGAGCTGCTCCTGGAATACTTTCTGCGCGCTGGAGTGGTGTGCACGGAGATGATTTAGCAAACAACACTTTACTTCTTAAGCAACTTTCAGATATTCCAGACCCATGTCGTACTGCTAGATTCCGTTGTGCTGTGGCTTTGGCTGTTCCTGAAGATTGCAATCAAATACATCAAGAAAGTGCTATGAACCATTCTCATAGTTTTGAAATAGTACGATTTGGTGAAATGACTGGCAGGCTTTTGCGCGAGTCTAGAGGTGAAAATGGTTTTGGATACGATCCGCTTTTTGTTCCAGATGATCAGCCTGTTAGAAATGGCGTGCAAATGGAAGGATTGACTTCTGCTGAGCTTAGCTCGGAAGAAAAAAACGCGATATCTCACAGAGGTAAAGCCTTGAGAGCGCTACTACCAGAATTGAAAGCAATGTGCTTTACTGAATGAAAGAATAGTATAGTAAAAGGCGCGCGCAAAGGCGAGTTAAGTAAAACTAATCTAGTAAACTCAGTAAGTATTCTAAAAACTAGTTTTAGTGAGCCAGAGGAAATTTATGTCTAAGTTCTTATTGAACAGAAAGTCTTGTGCACGTTCTTGCGAATCGGATAATAATATTGCGAATCGCAAAGAAGAAGAGCTTAGTGAAACTAAATCTGAAACTTCTGCTGATACTTCTTGCGAAACTTCATCTCATGCTTCGCGTCCTGAAACTTCCACTAAAACTTCCTCTAAAACTTCCTCTAAAACTTCCTCCAACACTTCCTCTGAAACTTCCTCTAAAACTTTTGACTCGTCTAAAGCTGCACAGCTTGCTATTTCAAGTTCTCCAGATTCGCCGAATCCTGCTTTTAGTTCGTCTGCTCGCACAATTTTTATTGGCATGATTCTCACTCTTTTAGGCGGAGCACTTTGGGGCACGAATGCAACAGTGTCTAAGATTCTTATGGGCGATTATCATGTAACTCCCTTGCAAATTGCGTGTGTTAGACAACTTGCTGCAGGCGTTCTTTTCTTCATAACAGCTAGTATTTGCACAAGAAAGCAATTAGTTAGTGCAGTGAAATCTACGCGTTCTTGGGGAATGTTCGTTTTAACTGGAATAGTATGTGTGTTGCTAACTCAAGTTTCATATTTATGGGCAATTGATTGGACTAATTCCGGCACTGCAACTGTGTTGCAAAGTCTTAATCTTGTGTTTGTGCTCGTATACGCGTGTTTGAAGAATAGGCGATTTCCTAACGTTCGTGAAAATGTTGGTGTTTTACTCGCTTTTGTTGGCACTGCTTTAATGGCAACTGGTGGCGATTTTTCTAAATTATCTCTACCTATTATGGGGCTTATCTGGGGGCTAGTAGATGCTGCTTCAACAGCAGCTCTTGCGATTATGCCAGTTAAATTGATTGCTAAGTGGGGAAATCTTTCAATAAACGGCATAACGTTTATTGTTGCTGGGCTGATTTTGTTGCCTTTTGTTAGACCATGGGAAACTATGCCTGCGTTGGATTGGCGTGGAATCGCTCTTTTTGCTTTTACTGTAGTTGGCGGAACTTTTGGAGCGTATTGGCTGTTTCTTTCAGGCATAATGCGAGTTGGTGCTGTTCGCGGAACTCTGCTTGGTGCTAGTGAGCCAGTGATGGCTGCGATTACAGCTGTAATGTTTACTGGTGCAGTGTTTTCTTGGGCTGATTTTGTTGGTTTTGCTCTTATATTCATAATGATGACTCTTCTTAGATGATTTGATTATCTGATGATTTGATTATTTTCTCGTAATCTTCCTCTAAAGCTCTAAAGAAATTATTTAATAAATTTTTGCTAAATTTTCTATACTTTCGGATTTTTTGATACTTTGGGGTTTTTCTATACTTTGGGATTGTTCGATACTTTCAGAATTTTCAGTATTTTCGAAATTCTTAGAACTTTTTCTACTTTCAGAATTCTTAGAATTCTCAATAAAATTCACGTTAAATTTTAGAAGAATTTCAACACGCTACTATTGCATATGAACATTCAAAATGTTATAGTTGCGGTAACGTTACCGCAAAAGGACGAGTAAGAAAATCGTTCTTAAGCAGTATCGGGCTTACTAGATATATGATCGGCGCCGATGGAATATCGAAGTAAGAAATAATTATTGATTGTGGTGTCTTATGCGTGGTTGCTTAAGAGCCGTTTCCCAAAGACGAGAGGAGTATATGGAAAACGTAATAGAAAGCTGAACGTGAGTAAAAAGAGCTTTTCATTATGCGAATAACTAACATGTAATAAAAGCCAAAGTAAAGCAATACTAAAACTCAAGTTAGAGTTTAGATAAGTGAACAAAATCTAAAGCAAGAGTTCTGGTAAGAGTTCGAGCAAAATCTAAAGTAAGAGTTCTGACAAGATCTAACGAAAGATTTCGAGTAAGATTTCTAGCAAAATCTAAAGTAAGAGTTCTGGCAAGAGTTTAAGTTAGCTTGAAAATTAAACGTAAATTAAACGTAGATCAAACATAAATTAAAAGTTCAACGCAATAATATAAGCTACAAATTAGTAAAGTATGTTGTGTTAAAGCTGGTAACAAAATCCAACGTGAAACTGTTGAGGAGGTGTTTATGACGTACATCACTATTCGCGATGTTGCTCAACGTGCAGGAATTTCAGTTTCGACTGTTTCTCGTGCGCTTAATAATAATGGTCGTATATCATTAAACACTAAAGCAAAAGTTGAGCGTGCTGTAGCGGAATTAGGTTATATTCCGGATTCTCGCGCTCAAGCTATGCGATCTTCTCGTACTAAAACAGTTGGATTATTAGTTCCAGATATTCGTAACGCGTACTTTGCTGAATTAGCTTATACTGTTCAAGACTCATTGTTTGATGCGGGTTATTGTGCGTTTATAGGAACATCTTCTGAAAGCGCAGCTCGTCAAGATTCATTCCTAGCAAGCATTCTTTCTCAAAGAATTGATGGTGCAATTATTGTTCCTCAAGGCGAAGTGACAGAAGCTTTGGAAAAATTGATTGAGCAGCATCTCCCATTGATGTTCATGGATCGACATGTAGAACCTCAATCTGGCGGCTTAGAGAATGTGCCTGTTGTTGATTCAGATCCTACTAACGGCATTTGTGACGCTTTGAAAGACATAAAACGTCATGGCTTTCTTTCTGTTGGTTATATTTCTGGGCCTATTGTCGCATCGCCTTCATTGCAAGAGCGTGAGCAAGTGTTTCGCAATGTTGCTTCGAAGATGTTTGGTGAAAATAATGTTTTCGTTGAATCAACAGGGTTTGATCAATCATCTTGCGCTAATGTAGTGAATCGTATGAGAAATTCTGGAGTTAAGGCGCTTATAGTTGGATATTCTCCGGATGCGTTGCGTGTGATGAACGTTATGGCTCGGGAAGGTTTAGTTATTGGAAAAGATATGTCGTTGATTTCATTTGATGATGTTGAAGTTTTCCGATTAGCTACTCCGCATATTTCAGTTATTTCGCAGCAGGTTCAAATAATTGGTCGCACTAGTGCTGAGCTATTTTTGGATATGCTTGAAAATAATTCTGAAGTGAAATCTCATCGCGTAGAAACAGTTTATATTCCACGCGAATCGCTTGGGAACGCGTGACTTTTGTAATGCGAATACGTTTAGAAAATACGTCTAAGTATTAAGTATTAAATATTAAATATTAAATACTAAATAATAAATACGTTTAGAGAATACATCTAAATACGTTTGCATAATTCAACATAATCTGTAATTTTTCGTAAGGCAATGATGCTAAGCGAAGGAGGCAAGACATGACGGAGCTGTCGTTAGTAGGAGTATCGAAAATATTCGGTAATTCTACAGTAGTTGACAATGTTTCTGTAACTGTTAAGCCAGGAGAAGTGCATGTACTTCTTGGTGAAAACGGTGCTGGAAAGTCAACTGTTATTAAAATGATGAGTGGTATTTATCAGCCAGATAAAGGCCATATTGAAATTAACGGTGAAACAGTTCGTATTCCTAATGTGGATGCGGCTCGTAAGTTTGGCATTGCTGTAATACATCAAGAGCTGAATCTAGTGCCAGAACTTTCTATTATGGAAAACCTGTTCTTAGGAACTATTCCTACAAAATTTGGCTTTGTGGATCGTGCCACAATGCGTGCTAAAGCACAAGATGCTTTGAAAGTAATAGGTCTTTCAGAAGATGTTAGTAAGCCTATGGGTGAGCTTGGTGTGGCTCGCCAGCAAATGGTTGAGATTGCAAAAGCTTTAATGCAACATGCGTCAATTTTGATTCTCGATGAGCCTACTGCTGCATTGACTAAGCGTGAGTGTGAACAGCTTTTCAGCATTATGGAAGATTTGAAAACTAAGAATGTTGGAATGGTTTTCATTTCGCATCATTTAGATGAAATCGCTAGGATCGGCGATGTTGTAACTGTACTTCGAGATGGAAAGTATGTTGACACTGTTGATGCGAAAGTTCCAGAAAAAGAGCTTGTGCGACTTATGGTTGGTCGGGATATTACTAATCAGTTCCCACACGGAAATCGCTATAAGGGCGAGGAGCTGCTTAAAGTTGAAGGCTTGACTAGAAAAGGAGATATTCAAAACGTTTCCTTCAGCGTGCATGCTGGGGAAGTAGTTGGATTGGCTGGCTTAGTTGGAGCTGGTCGTACTGAAGTTCTTCGTGCTATTTTTGGCGCTGATACTTATGATTCTGGTTCTGTGTATGTTGATGGCAAGAAGATTCCTAAAGCAAATATTGCAGGTAGCATTGATGCAGGTCTTGGATTAGTTCCAGAAGATAGACGCACTCAGGGCTTGATTCTTGAAGCATCGGTTGCTGAAAATCTTGGAGTTTCGACTTTGATTCCTACATCTCGCGTTGGTTTTGCTGATTTGAAAGGTCAGCGTGAACGTGAAGAATCGACTGCAAAACTTTTACGTATTCGCATGGAAAGCATCGATCAGCTTGCTGGTTCTCTTTCTGGCGGAAACCAGCAGAAAATCGTATTTGGTAAGTGGTCAATGGCAAAAGTAAAAGTGTTGCTTCTTGATGAGCCAACTCGCGGTGTTGATGTTGGTGCTCGAGTTGAAATCTACGAACTTATAAACAGTATTGTAGAAAATGGCGGCGCTGTACTTATGGCTTCTTCAGATTTGCCAGAAGTGCTTGGAATGTCTGATCGCGTGCTTGTGATGTCGAATGGAAAGATTAGTGGAGAGTTGGATGCAAGCCAAGCTACACAGGAAAGTGTGATGGAACTAGCTGTAACGCATTTGGATTCTTAATCTTTGACTAAAGAGATACGGAAATATAAATAAAACTAAAAATAAATTATCGATTTTTGATAATACTTATAAAAATATCGATAAAAATCTTATAAAACGTAAAAAGTTGCGGATTAGTTAAATAAGACTTGCGCATTGAAGCGTGAGAGTTATTTAAGATTCGCATATATATGAGGACAAAATCCGCATAGATAAAGGAGTATCGACGATGACTACTGAACAAAGTACGAAATCTCAGAGCTTAGGTTATGGCAAGAAAGATAAGGGTTTTCTGCCTGTAATTAAGCAATTTGCATCCCGTAATGGTGCGCTTATTGGTTTGATTATTTTGTGTGCAGTACTTTCTTGTGCAACGCCAGCGTTTTTGACTAGTGTCAATATTATTAACGTTGGTATTCAGGCTGCAACTGTTGCTATTTTGGCATTCGGACAAACATTCGTTATTGTTTCTGCTGGAATTGATTTGTCTGTTGGTGCAGTAGCTGCAATATCTAGTATGTTAGTTGCGTACACTGGTGCTTCAATGGGATTGCCTCCAATTCTCACTATTTTAGTTGGCATATTAACTGGTGCTGTATTTGGCTTAATTTCAGGTGTTGCTAATGCTTTCCTTAAACTTCCATCATTTATTGCTACTTTAGCTATGATGTCTGTAGCTCGTGGACTTACGCTCGTAGTTTCAGACGGTAGACCAATTTCTACATCTGGTATGGTGAACTTCTTCGGAGCTACTGTGGCTGGTATTCCAATGCCAATTGTGATGATGATTATTATGGGAGTTATTGCATCTGTAACTTTGAACTTTACAACTACAGGACGTTCTATGTATGCAGTTGGCGGAAATATGGAAGCTTCCAGACTTTCTGGCATTAACATTCATAAGACTCAGATCATGGTGTTCATTCTTTCTGGAGTTTTCTCTGCTATTGCAGGTTTGGTGATTGCAGGTCGTTTGCATTCAGCACAACCTCAGGCTGCAACCGGTTATGAGATGGATGCAATCGCTTCTGTTGTAATTGGTGGTGCTTCACTTTCTGGCGGCAAAGGTAAGATTTCCGGTACTTTTGTTGGCGCAATTTTGTTAGCAGTTATTCGTAACGGCTTGAATATTTTGAACGTTTCTTCCTTCTGGCAGCAAGTCGTTATTGGCTTAGTGATTGCTTTCGCTGTGAGCCTTGATACTTTGCGTAGAAAGGAAGATACTCACTGATTTTTAGGTTTCTTTATTTTCTGACCTCTCCTATGAGAAAGGAGGTGTGCTTCCTCAAATGGTATTGATTTAATACGTAAGCAAATCGATACCAGCACAAATAAATAAATACGGAAAAGAAAAATAAAATATAACTGAAGAATATAACTGAAGAATATAACTGAAGAATATAACTGAAAATATTGGGCTAAAGTCCAAATTTATAACTTAATGAATAACTTAAAATTTATAACTTAATGAATAACTTAAAATTTATAACTTAAAGGTAATGATCAAAAACAAAAGCATAATGATTACACATCGACTTGCTTAGCGAAGATTTGCAAATTGTAGCAAATTTAAGCAAAAGCGAGCGAGATATATTCGTAAAGTTTTGCGAGTGTATCTGATGATCAAAGGAGATATGATGAACAATCAAACATTGCACCGCAGTATTAAACTAGTTTGCGCAGCGATGGCGGCTGGAGCGCTTGTTTTAGGTATGAGCGCGTGCGGAAATTCAAATTCTAGCGATAAAGTTGCATTGTTAGTTTCTACATTAAACAATCCATTCTTCGTGGATTTGCGAGATGGAGCACAAGCTGAAGCAAAGAAGTTGGGTGTTGAGTTACAAGTTTCTGATGCTCAAAACGATTCTTCAAAGCAGCAGGATCAAGCTCAAAATGCTCAATCGCAGGGAGCTAAAGCAGTAATTATTAACCCAGTTGATTCAGATGCTGCTGCTCCTTCTGTTTCTCCATTGTTGAGTGCAAATCTTCCTGTAATTTCTGTTGATCGCTCTGTTACAGGTGTAGAAGTTACTTCACACATTGCTTCTGATAACGTTGCTGGCGGCGCTCAAGCTGCAGATGCTCTTGCAAAAAGCATGGGAGAAAAGGGAGAAGTGCTGATTTTGCAAGGTATTCCAGGTGCTGCTTCTACTCGTGATCGTGGTAAAGGTTTCAAGGATCGTATTAAGAAATACTCAGGAATCAAGGTTGTTGCTGAGCAGACTGCTAACTTCGATCGCGCTGAAGCTTTGAATGTTGCAACAAATTTGCTACAATCTCATCCAAATGCAACTGGAATCTACGCTGAAAACGATGAGATGGCATTAGGTGCTATCCAAGCGTTAGGCGCTAAAGCAGGTAAGGATGTTAAAATAGTTGGCTTTGATGGTACTGCTGATGGCATGAAAGCAATTAAGGCTGGTACTATGGCTGGCACTATTGCACAGCAGCCGAAGGAACTCGGTCGCGCAGCTGTTGAAGCAGCTGTTAAGGCTATTAAAGGTGAGAAAGTTTCTAAGACTGAGCCAATTACTGTGAAGACTGTAGATGCAACGAATGTAAGTGATTTCGAGTAATTGCTTAAAATTTGCATTTCGAAAATATAATTGAAAATCAAATTAAAAGCTATAACTGAAGAATATAACTGAAGAATATAACTGAATATATAACTGAAAAATAACTGAAAAATATGAGCTATGCTCAAAATATAACTAAAAATATAACTAAAAAATAATTAAATATATAACTGAAAAATAATTAAAAAATAATTAAAAAATATGAAAATGATTATATGGCGTTGGAATCGTTGCTTGATTGTAAATTGATACAGCGTTTTCAACGCCATATTTTTAAGAAGACTAATCATTCTAAAGTAAGCGGCAATCACTGTCGATACCGCACAATTGTAGAGTTTTCACGTCATAATTTAAGGAGAGAAAATGCTTACTCATGGTGTTTTGAATGCGCAACTAGCTCAAGCTATGGCTGGATTAAGGCATAAAGATCAATTTGTGATTTCAGATTGTGGTCTTCCTGTACCTGATGGCGTTGAGGTTATTGATTTAGCACTAGTATTTGGCGTACCTCGTTTTAAAGATGTGTTGGATGCTATTAAAGGCGATTTAGTGCTCGAGTCTGGTGTGATGGCTGAAGAAGCTTTAGGAAAAGAGCCTGAATCTTTAGTGAAAGACGCATTTGCAGTACCTTTAACTTATGTTCCTCACGATGGTGAAGATGGTTTCAAAGCATTGGTATCTCAAGCAAAATTCGTGATTAGAAGTGGGGAAACAACGCCATATTCTAATGTGATTTTGCGTTGTGGTGTGCCTTTTTAAAAGTGAATTGTGTAGAAAAATTGCGCTTGTTTTAAGTTGAATTTTATTGTTTGCTGTTATTGGCAAAAATCTTAGTTAGAGGAATAAAATGAGGCATTACGAAGAACTTAGCTCGCTTGAGAATTTGAGTAAAATTGCGGCTGTAAAAAATTTAAATGCAAATAGTGAGTCTGATTGCGCGGCTTTATCGCGTAAAAATGGCATTGCAGTAGTTGGCTCAATGAACGCAGATTACACGATTGTGGCAGATCGTTTGCCTAATCCTGGAGAAACTGTAAATGGCAATGAGATATGCGTGCTTCCTGGAGGAAAATCTGGGAATCAAGCTGTGTCTGCTGCAAAAATTGGTGCAAACGTTTGCATGTTTGGTGCAGTCGGAAATGATTCTAACGCTGATTTTCTTATAAATTCTTTGAAATCTGCTGGAGTAGATACAAAACATGTTCGTCATGTAGAAGATGTTAAAAGTGGAGCTACAGTAATCACAGTAGATTCTAAAAGTGGTGAAAATACAATAGTTTATGCTTCTGGATCTAACTGCAAAGTAGATGTTGATTATATTGAATCGGACTCAGTAAAGTCTGCTTTAACAAGCGCAAAAGTTTTAGGACTCTGTTTTGAAAGTCCTATGGAAACGGTTGCGCATTGTGCAAAATTAGCGCATGAAAATGGTGTTAAAGTATTGATTAACGATTCACCATTTTTAGATAAAATTCCTCAAGATTTAATTGATTCTTCAGATATTTTGCTTGTAAACGAGCATGAGATGGCACAATTATTGCATATTCGTGAGCCTGAAGATGGCGATTGGGATTCATTTGACTGGGAGCATACAGCGAAAGTTATGCATGATTTCGGTTTTGATGAAGCTATTGTGACTCTTGGATCAGAAGGCTCTGTTGTGTTGAATTATGCTGAAAAGGATCCTGTTTGCCGAATCCTGCCGCAAAAAGTTAAAGCAGTCGATACAACAGGATGCGGTGACGCTTTTATGGGCACAGTTTTAGCTTGCTTATCTTGCGATATGCAATTAGACGATGCTGCTGCTCTTGCTTCATACGTGTCTGCATACGCTGCTACTGGATTTGGCGCTCAAGCTTCATATGGAAGTGTAGAAGAGATTCGTAAATATTTTGGCAAGTGATTTTGAAAGCTTATCTTGAGAGATTACTTTGAAAGATTACTTTGAATCGTTTCGAGATTGTTTCTATTCGTTTCAAATCGTACTTTGAAATCGTACTTTGAAATCGTACTTTGAAATCGTACTTTGAAATCGTACTTTGAAATTGTACTTTTGAATCGCTTTGAATCGTTTTGAAATCGCCTATTTTCCTCACGACTTTACCAACTGGTAACATAAAGACCAGTATGTGCAATTTCGAAGGAAGGCTGATATGTCTACGATTCTTGAAGGTAATCCTACAAAGCACTTAATGCTGGTAACTGGTAGAGCATATCCGCAACTTGCGGATGAAACAGCACAATATCTTGGAATTGATGTACTAGAAACTACAGCTTACGATTTTGCAAATGGTGAGATGTACGTGCGTTTTACTCAGCCTGTTAGAGGAGCTGACGTATTTGTTTTACAAGCGCATACAGATCCTATTAACAATTGGATTATGGAACAATTGCTTATGGTTGATTCTTTGCGCAGAGCTTCCGCTAGAAGTATTAACGTTGTAGCTCCATTCTTCGGATATTCTCGCCAAGATAAAAAGCATCAAGGAAGAGAGCCTATTACAGCGCGATTGATGTTTGACTTATTCCGCGCTGCAGGTGCAACTCGCATCTTGACTGTAGATATGCATGCTGCTCAAGAGCAAGGATTCTTCGATGGTCCAGTTGATCATTTAACTGCAATGCCTGTGTTAATTGATTATGTGCGAAATACTATGAAGCTAGATAATGCAACAATTGTTTCGCCAGATGCTGGAAGAATTAAAGTTTCAGAACAATGGGCTGCAAAGTTAGGCGGTTTGCCTTTGGCGTTTATTCATAAAACGCGCGATATAACTCGTCCAAATCATGCAGAAGCTCATGGGATTATTGGAGATATCAAAGGTCGCGATTGTATTGTTGTTGACGATATGATTGACACAGCAGGAACGATTTGTGAAGCTGTTCGAACTTTGCGTCAAGCAGGTGCAAAGTCTGTAACTCTTGTTGCAACTCACGCTTTGCTTTCTGGTCCTGCAGTAGAGCGACTTAAGAATTGCGGAGCTCGCGAAATTATTTTGACAGATACAGTTCCAGTTCCAGAAGAAAAGCGTTTAGAGAATATGACAGTTCTCTCTATTGCTCCGCTTTTAGCTGCTGGAATTAGATCCGTATTCCGTTCTGGCTCGCTCGTTTCCTTGCGTAATGCACTTCCTGAAGATATGAAGCAGAGGAATATTTACGCGCATTAAGCGATAAATATGGATATTGGATCTTTTAGATTAAGCTAATTTTTACAGTCGTTACTTTAAGTTAAACTTAACAGGTTGTTCGTGTGGCAAATAAGCTACTGTGAACGACTTGCAAACACACTCCTGCTATGGAAAGCCCATAGCCGATAGTCCGAAGGAGGTGGGTGATGTCTGCACATAAGTATGAACTGATGTTCATTGCTGATCCAGAGCTTGATGATCGCGGTCTTAAGAAGTTGACTGAGCAATATCTTGAGCTCGTCACCAAAGAGGGCGGTTCTATTGATAACGCCGATTATTGGGGTCGTCGTAAGCTTGCTTATGAAATCAATGGCAAGACTGAAGGCAACTATGCTGTGGTGAGCTACACTGCTGAGCCATCTGTTAGCGATGAGCTTGACCGTGTTTTGAATCTTAATGAGTCTGTAATTCGTACGAAGATTCTTCGTAAGGATGCTAAGTAAACAGTAAAAACAGTAAAAATAAATAAGTACTGTATAAATCTGTAGATAAAAACTGTATATAAAGCAATAAGTAAAATTACACAAAATCACATTGATTTTATAAGACGGATTTTTTAAATCGCGTATATTGCGAAAAGCTTTAGAAAATCTGTGATATTTAAGAAAATCGATTGTATTTTGTAAAACGCAAGTCGAAAATATTCTCCAACTGCGATTCAAAGGGAGACTGATATGGCAGGTGAACCGGTTCTTACAGTGGTGGGAAACCTCATTGCAGATCCTGAATTAAGGAATACGCCTAGTGGCGCATCTTTAGCGAGTTTTACTGTGGCTTCTACGCCGCGCTCGTTTAATCGCAATTCAGGTAAATATGAGGACGGCGCTACTTTATTCATGCGTTGCACTGCTTGGAACGATTTAGCAACACATTGTGTAAATAGTATTCACAAAGGTGTTCGAGTAATTGTTCAAGGCCGTGTAGTTCAGAACTCATACGTAGCTAAAGATGGTTCTAAGCGTAATACTATTGAAATGGTTGTGGATGAGATTGGTCCATCACTAAGATATGCGACTGCTCAAATCACAAAAGTTTCATCAAATAGTGGTTTCGTTGGGAACGCCAATTCTTCAAATCAACCTATGAATGGTTCTAGCGGTTATGATGGAGGTGCGAATTATACTAACACCAACAGTAATTCTATGAATGTAACTCCTGCAGAAGATCCGTGGAGTGCATCTGCTCCTTCAAATGATGGTTTTGCAACATTTGGTTCAACATCAGATTTTGGCGCAGCAGGTGATGAGCCTGAATTCTAAATTGAGTTTAGGAATTTAATAATTTGCTTATTTGCTTATATTTACTAATAAAACATCAGTTAAAA
This sequence comes from Gardnerella bivia, assembly GCF_049262715.1. Classification (NCBI taxonomy): domain Bacteria; kingdom Bacillati; phylum Actinomycetota; class Actinomycetes; order Bifidobacteriales; family Bifidobacteriaceae; genus Gardnerella; species Gardnerella bivia. The sequence continues at coordinate 849,334 of NZ_CP058399.1, forward strand.
CGTATTTGAGAGAGGACATCCTATGTCACGCAAAAGGCCGCAACCACCGGTCAAGCCTTTCAAGAAGAAGCCAAATCCTTTGAAGGCTGCCAAGATTACTGAAATTGATTACAAGGACGTTGCATTATTGCGCAAGTTCGTTTCGGACCGCGGTAAGATTCGTTCCCGTCGTATCACTGGTGTAACCGTTCAGGAACAGCGCAAGATCGCGAAAGCAGTGAAGAATGCTCGCGAAATGGCTTTGCTCCCATACGCCACCACCGGTCGCTGATTGAGAGGATAAGAACATGGCTGAAACCAAGGTTATTCTCACGAAGACTGTTGCCAACCTCGGTCACTCTGGTGACGTTGTTGAAGTTAAGTCTGGCTATGCACGTAATTATTTGATTCCTCAAGGCTTAGCTTTTGCTTGGAATAAGGGAGCTGCTTCACAAATTGAGGCAATGCGCCGCGCTCGCCTTGCTAAGGCTGTAGCCACTCGTGAAGAGGCTGTAGCTCAGAAGGCTCAAATTGAGGGCACTGTTGTAGAAATCTCTGCTAAGGTTTCCGAATCCGGTAAGCTTTTCGGTGGTATTTCTGCAGATAAGATTGCTTCTGCTTTGTCTTCTAAAGCTCAAGTTGAAGCTCGTGCAATTAGTGTTGCCGCTATTAAGACTACTGGTGAGTTCCCAGCAACAGTTACGTTGCATCCAGAAATCACTGCTTCCTTTACTGTTAAGGTTGTAGCCGAGTAGTTTGAATAATCTGTGTTTATAGGTGTCTTACATTTTATTTAGATATCTAATTCAGGTTTTTCATATAACTCGAGTAGTTAAACGTGTTTAGTCTTCTAGTTTGACTAGTTAAATTCCTTGAATTCTTTCTTCGGATTTTTGAATTCTTTGAATTCTTTGGATTTTTCGAATGTGTAAAGTAGAGCTAGAAGACAAGTCCATTTGGATTGATCTTAAGCATTTACCTCGTGCATGTATGTAAAGTGTTTACAGCGTGCGCGAGGTTTTTTCATGTGCTATATCATAAATTCACAGTATGGGCAATTAGTCTACTATCATATAAATATGCCTAATATTCTCGATTTAATTACAAGCGATTTTCGTACTTTTGCACAGCGTCCATTTAACGCTACTGATTCGCTTGTATTTTGTGAATTATCTTATCTTCGTATGCCTTCGTCTGTGCCATTATATAGTGCGGATTCAAAAGGAATATCCACTGTTCCTATTACTGATTTACTCAGAGCTGAAGAGTTTTCAACGATGTTCTCTTGCGGTTCTCCTAAAGTGGATGAATTTCGTAAGAATTTACTTATGGCTGTTTTAGCAAATCCTAGATATCGCGGATTGCGTGTTGGCGAAGTTTTAGAACGCTTTGATGAATCGCATGAACAACAATTTGCTGGAGTTACTTTTGACTTAAGTAATTGTGAAGGTATTGATGATTCGTTTTTTGATGCAAAATCTAAGATGATTGGTTCTGGTTCTGGAGTAGCTGGTTCTGGAGCAACGGGTTCTGATTCTGTGTTTGGGGCAATAGGTTCTTCTGATTCAATTAACTCTGTTGACTCTGATTCTGCTGAAACTGACTCTGTTGTAAGTGATTCTGTTGAAACTGATTCTACTGAAACTAGTTCTATTGAAAACTCTTCTGATTCTGGAATTTCGAATAATTCTAGTCGATTCGGATTTTTTGCAAGTGCTGTAAAGCTTTTCAATAATATTCATAATATTTCGCAATTATTCGGTAAAAAATCCTCTATGTTCTCGAATCTTTCTAAGAAGAGATCATATTCTGGAGCGCTTGTAGTCGCATTTAGAGGTACTGATAATACGCTTGTTGGTTGGAAGGAAGATTTCAATATGGCATTTCGTTGCCCTATTCCAGCACAAGAATCTGCAGAAGAATATTTAACTTCTGTAGCGAAAAGATCTTCAAATAAGCGTTATAACTTGCGCTCAAATATACCTAGATTGCTTGTTGCAGGCCATTCAAAAGGCGGAAATATGGCAGTTTACGCGTCTATGAAGTTGGATTCGAATGATAAAAAATTAGGAAGTCGTATTGAGAAAATTTACTCTATGGATGGTCCCGGGTTTGCATCTGATGTAGTTAATATGGAAGTTTTTTCAGATGTTTCTTCGCGTGTTGAAAAAGTTGTTCCGACTTCTGCATTCATTGGATTGCTTATGGATTCAGCTTTAAAGTATCGCGTTACGCAAGCAGAATCTATAGGCTTAATGCAACATTTTGGAATGTATTGGCAAATTAAAGATGGCGATTTTGCTTATTGTGATTCCGTCACTCCGCGTGCTTTAGCGGTTTCAAATGCAGTTAATCATTGGATGTCTGGACTAGATTTTGACGATCGTAAGCGCAGAATAGATAATGTGTATAACGCGTTATCTAGTTTAGGCTATTGCACTTTCGATGAGATGTCTTTGCATTGGTCTGAAGTGTTGCCTAAATTATGGCAAATAACTTCTAATCTAGATGTGAAGTCTAAAGAATTATTGCGAGATGTTTTAATGGCTTTCACTGGTTTATCAAAGTAGTTTGAAAAAAATAGAAAATATGAGGATATTTGATGAGGATTCGCTTAGATTTTGCGTATGACGGTAGTGGATTTTATGGTTGGGCTAAACAGCCTAATTTGCGAACCGTTCAAGGTGAATTGGAATCTGCTTTGCATAAAGTTTTGCGAGTTCCAGAACGCGATTCAGTCAATCCTTTGCGTCTAACAGTTGCTGGACGTACTGATACAGGCGTTCACGCATCTCATCAAGTTTGTCATTTAGATGTTTCGCAAGATGTTCTAGAAAATTGTATTGGTCACATGTCTTGCGATTCTTTGAGTGCTCTTGAATACAGATTGCGTCACGTTTTACCTCAAGATATTGCTATTCATCGTGTTAGTGCAGCTCCGGATGGATTTGATGCTAGATTTTCAGCATTAGAGCGCACGTATGTGTATCGCATTGTTGACAGATCTGGTTTTGCGTTTGTAGATCCGCGTATGCGAGGATTTGTGTTACAAGTTGATTATGCGTTAAACGTTGATTGCATGAATCAAGCTGCTAAAATGATGGTTGGTTTGCATGATTTTGGATCTTTTGCAAAGCCAAATCCTGGTGGTACTACTATTCGCGAAGTTAAAAAAGCGTATTGGAATAGAATCTCACAGTGCGCTTGCAATCGTCTTGTTCCTCATTTAGAGCAAGGCTTATTGGAGTTTACGATTGTTGCAGATGCTTTTGCGCATAATATGGTGCGCTCGCTTGTGAATGCTTCTGTGCAAATTGGAATGTTGAAGCGTTCTCTTGATTGGTTTGACGATAAAATTCATAATCCTGTTAGAGAAGGGTCAACTGGACCAATTGCACCTCATGGTTTGACTTTAGAAAATGTTGCTTATCCTTGTGATAGTGATCTAGCTCTTCGTGCTAATGCTATTCGTGCGCGCCGTGATATTTCTGAACTAAATTAGTTATTTAATTAGTTTTTTGTTTGTGATTTGGTTGGGTGATCTGGTTTGGCTGCTCTGGTTGGGTGAGTGGTTGTGAGTGTTTTGTGGTTTGGTTTATGAGTGTTTTATGGTGTGGTTTACTTACTCAAACTCGCAGGTAGCTTTGCATATTCGCACGTTGGTTTATAATCGAAAAGTTGCATTTGCTTTCAGCTCACAGTTTTGTGATTGCAATGATTGGATGAATGTCCGAGCGGTCTAAGGAGCACGCCTCGAAAGCGTGTGAGGGTTTACGCCCTCCGCGAGTTCAAATCTCGCTTCATCCGCGAATAGGGTTTCTGGCAAATCGCTAGAAGCCCTTTTTTCATGCCTACATACTAGTGAGTAATGGCTGTTACTTGTCTCACAGACGTTACGCTCTTATGAGGTGCATTGTCATTATGCTTGTGTTACTAGTCTTTAGATTTTTAATTTAACTTTTTCGGAAATAACCCGAAATATCAACGTTCCTGACTTGTTTTCTGTGTTTTGCTGTTGTTGTGAGGCGTGGAAAATACTTACCTCACAGGAGCTTCAACTTTTTACGCATTCTCAAATGTTATTGCTTGTAGTAGTAAAAGTTATATTTTAACTTACTTTAGTTTTACAAATAGTTTGGATTAGGTGTAACTTCTTCAAACACCGTTTCGCTTTTTATTGTTCGTTAAGTATTTTCCGCACCTCACTTGTACATAATGAATGAGAAATTACATTGTCAACAAACTATTATTTTGATTACAAACGGTGTGTTTAGCGTGGGGAGTAAATGAATAATCATGTGTAAATAACATAAAACACACTGGTGATGTTGTTATAACAAATTTAGTGATGAAAATCACTGTATAAATAATTTGAAATTTATGAATATTTTGGTATTATACACAACGTATATCTGTAGTTTGCGCACGTTGTGTTGCGAAAAAATGATGCGAAAGATGATGCGAAAAACTAGCATTTGCGCTAATTATAGATGTCAAAAAATGAGAACAAACGATATTTCTGTTACTTTAGTTTTATGCAAAACGGCAGCAACAGTTGAATAAACGGAGCGAAGAAAAATGAAGAGGAATGTGAATATCAATAATTTTGTTGATTTACAAAAAATTGCAAAAAAGAATTCTTATGCGCCACTTTCTAAGAGTGTGTGTGCAGCAATGCTTGCAGGTGCAATGGTCCTTGGGGGGGGGTATTCATTTCTCCTTCGCTTGCATATGCTGACGGTTATGTAGCTCCTGACGGAAACATTTACTACGGTTACAAGTCAGACGCAGATTATAGTAAAAACCGCATTAAAATTGAAGTTCATTACTACAGCAACAAAGAAGATGCTGATAAAGATGAGAACCGAGATCCTCTTGGCAAGTTTGTACGCGTAAAGTACGTTGCAAATCTTAATTCTAAAGATAATTCATTTGATAGATGGGCATTCCGTCCAATGTGGTGGTATGGTGTTCCAGCTGGTTTAACTGACGTACACAATATTATCTACAGCCGTTTTGAGAAGTATACAGATGCAGGAACGCCTTCTACTTCGCAGCCTTCTGCTCCAGGTATTAGAAAAGATAGTGATAACGTAACTAAGCACTACAAAGACGCAAAGGACTGGAAGAGTATTTCCAGATTCTACGTTGAAGATCCAAGCAAGCTTAAGTCTATGAACGGCTTGAAAACTCTACTTGGAATAGATGGCGGTCAAAACAAAGGTTACGATGGTAATACTGCTGGCAATTGGGCAGAATTTTATGCTGCTTCCAAGGGCATGCAAGGAATGTTTATTGATTGGGAGTCTGCAGGTAAGCGCTTCTATGAGATGACTTACGTTGCAGAGTTGAAGGATGACGCGTGGAAGAACCGTGACGAGCATCCGCTTCGTTTTGCTGCTGGTGTTTACCGTTTCGCTGGTAATTGGCATATTGCTACTGGTCAGATTCACCGCGCTCCAAAGATTGCAGATAGCTTGAAGAACGTTAAATATCCATCTTTGACGACTGTTGTTAATGCTAATGAACTTAATGGTACTGAAAAGACTTCAGTTGAGACCGCTATTAGGAAAGCTAATGAAAACACCACAAAGCATTTCACAGATCTTCTTGACAAGATTGATGTAGCTAAAGACGGTACTGCAACTCTTACTTTCCATGACAAGACAACGATTACAATGCCTGGAAAGTTGCTTGTAGTAGAAGATAAAAAAGATAACGTTAAGTTCCCACCTGTATACCCTGCTCCGATTGGCGTTGTGAAGCCTGAGAGTTTAAGTGATGCGGATAAGCAGGCGATTATTAAAGGCTTTAAGAAAGCTAATAAAGACAAAGACTTCCTTAATAAAGTTAAGACTAATGATTCTGAAGCCTATAAGTTTGACAACACCAAGCAGGAACTTACTATTACTTATACTGATGGCTCTACAATCACAGTTCCTTATTCATCTTTGGTGTATCAAGGTGCAACTATCGCTGATTGGGCTCCTTACGTTGTGCCTTCTCCAATTGAGGTTGAAAATCCTTCAAGCTTAAGTGAACAAGAAAAGAAACAGGTTACTGACGCTTTCGACACAGCAAACGCTGACTTGGATGTTTACAATAATGCAAAGAAGAATGGTGCAACTCCTGTAACATTTGATGATGGTTTTAAGAACGCTATCATTACTTGGGCTGATGGCTCTACTAGCGCAATTCCTTCATGGCAATTCTTAACTAAGAAGCCTGCTGCTCCAACTCCTCAGCCACCTGCTCCAAAGCCAGCTGAAGAAAAGAAGACGTTCACGGTTGATTTGCCGGTTAAACCTACTTCTGTTAATTTTAATCCATTCAATATGAAGGACTCGGATTTAACAGATACTAATAATTCTACGCAACTTGATTCTATTAAAGGCGTATTGAAAGCAAAGGGTGGTAAGGATTCTAAGAATCCAAATACAAAAGTAGCCATTGATAGCGTTGAATATAGTGTTGAAAACGGTATAGGCTACATCACATTTAAGGCAACTGGATACGAAAATGCCAAGTATCCAATGGGTATGTTCTTTAAGCAGAAACCTGGTATGCAAACTCCTAAGGAAACTGAACATAATCCACAAGGAAAGACTCAATATAAGTACAAAGTTCAGCCTGTAGAATATGAAGGTGATACCGCTAACGCTCTAGATTGGGTAAAGGCTTTGAAGCAGTTTGTTAAGTCTAACTACGGCAAAGATTTAACGAATGATCTTACAGTTACTGAAACATATGTATTGCCTGAAGGTATAAAACCTGTAGAAGGTACTCAAGGATTACAACGTTTCGTTAAAGGTGAGAATGACGATAATGGTGTAGCTACTATTCATATTGGTGATAAGGGAGTCTTAGAAGTACAAGGTTACGAAAAGGGAGATAGTAGTCCGAAGACTCTATTCACTGTTCCAGCGAGCGAGTTGTACGTTAAGAAGAATGCTAGTGGCATTGATCACACTGTTTCGGATTTGAAGGATCTTGCTAAAAAGATTCGCGATGCAAAGAAAAACAGTGGTGTAACAGACAACGATTTGAAGCGCGCTGGTATTGATGCTAGTGACAACACTATCAACGGCATGAATGACGAAAAGGCTCTTCGTGAGCTTATTCGCAAGCTTACTGATGCAAAGAAGGCGGAGTATAAGTACAATACAAATCCGTACGAGGTTAGTAATCCAACTGCGCAACCGACTGATAATGATTTCCAAGCTGCAGTTAAGCAATTCCTGAAAGCCAATTACGATGATAGTAGCGCAACCGAGAAGATTGATAATCTTACATTTGCTGCAAACAGCGCAACGCTAACAGGTAAGGGCTGGACGCCAAAAGCTGGTACTTCCTGCTTGGAGCTTAATTCTGATACGGTAACATATGGCATTACTACCGTTTCTATTAACAATGATGGCAAGAGCGTTGACTTCAAGAATGGCGATACTGTTCTGTTTACAGTGTCTGCAACTGATCTCTACAAGAAGAAGACTGTTGCTCCTGAACCTGCTCCAACTCCAGACGCTTTGGTGCAGATGAAGGAGGATGCGAAGAAGATTATCGACCGTAATCCAAATCTGACTCCTGATCAGAAGCAACAGTTCAAGGATAAGATTGATCAGGCTACAGATCAGAAGGGTATTCAGGATATTCTTAATGATGCCAATAATAAGGGTAAGGAGAATAAGAACAACACAACTGATCCTAATATTCAGCAAACCATTAACGATAACAAGAATGGTGGAAAGGAAAAGAAGGATCAGGAGCTTAAAGCTGCTAAAGAAGCTGCTAAGAACGCAATCGAGAACCTTCCTAATTTGAGTGAGGAAGAGAAGAATACTCTTAAGGGTGAGGTTACTTCTGCAACTGACATTGCAGGTGTAAACACTGTTCTCGATAAAGCTAAGAAGCTCAGTGAACTTAATACCGTTAAGAAAGAAGCTAAAGAGGAAGCTAAAAAGCTTTACTTCCTTGACCACGGTACTGGTGCTGATGGAAATACTGCAGATACTCACACTGAGGATGCTGCTCTTAACAGCGTGCTTGGCTCTACTCCTGCAGAAGATTCTACTCTCAAAGCACTTGATGGTAAGTTGCAAGATTCTACTGCCACTGCAGATGATATTCGCAAAGCTTTAGATGCAGCAAAGGATGCTAATGTGAAAAACACGCAGAAAGCAAAAGATGCTGCAACAAAGAAACTTGAAGAGAAGAAAGATGCGCTTAGAAATGCTTATGATGCATTGACTCCTGAACAGCAAAATACTGCTAAAGAGAAGTATGAAGCTGCTATTCAAGCAATTGATAGTGCTGAATCTTCTGTGAACAAAGCAACTAAGCCTTCTGAAATCAAGACTGCTCTTGAAAGCGTGAGTACTGACACCATCAACGCTGCAAATCAAGCAATCGAAGCTGCTAAGCCTAAGCGCGATGCTTCTGGTAACGACAACGATAATGCTGCTGCTCTTGAAAAAGAGAAGAAGGAACAGATTGATCGCATCAATGAAAGTGACTTGCCTGAAGATAAGAAGCAAGAAGCTATTGGCAAAATCAACAAGGCTGATAAGCTTGGTGACCCAACTGGTATTGCTAACCGTTATTTGAAAGCTAAGAAGATTGATGATGCTAAGCAAGCTATTGACAACTTCAAGCATTTAAACAATGCTCAGAAGGATGCTTTTAAGGCAATTCTCAAAGATACTGATGCTTCTGATCACAAGAACGATGACGGAACAACTTCTGACGACATTGACGATGTGCTCGCTAACGCTGCAAACACCGATAATGCTATGGCTCGTCTTGAAGAGTTGGAGAAGAAAGCTAACGAATTTAAGAATGAGCAAGGTGGCAACTACTCTAAGCTAACTACTTCTGAAGAAGATCAGAATAAGAAGAAAGCATTCGATGATTATCTCTCGGATGCAACAACTCTAACTAAAGTTGATCAAGGTGCTGATAAGAGTGCTGATGAAGTCAATACTTTGTATGACGATCTTCTTAAAGCAATGCGCGCTATTGATCCTAATGCTCAAAGCGCAGGTCTTAAGACTGATGCTCTTCAAGCTGAGATTGACTCCGATAATACCTACAAGCCAGATGCTACTGCAGATCCTGCAAAGCCGGGCAATCCTGTTTACAACACTTCTTCTAAAGAAAAGAAAGCTGAGTTTGATAAGGTTTTGGGTGAAGCTCAAACAGTTTTGAAGGAAGCTGCTAAAGCTGATATTTCTACTGCAGAGAATGAATCAAAAGAGCAAAAGGAGATTGACGCTGCTCTTGAAAAGCTTGTTAAAGCTCGCTTAGCTCTTGACGGCGTTGACACAACTGATTTGCAAAATGAGATTGGTCAAGAATCTGCAACTACTTCTTCCGATGCGTATAAGTATGATTCTGAAGAAAAGCAGAATGCTTATAATAGTGCTCTTAATGCTGCTAAGAAACTCATCGAACAGTTGACTAGCGATAATCAGCAACACGATTCATCTCAAGGCGGCACGCAGAAGCCAAAGACTCAAGCTGAAAAGCAAAAAGCTGTTAATGAAGCTCTTGCAAATCTTCAAGCTGCTCGCAAAGCTCTGAAAGGCGTTGCTCCATCTAATTCAGGTTCTGGAGATAGTGGCAGCACTGGCGTTTCAGATTCTGAGCCAACAACAGTAGACAAGAGTGAGTTGAACTTGCAAATTGATAGCACTGAGTCAGATATTAAAGATGGCAATGCTGGTACTTCCGGCACGTCTTCTAATAATGCATCTGGCGAAGGTAATTCTAATGCTATTAAGAAAGCTGTTGAGGATTCTAAAGAAGTTAAGGAAGCAGATTCTAAAGTTGCTCAAGCTCAAGCTAATTTGGATGCAGCATTAGAAGAAGCTAAGAAAGTTTATGAAGATCCTCAAGCCACTCAAGCTCAAGTTGATGCTGCAACATTAAAGCTTAAAACTGCTCGTAAGGCTTTGGAAGATGCAAAAGCTGCTGCAGCTAAAGTTCGCGCTGATGTGCTAAAGAAGTTGCTAAAGTCTAAGAAACTCAGTAAGACTGGCAGCAATGTATCTGTGATTGCTATGTTTGCTTCTATGATTTCAATAGCTGCAGGCGCAATCTTCGTTTCAAAGCGTCGCGGAATCTCACGTCACAGCAATAAGTGAGATTGTGAAGTAAAAAGCGCAAGTTAAAATCCTCGCTTATAATCTTCGGATTGTAAACGAGGATTTTTTATTTAGAAGACTTATAAGTTAAGCTTGAAGATTCGCCTGTAGGGTATCCGAGTGAGTATGCGCGAAGAAGCCTTGAAGTAACTAATTTTATAAGTATTCGCTTGAACTTATTGACTATGTCTTTCTCGTTTAAGCTTTTGTTTTCGCTTTTGTTGCTGATTTCTTCTTCGCTGTTATCGCTTTCTTCGACTTCGTTTTTACTGTTATAAGCAGTTATATACATACTTGTATTAAAAGCTAGAAGTTCTTCTCGAGCGCATTCCATATATGTGATTGCAGCAATGTCTAAAGTTTTTGTGCTAGTATAATCGCGTGTTTTTCCAGAAGATAGTGCATCAACTGGCATGTTATAAGTCTTTTTTCGCACATCTTCGCCATTTCCTGCAATGTGCATAAAAATATTTGATATGCTGGCGATATTATCGCTTAGTTTAATCAATTTTTTATCTAAATTCTTAGCTGCTAAAGTTTGTAAAATAAACGCAAGCCTGTCTTCGCCTGCAGCTGCTTGAGCTAAAGGATTGTGCGACAATCTCAAACTTTCATTGTTGTGAGTAAATTCTCGAATGCTTTTAATAGCAGATATTTCTTCGTTTTTAGCGTAATCATTTATTTTGTTTGATGAATTGTTGGATGAGTTGTTTGATTTTTGCGAAAGTTTAAGCATTATTTGTGCATTTTTTATTGTTGCTTCTGCAAATTTTGTATCGCATTGGATTGCAACTTCTTGCCATGCTTTTGCAGTTTCCTTAAGAAAAGAATCTTTAATTGATTTGCTTATTTTACCTTTAGATTTATTACCAAAGCTGCTATTTTTGCTTCTGTCTTTACTTGTGTTTTCGCTCTTGTTGTTGCTTGAGTCTTTGCTTGAGCTGACGCTTTTTCTGTTATCCGTTCCGCTGTTTTCACTATCTACAATCTTTTGTTTTCTTTTTGCAATCGAATAAATTTTATTGCATAACTCCAATTCTTTTTGTGAAGTTTCAAGTGCTTGATTGTCAATACGAACAGATTTGCATGCAGATAAGTTAACAGTTAAACATATGCATAATGCTATGTAAATCAACGTTTTGCATATGTTTTTTGTGATTTTCAAGAAATCCTGAAGTGTCTGCATAATCTAATAGAATAGGCAAACAGTGTGACCAATTAGCAGCCTTGAGATTTTCAATAAATTGAGAGTCTTAAGAATATTTGTTAAATAATGGTCTAATTAGCGTGATTTTCTTAATAAAATTGCGTAAAGTTATCTAATTGGTTTAGATAATTATCTGATTGATTTAGATAACTTAAATAATTAAATAAGATAACAAAAACTGAAATTATAAATGAAATATACGAGAGGACGTGCACGATGGAATTGGATTTGGCGGGAATGCATCAGCTTGCGGCACAGCAGGGGATAAATGCCGAAGAGCTGGACGAGGCACTCGCCGAGGCTTTGCGTCTTGCATATATGAAAACTTCGCATCCTGCTAAGCATGCTCGCGTTGAGTTAGACGAGCGCGCTGGCACTTTTGTTGTATGGGCACGAGATGAGATTCCAGGTGTTCCTACGGAAGATAATCCTCATCCTTCGCCAACTCTTGGAGAAGAGTATGACGACACTCCTCATGATTTTGGTCGTCTTGCTGCTGCTACTGCGCGACAAGTTATTAGTCAGCTTTTCCGTAAAGCAGAAGATGATAGAGTTTTTGGAGCTTTTTCCGGTCAAAAAGGCAAATTGATTAACGGTATAATTCAGCAAGATTCCAAGGATTCTGCAAATATTCACGTTGCTGTTGGAGATGTTGAGGCTATTCTTCCTCGCCGAGAACAAGTTCCTGGTGAGCGTTATCGTCACGGAGAGCGCATTCGCGTTTACGTTGTAAATGTTGCTCGTGGTTTGCGTGGTCCAGAAATAGTTGTTTCTAGATCTCACCCTGATTTAGTTAGACGTTTGTTTGAGCGTGAAGTTCCAGAGCTAGTTTCTGGAGCTGTTTCAATCATGTCTATTGCTCGTGAGGCTGGTGCTAGAACTAAGATTGCTGTTCGCGCGAATACTGATGGAGTAAATCCTAAAGGTGCTTTAATCGGACCTGGCGGTGCTCGAGTTCGTGCTGTTATGGAAAATCTTGGTCAAGAGAAGATCGATATTGTTGATTGGTCTGAAGATCCTGCAAAATTTGTTTCGGCTGCTCTTTCTCCAGCTATTGCAACTCAAGTAACTGTTATAAGCGAAAAGAATCAGACTGCTATTGCTTATATACACGATGCGCAACTTTCTTTGGCGATTGGCAAAGAAGGTCAGAATGCTCGTTTAGCTGCAAAGTTGACTGGTTGGAAGATTGGCGTTGAATCAGCTGAAGAACATGCCAAGAAAGTTGAGGCTGCTAAATTAGCTCAAGCTGATTCTTTAGCAAATAAGTAAATTTTTAGCAACTTCGGAATCCAACGTTTCCGGTATGCTATTAGCTGGAATCTGGGCAAATTGCTTAACAAGTTGCTTTGTGAGTTGTTAAGCATGTGGATGACTCTGTAGTCCAGCTGTAAACGAGGTACAAAATCATGGTCGCACGATGATATATCGCAAGGTAAAATATCGCACGATAATATATAAAAAGCTCGCAATAATATAACGTGGCTGCGTAAATATTCGCGCTGCCACAGACTGAGGAGAACACTGAGTGGTAAAAAAGCGCGTGTACGAACTAGCCAAAGAATTTGGTGTAGACAGTAAAACTGTGTTAGAGCGTTTGAAGAGCATGGGAGAATTTGTAAAATCTGCTTCTTCAACTGTTGAGGCCCCTGTAGCACGCCGTTTGAAGACGGCGTTTGCATCCGATAACAATAATGCAAGTGCTACACTAAAACCTTCGAATAATAAAGCAGCTGATTTTGCAAATGATTCTGTTTCTGCAAAAGGCTCATCTACAAATGTTGCGTCACATTCTTCATCTAAGCAAAGTGAGCAGAAAAAGCAAGTTACAAGTGATAATTCGGACGCTGACGTTGCTAAAGCTGTTAAAGATTCTAAAGCTACTAAAGCTGGCGATTCTAAGAGCGATTCTAAGAGCGATAAGTCTTCCTCAAAGTTACAATCTAAGCAATCGTCTAAAGAATCTTCAAAGTCGCAAGCTAAAAGTGAGCTTAGCGCTAATTCACACGTTGAAAATCATGATTCTCACGCTAATAGCGGAAGTGAAAAGTCTGAAAAGTCTGAAAAGTCTTCAGCTCCTAAACCTGGCGCTCGAAATCGTTCTCATCAAAGTGTAAATACTTCTGGTAATAATTCTAATTCAGCTGGAAGTGCAAATAATAACGATCGACGTAGTGAACGTCATGAGTCAGCACGTTCTGGATTCCGTAATGGAAAATCTGGTCAAAGTCAGAACCAAAGCCAGAACCATTCTTCAGATTCTTCCCAAATGCCTCCACGTCCGCGTCCTCATCAAGTTCACGGAGCAAATTCTGGTACTCCTCGCCCTGGTAACAATCCATTCAGCAGAAAGCAAGGAATGCATGCTCCTACTCCAGGAGATATTCCTCGTCCTCATCCAATGTCGCGTCCATCATCAGAAAATGGTCGCGGTGGCAAACCTGGTCAGGGCGGTCAGGGAGCTGGCAATGGTCGCGGTCGCGGTCGTTCAGGAGCACGTCAAAATCAAGGTCAAGGTGCTCAAGGTGCTGCATCACGTCAAGGTCAGTGGAGTGGTTCACGCCGTTCTCATTCTTCAGGTGGCGCAAATTCTCGTCAGACTTCTAGTAATGAATCTCGCTTTGCAAATGCACAAGCAGCAGCAGGATTCCAAGCAGCAGCTGCAGGTGCTCCAAATGGTGGGCCATCGCGTGGTGGTCGTGGCAGAGCTGGAGCAGCAGGAGCATTCGGTCGTCAAGGCGGAAAATCTTCTAAAGCTCGTAAGAATCGTTTAGCGAAACGCCGTGAATATGAAGAGCTTAAAGCACCAGTGATTGGTGGTGTTCGTATTCCTTCTGGTAATGGCGCTACTATTCGTTTACGTCAAGGTTCAACGCTTTCTGATTTAGCTGAAAAAATCAACGTGAATCCAGCTGCTTTAGTAACAGTGCTTTTCCACTTAGGTGAGATGGCTACTGCTACACAATCTTTGGATGAGTCTACATTCCAAATTTTGGGCGAAGAAATTGGCTGGAATATTAGCATTGTTTCCGCTGAAGAAGAAGATAAAGAGCTTTTGCAGCAATTCGACATTGATTTAGATGAAGAAGAATTGCAAGAAGATGATGATCTTTACTCTCGCCCTCCTGTAGTTACAGTTATGGGCCATGTTGATCATGGTAAGACTCGTTTGCTTGACACTATTCGTAAGTCGAATGTTATTGCTCGCGAAGCTGGTGGTATTACTCAGCGTATTGGTGCTTATCAAGTTACTGTGAATCTTGAAGGAAAACCTCGTAAGATTACATTCCTTGATACTCCAGGCCATGAAGCGTTCACTGCTATGCGCGCTCGTGGTGCTGAACTTACAGACGTTGCAATTTTGGTTGTTGCAGCAGATGATGGCGTTATGCCTCAGACAGTTGAAGCTATTAACCATGCTCAAGCTGCTCATGTGCCAATTGTTGTTGCTGTAAACAAGATTGATGTTGAAGGAGCTAACCCTGAAAAGGTGCGTGGTCAGCTCACTGAATATGGTTTAGTTGCTGAAGATTATGGTGGCGACACTATGTTTGTTGACATTTCTGCAAAGCAAGGCACTAATGTTGATAAACTTCTTGAAGCAGTTTTGCTTACTGCAGATGCTGAGCTTGATCCTAAAGCAAATCCAAATATGGACGCTAGAGGTGCAACTATTGAAGCTCGACTAGATAAAGGTCGTGGCGCTGTTGCTACAGTTCTTGTTCAGCAAGGCACACTTCATGTTGGTGATTCTATTGTTGCTGGTACTTCTTATGGTCGCGTTCGCGCTATGCTTGACGAAAACGGCAATCACTTACAAGATGCAACTCCATCAACTCCAGTTCAGGTTCTCGGCTTGACTTCTGTTCCAACAGCAGGTGATTTGTTCTTAGTTACTTCAGATGATCGTTCTGCTCGTCAAATTGCTGAGAAGCGTCAAGCTACTGAGAGAGCTGCTCAGCTTGCTAAGCGCCGTAAGGTTGTTTCTCTTGAAAGCCTTAAAGAACAGTTCGCTAAGTCTGAAGTTGATATGCTGAATATCGTTATTAAGGGTGATTCTTCTGGTTCTGTTGAAGCTTTGGAAGATTCCTTGATGAAGATTGAAGTCTCTGAGGAAGTTGGAATTCAAGTCATTCACAGAGGTGTTGGCGCAATTACTCAGAACGATGTGAACTTGGCAACAGTTGATAAAGCTGTGATTATTGGCTTTAATGTGCGTCCAAATCGTCAAGTTGCAGACTTGGCTGAGCGCGAAGGCGTGGAAGTTAAGTACTACTCTGTTATTTACAAAGCTATTGAAGATATTGAAGCTGCTTTGAAGGGTATGCTTAAGCCAGAATTTGAAGAGGTTGTTACTTCACATTCAGAGATTCGCGAAATCTTCCGCTCTTCCAAGTTCGGAAATATCGCAGGTGTTATGGTCCAAGACGGCGAAGTCAAGCGTGGTACGAAGTGCCGTATTTTGCGCAATGGCGTTGCAACAGTCAACGACTTGGAGATTTCCAGCTTGCGTAGATTCAAAGACGATGTTCAATCAGTCAAAGAAGGTTACGAAGCAGGTATTAACCTTGGTACTTTCAATGACATTGAGCTTGGCGATATAATCGAAACATTTGAGATGAAACAGATTGAGCGTAAGTAATTATGGCAGGAACTAATCCTCGTGCAGCTAAAATTGCTGCGCTTATACAGCGTGTAATTGCTTCTAATATGGAGTCGCATTTGCATGATAAGCGTCTTTCTAATGTAACTATTACAGAAGTACGCGTTACAAATGATTTGCAAATCGCGAAGGTTTATTGGACTCAGCTTTCTCATTCTGGTAAAGAGCAGGGGGAGCGTCAGCGTGCTTCCCAGGCTTTACAGCAGGCTCACGGACGTTTGCGTTCTTTGGTTGGAGCTAAAGCTGGATTGCGTTTGACTCCGCAATTGCAATTTATCTACGATGAAGTGCCAAGCGAAGCGCATGAAATTGAAGATATTTTGGTTACTGCGCGCGCGAGAGATAAAGAATTAGCTAAAGCTCGTGAAAACGCTAAATATGCGTGGGAAGCTGATCCATATAAAAAGCCTCGCGAAGTAGAGGATTTTGAGGATGAGGATGAGTTTGATGATTCTGATGAGTCCTACGATTCTGAGGATTCTTACGAGTCTGAGTCTGATGATTCTGAGGAGTCTGTTAAAAGCTTAGAAGATTCTAAGGATTCAGAAGATTCTGCTGAAGACTATGAAGATTCTGCTGAAGACTCACAGTTAGATAGTAGCGAATTGGACTAGATTTCTCTAATGAGTGATCAAGCAGCAGATTCAGGTCTTATTCTTATTGATAAGCCTAAGAATGTAACTAGTCATGATGTAGTTGCGTGTGTCCGACACCTTTTACACACAAAACGTGTTGGACACGCTGGAACTCTTGATCCTCAAGCAACAGGTTTGTTGATTATTGGATTTGGTAATGCTACGCGCTTGTTGAATTATTTGCTCGGTCATAATAAATCATATGAAGCTGTTATTCGTCTTGGCGAATCAACTACTACTGACGATGCTGATGGGCAGATAATTTCTTGTGATGGCATTGAAAAAATTTGCAAAATAGAAGATTCTTCTGTAATTCTTAAAGAATTACGGTCTGTAGTTTCTAAGAATTTTCTTGGAACTATTATGCAAGTTCCAACAGCATTTTCTGCAATTAAAATCAACGGTAAGCGCGCATATGATTTGGCTCGTGAAGGTAAAGAAGTACATTTAGAGCCTAGGGAAGTAGTTATTAGCGATTTTTCATTATTTGATCCGCAATTTTCTACAGGCTTAAGTGGTGCAAAAGTACTTGATTTGCATGCTAATGTTTCATGTTCAAGCGGTACGTATATTCGCGCTTTAGCTCGTGATTTAGGGCAATTGCTTGGCGTTGGAGGACATTTAATAAAATTACGGCGCACTAGTATTGGCGATTTTTCTGTGAAAGATGCTCGCGTGTTGAAGCTTTGTGCTAAAACTCATGAATTTGTAGATCGAGATGGCGTTTTACAACATCGCTTTAAAGCTGTTCCTGAATCTAATTTTGATGAAAGTAAAGATATAAATAAATATTGCATAAGTATGATAGAGAGTGCAAAATATACTCTTCCTTTGATTGAAGTTGATAGTAGTCAAGCTAAAGATTTGCGTTTTGGGCGCTGGATTACGATTGAAAATAGTCAAACGTATCCTGCAATCGCATATGTAAAGCACGAAAAAACTGGTGATTGTGACGTTGTAGCAGTGCTTCAAATTGCAAAAAATAGTAAATATAAGCAAATCAAACCTGTTGTGGTATTTCCGGCAACACAGAAGACTGGTAAACTAGACAAATAGTGGATAAGATCATGACTTTATACGATGATTTTGTGGCTAGTCGTGATAAACAGTGAACGTGATAGTAGGGGTATGATGAAGGTCATCGATATTCGACCAGATGCTAACGGTATGATCAATTGGCCAACGCTAAGTGCTGAGCGTAAGTCGGTTGTTACGATTGGAGCTTTTGACGGCATGCATCGTGGGCATCGTGAGATTATTGGCAAAACAGTAGATATTGCGCATCGCAATGGTGCTTTTTCTGTTGTGATTATGTTTAATCCACGTCCTAGTACTGTGCATAATAATCCAGATAAATATGACGATTTTGGTGATTCTGAAAGTCCTGTTCCTGTTGACGATCAAGCCTTGAGCAGCGTGCGTCAGCGTTTGCGAGTTATGGCAGATTTGGGCGTGGATCATGTTCTTGTAGTGCGTTACAGTTTAGCTTTTGCTGCAAAATCGTATCGTTTCTTCTTGGGACAGCTTGTTGGCAAGTTGGGTATGCGCGCATTAGTTTTAGGCAAGGATGCTGAGCTTGGTGCTCATCGTTCTGGCAATATTCACACTATTGGAGAACTTGCTCGCGCTACAGGCGTTTTTGAGTTAGTTGTTGTTGATGATTATGGTCCAGGAGATGTTCGAGTTCCAGATCCTATTGTTCGTGAATCTCCACAAGAAATAGGCGATCCATCAAATCCTTCAGACGGTATGAATAAAGCTGAATATCGTGCTTGGAGTAAGGGAATGCAAAATAAAAAGGTTCGCGCTTGGAGTTCTACGAATGTACGTTGGATGCTTGCAACTGGGCGTGTTAAAGAAGCTTTTGAAATTTTGTATCAGCCGCATCGCGTTGAAGGAACAGTAGTTCATGGCGAGGAGCGTGGACGTGAGCTTGGATTCCCAACTGCTAATTTAGGTGAAACTATTGATGGATATGTTCCTTCAGACGGAGTTTATGCAGGTTGGCTTATTGATTTAGATTCTGATGCTGTTAAAGGCGTTGGTGCTTCTGATAGTGAAGAAAATAATTCTTCAGATGTTATTCCAACTGCAAGCTTGTTGCGCCGCGATGAATTGCATTTAGGAGCGCGTTCTCCATGGCGTTTTAAGGCAGCGATTTCTATTGGTTCAAAGCCAACTTTTGCCTCTGATGGTGAGCAAAAACATACAGTAGAAGCTTATGCTTTAACTGATGAGTGGAAAGATTTGTATGGGCATCGAGTTTGTTTGGAGTTTGCTCATTTCTTGCGTCCTCAAATGACTTTCAGCTCATTGGATGAATTAAAAGATACGCTTAAGAACGATGTTGCGAAAGTAGAAGAGCTTATAAGCAAAGAAGATTGTGAAACTCAAGATTCTCTTGTGTAGCTGAAAGAGTGTTTTGCATAAAAATATTTGATTATGCAAGACTTAACATTCTCTTTTATAGTTGAAAAATAGTTTCACTAGCTTAATCCCAATGCTTCTAAAGCATCTTTTATACAATGTACTTCGATTATTTCTAATCCTTGTATATTAGGCTTTTTTCTCATCTTGCATACGATCGCGCGTTTATATCCAATTCTCTTGGCTTCTCGAAGTCTAGGTTCAATGCGCGATGCTGATCGTATTTGTCCGTTTAAGCTTACTTCTCCAATTGCGCAAGTCTTATCTATAACAGGCTTAGTTTTAGCTGCGCTCGCTAATGCTGCGATTATTGCAAGATCGCATGCAGGTTCTTTTGCTTTTGCTCCAGCGATTGTTGAAACATATAAGTCTTGAGATAAAAGATTTATATGACCATGTCTATATAGAACTGCTGTAAGCATTGCAATTCGATTCGCATCTGCTCCTGAAACAGCTCGTCTAGGTGTTGGAAGTGCGGAGTTAGTAACAAGAGCTTGTATTTCAATAGGCAAACTTCTATGCCCTTCTAAAGTCATTGTTACACAAGTTCCTTCTGTGTTATTTTCTTGAGAAGATAAAAATAGCCCTGAAGGGTCCACAACTTCTTCAATGCCTTCTCCGCTCATATCAAAGCATCCAACTTCATCAGTTGGTCCAAAACGATTTTTAACAGCTCTGAGCATGCGCAAAGCTGTTTGAGAATCACCTTCGAACTGGCATACTGTATCTACTAAGTGTTCTAATGTTCTAGGACCTGCTATTGAGCCATCTTTAGTGACATGTCCAACTAGAAGTACAGGAATTGAATACGATTTAGCTACGTCAATAAGTGCGCTCGCAACTTCTCGAACTTGAGTTGATCCACCTGTAATACCTTCAACATCTTGTGAAACAATCGTTTGAGCGGAATCAACTATTGCTAATTCTGGTTGATATTTTTCTATAAGAGATAGAACTACGTCTAGGCTTGTAGTAGATGCTAAAAGAAGGTAATCGTTTATAGCGTTGATTCTAGAAGCTCTTAGTTTAACTTGCTCAGCAGATTCTTCTCCTGAAATATATAAAACTGGCTTAGATTTTGAAACTTCTGATTTTTTAGCTACTTTTCCAGCTGTTTCAAGTAATAAAGTCGATTTTCCAATTCCAGGTTCGCCAGCTATTAGTGTAACTGATCCTGGAACTAATCCGCCGCCTAAAACGCGATCGAATTCTTCAAATCCGCTTGATAATCTCATGTTATCGTTCGCTTGAATTTGTGTGATTGGTTGTGCTATTAAGTTGTTATCAGAGTAGTTTTGTGCTTCAAACTTGTTAAAAGAATAGTTATTCTCTGCTTTGTTTTGATTGTTGTTTTGATTGTTGTTTTGATTCAGATTGTTCTGTTGACTTTGGTTATTTTGCGTTCTTTTAGTATTTAAGTTTTGCATGTTGAACGTTTGCGTGCGAGTAGTAGATCTACGTGATTGTGACGCTTTAGAAACGCCTATAATTCGCGCTTCATGAAATTCATTTACAGTTCCCCATTCTCCGCATTCCGGGCAGCGTCCATACCATTTTAGTCCGCTCCAACCGCATTGAGAGCAAAGATAATGAATTGTAGATTTTCCAGCCATGCTTAGACGCTATATGTCTTTCAAGACATTTGTAAATACATTTGTAATGTTTTGCGTTTTTATATGTAATGAATTGTATTTATTTGCCGTCATCGCACTGTGAGATAATACAAGCATGTCATATAGCAGCAATTCAAATTCTAGTTCTCATTCTCATCGTGGGCTATTTATTGTTTTAGCTTCTGCAGGTTTAGTAGTTGTGCTTGCATTCTTATCTGCATTTGTGTGGCCTGGGTGGGCTTTGAATCATTCTGATAACACTCATTCTAAGCATGTTGCTACAGCGCCTAAGACGCCATCTATTCAAGCTAAAAAGTTGCCAACTAACGCTAGTGCTCTTTTGAAAGCAATGCCAGACAGTGTTCTTGATTTTGCTCGAGTAGATGCTTCTGCAAGTGCTATATGGAATAATGCATCTCCTTTAGAAGAATACACATTAAAGTATTCGACTGGAGAAAATGGAGATGATGTTTCCGTTATTGTTGCTCAATGGCCAACTAAAGATTCATCTACTAAGCAATATGAGGCTTTGGTTTCTGGCTTGAAAGGTGATGATTTAGCTACAGGAAAGATTCAAGTTTCTTCAAAGACAGTTGGCAGTTATATAGTGCGATCGTCTGAAGAAGATAAAAATCATGCTACTGTTATTTGGCAAAACGATACAGCTGTATTCCAAGTTTCTGGTGCTAAACAAGCAGTAGAAAGATTCTATCGTAGTTTCCCTATGTGATTTCTTGTTTTTAAAGAAAATAGCGTGTAATACAAGATATTCTCATAATGCTTTATGTTGCGTTTTGCAATTTGTGACATATTGCTTTTAATACATGCTATATTTGGAAAATATTGCACTAAAATAGTGTTTTGGCGTGAAAGTCGTTAAAACGGTGTACCATTAGCCAAGTTGCACACTTTACTAGGATTGGAGGCTTCAAATGGGTTCTGTCATTAAGAAGCGCCGCAAGCGGATGAGCAAGAAGAAGCACCGCAAATTGCTGCGTAAGACTCGTCATCAGCGCAAGTAATATATGCTGAGCGCGTCTGCCCGTTTGGGGGCACGTAATACTTTTAAAGCGTCGGAGATTTCCGGCGCTTTTTATAATTTTGTTTGAGTTTTTTGTTTGAGTTGGTTTGGGTTAATTTGAGTTGATTTTGGTTGGTTTGAATTAGCTTGAAATAACACTAATTAGCCTGAATAAATCTGAATAAATCTGAAATAGCTTGGATCAATCCGAAATAACGCGCTTTAAACCGAAATAATCCAATAATATTTTTTAGATATAAAAAAATAGAGCCTGCAAAATCGCTGGCTCTACTTTTATTTTTTACTTACTTATTTGGATTTGTAAGAGTACGTGGTCCGTTTGGATCTCCTACAATCACTGTATCTACCATGTTTAAGAACAATCCGTGTTCCACAACGCCAACAGTTTCAATCAAATCTTTAGCTAATTCTTGTGGATGTTCAATACGCTCAAGATGTAAATCAACTACGAAGTTGTTTTCATCAGTGCGGACTTCTTTGCCATCTGCATCTAAACGCAATACTGGCTTGTATCCGCGCTTTTCAAACTTACGAATCACTTGAGCAGATCCGAATGGAATCACTTCAACAGGGAGAGGGAATTTGCCAATTGTATCTACTACTTTGCTTGCGTCAACAATCCACACAATCTTGTTTGAGTTAATTGCAACAATTTTCTCCCAAAGAAGAGCTGCTCCGCCGCCTTTAATGCCATTAAAGTTTTTATCGACTTCGTCAGATCCGTCTATTGTGACGTCAATATGGTCAACTTCGTTGATGTCTAGAATTTTGATTCCGTAGCTCTCAGCTTGCTCTTGAGTGCGTCTTGAAGTTGTAACTCCTGTAAAGCTTAAGCCTTCTTCTTTTACTCTGCGTCCAAGTTCATCTACCAAAAAACGAACTGTAGAGCCTGTTCCAAGACCTACCATCATGCCATTTTTTACGATTTTTGCGGCTTCGATGCCTGCTGCTTTCTTAAGCGCATCTTGTTGTGCTTTATCCATTGTTCCTGCTTTCTTTTGTGATTACACAGCTTAATAGAAGTTTTGTGAAACTAAATGCGTTTTATACTTCCGTAAACTCATCAATAAGCTTCCGTAAACTTCTATATATGCTATGTATGGTGCATAGTTATATGCACTCATATATACATATACATATTATCCTTTAGGTTGATTTTTAACGATTGTTTGAGCTGGTTTGTATATAAAAAGATGTTGGCTCTAATTGAAGTGTTCCATCTGGCTGAACGTATCCGCTTATGTTGATTCTTCCGCTAATGAATCGAGCTTCGCCTGTAAAACTTGGACTTGTTGCAGGAGCTGGAGTGAATTTTAATATTCCAGATACGCTTAAGCCTTGTATGGATTTGTAATTATTTGTGACTGAGTCTTGTGGGTTTGTGTTTTGTGAGTTTGAGTCTTGTGGGTTTGTGTTTTGTGAGTCTAAGTCTTGCGAGTCTGTATTTTCTGTATTTTCTATATTGTCTAAGTTGTCTAAAGGAAAATCGCTATTCGTAGTATCGCTATTCGCGGTATTGCTATTTGTAGTATCGCTATTTCCAAAATCAGGATTAGTATTATTCCCAACAGTGCGATTCGCGTGATACTCCTCATTAGAAATCTTGTTTTCAAGTAAAAGTTTTGCCTCGTCAGGAATATCTGTTCCGCTTGCATAAGGAGAAGAAAGTAGGGATTTCCAGCCTTCTAAAGGAAGATACCCTTTTTTTGCTCCTTTTGCACAATCTTCTGCATAAGTTCGAGCTAAAGTATCGACTTTTTCATTTCCAGCGTTTCCTGCATGCCCTTTAACCCAAACGAATTTTACAGATCCTTTTCTTTTAGATATTTCTGCGTCAATCGCACGAATTAAATCAGAATTTTTAACAGGTTCATTTTTCGAATTTTTCCAACCATTCTTTTTCCAACCGTGAATCCAAGTAGTTGAACAGTTGATTGCATATTGTGAATCAGTTTCAATTGTTAAGTCTTCGCTTCCAGGATGCGCTCGCAAAGCTTCTAAAACAGCGCATAATTCACCAATCTGATTAGTTCCGTTACTAGCTCCGCCAGCATCTGCATTTCCTGTATGATTGTGTTCGTGAGCAGTTCCAATTTCATCGCTATGATCTGCCCAAGCCCATCCCATTGAACCATTCGGATTTCCAAGAGCTGAACCGTCAGTGGAAACAACAATCATTTTTCAAGCCTTTCGAATTCCATTTTTACGCTAATAAATTATGATTTATATCACAAATTTTAGCGTATGTTAAAACAAAATCATAAATCTTTTTAATTGCTTTGTGTTTTTGCGATTTTCATGTTTTTATGTTTTATATTAGATTTTTTGATTGCGCCAGTGTTCATTTTATTAGTATTTGAACACGTGTTTGTTCCTATTAGTGTTTGAATAAGTGGCATGTATTTTGATAAAAGTAATACAACATGGCGTAATTCGTATTATAAGTGAAAAATTTTTTTGTTACTTTTAAAGTGCGATTTTCCAAATCGTTGATATTGCTAATAAATCTGGGGGGGGGGTATTAGTTTGTTAGTGTTCACTGACTTTTGTTTATATTTTGAATGAAAATTTGTCTAGCTTATAAGTAGTCTTATTTAGTGTATTGGAGGTTAAAAGTGTGCGTTTAACCTCCAATCAATAGTCATATTGTAATAACGAATGCCTATTATCGACCTTTATTTGTTATTACGTCATTACTTTGTAATTGTGGCTATTTGAATTTTAAAAATGAAACAAATTTCATATGAGATTTGTGCGTAAAAAAGAGGGAATATGCGTACGACTACTACTAATTTAAAGCGCATTGTTGCGCTATTTAGTGAAGCTTTAATGCTATATGCATGCTGCATTTCAATATGTTGCAAGTTGTTTTCTGCAAAGTTCATGCATTTGTGTAAATAAGTTTAAAATTTACGGAACTGTATTTGCATAAATATTACTTTTTAGAAATTTTGCAATGTTATTCGTTAATTTTTAAATGTATTGCTATAGGTTTTTGTAAATCTTTTAGTATTCGATTTTAAGTTTTTAATCTTTTAACGTTTAACAATTGTCAGTGGAGTTGCTTTTAAGTTATTGCTAATTACGCGATTCTTTTAGCGTGTGTGATGCTTAGAGCGTATGGGTTGGTTTTGCGTTGGAG
This sequence comes from Gardnerella bivia, assembly GCF_049262715.1. NCBI lineage: Bacteria > Bacillati > Actinomycetota > Actinomycetes > Bifidobacteriales > Bifidobacteriaceae > Gardnerella > Gardnerella bivia. The sequence continues at coordinate 874,184 of NZ_CP058399.1, forward strand.
CGCATTAAAAGAATTATGAGAATGTTTAAGTTAAGTGAAGTAATGAGCAGCATTTGGACGATTACGCGAGATGCTTTCGCCTTTATAAGTGCGCGTGCTAAGAGCATATCTAAAACTATTCTTATTTGTGTGATTTCGGTTGCGATGTGGCTTCCGATGTGCATTGCTCCAAGCGCTGCTATTGCTAGTGAAACTGTTGTATCTAAAGCAAACGATTCTAAAACTAGTGCGTCTAGCTCGTCAGCTTCTTCTGGTTCATCTTCTTCCAGCTCGTCTTCGTCCAGCTCGTCGTCCGATTCTACTGATTCTTCCGATAGTTCCGATTCCTCCGATAGTTCAAACGCTGTATCTAACGCGTTGCGTTCCTTACAATTAGCTGCATCAAACTTAAGCGCAAATTCAAATAATCCTTTTACAAAAGCGTCTATTGCTAATAGATTTGTTAAAGATAGTTTTGGTTCTAATCTTTTCAATCTTAAAAATACGAGCAATCCTTTTAACGCTATATCTAGATTAAGTAATTTAGATGCGCAATCACAAAATCGCGCAGCGCAAAATCGCAGCGATGATCGCGATTCTTACCCGCCTTACACTCCTGGTTGCAATAAGGATTACGCTTTAGGTGAATGCTTCACTACTAAAGGTGATGGCGCTGGTTTGCGCGCTACTAACGGACACGATTTGGATGTTAATGGTATAGGATATAGGCAAGGTGGCGCTTTTGAGCGTAATCGTGGATACTATAAGAATGGCCCAGTTCCTGAAGATCCTTCCGGATCTAATCATTATGCTGAAACTTACTTCACGCCTTACCCTAAGGGTACGTATATTGTTAAGCGTCTTCGTAATCTTGCTTACGATGATGCAGGGCGAGGCATTGATACCAATAAAACACCTTTGGATGATGTTGCAGACTTCGTGTTCGTAAAGCGCACACCTAAGGCTTCCGGCGGCGGATTTGTGTGGGATGTTATTTTTAATGCTGGAGGTCGTACGCATGGTGCTGCAGATGCGCTAAATTACTTCACAGTTCCAGAAAATCAGATTCTAGACAAGGGTAGCGAAGGCGGAAGGCAGTATATTCAGCGCGTATTGTACACGGGTAGGGAACGTTCTGCTCTCTACTTAAAGAATAAGCACAATGAAGATTTAAAGAAGCAGAAGAAGCCAGAAGATCCGTCTTACGTTCCTCCTCGTGAAACTTGCTCATTCTCTTGGGATAATCCTAATGGTTTGTGCAGCATTGAAACTACCGGTGGCGATGTTTTGCCTAGTGAAACCATAGAAGATGCTTGGATTAAGTCGAATGATCAGATACGTGGCAACAATGGTTACTCGCATATTGTTAACACTCCTCAAATTGGCGAAGGTGGAAATCAGAAAGAGAACTATGAAAAGAACGGCAACTTCATAGGCACATGTAACGATGGCTATGCTCTTGACTGCATGCACAGCACGAATTACGCTTTCCCTTCTGGTGGTGACCATCAGCTTGCTCCTAAACTTGAAGGAGCGTATTCAAGAGGTTATAGCCCTGCGTATGTGAAGCTAATTGACAATCTTTATAAAGCTATTCGTGGCACAAAAAAGACTAAAATATTCCTCTTCACTAACAAGCTTAAAAACGGTGATTTGATTCCGTACACTTACAAGATTCATTTCACTACCACTACTGCTAGAGGCCATGAGAATGATTCGTTCTTCTATGGTGCAGGATCTTATTTTGGTGCAACTTCTCCTTCTTTAACGTATGGTAAGACTGATCCATTTGGCGCTTGGAGTAGCATTTACTCGCTGAAAGCAGCAGGTCGTTTTAGTAAGTCGTATCGTTACACTTCGTTGTATGAACAGTGGTATGGTGTGCCAAGAATTATGGATGTGCAGAGCCCGCGTCTTCACTTCCTTAAGGGTACTGGTTTAGGACCATTCGGCCCTGGTTTGAATAAAGATGGTGAATTCCCACTTGATGGTGATGATGATCCTTCAACCTACGGAAATAATGGTAAGTACATTTCTCGCTACGGTATATGCCTTGATTCCTCTGGTAAGGTTAATGAGAATTGTAAGATGGAAATTTCAAGTATGTTGCTTGAAGATGAGAATGGCAATCCTTTAATTAACAGGGCTTTGGCAAGTTCTCCAGGTATTCAAGAGACTAAAGATATTCGTTTACTTCCTGATTTTTATTCTCCAAATAACAATTATGCGCGCGGTAATCAGTGGTTCCGATACCCTGGCGTGGACGATCATAATACGAAGGATTCAACTCCTGGAAGGCATAATCTTCAGCTGAAGTATCGTAATGATTACTATCAAATCAGCGAAACGCAGGATTTGTGGTACAGAATTATTACGCAAGCAGATGTGTTTAAGCCTTTGCAAACTGAAGAGTGGAATAAAGACGACAAAACTCCTACGTATTATTCTTACGATAAGCCTCTTCCGAATCCGATTGTGCTTAATTCCGGTAGTGAAAATAAGGGATTTGTTAATTTTGAAAACAATAAGGGTCGTTTGTATGATCAGGTGAAGTCTTTTGATCCTAACCTTTACACAGACGTGCTTAATAGCGATCTCATGGGTAACCAGTTCAAGTACGGTTCAGTAAAAGATACGTATCCACTTGATAGAACCTATGAAGGAAGTAAAGATAATGGCGCAAACGATGCAATAAAAGATAACGCCGTATACAAGGCTGAGTGGACGGATAAGTGGGGAGATAATCTTAAGTCGAATACTCTTAAGGATGCTGAAACTAAGATTGCTGTCAAAGTTCCTATTGTAACTGTTTCAAACCGTTGCGCTCATTCTAAGATTCTTGACGATTTTAAAGATGAAACTGATGAGTCTAATAGGTCTGCTTCTAATGGCGATCGCTCTGCAAATTATGCGAATAGAGATGGTGGCGACAGGGATAGCGGTGACCGAGATAGCGCTGACCGCGATTCTAATATTCCTGAATGCTGGCCTAAGCCTCAACAATCAACTGCGCGTAATGTTTGGTATATTTACTATGCTCCTAAAGGCTCAAAGCAGGGTGATCCTGTGCCTGAAAAGCTTATAAATAAAGCTAAAGATAAAGCTGGTAGTTTATATCGCACGTGGATGCGTAATGGTTACAGCGCACAGTTGCAGGATGGTAAAAGTCCTGAAGTTTTGCCAAATTACGTGTTTGTAAAATATTTAAAGATTACTTTCTGGGACGATTCAACTACCGTTATACCTGTTGTGTTCCCGTACGTTGATTACGAGAAGCCAACGCTGGATGTAAAAGTTAGCGTTAATAACGGTAAGCCTATGACTGTGCCTGCTGATGGTTTGAAGATTGCAACTAAGAGCAGGATTAAGTTCTGGGTTAAAGGCCATGACGACAGGAAGATTATGCTTGGCGTCAATGGTAAAAACGATGATCAGAGTAAGTACAATGCAGAAATCAAGAAGTATGTTGGTAAGGATTTCTACAACGACTTCGAAATGATAACCAAGAGTAAGTCTGGCAAAGATTGTGCTAAAAATGGATGCGGTAACTTTAGCACAATAAGTTATGACGATTTTGTGCACGATAACGGTATGCCGAATACTGAGACAGACAAAGAGGGCTGGGTTATTAAAGATAAATTCAACGGCTCTAATGGTGGTTCGCCTCAAGTTGACGTTGCAGATAGAGGTGTGCACGATTTAATATTCCACGGCTGGGATGAAGTTGGAAATTCTGTAATAAAGAAGATTAGGCTGATTATTGTATCTCCTGGCTACGGTTTGCCAAACGTTTGGTGGGATAAGAAGAGGAACGGACATTATGTTGGTCGCGTGAATCCTTGGGATGAAGATAAGCGCGTGCGTTCAATTATGGTGAGAATTTGGCCGCGCGGTAAAGATGGTCCTGCGGAAACGAAGGATAAATCCCATGGCAAAGACTTGAGCTTTGACGAAAAGTGCCCTACGGATGGCAGCTGCTATGGCATTATTATTCAGCGGCACGGAAATACTGATCGTTGGGAGCAGGTTAATACTTATAAGGGTAAGAATTTAGCTGCTGGAGCAGATGCTTCTAGGGCGGCTGCTGATGACGATAGGGCTCATACATCTGACGATCAATTGCGTGAGAAATATTCAAAGCGCGTAATTACTTCTGATCTCGATAAGTACTTCAAGGGTTGCACTGCTAAAGATGGCGACAGTTGTGAAATCACTTTTGACCCTGCAACAGGAAATATTGAGATTCCAGAGTACTTTGCGGAAATTGGTTCCAGAATTTATGTGGACGCATACTCTGTAGCGGAAAATACTCCAAATAAGAGTCAAAATAATTTGTGGCCTATTATTGGAGATTATGCGGATCACTATAAGGATCACGAAGAGTCCGATCCGCTTCCGCTCGATATTACTTGGCCAAACGGATTAGTGCAAGTAAGCCCATTTGAATTAAACGATTCCGAAACAGGAGCTTTGCTTACTTGGATGCGTCACGACAATAAGAATGAGCGAATTTTTGGATACCGCAAGGAAGAAATCGGTATTAAGGGCGAAGATAAGTACGATACTTACAACCGCTACGATGCTTCTAACTCATTTACTTACGCATACGGTGAATCGAAGCCTCAGTACTCTTGCAAGGCGGATAATAGTCATAAGAATGATTTGCAATGGAAGTTGTGCTTGGATATTAGTCCTAAGCATGGCAAAGTCATCAAAGATGATAGTGATCTTGCTAAAATGGAACACTCTAAAAAGAATCTCACTATAGATAAGTTGGAAGCAAAGGATGAAACTGTTCTAAATCCTGCTACGCATGAAGTTACACGATATGTGAATATGCGAAAAGATTACAAGTGGGATCTTAAAAGCACAAAGGTTAGTGGAAGAGACTCTGACCCTGGTCTTAAGTGGTACGGAGATAGAGATTTTGGCAACGAATATTTAGTGTATAAGTGGGATATCAACACTAATAAAAAACTTAATACAGATGAAGTGTTGAATTTGATTAAAGGAACGCCTGTAATTCCAGACCCAACGAATAAGCCGCAACCATCGCTTAAAGGTCTTGACGGTTCAAAGAACAAGAACGAAATTTTGAAGACTTGGAATAATGGAGATACTCTTCCATATCGTGGAAATTCTTTTGGTTATGCTCCTAAGGATGGAACATGCACGCTTGGTCAAGATTCGAACGGTAATTATAACTCGTCAAATACTGGAAAATGCCAGTGGGAGAACGTGCTCAACTTAGTAAAGTATACACAAAAGAGTCTTGGTAACACATGGGGTTCTTTTGAAAGCAATGTTGACGTAAACATGGAGCTTAAAAAGAATGGCAAAGGTGAGTACGTTGAAACAGGTAATGAAGTTTCTATTACAGACAGAATAAACGAAGGCGAAAAGCATAGTACGTACGCAATTCACAAGCATTTCCTCATGCCTGGTGGAGCAAATGTTAACGGCCAGGCGGATGGCTTGGATATTGGTGACACGGATGATGACACTAAAGATGGCATAAAGCATGGAGTCATACTTGAAAATAGGAGAGTAAGGTATGTAAACGCCTATGATGATGTGCCAACTTTGAAGGTTGGTGTTGAAAATGATGAGCAACACGCAAAAAGGTATTTTGCTAAGCGGCCGTTCATGCATGCGCAACTGTATGTTAATAATGGTCAAGTTAACAATGATCTTATATTCCGCGTAAATGGTGACCAAAATACCACAACAAACGTAATCAACGTGTGGTTTGTGCCTGTGGATGGTCAAAAGCCAACGATTAGCGGTAAAAGCTACCCTGAAAAAAATAAAGCTTGGAATATTCACGGCAGCTGCATGCTTCCAGGTCAAGGCAAAAAAGAATGTAATCCAGTAGATAACGATTTAATTGATTTAGAGAATAACAATTGGTATAACACAGATACTGGTACATTACTTTTGCCTGAAAATTTGAAGCTGGATGACGACTTTAACGCATATACGCCGACCGGTTCGTACACTATTGGCAGGTGGCCTAATAGAAAGACGATTGATACAGGTCAATCAAGTAAAGCGCTTTTAGGCAATTTGCAAATAGATATTGAAGCAGAAGGCGTAAAAGATTCTAAAGGTAGAACTCCTCGAATACGTTTTGTGCGCGATGGCTATGAAGATAAATATTTAATCCGCCGCTTTATTGAACGTTACAGAAGCACGGATTTGCAAAATCCTGACCCTAAAAAGCCAACCACCTTTAGGCTGTTTGCTAAAACTTCGGATTCCGTTGGAAACGAAAGCGAAGAAACTGCTGTGGGCTGCTTTAAAACTAAGTGGACGAAAATGGAAAGTCCAAGCGTTGTTGCTTACTATGATGGCGAGAACAACGATCAGTCTGCAAATTCAGACAAGCTTTGGCTTAATGGAAACGACAGTTACGTTAAGAGGAATGGTCAAGCTGTTACAAACGCTCACAGAAATAATGTTGTTAAAGTAACATCGCCTCAATACTCTAAGCGAATGGTAGTTTACTACAATCCTAATAACAGCGCTGATAATGCTGTAACTGAAGATAAGCTCAGTATTGGAAAAACGCTTTCTGTTTGCTGGTTTGGTAACAAGGATTGGAGATATTGTGATGATAGTGAAAATAAGCCTTCTTCAGATGAAGTTGAGATTAAAAATGAAAACGGTAACGCTGTTGTTCTTTTCAAGAGAGGCAAGTTAGCTCCTGGAAGCGTGGTTAGAGCGCGTGCGCGAAGAGATATTGGACCATGGACGTGGATGCCTGGTGTTAAAAGCATTGAAGAACTCGTAGAAAATTCAGATGTGAGGAACGGGAATAGGAATAAGAGTGCTCGTGCGGCTTTAGTTGAGCCTGCTGGTGCAAGTAATCGTTCTAGCTCGCGTTCGTCTTCAAAAAATAGAGCTTCCGATGCTAATGAAGACACGCTTGACGTTCTTCCAATGGAAATAGCAAAAGAGAGAACAGACGAAGTGTGCAGGCCGGATGATGTTAAGCCAAGTGATTGGAAATCAAAGCCTTCCGATTGTGTGTACTTTGATGTTTCGATGCGCAGACGTATTGTGCAAGTGCACCCAATGCTGCTTAGTAATCCTGAGCAGCGAGCAATACGACTAGAGCTCACTAAAGAAAACCACAACACAGGAAAGTGGCTTGGTAACGATAGCGAAGTCGTCACAAATGATGACATAAAGCTGGGCGCTGGCAAGACTATGGTGACATTTAGAGAGTATGACTACAGGCAAACTGATGAGGACGGAAAGAATATTTATACAAAGCCTAAAGTAACTCCTAGCTATGGATCTATACCTCAAGAAAAGCAAGATTTGGTTGTGTTTACTAGTGGTTGGCGAAGCCGTGTGCTTGTGCCACTTCCTCAAAAGAATCAAGTTACGCGATTTGTGCGATTGCGCTCAGTTTATGGAATCAATAGCGATGGTAGTGGAAACACTAACGATGGCAAGGATGACGATGGCTTAGGAAACGGTGCCGCAGATTACGTTGTAGACGTGCCTATGAAGAATGAAACTCAAGATAGGTCTAAAGCGCCTAAGATTGAAGGTAGACCGGATGATCTTGGTCTTGTTCTATCTAAAGATAAAAAGTCGCTGTTCTACGTTTACAATCTTTCGGACAAAACTCCGGTTGACTACAATGCTGTGCAATCAGTGGTAAATCTTAAGCTAAATAAGAAGTTGCATCCAGATGATGAGTGCAAAGGCTTAGATGGTAAAACACCTTTGCCATTTGCGGATTGCCAGCCTTCGCTACGAGCTGAAATAAAAGGTAACGATAAAGTTATTGCAGAAACGACTCGTACTGACGGACTTAACGCAATAAATGGCAACATGATGTATACTCTGTCGGAAAGCTCAGAAAAGACGTCCTTCATAAACATTATTGATATGCAGGATATTACTGATAGAAATGGTCACAACGGTGGCGGATTCTCGCATATTAACGTGTGTAGAAAAGTAGACGACAAGCAGGTTTGCGGCGAAACTGCTGAAGATAACGCTTCTAGTCGTAAAGTAACTGATTTTGCTGGCAAACCTCGCTGGGGTAGCTCTGGAGCAATCGACCGTAGCTTTAAGCTTACTGACACGAATAAGATTTTTGAGTCTACGGGCAGTGACGGGCGAAATCGCTTGGATAACAGGCTTATTATGTCCCTTGGTGTGAGCTGGGTAGATAAGACGATTTACGATGCTCGCGGACGCGAATCTGAAGGAAGCGACCACGCAAAGCAAGACGCGAACGATAGTGTTGACGAAGCTGTAATGCCTGTGTACTTGGTTGCAACAGACAACGTTAAGCCAACAGTTAAAGCAGCTGGCGCGCTTGAAGGAACTAGTGTTACGAACCCTTACGGTGTTGACGTGGATAACATTGACTTCACGTTCAATACTAAAGACGAGAATAATCAGCATTCTGACTCTAGTGTTTCTAAAGATGGAGATAAGAAGAGATTCATAGACGCTTATGACGACTACGATACGCGCGCAACAGTTAAGAACAAGCTTAAGGTGTACGTTCGTAGGCTAAATGGCGGGAATCCGCAGAATCCTGAGTGGACTATCACTAAAGCTGACGGAAGTGTTGATACCGATGAACTTAAGAAGTTATTAGCACAAAATGGCAAAACTGCAATATACGCTGTGTATGCTCAAACTGAGGATTCGGTTGGCAATAAAAGCGAAGGCTATGATGCGCCTAAAGAGGATGGGTCTGCAATATTAGGTTACATACAACTCGGTGGTATAAACGTTAAACCAATTGCTCTTCCATTTAGTGGTGGTAAAGCTGCAATATGGTTCACTTTGTTGTTTGGCGTTCTGCTTGCTCTATTCTTGGCATCAGGAGCGTTCGGAAAGCGCGGATGGCTTGTATCAGTGATTAGAGCTAAAAGATTCGCACGCGCTTTTGGCAAGCATTGCAGCTCTTCTTTAAGAAACTATTAGAAGTAGTAGTTTCTTAAAGCAATTAAAGCTATAACGTATTTTCGTGATCGTAAATAATTTTAATTGCTTGTGTAGTTTTGCGTGCGTGTGAAAGCTTACACTATTGAATAATAAAAATAAGACTTGCGTTAGAATAATAGATTTAATTCCAGCGCAAGTCTTAATTCAAATTTATAAGTTATTTTAAGCTAAAGCTTTATCTACTACAGCAGTAGCTTCTTCAAGAACTTTGTCTAGAGCTTCTGGAGAAACAAATGACTCAGCATAAACTTTGTAAATGTTTTCAGTTCCAGATGGGCGAGCAGCGAACCAATTATTCTTGGTAGTAACCTTCAAACCGCCAATCTTAGCACCGTTTCCAGGAGCTTCTGTAAGCTTTGCTGTGATTTCCTCGCCAGCAAGCTTAGAAGCTTCAACATCGTTTCCGCTCAAGCTAGCGAACTTCTGCTTCTGCTCAAGAGTAGTTGGAGTGTCTACGCGCTTGTACCAGCTTTCGCCAAAGCGAGCAACCTGATCTTGGTGAAGCTGAGCTGGGTTCTTGCCTGTCTTTGCAGTAATTTCAGCTGCGAGCAAGTCTGGAATCAATCCATCTTTATCAGTAGTCCAAACGCGACCATCCTTGCGTAGGAAGCTCATTCCGGAGCTTTCTTCTCCGCCGAAAGCAACCTCTCCGCTAAAGAGTGGATCAACGAACCACTTGAATCCAACTGGTACTTCCACAAGTTTTGCGTTAATAGATGCAGCTACGCGATCAATCAAAGAAGAAGATACAAGCGTCTTTCCGATTGCAGTATTCTTTGGCCAATTTGGACGAGCACCACCGAACAAGTATTCAACGCACACAGCAATGTAATGATTTGGGTTCATAACTCCCCAGTTAGGGCACACAATTCCATGTCGATCTGCATCAGGATCTGTGCCACCAACTAGATCATACTTATCCCAAGCGCCAGCGTTAAGCTGATCAACTAAGCCTTTCATTGCGTAAGGGGAGCTTGGATCCATTCGAATCTTACCATCGTGGTCAATTGTCATGAATCGCCAAGTTGGATCAACTTCTGGACGAACAACGCCAATATTCAATCCATACTTTTCGTTCATAAGTGGCCAGTAGTTTACGCTTGCTCCACCAAGTGGGTCAATTCCTAAACGTACGCCACTAGAGCGTATTACATCAAAATCAATTACGTTTGCTAAATCACTTACATAGTGTTCGCGGTAATCGAAGCCTTCTACTAAATCAGATTTGATTGCCTCTTCGAAAGGCACGCGCTTTACTGACTTGTAGTTGTCAAGTAATTCGTTTGCGCGAGCTGCGATTGCGTTAGTTACGTCTGCAGGAGCAGGTCCTCCTGTTACAGGATCGTACTTAAAACCGCCGTCAGTCGGAGGATTGTGTGAAGGAGTCACAACAATGCCATCAGCCAAACCTTCACCGCTGAAACGTTGAGTGCCATCTGCTGCGCGATTATGCGTCAAAATTGCTTGTGACACAACAGGAGTTGGCACGAAGTCGCCGCGAGAATCCACACGAACGTGAACGCCGTTAGCAACTAAAACCTCAATAGCTGTCTTTTGAGCAGGCTCGGAAAGAGCATGCGTATCGCGACCAATATAAAGAGGTCCAGTTACGCCAGCTTTCTTGCGATATTCAGCAATAGCTTGCGTAATAGCCACAATATGAGCTTCGTTAAACGAAGTTTTCAAAGCTGAACCACGGTGACCGGAAGTGCCGAAAATCACGCGCTGTTCTGGAATATTTGAATTTGGAACTTCATCATAGTATGCGCCGATTAAAGCATCGACGTTGACTAGATCTTCTGGGGTGGCGGGCATACCCGCATTTTTTGCTACCATAATTTTTTATTTTGCCACGGCGGTGGTATTTTGGCTTACAGAAGACTCTAAGCTTTCTGGTACTCGCACGCATAATGCTTGTTTATCAACGCTAAAACGCAAGTGTTTTGTGTATCCTAGAATATCACCGTCTACTTGTACAGGAGCGGATCTTTCCAGCAATACTTCAGCTTCTAAACCTTGAAGTTGTTCTATTTTAGAGTTTGTTGAAAGTGGACTTTGTTGAGCTTTTCCAGTAAGTGTTTGATGCACTACATCACCAAATAAATTAGCCCATCCAATCAATCCGCCAGTAGTATCAATAATCTCAAAATCAAGTATTCCATCATCGTATGAAGCTTCTGGCATAAGCGAGAACATGGGAATCTGCCCACAATTTCCAGACATTAGTGTGCGGAATGATATTTCTTTTTTGCTGCTTTTAGTTCCATCTATTTGTGTAAAAATCACATTTCCTTTATATTTTGGTGCAAATAAGTGTTTTACACCTGATACGAAGTATGCGAGCCAACTTATGTTCTTTTTTAGTGATGGATTAGTGTCATCAATCATTAACGCATCGAATCCTATGCCTGCAATAATTAAAAATGCGTGACCGTGATCTTCATAAGGTTTATCTAATATCGTTACGCGCCCCATATCTACGCGCAACGATCCATGCGATGTTGCAACTTGAAGAGCTGCATATGCATCATCTACAGGAATTCCCATATTTCTTGCGAATAAATTACCTGTTCCAATAGGTATAATTCCCATTGCGTGTTCTGTGCCGCTCATTGCGCTCGCAACAGTTCTAACTGTGCCATCTCCGCCGACTGCTACTACTACATCCGCTCCATGTTTAAGTGCTTCTAAAGCACATTCTCTACCATCTTTGTTTAGCAAAGTATCAATAATTTCATATTGCATTTCATGAGATTGGCAATATTCTTTTATTGTTTTGCGATATTGTTCTGCTTGAGGTTTAGAAGGATTTAGAATAAATGCATAATGCACTAAATCGCCAGTTCTTGCTGCAACTGTTTCATTCATATGATGCTTCTTTAAGGCACGAGAAATAATCATGATGACGAAAGGCGCGCAAACAAGTGCAAACACAATCACCATGAGTATTATCGTGGCTTCAATTGGCATACTTATTATTTTTGCACAATATTTTATCAAAATGCGATATTTTTTATAATAATGTAAATATTTACGTTTTTTACACATTTAAATAGATAAATTTGAGTGCTTTTAATAAATGTTTGAGATGTGTGCTGTTGGTGTGAGTGTGGGTGTGCTGTGGGTTGTGTGTGTTGGCGTGAGCTGTTGGTTGTATGTCGTTGACGTTTAAGATGTGGATTTTTACTTGCCTAATCGGCGATAATCCCATCTATCGAAATGCTCCCAAATAAGTAATATTATTCCAATAAAAAATCCCATAGCACTTACAAATGTAAAGAAAATAGAAATAACATGTAAAAGAGCAAGCAGTAGCGTAACAACTAGTGCAATAAACCATATAATCGTACCTATAGCAAATGTAGTGCGTAAATCTACGCGTAACGGTTTTGGCGTATCTTTTCGCGCGTCTGGATTGATAATTGGTGCGAATTTCATAACGGCAATGATACAACGTGCTAAAGTCTTATATTTTTCTAAAGTCTTATATTTTTTCTTATAAAATAAGGCGTGGCTAGTCATCCGTAGTGCGTTGTATCCTTACTAAATTGAGAGTAAAAATGTGGGAAGTGTTTTTGGATTTTATTACGTTTCCTGCGTGTTTAGTTGATTTTTGTTGGGTGGTTTTTTATGAGACATGCTGCACATGGCGCTAAGAAAGTTTCACGTAGTGGTGATTCGTTTTTATCGCTTTTTGCATCCAGCCATGGATCTCATTCCGCTTCACATGTTTATAAGATTGACTCTGATTGTGGAGTAAATTGTGAAGTAAATTCCACTCCTGAGCTTAGTGTTGCGAATGAGTATGACGCAATTGTTTCTAATAGCGTTCACGATATTATTCCACAAACAAGGCGAGAAATTCGTTTAGCACGTTTAGCTACTGAAAGACGTAAAAGAACTATTATTTCTGCATCATTGATTGCGTTGGTTGGCGCTGTTATGACATCTAGCGTTGTTAATAGCTCTTCTAATTATTTAGTTGGTTCTAAGTCATATGAAGTCCCTGCTGATTCTTATCAGTCATCTGTAGAGAAGAGTTCGGATTCTGCTTCTAGATCTTATAATCGCGTTGCGCTAAATAGAGTTCGTTCTACGAGATCAAGTTTTTATGAAAATAGAGCTGTTGTATTAAATGGTCTTTCTACTGCTTCTTCTCACAATTCTAAATGGTCGCTTAATTCAGATACTAATTTCGATATTTCAGAGCTATCGCGTTCTGTTGCAAATAATCCGCAAGTTGCTTTATTGATGGAAGCAGATATAAGTAATTTGCCAAAAGGCTTTAATCCTAATCACGATAGTGGAGATAAAGGCAATACTTATGAATTCAGCCAATGCACGTGGTGGGTTTATGTGCGCCGTCATCAATTAGGCTTACCTGTAGGCTCTCATATGGGAGATGGCCGTATGTGGGCTAATTCTGCGCGTGCTCTTGGCTATTGGGTTGATCGTAGTGCAAGGCATCCGGGAGATATAATGGTATTTGCTCCGGGTCAGGCTGGTTCTGATCGTTATTATGGTCATGTTGCAATAGTCGAAAAAGTAAATTCCGATGGTTCTATTGAAACTTCGGAGTCTGGCGCAAAATTGCATGGAGGTACATTCTCGCGCAAATTTGAAGCTAGTGAAATTTCGAAATATCAATTCATTCACTATTAAATATTCTTATTTTTACGATAATTTTTCTTATATTTCTCGTTCTCGCTCATACTGTTTTATTTGTTCATACTTATGTGAGAACTATTGATTGTATGAATATGTGACTGTACTTAAATCAATTATGTATTAAGTTTATGCTAACATTTTCGAGATGGTTAAAAATAGCTTTTATTCACGTGTTTATGCTGCGATTGTTGCATGCGCGCTTATTCTTGCCATAATTCCAATCGCTAATGCATTTGCTGCTGATTCTAGTGATGCTAATGTTACGTCCACTCGTTCATTCCCTAAGGTCAACAGTGTAAAGCGTGATTTGTTTACGGAAGCTGTTTTTACTGATGTCGATTCTGATTCACATTGGGGTGGAATTGAAAGTCTAAAAGTTCCACAAACAAAAAGTGAAGCTGAGAGAAATGCTGATGCTGAGCGTCTTCGTATTTTAAATCGCCAAAATGCTTATAGTGAAGCAGCAAGCAGAAATTCAGATCGTGGTTCTGTAAATCGTGGCTCTTCAAGCAGAGAGCAATATTTTACTGTAAATCCTCCAGACGAGCGTTCAAGTGAAGCTTTGTTGAACTTTGCTGCTCAATTTGTTGGGAAAGTTCCTTACGTTTGGGGTGGCACAACTACTTCTGGTTGGGATTGCTCTGGTTTTGTTGGGTATGTTTACTCTAAGATGGGAGTAGATCTTCCTCGAACTGCAAGAGCTCAAGCTCAAGTTGGTAAAGCGGTTGCAAGCCTTGATGAAGCTCATCCTGGGGATATTATTGCTAGTAGTAGTCATGCAGCTATTTATGTAGGTAATGGCATGATTGTTAATGCGCAAAATAATGGTACTCAATATGCTCCGCTCAGGCAGATTTTCCGCGGATCATATTCAATTCGCCGCATACTTTAAGTTTTGAACGATTCAAGAATTATTATTGTTTCTTTTATTCTTTATTTCTAGCATATATTGTGTTTTTAAATATATGTTTTGCTTGCTTGATTTTGTGTCGCATTGACGTTGACGTTTGAAACGCGCTATTCTTGTTTTAAGTAATAAAATTAAGCATGACGATGTAGTTGTGCATACAAGACTGGAGGCGTGATTATGAACGATAAAGCCGTTCTTGTTGGTGTTGATGGATCGCACGCAAGTTATAAGGCTGCATGGTGGGCAGCGAATTACGCCAAACATGCTGGTTTACAATTACAAATTGTTTGTGCATATTCTTTACCAAGCTATGCAGCTGTTTCTTTTGATGCAACTTATTCAGCAATTGGCGATGATAATTTAGCGCATCGAGATGCTCAAGAGATACTTTCTAAAGCAAAAGCTGTTGCTAAAGAGCAAGGTGTAGATGCAACAACTCTTATAGTCACAGGAGATCCTTCTTCTGTATTTATTGAGCTTTCAAGAAATTATAAATTGATTGTTATTGGAAATCGTGGTAAAGGTGGTCTTGCAGAAAGATTGCTTGGCACTACGAGTTCTTCACTTCCTGCATATGCGTATTGCCCTATTGTGGTTGTTCCATATACTGATGACAATGGTCAGCGTATACATTTGAATAATACTATTCAAAAGATTGCTGTTGGCTCAGATGAGTCTAAATGGGGTCTGAAAGCTTTGGAAATTGCTTCAGATTTAGCTTATAGCTGGAATGCCCAGTTAGATGTGATTTCTGCTGCTCCTTACGTGCAAGGCGCAGAAGGCGATACTGCAGTTATGGAATCCTATATGGATGATCTAGAAGCTAGAGTTAAGCCGATTTTAGATAAGACTCCAGATTTGCAAATTCATTGCTCTGTTGTCCCTGGATCTGCTGTGACAGCTTTGACTCAAGCAAGTTTAACTCATGATCTTGTTGTAGTAGGTTCTCGCGGACGCGGAGGATTTACCGGATTATTACTTGGTTCTATCAGCCAAGGTTTGCTTCAACATTCTTCTAGACCAGTGTATGTTGTACCTCGCAAATATGTTGAATCGGATGCTGCAAAAGGTGCGTCTTTGGATTCTCATTCGATTCCTGTTGACGATATTAACGGTGTGCATGAAGTTGATGTACCTAAAGCAGATGTTTCTGAAGCTAAACAAATTGAAGAAACAATAGATCCATTGCATTAGATTTTCGCTGTATTTACTTCAAATTCATAGTTTGTTTTACAGAATTATCTTATTTGTTGTGGCTTCGCTCTAGGAGTTTCTCTCATTGCAAGATTTTTATTTTACTGTGTTTGTGAGGTGTGGGAATTACTTACCTCACAGGAGCTTCAACTTTTTACGCATTCTCAAATGTTGTTGCTTGTGGTAGTAAAAGTTAGATTTTAGCTTACTTTAGTTTTGTGAAGAGTTTGGATTAGGTGTAACTTTTAAATACCGTTTCGCTTTTTATTGTTCGTTAAGTATTTCCCACACCTCACTAGTACACAATCTATACTTAATTTACTTTTAGTGAATAAATTCATAGTTTATGCGTTTACTTCAAATTCAGCAGCAATCTAGTTGCAAAGTTGCAAAGAATTTTCAGCTGTTTTTGAGAATATTAGCTAATCCTAGATTTTTCAGTCGTTCTTCGCGCTTTAACTTTTTATTCTCGAGTTCAGCTTTGTTTATTTCAATAGCTTGCTTATATATTTCGATTAACTCTTGAGCTTGTTTCTTAAAATCATTGTTTTTCGAATATTCAAGCACATTTGCTTTAAGCTGATCTTGCTCAACTTTATTCATATTTATGACTTTAGTGAAAACAGCTTTGAAATCCTCTTTAGAATCCCATTGATAGCCATTTTCCCCGCTAATAATTTGATTTTCATTAGGCGGATCATGTTTAACAAGTGCAAATAATCCAGAAGCCATTGCTTCAAGCATGGAAAGAGAATGCATTTCTGAAAGAGAAGCTGTTGTGTAATAATCCATTGCGTATAAATATTTAGTAATATCGTCATGCGCAATAGGTCCTAAAAGATAAATTCTATCTTCAAATCCTTTTTCTTTAACGTATTCTCGCAAATATTCCAAATCTGGTCCGCCGCCTATTACGAATAAGCGAGCTTTTTCGCGAGGAAAATCACAATAAATGAAATTATCAATAAGCTCTTGAATATTTTTCTCAGCGCCTATACGTCCAACGAATACAAATGATTTTGTAGAATCTGAAATATCGTATTTTTTACGGAATTCTTCACGGAAAGCAAGTCGTTCAGGTGTAGGTAGGAATTTTTTATATTCAACAGCATTGCTTAGAACGACCACTTTTTTATTCACTTTTTGGCGATCAATATAAGCTTGAGCTTTAGAAGACATGCTTGTAATAATTGTGGCGTTTTTGGAGAATCGCATGAAATATTTTGAAGAAATATTTTTTGAAAACTCAGTAAAATGTTTTAGTCCAATATAAAACAAGAATTTATCGTATTCTGTGTGAAGAGTATAAACAACAGGTATATGCTCTTTTTTAGCAACTTCCAAACCGATTTCACCAATACCAAATTCATTTTGGATATGTATGACATCAGGTTTGAAATTGATAGGGAATTTTTTGCGCATGTATCCAATTGGGATTGCAACGCGATATTTATAAAGTTTTTTAAGCATAAAACCTGGAACATAAACTACGCCGTCAACTAGCTTAGTTTTATATTGCTTTTCAGATCCAACAGTTACTACTAGTACTTCATGTCCCATTTCTTCATACATTTTTTTCAACATGTATGATTGTGTTGCTACGCCATTTATGTATGGTGGATACGTTTCAGTAAAAATAGCTATTTTCAAAGTTTCCTCCAATTACATAAACAACATATCTAGTATATTATGTTTTTCCAAAATTTTTGTACGAATTTTTGATTTTTTAATAATAATCAATCTTTTTGTATTTTTTATTTTCCTAATGTTTGATTGTTACAGAAATTCTCACAGGAGAAGAGGATTCGAGAGTGTGCTTGACTGTGCATCCTTTGTTAATATGTTTTTCCATTCTATCTTTTAATGCGATAACTTCCTCTTCTGTAAGTTTATGATCCGCGATTGTTGCATCAACTGTTATATCTTCGTTAAATTGGCTGTAAGCTCCTTCGTCTGCATCGTATTTGCCACTTACTACTACGCGTGCGGAGGAGTTTTCTCCAATAGCATGTTCTATTGCGTATTGAGTGCTTAATGCAGTGCACCCAGCTAATGCTATTTGCATAAGCTCAACTGGATTGAACATTCCTTGCCCTTTGCCAAAAGTTAATCTAGCTCCATCATCGCTTAATGCTTCCCACGTGCCATCGTCTTTACGTTCTACCCATAATCTTCTGGACATTTTATGCTCCTTTGCTTTAGATGTGCATTGTGATTTTTGTTTGTTTGCAAAATAATTTGTATGTGTATATGTTATCACTTTAATGTTTAATGCGTATTGTGCTCACCGTATGCTAATCTCGTCTAGTTCAAGATTTGTAGTAATTACGTGTAATCACTGAATCACTGTATAAATAATTATGAAAGGCTATTGTGCCACACACTCATTATGCTGCGCATTCAATGCACAGCGGCGCTAAAAATACTAACAAAAGTCGCCGTAATAATAAAAAATATAATTCAAATAATTCTAGAAACTCATCTTTCAATAAGTCTAATGAGTTTGATGCTACTAGCAAAAACGTTAGTAAGAATAAGAATATTAGCAAAAACGTTAGTAAGAATGCTGCTAAGAATGTTGCTAAGAATGCTAATAGCATCGCAGTCAAGAATGTTAATAAGGAATCTAGAAAGAACGCTAAAAAGCGAAATCCTTTTGAATATAAGGCAAATAATAAGGCAAATAATAAAAATTACGAGCTGAATTCTCGTAAAAGTCGTAATCGTAAAGCAGATAAATTACGTGAAAGATTGCGTGAAAAAGCTTTACAATACGAAGAAATGGCTATTCGTGAAGCAGAACAAGATTTTGCAAATAAGTCTTCATTAGAACCATTAGATAGCAGTAAGTCTTCATTGCATAATAGTAAGTCTTTATCGGATAGAAATAAGTCTTTATCTCGTAAGTCTTTATCTCGTAAGTCTTCCGATTCAAGTAGGAGATCTTTCGATAACCATAATAATTCTTCTGTTAATCCAAAGAAAAATTCTGTAATAATTCCAGATTGTGCAATTGAATCTCGTGAAAGTTATAAAGATGATGTAACTTTCGAGCAACTTGGAGTTCCATCTTCTATTGTTGATGTTTTGCGTGCAGATGGGAAAATAAATGCGTTTCCAATTCAGCAAGCTACTTTACCTGATTCTTTAAAAGGCAAAAATATTCTCGGGCGTGGTAGAACTGGTAGTGGTAAAACTTTAGCATTTGCGATTCCGCTAGTTTCTCGTTTAGCAGAAAATTTTGTTGATTTAATTAACTCTGATAAAAAATCTAAGAATCGTAAAAATGAGGATTTGCCTTCTCCGCGTGCGCTTATTTTAGCTCCTACTCGTGAGCTTGTTCATCAAATTGACGATGTTGTTGCACCCCTTGCTGCAGCTTATGGTATGCGCACGGTTACTGTTTACGGTGGAGTTAGGTATCAGCGTCAAATATCTCAGCTTAAACAAGGAGCTCAAATTGTGCTTGCTTGCCCTGGGCGTTTGGAGGATTTGCTTCGTCAAGGTGCTCTTAGCCTTGAAAAAGTAATAGTCAGTGTGCTTGATGAAGCTGATGAAATGGCAGATATGGGTTTTCTTCCTGCTGTTACTAGACTTTTAGAACAGGTTGACCCAGATGGTCAGCGTATGTTGTTCTCTGCTACTTTAGATAAACAAGTTGCGACTCTTGTGAATAAATTCTTGCCGAATGCTGTTGTTCATGCGCTTGACGATGCTGATAGTCAGGTTGATACTATGACGCATCATGTTTTTGCAGTATCTTCAGGAGATAAATATGAAGTTTTGCGAAAGCTTGCGTCTGGTAAAAAGCGCTCAATATTCTTTACTCGCACAAAGTGTCAAGCTAAGAATATGGCAAAGAAATTTGTGCAACAGGGTATTCCAGCAGTGGATTTGCAAGGTAATCTTTCACAAAGTCAGCGTGATAGACATCTTGCTGTTTTTTCTGAAGGACAGGTTCGAGTTTTAGTTGCAACTGATGTTGCTGCTAGAGGTATTGACATTAGTGATGTTGCACTTGTTGTACAAACAGAGCCTCCTGAAGATCCTAAATCATTCTTACATCGTTCTGGTCGTACTGCTCGTGCAGGCGAAGAAGGCGATGTTGTAACTCTTGTGCTTCCAAATCAGAAGCGTTCTGCGCATATAATGCTTCGCCGTGCAGGTATTCATGCTCAAACTCAAGATGTGAATCAATCTTCTCCAATTCTTGATGAGATTGTTGGAGATGCAGCGCAGTTGCAAGAAGGTTGGAGTATGCCTGAGCCTAGCCAAAACAAGCGAAAGTCAAGGGGAGGTAGATCTCGCGGACGCGGCAGATATCGCGGACGCATGCATGAGCGTTCGCACAGCAATAGTGAAGGGAATGAATGATATTTATTAAGTTTACGGAAACTTATTAAAAGCTTTTAAAATTCTAAACTTTGCCGACACGCCGATATTTGCAGATGCATAGTCAAAGTGTTAATATCATATGGTTTGGTTAAAGGCCCCCTTCGTCTAACGGTTAGGACACCAGACTTTCAATCTGACAACAAGAGTTCGACTCTCTTAGGGGGTACAAATTAAAACGTCACTTTTGTAAGTGGCGTTTTTTCATATCTCGAATTATGTGATTTTTGGGGATAGTGCGATTTTTGGAATAGCCACCGTTTTTACGTATGTTTTATATTGAAGTGTTAATTGTCCTATAAACACAATTAGAATGTAGTTAAAAGTGAGTAAGGAGGCTGAAATGTCTGTGAGAAATGATCAATACGAAAATTCTAGTAGTTCTGATAACAATAATTATCAAAATGCGAATAATGCTCAGAATTTAGCGAATAATGGCAATGCATCGTTTTCTGCAAATCAGAATTCTTATAATCAAAACTCTTATAATCAAAACTCTTATAATCAAAACTCTTATAATCAATCGCAATATAATCAAGGCTCTTATAATCAGCAGCAATACGGTTATAATCAGAATTCTTATAATCAAAACTCTTACAATCAATCGCAATATAATCGATCTTCTCAGCCTAGCCAATATAATCAGCCTTATTTTAGTCAACAAAATCCTCAATATAATCAAAATCAGCAGTATTCGTCTAATCAGACGCAAGCTAACAGGCAGCAATTAAATCAGAAGCAGGTTAATCATCCTCAAACTAATCAGCAACAGGTTAATCAGCAGCAATACGGTTATAATCAATATAATCAGAATCAGCAGGCATGGCAGGCTCCTCAAGCTCAAAGATTCTCCAATCAGCCTTCTGCTACAGAAGCTAAATCTCCTTCTTATCCAAATCATAATCCTCAAACAGTTTCTCCTGTTTCTCCTGTTTCACGCGCTGTTCCAGGCAGCTATAATGCAAATAATGCATCTCAATCTTCGTACTCATATAACAATTCTTATAATTCTCAAAAAACAGATGTAAAACAATGGCCTGATCTTTGGGGTGATTCATATTCTTCATCTGCAAGTGACGAAATTACGCATAATGATTCAAATCCTAAGCCAGTCGAGAAAAGCGATGAACTTAATAAATGTGCTTTTTGGGGTCTTATTCTTGCATTCTTCTTCCCGGTTGTAGGATTTATTTTATCTGTGATTGCATTAAGCCAAATCAGAAAGACTGGTGAGCGTGGAAGAGTAAGAGCTTGGATTGCAATTGTAGTTAGTATTTTAATTGTTATACTAGCGATTAACGGTTTAGCTAATCATCTCGATGCTCAAACTTCAAAGTATTATTACCCTGAGCATGCGTATATTAAAGTTGGAGAAGATGGAAAAGATGATTATTATAACGATTTAGACGATGATGGATACACTGATTACGTTGATCCTGGAACGTCTGATTCTTCTTCTGATTCTTCTTCTTCGTCTGACTCTTCTTCTGACTCAAATTCGTCCGATAGTCAAGATAATTCCAATTCATCGGATGCTAATTCTGATAGTTCAAGTGATTAGAACAAAGATTTTTTATGCTGATGTCGATTGATCTTTGCTGGTCTTGGTTTACATTGATTGACATTGATTGTGTCGATTTAGATTGATTGATTGATGTCGATATTGATATTATTTTTTGGTGCTAATAGTAGCTTTTCGACACGCCGTAAATCCTTTAATTGTCACCAAGACACGCCGATTTTCATTTTTGACTTGCATTTGTTCGTTATTCATGTAAGATAGTGACTCGGCTGTTCAAGCGAACAAGCCACGGCCCCGTAGCTCAGTTGGTTAGAGCGCCGCCCTGTCACGGCGGAGGTCACCGGTTCAAGTCCGGCCGGGGTCGCGATGGTGAAAGCCCGGTTATTCCGGGTTTTTTATTCATCATGGCTCTGTAGCTCAGTTGGTAGAGCGAACGACTGAAAATCGTTAGGTCAGCGGATCGATCCCGCTCGGAGCCACGACTTGTGATTTAGCGCAGAAACTTTGTTTCAGCGCTTTTTGTTTTATTTAGCTATTCTAAGTTTTCTTAAGTGTTATTTTCCCAAAAGTGTGTGGTTGTTTCTGGTTATTTCCCAAAAGTGTTGTTATCTCGGGTTGTTTCTGGTTATTTCCAAAATGTTGTTATTGCGTTATATGGGTTATGTGCCAAAAAGTCTGTTATACGTGTCATACATCAAAAAAAAATTGGGGTTATAGGACAAAAATTAAGCGATCACTAATTTAATTAGTAATCGCTCAATCGCTCAATTTAGTTAATTTAATTCATTTAGCTTATGAAGAAAATCAATCGGATTGCTTCCAAGATTCAACGTCAATATGATGTGCTGGATTTGCTTGCCAAGCTTTCCATGCAGACTCAACAATATCTTTAACGTTATACTGTGCGTGCCAATTCATCTCTTCGTTAATACGAGTTGGATTTCCAATCAATTGAGGAGGATCTCCAGCACGGCGTGGCAATACTGCTTCTTTGAATGGTAGTTTTGTCACTCTACGTACTTCTTCAACGATTTCGCGCACTGAAGTTCCAGTTCCTGTTCCAACGTTGAATGCGTCATACTTTCTTTCATCTAGATCCAAATATCTTAATGCAGCAATATGAGCATCTGCTAAATCTGAAACGTGAATGTAATCGCGAATGCAAGTTCCATCTGGCGTTGGATAGTCATCGCCAAAAATAGCAGGTGCTTTGCCGCGCTGCAATCGCTCTAAAAGCATAGGAATAAGATTCAAAACTGCAGGATCTTCTAGTTCAACTGGTCCGCATCCAGCTACGTTGAAGTAACGCAATGCGCAGAAGCGTATTCCATAAGGCTTTTCACAAGCGCGAGCCATCCATTCGCCAATGAGTTTGGTTTGTCCATATGGATTGATTGGGACCATAGGAGATATGTCTTCAGGAACTACCTCTACAGGTGGTTCACCATATGTTGCTGCTGAAGAAGAAAATACGAGTTTTTTAGCATCGCTATGGCGCATTCCTTCTAGAACGTTTAACATGCCATTGAGATTTTGCTCGTAGTACCAAAGTGGCTTTTCCATTGATTCGCCAACTTGTTTGCGTGCTGCAAAGTGTATTACTGCATCTACATGCTCACTACGCATGATTTCTGCAAGTCGCTCTCCTGAACCTTGGGCTGCAATGTCCATTCCGTAAAGTCGAGCACCTTCAATGCGTGTTGGTTTGCCGTAGCTTAAATCGTCCACAACGACGACTTCTTGCTTGGCTTTATGAAGTGCGTGTACAACGTGTGCGCCGATGTATCCGCATCCTCCTGTAACGAGAACAGTCATGATTGACCTTTCTAGATATACTGATGAAACAAAAATGTTCGTTTTTGCTCACATCTGTTATGTTTTGCACTTTTAGTATACATCAATATGTAAAAATATTTTACATATTTTGTAATCTACAATAAAATACAAAAATGGCTAAACAGGTTTGAAGAATACGAGTCTGGATGATTATGAATAATGAAGATGCAGAACAAGAAAATAGTAGCATGATTTCAAAAGATCGTGCTGTGTTGTCTTTTGTTAGAAGATCTGCACGATTAGATGCTAGGTTGCAGCGCGCTAAAGATTCGTATTCTTCTAAATACTTACTAGATGTTTCTGAAGGTAATGGTTCTTTGCGCTTGACAAAGAATCTCATAATTGATAGAGAATGGATTTCTAAAAATTGGGGGAATAGCAATCCACTTGTTGTAGAAATTGGCTCTGGTCAAGGCGAAAATATTGTTTCTGCAGCATCCGCTAATCCTAATACGAATTTTTTGGCGTTAGAAGTATATGATCCAGGTGTAGCGCATACTATGTTGCTTGCTTCTAAATGTGAAAGTTCGTGCGAATCTGAGTCTTCTAGCGAGTCTTCTGGCGAGTCTTATAGATCATTAAAAGAATCTACTTATGATTCTTTTAACAATTCTTCTTATAACAATGAATCTAAAATCTCTAAAGGTCTAAAGAATTTAAGAATCGCACAAGTTAATGCTCCTGATTTTTTCAAGGCTTGTGACTCTAATGTGATTAGTGAAATATGGACTTTCTTTCCGGATCCTTGGCCGAAAATGAAGCATCATAAGCGTCGTATTGTTCAGAATGAACTAGCTCAAGATATTCACAAAGCATTATCTAAAGGCGGCTTTTGGAGGATTGCAACCGATATTGAAGATTATGCGTTGCATGTGCATGAAGTGATGGATAATAGGCTTGATTTCAAGAACATTGGACATAAATCTGTTAGTTTGCCAATTGAACATGTAGGTAAAGGTAATGCAGATGAAGCTGAGACACTTCCTCATGCTGATTTTTGCGAATCGGAGAGATTTGAAGGTAGAGTTCTTACGAATTTTGAGCGTAAAGGATTAGAAGCATGTCGAGTAATTCATGATATTACTTATATGAGTATTTAAGCTCCTATGAGTGTTGAAGCTCATATTATCGTTAAATATGATAGTTGTTGAGATTACTGAGATTTCTTATATTGCTGATATTGCTGAGATGTTGAGTAGGAAATAAAGAATGCGTGTTATTTCTGGGCGATTCAAGTCTATGCCATTAGCGTCTGCTAAATCGTGTACAAGACCTACTACAGATCGTGCGAAAGAGGCTATATTTTCACGTCTTGATGCATGGAATGTGCTTGAAAATGCTACTGTTCTCGATTTGTTTGCAGGAACAGGAGCTTTAGGTATTGAAGCATTATCTCGCGGAAGTTGCAAATTAGTATCTGTAGAAGCAAATTCTGCTGCTGCATCTCTTATTAGTAAAACAGCTAAACTACTACACGAATCTGCATTTTGGGATGATTGTCTTTCAATGAAAGTTGACAGTCGAAATGCAGAACAATTTGTGAGGGATTATAAAGGAGAAGCGTTCCAGCTTATATTTATAGATCCTCCTTATGCTTATGAAACTTCTGATTGCGAAAAATTGTTACAGTGCATAATTGACAATGGAGTAGCAAGTGTTAAATCTGATACTTTAATTGTTCTTGAACGTAGCACAAGAAGTGTTTTGCCTAAGCTTCCTCAAGGATGGGAAATTTTTGACAATCGACATTACGGTGAAACTGCTGTGCTTTTTATACAATCTAGTAGTGTTGAATAAAAGCGTGTTTTAGTAGTGTTGAATAAAAGCGTTTTGTTCAAGTTATAGTAAATCTTAGTTGTTTAACTTACGTGGATGCTTTCCAGATACTTCCCACCCAAGATTTATAAGTGTTTTCCTGTCTGCTTTATCTAAAGAAGTGCAATCTAATTTCTCAATTAAATCTGGACGAATTGCGTCAGTTCTTTCTAAAGCTTCATCTCTTCTAAATCTATCGACTTTCGCATGATTTCCAGATGTAAGAACTTCAGGCACGCTTAACCCTCTCCATGTAGTTGGACGAGTGTATTGACGATGTTCTAGAAGCGCGTCATCTCCCGTGTAGGATTCTTCTACAATTGATTCAGGATTGCCCATAAAACCAGGCATTAAGCGAGTGATAGCTTCAACCATTACACTTACAGCTACTTCGCCTCCGTTAAGTACGTAATCGCCAATAGAATATTCGCGAACGTCTATTCCGCATGACTTGTAATAATCAGGAATTCTTGCATCGTAGCCTTCGTACCTTCCACATCCAAAATCAAATGATTTGCTCTGCTTAATTCTGTTGCATCTACTTGATTAAAAAGTGGTGCGCAAGGATTTGGGAATATTAGTATAGGATAATTATTTTCTTTAATTGATGTATTAGTAAAGTTTTCATTAGTAATTTTACTAGATGTACTATTAGAGTTTTCATTAGTAATTTTACTAGAGGAATCATTTAAGCCTAATAACTCGTCTAAGCATTCAGACCATACTTCTGGTTTCATTACCATTCCAGCTCCGCCGCCAACAGGAGTATCGTCAACTGATTGATGAACATCATGCGTCCAATCGCGTAAGTTATATGCTTTTATGTTTAATAAGCCTTTATCTTGTGCTTTTCCGAGCAAGCTTAAATTGAGCATATTGAAATACTCTGGGAATACGGAAATAATGTCAATGTTCATCATAATTTGCTGTTTTAATTGAGCTTAAGAGTGCTTATATTAGTTTGATTAGAATTTACAGAATTTGTGCTAATTGCTTTGTTCTAATTGTTTTGTGCTGAGTTTGTTCTTACGAGCTTATGTTTAGTTTGTTCTTACGAGCTTTATATATTGGACTCATTGTTTTGAGTGGTTCAGCTATGCTTTTTATTTGAAGGATTTTATTGGATTATTTTCCATTAAAATCCGGGAATTAGTCCTCCAGGAGGGTTGATAGTTAAGTATTGATCCTTAATATCAATTTCTGGTACAAGCGCTTCAACAAACGGCACAAGAGCAGTTTTATTGTCTTCATCAATAGGATTAACAAGTCGAATTTTTAGCAAAGATTGCGCACCATCTAGAACATCTACAACTTTTCCTATAACTTGTTCAGGTTGCCCTAACTGGTTATTTTCGCATAATCTAGCTTCTAGTCCAACTAAATCCTTTATATACCAAGCGTTATGCTGTGCAAGATTTTCTGCGCTCTCAGCTGGAATATATAATTCCAACCCATTCAATGCTTCAGCATCGTTCCTATTTAAGGATTCTTCAAATAGCAGAATCCATCTGTTTTTGAATGTTCTAGCATTTTCAACTACTAGTTCGCGCGATCCATCTTGAGTATATAGGTGAGTTCCTGGTTTAAATCTTTCATATGGTTCATCTGTGAAAACTTGTACAGTTACTTCACCTTTAAGACCTTGAGCCTTACCAATACGACAAACCCTCAGCAGGTTATTGTAATCCTGTTGAGGGTCGTCATATGCGCGTTGGTTTTCTGCCACGTTCAATCTCACTTATGTATGATTAAATCACTTACGTACATCCATAATATCAACTCGCACATTATGATCGCTTAACGCTTGCATAACAGTACGAATTGCATTAGCTGTACGTCCTGCGCGGCCTATTACACGACCGATGTCTTCTGGGTTCACTCGAACTCGCAATAATTCACCGCGAGAATTTTCTAGTGAGCGTACAGAAACATCGTCTGGAAAGTCCACAATATTTTTAATGAGATGTTCCACAGCTTGAGCCAACATAACTACTCAGCCTTTTCCTCAGTATTGGCTTCTTCTGCTTCATTTGCAGCAGCTTCAATTGCAGCTTGAGCCTTAGCAGCTGCTTCAGACTTTGCAGCCTTAAGCTTTTGCGCTTCAGCTTCAACAGCTTCAACTCGAGCTTGCGCATCTGGGCCAGCTTCAGAAGTCTTTAATGTGCCTTCTGCACCTTCAAGACCTTTGAACTTCTGCCAGTCACCGGTAATCTTCAGAAGCTTTAATACTGGTTCGCTTGGTTGTGCACCAACGCCAAGCCAGTACTGTGCGCGCTCAGAGTCAATCTGAATCAACGATGGCTGCTTATTTGGATCATATACGCCTATTTCTTCAATAGACTTGCCGTTACGCTTGTTGCGTGAATCGGAAATCACAATGCGGTAGTAGGCGTAGAATTTCTTGCCCAGTCGCTTAAGACGAATCTTGGTTGCCAAAATGGCTCTCCTTGTATCTAAAGTCGTGAAATTTCGTTAGGGTGTGGGGCACTCCTTACGAGAATTCACTATGTTCCTCACGTAGTTGTGAAGAGGGCTACAACATACGCAAATAACTTTTCTATTATGCATATCGGCTTGGACGATTTAACTCAAAACTTATGCAAGTAATATATGCTAAATGATCAGTGCCTTTCACAGCAATAGACTTATGTGACAGCGCGTGAGATGAACAATTATGAGCGTTAAAAAGAATATGATCAAGTGTAAAATTCGGCCATCGTAGCCATGTAGGCCATGTGCGAAGTCTGCAGCCAAGTTCAATTGCGCTGTCTTTTAGACCAGATGACAATAATTTTCTAAAACTAGGATGATCAATTGTTGAGTTGAAATCGCCTGCAATAATAGTAATAACTTTGCTATTTTCTAATCTAAAAGTTTTTAGAATTTTAGAAAGTATTCTTATTCCTTCGCTCCAAGATACGCATCCTCTCATAGGGGATTTTGGATGAGCAGATGCAAAATTTAATGTAATATCGTCAATTTTTGTTGTTACTAAAGGTACGTTTGACGCGTCAATATTTACTGTTTTATCTAGTGTTCTTTGAGGAGAATATTTAGTAAAAATTGCGTTAAATCCGCCGTTGTCGTTTTCGCTTTCCTCGCCTAATTGTTGTGTTGAGAAGATATCTTCTATATGAAAATCATGTAATTTTTTTATGAGCTGCTTGTTCACTTCTTGCAATAGAAGTGTGTCAATATTATTTTCTTTTGCTATTTCAACTATTTGTTTTGCGTTTGCGCGACCATAACGACAATTTAACGTCATTATACGAATTTTTTTATTATAAGTTGATTCGTGATTATATGTATTTGATTTTGATTTAAAGAAGAAGTGAAAAATTTTTTTAATCTTTTTAAATACGTAAGGAGTATGTGAAGTAAAAGAAATAAGCAATATTATTATTGACGCTATACACTCATGCTTCATATTGAAAGCTGCGCTAATTATTGCTATTAGGAGCAACGGAATATACGAAAGTTGCAATAATGCAATCACGTATGGAAGTGGATTAAGTTTATCTGTGCCTGCTGGAATCCATCTAAGTAATTGCCATATAGCTAGTATTGCAAGTATTGCCCATGTTATTTGGCATAACAAGAGATGTGAGTCCATATTCCGCTGCTCCTGAATATTTTTGTTTTTCTATATGTTAAAAGGATTTATTGATCCTAGTTGTTCATAAATTTTTTTGCATTCAGGGCATACAGGATAATTTTCTGGATTTTGCTTAGGAACCCACACTTTTCCGCATAATGCTACGACTGGTCTTCCTGTAAGAAGTGATTTTTGTACTTGAAGTTTATCAACGTAGTGAGCGAAACGATCTGCATTTGAGCCATCGTCTAAACGGGCATCTTCTTTAGTATCTGGACGCTCTAGTATTGCAGTTGAAGTTCCAGATCCAGAATCTGGTGAAGACTCTGATTCACTCGAATTAACTACATTTGTTTTATATATTGATGACTTTAGATTTAAAGAGTCTGACTGTTCTTCATAAGACTGTTCTTCATAAGACTGTTCTTTGTAAGTCATGGTCTTCCTTTCTTAAAATATTTCAAGTAGATATATAAATTTAGTTTTACTTAAATTTTATTTAAAGATTGTGCTAAAGGTTTTATTTTTGCTCAAGATTTTATTTGTGTTATAGGTTTTATTTAAAGCACATCAATTTCTGTAGGGATAGCAGGATCTCCTCGCATTAAGCTTTGAGCAGAGATTGGCAATCGGCTTAAAGCTTTAGAGCAATGCTCTTGAGCGTTCATAATTGCATCATGACCAATGTATTTGGTATCTTCCTTACCGTCTATCATATAGTCAACTAGCAAATTCTCCCAATTTTCTTTAGGTTTAAAGTTTTTAAGAGATTCTTCAGATCCAGAAATAATGTGCTCCGCGTCAGCTATACCATTTTTAGAAGTAGAAAAATCATAAGATCGATAAGCTAATTTACGACCTGGAACAGTTGCTTTGTTCTTAGACTTCTTAGCAACAGGATGCATAATTCCATTTTGTCCTTCGCGTTCAGTCAACTTGTAAACCATAGCGCAAGTTGGTGCGCCTGATCCTGTAACAAGCATTGTGCCAATTCCATAAGAATCAACTGGAGCATTTTGCAATGAAGCTAAAGCGTATTCGTCTAAATCATTTGTAACAGTTATTTTCGTTGTTGTTGCTCCTAATTTGTCAAGCTGTTTTCGCACACGCATTGCCAACTCGCCCAAATCTCCAGAATCAATACGAACTCCGCCTAATTGCGTTCCAGCAACTTCTACAGCAGTCTTTACAGCTTCTTCAATGTTATAAGTGTCAACAAGCAAAGTAGTTCCTGTGCCAAGAGTTGCAATCTGTGCTTTGAAAGCATCGCGCTCATTATCGTGAACTAAAGTAAAACAATGAGCTGCTGTGCCAATAGCTTTCAAATCGTAAATTTGAGCAGCTAACAAGTTTGCTGTTCCTTTGAATCCTCCAATAATTGCAGCTCTTGATGCAGCAATTGCTGAAAATTCGTTTGTTCGTCTTCCTCCCATATCCATGCAAGGTCTTCCAGCAGATGCGCAAACCATTCGTGCTGCTGCAGATGCAACAGCGCAATCATAATTCAATATAGAAAGAAGTAGTGTTTCTAGTAATGTACATTCACCGAAAGTGCCTTCAACTTGCAAAATTGGAGAATTAGGGAAGAACATTTCTCCTTCGCGATATCCTGAAATTTTTCCACTAAACTTGTAGTTTTCAAGCCAAGAAATAGTTTCTTTACTTACTATGTGACGATCTGAAAGGAATTTCAAATCTTCTTCACGAAGGTGGAAGTTCCTTAATTGCTCAAGTATGCGTCCAGTGCCTGCAACTACTCCATAGCGGCGTCCTTCAGGAAGATGTCTAGTAAAAATTTCAAATACGCATTTTCTATTAGCTGTGCCATCGTGCAATGCAGCATCAAGCATTGTATATTCATACATATCTGTCATAAGCGCAGATGAAAATTCAGACATAATGTTCCTTTCATAAAACTAATGAATCGTCAACTAACAAATGCAGTGCATTACTCGCGAACATTCTGTATAGCTAATGAATTTTTATGCTTTGAAATTATCATATATCTAAGTCTATGCACTCGCTTTTTAGTTATTTTTTGATTTCATATTATGGGCTTAAATATTCAGTATGAATTGGGCTTAAATATTCAGTATGAATGAACACTTATAATGGCAACTATGCTTAATAATATGGGACACAAATCTTTAACTAAAGCTGCATCTGGGATGCGACTTTATAACACTGCATCGCATACTGTTTCTGATTTTAAGCCAATAAAACCAGGCCATATAGGTATGTATGTGTGTGGAGCAACTGTACAAAGTTCGCCACATATTGGGCATATTCGTGCTGCAATTGCTTTTGATATAATTCGTCGTTGGATGATTCGCTTGGGTTATGACGTAACTTTTGTGAGAAATGTGACTGATATTGACGATAAAATCATGAAAAAATCCACTCAAGCTGGTCAACACTGGTGGGAACGCGCATATATTTACGAAAGAGAATTTAGCGAAGCTTATAACATGTTAGGAGTATTACCTCCTACAGTAGAGCCAAGAGCTACTGGTCATATTACAGATATGATTGAGCTTATTGAGCGTTTGATTGAGCGCGGACATGCTTATGTAATTAAAGATGAGTCTGGAAATCCTACAGGAAATGTTTATTTCGATGTTCCAAGTTGGGAACATTATGGTGAACTTACGCATCAAAATCAGAATCAAGATAAAACTTTTGCAAGTGATTATGCATCTCAGGTTGCTGATGCTCTTGGTCCTAGCGTAGATAATATTTCAGAAGATAAATATAATCCTGTTGATGCTGCTGATGCGTCTAAAGATAAACATGATTCTCGTGATTTTGCACTTTGGAAAGCTCCGTGCGATTTTGATCAAAGTGATGCTAAATGGTCAACTCCTTTTGGTGTAGGTAGACCGGGATGGCATATTGAATGCTCTGCAATGAGTCACAGATATCTTGGAGATGAGTTCGATATTCATGGTGGTGGTTTGGATTTAAGATTCCCTCATCATGAGAATGAGATGGCTCAAACAACTGCAGCTGGTTGGAAGAGTGCTAATGTTTGGATGCATTCTGCTTGGGTTACAGCTAAAGGCGAGAAAATGTCTAAATCTTTAGGCAATGGACTTTCTGTTCCGTCTGTTTTAGCAAATAATAGCTCTTGGGTTGTTAGATACGCTTTGGGTTCTGTGCAATATCGTGCGATGTTAGAGTGGTCTGATCAAGCGCTAGTTGAAGCTAAATCTGCATATGATCGCATTATGAATTTCTTAGAGCGTGCTGGTCGTGCTATTGGTGAACAACCTTCTCGTGAAGAGATTACGTCAATTAACGCAGATTTGTTACCAGAAGAGTTTACGCAATCTATGAATGATGATATTAACGTTTCAGGTGCTCAAGCGGCTATTTTTAGCACGATTCGAAAAGGCAATTCTTTGCTTAATAATATTTCAGGAAGCGGAGATGATTTTAAAGAATCTCTTAGAAATGTAGTTGTAAGCGTTCGCGCAATGCTTGATACTTTAGGATTAGATCCTTATGCTCAGCCATGGGTTTCTAATTTTTCTAAAAATGACACTTGTGAAAACAATAACGCTGAGCATAATGCGCTATCTTCGCTTATTTGCTCTCAGCTTGAAGCGCGCGCAAAAGCTCGTAGCGTTAAAGATTTTGCAACTTCAGATGCTATTCGCGATTCTTTAAGTGCTGCTGGAGTTGTAATAGAAGATACTCCTCAAGGTTGCTCGTGGCATTTGTTGAATAAGTAATGATAGGATAAAGAGATTATGGCAATATTTAGTTCTTTAACAGACCGACTTTCTTCTGCATTTAAAAATTTGCGTAGCAAAGGCAAACTTTCTGATGCTGATATTGATGGTACTGTTCGTGAGATTCGTCGTGCATTACTTGATGCAGATGTTGCTCTTGAAGTAGTTAGATCTTTTACAGCTCGTGTTCGCGAACGTGCTCTTGGTGAGGAAGTTTCGCGCGCGCTAAATCCTGCACAACAAGTAGTTCGTATTGTAAATGATGAATTGACGCAAGTTCTCGGTTCTGGTGTTGATAGACCTTTGAATTTTGCAAAATATCCTCCTACTGTAATAATGCTTGCAGGCTTACAAGGTGCTGGTAAAACTACTTTGGCTGGAAAGCTTGGATATTGGCTTAAAGATTCTGGTCATACTCCTTTGCTTGTTGCAGCTGATTTACAACGTCCTAACGCTGTTACACAGTTGCAAGTAGTAGCAGAGCGTGCAGGAGTTGCAGTATATGCTCCGCAAAAAGGTGTGCAAACTGGTGGAGATAATTTAGCTGCCCCTGGAGTAACTGTTGGAGATCCTGTTAAAGTTGCTAGTGATGCAATCGAATTTGCTCGAAATAAAATGTATGACACTGTGATCATTGATACAGCAGGTCGTTTGGGCGTAGATGATGCGTTAATGCAGCAAGCTCGTAATATTCGCGATGCTGTTAATCCTCAAGAAGTGCTTTTTGTTATTGATGCAATGATTGGTCAAGATGCTGTTCGTACAGCTCAAGCGTTCAATGAAGGTGTTGATTTTACTGGAGTTGTGCTTTCTAAGCTTGATGGCGATGCTCGTGGTGGAGCTGCATTATCTGTAGCGAGTGTTACAGGTAAGCCAATTTTGTTTGCTTCAACTGGTGAAGGTTTGAAGGATTTTGAAATCTTCCATCCTGATCGCATGGCATCTCGCATACTTGATATGGGAGATATTCTCACTCTGATAGAGCATGCGCAAAAGCAATTTGATGAGGAAGAAGCTCGTAAAGCTGCATCTAAGATTTCTGAAGGTACTTTTGGATTTGATGACTTTTTAGATCAACTTCAGCAAGTTAGAAAACTTGGATCTATGAAACAATTGCTTTCAATGATTCCAGGTATGGCTCAACATCGTAAAGAGCTTGAGCAATTTGATGATCGAGAAATAGATAAAACTGAGGCGATTATACGTTCTATGACTCCGTTTGAACGTAGGAATCCTAAGATTATTGATGGTTCTCGTCGTGCTCGTATTGCTGCAGGATCTGGTTGTACTGTGAGTGCTGTTAATTCATTATTGCAACGTTTTGAGCAAGCAGCAAAGTTTATGAAGCGTATGGGTGCAGGTGTTCCAGGAATGGGCGGTATGCCTGGTTTTGGTGGACCTAGCCAGAAATCAAAGCGTAAAGATAAGAAAAATTCTAAGAAGAAGGGTTCTAAGTCAGGGAATCCTATGCGCCGTGAAGCTGAACAAATTGCACTACGCGCGCGACTTAGCGGAGCTGGTTCGTATAATAATTCCACAAATTCTTACGATAATAACAATGTGGATTCTGAGCCTAATATGATGAATGTTCCTTCAAGTCTAAAAGATTTGCTTTCGTCACAAGGTCAGAATAATTTATCTGATTTGCCGCAAATGCCTGATTTGCCGCCAAACTTAGGCGAAGGATTATCTGGTCTTTTTGGATCGAAGTAAAAGATATTTAGTAGTGAGGTTTATTTATGCTTTGGAATATTTTATCTCAATATGGCTTATTCTTAATGAAAGTTATAACTGGAGTTATTGCTCTTGTATGTATTTTAGCTTCGTTTAAAAAGTCAAGTAAATCTGATGATGACGATAAAAAAGAGATTACTATCGTCAATTTGAATGAAAAATATGATGATCAAAAAGATAAGCTTGAAGATGTTATGATTCTTAGTGGTTCTAAAGAAGAACGTAAGGCATCTAAAGAAGCAGAAAAACGAAAGAAAAAAGAAGAGAAGGAAAAGAAAAAGGAAGAGAAAGCAAAGTCTAAACAAGAAGCTAAGAATGCTTCTAAAACTTCTAATGACACTAATTTGGAAGTTAAAGATTCAGATGCAAATTCTTCTAAAAAGTCGCGTCTTTTCGTTCTAAAATTCTCTGGAAGTGTTAGCGCTAATGAAGTGAACGATTTGCGCGAAGAAATTACAGCTATGCTTTCTTTAGCTAAAGATGGAGATGAAGCTTTACTTCAGCTTGAAAGCCCTGGAGGATCGGTAGACGGATACGGCTTAGGTGCATCGCAATTACAACGTATTCGAAATCATAATATTCCTCTTACTGTTGCAGTAGACAGAGTTGCAGCTAGTGGCGGATATATGATGGCTTGCATAGCAGATCGCATTGTTGCAGCGCCTTTTAGTGCTATTGGATCTATTGGAGTTGTGGCACAAATTCCTAATGTTCACAGATTCTTGAAGAATCATGATGTTGATGTTGATGTTGTAACTGCTGGTAAATATAAGCGCACTATGACTGTTTTTGGAGAAAATACTGAAGAAGGAAAGCAAAAGTTCAAAGAAGAATTGAATGAAGTTCATCAATTGTTCAAAGATTTTGTGAGTACGCATCGTCCGCAAGTAGATATCGATAAAATCGCAACAGGAGAGTATTGGTATGCTGCGCGCGCTATTGAGTTAAAACTGGTTGATGCTTTAGGAACTAGCGATGATTTAATAGTTGATGCTATGAAAGATAAAGATGTTTATCTTATAACTACTAAAAAGTCTAAGTCCTTAGTAGAAAAAGTTGGTTTGCGCGCTGAAGCTGCAGTAGAAAATATTATTACTAATGTGATATATAAGAATTCTACTAACGCACGTGTTATGTAATTAACATGTTTAGACATGTTTAGCTATATTTAGCTAGTTGGTTATATCTAGATAGCTAGTTATATTTAACTAGATTTAGTAATTTTTGTAAGTATTTCAAGAAGACTTATTAAGAGATTTTGAAGGTATAGTAATGGTCAATTCAGAAGAGTCTATGCGCGATGTTAGCGAATTTTCTGATTCTGATATTGTAAAAAATATATCTTCTAGTGATTCTTCTAGTAGTAATTCTTTAAGTAGTGATACTTCTAGTGATTTTTCTAGTGAGTCTTCTGATAAGTCTTCTAGTGATACTTCAAGTAACAATACTTTAAGTAGTTCTTCTATCGGGCGTTCTCGTAATTATTCTTATAAATTACGCTGGTTTACAGTAATAGTTTCTTTTATCTTAAGCATTTCTGTGGCTTTTTCGTATATTTTATTTGATATTTACGATATTATTCCAGGTCCGCTAACTATCAAATCCGTAAATCATGTAAATCCAATCGAACGAGAAGATAGTTTCTTAAGCGTTTCATCCGTTTCATCACAAGCTGAAGCTGGAAGTAGTATAGATAAGGATTCAGCACAATCTCTTATAAAATCTTTAGTTGAAGATGCCGGTGTTGGAAATGATGTTTCTGTTGTAATAGAAGACTTTCATGGTAATGTTGTTGCAACGCACAATCCAGACATACCTAGAGAGCCTGCTTCTACTCTTAAAACTCTAACTGCTGCTGTTGCGTCACACACATTAGATATGGGATCTACTTTAGACACATTCGTATATGCTCTTAACGCTAAAGCTTCGAAGATTGTGTTAAAAGGCAATGGAGATATGCTCTTAGGTGCAGGTGAAAACGATATCAACCATGTAAATGGAAGAGCTGGTTTAGCTACTCTAGCGAAGAATACTGCTATAGCTTTGAAGAATAGGGGAGTTTCGTCTGTTCATCTTTCTGTTGATGATTCGTTATTTGGTGAAAAACGCTATCCACCTCTTGTTCATGAAAATAACGAAGGAAATTATTATTATGAGCCGACTTCATCTATGGCTATAGATTGCGGTCGTAAGCGTAATTTTAATTATTGGCTTAGCTTGGGTCATGATGCAGATGATTTAGATGATTACCCTCCTTTAGATCAAAATCAACCTAAAAAGGTAGCAGAAACTTTCGTTGATTTGTTATCGAAGCAAGGTATTAGCGTTGATTTTTCTGGTGAAATAAGTAAAAGCAAGTCTTTAATTACTGCGAATGCTTTTCCAATTGCGCATGTATCATCTGCAACTTTAAGTGAGATACTTGGATATATGCTTAGACGTTCTGATAATTCACTTGCAGAAGAATTTGGACGTTTAACAGCTTTAGCTAAAGGTGAAAGTAATTCTCCTGAAGGTGCTATTAAAAGTGTTGTTGAAGGATTAAAAAAATTAGGTGTTAATACTGAAGGTTTACATATGTCTGATTGTTCAGGACTTTCACCTAAGTCTTCATTGCGAGTGACTACTTTAGCTCAAGTGCAGTTACTTAATTTGAGAGCTGGAAAAGGTTCTGCTGCTGCACAAGGATTAGCTTTGCCTGGATTTATTGGTTCTGCTCGTAGATTGTTGAAAGATGAGTCTGCTCTTGGAATGATAAGAGTAAAAACTGGATCCTTAGATAAAGTTACTTCTTTGACTGGAAACGTAACTCGAAAAAAGGGTGGTACTCTTGTTTTTGCTGTTGTTGTAAATAATCCTAAGAGTCATGGAATGTCTTTTGCAGCAATTAGTAAATTTATGAGCGCTTTACCGAATTTATAAAGCGTAAAGTTTTAATTTATAAAGTGTAGCGTTTTATAATAAGAATATGGTTTATTCATCTCGTGTGCGTGCAGGAATTGGCGAAATTAGCCATTGTTTTGACGAATTAGATTTAACTGTTCAAGATAAACAATTTCTTCGCCATGGCTTTCATGCTCCGAAGTGTGATGCTCCATTGGTTCTTATAGCGTGTTCTGGCGGCAGGGATTCATTAGCTTTAGTTGCGTTAGCGTCAAAAGTTTGTGCAAGCAGAGGCTTGCGCTGTGGAGTTGTTATTGTTAATCATAATTTGCAAAGTTCTTCTGAAAAAGTTGCTATTGAAGCATCTAATCAATGTAAAAAATTGGGTATTAGCTCTGATTTAATTTATATCGAATCAATAAAAGTATTAGATAGCGGTATTGGTATAGAAGCTGCTGCTAGAGATGCTAGGTATGCTGCTATTATTCGCCGCGCTAAAATTTTAAATGCGTCAGTCGTATTATTAGCTCATACTGCTGATGATCAAGCTGAAACCGTTGTTATAGGTTTGCGCGATTCTTCAGGTTTGGAAGCGATTGCTGGTATGAATGCGATTATTTTTAGGGATGGTATTAGATTTGCTCGTCCACTTTTGCAAATTACTCGTGATGAAACTACGGGAATTTGTGAAGATTTTTCAATAAAGTGGTGGGATGATCCAACTAACGGCGATTGTGTACCTAAAAATCAAGAATTGCATAAGAATTACCCGTTGCGTTCTCGCGTAAGGCATACGCTTATTCCGTATATTTCTCATTTCTTTAATGCAAATATTGTTAATCTTTTATCTAGAGGTGCGAAGTTAGCACAAGACGATTTAGAATATATTAATTCTCAAGTTGATGATGTTGTTTCTAAAGTTATGACAGTTAATTTTTATAGTTCTACTTTTAACGATTCTGACTCTAAGCATTGTGATAATTGCGCTTGTGATAATTGCGCTAGTAGCATAACTTCGGATAATAAAAATATTGAGATTACTTTAGATGTTAAAACTTTAAAGGATTTCCATATATCTATTAGAAGACGTGTTATTGCTCGCGCACTTAGTCTTATGAATCTCAGATTTTCTTCTAGCCATATAACTTCTATAGATGAACTAATTAGTAATTGGCATGGTCAAAAGCCAGTTTCTTTACCTTGCAATGTCAAAGCGTGTCGCGTAGGCGTAAAAAACGCTTCAGTCATTCGTTTATGCAATTATAGGTAGCATGCAGATTTCAGATATACGCGATGACATTGACTATGAATTGATTAGTCATGAT
This sequence comes from Gardnerella bivia, assembly GCF_049262715.1. Classification (NCBI taxonomy): domain Bacteria; kingdom Bacillati; phylum Actinomycetota; class Actinomycetes; order Bifidobacteriales; family Bifidobacteriaceae; genus Gardnerella; species Gardnerella bivia. The sequence goes on from NZ_CP058399.1 coordinate 912,753, forward strand.
GACCTTATGAAGAGAATCCGTGAGGTTGCATCTCAAGTTAGTGAGGATTATAAGAATAGTAATCTTTTGTTAGTTGCTGTTCTTAAAGGAGCTGTGAACACGCTTGCTGTATTCTCGCAAGAATTGAGTATCAATGCATCTATGGATTTCATGAGTCTTTCAAGTTATGGTTCTGGTACTAAAACAAGTGGTAATATTACTGTCCGCGAAGATTTGAGTACTGATGTTGCAGGTCGCGATATTCTTATCGTTGAAGATATTGTAGATTCTGGTCGTACTCTAGATTGGTTGGTAAAAGAGCTTAAAAGTCGCGGTGCTGCAAGTGTTAAAGTATTCGCGTTGCTCACTAAGCCAGCTCGTCGTGAAGTAGATGTAGAGATAAATTATAAAGGTTTTGAAATTCCTGATGCGTTTGTTGTAGGTTTTGGAATGGATTACGATGAACGATACAGGAATTTGAATTCTATAGCTGTTTTAAAGCCATCAATATATGAGTCTTAATATATCAGTTAAGTAATTTGTATTTGAAAATATTATCTGAATTTATGTGTATTTAATGGAGTTTGAAAGGAGCCTGATTGTATGGGCGCTTCTCCTATGACACCGCGTGGTCCAATGGGAAATCCTCTTGGTGGAGGGGATAACAATAATCCATTTATGAATCCACGATCCCCTCGTAAAGACGGCAAAAAAGGGAATGATAATCGCGATAATCGTCAAGATAATGACGATTCTCGTAAGCCATTTTGGAAATCGCCTTGGACTTGGATTATACTTTTAGTTCTACTTTCCATAGTCGGTTTCCAGATGTTTGCGCATAATGGAGCGCAAAATATAGACACAAATGATGGTATATCTTTGTTGAAATCGCATAAGGCGAATTACGTAGAAATCATTGATAATAAGCAATTAGTTAAGCTTACGTTAAATGAAAACTTCCGTAAATTAGATACTCGAAGTAAGCAAAAGCGAGATTATGGTAAGGAAGTGCAATTCTACTACGTTTATGCTCAATCTAAAGATATTGTTAAGCAAGTTAAAGATGCTAAGCCTGTAAATGGTTGGAATGTGAACATTCAGCAGTCTGGTATTCTTTCTTACTTGTTTACTTCACTTTTGCCTATTTTCATTTTCCTCGGCATGATTTGGCTCTTGTTTAGCAAAATGGGAGGCAATGCAAGTAGTTTTCTTGGAATGGGTGGACCTCGCGGACGAGGAAAACTTATTGAAGGTAAAACTCCTAATACTAAGTTTTCTGATGTTGCAGGTGAACAGTCTGCAGTTGAAGAAGTTGAAGAGATTAAGGACTTCTTAAAAGATCCATCTCGTTATAAAGCTTTGGGTGCTAGGATTCCGAGAGGTGTGTTACTTTATGGCCCTCCAGGAACTGGTAAGACTTTGTTAGCTCGCGCTATAGCTGGCGAAGCAGGAGTACCGTTCTATGCTATGGCTGGTTCTGACTTTGTTGAGATGTTTGTTGGTCTTGGTGCTTCTCGTGTGCGTGAGCTTTTCGATGAAGCAAAGAAGAATGCTCCTGCAATTATTTTTATTGATGAGATTGATGCAGTTGGACGTCGTCGTGGTAGCGGTATGAATGGTGGACACGATGAACGTGAGCAAACTTTGAACCAGCTTCTCGTGGAAATGGATGGCTTCGATAATGATACGAATTTGATTATTATTGCAGCGACTAATCGTCCAGACGTTCTAGATCCTGCATTACTCCGACCGGGTCGTTTTGATCGTCAAGTTGCTGTAGAAGCGCCTGATTTGGAAGGACGTGAGGCGATTCTGAAGGTACATGCTAAAGGTAAGCCTTTTGTTCCAGATGTTGATTTGCACATGGTTGCTGTTCGTACTCCTGGTTTCACTGGTGCTGATTTAGCTAATGTACTTAACGAAGCTGCACTTTTGTGTGCTCGTTCTGGCGCTCAATTGATTGATAATCGCGCTATTGATGAAGCTATAGATCGTGTTCAAGCAGGACCTCGTAGAAGGTCAAAGGGAATGGCTCTAGATGAGTTACGAAATACTGCTTATCATGAAGGCGGTCACGCGCTTGTTGCTGCTGCATTGCATCATACTGATCCAGTCACAAAAGTGACGATTTTGCCTCGTGGGCGCGCTCTTGGATACACAGCTGTTATGCCTACTGCAGATCGCTATTCTGAATCTAGAAATGAATTGCTTGATCAAATGGCTTATGCTATGGGTGGAAGAACTGCTGAAGAAGTTGTATTCCATGATCCAACTACAGGAGCTTCTAACGATATTGAGAAAGCTACTGCAATTGCAAGGAAGATGGTAGTTGAGTACGGTTTTTCATCTAAGCTTGGTTCTGTAAAGTGGATGGATGCTGATGATGATTCTTCTGGCTCTCTTGATTCTTTGCAGCCTAGAAAGTTCTCAAATCGTACTGCTGAAGTAATAGATGAGGAAGTTCATAATCTTATTGAAACTGCTCATAGCGAAGCATGGGAGATTATCAATAATAATCGCGATGTGTTAGATGAGTTAGTTCGTCAATTGCTTGTAAAAGAAACTTTGAACGAGAAAGAGCTAAAAGAAATATTTAGTAATATTCGTAAAGCTCCTGAACGTGATTTGTGGCTTTCAAACGAGCAACGACCAGATTCTGATATTCCTCCTGTTGAAATTCCAGAAGTTTTGAAGCGTAATGTTTCTGATAAACAAAACGCTGATTAGTATTTCTAGTAGATAAGGTTATTTTGTAAATCATTGTAAATAAATATCTTTATAACTAAGTGAATATTTGGAAATAAAATCTTTTAAGTATTGTTGCTTAGTTATTTAAGTTGTATAAAGATATAAATAAATGATTATTATTAAGTAATCGCTCGAGAGTGAAAAAAGGGGGTCAATATGGATGCCATCAAATTTACAGGGATTAGGCCTAAAGGTGGGAACGTTCTTATTGGCCCCTATTGTATTACTGGAGTTGATGTAGCATTACGTCTTTTTCTTCATGCTGCTGTAAAAGGTGAAGTTTCTCAAACAATTGATATAGCTCAAGTTACTCAACGTCTTGCTAGAGATTTACGTGCGTGCGAGAGTGAAGATTATATTCTTAGCAATCCTTCTATTACTCTTGAGCTTGTAGCTGGTAGATTGATTGATTCCGCTTTGCGCTCATGGCAAGTCAATGAAGCTGAAATTACTGTTCATGCAGCTTTTCGCGCGAATAAAGAAAATGATAATACTGCTGAGAGTGATATAAAGGTTTGCGAAGTTAAAGAAAATAGTGATTCTAATCATGTTTCTTCTTCTCATGAGCCAGCTGAGTCTTCTAAGTCAACTGATTCTTCAAATGGTTTGAATGTTGAATTAGATGATATTTCTGTGACTCTTCGAAGAGTTGCAGATGATGTTGATAATTCTCTTGAAAATCCAATGAAATCTTTGTCTGCTCCTTCTTATCCTAATTATGATTTGAATTATGATGATTTCGACTATGACGATGAGAGATATATTCCTGACTCTTACAAACCTTATGAAAATGATGATAGTAAAGAGTCTGATTTAAATAACAATCAAGATTCAAATAATAGCTTGAGCAAATCTTATGATGATTCAGGTGATGATTCAGAAGAAGATTCATTCGATAATTCAGTAGAAGATTCATTAAACGATAATGAAGATTCTCACGCTCGTCATGCAAATAAAAACGTATTTTCTTCTAAAAATGATGCTGAAAACTTAAGTGAAGATGATTATATTAACCTGGAAAATGGTGTTCCTTCACTAAAGAATTTAGGATTTACTAATCATAAATCATTCTTGTCATATGACTGCGAAGATGATAGTAGGCTTGATGATTACTTTAGCGGTATGCAATATGACGATAATGTTATAGATTGTGGAAGCGATGCTGTCAGTTATGAGTGTGAAGACACTGATTCGGAATATAAGCCTCGTCCTTCTCAATATTTCCCTATGAAAACTACTACGATTGTAGCTATGCGTGGTCCTGCTAAAGATGTTACTCGTTTAGCAATGTTCGATAGCATGGTAGCTTGTGAGCAAAGCAAAAAAGTAGTGATGCGAATTGACGGAATTTCCGCTCTTTATATTGTAAGTAGTGATTCTTCAGACGAATATTCTGCTGTATTTGTTGTGTCTTCAAATGTTGATGAATACGATACTATTCAACGATTGTTACAAATTTCTCGTGCTCATTCTAAAGATATACAAATTCATATTATTGGAATGCGTTTGTATAGTGCTCCAGAAAAATCTACGAAATCAGTTGATACAAGTATTTTGGAAGCTAAAGATGCAAGTATTGTTTTGTCTAAGCTTTCAGCTGCTGAGTTACTTCCATGGGATCAAGTTGAAAAAGATGCTTTTATTGATGGAAATCCTATAGGGTATTTGATGGCGTTTACGCCTGATTCTCCAAATGTTGGTATTTATTCAGAACGTTGGATTATGGGGAATTGCTAATGAAAGCTTATCGTACTCCTTGGTGGTATTTTGTACTTGGTTGTATAGGCGGATTTGTGCTTGGCGCAATGTCTGTTTCTATGACTGAATCCAGTGCAATTATGGTTGCTGGAGCGCCATGGATTGTGATTCTAGTAATGATTATTCTAGGTATTACAACTTTTGTACTTGCTTGGCAAACTCATCAATATGCAACAGCGAAACCTGAAGATCGCAAGGTGCCGAATCATCGTAAATTCGTTATTGCACTCATGCTTTCTAAGTCATTGGGTATGGCTTGTGCAATTTTAATAGGCTGGTACATTGGGCAAATTGTTATGAGTGTTTCTCATAGTGAAGTTCCTATTTATGCATCTGTTGTTCGTGAATGTTCTATAGCAGCGTTAGTTTGCTTTATTGACATGATTATTGGAATTGTTGGTGAATGGTTGTGTCAATTACCGCCTGAAGATAAAAATGAGAGAACTGAGGATTCTCAGCGTGCGTCTGCTCCAGTCGCATAGTTTGACCTTAATTTAATCAATATGCGTGTTGTTTTTAGATTTTTTACACTAGTTTCAGTAGCTGTAATGATTGTTTCTCTTACAGCATGCGAGCCGCAAGGTGAAGCTGTTGGGGATTCTGGTAAATCTAACGATATTGTTCATGATGGAATTGATGTGAATGATATTCATATTGTTCTTATAGGTTCATCTTCTTTCTCTCTTGATACTTCAGTTCTTGATTCTTGCGCTAATTCTGGAATGAAAGCATCTTATGTTTCTATTTCAGATATTAAAAATCCTGCTAGTGCAGCTTATGATGCTATTCGCGATGCTTCTAGCCGTAGGTCTTCTTTAGTGATTATTAACGAGATTAACGTTAATTCTCATGACGATAGTGATTCGTATGATTCGTCTGATTCTTATAAGTCGTCTGATTCGTCTGCTTTTTCTAATAAAAATAGCTCATCTAAGCAATCTAATAAATCGAAGTCTAATAAATCGAAGTCTAAAAGTAGCGAAAACATGTCATCGTTAAGAAAATGGGAATCTGCTTTGCTTGATGTTAGGCGTGCAGGAATTCCTGTTTTGTTAGTTAATCCTATAAAACCTCCTAGCGATACTACGCTTTATGCAGCTAAAGCTTATTTCCCAACGTATTTAAAAGATAAAGAAAAAATAACAAAAACGATTAAAAATAGAAATATTAAAAAAACGTCTTTATCTAAAATTGTTCGTGCAATAATTGACAATATTCCACATGAAAAGGAAGTGATTGTTGATGAAAGATAAATTATCAAATAGTAATAATGATATTAAATCTTCTAAGGAATCCAATTCTTTGAGAGCCTATTCGCATTCTGAAGCATCACTTCCGTATGTTGAAGAGAATGGTTTATCGGATTCGCAAGTTGAACAAGCTGTGTTAAAAGGTGATGTAAACATTACGTCTAAAAGAACTTCACGTTCTATTGTAGATATAGTTAGATCCAATGTTTTCACGCTTTTTAATGCGATTATTTTTATTGCAATGGTTGTAGTTTTGTCTACTGGCTCATGGAAAGATGCTGTTTTTGGGGCAGTAATTTTAGTTAATACTGGTATTGGTATTGTTACAGAACTTAAAGCAAAGCATACTTTAGATAAACTTTCTATTCTTATAGCATCGCGTTCAATAGTTAGACGAAATAATGAAAATGTAGAAGTTGAGCATAAAAATATAGTACTTGGCGATTTGCTATGGGTGCGTTCTGGCGAACAAGTTCCAGCAGATGTAGAAGTTTTAGATTCGTGGGGTCTTGAGATGGATGAATCCATGCTTACAGGCGAATCTGCTACAGTGCGTAAAATTACTGGCGATTGCGTATATTCTGGCTCTACAGCAGTTTCTGGAGTAGCTTTAACTCGAGTGATTGCAGTAGGGGAGAATAGTTATGCTTCTAAGTTAGCTTGCCAAGCAAAAGTTTATACAAAGACTATTTCGGATTTAAGTCGCGGAATAAATAAGATTTTAAAATATATGACTTTTGTAGTTGTGCCTTTATGCGTATTGCTCGTATGGTCGCAAATGCATAAAGTTGGAGGATTTGTATACGCGTGGAGCACTGGAGAGTGGAGAGGTGCTGTAGTTTCAGCTGTGGCTGGAGTTGTTGGAATGATTCCTGAAGGTCTTGTATTGCTAACATCTCTTAATTTTGCTGTTGCTGCTATGCGTCTTGCGCGTAAGAATACATTAGTTCAAGAGCTAGAATCTGTTGAAACTTTAGCTAGAGTTGATTGCTTGAATTTAGATAAAACGGGAACTATTACAGATGGCGGTATTGCTTTTGTTGGAATAAAAAATCTTAATAATTTTGAATCTAGTTTAAGTGATTTAAATAAGTTAAGCGACACAGCTTATCCAAGTGATTTAAGTGACATAAGTGATTTAAGTATTTCTCAAGCTCTTTACGATTTGTCTAATGAAGAAAATCCAAATGCTACTGGAAAAGCTATTATAGATGGTTTAATGCAAAGTGGTATTAAGCCTAGTGAAAATATTTCTGTAAGACTTCCATTCTCATCTTCAAGAAAATGGAGTGCAATATGCTATGAATTTTCAAATTCTGAATTTGCTACTTGGTATATTGGTGCTCCAGAAGTATTAACAAGTTCTTTTGAGTGCGAAGAAGATTATTCTTCAATTTTGAATCTTGTTAATTCGTATGCTGAACAAGGTGAACGCGTGCTTATGCTTGCGTGTGTAAAAAATAATTACAAACAAAGTTTTTCAGATAATCCTACTATTTGCTCTAAAGCTAAGCCGATTGCTTTAGTTCGTTGTTCTGAAAGAGTGCGTGCTGATGCGTATAAGACTCTTGAATGGTTCCGCAATCAAGGTGTTAGATGTAGAGTGATTTCAGGAGATAATCCAACAACTGTTGCTTCTGTTGCTCGCAAAGTTGGTTTAACTGGAGATGCAAAGCCAATAGCAATGGATGCTCGTAAACTTCCTGATGATATTCATGAATTAGCTAAAGTTATTGAAAACGTTGATGTTTTAGGAAGAGTCCTTCCTGAGCAAAAGAAAGCTATTGTTGAGGCTCTTCATATTAACGGTCATGTTGTTGCTATGACTGGTGATGGAGTAAACGATACTCTTGCTTTGAAGGAAGCTGATCTTGGAATTGCAATGGGTAATGCTGCTCCTGCTGCTAAGGCTGTAGCGCAAGTAGTATTAGTTGATTCTCAATTCTCACATCTTCCGGATGTCGTAGCTCGTGGGCGTCAAGTAATGGCAAATATGGAGCGTGTTGCTGGACTTTTCTTAGTAAAAACTGTGTATTCTGCATTGATTTCTGCAGGTGTTGTGTTACTTGGGTTGCATTTCCCTTATTTGCCTAGACACATAACTTATATTGGCTCATTGACGATTGGAATTCCGGCTTTCTTGCTTGCTCTAGCTCCTAATACACGCAGATATTTGCCAGGATTCTTGAATAGGGTTGTAAGATTTGCTTTGCCTAGCGGTTTTGCTATAGCAGTATCTGTACTTTTAACAGCTTTTATTGGTAGTATTCAAGGTATTACTACTATTCGCAGCATATGCGCTGTTATTGTTTTCGTAATTGGCATTCTAGTCTTGTCTAGAGTTTCACGTCCTCTATTTTCATGGCGAGCAATTATGGTATTGCTTTTTGCTTTGATTGGCGTTTTAGGTGCTTTTATACCATTTGTATCTAAATTCTTTGAAATTCATATACCGACTTACGGATTTGAACTCATATTTATGATTAGCGCTGTTATTTGTGCTGTAATACTTTGGTTTGTATGCGTTACGATATCTTTTAATATTCGTAAAGTGTTGAATAATATCGTTAAGCGCTGAATAATATTCGTAAAGTGTCGAAGTGCATTACTTTTATGCTTACAATAGAATTGTGTTCAGTATTTTAGAAATGTTTTCTGTTGGTGTTGGTCCTAGCTCTTCGCACACAGTAGGGCCTATGCGTGCTGCTTATGATTTTGTTACTTCTCTCAAAGACAAAGGAATATTGCGTAATGTAAAACACGTATCAGTAACACTTTATGGCTCGTTATCTCTTACAGGTTTAGGTCATGGTACTGATCGTGCTTGTGTTGCTGGTCTTGAAGGTAATCTTCCAGATGATGTTGACACTGAGCACATGATGACTATTAGGCAAGATTGTAAAGCAAGTGGTACTTTAACTCTTGCTCATGAGCATACTATTGATTTTGATTATGACAATGATGTGATTTTTGAAAAATGGAAACGTATGGTTGTTCATCCAAATGGTATGCGATTTGTTTGTACTGATTCAAATGGTGATTTAGTTGATGAGCAAGTATGGTATTCAATTGGCGGAGGATTCATACGTATTGGCAAACCTGATGATGCAATGGTTGGATTGCATGATCGCACTGATGCAGAAAGTGATGAATCGAATAAATTAGATAATCCTAAAAATAACGACTCTATTAAAGATTCAACAGTTCCATATCCATTTATTTCGTGTGATGAGCTAATTTCTATTTGCAATAAAGAGCATATGTCTATAAGTGATGTTGTGTGGCAAAATGAATTAGCTTTGCATGAAGGCGATTCTTGCTATGTGCGCAACTATTTATTACATGTTTGGAATGTGATGAGTAAATGCGTTGAAAATGGTTGCAAATCGACTCAGAATATTTTGCCTGGAGGATTAGATGTTCCTCGTCGTGCTCCACGAATGTATAAAAGACTTTCTGCTAATTCAGATATGTTGCGAAATGATAGATGTCGCGCTGATTGCGCTTTAGAGAGTTCTGATTCTGCTTGGGTGAATCTTTTTGCGCTCGCTGTAAGTGAAGAAAATGCTGGTGGTGGGCGTATTGTAACTGCTCCTACTAACGGCTCTGCTGGCATTATTCCTGCGGTATTGCAATATTATTGGCGTTTTGTTGATTCTGCTGATGAAGATGGTATTGTGCGATTTTTGCTGGCTGCTGGAGCTGTTGGTTATTTGTTTAAGAGGAATGCTTCTATTTCTGGTGCAGAAGTTGGTTGTCAAGGTGAAGTTGGTTCTGCTTGTTCTATGGCTGCTGCTGGATTGTGTGAGGTTTTAGGTGGAACTCCTGAGCAAGTTGAAAATGCTGCAGAAATAGGAATTGAGCATCATTTAGGTTTAACTTGTGATCCTGTTGGCGGTCTTGTGCAAATACCGTGTATTGAGCGTAATGCTATGGCTGCAAATACTGCTATCAATGCTGTTAGAATGGCTATGCTTGGAGATGGTTCTCATATAGTAAGTTTAGATAAAGCAATTAAAACTATGAAAGAAACTGGTCACGACATGATGTCGAAGTATCGTGAAACTTCTAAAGGCGGTTTAGCTGTAAATGTCGTTGAGTGCTAGTTTTTAATGTGAACTTTAGTACTAGTTTTTAATGTGAACTTGAGTGTTAGATTTTAAGTATGTATAAGTATGTAAATATGTACTAGTTTATTAGCGTTGCAAGTGTATAGTAAACGTAATACTTGAGTGCTAATCTAAAACACGTCATAATACTGTATAATTGTGTAACCTATAGCATGTTTCAAAAGTTTATAAAGGAGGTAAAATGTCAAAGGATATGCCGCAAGTGCTTGCAGAGTTTGGTACTACGCCAACGGTGACGTTCCCAACGGCCACGCCGCCAGCAGGTCTTAAGATTGTTGAATTGGTTGAGGGAGATGGTCCTCTTGTTCGTTCAGGAGATACTGTAACTGTTAATTATCATGGAGTTGTTTGGGGTTCAGATAAGCCGTTTGATTCTAGTTTTACTCGTCATACTCCTGCAAGTTTTGCAATTGGCGTAGGTCAGGTAATTCAGGGTTGGGATCGTACTGTTCCGGGTCATAATGTTGGATCTCGTTTGTTGGTTTCAATTCCTCCTGAGTGTGGATATGGTTCTCGTGGAGTTCCTCAAGCTGGAATTCCTGGTGGAGCTACGCTTGTATTTGTGATTGATATTATTTCGACTCGCTGAATTGCGTGTTGCGTCGAGTAAAGGAGATTGCTATGGAAGAAGAAAAAACAATTTTGTTGACGCAAGAAGCGTATGACAAATTAAAAGAAGAGTTAGAGCATAGAGAAGGCGAATATCGCGAAGAAATTACTGAGCGTATTGCAGCTGCACGAGCTGAAGGTGATTTGTCTGAAAATGGAGGATATCAGGCTGCTCGTGAGGAGCAAGGTAAGAATGAAGGGCGTATCAATGAGCTTATTGTTAAGCTTCGTAACGCTAAGATTCTTGAAGCTCCAGAAGATGGTTTAGTTGGCAATGGCTCGTTAGTTGTTCTTGAATTAGCTGGAACAGAGATGACTTATGTAGTTGGTTCTAGAGATATTGCTGTTGCAACTGAATACGATGTAGTTAGCCCTGAATCTCCAATTGGTGCAGCTATTATGGGAGCGCATACTGGAGATACAGTTACTTACTTCACTCCTAATGGTCGTCAAATGTCTGTAACTATTAAGAGTGCTCATCCAATGTCTTGAGTATAACTCGTTTAGATATTAAGAAACGGCATCCGTTATTCGGATGTCGTTTTTTTTTTATGATTTTTTGCCTATAGCTTTGATTTTTAGCTGAAAAATCATTCAATTGAATTTTTAAAAATCAAAATAGTGGAAAATCCTCATTAAAAAAATATATTTTTTGTAAAAAGTGGGGATTTTTGGTGATGGGTGGAGTAAAATGGGGAGCATTGTGCACGTGGCATAGCGCATATTGTTAAGGAGGTGGTAGTATGGTACGTTCTTCACATAGCAAAGAATCGCACAATATTGCCAATTCTTCCTCTGAAGCTATGCCTAATGATGTTAATAATTCTCAGAAAATGCATATGCCAGTGCAAAAGTATGATCAATCTAAAGCATCAAATAATAGTGCGAATGCGCAAACATCTGCAGTTTATTCACAAAACTATTCAGATTCTTCTGCATGTTACTATGCTCAGCAAGCTCCTCAGCCGGTGTTTAACTCTCCTTTGCCGCCTAATTGCCAGCCTGCAATGCCTATGTATTATGCTCAAGCACCTCAAGCTCCTCAGGTGACTCCTCAGCAAGTCCCTCAGCAAGCTCAATTGCGCACCATGCCTGTGCAATCTCCGATGCAAGTATCTCAGCCTACATCTGTCATACTTTTAGGAACGTATACTCCAAAGATTGATTCTAAGGGTCGCGTTGCTTTGCCTGCTAAGTTTCGTGCGCAATTGGGAACTGGTTTTGTTATGGCTAGAGGTCAAGAGAGATGTGTTTATGTGCTCCCAATGCAAGAATTCCAGCGTATAACTTCTCAAATTCAGCATACTTCAATGAGCAATAAATCTGCTCGCGATTATTTGCGAGTATTTCTTTCTGGAGCGGTTGATCAAGAACCAGATAAACAAGGTCGTATCGTTGTTCCTCCAATGCTTCGCGAATATGCAAATCTCGAAGATGAAATTGTCGTTATAGGCGTTGGAACTCGTGCTGAAATTTGGAATAAGACAGCTTGGAATGAATATCTTGCGGATCGCGAACAGGGATACGCTGATATTGCGGATGATGTACTTCCGGTGGTGATGTGATGACAGATATTACAACTATTCACCAGCCTGTACTTCTACAAGAATGTGTTGATCTTGTTTCTCCTGCACTAAATCATGAAGGAGCAATAGTTGTTGATTGCACTTTAGGACTTGCAGGTCATGCTAGTGCATTTTTGAAAGCTGCTCCTCTTGCAACATTAGTCGGAATAGATAGAGATAGTGAAGCACTTTCATTAGCTACAGCCAGAATGCGTAATGAAGGTCTTGAAAACCGTTTTATTCCAGCACATGCAGCATTTGATGAAGTAAGTGATGTGCTTGAATCTCATGGAATTGATTTCATTGATGCTGCTTTTATGGATCTTGGATTATCAAGCTTGCAAATTGATGAAACAAATCGTGGATTTTCATATTCTCATGATGCTGCTTTAGATATGCGCATGGATGTATCTCAATCAACTACTGCTGCAACTATTCTTGCAACTTATGATGAGAAAAGTCTTATAAGAATTTTCCGTGAATACGGTGAAGAGCGTTTTGCTGCTCCTATTGCTCGTAAAATTGTTAAAACTCGTGAATCTAATCCTTTGACTACTTCTAGCCAACTTGTTGATTTAGTAGATAATGTTATTCCAAAAGCACATAGAGCACCTGGAAATCCTGCTAAGCGTGTATTCCAAGCTTTAAGAATCGAAGTTAATGGAGAATTAGATAAGCTTTCTAGAACTTTACCTCAACTTGCTTTGTATTTGCGTAAAAATGGGCGTCTTGTTGTTGAGTCTTATCATTCTTTGGAAGATATAACAGTTAAGCGTTTTATGAATCAAGGTTTAACTGTTGATGTTCCGTCTTCAATGCCTGTAATTCCAGATGATGCGCAACCTTTCTTTGAGTCTTTGACTCGTGGAGCAATTAAAGCTTCTAGTGAAGAAATAGCTCATAATACTCGTTCTGCATCCGTTCGTTTGCGTGCAATTGAGTTGAAGCGTGATTTGCCTGCTCATTTCCGTAAGCGTTTTGAAGATGAAGCTTTAGGTGTGTTAAGTGTAGATGGCAAGTCTGCTTTTAATCGTATTTCTCGCGCTAAAGGAGGTAGATAATGAAATTGCCTTCTTTAAAAAATCGTTTGCCAAGAGTATCTTCGTCTACTTCTTCTGCTCCAGCTGGCAGATCAAGTGTTAAAGATACGCACACTCGTAATGAGTATTCAGGTAGCGTGAATAAATCTCGCTCATATTCAGAATCTGTTAAATCGCCTATTTTAGAGCATTTTAATAAGGTTGTTGCGTGGAGTAATACGAGTATGGTTCCTGTTTTTAACATTATTATCATCGTGTTATTCCTAGTTATTGCGCTAACTGTTTCATTAGCTATTCGTACGCAAATGGCTGCTCTTTCTTTTGAACAAACAAGATTACAAATAGCTATTTCTAAAGAGCGTCAAGATCTTGAAAGTAAGCAAGCTCAATTGGATGCGTTAGAAGCTCAGTTGCCTGCTAAAGCTCAAGAAATGGGTATGATTCCTCAACAAGGTGCAATCACTATTGATTTAAGCGATTATGCGAAAAAGCATGATGATAAAAAAGATTCTAAATCCAGCTCTAAGAATGATAAGTCTGGATCTAATTTTGTTGAGAAATCTGACTCTAATTCTGGTTCTAATAAAAAGTCAGAAACAAGAGAACAAAAAGATAAAACTTCTAAATCAAAAATTAAGACTAATAAACCAGCAACACAGGAGAAACGATAATGTTCAACGCTATAAAGAGATTCATTTCTCAATACAGTGTATTTACACGTAAATGTATGACTATCGTATTCCTTTTTATGTTCTTAGCTACAGTAGCTATAGTTAAACTCAGTTCCGCGCAGATTATAAATTCTCGCCAAACTGCTGAAGCTGCACAATTAGAACGTAGTAGAGTGCGTAAGATTGTTGCTCGTCGTGGACGAATACTTGATGCTAATGGAACTGTGTTAGCGCAAAGTATTGAAAGATACAACATTATTGGCGATCCTTTGAATGCGCAAACATTTATTCCTACTGCTTGTAGTGCTAAAACGAAGAATAATTGCCATTCAATTAACGGAAAACCTGTTGAAGCAACTGGTGCTTTAGCGGTTGCACGTTTGCTTGCTCCTGTTTTACATATGACATCTATGGAAATTGGCGGTAAATTAGCTACTTCTGGACGTTATACTGTTATTAAGCGTGATGTAAGTCCTGAAGAAAAGCAAAAAATTGATAAATTAAATCTTTCTGGATGTATTTACGCTGAGAAAAGTAGTAAGCGTGTGTACTCTAGCGGTAATATTTTAGGATCTTTTATTGGTGCTGTTGTTGATGCTGGAGAAACTGATTCTAAAGTAGCTAAAGGCCGTAAAGGTGATGTTGGAATCTCAGGAATTGAATTAAGTGAAGATAAACAATTGACTGGAGTTGACGGTTATCAGCGTTATCAGGGGAATGGAACTGGTTCTCAGCGCATTCCTGGAACTGTTTTGGAAACAAAGCCTGCTGTAAATGGTAACGATGTGAAATTAACTATTGACAGCGATGTTGATTGGTATGTTAAAAAAGCTTTAATGGATGGTAAAAATACTTATAAAGCTGAATGGGGTATCGCTGTTGTGCAAGATATTCACACTGGTCAAATCCTAGCAATTGAAGATACAGATACTATTGATGCTGGCAGCGTAGAAGCTAAGCGCAATATTTCTCGTGCTGTTAGCCAAGTTTTTGAGCCAGGTTCTGTTGGAAAAGCATTGTCTATGGCTGGAATGTTGCAAAGTGGAGCTCATAAGCTTACAGATCAATTCGCTGTTCCAGGATCTATTAACAAGAATGGTCAAGTTTTCCATGATGCTCACAGCCATGGTGTTGAGCGTTTGACTTTGGCTGGAATTTTAAGAAAATCTTCTAATGTTGGCATGATTCTAGCAGGCGAAAAGTATCCTAATAACAAGCGTTATGAGTTTCTTTCAAAATTTGGTATTGGACAATATACTGGCTTAGATTTGCAAGGTGAATCTAAAGGAATCTTATCTAGTCCACAATCTTGGGATGGACGAAAGCAATATACTGTTTTGTTTGGTCAAGGATATGCTACTAATGCTTTGCAAATAACTAATGCAATCGCGACTATTGCAAATAAAGGTGTAAAGCTAAAGCAATCTGTTATTAAGTCTGTAATCGATCCTAGTGGAAGAGTGAGTGAAAATAAGCGTCCTGAAGCTACGCGAGTTTTGGATGAAAATGTTGCATCTCAAATGATGGATGCTATGGAAAGTACTGCTGAATCTTATAAGAAATTCTTGCGTATTGATGGCTATCGTATTGCTGCTAAAAGTGGTACTGCACAGGTTGCTGGTTCAACAGGTAAAAGTCTTACTTCTATTGTTGCTGACTGTGCTGCAGTTATGCCTGCAGACAATCCTAAATTTGCAATAACAGTTGTATTGAAAAATCCTCGAGGAACGTATGGTGTTGTTACTGCAGCACCTATAGTTAAAACAATTGGTGAGTTCTTGATGCAAAAGTATGATATTCCTCTGTCTGCTCCTCGTGGAAACGCAACTGCTGTAGAATGGTAATGCATTACAAGTTAGAGCGAGTGTGAATATTGAATATGAATGCTGTTGATGAGTTTTCAAGAACTCGTGTTACGTTAGGTTATGCTGCTGAAAATTACGGTTTTGAAGTAGTTCCAGAATTTTGTTCTGGTGTTACTGTGACTTCTGTTGCTTCAGATGTGCGTAAAGTGCGTCCTGGTGCATTATTTGCGCCGACATGTCATGTTGATCGTCGTCAATTGGAAGCTGCTCGTGATGCAGGTGCTTATGCTGCTCTTGTTCCTCCTGAGTTTAAGTCAGAAGCGAATAATATTGGCATGCCTTTACTTATTTCTTCTTTCAATCCAATTTCACTTGGCAAGCTTGTTTGTGATGTAAATAACGATCCATCTTCTTGTGTAGCTACTTTTGCTGTTGCTGGAGATGACGATGATGATATACACGCTAATGTATTGCGTTTAGCTGATTTTCTTCATATGCTTGGTAATCCTGTTGGTGTTATAAGTGATGCTGGATCTTCATCTTTGCAACGGGAATTGCAATTAGATTATCCTTTAGGAATTGCTGATTTACAACATAATCTTTCTGTTTGTGTAGAAGATGGTGCTGCTGCTGTTGTTATCGCTTTGAATTCTCAAACGTTAGAAAAAGATGCTTTGCAATCTGTAAATATTGATGTTTTAGGTGTAGAGAGCGAAGAGAAGCGTACAATTTCACTGATTCCTCCAACTCCTCCTGAAGAATCAATTAAGAATTTCTTAAGTAGAAATAGCTATAAAGATTCTTCTAAAAATGAGAATAGTGAGAATAGTAATAGTAGTGAAAATAGTTTTAATGCTAATACTATTCATTCTGAGAGCTTTAAAGATTTCGATTCTGATTCTAAGTTGGATTCTAAGTTGGATTCTAAGGATTCTAATGTACTTGTACAAAAGGTTGATGTTAAGCCTGTTGTAAGTTTCTATTCTTTGCAACAGCGTTACGGCTTTTATTGTCGTGAGCGTTCGTATTGCATCACTAGAACTAAAGAATCAGATGAATTAGCTGATTTAGTAGATAGCATTGGTGGAAAAGATGTGAATCGTCATCTTTCTCTTTCTATTGCTATGGTTCTCGCTGCTGGCGTGCGCCGCGGAACAATAAAAAGTGCATTGCGAGTATCTCGTGAATTACATTGATAGCCGTGTTATACATTGATAGCCGTGTTATAATGCAAAAATTTAAGATTTTGTTGCTATTATATATTTCGGTCGTTTGTATTTTGTTGCATGAACAAGTTATGAACATGAAATGAATAATGCTGATGTATGCCGATACGATGCAAAATCGTTATTAGGAGGATTTGATGAGCTGCACTGAAAGCGCTGATAGTTACAAATCTCATATTGGCATGATGCCTATGAGTGTTAGCGAAATTGCGCAAGCAGTGAACGGTGATGTTCATGTTGATGCGTCTTATGATTGTAATAAAGTTTGCGCTTTTTATACGTGTAGTGATTCTCGGCAAGTACGCGAAGGTTCTGTATTTGTAGCTATTCAAGGCGAGCGTGTAGATGGACATGATTATGTAGATAAAGCTGCAACTGTGGGCGCTTCAGTTGCGATTGTCAACCATTTAGTTTCTGGTGTTTCTTCTTGTTTTCCTCAAATTGTTGTTAAAGATACTGTTAAAGCTTTAGGTTATCTTGCAAAGCATAATATTGAGCGCCGCCGTGAAAGTAGTTCTCCTTTTACGATTATTGGCATTACAGGTTCTGTTGGTAAAACGACTACAAAAGATATGCTTAGAACATTGTTAATGAAGATGGGTGAAACTGTTGCGCCTATTGGTTCATTTAACAATGAAATCGGTCTTCCTTTAACAGCTTTGCGTGTTGGAGAAAACACTAGATTCTTAGTAGCAGAAATGGGAGCTAATCACGTTGGTGAAATCACGTATTTAACTAATATTGCTCCTCCTGATATTGCTATTGTGTTAAAAGTTGGTGTTGCTCATTTAGGTGAATTTGGTTCTGTTGAGCGCATAGCTCAAGCAAAGAGTGAGATTGTAAAAGGCTTAGTTCCTCACGGCGTTGCTGTTTTGAATGCGGATGATAGTCGTGTAGCTGCTATGCAATCTTTAGCTGATGAAGATAAAATACGTTGGTTTGGAATTAAAAATAAAAAATCGCAGTATTGCATTATTGCTGAAGATGTGAGTTTAGATAGCTACGGTTGTGCTTCAGCTGTATTTAAAGAGTTTAATGCATGTGAATCTGGCGTTAGTGAATCTAAGACTACGGAATCTGGTGTTAGTGAATCTAAATCGCATGAATCTAGCCAAAATATCCATCTTTCGTTGCAAGGTGAGCATAATATTATGAACGCTCTTGCTGCTGCTAATGTCGCTAGATATTTTGGAATGAAGTTAAAAGATATTGCTGAAGTTTTGCATAACGTTTCGCATATAAGCCCTCATCGTATGCAAGTTTCAACTGTTTGCAATAATAATAATAATAATCAGTCTTTCACTCTTATTGATGATTCTTTCAATGCTAATCCAGATTCTATGAAAGCTGGAATTGATGGATTATGTGCTTATGAACGTTGTGATAATAATTCGCTATTTCGTATTGCTGTTCTTGGTTCTATGTTGGAACTTGGAAAAGATGAAGATTTTCTTCACGGCAATATTGGCGCTTATGCAGTTTCGCATAAGATAAACGCTATTATTGCAGTCGGCTCTAAGGATTCTAAAGATTTAGATCATTTAGCTGAGTGTATTGTAAATGGAGCATTAAGCTCTTCAAAAAATAATTCGCTTGAAAAATTAGATGATTCTGCATCAAAAACAGAAGTTTTTTTGGTGCATGATACGATTGAAGCAGATAAAAAAGTTTGGTCGCTTGTTGCGCAGCATTCGCGTAGTGTAGTGTTGTTAAAAGGATCTCATGCGTCTGGTTTAAGCGCGTTGGCTGAGAAATGGGATTGTTTGCAATCTTCTAAACAGCAAGAGGTTACTTGCGTTGAATCTTGTAGTCAAATGGAGGTTAAGCGTTGATTGCTCTTATTGTAGGAATCTTAGTGGCTCTGCTTGTAACTATTATCGGAACGCCTCTTTTGATTCGTTTAGTAAATCATTTGCATTACGGTCAATATATACGTCAAGATGGTCCTCAATCTCATAAAGTTAAGCGTGGAACGCCTACTATGGGTGGAGTAGTCATAAACTTGGCTGTTGTTGCAGGATGGTCTGCATCTGCTTTATACCGTTATTTCTCGTCTAATCGTGCTCCTTCGTGGTCTGCAGTGCTCGTGTTATTTGCAATGCTTTCCATGGGTTTGCTTGGGTTTATTGATGATTTTGCTAAAGTTCGTAAAAAGCGTAATTTAGGTCTTTCTGTTGGCGCTAAACTTACTGGCCAAATCATTTTTGCAAGTTTGTATGCTTTACTTTCTCTTATTCTTCCAACTCCTTCTGGATTCTCAAGTGCTCAAATGGGCGTGAGTTTTATTGAGAAGCCATTTTTTGATTTCTCTATTTTTGGAACTTTTATAGGCACAATATTATTTATTGTTTGGGTTAATTTCTTAATAGCTGCTTGGTCTAATGCTGTTAATTTGGCTGATGGCTTAGATGGATTAGCTTCTGGATCTTCAATGATTGCGTTTACTGGTTATGCGCTAATTGCTTTTTGGGAATCGTATCACGTTAAAGGTTCAGTTAGACCAGGATTTTCTTACGCTGTTTCCGATCCGCTTGATTTAACTATTATTGCTGTTTGTGCAGGAGTCGCATGTTTCGGATTCTTATGGTTTAATTCGAATCCTGCTCAAGTCTTTATGGGAGATACTGGCTCTTTGGCTTTGGGTGGATTATTTGCATCACTATCAATTGCTACACATACAGAATTTTTGGCTGTTATTTTAGGCGGATTATTTGTGATTGAAACTATGAGTGATGTTATTCAAGTCGGTTTCTTTAAGCTTACTCATAAAAGAGTGTTTAAGATGGCTCCGATTCATCACCATTTTGAGCTTCTCGGTTGGACTGAAACAAAAGTAGTTGTTCGTTTCTGGATGATTGAGTTTATGTTTGTGCTTTCTGCATTGATGATATTCTATGCAGATTGGGCTGGTCGTACTGGATTATTGATTTGATTGAATCCAAGATTGTCTTTTTAATCGGAAGATAATAATTGGATTGTTGCAATTAGATTGTGTTAGTTAAATGGTTGCAATTTAAGGATGGCAAATATGACATGCGATTTTAGTGATAATTGCAAAGAATTTCCATTTCGCAGAGTTCTTGTTGCAGGTTTGGGTATTTCTGGTCGTGGAGCTGTAGAAGTATTGCATAAAATCGGTGCAAGTCCTATTAGTGTAGATGAAAATAAGCCTGAAGCAGACCTTCATGATTTTAATGCGATAGATTGGTCGAATATAGACGCTGTTGTGACATCTCCTGTATTTAATCCTCGTACTAAGTTTTTGTTAGATGCAAAGAAACACAATATTCCAGTCATGAGCGAAGTAGATCTTGCGTGGCGTATTCGCGTAAAATCTCAAAAAACTAATTCTCCTGCTTTATGGGTTGGTATTACTGGTACTAACGGTAAAACTTCAACTACTGAAATGACTTCATCTATGCTTAGTGCATGTGGTTTTGATGCACCAGCAGTTGGAAACATTGGCCATTCTTTATCTCATGCTGCTTTAGATAAAAGTCATGATGTGCTTTGCGTAGAATTGAGCTCTTTCCAATTGCATTTTACTAATTGTTTGAATCTTGATTGTGCAGCTATAACTAATATTGCTGCAGATCATTTAGATTGGCATGGCTCGATTCAAGCATATGCTGCAGATAAATCTAAAGTTTTTAACGGTGTTAAAAAAGTATTAGTATACAATGCTCAAGATTCTAGGGTTTGTGCTTTAGCTAAGTGCGCGAAGATTGAATCTGGGTGTAAGCGTGTAGGTTTTACGCTTGAAGCTCCTAAAGATGGAGAAATTGGCGTAGAAAATGGTTGGATTGTAGATAAAAGTGGTATTTCGGGTGCTAAGTACGGAGAACCTAAAAACATTGTTCTTATTAAAGATTTGAAACATTTATGTGAGCCAGATGGAACAGTTTATCCTCATTTATTAGCAGATGCTTTAACTGCTTTGGCTTTAACTTTTGGAGTAACAGATAATGTGAGTAAAGCTGTTCAAGCATTGTGTGATTTTACTCCAGGCGGACATAGGATTCAAACTGTTGCAAGTTTTAAGCCAAGTAATTTACGTGCAGAAGATTCGATTCGTTTTGTTGATGATTCTAAAGCAACTAATGCTCATGCTGCATCTGCATCGATATCTAGTTTTTCTAAGAAATCAGTAATATGGATTGCTGGTGGATTAGCTAAAGGCTCTCATTTTGAAGATTTGGTTGCTTCTTCTAAAGAAATCATTAAGGCTGTAGTTGTTATTGGAACAGATCAAAGACCTATTATTGAAGCTTTACGTAAATCTGATTCAAATATACCTGTAACAATAATTGCTCCTGATGCTTCATATTCTCACTCTTATAAAAATGTTGATGATTCTCTTGTAAATGAGATAGAAAATGAGAATATTATTTCTCCTGATTCTTCTTTAGGTCAGGAAGTTATGCACAAAGCTGTTGAGGCTGCTGGAAATTATGCTGAACCTGGAGATGTAGTTCTTATGGCTCCTGCTTGTGCTTCAATGGATCAATTTGTTTCTTATGCGGATCGTGGTAATCGCTTTGCTCAAGAAGCTCAACGATGGGTACAAAATCATGTCAAATAAACGATTTTCTTGCAAGCGTTCTGATAAGAAGAGTTCTAGCGTTGTTCATAGCATAATTAGAAGTATTGTTCGCAATATTGTTTATGCTCTAACGCATGTAATCTCAATGTCTGATTACGTTGAAAGCGATTCTAAAAATTCTAAGTCTTCTAATAAGTCTTCTAATAAGTCTTCTAATAAGTCTTCTCGTTCAGTTAGTAGTGGTTCGTCTTCTACTAATTCTTTTAGTTTGTTCGATAATTCTAATTATCGTAATGGCGGTAATGGTGGCAATGACGCGCAAGAATCATTGAATGACGCGAAGAGCGCGAATGAAGCTGAATCTCAAACTTCATTCAATAATAAAAAATTACAAAAATCAGCTTTTCGTAAATATATAGGAGTTCGTAGTATTTTCAATCCTTTGTGGTGTTTGTATGGATTGAGATTATCTGTTGTACTTCTTTCTGTTTTTGGTGTTTTTATGGTGATTTCTAGTTCATCTATAACGCTTATAAGTAGGAATAATTCACCTTGGGGTAAAGGACTTTGGCAAGCTGGATTTTGCATTGCTGGATTTATTGCTTATTTTCTTTTATCGCGTGTTGTTCCAACTAATTTCTATAGAAAGAAGATTGGACTTATATATATTTTTGCAATCGCAATGCAAATTTTGACGTGGATTCCAGGTATTCGTCACGAAGCTAACGGTAATGCTGGTTGGATTAAAATAGGCTATATTTCGTTGCAGCCTGCAGAGATAACAAAGCTTGCATTATGTATGTGGCTTCCTATGGCGTTGTTGATTGCTGCGAAACGTTATAAGAGTATTGGATTTAAAGCTTATTTTCCTGTTCTTATTGGTTTAGCTTTCCCTGTTCTTCTTATTGTTGCTGGTAAGGATTTAGGTACGGCATTGATAGTAATTTTTATTGCTTTCGTGTCTTTCTACATTGGCGGTTTCCCTACTAAGTGGTTATTTGTTATTGCTGGATTAGCTATTGCAGGCGTGTTGTTGATGATTGTTACAAGTCAAAATCGTATGCGAAGAATTTTTGCTACTTTCTATGGATGCGATGCAAAAGATATTCGTGGCGTTTGTTTCCAGTCTATTCACGCTCAATATGCTATTGCATCTGGCGGTTTTCTTGGTGTTGGTATAGGTAATTCTCGTGAAAAATGGAACTATTTGCCTTATGCTCATAATGACTTTATTTTTGCGATTATTGGTGAAGAAATGGGCTTTTTAGGAGCTTCTATCGTTATTGCATTGTATATAGTTATTGGTTGGTGTTTGATTGCTTCTGCACTGAAAGCTCGTAGTAGGTTTATATCTATAGTTCTTGTGTGTATTGCATCTTGGATTGTTGGGCAAGGCTTAGTTAATATTCTTGTTGTTGTTCAAGTATTGCCTGTTATGGGTGTTCCTATGCCGTTTGTTTCTGCAGGTGGTTCATCGCTTGTGATGTGTCTTGCTGCTATAGGTGTAGCTGATTCTTTAATGAGAGAAAATCTAAGAACGTTGATTGTTTATAATGTTCCGATTTCTGGATTAAAAAAATCTTCTTTAAGTAAAGTTGGAAGTGCTAAAGATTCTGTGCGCTAATGTTGTTAAGTTATTTCAGTAATACTTAGGAATCGCAATGCTTAGGAATCGCAATGCTTAGGAATAGTAATGTTTAGGAATAGTAATGCTTAGGAATCGCAATGCTTAGGAATCGCAAGTAGAATTATTTTAGTGTAAAATATATGCAGTTTTGTTTAGTGTTTCATCGAATTTTAATGTGGATTAGGGGTGTCAATGAAGTCAGATAATGAAAAGCATTTACATATTGTTCTTGCTGGTGGGGGCACTGCTGGGCATGTGAATCCTCTATTAGCTGTAGCAGATGCTATAAAAAATCGCGAAGCTGATGCTTGCATCAGTGTTATTGGTACTTCTGTTGGTTTAGAGAAAGATTTAGTTCCTTCAGCAGGATATGAACTTGATGTTATTGAAAAAGTTCCTTTTCCTAGAAAACCTAATTTAGATGCTCTTAGTTTTCCTTTCAAATGGATACGTGAAAGTCGCAAAGTTCATGATATTTTAACTTCGCGTAAAGCAGACATAGTAGTAGGGTTTGGTGGATATGCGTCTGCTCCTGTTTATGCTCAAGCGCATGCTATGCATATTCCGATTGTAGTTCACGAACAAAATGCTAGAGCAGGTATGGCGAATCGTCTTGGCGCTCGTTGGGCATCTATGGTTGGTTCCGTTTATGAATCAACTGGATTGCAAACTCAAAAAGGTGTTAGTGTTGAACGTGTTGGATTGCCTTTGCGTCCAGCTATTTCACAACTTTGTACACAGCTTTCTGCTGATTGTGATGTTGCTAGAGAGCAAGGAGCTCATAATTTAGGATTAGATCCGAATCGTCCAATTATATTGGTTACTGGAGGTTCTTTAGGAGCTGCAAGTATAAATCGCGCTGTTGCGAATGCGTCAGATGATTTGCTTAAAGTAGCGCAAATAATTCATTTAACTGGTCGTGGTAAAGCTGAATCAGTTCGAGCATTGGTATCTGTTCATGCTGGTTCTTCAAATATAAATGATATTAAGCCTGAACATGCAGGTCTTGGCGATTATCATATAGCTGAATATTTAGAGCGAATAGATTGGGCTTTTGCTTGTGCTGATTTAGTTATATGCCGTTCTGGTGCAGGAACAGTTGCAGAAATTTCTGCTTTAGGTTTGCCTGCAATATATGTACCTTTGCCTATTGGTAATGGTGAGCAGCGTTTTAATGCTGAGCCTGTTGTTGATGCAAATGGTGCAATCATGGTTAATGACGATGATTTTACAGATCAATGGTTAAGAAGTGAGTGCCTAGATTTATTGAACGATAGTAAGCGTCTAGAAGATATGAGAGATAAATCATGGAGATATGGCATTCGCGATGCTGCGGATGTTATGGCGAATAGGATTCTTAAAATAGTTTTAGAAAGTGGAAGATAATTATGAATATTCGTGCAAATTCTACTGGTAGTGTATGCGAAAATTCAGATAAGAATTCAGATAAGCGTTTTGGTGAGAATTCAGATAAGAATTCAGATAAGAATTCATACGAAAATATAGTTAAAAATGTAGCAAAAAATATGAATCCTCAATGTGCAGCTTTTGATCATAATAAAACTGTGTCTTCTTTAGGGCGAGTGCATTTTATCGGTATAGGCGGATCTGGAATGAGCGTACTTGCTCAAATGCTTCATGAAGATGGTGTGGAAGTAACAGGATGTGATCGTGAAGAAAATGATCATACTAAGCATCTTCGTAATTTGGGAATGAAAATATATATAGGTCAATCACCTTCTCATATTCATGAGTCAGATGTAGTTGTGTATTCAAGTGCTATTAAGCCTACAAATAGTGAAATTGTAGAGGCTTTTAATGAAGGTGTGCAAATTGTGCATCGAAGTGATATTTTATCTTTGCTACTTAATGATAAGCGAGGTGTTACTGTTGCTGGAGCACATGGAAAAACAACTACTAGCTCACTGATATCGCATATTCTTTCTAGTAAAGGATTGGGCGATTTAGCAGATCCGAGCTATGCGATTGGTGGCTCTCTTCAAACAGTTAATGGCGCTCCCGCAGATGGCGGTCATGCTGGTTCTGGTTCGATTATGGTAGCTGAAGCAGATGAATCTGATGGTAGTTTTGAAAAGTATCATCCGTATATTGCTGTTGTTACAAATGTAGAAGCTGATCATCTTGATCATTATGGGAATGAAAGAAATTACAGAAAGGCTTTCGTTGAGCATCTTTGCCACGCTGAAGGTCATATAGTTATATGTGCTGATGATGAAGGTGCTAGATCGGTGTTAGAAGAATTACCTGATTCTTCTCTTTCTAAAACAATTGCTTATGGATTGGCAGAAAATTGGCATAATAAAGTGAGCAAGCGTGTGCTAGAAAATGTTTCGTTTGTGAGTATTGAACAAGAGCGTGAGCAAGCTGGTAGTGGTAGAGAAGTATTCTCTTTGATTTTACCGTGTAATCTTTCTAAGCTTTGTGCTTACTCAAATAATGATGAAGCTCTCGAAAATTGTGCTGTTTCAAATAGCGATTCTTACGATAAAACTAGTGTATTTGTTTTACAAGTGAGCTTAATGATTCCTGGATTGCATAATGCGAGAAATGCTACTGCTGCTATTATTTCAGCGATACTTTTAGGCATGGATCCGCACCTTGCAGCACAAGGTGCTTCTGATTTTCGTGGAGCTTCTAGAAGATTTGATATTCGTGGTTGTGTAAATGGTGTTACAGTCGTGGATGATTATGCTCATCATCCTACTGAAATCGAAGCTTTATTGCGAGCTGCTAGAAGAAGATATCCTGATTCTAATATTCGCGTTTTGTTCCAACCTCATCTATTTTCTCGCACTCGCTGTTTTGCGCATGAGTTTGCACATGCATTAAGTCTTGCAGATGATGTGATTGTTACAGGAATTTTCCCAGCACGTGAAAAGCAAGAAGATTTTCCAGATATCCATGCAGAAACTATTGTTCGCGTAGCTAGAGAAGATGGTTTGAAGACTTCTATGCAAGCAGTAGAAGATATGTTTGAAGCTGCAAAGATTTTGAGTGCTCGTGCACAGGCAGGAGATGTACTTTTTACTGTTGGTGCAGGAAGTATTACTAATATGACTTCTGTAATACTTAAATCTTTAGAAAACAGGTGAAGAAATTATAGTTGGTATACTTGTAGGTAGACTTATAAGTAATGTATGAGTGTAAATATCGGTAGTTATTTAAGAATTGCGATTAGACTAAAAAGCAATTAAGTCTGTGAGTGACTCTATAGGTAATTATGTAAACAACACGTATAGATACGTAGGTAAGGTATGGCGCGCAGTATTTTTGGCACATCTAACGATGATTCGCATAAGCGTAAGTCTTCACCTCGCATAGCTGTTTCTCATGAATATGAAGATGAGCTTATTGACGATGAAGATTTGAGTCATAAAAATGTGCGTTCCGTTAAGTCAGCTTCTTCTAAGGTGCGTTCTGCAAAGTCCGCATCCTCTAAGGTGTGTTCCGTTAAGTCTTCGAAATCTTCTAAGTTAAAATCTTCTCGCTCTTCTAGAGAATTACGTTTTGCAGAATCTTCATATAAAACACAAGAAAATCTTGATTCTAAAAAGGTTAGTTCTGCTAAGTCAGCCTCTCCTAAGGTGCGTTCTGCAAAGTCCGCCTCGACTCAATCTATTTCGACTCAATCCATTCCTGTTAAATCTGATTTGGCTGGTCCTAGAACTGAAGAATCGCATTTCGTGGATGCTAGGAAATTAAGTGTAGCTGATTTCGTATCTAAAATACTCTCTAGTACAGCTGGATCGTTGGGGGTTATTTCTAGACCTAAAGTGATTGATTTTAGCGCGCGTAAAAAAGAGAAAAATACAGTCCGTGTTCGTACTTTTGTTATTAGACTGTTTTTAGCAATCCTTTCGATAGGTATAGCAGGATTTTTAATTTGGTTATTGCTATTTTCTCCAGTCTTTTGTTTGGAAAAAGATAATATAACTATTGTTGGTGCTAACGAATGGGTTAGTAAAGAAAAGATTTCAAATATAGCTTCTGGGCAAGTAAATAAGTCGCTATTTTTAGTATCTTCACAAGATGTGATTAAGCAACTTAACGATATTCCTGGTGTAACTGAAGCGAAAGTTGAAAAAGATTTTCCTAAAAGCTTACATATTACTGTATTGTCGCAAAAACCTGCTGCAATGTTAAAGAATAAAGCTAATGGTAATTTAACAGCAGTTGACGTTAAAGGGCGTGTTTTGAACGTTGTAAGTCATGTGTCAATTAGTGGAATACCGGTTATTGAAGTTGACGATGTTGACCATAGTTTAAGCACCAGAGCGATTTTAGAAGCTATTAAAGTTGTAAGTTCAATGCCTGAGTCTTTAAGAATGCAGATTACGAAAGTTAGTGCTAAAACTCAAGATTCAGTTGAAACTGAGCTAGGCGCTTCTCATAGAAATATTGTATGGGGAGATGCGTCTGATTTGAAATTAAAGAATGCTATTGTAGATAAGCTTATAAATGATCCTAGTAAGATTGGCAATAAAACTCAGATTGACGTTTCTGCTCCTACTAGGCCGATTTTAAAGTAAGACTTAAAGTAAGAGTATAAAGTAAGAGTATAAAGTAAGAGTATAAAGTAAGAGTATAAAGTAAGACTTAAAGTAAGATTAAAGATTTTGTCTTAACTTGTTGTATAATAGTAATTCGTGTGTGCCAACGGCGTGCCTTATGTTATAGGTGTGTCTGTTGGGATATCCCAAGCGTTGAAGATAGAGCGCAGTAATGTGTTTCTGGAGATGCGAGGGCCATCGGGCCGGTGGACTGTGGCTTTTACTCTTTAACTGATTCATGCGTTAAGGTGTGCTGCAGTGTGGCGGTTTCACCAAATATAAGATATTAATGAATCGGAGAACTTAAGTTGCCTACGATTGAACAACTCGTCCGTAAGGGACGTCAGGCCAAGCCGAAGAAGTCAAAGACTTTGGCCTTGAAAGGTAGCCCGTTGCGTCGTGGCGTGTGCACTCGTGTGTACACAACCACTCCTAAGAAGCCAAATTCCGCGCTTCGTAAGGTTGCTCGTGTGCGCCTCAGCTCGGGTATTGAAGTAACCGCCTATATTCCAGGCGAAGGTCATAACTTGCAGGAGCACTCCATTGTGCTTGTGCGTGGTGGCCGTGTGAAGGATCTCCCAGGTGTGCGTTACCACATCGTGCGTGGCGCACTCGATACCCAGGGTGTCAAGGACCGCAAGCAGGGTCGTTCCCTGTATGGAGCAAAGAAGGCGAAGTAAAACATGTCACGTAAAGGACCTGCAAAAAAGCATCAGCTGCTTCCTGATCCAATCTACGGCTCGACCGTCGTGGCTCAGTTGATTAACAAAATTCTTCTCGATGGCAAGAAGTCTATCGCAGAAAACATCGTCTACACCGCTCTTGAGCAGGTGAAGGCTAAGACCGAGCAGGAGCCAGTTTCCGTGTTGAAGCGCGCTCTTGATAACATTCGTCCAAGTCTTGAAGTTCGTTCACGCCGCGTTGGTGGCGCAACTTACCAAGTGCCAGTCGAAGTTAAGCCTGCTCGTGCAAATACTTTGTCCCTTCGTTGGCTTACAGACTTCTCACGCGCTCGCCGCGAGAAGACAATGGCTGAGCGTTTGGCTAACGAAATTCTCGATGCTTCTAATGGCTTAGGTGCTTCTGTGAAGCGTCGTGAAGATACCCACAAGATGGCAGAAGCTAATAAGGCTTTTGCTCACTATCGCTGGTAATCCGCAAGATATTCGGTATCGTAAAGAGCTAAGGATAAAATTATGGCACAAGATGTGCTTAACGACCTGAATATGGTTCGTAACATCGGCATCATGGCGCACATTGATGCTGGTAAGACTACTACAACCGAACGTATTCTCTACTACACTGGTAAGAACTACAAAATCGGTGAAACCCATGATGGCGCTTCTACTATGGACTTCATGGCACAGGAGCAGGAACGCGGTATTACTATTCAGTCTGCTGCAACTACATGCTTCTGGAAGCGTCAAACTCATGACATAGATGATCGTTACCAGATCAACATCATTGATACCCCAGGACACGTAGACTTCACTGCTGAAGTGGAGCGTTCTTTGCGTGTTCTCGATGGTGCTGTTGCTGTCTTCGATGGTAAGGAAGGCGTGGAGCCACAGTCTGAAACTGTTTGGCGTCAGGCAGATAAGTACAGCGTTCCACGTATTTGCTTCATCAATAAGATGGATAAACTTGGTGCTGATTTCTACTACTCTGTTAAAACCATTAAGGAAAAGCTTGGCGCTAAGCCACTTGTTATTCAGCTCCCAATTGGCGCTGAGAACGATTTTCTTGGTGTTGTTGATTTGATTCGTATGAAGGCTTACGTCTGGAATGACGTTAAGGACGATATGGGTGCTCACTATGACACCGTTGACATTCCTGCAGATTTGCAAGAACGTGCAGAAGAGTATCGTGCTGAACTTATGGATCAAGTTGCTGAAGCTGATGAAGAGTTGCTTGAGAAGTATCTCGAATCTGGAGAACTTTCTGAAGAAGAAATTCGTTCTGGTATTCGTAAGCTTACTATTGCTCGTGAAGCATTCCCAGTAACTTGCGGCTCTGCATTCAAAGATAAGGGTGTTCAGCCAATGCTGGATGCTGTTGTTGATTTCCTTCCAAGCCCAGAAGATGTTCCATCTATTAAGGGCTTCAAGCCAGGCGATGAATCTGTTGAAATTGACCGTAAGCCAGTTAATACTGATCCATTCGCAGCTTTGGTCTTCAAGATTTCAACTCATCCATTCTATGGCAAGCTCGTGTTCGTACGTGTTTATTCTGGTGAAATTAAGCCAGGCGATTCTGTGTACGATTCTACGAAGTCTAAGAAGGAACGCGTTGGTAAGATCTTCCAGATGCATGCAGATAAGGAAAATCCTGTAGATTCTGCAGAAGCTGGTAACATCTACACATTTGTTGGTTTGAAGAATGTCAGCACTGGTGACACGTTGTGTGACGAGAAGAATCCAATCTCATTGGAATCTATGACATTCCCAGATCCTGTTATTGAGGTTGCTGTTGAGCCAAAGACAAAGGCTGATCAGGAAAAGATGAGCTTGGCGTTGGCTAAGCTTTCTGACGAAGATCCTACGTTCCAGGTTAAGACTGACGAAGAATCTGGTCAGACTTTGATTTCTGGTATGGGCGAACTTCAGCTCGACATTATCGTTGATCGTATGCGCCGTGAGTTCAAGGTTGAAGCGAATGTTGGTAAGCCACAGGTTGCTTATCGTGAAACGATTCGCAAGGCTGTTATGAACCAGGAATACACTCATAAGAAGCAAACTGGTGGTTCTGGTCAGTTCGCAAAGGTTTTGATGAACTTCGAACCTCTCGATACAGAATCTGGCGAAACCTATCAGTTCGTAAATGAAGTCACTGGTGGTCATATCACCAAGGAGTTCATTCCTTCAATTGATGCAGGTGTTCAAGAAGCTATGGAATCCGGCGTCTTGGCAGGCTTCCCAGTGGTTGGAGTTAAAGCAACAGTCACTGATGGTCAGACACACGATGTTGATTCTTCTGAAATGGCATTCAAGATTGCAGGTTCTATGTGCTTCAAGGAAGCTGCACCAAAGGCTCATCCAGTAATTCTTGAGCCAATTATGGCTGTTGAAGTGCGTACTCCAGAAGAATACATGGGTGACGTTATGGGCGATTTGAACTCTCGCCGTGGAAACATTCAGTCTATGACTGACGCTACTGGCGTTAAGGTTATTGATGCGAAAGTTCCTTTGAGTGAGATGTTCGGATACATTGGTGATCTTCGTTCTAAGACTCAAGGTCGCGCAATGTTCACCATGCAAATGGATTCTTACGCAGAAGTTCCGAAGGCTGTTTCGGACGAGATTATTAAAGCACAGCGCGGCGAGTGACGCGCACGCTACTTCGGTGTTTTGTGTCCCCGGTCAACGCTAGAATTCTGTTCGTTGACTGGGTTCTGGCACCGAAGTGGCACCTAACCCAGAAACCCAGTAATATGTAGCGAGATGCTTCACATAAGATTGTGATGCAAACTACTAGACGTCCAGGAGGACAAACACATGGCAAAGGAAAAGTACGAGCGTACTAAGCCGCATGTCAACATTGGTACCATTGGTCACGTTGATCACGGCAAGACTACCCTGACCGCGGCTATCTCCAAGGTGCTGCACAGCGAATATCCTGATTTGAACCCTCAGTATGACTTCGATCAGATTGATGCCGCTCCAGAAGAGAAGGAACGCGGTATTACTATCAACATCGCACACATCGAGTATCAGACTGATGCTCGTCACTACGCTCACGTTGATGCTCCAGGCCACGCCGATTATGTTAAGAACATGATTACCGGTGCTGCTCAGATGGATGGCGCAATCCTCGTGGTTGCTGCTACTGATGGCCCAATGGCTCAGACTCGCGAGCACGTTTTGCTTGCTAAGCAGGTTGGTGTCCCGAAGATTCTCGTAGCTTTGAACAAGTGCGATATGGTTGATGACCCAGAGCTTATCGATCTCGTTGAAGAAGAGGTACGTGACCTCCTCGAAGAAAACGGCTTCGATCGCGATTGCCCAGTCATCCGCACTTCTGCTTACGGTGCTTTGCACGATGAAGCTCCAGATCATGACAAGTGGGTTGAAACCGTTAAGGAGCTTATGAAGGCTGTTGACGAGTATGTTCCAACTCCAGTTCACGATCTTGACAAGCCATTCTTGATGCCAATCGAAGACGTATTCACCATCTCCGGTCGTGGTACCGTTGTTACCGGTCGTGTTGAGCGTGGTAAGCTCCCAATCAACACCCCAGTTGAGATTGTTGGTTTGCGTCCAACTCAGACCACTACTGTTACCTCCATTGAAACCTTCCACAAGCAGATGGATGAGGCTGAAGCTGGCGATAACACTGGTCTTCTTCTCCGCGGTATCAACCGTACAGATGTTGAGCGTGGTCAGGTTGTGGCTGCTCCAGGTTCTGTAACACCACACACCAAGTTTGAAGGCGAAGTTTACGTCTTGACTAAGGATGAAGGTGGCCGTCACTCGCCGTTCTTCACCAACTACCGTCCACAGTTCTACTTCCGTACCACCGATGTCACTGGCGTTATCACCTTGCCAGAAGGCGTTGAAATGGTTCAGCCTGGCGATCACGCAACCTTCACTGTTGAGTTGATTCAGCCAATCGCTATGGAAGAGGGCTTGACCTTCGCTGTTCGTGAAGGTGGCCGTACCGTTGGTTCCGGTCGTGTGACCAAGATTCTTGCCTGATTTTCTTCTATGAATTATCAAGCATAATCGTTAAAGCGATAGCTTAATAAAGACCTCGTGAGTGTGTATTTCACTCGCGAGGTCTTTTTGTATTTTTTGTACTGTATTTTTCGGGAAATAACGGCTCAAATAACACGGGAAAATCACGAGAATGACATGAGAATAAGGCGAGTGCTAGTTTATGAAGTTAATGCATATTTATATTTTTAGGAATTTTTACGAATTATGTATGTAAATTAAATGTTAAATAAAAATATTTTCGATGTTAATTAAGTTTATTCAATGGGGGGGGGTATTGGCTTTATTATGCCATTTTTTAGTATGGTAGATAATTTTTTTCTGTTTTAATACTGCTTTTATGCTGTTAAATCAAAGATTTTTATTACATAAATAGTGATAAAGTTTCCAACAATATTTCTTCTGCGCTTTAGTCGTTTGGGGGATATGTTCATATTCATTCGAGAGGAGATTGTTGTGAAGTTCACTAGAACGTCATACCTAACTCGGTTAGCAGCATTAGGCATTGCTGCAGCAACATTGCTCGTGCCGTTAAGCCAGGCAAATGCTTCTGAAAATAAAAATAATGAAGAAACTAGTACAAGTTTTGCTATAAAAGATACAAAAGATAAGTCATCTAATCTACTAGAGTCTTCTGCTAAAAAATTAGCTCACAAGAATCTTATAGATAGTGAAAAGCTATACAAAAAATTTGGTTCTAAAACAGTTGTAAATTCTAAAAAACCAGTTACTGTTATAGTCACTTTAAAGAAGCAGCCGAAAACTCCTTCTAAGCAACAAGAACAGGATAACAAATTTAATCAAGATCAATTGATTAAAAAATGGTCTTCCAAGTACGATATGAGCGTTCGCCGTCAATTCGGCTATCTTATGAATGGATTTGAAGCAACTCTTCCATCTAATAGAATTGTTGACTTACAAAATGAGCCTGAAATCGCTTCTGTTGCAAAAGAACGTCTATATTATCCTCTTGAAAATTATGCTCGCACGTTACAGGGTGTGAATGAAGAATTTAAGAAGAAGGGTCTTGATGGCACTGGAATGCTTGTTTCAATTATTGATACAGGTATTGATCCAACACATCAAGATATGAAGCTTGATGATTCAGCTAAGAGCCATTTGAAAATGAAACCAAAGAAGGGCTTCACAGATAAAGTTCCAGATGGTTATAACTACGCTGATGAAAATTATACTATTACAGATAACGGTGCTGAACAGCATGGCATGCACGTAGCTGGAATTGTTGCTGCTAATGGAGATGAAGGAAATAAATTAGCTAAAGATAATTGGCGTGTTGATGGTGTTGCTCCAAACGCACAGCTGCTTGCTATGAAAGTGTTCTCAAACATGCCGGGTTCACATGGCGCTCGTGATTCGGATATAGTTGCTGCAATTGAGGATTCTGTGAAACTCGGTGCAGATGTAATTAACATGTCACTTGGATCCGATAACGGCTTTAGTGGCACATCAAGTGCTACAGGATTAGCATTAAAGAAAGCTAGAGATGCAGGAGTACTTCCAGTTATTTCTGCTGGAAACTCCGGTTTGAATTTCTCTCCATCTGGTGGTGAAGACGATGCTCTTGGAAAATGGGATGATGCAACTTTAGGATCTCCTGCAGCTTTCCCTGAAGCTTTTAGCGTAGCTTCTGTTGAAAATTCTAACGTTACTCAGCTTAAATCCGAGTGGTTTGACAAGGATAATACTAAAACTGGAATTCCGTATTCACCTGCCTCAGGAAAAGCTGATAATAAAGCTCATGAGCTTGTAAATATTAACTTTGGCGAAGAAGATGATGTTAAAGATTTGGATCTTACTGGAAAATATGCTTTAGTTGAGCGTGG
This sequence comes from Gardnerella bivia, assembly GCF_049262715.1. NCBI lineage: Bacteria > Bacillati > Actinomycetota > Actinomycetes > Bifidobacteriales > Bifidobacteriaceae > Gardnerella > Gardnerella bivia. The sequence goes on from NZ_CP058399.1 coordinate 946,831, forward strand.
TAAGATTTCATTCGTTGATAAGTTCCAGAATGCTATAGATCATCATGCTTCTGGTGTGATCGTTTATAATAAAGCTGGGGATTCATCACAGTTCCTTGGCATGGAAGGCGTTGATAAATTCACATGCTTTGGAGCATCAATTCGTCGTGAGGATGCTTTGAAGATTGTTGACGCTATGAAAAACGGGAAAGTGAAAATTTCCTTTAGTGATTCATTTATGGTTAATAATAATCCTGAGTCTTTAAAGCCATCAACGTTTACATCTTGGGGTCCAACGCCAGAACTTGATTTCAAGCCTCAGATTGCTGGCATCGGAGGTAATGTTTGGTCCACACAGAATGGAAATAAGTACACAAGCATGTCTGGTACTTCCATGGCTGCCCCAAACGTTTCCGGTCTTTCAACTTTAGTAATTGAGAATTACAAGAAGCGTTTCCCGAATCTTTCTCAACAAGAGCGAGTTAAGAGAGTAACTCAAGCGTTGATGAATACGGCGCAGATTCTTGGCAAATCTAAGAAGGTCAATGATATTGGTACTAATAAACTTGTCCCATATGCTCCTCGTCAAATTGGTGCTGGTTTAGCGCAAGTTGATAAAGCTGTTGCTACTAACGTGATTGCTACAGTAAACGGAAATTCTTATGTAGCGCTTCGTGAAGTTAATGGTGAACGTAATATTACTGTTAATCTCCATAATTACAGTGATACTCCAGTTGAGTATGAAATTCCTAATCAAGATGTTGTTAATGAGTCAAACGATAAGTCAAAGAATACTGAAACATTTATTAGCGCTAATGATTCTTTGACAACTTTAACTAGAACTGTAACTGTTCCAGCTCAGCAAACGGTTAAAGTTTCGTTCAATCTTGGAGTTGATTCTTCACATGATCATTATGTTGAAGGTTGGGTACGTTTCATTTCTAAGACCAGTGGTCAGCCTGATTTAGCAGTTCCATATTTAGGATTTGCTGGTAATTGGAATCGTGAAAATATTATCCTTGCTCCTAAGGATACTTATGGTAAATCTGCAACTAAGCTACTTGCAGGACCTTATTTCATGATGCCTGCAGTGCAAGTAAATAAGGAATCTGACAGTGCTTATGAGTTCTCTCCTAATGGTGACGGCGTATTAGATTCCTTAGTTCCAACTATGGTCTTGTTGCGCAATGCTGCTGATTTGCGTTATTCGATTCTCGATAATAACAATAAAGAATTGCGAGTGTTAGGTGAGGAGCATGATGTTTCAAGAATTAGCTTAGGTAATTTTGGTTCTCTTGATGCAGCTGAAGCTGCTTACACTTCTGCTGTAACTAAGTTTGATGGTAAAGTATACAATCCTCAAACAGGAAAATTTGAAACTCTTCCTGATGGATCTTACAAGTATCGTATCTCAGCTCGTTTAGGTGATAAATTCGCTTGGCAGCATTGTGATATGCGATTCAATATTGATACGCATAAGCCAGAAATGATAATTTCTGATCCTCAAAATGTGAAAGTTGATGATAAAGATGATGATGGTCATCCAATAAAGGGTGATGATGGTCAACCAATAAAGAAAGATGCGCAAAAAGTTACTATTCGCGTCAAAGATGCTATGAAAAGCGAACTTAGTAATTTGATGGTTTCAAGTCAATCAAATGATCAAACTATCAAAATGTATGATGACGATTATGAAAAAACACCATGCAAGACAGATAGTGAAGGTTATCACGTATGCGACGTTATCTTAGATAAAGATGACACTTATATCAGTGCAAGCATAAAAGATATGGGTGGCAACTGGAATGATCAAAGTAAAGTCTTTAAAGCTAAGTCTTTGTATCTTACAGGTAAAAGCATACTTGATGGCGAGAAGCTTGGTTTGAAGGATTTGAAAAATGGTAAGGTTGATCTTATAGGCTATGTAAGTAAAGATATAAGTACTGTGAAGGTTAGCGTTACTAACGGTAGTGATACTGTTCAAACTCTTGATTTGAAACCTGAAAACATGAAGTTTGACGCAGGCTTATTGTTGAAAGACGGTAAGAATGATGTCAAAGTTGAAGCTTTTGATTCTTCAGGAGCGTTAGTTGCTTCAGATAGCCTTACAATTTACTTTAATTCTAATATGCCAACTATTAGTGTAACGAATACTAACAGTGATGGAATGTTAGCTGTTAATGCTGATGGTTCAGTAGAAATCAAGGGTAAAGTTACGAACACAGATAAGCTACAAGTTTGGTATAAGCGTGCAAAAACAGCTTCAGATCCTGATGAAAGTGATGATTGGCTGTTTGGCGGTAGTAAGAAAACTACTGTTGACGCTCGTGATAAAGTCAAAGTCGAATCTGATGGAACTTTTGATGTTACTGTAAAACCTCTTGAAAGCGAAAAGAGTATCACATTAGTTGCTATGAATGATGGTAACAGTGTTAAGCAAGATATTGGCTTAGCTGGTCGTGCTACTGTATCGAAAGCTAATACTAGCGATGAAGATGAGTCTTTGAAGTTGATTGTTGCTGATAATATGAATCTTCTAGATAAAAACTATACTTGGATTCATAGCGATAAAACTGATTCAAAAGATATCACTAAAGATTCGCTTACATTAAGAGGTCATGTAGATAAGAGTAAGAATATTACGTCTATATCGTTTACTAAAGCAAATCATGTAAAAGATGATGGCGAATATGAAAATCCAGAGCCAATAACTACAGCGCCGGATGAAGAAGGTAATTTTGCTATAACGTTGCCTATGCATCCTGGAGTTAATGATTTCCATCTTCTTATTCAATCTGGAGAAAATAAACTCTTTGATGGTCCAGCTGCTATTTACTTTGATAATGAAGCTCCAAAAATTACATTATCTAAGCCAGAGCTTTATGATAATACGCTCTTTACTAATAAAGATACTGTAGATTTTGAAGGTACTTTAAGTGATGACGCATTTGGATATGATTTCTATATCAATGGTTCTGTAGTATCTGATTTTATGTCTTACGATGGTGGTGGAGCTGATGTAAATCGTAAAAGCTTTACTACTACTGTTCCTGTATCCAATAAAGATCATATTCTTATGCAATTTGGAGATAAGAATAAGTATCAATTTGCTGGAATGATTCCTGTAGTTGTTGATAAAGATTTGCCAACTATTGATAGTAATTTGCAAAAGAATCAAAAGATAGACGATTCATATAACATTACAATTAACGCAAAAGATAAGAATATTAAATCTCTTCATGTGTTGATTGATGGTGTTGAAGTTGGTTCTGCAGAAAATAACTTACGCAAGACATTAGCAGCAAGTTTGCTTTCTGAAAAAGAAAGTGATGTAGAGAATAATAAACCTGCAGTTCCAGATAAGGATAATTTGACTGTTAATGTTTCTGGTAAAGATATCAATGCTGGTAATCATACAATTACTATTCAAGCAGAAGATTATGCAGGAAATATTGCTGTTGATAATTCGTCTATCGATTTTGTAAAGCTTGCTCCGCCAGCTCCGTCTGTTGACGTGAAAGCTCCTCAAGCGCCTGAGTCTGTTTCGAGTCTTGATAAGTCTGTTAAGGGTAATCTTGTTGTTGGTGCAAATGAGAATAATGTTGCTCGAGCAGGTATTGAGAATCCTATGATTTTGACTTTCGCAGGCTTGCTTGATGCGAATACTGGTTCTGGTACTGGTGATTCAGATGGTTCTGGTTCAGGTTCGGGTACTGGTTCTGGTGCTCCGTCTGGTTCTACTCCTAAAGCTCCAGGTGTCGCTAAGGGTGAGAATGATGTTTCTGCTACGCGCGAGTTTGTTAAGGATCTTATTAAGAATAAGGTTGCTTATGCTTATGCGTATATTTATTCTTCGCCTAAATTATTAAAAGGTGAGAATAATACTAATTACGTGAAAGTAACGTTAGACGGTAAGAAGGTTAAGTTTAATGCGATGATTCCAGGAAATTATTCTGGTATTCATACTATCGTGTTGCTTAATTCTAAAGGTCAGCAGATTGCTTGGACTAATGTTTATGTGATTCCTTCTAATGCTGATCAATTTGTTGAAGCTAATGCTGAAACGTATTTGAAGTATTATGAGAATCCTGTGTCTTATGACAGTTCTAGTGAGTCTAGTGACTCTAGTGTGAAGTCAGATGATTCTAAGAATGATGTTAAGAATGATTCGGATGATTCTAGGTCTTCTAATGACTCTAGTGATTCTCATCGTAATCGTCGTCATGATTCTGTTAAGAAGTCTAAGTCTAAGGTTGCTCATACTGGCGTAGATGTTATGCCTGTGATGATGATGAGCGTTATGCTTATTGTTTGTGTCGTATTCTACGTTAGTGTTAGAGAGGTTAAGGAGTTAGTTTCTAGAGTTAATGTGTTGAGCTAGTTTTAGTTCGATTGCGGCTGTTTTAGTTGCAATAAGTTTAATGCTCTTCGTTTTGTGAAGTGAAATTCATGAAGCGAAGAGCATTTTTGTTTTATTTAATTATTAGTTTGTTTTATTTAATTATCAATTGTTTTTAGCTATTGCTTAGTTAATCAATTTTATGATTTGTAAATATAAGCATTATTTAATATTAAATTTTTAGGAATTTTTACGAATTATGTATGTAAATTAAATGTTAAATAAAAATATTTTCGATGTTAATTAAGTTTATTCAATGGGGGGGGGGGTATTGGCTTTATTATGCCATTTTTTAGTATGGTAAATAATTTTTTTCTGTTTTAATACTGCTTTTATGCTGTTAAATCAAAGATTTTTATTACATAAATAGTGATAGAGTTTCCAACAATATTTCTTCTGCGCTTTAGTCGTTTGGGGGATATGTTCATATTTATTCGAGAGGAGATTGTTGTGAAGTTCACTAGAACGTCATATCTAACTCGGTTAGCAGCATTCGGCATTGCTGCAGCAACATTGCTCGTGCCGTTTTCTGCAGTTCCTGCTTTTGCACAAACAGTTGCAGATGTAAACAATAACGAAAAATCTGCTTCTGTTGACGCAAATAAATTGCTTAGTGACGCTGCGCAAAAAGGTCACGTACCAACAGAAGCTGAGATTAAAAAAGCTATTAAGGCTTTTTCTGAAAATCATAAGAATTCTGATGATGTTCCTAAAGGTTCAATACTTGAAAAAGCAATAGAAGATTATAAAAAAGCATATAAAAATGAATTCGACTTCAATTCTAAAAAAGAAGTGAATGTTATAGTTACACTTAAGGGTAAAAGTGGCATAGGGAAGGGTGTTGCTTCTGCTCGTATGGCTCAGCAAAATAAGCTACTATCTAAATGGTGTGAAAAGTATCAAATGAAAGTTCGTCGCCAGCTTGGATATTTGGTGAACGCATTTGAAGTTACAATGCCTCAGAATCTCGTTTTAGAGCTTAGAAAAGAGCCAGAAGTCGAATCTGCTCATAAAGCACGTAAATTCCATACTATGGAAAATAATGCGCGTGTTCTTCAAGGAGTGTCTGAAGCGTTTAAGAAATATAAGCTTGACGGTACCGGTATGTTAGTTTCAATTATTGATACCGGTATTGATATGAATCAGCCAGATATGAAGCTTGATTTAAGCGCAAAAGCTCATATTAAAATGCAACCAAAGCCAGGTTTTACAGATAAAGTGCCTGACGGTTATAATTTTGCAGATCAAAACAATAACGTTAGAGATGACATTAGTGAAGAACAGCATGGCATGCACGTAGCTGGAATTGTTGCTGCTAATGGAGATGAAGGAAATAAATTAGCTAAAGATAATTGGCGTGTTGATGGTGTTGCTCCAAACGCACAGCTGCTTGCTATGAAAGTGTTTTCTAATGAAGCTAGTAGAGCTGGCGGTGCGGATGACGCTGATATAGCTGCTGCTGTTGAAAAATCCGTTGAGCTTGGTGCTGATATTATAAACATGTCTCTTGGTTCAACCAATGGTTTTAGTGGAGCTTCAAATATTACAGGTCTAGCCTTGAAGAAAGCTAGAGATGCTGGAGTTCTTCCAGTTGTTTCAGCTGGAAACTCTGGTTTGAATTTCTCATCTAACGGTGAAATAGATGATGTTTTAGGAAAGTTAGATGATGCAACTCTTGGAACTCCTTCTGCGTTCCCTGAAGCTTTTAGCGTAGCATCTGTTGAAAATTCCATTATGACAGAGAAAAAAGCTACTTATAAAGCAGATGGTTCCGATAAAGGTACAGATATACTTTATAGGTTAGCGACTGGTAAACCTGATGGACAGGAGCGCGAAGTTGTTTCTGTAGGATACGGAAGATCGTACGATGATGATTCTGACGATCCTGATATAGATGAGTATGATGGCGTAAACGTTCACGGTAAATACGTATTAGTTGAGCGTGGTAAAATCAATTTTGCTACAAAATTTAAGCATGCTTTTGAAGCTGGTGCAGCAGGCATACTTGTTTACAATAATGATAAAGGTACAGAACAATTCCTTGGTATGGCTGGTATTGAAGGATTTGGTAAAAAATTTGGAGTATCGATTAGACGTTCTGACGCGTTGAAAATGCTTGATGAGCTTAAACAAAATAAGAAAGTTAAGATTTCTTTCAGCAATAATTATGTAAGTGCTCCAAATCCTGATAGCATGCATCCTTCAGGATTCACTTCTTGGGGTCCAACGCCAGAACTTGATTTTAAGCCTCATATTGCTGGAATTGGTGGAAATGTATTCTCTACTCAGAACGGTACAGGCAATTATGTGAATATGTCTGGTACTTCCATGGCTGCTCCAAATATTTCCGGTCTTTCTGCTCTTATGGTGCAATATTATAAGAATCGTTTCCCGAAGCTTTCTGCAAAAGATCGAGTAAAAAGAGCAACTCAAGCATTGATGAATACAGCTAAGATTCTTACATCTAATGGTAAAGATGATGGTGTTCCATATGCTCCTCGTCAAATTGGTGCTGGTTTAGCGCAAGTTGACAAAGCTATGGATACTAATGTTATTGCAACTGTAAATGATGAATCTTATGTACCTCTTCGTGAAGTTAATGGTGAACGAACTATTACAGTCAATTTGCATAATTATGGAAGCAAAGATTTAACTTTCAACGTTCCAACTGAAAAAGTATTAAATGAATCTAATGAAGCTAATAAAGATACTGTTACAAATATAAGTAATGAGAATTTAACTCCTCAAAATTGCAATGGCAGTATTTTAGTAAAAGCTAATAGTGTTGCAACAGTTGAATTCAAGCTTAAACCAGATACTAGTAAAGATCACTATATTGAAGGTTATATTCGATTTGAATCAAAAGATTCTAATCAGCCAAGTCTTTCAGTGCCATATCTTGGTTTTGTGGGAGATTGGAATAAGGAACCGATTCTTGTTGATCCAAACAATGAGTACTCTTCCGATGTTAAAGCAAGTACAACTCTTGTTTCTGCAGTAAGCAATACTAATAAAGTAAAAGTGAATCGTGAAGGTGAAGCTGCTAAATTAGGTTCATTCTCTCCTAACAAAGATAAGCTTTTAGACACTATTATCCCATCTTTAATGATGTTCCGTAGTGCTGAAGAAGTTAAGTATTCTATATATGACGCTAAAGGCAAGCTGATTAAAGACTTAGGTTATGATAATTATGTTAGCCGTAGCGATTACAGGAGTCTTAAAGGAAGCGCTCATGGTAATGAGAGTTCGACTGGTGAATGGGATGGTAGTGAATACGATCCTAAAACCGGTAAAGAAGTAACTGCTCCTGACGGAATATATACGTATAAGGTTACAGCTAAATTATCTAAGAATTCTGATCGTTTCCAAACCTACACTATGAAGGTTGGTCTTGATACAAAAGCTCCTAAGATTAAGGTTTCTGATCGTGACTCTAATGGTGATGTGATTATTACTGTTGTGGACGATTTGAGTGAAACTTATGTGCCTGATGTTCATATAAATGGCAAATGGGCTGCAGTTAGAAATGTAGATAAAACATGCCAGGAAAAAGATGAAAAAGGCGCTTGTAAGTTAAACTTTGATCCTTCTAATCCTGCAACAAAGCATACTTATAAGGTTCATATTGGCTCTGATGCTAAATTCCTTTATGTCTCAACTAAGGATTCTGCTGAAAATAAGAGTGGCTATGTTTATAAGATCTTCAAGGATTCTACAGATTCTAAAGATGTTGTTATAAATGGTGCTTCTAAGCTTGCAAGTAAGACTATGGCAATTAGGTTCATGTCTAAATTCGATGGTGACGATAATCTTTATCTTCCTATCGGCGGTTATGCTTCCGATGATGTGAAAGATATTAAGGTTTCAGTTACTTATAAAGATAATGGGAATAAGACTGTAACTGTTGATGATAAGCATAAGAAATTCTTCGAAGATAAATCAGCTTTTGCAGCTTATGTTCCTCTTGAAAACGGTGTTAATCACATTGTTGTTACAGGTTTAAACTCTGCAGGTTCTTCAATTGGCACTGCTGAAGTTGATGTAACTTTCAATGCTCATGCTCCAAATATAACAGTAACTAATTTGAACAAGAATAATAATCTTGATGTTAAAGAAAACGGCGAAGTTACTATTAAAGGTAAAGTTACTGACGATAAAGGTGACAAGCTTTCGATGCATTTGGATTATGTTAAAACAGCTCAAACTCCTGATGGTGGTGTTTCTGTTGGTAGCGGTTCTTCTTCTGGAGAATTTGTAGATCCTGATGATGTAAAGCTTAATGATGACGGTTCATTTGAAGTTACTGTCAAGCCTGATGCTTCCGCTTATACAGTTACTCTAACTGCATCTGATGGTGCGAATGATTCTTCTAAAGTGTTTGCTTTAGAAGGTCGTACGAAGCCAGTAGATAAGTTTGATAATGAAGTTCATAGGATATTCAGCAAGGATTATGACTTTGAAATAGATAAGGAATCCGCAAATAAGTTTGAAGGAATGAACACTTATATAATTCAACCAAAATTGAAAGACGGTAAGCCAAATCCTAATATAAGTGGTAATTCCTTTACAGTAACAGGTAAAGTTGGACCTAAGATTTCAAACATAGTGTTCACTCCTTCTGCTGAAGTAGTTGATGGTCATATGAAATTGAAAGATTCTATTGTTGCTGTAATTAAAGATGGTCGTTTTTCTGTGACTCTTCCTATGCATGTTGGAATAAATGATTTCCGTATGCAACTTAAAGAAAAAGTTAAGAAAGAAGGATCAACTGAGGAATCTGAGAGAAGCTTCCTTGATACTAAAACAAGATTCTACTTTGATGTAAATCCGGCTAAGGCTGTGTTTAGTACTCCTAAGCTTTACGGAAATACGTTGTTTACAAATCAAGATTCTGTAGACTTCGAAGGTTCTATGAGTCAAGATAGCTTTGGATATTCTCTGCTTATAAACGGCAATATAGTTAGCGAATTCTTCTCAACAGATGGTGGAGGAGAAAAAGTAAACGAATCTTCATTCAATAGGAAGTTTGATGTAAAAGATAAGGATATTATTCATGTAGAAGTGAATAATACAACCGCTTCATCTTTGCAAACATTCATACCTGTAGTTGTTGATAAGTTGAATCCTAAAGTTAATATTGGCGTAGAAAGCAATGAAACTATTAAAGATAATAGATCCGTCAAAGTGAAAGTTAAGGATGATAATCTCAAACTTGTAAAAGTATATGTTGATGGTAACGTTGTTGCTTCTAGTGAAAATCAACTTGTTTCCAAGAGCATTGAAGATACTCTTACTGATGCAGATTCAGATAATAATAGTGAGAGTAATGTTTCTGCAGATAAGCCAGATAAAACAGAGTTTGATTTTGATATTCCAACTTCTGATTTAACTAATGGTAAACATGTTATTAAAGTAGAAGCAGTTGATTATGCAGGTAATATCACAACTGATACTGGTGATAGTAGCGATACTATTTCAAAAGTAATTGTGGTTGACCACTTAGAGCCTCCATCTTCTTCTGAAGAAGCTCCTGAAGCTCCTGAGTCTGTTTCGAGTCTTGATAAGTCTGTTAAGGGTAATCTTGTTGTTGGTGCAAATAAGAATAATATTGCTCGAGCAGGTATGGATAATCCTATGATTTTGACTTTCGCAGGCTTGCTTGATGCGAATACTGGTTCTGGTACTGGTGATTCAGATGGTTCTGGTTCGGGTTCGGGTACTGGCTCGGGTGCTCCGTCTGGTTCTGCTCCTCAAGCTCCAGGTGCTGCTGGTGAGAATGATGTTTCTGCTACAAGCGAGTTTGTTAAGGATCTTATTAAGAATAAGGTTGCTTATGCTTATGCGTATATTTATTCTTCGCCTAAATTATTAAAAGGTGAGAATGATACTAATTACGTGAAAGTAACGTTAGACGGTAAGAAGGTTAAGTTTAATGCGATGATTCCAGGAAATTATTCTGGTATTCATACTATCGTGTTGCTTAATTCTGAAGGTCAGCAGATTGCTTGGACTAATGTTTATGTGATTCCTTCTAATGCTGATCAATTTGTTGAAGCTAATGCTGAAACGTATTTGAAGTATTATGAGAATCCTGTGTCTTATGACAGTTCTGATGACTCTAGTGACTCTAGTGTGAAGTCAGAGGATTCTAAGAATGATGTTAAGAATGATTCGGATGATTCTAGGTCTTCTAATGATTCTAATGATGATTCTCATCGTAATCGTCGTCATTATTCTGTTAAGAAGTCTAAGTCTAAGGTTGCTCATACTGGCGTAGATGTTATGCCTGTTGTAACAATAGTTTCGTTGCTTCTTGTTTGTGTCGTATTCTACGTTAGTGTTAGAGAGGTTAAGGAGTTAGTTTCTAGAGTTAATGTGTTGAGCTAGTTTTAGTTCGATTGCTGCTGTTTTAGTTGCAATAAGTTTAATGCTCTTCGTTTTGTGAAGTGAAATTCATGAAGCGAAGAGCATTTTTGTTTTATTTAATTATTAGTTTGTTTTATTTAATTATCAATTGTTTTTAGCTATTGCTTAGTCAATCAATTTTATGATTTGTAAATATATAATATTTATTTACTATTCTCGTCTATCTCCAAGTAATTGAAGAAGATAAACAAACATATTTATGAAGTCTAAGTAAAGTTGCAAAGCGCATAAAATAGACAATCTTTTTATAGCTTCAGGCTCATTTTCATATTGCTCAAACAAAGCACGCGTTTTTTGAGCGTCATAAGCTGTAAGACCAGCAAAAAGTAATATTCCAATAGCAGCAACTATCTTAATTAAGTTATCTGATGGAGCAAAGAATGATAGTGCTAGTTGTGAGATAACGAGTACTATCACGCCAACCATAAGAATTGGTCCAGCTTTAAGCATGTTGACTTTAGTAGTAAGTGCAAGCATTGTTAAGCATAGGAAGAATCCTGCTGTAAGACAAAATACTAAAGCTATTGAAGCTGTTGTGAAAATATCGAAAATCACTCCTAAAGTAAATCCTGTAATTGCAGCGTAAATATAGAATATAGCGCGCGCGACTCCAACTCTCATTTTGAAGATGCGTATGCCTAAAACAGTCGACAATATGATTTGAACAAGTACAATGCCAATCCATCCAAACATTCCAGTGCTTTGAATAAAGTAATAGAACGCGTGAGTCGTTTGTGTATACATTGCAACAAGCGCAGTTACTAACAAGCCAATTGTCATTTCGCCATAAACTTTAGTTATTGACGTGTGTTTTGCTCGTTCATATGCGTAAACAGCATTAGTATCAATAACAGGTTGTGAGTTTCCGTATGACTGTTGATCGTAATATGTCATATCGCTCCTTACTATTTGAAACTTATATATTTAAAAGTAAATAATTCACTATAGCACAGTTGAATTAACTTTAGTATAGTTACATTTTTACATTATTAGAACTTATGAGTTATGAATGAGGTGCATTTTCTACGCGAGGAGTACCGTTAATATCGCGGTGGATTCCTTGCATTAAAGCTTCAATTTTTTGCAAATTGCAAGCGCAATCAAGCAATGTTTGTGAATGTTCTGCAAGCTTACTATCTGGTAAATCAGCTTTATAACGCAAAGCGTGTTCCAAACTAGCCCAATAATCCATTGCGATAGTGCGGAATTGGACTTCTACAGGCGTGTAATGAGCGCCGGAAGAAAGGAATACTGGAACTGCGTAAATCACGTGCAAGCTCCTATATCCATTAGGCTTAGGATTTTTAATATAATCCTTTACTTGTAGAACTTGAATATCTGTTTGCTCAGAAAGATATTGAGCTACAGCATAAACATCATCGCGATAGTTGCATATAACTCGTATTCCAGCAACGTCAAAAAGGTTATCGCGTATAGCATGAGTAGAAATATCTAGATTACGTCTATGAAGTTTTTCAAAAATAGAATGCACAGATTTTAGACGGCGTTCCATGTGATGAATAGGATCGTGTGAGAAGCGAACTTGGAATTCGCTATCTAGAATTTCAAGCTTTGTGCTGATTTCATACATAGCTCCTTCATAAACTTGCATCATGTTTACGAAGTCATCTATCTGATCATTAGGCAATTCTGATATATAGTCACCTTCTGCTACCTTTGCATCGGTGCTTCGCAGACGTGCATAAAGCTCTGCGGAATTTACGCGGTTATGACGATCAAGTATCACGTCTTTATATCATACACATAAAGCTTTGAAATTGCCTGAGAATCTTTGCTAATCTTTGCTGATCTTTGCTAATCTTTACTTAAATGTATCGCCAAGATGATGTTGAGTGACGTTAGTATTTAAATAATTAGTTGAATCTGCATCATGAATAATTGACATAGCAGCATCTGTAAGATCTGGTCTTAAAGCATCCAGCCAATGAATGCGAGCATCGCGTCCAAACCAGCCCATTTGTTTACGTGCAAGTCGTTTAGTTTTTTGTGCAATATCTGCGAAAGCATCGTCTTCGCTACATAATCCATCTAAATAATTGATAATTTGCTGATATCCAAGAGCTCTAGAAGCAGTAACGCCTAATCGATTCCGAATTTTAAGAACTTCATCTACAAAACCTTTTTCTCGCATTATTTGAGTTCTAATATCAATTCGTTTGTCTAAATCTTCACGTTTCAAATCTAATCCAATTTGTACGCAATCAATCACATACTTATAGCGCGGAAGACTTGCGGAATATGGTTTACCTGTTAGCTCAATAACTTCAAGAGCGCGAATAGTACGCCGTGGATTACGCGCGTCCATTTTAGATGCAGCAACTGGATCTTTTTCTTTTAATTCTTCAAATAAAGCTAGACCTCCAACTTTCCGCTCACGCTCTTCTAAAGCTTTTCTAATTAACGGATCTGTTCCAGGGAAAGTAATATCGTCAACTGCGGCGCGTGCGTATAATCCACTTCCGCCAACTAAAATTGGTCGTATTTCACGATCTTGAAGTTCATGAATACAATTTCTAGCTAAAGTTTGAAAGCGAGCAACGCTCATAGTTTCTTCTGGATCAATAATATCAATTAGGTGATGTGGAACTTCAGCTTGTTCTTTTGCGCTTGCTTTAGCCGTACCAATATCCATATATTTATACATTTGATAAGCATCTGCGTTAATAATCTCAGCTTTAACTCCATTTTTAGCTAAACGTTTAGCTATCAAAATGCCTAAAGATGTTTTGCCTGAAGCAGTTGGGCCAACGATTGAAATAACTTTTAATGAATTATCTTTTTCATAAGATAGACACATATTCGTTAGACTCCTGTTACGCTTAATTTTCAATAATGTAGCTACACTTGTTGAATTATATAAAAACTGACGTGATATGTGCAAAAAATATTATTAGTTTGTATTAAACTACGTATTCCGTATGCTCAAAATTATTTTAATAATTGAGGATGGCAATAGTTATGTTAAATATGTTGAAATTGAAAAAATTTTTGATTTTATTATTTACGTTAATAATAGTTATACCTCTGTTTTCTGGATGTTCAAACAGTAAGCAGAGTAGTAAAAAATCTGGATCGATAGAAAAAGTATGCGTTCATAATGCAAAAACTGCTGCATTGTATAAAAAAGTTTTAGCAAATGCTAGTAAATATAATTTTGATCCTGAAGGAACTGAGGATTCTGATAATAATCCTAAAGAAACTAAGTATTCTTATGCATTGGTCAATATGAGTAATAGAGATGTTCCAGATCTTATTCTTCGAAAAGATGCTAATTACATGTATCCTTTGAAGCTTTTTACTGTAAATAAAGACTACAGTGATGTTGTTTCTTCAGATGACTTAATTCATGAGGGTATGTATGTTTCAAATGGAATTAGAGTTTTTGTAGAACAATATGTAAATACTAATGCGCTAAGATACACTGAATTGTCTGGCGGAACAGGTGAAGCTGAAATTTATAAAGTTACTATGAATATTGCGAATAGTAATCCTGTTGAAAAAGAGAAATATTGGTCAGGGATAATTACTGATTCTCCTAAAGATAAAGTAAAACAAATCAATTTTGTTAGTGTAAATAACACTAAAATTCTCGATGATTTAGCTAAAACTGAAGATAATACTTATAAGAAGTCTATAAGTAGAAAAAGTGGAAAATCTGAATCGAAGAATAAGAATTCTAAGAAAGAGAATAAAAAATCTAAGAATGTTAAATCTTTAGCTAAGAAGATCGAGGACGAAAAAGCGAGTGGGCGACAAGTTGTTTTCGGAACTGTGAGAGTTCTTTCATATGATCAGGTTCTTAAAATGCAGAATATGCCAGATCCTAATCCCGGTTATGATCACAGTCGTGAAAACTTTATGCTGCTTATTTTTGATAATAAATCAAGCATTCTCTTAAATCATAGCGGAGATATGGGTAATACTCCTAAACCTAAAGATGCAAGTATGTTTGCATTAGAAAAAGATAGTGAAGCAGAACGAGCTATGAAAAAATATATTGGGAAAAAAGTTTATGTAAGCTTTAGAGTAAATGACGGATTCTTCCCTTCTGATACTAGCTTGCCTTTAGGTGAGCCACGGTTGGAAGAGCTAAAAGTTATTGAATAATTTTTAGCTCTTTCAAAAACAACTAATAGACTTTGCAATGTATATAATTTGTGATGTCTATTAGTTGTTTTTTTAAATATTGCTTGCGTTCATTAGTTTATTACTTAATTTTTCTAAAGCGAGTGGTTGGTGTGAGTGTGCGGTTTTAGAAAGTAGATGTATAAACTTCTTCAATAGCACTTTCACTCATCGGCATATATGAGTTTTTCAAAAGGCGTTGCTGTTCTTTAACAACACTTTTAGACCAGCTTTGAATCATATCTTTTTTCATGCCATACTCGTGGAGCTTATGCTTAGGAAGAATTGTGTTAAGCACTTCATCAAGCTTATCTAGAACATCATCTTTAGAGCATTCAAGAATGTTAGACATAAATTCGAAAAGTTTAGAAAGTTCAGTGTTGTTCTTTTCGCTGTCTTTGTTTTTTTCGTTATTTTCACAATCGTGTTTAGCATAATAGCGTAAAACGCTTGTAAGAAGAGATGCATTTGTTTCGCCGTGAGCAACGTGGAAAGTACCTCCAAGAGGATAAGCCATAGCGTGAACGCAGCCACATCCAGCATTACCAAAAGCGATGCCAGCGTAAAGACTTGCTGAAAGCAAATCGTCTACAACTTGTTTTTTCGCGTTATCTCCGGCGTTCACAACTTTCATATAGCTTTGCAAAATAAGACCACAAGCCTTATAGCTAAACATTTTCGTAAGATCAGTTGCAATTGGAGAAAGTGCAGACTCAATTGAGTGTGTAAGAGCGTCAATAGAGCTTGTTGCAAAAACGTAGTCTGGAAGGCTTTTCAATAATTCTGGAATAAGAATTGCGTCACTAGCGTAGCAAGCATCGTTTGCTAAACCCTTCTTGGTATTGCGCTTAGTAAGCGAGAACACTGCAACGTTCGTAACTTCTGAGCCAGTTCCGCAAGTAGTTGGAACAAGAATAAGATCTGCTCCTTTTTGTACAGGAATCTTTCCGTCAACTAAATCTTCAAGTGGGCTAGTATGTTTTAGTGCGCAAACTTTAGAAATATCTAAAACTGTGCCGCCGCCAATTCCAATCACGCGTTTTGCAGGAGTGTGAATATCGCTCATAATTGCGTCAACCATTGCATCGCTTGGTTCGCCTTTACCGTAATTTTCTTGGAAAATCACATCGCAATCAAGATTTAAATTGCCAAAATATGGTTCCCAAATGTATTTGTTAGTTATAACTAAGTCGCCTTCTTTAAGATTAAACTCTTTTGCAAAATCTAGAGCATTGTCGAATTTGTGAATAGTTGGCTTAATTGATAGCTGTTTCATCCTAGACTCCTTTGTTTAATCTACTTGTATTGTAAGCTGAATTGAAACAAAATAACTACTTTATTGTAAGACGTGCTTACGTTAAAAGCAGATGGTTTTTAATGTCAGACATGTAAGTTTATGACGTGTGTGTAGCTAAGTGAATTGTAAGCATACTCTAAAATGCGCGGATTTGTGACTTGCATATTAAGTGTACTCTAAAGATAATTACGCATACTTGTGAAGTTTCAGTCGCGCGCTTAACAAGTTGCATGTAAGTGCTTAACGAGTTTTATGTAGGCGCTCAAGCGCGCATAGAAGTATGCGCAAGACGCGTGTGCTTTTCGTTGAGTTACTTGCTTTGACCTTTGCCGAAAGCGCGTAAGCGAATTCCATTCCAGTCTGCACTTACAGTCAGAGGAGTTGCTGCATTCATTCCAGCTGTTTTTGCTGCAGATTGAACAGTGCTTGAACTTGGAGCTCCTGGGCGCCCTGGCTTAGGAATGAGAACCCACATTGGAGCGTCATCACTTAGCATGTTAGTGGCATCCATGATTGTGTCAGCAAGCTCATCTTCGTCATCGCCATCACGCCACCAAATGATTACGCCATCTACTGCAGAATCATAATCTTCATCTACAAGTTCTACGCCAGTAAGTTGTTCAATATTTGTACAAATGGCATCATCGACATCGTCATCCCATAGCCATTGTTGTATGACATCTCCGGATTGGAATCCAAATTCTTCTGCATGTTGAAAAGCTGTCTGTTCCACGTCACTCAATATATCAAATCGTCGCGAAGTGCGCTAAATTTACGGCGTGTATTCACATTTTCTTCTTTTTGTATATAAATTTACTTCAGTTATGAATTCGGATATTGGTGATTTTAGTGATAAAAATAATAAATATTTTAACTAAAAATAGTAATTTTTACAGTTTAATTTCGAGCGATTTCGTACGACACGCTTAAGACGCGCTTGAAAAATAAAGGATTTTACATAAATCACTATATATTGTGAGGATTCTTTGCTTTAACACTAGATATTGGATATGGTTCGGGTTATAGTTAATCGAGTTGCTCAAGATTAAGCATGATTTTTGTTTGATTTTGGCATTCATTTTACGGCAAAATCGTAGAAGTTAAATTAAAACTGAGAAATCAAGAAAGGTCTGTACAATGCAGGTCTACGAAACGACTTTGGAATCGACATCAAAAGATGAAGTTATCGCAGAAGGAAATGATTCTTCTAGTGATTCGCAGAAATCTCGTGTACTTGTTGAGAAGCGCGATGGTCGTGTGGTTGATTTTGATCCAATGAATATAATTATGGCGATTAAAGCTGCTTTTAAGGACTTAGGCAAAGAAGTTGGTCCTCAAGAAGAGCAGATGATTCGAGATATTACGGATCATATTGAAGCTGAGATTCAAGATCGTTATAATGGTCCAGCAAAAATTGAAGACATTCAGACTTTGGTTGAGCACAGTCTTATTGAAAATCATTTGTATGAGGTCGCTCGTTGCTATACAAGCTATCGACTAAATCGAGATATTGATCGTGCTAAAGCTACGGATATCAATGAAGCTGTTAATCGCCTTGTGAATCGTGATGAATCTTTGGTTCGTGAGAACGCAAATAAAGATTCAAATGTTTATGCAACTCAAAGAGATCTTCTTGCTGGAGCTGTTTCTAAAGCATCTGCATTCTCTATGCTTCCTCACGCTGTTTCTAATGCTCATATGAAAGGCGATATCCACTTCCATGATGCTGATTATTCGCCTTTTACTTGCATGAGTAATTGCTCACTTCCAGATTTTGGCGACATGCTAGCTAAGGGATTCGCTCTTGGCAACGCTATGATGGATAGTCCGAAGTCAATTGGTACAGCTGCTACTCAAGTTACTCAGATTATTAAAGATATTGCTGGTGCGCAATACGGTGGTCAGACTGTTAATCGCACTGACGAAATGCTTGAGCGTTATGCAAAGTGCGATTATGACAAGAATCTTTCCATGGCAAAAGCAATGATTCCTGATTCAACTCCAATTCAAGTCGCTAAAGATATGATTGATGGTTTGAAAGCGCAAGAACCAAAGAATCTTCATTGTTCAGATAGAGATCCTCTTCCACCTGACGCGCCATTTGACGATAATTTGAGTGAGCTTGATCAGATTCGTGAAATTTACGCGAAGATTATGACGCGCAAAGCTATTTATGACGCTATGCAAACTATGGAATATCAAATCAACTCTAATCGTGTTTCTAACGGTCAGACTCCGTTTGTAACTGTTGGTTTTGGCTTAGGTACTTCTTGGTTTGCTCGTGAAATCCAGCGTGCTATATTGCTAAATCGTATCCGCGGACTTGGTAAAGATCGTCACACTGCAATCTTCCCTAAACTTGTGTTTACTATTAAGCATGGTGTAAATGCAGACCCTCAAGACCCTAATTACGATTTGAAGCAACTTGCTCTTGAGTGCTCTACAAAGCGCATGTATCCAGATGTTGTGTTCTATGAGAATATTGTTAAAATTACTGGCTCATTCAAAGCGCCTATGGGTTGCCGTTCATTCCTTCAGGGTTGGATTGATCCAAAAACTGGTAAGGATGTTGAAGATGGACGTATGAATCTTGGCGTTGTGACAGTCAATGTTCCTCGTATTGCTCTTGAATCTCATGGAGATGTAAACAGGTTCTGGAAGCTTTTTAATGAGCGAATGGAAGTTGCTCACCAAGCATTGAGATTCCGTATTATGCGTTGTAAACAGGCAACTCCAGTGAACGCTCCAACATTGTTCCGATATGGTGCTTTTGGTCGTTTGGAAGCTAACGAGAGTGTTGATCAGCTGTTCCGCAATGAACGCGCTACGGTTTCTTTAGGATACATAGGATTGTATGAAGCTACTTCTGTGTTCTATGGCAAGGATTGGATGCAAGATCACAGTTGGAATGAGGATGGCAAGCAATTTGCGCTTTCCTTGGTTCGCCGTATGAATCAGCTATGCCAACAGTGGTCTAAAGCTGAAGGTTACCATTATTCTGTTTATTCGACTCCTGCTGAGTCCTTGACTGACCGCTTTAACCGTATGGATCGTCAAAAGTTCGGTCGCATTGAAGGCGTAACAGATCACGATTTCTACACTAATTCTTTCCATTATCCTGTTTGGTTGCAACCAACTCCTATGGAAAAGCTTCGCTATGAAGTTGATTTCCCGTATCTTGCTTCTGGTGGATTCATTAACTACTGTGAATTCCCATGCTTGCAGGCAAATCCTAAAGCTTTGGAGGCTGTTTGGGATTATGCTTATAAGATTGGCATTGGTTATTTGGGTACGAATACTCCAATCGACCATTGCTTTGTTTGCGGATTCCAGGGCGATTTTGAGCCAACTAAGGAAGGTTTCCGTTGCCCTGAGTGTGGCAATAGTGATCCTGATAAGTGCAATGTGACTAAGCGTACTTGCGGATACTTGGGCAATCCTGTTCAGCGCCCAATGGTTCACGGTCGTCACGAGGAAATCGCGCACAGAGTAAAGCATATGTCTGGTGAAACTGGTCATGTGACTCTGGATAATGGCGAATCTCGTGAGTGGTATGAGGAAACCAAGTAAGTAAATAGAAAGTTTGCGAAATGCTTACTTCGAGTTCGTGAAATGCGTAGCTCAAGTTTGTAGCTCAAGTTTACAAAAGTAATCGTGTTTCTTGTGTTTGTTGTTTGGTGATAATCTAGCCGTTAGAAAATGTACGTTGCGTTTTGTAATTACATTTTTTGACGGCTGGATTTTATTTTATGATTTATTTGGAGTTTATTTAGTAATTTATATGGAGGTATGTCATGGCTCGCATCAGCTTGCATGATTTTGCGCCTACGGACGCAAATCGTGGGCCATGGATTCCTACATCTCTTTCTAATAATCCTCGCGCAGGTCAGTGGTCAAGTGGACGAATGAGTAAGGGGATGGTGGCTGATTATAAGCGCTTTCTTATGACAGATGGAGAAGGTATTCGCTGTTCGCTTTATGTTTCTGGATGCCCATTTCATTGTGTTGAGTGCTATAACGAGTCTATTTGGGATTTTCGCGCAGGTTATCCTTATACTCAAAAGCTTGAAGATCAAATTATGTCGGATTTAGCTGAGCCTTATGTACAAGGATTAACTCTTCTTGGCGGAGAGCCGCTACTTAATACTGGCATATTGATTCCTTTATGTAAGCGTATTCGAAACGAATTTGGTCATACGAAGGATATTTGGAGTTGGACTGGTTACACTTGGGAAGAGCTTATGCGCAAAGGCGAAACTTCAGATAAGCTTGAGCTTTTGCAATATGTAGATATTCTTGTTGACGGTCGATATATGAAGGATTTGCACGATTCGTTATTACAATTCCGCGGATCTAGTAATCAGAGGATTATAGATGTGCCTAAATCGCTAAAAAATCCACATGATCCGCCTGTTATTTGGGAAAAATTACATGATCAAGAGCGTTTTATCCCATCTATTTACGGTAAAGATCGAGCTAAAGGTGAAGGTGACGCATCATAATAGTGTTAAAACGCATCGTAATAGTATTAAATAAAATAATACGTATATTCAACTAGCAATGTAGCTTTTGTGAATGCTGATAGCAGTGTAGCTTTTGCGGATACTAATAGCAATGTAGCTTTTGCGGATACTAATATCAATGTAGCTTTGTGAATACTAATAGCAGTGTAGCTTTTGTGAACGCTAAATTGCTCTATGCTTTCATACGATTTTTCTCTTATACATAAATTTTATAAATGTTATAAAAATAACAGATTGTTTTATTGAAGTTGATAAATATGCGCGTTTTAGATGATACAGTAGCCTTTGGTGTTTTCGCCCAGGCTGTGTAGGTCAGGGAACATCCATTAGAAATTACAATACGCAGCGTAAAGTTGAAGGAGCTTTTATGACTCATACTTTTAATAATGAAACATCTAATTCGAATATCACAAATGATGAAAATAAGTTAAGGAAAGATGTAAGTAAATCAACAGTTGATGCAAGTAAATCAATGGATAATGCCAATAAATTTGAGCTTCCTTCAATGATTAAAGTTAATAAATTACGTTGGCGCGTAGCAGATATAGCATTAGCTTCTGCTTTAGCTGCTGTTTTTGGTGTGGTCTATTGGGGATTTACTATGTTGTTCTTCTCTCAGATTTCGCCTATCTTGCGAAGTATTGTCCCTGGTTTTGCAAGTATTTTGCATGGTGTTTGGTATATGTCTGGACCCCTCGCTCTTATTTTAATTCGTAAGCCTGGCGCTGCAATT
Organism: Gardnerella bivia; assembly: GCF_049262715.1. Lineage (NCBI taxonomy): Bacteria > Bacillati > Actinomycetota > Actinomycetes > Bifidobacteriales > Bifidobacteriaceae > Gardnerella > Gardnerella bivia. The sequence goes on from NZ_CP058399.1 coordinate 968,334, forward strand.
TATGTGAATGTTATTGGAACTATGTTCGAGAATATTCTTGGACAGCAATATTCATCTTTTATTGTTCTTCTTTCTGCAGCTTTGCAAGCGATTTTTAGCGAGATTCCTTTCTTGCTTACTAAATATCGCAAATATAACATTAATTTGAGTATTTCGTCTGGTGTTTTAACTTCTATTGAATATGGTATTTATTTAATATTTGTTTTTTATCAAGGTCGAGGATCTAATTATTATACTGTTCACATGATTTGTGAGATTATTAGCGGTTTTGTGATTGCTGGTGTTCTTCCTTGGGTTTTGTATTTTGCTATACGTAAGACTGGTGCTTTAGATAATTTTGCATCTTCTCGTTATATTGTTACTGAAAGATGATTTAACGCTGCCGGTTTTAACATTTTCGACTCACTGAGATTTGGAAACGTTTATGGGTGTGTGCTAATCTAGTCGTTGCTGAGTTTATCAGCGTGGGGCTTTAGCTCAGTCGGTTAGAGCAGCGGACTCATAATCCGCCGGTCCAGGGTTCAAGCCCCTGAGGCCCCACAAATAAAAGTAAAGCTTCAACTCGTTTGATTGATATCTTGCAAGTTGAAGCTTTTTATTTTTTATTTTTTGCCTATAGCACTTGTTTTTGTTTTTTTATCTTATTTATTTTATTCGCTATTTTTTATTTTTAACATTTTCGCGAATCTATGCCACTTTATGCAAATGCTCGTGAACATCATGATTCACGAGCATTCACACTTGTTTTTTTAATCGTAAATTTTTACAAACCTGATTCAGAAAGGTAGTCTGTTATATTTTCAGGATACTTTGGCCACGCTCCAGCTTGAGTGCATACATAAGCTGCAGTGTTTATTGCATTGCGATGAGCTTGCTCAACAGAGTCACCTAATAATATTCTTGCCGTAAAAGTACCGGAGAATGAATCGCCTGCTCCAACAGTATCGTTTACATCAACGTGAGGTGTTGGGAATGTTGAATTCTCGCCTGTTTTTGTTGTAATAGTGCTGAATGTAGATCCACCTGTCAAAATAACATAATCTAATCCGTAGCGCGTTTGGAACCACTTGCAAGCTTCATTATCTGAAGTTTCACGAATGTTGAACATATCTCTTAGCAAAAGAAGTTCTGAATCATTTAGTTTAAATACAGTAGCTTCTTTAAGGAGCGCTTCAATCAAATCTTTTGAATAGTGGTCACTACGAATGTTAATGTCAAAGAACTTCATTGCTTCTGGTTTAGCATGTTTTAGAAGTTCTAACACAGTGTCGTGTGTTTCTTGAGATCTTAATCCAAGCGTTCCAAAGCATATAGCATCTGCTTTCGATACCAATTCAACTAATTCATTAGTGTAAACAATGTGATCCCATGCAACATTTCTAACTATTGTGTATTCAGGTATGCCATTTCTAAGTGCTACGTTTACTGTGCTAGTTGGCCAAGCATTTTTTTGTATGATGTTCTTAATTCCGGCTTTTTTAACTTCTTCAATAAGTTCGTTGCCGAGGTCGTCTTCTCCAACTGCGCTAATAACATAACTTTCAGCTCCATTTGCTTGAGCATGATAAGCAAAGTTCGCAGGCGCTCCGCCAACTCGTTTCCCTTGGGGGAGTAAGTCCCAAAGTAGCTCTCCAAGTGAAATGACAATTGGCTTAGACATAGATTTCCTTTCAAATACGCTAATTTTTATAATTTTTATAGTTGTTAATGCGCATTTTTGAATTTTATGATGCGCAAATGTTATAAACAGATTTGTAAATTGTCATAACATTATAATTATGGTGTATACGTGCGATAAAACAAAACTTCTATTTTTTGAATATATCATTTTTAGCACTTTGCTCAGCCATCCAAGCTTCAACATCATCAATTTGCTTAGGAATATCTATTGAAAGCCATTCTGGTCCGTTTTCAGTCATCAAAACGTCATCTTCAATACGAATTCCGATTCCTCTCATTTCTTCAGGAAGCATCAAATCGTTTGTTGCGAAGTATAATCCTGGCTCAATAGTGAAGATCATTCCAGGAGTTAATGGAGCGCCTTGGTAAGCTTCGTAGCGAGCTTGAGCGCAATCGTGCACATCTAATCCTAAATGATGCGCTACTCCGCATGCATGCCAACGGCGATGTTGCTGTCCTTCAGGAGAAAGAGATTCTTCTACGCTAACTTTCAAAATACCCCAGTCATGCAAGTGCTCAGCTAATACGCGCATGCATGCATGGTGAATACTTGAATAAGTTGCTCCTGGCTTAGCTGCTTCAAAACCGGCTTGTTGAGCGTCAAGCACACATTGGTAAAGCTTTTTTTGCAAGTCAGAGAATTTACCATTAGTTGGGAAAGTGCGTGTTATATCAGCAGTGTAAAGGCTGTTTACTTCAACTCCAGCGTCAATTAAGAGAAGTTCTCCGTTAGAAACAACGCCAGTATTTCGCATCCAATGTAAGATTGGAGCATGCTTACCTGAAGCAACGATTGTGTCATATCCGACTTCGTTTCCACATTCTCGCGCTACAGAGTTAAATGCGCCTTCAATCATGCGCTCAGAATTTTCTTTATCAAGTGCATTAGGTAAGCGTGTGAGCATTCTATCAAAGCCAAGCTTTGTAGCTGCAATTGCCTTACGCATTTCACGAATCTCATACTCATCTTTAAGCATTCGAGCTTCTGCTGCAACTTCATGTAGTTTATCGTCAGAAGAAATATTTTCATCTTCATTTGTAAAACCGCTTGCTGCACGTAGTGCATCAACGTGTGATGTTAAGTTTTCATCAGCTTCGCGAATAATACGTACTTTCACGTTTTCTTTTGCGCTCATATTTTTAGAAAGAGCGTCATCTAGTTCAGCAATATCTCTAGTTTCAATTCCAGTCATCGCTTTAAGTTCTTTCAAACCTGCGCGAGGACCAACCCAATATTCTCCGTAATGAGGATCCTTATAGAATGCAGAAGTGCTGTTGTCTGCGCGAGGTGCAACGAAAAGCTGGCAAGTATGTGTTTTTCCAGATTTTTCTTCTTCGCTACCTTTTTTAACTGGCTCCATTACGAGTACTGCTCCAGCCTCATAATCTTGACCTAAGCCAGTGTAGTATGCAAAAGTTGTGTCTGGGCGGAATGCGTAATCGCAATCGTTGTTGCGTACTTTGTGCTGTCCTGCTGGAATAACAAGACGCTCGCCAATAAACCTTTTACCTAGTGATTCGCGGCGTGCAAGTGTATATTTTGAAGATTCAAGTGGCTTTATTTCTTGTTCCTGATTGTCCCAGCAACTTGTCATGAAATCTTTGAAGGAATCGCTATTTGGGCGAAGAGAACGATTGTTCACTCTGTCTTCGACTTTCTGTGTTCCGTCAGCATTTAATTTCTCACCATGTTCAGTTGGCTTGTTCTCAGCCATTTCTTGCTCCTTGAATCTTGTTTTATTATTTTTTGATCTTTAGATTATTAAGATTTGAATTTTTGTTTCGTTGTTCTTATTAAGAAAAGTCAATAATTACTAACATAGTATGATTTACGACTTTTTTCGACTTAACTTAGATTATTTTCAAAGATTTTATATGTAATTTACAAATATAGGTGAGTATAGATTTATAGAATTCTCATATTTATCTCTGCTGAGCTGTTTTCAACGTGCGCGATGAAAGTGGAACTAAAAATCTAATTCAGGGCGAAAATCTTAAATCTATGCCTAAATAGTGTCTATGCGCTAACAGGAAAATAAATGTGTGAAAACTTTTAAATCTTTTCTTAACTGATAGTAAAGTATATTTTGTAAATAATCTTGGTAAGAATCTTCGTTTTGTAATCTTATTCATAATGCTGAATTTTTTTATTCTTTTAGTTGTTGGTATCAACTAATCTAGTTACATGGAAAATGAGTGATTGTGTTTACTAAATATGGGGGAGATTTTGTCTATAGAAAATCCAAATCGCTATAATGAACGTCTTATAGATGTTGAACGTAATATTATGAGCAGAGCTCCAGAGCATAATAAAACGAACCTTGATCTTGATCGTATGAAGCTTATTTTAGATATTTTAGGTCATCCAGAACAGTCTATGAGAGTTATTCATATTACAGGAACTAACGGTAAAGGCTCTACTGCTCGTATGGCAGAGTCTATTTGCAGAGCTTACGGGTTGCGTACTGGATTATATACTTCTCCTCATTTGCAACGAATAAACGAACGAATAGTGATTGACGGTCAAGAATTGAGTGATGATCAATTTGTTGATGTGTTCGATCAAATGAAAGACATCATAGACATAGTAGATGCGCGAATGGAATCCGCCGGAAAGCCGCGTATGAGTTTCTTCGAAGTTCTAACATCTATGGCTATTTGGGCTTTTGCAGATGCTCCTGTTGACGTTGCTGTTATGGAAGTTGGCATGGGCGGAGAATGGGATGCAACGAATGTTATGAATGCAGATGCTGCAATTATTGGCCCTGTTGATATGGATCACATGCAATGGTTAGGAAATACTGTTGAAGAGATTGCGCGTACTAAAGCTGGAATTATAAAGCCTAATTGCACAGTTATTTTAGGTCCTCAACCTCATGAATCTAAAGTTCTTCCGATTATTCAAGAAGTTGCAGCTAAAAATAACGCAACTTTGCTAAGGGATGCTTCTTATGGTCAAGGGGAGCTTGAAGTAGTTTCGCGCACTCCTGCTGTTGGTGGTCAAATTGCTACTTTACGTACGCCTAATGGCACTTATGAGGATGTTCCGATTGATAAATTTGGAAAGCATCAAGCTCATAATGCTTTGGCAGCTCTTGCTGCATCTGAAGTTGTGCTCCCTGTTAATGGTGCTCTTGAAGGTGATTTAGTTGCTGAAGCTTTAAGTCAGGTTAAAATTCCAGGACGAATTGAGCAGGTTCGTAATTCGCCAACAATCATTATTGATGGTGGTCATAACGTGAATGCTGCTGAAACTTTAAGAGCTACGATTGAAGAAAACTATCATTTTGATAAGCTTGTTGGAATTGTTGCAATGATGGCAGATAAGCAGGTTGAGGAGTACTTAGGCGTACTAGAACCAATATTGTCTAAGATTGTTGTGACTAGCAATTCGTGGCGCGATCGTGTTATGCCTCCTAAAGAATTAGAAAAGATTGCTATAAAAGTATTCGGTAATGATCGTGTGATTCGCGAAGATGAGCTTCCTGATGCTATTCAAACTGCAGTTAATTTAGTTGATGAAAGCGATGAACTTGGTGTTGGGTATGGCTTGGGAGTTCTTATTTGCGGAAGCTTTGCTACAGCAGGTGATGCTCGTACTATGCTTGTAGAGCATATAAATCCAGATTTGTTAAAGACAAAAGCTGAACGAGCAATTCATCCTAATATAGATGAATCTGGGTCTAATCTAGAGTCATGATATTTAATTAGGGTTCAGACAATTAAATGTTTGAACCCTAATTTTTATCAATTTGCTAGCGTTAAGATTTTTGGGGAATAACCCAGATTTTTATGTTTTTCTACTTATTTTGACTAGCGAGTTACTAATTATTTAACTATTTAACTATTTAATTATTTAACTTCAAAAAGCCGTTTTACAATGAAAGAATCACCTTCATAAGGAACATGCTTATTTTGGTGTTTAATCCATCGCTCATCGCCTTTTCCTATTATTAGGATTATGTTTAGTTGATTATCGTTTTGGTTCGAACATTTTCGTGCATCGTAAATACTGTATTCAACTGCATCAGGTCTATCTACAATTATGTGCGATTTTACATTTTGATTTGTTATATATTTTCGCATGTCTTTGCAAATATCCATCGCGTCTTCAGTATCAGTATCTTCAATAGTGAAAACGAATTGGTCAATTCTATCTTGAGCTGCTTCAACAATCTCTTTTCTGCGGTCGTAGGCTTTATTTCCCGCAGATCCTGTTACAAGCGTAATGCGAGGATCATCTTTCCCGTATTTATTTTCTACAAAATCAAGTAATGCTTTCATAGAAATATAATTATGTGCATAATCTACTATTGATATAGTGTTTGATTGAGAGTCTTTGAAATATTCCATTCTTCCAGGTATTTTGATACCTTCGATTGCTTTTAATGCACTCAAATCTGTTTCTTGGTTAATTCCTAATTCTCCTGCAATAGCAATTGCAGCTAGTGCATTTTCGTAATTAAAATCTCCTGCAATTGATAACGTAAAATCGTCAATAGGGCAGTAGTATGTTGTGTCTGTGCTGTCATTGCTGTCTTTACTGTCATTGCTAGTGATTTCGCAATTGTCAACGTGATTGCTATCGTAATCTTCTTCTTGATCATCTTTTATAGCAATGTAATGTTTTTCACTATTTTCTTCAGGTATTGCAATGTAATCAGGAGTAATAAGCTCACTGTAATGCTCAATGTCGCATAATGATGAAGAATCTTCTTTAATATTTTTAGTATCTTTAGTATTGTCGAAATTATTGTTATCGTTTTTGCAAGAGTTTTCTAAGCTTTCTGCTTCCTCGTCTTTCTCGCTAGAATTCTTAGAGTTCTCGTTGTTTTCCTCGTACTCGTCATCCCACACGTCTTCTACTATTTCGTTCTTCTTAATTCGAGCAAAAGTTGTTACATTCACATTATGATTTTTTGCATCTTGTAATAAAAGATCCGCATGATCTGCATCAGCGTTAAGTACTAAGCATTTAGAATTTGCAATAAGCTGACGTTTGCAATACAAGTAATCTTCGAAAGTTGGATGCTCTATTGGACTTATATGATCTGGACTAATGTTTAAGAATGCTCCAACGTTAAAGTGCAATCCGTAGACGCGATCCACTTTGTATGCTTGAGAGGAAACTTCCATCACTAAGTACTGCATACCGTTATCTACAGCTTCACGCATCATTTTGAAAGCGTCAAAACTTTCTGGAGTAGTCAAATCTGATTCAACATATGTTTTACCATCTAAACAATTGTCTACAGAAGAAAATAGTGCAGCTTTTCCATGAGAATATTCGTTAAGAATTGCATGAGTAAAGTATGCAGTAGTTGTTTTTCCTTTAGTTCCTGTAATTCCAACTACAGTAAGTTTTTCTTCAGGATTTCCAAAGAACGCTGCCGAAAGCACGCTCATTGCTTTACGAACATCGTTGACAATTAAGCCAACTGAGTTAGTGTAATTTGCGTAACTTTTCTCAGCAACATACGATACAAGACCTTTAGAATCTGCATCTACAAGATATTCCGATTTAAAATTGCCTTTAATAAATAAAAGTGTTCCATTCTTAATATCGCGTGAGTCATAAGTTGCGTGAGTAAAGCAAGAATCCGCGTCAATATTATCAAAATAATACGGATTTAATGACCATATCTCATTTTTAGAATGAGTGGAATCCTCGTTATTTTCGCAATGCTTAATAGTACAATCTGTTTTTGGTTCTTTGTGTTGAATCATCTCTCGCAATAAACCATGTTTTTGCAGCAGTTCGCTTGCTGCTTTTAAGGATAATTTACTACAGTTACTCACTTTATTCCCTTTTATTCATATCGATGTGTGAATCGTATGCAATAATGATTTTTTAAAATTGCTTATAACTTATAATATTTGCTTTAAAATTAGGATTCTAGGATTCTTATAACCATTCTCCGCGAATTGGCTCTCTACTTCGAGATTCAAGCCATCTATTAAAGCTATCTTTCCATTTGCAATAAGCTTCTCGCTGCCAATCCATCATGTTCACTAAAGTCATATTGCGTACTTGATCATACAATGCGCTCATTGGAGCAATTAAATCAAGAGCTGCAACTGTGTCTGCTGTAGCATCATGAAAATCTCCAATAGGTTCAACTCCATAAAATTGCGAAGCAAGAGTAAGAGTTCGCTTTCCAGAACGTTGAGAAAGTGCGCGATCGATAACAAGAGGATCAACAGTTAATATGTCGTTTTCGCTAAGAGAGCTTATATTGCAAGTTGCTCGATTATTCAAAGATTCAAGATCCCAGCGTTTTAAATCACTACGCAACATTGCAATATCAAACGGAGCATTATATGCAAGCAATGGAATATTTTTTGATTGCGCAATACTCACAGCTTTTGCTAGTAATTCTAACTCTTGAACAGGCTCGCCGCCGTGAGCTTGAAGATATTGATCGCTAAAACCATTTACTTCACTAGCTTTAGGATTCATAGGCTGATGTGGGTTAATAAGCCAAGTAGACACAATATCTGCACTATGCCCTGCTTCAGGATTTCTTAAAACAAGTGTAGCGGAAACAATGGCATCTTTACCAATAATCGCTCCTGTAGTTTCAGTATCAAAGCCAAGAAGCCATGATTTTGAAAGCAAAGTATTCTCATCTTGCTCATTAGATGAGTTTAAAGCATTTAAAAGTTCTTGAATATTAGTTGGCATAGTAACAATATTACAGCAATATGTTTATGGCGCGCGATAACACGATTTTGTTATAACAAAAAAGCTCACGTAAAACGTGAGCTTTGAAGTATTTGTAAGCGAATTACAGCTTAAGCATTTGGTCTTTTGCCGTGATTTGCTGCTTTTTTACGACGCGCTTTGCGCTTACGTCCACGCATGCCCATAATAAACTCCTTAACGATTAAAAGCATAACCTTAGGGATTATCGCACGTTGGCAAGACGTTTAGCGATGATTTGTTTTTACAAGATTTTTCGATTAGGCTGCTATGTCTGCAACAGTCGCGTTTAAAATGCTAACAATATCTTTAGGATTAAGAACTACATCAAGTCCACGCTTTCCGCCTGAAACAAGTATTTCGTCAAATTTCATAACGCTACTATCTAGAACTGTTTCGTGATGAGTTCTCTGCCCAAATGGAGAAATTCCTCCAACTACATATCCGCTTTCTCGTTGAGCTACTTCTGGACTAGTCATACTTGCTTTCTTAGCGTGAACTGCGCTCGCAATCGATTTCATACTTAATCGCCCATTTACTGGCACAATTCCTATTACGCGTTTTTCGCCTGTGTCTACCATTAGAGTTTTGCACACTTGTTCTGCGTTTACTCCAAGTTTTTCAGCTGCTTCTAATCCATATCCGTCTTCCATGTGATCTGAATCGTGTTCATATTCGACTACTCTGAATGTGACTCCTGCTTTTTCTAATTGTGCTATTGCTGGAGTTGATTTCGATGTTTGCTCATGTTTCTTGCTCATTTTATATCCAATATTTGTGTGAATTTTTTACTAGTTCAATACTTAATACTTATTTTTCAGTAATTATTTGTTTAGTAATTATTTGTATTTTACTGTTTAATTTATCGATGTGTAGTAATAAATATTTGGTTTATAACCTAACTATTTTAAATATTTTTTGCAATTAACACTTATGAAAACCCCTTGCGATGAATCACCGCAAGGGGTTTGTTTTTAGCTTAATATATTCGTTTACTTTTACTTTACGAATTCAATTTTTAAAATTTCACTCGGAAATTTCAGCAAAGTAGAGAAGTGTACGAATCATGTTAGCAGTGAAGCCGTATTCGTTATCGTAGAAGGTAACTGTACGAGCCAAAGTTACTCCATCAACAGTGTTTACGTCAGTTTGAGTTGGATCGAACACGCCACCGTGTGTATCTCCGATGATATCGGAAGACACGATATTGTCGGCATTGTATCCGAAGTACTCGCAATGTTCAAAAGCCTTCTTGAATGCTTCGTTGATCTCTTCAGTAGTAGCTGGCTTTTCAAGAACGGTTGTCAACTCTGTAACAGATCCATCTGGAACTTGAATGCGCTGAGCGTGACCTTGGAGCTTTCCGTTTACTTCTGGAACAACCTTGCCGATTGCTTTAGCAGCGCCAGTGGAGTGCTCAATAGTATTGCAAGCTGCAGAACGATTGTTGCGTGGCTTGCTTCCGCGTGGTCCATCGAGAATCATTTGAGTTCCGGTGTATGCGTGGATTGTTGTCATGAATCCAGACTTAATGCCCCAGTTATCTTGCAATAACTTAACCATTGCAGCCATGGAGTTAGTGGTGCAAGAGCCTGCAGACACAATGTTGTCGGTTGGCTTCAAGATTTCGTGGTTAACGCCGAACACAACTGTTGGAGTGGTGTCATCTTTAGCAGGAGCGGAGATGAGTACCTTCTTAGCTCCAGCATTCAAATGAGCTTGAGACTTTTCTGCAGAAGTGTAGAAGCCTGTGCACTCGAGTACAAACTCAACTCCATCGTTCTTAACCCATGGAATGTTATTTGCATCTTTTTCTGCATAAACCTTGTAAGTCTTGCCGTCAACTACGATTGCATCTTCAGTTGATGTTACTTCAACTGGAGTGCCGTCATCATGGCGGAAAGTGCCGTGAGTGCTGTCGTACTTCAACAAGTAGGCAAGCATTGAAGGAGTGGTCAAATCATTGATGGCTGCGACTTCGATGTCACCAGCCTGACCGCCACGAGCTTGAAGCTCAAAAATGCGGCGGAATGCTAAACGACCGATACGACCAAAGCCGTTAATACCAATCTTGACTGTCATGTGGTTCTCCCTTGAGTAAGACCTTTATTGTCACGCCTTGTGCGAGTTTTTCTCGTTGATTACAAGACGCGCTGTAGGCCTTCGTTATATTGAACTAACGTGTTCATTCTAATGTGCGGTATGTACTAGAAATGCTAATGAATGACGTTATTATTGGCACATATAAGCATGTGAATAGTTAGCGTTCACATGATGTGTTTTATGAAAGTTTCATTATAAATTTATGATAATTTTTGTGTAGTTTTTGTTTATTTGCAATTTTTCATAACAATTCTTTATTTGCAACTTTTAGAACAATTCTTGGTATGTATTTTATACTGATTTTTCGAAACTTTTTAGCATATAATTACAAGTTCACTGGAACTCAATGCAAGTTTCAATGTAATTCTCAATACAATTCTCAATACAAGTTCACTGATTATACTAGTAACTTATACGCATAATCAGTTTAGATTATTTCTATATCTCATATACGTGTACAAACCGCTATTTGTTCTTCAGATAGTTCTTCAGATAGTTCTTCAGATAGTTCTTCAGATAGCATTTATTTAATAAACAGTTCATAGACAGTTTATAGAGAATTAGAAAATGAAATGTTGATTAAATCTAGTATTCATTCCTTAGATGTCATTGATTGAGCAGCTGCTGTAGTTGAATCAGTAGGATCTGATTCGCTATCTAAAGGAGTTGCTAACGCTTCAGATATTGAGAAATCAATTGAGCCTAAATCTCCACTAGGTCTTTTAAACCAGCTAACTTGTGGCAGTGGTGCATTGATTGGGAAAGTAACTATTAGAGTACCTTCATGAACGTCTACGTGAGCTAAAGTGTTGTCTATCAATTCGTTACTTAGCCCTTGGACAGCATCTCCAAACATTTTCGCATGTTCAAGTTGATATTTTAATCCTCTTTCATTTACGTCATACGAAACAGGAGTATGTGAAAATACTGATACCATGCGTCCTTCGCCGCCGCATGATTCAGGGAAGTCTAGTGAAGCATTATGTATTGCTGTAACAATCTGACCGTTGCCATATAGGAATCCGATTCCACCTCGTACAGCAAGCCTTACCATAAGTTGAATATTAGAAATAGTGTGATCAACGCGGCCGCCAAGTCCTCCAAAAATATGGAACTCGCGCGCACCTTTTGCCCAACCAACTTTTAATGCTGAAAGCAAATCGGGGTCATCTTTTTCTTCTGGAAGACGCGTTATAGTTGCATCATTAGGGAGTTTTAGTCTTACTGAATCAAAATCTCCTATAAGAGCGTCTACATGTAATCCAAGCTCACATGCGTGATCCCATCCGCCGTCAGCTGCAATTGTTAAAGCTCTATCAGGTATTTGCTCGCGTGTGTGATCGTAATAATCTCCAGCTGCTAATACTACGCAACGTTGTAAAGGTTCCATGCGTTCATAGTCTACCTGTTTTGTTTGCTAGCTCAAGTGTTCTCATATATTTTATTGTGACATTTTTGTTACATTGCTATACAAATGTTGATAGACGCTAACAAAGTTACAGTATTTTTAGCATTTAAATATTGTCTGGGCTGTTAGTATAATGAATATTCGGCTTGAGTAATCAAGAAAGTGGGATTCCCCACCTGGAAGCCGTAGCGGTTTCGGGTTCATGACTTTGGTCATATGAATGCTAATCATAAGCATGTTTTGTATTTAATCAAATATGCGTTTTGATTAGTTACGAATCTGCTATTACTTCTTGGTTTGTATCTCGCTAGATTTATAAGGATTGGAGTCATCATTAGCGACGAACCACGCATTAACGAAGAGATTCGCGTTCCTCAGGTACGTCTTATAGGACCAAAAGGCGAACAAGTTGGGGTTATTGCAACCTCAGTTGCGCTAAATTTGGCTAGGGAAGCGAATCTTGATCTCGTTGAGGTTGCACCTACTGCTAAGCCTCCTGTAGCCAAGCTTATTGACTATGGCAAGTACAAGTACAACGAAAAGATTAAAGCTCGTGAAGCGCGTCGAAATCAGAGCACTGCTGAGATTAAGGAAATTCGTTTCCGTCTTAAGATTGATGATCATGATTTTGAAGTAAAGAAGAGCCACGTACTTCGTTTCTTAAATGGCGGCGATAAGGTAAAAGTTACTATCATGCTGCGTGGCCGAGAACAATCTCGTCCGATTGGTGGCGTGGAGTTGTTACGTAGGCTAGCAGATGAGGTTTCGGAAAGTGGAACAATTGAGTTTGCTCCAAAGCAAGAACTTCGCAATATTGTTATGACTCTTGCACCTAAGGGTAAAAAAGTTCATACGCAATCCGAGCAGCGTCGTCGTGGCGCAGAGTCACGTGCTGAACGTCAGGCTCGTCAGGCCGCACGTCTTGCAGCTAAGCAGGAAATCCAAGCCCAGGCCGCGGCTGCATTAAATTCCGCGCAATCCGATCAACATCATAAGGAGGGCAGCAATGCCGAAGATGAAAACTAATTCCGCAGCGTCCAAGCGCGTTCGCCTTACTGGTACTGGTAAGGTAATGCACGATGGTAGCGCAATGCGCCACAACTTGGAGCATAAGTCTGCTCGCAAGCGTCGTGCTTTGTCTGAAGATAAGGTTTTGGCTCCAGCACAGAGCAAGAAGCTCAAGGGCTTACTTGGTAAGTAAGCATTACTTATATAGCTTGTAATAAGACGCATAAAATATTTTTTAAGAAAGAGGAATACTTATGGCACGAGTAAAACGCGCAGTGAATGCTCACAAGAAGCGTCGCGTTGTTCTTGATAGGGCTTCGGGTTATCGCGGTCAGCGCTCCCGTCTTTACCGCAAGGCAAAGGAACAGCTGCTCCACTCATTTACTTATAACTTCCGTGATCGTAAAGCTCGTAAAGGTGACTTCCGCAAGTTGTGGATTCAGCGTATCAATGCCACTGTCCGCGCTGAAGGCATTACTTACAATCGTTTTATTCAGGGATTGCGTTTAGCTGGCATCGAATTAGATCGTCGTGCTCTTGCTGAGCTTGCAGTTTCTGATATTGAAACTTTCAAGGCTGTTGTTGATGCAGCTAAAGCAGCTTTGCCGGATGATGTAAATGCTCCAGTTGAAGCATGATTTAATCGAGTCGCTCATAAATAAAATTTTTAGCATGCTTAGTATTGCGTATTAGCATTATTAGAATTGTTGGCATTATTAGCATGTTATGTGTAAAATGAGTTGAAGATTTCTTCTCCTTTAAGCCCGTCATTTTGGCGGGCTTTTTCTTTTGTTTTTGGGAAATAACACGAAATAACACGTTATTTTTTTAATTTATCTAGCTCTAGGATGGCTCATCACATATGCTTCAATCAAAGCATCTGGGCTAATATGCGTATAAATTTGCGTTGTTGTAACAGAAGCATGTCCAAGAAGCTCTTGAACAGTGCGTACATCTGCTCCGCCTGCGATCAAATGAGTTGCAAGTGAATGTCGTAAAGTATGAGGATGTAATTGTCTTGAAAGTTTTGCGCGTTCTCCAGCTTCGCTAACTATTAACCATGCTGATTGTCTAGAAAGTTGATTGCCACGTTTATTCAAAAAAATAATTGACAGCTCATGTTTACTTCTAGATGCTAATATTGGGCGAGATTTTTCAAGATATTTACGAAGTGCTCTAATAGCGCATCCGCCAATTGGCACTAAACGTTGTTTAGAACCTTTGCCAGTTAGTTTTACAACTGATTCGTCTAAGTCAAAATCTTCAAATTTTACTCCAACAGCTTCAGAAATTCTCGCTCCTGTAGCATATAAAAACTCTAGTAAAGCGCAATCTCTAAGCGAAATAGCGTCTTGACTGCCGAAGTTTGAAGCAGCATCAATCACTCTATTCACTTCTTCTATGCTAAGTACGTCTGGCAAGTGTTCTGCAAGTTTGGGAGATTTTACGGATTTAGATACATCTACTTGTACATATGAATTAGATAACATAAAACGATGCCATTCATGAATGCTAGAAATCCTTCGAGCAATAGTATGTGAGCCTAATCCAGATTCAGTTAAATATCGCACATAAGATTCAATATCTAGTTGTGAAATGTCATTAACGTTGTTGATATTTCGATTATTTTGTAGCCAATATGTATAATCTTGCAAATCTGAAGTGTATGAATATATTGTTTTCTTTGAAAGTCCTCGCTCTATATCTATATACGCAATAAATCGTTTCAAGTATGTTGTAAAAGACTGTGAGATATTGGTTATGTTATAAGAAGAATCAATATTTGAGCGCATATTTTCAATTATATTACTTATATTCGTTACTTATTTATTACTAAGGCTGAATTAGATAATCCGAGTTTCGTTAAGCATACCTATTGATAGCATGGAAAACATGCCTACTGATTTACTTGGACGTGAATATGAAACTTTTTGCGCGCCTGAACCATTGACTTCTCATGGACCTGCGCGTGTTATTGCTATGTGCAATCAAAAAGGTGGTGTTGGTAAAACTACAAGCTCTATCAACATTGCTGGTGCGTTAAGTCAGTATGGTCGTAAAGTTTTAATAGTTGATTTTGATCCGCAAGGTGCTGCAACTGTTGGTCTTGGAATTAACGCCAATGCTCTTGACAATACTGTTTATACAGCTCTTTTCGATTCTTCTGTAGATGTTCATGATGTGATTCGTCATACTGCAACAGAAAATATCGATGTTATGCCTGCAAATATTGATCTTTCTGCTGCTGAAGTGCAATTGGTTACTGAAGTTGGTCGCGAACAGATTTTAGCTGGCGTTTTACATAAAATTCGCAATGAATATGATGTAATTATTGTCGATTGCCAGCCTTCATTAGGTTTGCTTACTGTCAACGCTCTTACAGCAGCTGATGGCGTTATTATTCCTGTTGCTGCTGAGTTCTTTGCATTGCGCGGAGTTGCATTACTTATGCAATCGATTGAAAAAGTTCAATCTCGTATTAACCCTAATCTGGAAGTTTTTGGCGTGCTTGTAACAATGTATACGCGCACTCTTCACAGTGAGGAAGTATTGCAACGAATTTATGAGGCATTTCAAGGTCGCGTGTTACATTCTGTAATCTCTCGTTCAATTAAGTTGCCTGATTCAACAGTTGCAGCAGTTCCGATCACTATTTTTGCTCCTGAGCATAAAACAGCTAAAGAATATCGTGAAGTTGCACGCGAGTTAATTTCTAAAGGCGTTGTAGCATAGTTTTAGTTTTAAAAACTTGGCTTTATTGTTTCTGTCTAACTTTGTTGTGCAAGCTGTCTGCGCTCGCGAGTAGAATCGGCGAGGTTTGGCAGTTTGACGATTTTGGTTTTGCCAATAACATTATGCAGCTATTTGAGTTATTTTATGCTTTAGTTAGCTGTGTTTGAAAATTACTTAAACGCGAAGAATGGAAGAGGTTTGTGATGACTGTTCGCGGTGATATTCGAAATGTGGCAATTGTGGCTCATGTCGACCACGGTAAAACCACTCTGGTAAACGCCATGCTTCAGCAGTCGCACGTATTTTCTGAGCGCGAGGAAGTTCCAGATCGCGTTATGGATTCCAATGATTTGGAACGCGAAAAGGGTATTACTATTCTTGCTAAGAACACGGCTGTTCAGTACACTGGCCCATTGGCTGAAAAGTATGGTCACCCAGAAGGCATCACTATTAACGTGATTGATACTCCAGGACACGCTGATTTCGGTGGAGAAGTTGAGCGTGGAATTTCTATGGTTGATGGCGTTGTTCTTCTTGTTGACGCTTCTGAAGGCCCACTTCCGCAGACTCGCTTTGTGCTTCGTAAAGCTTTGGAAGCTAAGCTTCCTGTTATTTTGTGCGTAAATAAGGTTGATCGTCCAGATGCTCGTATTGAAGAAGTTGTTGGAGAATCTACTGATTTATTGCTTGGCTTAGCTCAAGATGTTGTTGAAGAAGGAATTGATCTTGATCTCGATGCTTTGCTTGATTTACCAGTGATTTATTGTGCTGCAAAAGCTGGATATGCTTCTGTAAATCAGCCAGAAAATGGAGCTCTTCCAGATAACGATAATTTGGAGCCTTTGTTTGATTCTATTATTTCCAATATTCCTGCTCCGCAATACGATGAAGGCTCTCCTCTTCAGGCTCATGTTGCAAACATTGATTCCTCTGATTTCCTTGGACGTTTGGGCTTAGTGAGAATTTACAACGGAACTTTGGAGAAGGGTAAGACTTACGGTCTTTCCCGCGTTGATGGTTCTATTGAAAACTTCCGTGTTTCCGAGCTTCTTCGCACTCAAGGTTTGGAGCGTACTCCTGTGCCTTCAGCTGGTCCTGGAGATATTGTGGCTGTTGCTGGTGTGAACGATATTATGATTGGCGAAACGATTGTTGATCAAAATGATCCAAAGCCACTTCCATTGATTCATGTTGACGATCCAGCTATTTCTATGACTTTCGGTGTAAATGATTCTCCTCTTGCAGGAACTGAAGGCAAAGATCATAAGCTTACTGCTCGTATGATTAAGGATCGTTTGGATCGAGAGCTAATTGGTAATGTTTCTATTAAAGTTATTCCAACCGATCGTCCAGATACTTGGGAAGTTCAAGGTCGTGGCGAGCTTGCGTTAGCTGTTTTAGCTGAGCAAATGCGCCGTGAAGGATATGAGCTTACAGTTGGTCGTCCTCAGGTTGTTACTAAGACTATTGACGGCACGATTAACGAGCCTATGGAAAGCACAACAATTGACGTTCCAGAAGAATATATGGGTACTGTTACGCAGCTTATGGCTGATCGTAAAGGTCGCATGGATTCTATGAGTAACCACGGTTCTGGCTGGGTTCGTTTGCAATTTACTGTGCCTTCACGCGGACTTATTGGTTTCCGTACAGCTTTGCTTTCTGCTACTCGTGGAACTGGTATTGCAAGTTCTATTTCTGCAGGTTACGCTCCGTGGGCTGGTCAAATTGTTACTCGCCAGAACGGTTCTATGGTTTGCGATCGCAAAGGTGTTGCAACTCCTTATGCTATGCAACGCTTGCAAGCGCGAGGTGTCTTCTTCGTAGATCCGCAAAGCCCAGTTTACGAAGGTCAAATCGTTGGTATTAACAACAAGCCAGACGAGTTGGATGTAAACATTACTCTTGCTAAGCACATGACTAACATGCGTTCTTCAACTGCTGATGTTCTCGAAACTTTGACTCCGCCAATCAAGATGAGTTTGGAAGAGTCGCTTGACTTTGCTAATGAAGACGAGTGTGTTGAAGTTACTCCTGAATCTATTCGTGTACGCAAGATTATTTTGAGTCGTGACGAGTGGTATAAGTGGCGTGCAAAGCAGCGCCGTCAGAATAATGCTGCGTGATTTTATATAGTTTTATTTGGTTTATAAATAAAATGCGCGTAATTTATGTATTGAATTGTAATTTTGCATAAGTTACGCGTGTTTTATATTTTGTAGCGGTAGGTATTGTTATGAGCGTAAAACCTTGGTCGCATAATCTTCCTATTTGGGGTAGATATGCTGTTACTTTGTTATCGGCTATTTTATGCGGATTGATTGGCACGTTTTCTCATAGAGTTGGTGCTGTAAGCAATATTCCTATTGGCTTAATTGTAGCTTTATTGCTAATAAGTTTATCTGCTTGGTGTGCAAGGTCTAGGACGGCAACGCTGGGACTTTTAGCTCATACTGTATTCAGTAGTGCTGTTGCGTGGATTTTAGCTTTAAGACTTATTGGTACTGCTGTGATAGTTCCAGTTGGGTTTAGTGGACAACTTCCGTGGCTTTCTCAGCATGCAGGATATATATGGCTTTATGGCGTGATTTTAATTCAACTAATTATGTTGCTTCTTCCATCTAAATGGTTTGTTATTAAACCTAGCGTGTCACTATCTGCACAATCCGAAAAATCAGCTTTTGATGAATCTGTTTCTGATGAATCATCTTCTGATTCAAAGAGTTCTTTAAAATAAGCTTTTGATGAATTGGTTAATTGAACAAATCATCTAATGATCTTGAAAAGTAAAGTTACTTTATAATATAACACTGGATTTTAGATATTACTCTAAAATCCAGTGTTAAAGAAAAAATCCATATATTTTTTACTATTTTTCTTGATCGCGATTTTCAAGTATTTTATCGACTAATTCATGTTTTGCATCGATTTGATTGCTAAAACCTGGGCGAATGTCTAATTTAAGCAAAACTCCTGTGCGATATCCTTTTTCAACTAATACCATTGTTGCGTCTTTCACAACTCGCATAACATCATCGAATTCGCCTTCAATATTTGTAAACATTGCATTTGTTTCGTTTTTTAATCCAGATTCTCGTATTACTTTTACTACATCTGCAACGTATGTGCTAAGTTCTTCTCCAACTCCACTAGGAGCAACACATAAAGCTGCTACTGTGTTAGTTTTATGCTCGTTTTTAGTTTGTGTATCATCTGTATTAGTCATATCCGTAATCCTTTCAAAATATTTGCATAAAATTTACGTTCACTTTCATAATATACGCATGCTATGTGTTAATAAAATTGTGTGATTGAATAGTGTGCTTACAAGAATAGTTCATGTAAGACTTTGTAAATATTTAGATATTTATTTTTGTATATTTATATGTGCTTATAATCCTTCTTGTGTATTTGCTTATGCGTATAGCTTATTTGATAGTCATTTTGCGCGTTTTGGCTAGTTTTGGGTTGTTTTTTGCTGGTTTGTTACTTGTGTTTAATTTGTTTTTGGCTAGTATTCGTGCGTATAGAGAACTAAAAGTCTGATTAAAATTATGTTTCGCGTCACAGGGTTTTTCTATAATAAACACCGTTTTCACCCAGATTTCTTAAATTTTCATGAAAAAGGTGTATTGTGGCTGTTTCTAAGCTTGATGAAGTTGTGTCGTTGGCTAAGCGTCGCGGATTTGTGTTCCCTGCTGGCGAAATTTATGGTGGTACGCGTTCTGCGTGGGATTATGGTCCATTGGGCGTTGCATTGAAAGATAATATCAAGCGCGAATGGTGGCGTTACATGGTTACAACGCGCGGAGATGTAGTCGGTGTAGATACTTCTGTGATTTTGCCTTCACAAGTTTGGGTTGCGTCTGGTCACGTTTCTGTGTTTAATGATCCTTTGATCGAGTGCTTGAATTGTCATAAGCGTCATCGTGCAGACAAGTTGGAAGAATCTTATGCTGAAAAGCACGGCGATAAAATGCCAGAAAATGGTTTAAAAGATATTGCTTGCCCAGATTGTGGAACTCGAGGGAACTGGACTGAGCCGCGTGACTTCAACATGATGCTTCGCACTCATTTAGGTCCTGTTGAAGATGAAAATAGCTTGCATTATTTGCGCCCAGAAACAGCTCAGGGAATTTTCGTTGACTTTAAAAACGTCATGACTTCAACTCGCCAGAAGCCTCCTTTTGGTATTGCAAATATTGGTAAGTCTTTCCGTAATGAAATTACTCCTGGAAACTTTATTTTCCGCACTCGCGAGTTTGAGCAGATGGAAATGGAGTTCTTTGTAGAGCCTGGAACTGATGAAGCTTGGCATCAATATTGGATTGATACTCGCGTTCGTTGGTATGTTGATTTGGGAGTCAATCCTGAGAATTTGCGTATGTATGAGCATCCTAAGGAGAAGCTCAGCCATTATTCAAAGCGTACTGTAGACATTGAATACAAGTTCGGTTTCCAAGGATCTGACTGGGGAGAGCTTGAAGGTATTGCAAATCGTACTGACTATGATTTGTCTGCGCATTCGAAACATTCTGGTGAGGATTTGAGTTACTTTAATCAAGCTACTGGCGAAAAATACGTGCCTTACGTTATTGAGCCTGCTGCTGGTCTTACTCGCTCGCTTATGGCGTTCTTAGTTGACGCTTATGACGTTGATGAAGCTCCAAATACTAAGGGTGGAGTTGATAAGCGTACAGTTCTTCGACTCGATCCGCGATTAGCTCCTGTTAAGGCTGCAGTTTTGCCATTGAGCAAGAAGCCAGAATTACAATCGGTTGCTCAAGATTTAGCTGCAGATTTGCGTCAGCATGACTGGGTTATTGACTACGATGAAGCTGGCGCTATTGGCCGCCGCTACCGCCGTGAAGACGAAATTGGCACTCCTTTGTGCGTAACAGTTGATTTTGATACTTTGGAAGATCATGCTGTTACTATTCGCGAGCGCGATACTATGAAACAAGAGCGTGTTTCTCTTGATAAAGTTGCTGATTACGTGGCTGGCCGCATTAACGAGAAGCGTGTTAAGTATCCTCAAGGTCCTGTGGAAATTGTTGGTACTCGTGCTGCTGATGGTGCTATGGATGTTGCTAAAGAAGCAGGAGAGGATGAATCTCAGCCTGTTAAGATTGCTCAAGCTGGTGGCTTGTACTAATCAAATGGTGGCTTGTACTAATCAAATATAGTTTTTACGCTAATCATTTGAAATAAACTTTAATAAAGCATATTTATAAACACAACGAATGGAGATTATAGCAATATGAATTTTTCTATAAAACCAGTAGATTTAGGTAAAGTTCATATTGCTACTCCTGTTGTTCTTTCTCCAATGGCTGGTATCACGAATTGGCCTTTTCGTGTTATTTGCAAGGAATACGGTCATGACGGGCTTTACGTTGCAGAAATGATTACAGCGCGTGCTCTAGTTGCAAGAAACCCAAAAGCTCTTAGACTTTGTCGTTTTGCTCCTAGTGAAAAAGTGCGTTCTCTTCAACTTTATGGAGTGAATCCATCTATTGTGGAGCTTGCTGCTCGTATTGTAGTTGATGAAAATATGGCGGATCACGTTGACTTAAACTTTGGTTGCCCTGTGCCTAAAGTTACGCGTAAAGGTGGCGGATCTGCTCTTCCTTGGAAAACAGATTTATTGCAAGAAATTTTGCATCGCGTTGTAAGCGTGTGCGAGCCAGCTGGAATCCCAGTTACTGCTAAATTTCGTGTTGGTATTGATGATTCTCATGAAACGTTTATTCAAGCTGGTCATATTGCGCAAGAAGAAGGTTGTGCTGCTGTAACTTTGCATGCTCGAACTACTGCTGAATATTATGGTGGTCATTCAGATTGGAATCGTATCGCTCAGCTTGTAGAAGCTCTTGATATTCCTGTTTTTGGAAATGGTGACATTTGGGGTGCAGATGATGCGCTAGAAATGTTTAAGGAAACAGGCTGTGCTGGTGTTGCTATCGGTCGCGGTTGTCAGGGTAGACCATGGTTGTTTGCTGATATTCTAAACGCTTGTAATGGTAGTAGTGAGCGTGTTAATCCAACTCTTGCAGAGGTTTGCAATGTGATTCTTCATCATTTGGAATTGCTTGTTGAATTTTATGATGGCGATGAGCGCATGGCTGTTCATGATTTACGAAAACATATCGCATGGTATCTTAAAGGATTTCCTGTTGGAGGCGGAACTCGCAAAAACTTTATGGAATGTGAGTCTGTTGAAGATGTTAAGCGCAATATTGATTTGTTAGATGGTTCGTTGAAGTTGCCTGAGCGAGTTTTAGACACGCCGCGCGGAAGAATACGATTTGCTAAAAAAGTTCACTTGCCTTATGGCTGGTTGGATTCGCGTAAAACATCTCACGAAGAGCGTGAAGAGCTTTTTGGGGACGATCCTATGGATGCTAGTTATTAAATTTTATTAGTATTTTCAAGGGTTTTCTGCATTTTGAGAAGAATGATAAACTTTTGTTTATGCATCTAAACTTATATAAGCAAAAACGCAATAATAATTTGCGTATAGGAAGGTGTATTATCTGACTAGGTGATTTTTTTAAGTTTTATTAGTAAAAAGTCGCCATTATCGAGCGTTTTGCGCTAAAGTATTGCGTAAACGTGCTTGAGTGACAGGAGACAACGGTGAGCGAGATTGCCCAGACTGACAATTTCAACGACAAAACCATCATTAAGGTAGTCGGCGTCGGTGGTGGCGGCGGTAATGCCGTCAACCGAATGATCACCGAGGGCTTACAGAATGTAGAGTTTGTAGCTATAAATACAGATGCTAAAGATTTGATGCGCTCGGATGCTGACGTAAAGATTTCATTATCAGACGCTTCTAGTAGAGGACTTGGAGCTGGAGCAGATCCTGAAAAGGGTGCTAAAGCTGCTCAAGATCATCAATCCGATATTGAAGAGGCATTAAAGGGCGCCGATATGGTGTTTGTTACTTGCGGCGAAGGTGGTGGCACTGGTACTGGTGCTGGTCCTCTTGTTGCTCGTGCAGCTCATCAGCAAGGTGCATTGACTATTGCTGTAGTCACTCGTCCATTTAGCTTTGAGGGCCCTCAGCGTGCTGCC
This sequence comes from Gardnerella bivia, assembly GCF_049262715.1. Lineage (NCBI taxonomy): Bacteria > Bacillati > Actinomycetota > Actinomycetes > Bifidobacteriales > Bifidobacteriaceae > Gardnerella > Gardnerella bivia. Next base: position 991,049 of record NZ_CP058399.1, read on the forward strand.
TCTGCAAATCTTGGTATTGAAAATCTTCGTAAAGAAGTTGATGCTTTGATTGTTATTCCTAACGATCGTTTGTTAGAAGTTTCTGATCGTGCTATCGGAATAATTGATGCTTTTAAGTTAGCTGATACTGCTTTGCTTTCAGGTGTTCGTGGAATTACAGATATTATTTCAACTAATTCATATATTCATGTTGATTTTTCTGATGTAACAGCAATTTTGCGCGGTGCTGGCACAGCATTGTTTGGAATAGGTGCTGCTAAAGGTGAAGATCGTGCAACTCAGGCTGCTGAGATTGCTATTAGTTCTCCTTTGCTTGAAGAAAGCATTGAAGGCGCTCATGGTGCTTTGATAAATATTGCTGGTCCTTGCGATTTGAAGTTGCAAGAAGCATCTGCTGCTACTGAATTGGTTCGTAAAGCAATTCATCCTGAAGCTCAAATTATTTGGGGTCTTTCTTTGGATGACGCTTACGGTGATGAAGTACGTGTTACTGTTATTGCTGCTGGTTTCGATGCTCATTGCAAGAAGGATGATTCTGGTTTAGCTGGTAAGTTTGTAGATATGCAAGCTGGCGTTGATCATGTTGCTCCAGCTCAATCAACATCTCAGGTTTCTGCTCAACAGCAGCAAGCGCAATCGCGTCCACAAACGCAAGCTACAACGAATGCTCCTTCTATGTTTGAAGAGCCTGCTGCTAATCGTTATGAAGCGCCTGCGCCTTCTGCTCAACCTGCTGAAGAACTAGATGAATTAGATATCCCTGATTTTCTGCGCTGAAACTTAATAGAGGAGGGTTGTTAAATGGCTGGATTAGTAAATCACTTAATGTCATATATGGGCATGTCAGACGTACAAGACGATGATGTGATTGAATCTGAAGAACAAGATAAATCGTTTGATAACGATTATTCTGTAGCTCCAGTTAGTATTCAGCATGATGATACTTCTCGCAGTAGGGATACGTTTTCTAGATCTAGCGGAGCTAATCGTATGAGTAGAATTACTACTATTCATCCTAAGTCATATGATGATGCGCAAATGGTCGGTCGTGCTCTTCGAGATGGTACTCCTGTTGTTTTGAATCTTACAGGTGTTTCAGAATCAATTGCGTATCGTATTGTTGATTTTTCGGCTGGTGTTGTGTTTGGTGTTGGTGGTTCTATTGAACGAGTAACTCCGAGAGTATTCTTACTAAGCCCTTCTCAAGTAAATATTAAGGTTGAAAGTACTGCTAAGAGCAATTCAGCCAGGGATTTATTTGCGGACTAGACTGTTAGCAAATCGCATTAACATATGTTGATTTGATTACACAATTTAATATTTATTTTATGTAAGGCAATGCTTTTGTTAAAATGCATTGCCTTATGTTTTTAAATATCGCTTTTTATTGTTCACGAAGTTTTCTGTGTGGGGGGGGGGGGCAGGTTCTTTGCCTATAGCACAGTTTTTTCATACAGCAATAGTATGCAATCTGTTTAGCTTAACTTAACTTACAAAATCACATATAATTAAAGACTACGAATATAAATTGATGGAGTTTACTTAGATAATATGATTAAAATTTTGTTATTTTTTATAGTACTTGTGTTATCTCTACTTATTGACGCGTATATGACAATACTGTTTTTGCGAGTTATTTTTGATTGGTTGCATGTATTTTTCCCTTCATTGCGTTTTAAAGGTGTGTTAAGTATTATTCTTCGCGTTATTTACTATCTTACAGATCCGCCTTTAATGTTTTTAAGACGTTATATTCCTCCTATGAATATGGGTAGAATAAGTTTTGATACGTCATTTATTGTTTTGTATTTTGCTTTGATAGTTCTGAAAAATCTTATTTATTTTCTATAAATAATTTCTAGCGTGTAGATTATTGAAGTTAGTAGTGATTTTAGATGAGAGTTTGAGTCGTGATCTTGATACTAAGATTACAAGAAATGAATAATATGTAGCGCGAGCAATGCTTGAAGAACCCTAAAAAATAATGGATTTAGTGTAGGATTTCCTAGTTATTATCTAAAAATAAATTAGATATGAAAACAAATATTATTTGTAATTTTATTTTTAATACTCGTGTTTTGATGTAATTGGTGACTCAACGTGGTAGCATCAAAGAGATATATATCTTGGAGCATCGTCCCCAAAAGTGAGGTGTAATGCATTATGACTCTTTTAACGCCTAAAGATATTCGAGAGCATACTTTTCAAATTGTTCGTTTTAAAGGCGGATATGACGTTGACGAAGTTGACGATTTTTTGGATCAAGTAACTGAAACTATTGAAGCTCTTGGTCAGCAAGCTGTTCAGGGGCTTGGTGCTTCTACTCAGTCGCTAGGTCAGGATGTTGCTGGATTAAATAAAAAGATTGCTGAGCTTACTTCTCAAGTTGCATCTTTGAATGAAGAAAATGAGTCTTTGCGCGCATCTTCACAGCAAAATTCAGATAAAGAAGATGTTGTTTCTGCAAAGCTTAGTGAAGCTGAAGAAAGTAATCGCGCGTTGTCTGTGCAAAACGAGCAGCTTAAAGAACAGCTTGATGCTATGAGCAATCAAATTGATCAGCTTACAGCACAAGCAGCTAAGTCTGATAATGACGATAAAGCTCAAGCTCAGGAGCTTGAATCAGTTAAGCGTGAACGTGATGATTTCCGCGCTAATAGTGAGAATTTGAGTCGTGAGCTTGATTCTATTCGTCAACAACTCGTTGTAACGCAACAAGAAAATGTTAAAGTTCAGGATTTGACTCGTCAACTTGAAGAATCTCGTCAGCGTGAAGAGCAATTGCGTCAGCAGGTTTCAAAGTTAGAGCCTAATACTGAAACTGGTAGCTTGCAGAAAATTGCTGGAGCTGGCGCTGAAGCAGTAGGTTCTGAACCAGAGCGTGCTACAGCAATGTTGACTCTTGCAATGCAATTGCATGATCAATATGTTGATAAAGGTAAAGCTAAAGCTCAGCAGATTGTTGAAGAAAGCCAAGCTCGTTATAACGAAGTTATTGCTAAGGCTGATGATTATTCTAATCGCACTCGTTGCGAAGCAGACGCGTATAGCAAGCAGACTCGTGATGATGCTGATGATTATTCTGCACGTACTCGTTCTGATGCTGATGCTTATGCTGCTCGTGCTCATAATGAAGCTGATGCTTATTCTGGCAAGGTTCGTCAAGCTGCAGATGATTACTCTAAGCAAGTTCATGATCAAGCAGATCAATATGAAGCAGAAGTTCAGCATCGTGCTGCAGATTACGATGCAGATACTCGTACTAAGGCTGATGCTTATGCTCGCCAAGTTCGTGAGAATCTTGAGAAGCAAACTAAGGTTATTGAGGGCAACATTCAGAGTCTTAAGCAATTTGAAACTGAATATCGTACTCGCTTGACTGATTTCCTTGGTCAGCTTGTTGCTCAAGTTTCTGACGAAAACGCATATGCTGCTCTTGGTCAGAAGCAGACTTCGAATGAAGATAAGCAGGAATAGTTTTAAAGACTAGCGTAACTTTTAAATGTTTTCGCTTTTAAGTCGATTCTATTTCTATTACAGATCGGATAAAAATTGACGCATAGAGATGTGCGTGTGGAACGGCTGCGTGTTCGCGCAGCCGTTTTTGCACTAATTGTTTTTGCTGGCGTAGCATTAGATCGAATAACTAAAATTTGGGCTTTAGCAACGCTTAGTGATGGGAGAAAAGTAGAGATTCTTCCACGTTTGCTTTCTTTAACTCTTGTACGAAATCCTGGAGCATCTTTTGGTTTAGGATCCTCTTTTACATGGGTTATTAGCATATTAGCTTGTGCTGCTTGTGGTGCAATGATAGCTGTTCTTAAGCGCACGAAATCTTTGTATTGGACTTTTGCGCTTGCTTTAGCTTTTGCTGGAGCTTTTGGAAATCTTATAGATAGAGCGCAATACGCTGATGGCTTTTTGGACGGAAAAGTCGTAGATTTTATAAATTACGGCTGGTCTGTTGGTAATGTTGCAGATATTGAACTTTTCGTTGCAGCTATTTATATAGTTTTGCTTGTTTTTGTTGGACTTCCTCTTGTGGAAAAAAGTGATAATACGATTAAGGATTTTGCAGAGTCTAATAAGTCTAAGGATTCTGAAGATTCTGATAAGTCTGATTCGTTTAAGAATAAATTTGCAGATTCTGATTCTTTAGATAATGATTCTAAAGAATCTTGTATAGATACTCATTTAGATAGTGAATTATAGAGAGCGTGTATGAGCGATTCTTTATTGCCGATTCCTAGTGAACTCGTTGGAAGTCGTTTTGATATAGCATTATCAAAAATGATAGGTGTTTCTAGAGCAAATGCAATATCTTTAATTGATAGCGGGCAAGCAAAAATTGCAGATAAAAAATCTCATAAATCATCTATTTTGCAAAATGGCGATTTAATTATACTTTCTAAAAAAGAAGATATAGTTTCTAAACCTGTTTTGTGTAATATGCAAATCGTGTATAACGATGATGACATTGTAGTCGTAGATAAGCCTGTAGGAGTGGCTGCTCATGCAGCTGCTGGATGGCAAGGTGCAACTGTAGTAGAAAACCTTCTTGCTATGGGCATAAACATTAACGTAACAAAATGCGAATCTTACAGACGAGGAATAGTAAGTCGATTAGATGTTGGTACTAGTGGACTTATGCTAGTGTGCAAATCTGATTTAGCTTATGAAGTTATGAAACAGCAGTTTAAAAATCATGATGTTATAAAAATCTATCATGCTTTAGTGCAAGGAAATATTAAACAAGATAAGGCTACTATTGATGCTCCAATTGGTAGAGCAAAAGTTTGCGATTTTCGTTTTACTGTAACTGAATCAGGAAAGCCTGCGATTACACATTGGGATGTTATAGAGCGCTTTAGGGGAGCTACTTTAGTAAAAGTTAATTTAGAAACAGGTAGAACGCATCAAATTCGCGTTCATTTCTCGTCAATAGGACATCCTGTTGTTGGGGACCCTATGTATGGAGCAAATCCTCAATTAAGTAAGACTTTGGGGCTTTCTAGGCAGTGGCTTCATGCAATGACTCTAAAATTTAAGCATCCTCGTACGAATAAATTGATTGTTTTAGAGTCAAAATATCCTTCAGATTTGCAACACGCTTTGCAGGCCGTGCGCCAATTATGAAAGAGAGCATATTTATAAAACAGGTCATATTGAATCTATAAAATAGCGACTATGACACATCCAGAAACTTCTTTTGTTCACTTGCACAATCATACGCATTATTCGCTTTTAGACGGTGCTTCTAAGATTCCAGATCTAGTTGCGCGCGCAAAAGAGTTAGGTATGCCAGCTATTGCGATTACAGATCACGGAAATATGCATGGCGCATACGAAATGTGGAGCACTGCTGTAAAGAACGGTATTAAGCCTATTATTGGAATCGAAGCTTATGTTACTCCAGAAACAGCTCGTCAAGACAAAAGCAGAGTTCATTGGGGAACTGAAGAACAAAGAAGTGACGATGTTTCTGGCGGTGGATTGATTACACACATGACAATGTGGGCTCAAAATGATGAAGGACTCGAGAATCTTATTAAAGCGTCTTCTATAGCTAATCTTGAAGGTCTTGTTATGAGATATCCGCGTATGGATAAAGACTTGCTTTCAACTTATTCTAAAGGCGTTATAGCGTCTTCTGGATGCCCATCTGGAATTATTCAAACTCGCCTTCGTCTAGGACAATTTGATGAAGCTCTTAGAGCAGCTGGAGAGTTTCAAGATATTTTTGGTAAAGATAACTTTTTCATAGAATTGATGAATCACGGTCTTTCTATTGAAACTCGAGTTACAAAAGATTTGCTTGAGATTTCTAAGAAGTTGAATGCTCCTCTTCTTGCTACTAACGATTTACATTATGTTCGAGAAGAGGATCGTGAATCACAAGATGCAATGCTTTGTATAAATTCTGGTTCTAGACTAGACGACCCGAATCGTTTTAAGTTTGACGGTTCTGGCTATTACTTAAAGTCTGCAGAGCAAATGCGTGAGCTTTTTAAAGAATTCCCTGAAGCTTGTGATAATACTTTAGAAATTGCTCGTAGATGCAACGTTATGTTTGATGACGGTGAAGATGGCGCTTTTATGCCACAATTTGACTGCCCTGAAGGTTGGGATGAAACTTCGCTGTTTCTTAAAAAAGTAGAAGAAGGTTTGGAACGTAGGTATAACAATAACGTTCCTATTGAAGTGCTTAAACAAGCAGACTACGAGTGCGGTGTTATATGTCAAATGCAATTCTGCGGATACTTCCTTGTTGTTGCAGATTATATTAACTGGGCTAAAGAGCATGGTGTTATGGTTGGTCCAGGCAGAGGAAGTGCAGCAGGTGCGATGGTTGCGTATGCAATGGGAATCACTGAATTAGATCCTATGAAGCATGGTTTGATTTTTGAACGATTCTTGAATCCTGAGCGCGTGTCTTTGCCTGATATTGACGTTGATTTTGACCCTGATGGACGAGCTAAAGTTCTTGAATATGTTGGTGAAAAGTATGGTAAAGATAAAGTAGCACAATGTGTTATTTATGGAACTATTAAAACTAAGCAAGCTCTTAAAGATGCTGCTCGAATAATGGGTTACGAGTTTTCAGTTGGAGAAAAAATAACGAAGATTTTACCTCCTGCAAAAAACGGTAAAGATATGAGTTTGCGTGAGATTTTTGACGAAAATTCTAAGCGTTATGCTGAAGCTCGAGAATTCCGTGAAATGTATAATTCAGATGAAGATATAAAGAAAATTACAGTAGAAGCAAGAGGTATTGAAGGTTTGATTCGCCAAACTGGTGTACATGCTTGTGCAACAATAATGGGATCTGAGCCTATAACTAATACTTCTCCTCTTCTTGAACGTACTGATGGAACTATTACAACAACTTTTGAATATCACACTTGCGAAACGCTTGGCTTAGTTAAGATGGACTTTTTAGGTCTTTCTAACTTAACTGTTATTAGAGATACTATTCGAAATGTTGAGAATAATCGTCATACAAAAATTGATTATACGAAAATACCTTTAGACGATAAAGAAACTTACAAACTTCTTGCAAGAGGAGATACTTTAGGAGTTTTCCAGCTTGATTCTGATGGTATGCGAGCTCTTCTTCGTACTTTAAAGCCAGATAATTTTAACGATATTTCGGCTTTGATTGCGCTTTATAGGCCAGGTCCTATGGATATGGATTCTCATACAAACTACGCTAAGCGTAAGAACGGTTTGCAAAAGATTACGCCTATTCATCCAGAAGTTGCAGAGCCATTAAAAGATGTTCTAGGCGAAACTTATGGTTTGATTGTTTATCAAGAGCAGGTGCAATCTGCTGCGCGTATTTTAGCAGGGTATAGCCTTGGCAAGGCAGATGTTTTGCGCCGAGCTATGGGTAAAAAGAAGCCAGAAGTGTTGGCTAAAGAGAAAATCCCGTTCTTTAAAGGTATGCAAGAGCATGGGTATTCTAAAGAAGCTGCTCAAGCTGTGTGGGATGTTTTAGTTCCATTCTCTGGTTACGCGTTTAATAAAGCTCATTCTGCTGCATACGGTTTGATTTCATATTGGACTGCTTACTTAAAAACGCATTACCCTGTTGAATTTATGGCTGCGTTACTTCAAAACGAACGCACGAATAAAGATAAGACTGCACTGTATTTAGGTGAAGCAAGGCGCATGGGAATTCGTATTTTACCTCCTGATGTTAATGAATCAGTATTAGAGTATTCTGCTGTAGGCGATGTTGTGCGATTCGGTCTTGGAGCAATTAGAAACGTTGGAGATAAAGCTGTAAAAGATATTATTGCTGAACGTGAATCTTCTAGAGGACGTTTTGTGAATTTCAAAGATTTCGTTAAAAGAGTTTCTTTCGATGCTCTTAACAGAAGGCTTGTTGAATCTTTGATTAAAGCTGGAGCTTTCGATTCTATTGATCCTAATAGGCGTGCTATTTGGGAAATTTGTGGACAAATGATAGATTCTGTAATACCTATTAAGCGTAAGCAATTGGAAGGGCAGTTTGATTTATTCTCTAGTATTGATGTAGATAGTACAGATAAGTCGTTTTTAGGCGATGTTGAAGTAAATGTTCCTGATGTAGAAGAATGGGATAAAAAAACAAAGCTTAATTTTGAGCGTGAAATGTTAGGACTTTATGTTTCTGATCATCCTTTGAGTGGTCTTTCTGCTGTTTTAACTAGCTTGAGTGATATGAGTATTGCTGAATTGATTGATAAAGCAAAAACTATGAATGATCACACTCAAGTGACTTTAGCAGGTCTAATTACTGGTGTAGATAGACGTGTTTCTAAACAAGGTAATGCGTGGGCAATAATCACATTGGAAGATATGGAAAGTTCCATACAATGTATGTTCTTCAGCAAAGCGTATGAAGCTGCTGCAAATGATTTTGCGATTGATCAAATAGCTCAAATTCGAGGAGTAGTTGAGGTTCGTGATGAAACAGTTTCTTTGCGTGGTAAATATTTTGAAATACCTTCTTTGGAATCTGTAGATTCAAGACCTCTTAATATTGTTCTTCCTCATATGAGTATCAATAAACCTAAATTAGACAAGTTAAGTTCTATATTATGTGAGCATCCTGGTTGTTGCGAAGTTAATTTAGCTATTGTTGACGATCAAGGAAATTCGAAAGTATTTGTATTTGGAGATAAGTTTAGAGTTAAACGTGATACTTCGCTTTTTGCTGAAATTAAAATACTATTCGGTCCTAGTTGCTTGCCAAGCGCGTGATTATTTTAATTGAAGTGATTAACGTATAGCGTATTCGATTTAACTTATTGTAAAATATAGAGAATATAAGCTGAATTTTGTAAATATTTGTGATGTTTACAATAATGTGTTTAATATGCTGATTGATAAGCTCTAGTGAAAGCTGATGAAAGTAGTTTTAGGAAGCGGAGTATTAAGATGAGCGGGGATGCTAAATCGCAAGAACAAGATAATTATAAGGATTCTATTGAGGGTCAGGATTCTATTGAGGGTCAGGATTCTATGTCTGATTCTAAAGATAATCAAAATAAGAGCGATAATGATAATGCTCAAAGTGATCAAAATAATCAAAGTAAAGAAGATTCTTCATACGATTCTAAAGATAATTCGCATGTAAGAACTTCGTTTACTGATGAAGAACTTGATGCAGCATTAGCTAATTTTGAGCGTGAATTTGATGTAAATAATATAGATTCATCTTCTAATGTTGAAAATTCTAATGAATCTTCTAGAAGCTCTTCAACTAAATCGGAAGAATTAAATAATCCTGATAATCTAAAAGATGGAAATCAAATTCCTGAAGCCATAGATATGACTACTCTTCATAGAAGTAAAGAAGCTGAAGAAGCTGCTAAAAAGTTTGAAGAAAATACGTCTTTTGAAGATACGCTTGAAGGTTTAACTGGTCAGAAAGCTCGTTCTGCAGTAATTAGCACTTATGTTAATAAAGCAGATTTATTAGCTGCATTTTGTAAAATTTCTAAGATTTCTGCTATTTGTGTTCCGTCAGAAACCGGTAGCATAGCTATTTTAAGGAATCTTAATAATGATGAGCCAGAATGTGCAGTAGTTCGATTAAGTGAATTATTAGGTCCTGTTGCAATGATTCTTTTAGTAAACAGAGCTAATAAACTTGATGTATCTGTATACGAAGCTGGAAAGACAAAAGAGATGTTTCTTCCTGCTCCTTTAGCTCTGACAATTTTACCTGATGAAGTAGCAGATGTTGTTTTAGGTGTGAGTGCAATGAAAGATTTTCAATTAACAGATGAAATCTTTGATTCTGAGAAACTAACTTTTAACAATGCGATGTCAATTTGTAATAAATATTTTACTAAGTTCGGTATGTGAGTAAAATAGATTTGCTTTGTGCGATTTGATTATAGATCACATTAACAATAGGTAAATTCCTCATGCATATTCATAAAAATAGACATGTATAAGGGATAATAAATATACGGTAAGATTTTCCGAATTTATACAGGACTATAAAGATTATGGATAGACAGCAAGAGTTTGCTTTGCGCACAGTTGAAGAGCGTGACGTACGATTTATTCGACTATGGTTCACTGATGTATTAGGAACATTAAAATCTGTTGCTATTGCTCCAGCTGAACTAGAAGCTGCATTCGAAGAGGGAATTGGTTTCGATGGTTCTGCAATAGAAGGAATGACTAGAGTTTTAGAAGACGATATGATTGTAAAACCAGATCCTTCTACATTCCAAATTCTGCCTTGGCATGGTGGCCCACAGGGGACAGCTAGGATGTTTTGCGATGTTTTAACTCCTGATGGCGAGCCTTCGCTTGGAGATCCTCGTCATGTGCTTAAAACTGCGCTCGCTAAAGCTAAAGAAAAGGGCTTTACTTTTTACGTTCACCCGGAAATAGAATTTTATTTATTTGAATCTCAAGATGATTGGTCTAAAGCTCCTGTACCTATTGATGAAGGCGGATATTTTGACCATGTTCCTAGAAGTTCGGCAATGGATTTCCGCCGTAGTGCTGTAAGCATGCTTGAACAGATGGGTATTTCTGTTGAGTATTCGCATCATGAGGGTGGTCCTGGTCAAAACGAGATTGATTTACGTTATGCAGACGCTCTTACTACTGCAGATAATATTATGACTTTCCGCACTGTTGTTAAGGAGATTTCTCTTGAGCGTGGAATGTATGCTAGCTTTATGCCTAAGCCTTTGACTGATCAACCTGGTTCTGGAATGCATACTCATTTGAGTTTGTTTGAGGGAGATACGAATGCTTTCTATGAAGCAGGTCAAGAGTTTAATATGTCTTTGATTGCTCGCCAATTTGCTGCTGGTATTTTGCATCACGCGTCTGAGATTTGTGCTGTTACTGATCAATATGTCAACTCGTATAAGCGCTTGTGGGGTGGTGCTGAAGCTCCAAGCTATGTGTGTTGGGGTCATAGTAATCGATCTGCACTTTTGCGTGTTCCGCAATATAAACCTGGGAAAGGCAATTCTTGCCGTATGGAGTTTAGAGCTCTTGATCCTGTAGCTAATCCTTATCTTGCATACTCTGTTTTGCTTGCTGCTGGTTTGGATGGTATTGATAAGCAAATGACTTTGTGTGATCCTACTAGCGATGATGTTTGGGAGCTTACAGATGCTGAGCGTCAAGCTATGGGAATTCAGCCTCTTCCTGAGTCTTTGGATGAAGCTTTGAAGATTATGGAGAAGTCTGATTTTGTTGCTAGCGTTTTAGGTGAGCATGCTTTTGAATACTTCTTGCGCAATAAGCATCAAGAGTGGGAAGAGTATCGCCGTCAGGTAACTCCTTATGAGCTTGAAAAGTATTTGCCACGTCTTTAAGTTTTGCTTATCTAAATTTAAAGTTTTGCTTATCTAAGTTTAGACGCTTTAGTTTTTCTGAATAGTTTTGAATATTTAGTGAGTCTAGGGTTGTCATTAAGATAGCGTAGGTTCCGGTTCACGCGAAGCTATTGGGGTTTTGCGACCCGGGTCGCCTGGATTCCATAGGAGACATTATGAAGCAGGGTATTCATCCCGATTATCACGCAGTGCAGGTTACATGCTCATGCGGAAACACTTTCGTAACACGTTCCACAGCTAATGGTGATCATATGACTGTTGATGTGTGCTCAAAGTGCCATCCATTCTATACTGGCAAGCAGAAGATTCTCGATACAGGCGGTCGTGTTGCTCGCTTCGAGAAGCGCTACGGTAAGAAGACTAAGTAGCTTTTATAACGCCAGCCTTGTTTTCGTGTAACTTCACGAATCTTGGCTGGCGTTTTTAGTTTAGTTGATTGTACTTAATTCGTTTAGAATGCGTAAATTATCTTAATTGTGTTTAAGCTAGTAAAATCAGCGCTTCTATGTGTGAAGTACAATGCAACGTACAAATAAAAGCAAAATAAAAGCATAATTATAAGCAAAATAAAAGCAAAAGTATAAGCAAGATAACGTAAGATAACGTAAAATTAACGCTTAATTTATAAATTTCTTTAGTCATCTATCAAAGGAATACAATGGCTGAGTCAGTAGATGAACAGTTCCCATCGGCTTCAACAGCGTTAGAAGAATATCGCGATATTGAGGCTCGCATGGGAGATCCAGAAGTAGCATCGAATCCAGATGCTATCCGTAAGCTTGGTAGAAGACATGCTGAGCTTGGTTCAATTGTGAATGCGTATCTCGCTTATAAGCAATTATGTGAGGATTATGATGCAGCTAATGATATGGCTAGTGAAGATCCTGATTTTGCTGAGGAAGCTAAGCGTTTAGAAGAACAATTGCCTGTAGCTAAAGAAAAATTGCGTACTGCTTTAATTCCTAGAGATCCAGATGATGCGCGAGATATGATTATGGAAATCAAAGCTGGCACAGGTGGTGAAGAAGCAGCTTTATTTGCTGGCGATTTGTTGCGTATGTATATGCGTTATGCTGAAAAACGTGGATGGACTACTGTTATTCAGAGCGAGAATTCAACAGAGCTTGGTGGAATAAAGGATGTTCAGCTTGCGATTCGTGCAAAAGGCACTCCTGCTCCGGAAGACGGCGTTTGGGCAAGTATGAAATATGAAGGTGGCGTACATAGAGTTCAGCGAATTCCAGTTACTGAATCTCAAGGTCGTATCCAAACTTCTGCTGCTGGTGTGATTGTGTTTCCGGAAGCAGATGAAGATGATGACGAAATTGAAATCGATCCAAAAGATTTGAAAATTGATATTTTCATGAGCTCTGGTCCTGGCGGTCAGTCTGTAAATACTACGTATTCTGCAGTTAGAATGACTCATATTCCAACAGGAATTGTTGTAAGCATGCAAGATGAAAAGTCACAAATTCAAAATCGTGCTGCAGCTCTTCGCGTATTAAAATCACGTTTGCTTGCTATGAAGCATGAGCAAGAAGCTCAAGAAGCAGCAGACATGCGCCATTCTCAAGTTCGATCTCTTGATCGTTCAGAGCGAATTCGCACGTATAATTTCCCTGAAAATCGTATTGTAGATCATCGCACAAACTACAAAGCTTATAACTTGGATCAAGTGCTTGATGGTGATTTACAGCCAGTTATTGACAGCGATATTCAAGCAGATGAAGCAGATCGTTTAGCTCAAGCTAAATAGTGATTTTATATTTATTTCGTTTGTTATGCTTTTACTTTTGCAAAATGCTATTGAGCGCCTTCGTAAAGCAGGCGTTGAGTCAGCAGAATATGACGCTCGTTTGTTGTTAGCTCATGCGTGCTCAGTGAGTTTATCTGAACTCGATAAAGCTCTGATTATGGGAGATTATAAGAGTTTTGACGTTGAATATAAAAATCGTTACGAAGAATTTATTATAAGACGTGCTTCCAGAGAGCCTTTGCAATATATTGTTGGCTATGCGTCTTTTCGTTATTTAGATTTGAATGTTGCTAGCGGAGTGTTTATACCGCGTCCTGAAACTGAAATAGTTGTTGAAGAAGGATTGAATTGGCTACGTGAATCTTGTATAAAAAATCCTATTGTAGTTGATTTGTGTGCAGGATCTGGAGCTATTGGTTTGTCTGTTATAACTGAATTTCCAAACGCGCGCGTGTGGGCAGTGGAAAAATCTTCTGAAGCATTCAAATATTTATGTAAAAATGTTGAGCATACTTCGAAAATATATAAAAATATTGATATTTTATCTAATTATCACGCGATTTTGGCAGATGCTACAAAAAACGATATACCTGAATTGTTAGATATAAAAGGAAAAGTTGATTTAGTTATTACAAATCCGCCTTATATACCGCAAAATCAAATTCCTGAGCAGATTGAGGTTCGTGATTATGATCCAGAAATGGCGTTATATGGCGGTTCGTTAGATGGCTTGCGTATTCCAGAGCAAATTATGCGTGTATCTTATGAGCTTGTTAAGAAAAATGGTGTAGTTGTTATGGAACATGATATTTCGCAAGGCAAATCTCTTAAAGAATATGCTATGAGTATTGGTTTTTCGTATGCTGATGTGCGCAATGATTTGACGGGAAGACCGAGGTATCTATTTGCTTTAAAGAACGTAAAATAAAATTGCGTAAGCAGTATTGTATCGTAAAATTGAATATTTTTGTATTTTGTAATGAAATTAAGATTGTAATGAAATTAAGAGGCGAATATGATGAGTAAAATTTGTAGTATTAATGAAGAATCACTTCAGCTCGCTGCTCAAATTATCAATGCTGGTGGAGTAATAGTAGTTCCAACTGATACTGTTTATGGAGTTGCTTGCGATCCATTTAATGAAAAAGCAGTTGCGAAGATTTATGAGCTTAAGCGTAGACCTAGAACGAAAGCATTACAAATTTTAATGAGTGGTGTTTGTGATTTAGAAAAGCTTGGATTATATTTACCGGATCCTTTAGATAAATTAGGTCAGAAATTCTTGCCTGGTGGTTTTTCTCCGATAGCATTTGTTAAGAAGAATTCTAATGCTTCTAAACTTGCTACTATTTGTGTTGCTAATAATAGTGTTGATGAAGCTACTCAAGGTGTACGTGTTCCAGATTGCCCGCGCTTGATGGAAATTTTGCGTGTTACAGGTCCTTTAGCTGCTTCTAGCGCTAACAGAAGTGGTGATACAAGTGCTGATAGTGTTGAAGAAGCATTTGATGCATTTGGTGAGGATATACCTTTGTACTTGGATGCTGGTCGAACTCGTTCACATGTTGCAAGTACGGTTGTTGGAGTTGATAAGAACGATAAAGATGGAATAGTTGTATTTCGTGAAGGCGTAATTTCAGATTGTGAAATACGTAACGCATTACATTAAACACGTTTTTTAGTAGCGTGCGTTATTTGCGTTTTATGAGAAGTGTTGTGTGTTATGTGTTTTATGTTGTGTGAGTGTCTTTTTGCAAGTAAATGTGTGTTTTGAGCTTATTAAATTTGATAAATTTTATTGATATAAGAGAAATAATAATATAAGAATATGTGTTCAACGCGTGTTAAGAAAGGCATTTAATATGAGAGTGTACTTGTTTATTTCGGCAATTGCCGGTGGTGCAACTTGGCTCATTATGCCTCTTATACGTCATCTTGCTATAACTATGGGTGCAGTTGGGAAAGTTAGAGCTAGAGATGTTCACACTATACCTACACCTCGTATGGGTGGTGTTGGTATGTTATTTGGTTTGGCTGTATCTTTGGCTTTTGCAAGCTCTATGCCTTTTATTTCTGGTCTTTTTGCAGGTACGTATCAGCCGTGGGTAGTTTTAGCTGGAGCTGTAATGATCTGCTTGCTTGGAGTATGTGATGATATTTGGGATTTAGATTGGATGCTAAAGTTATCTGGACAGCTTCTTATAGCAGTGTTTGTAGCATGGGGTGGATTGCAAATTGTTACTTTACCGTTAGGCTCTCTTGTCACTGCTTCTCCAAGTTTATCTATTGCTATTACTGCATTCTTGATTGTTGCATCTATTAATGCAGTAAATTTTGTAGATGGATTAGATGGACTTGCTTCTGGAATTGTTGCAATTGGTGGAATCGCATTTGCTACATATTCCTATATTCTTGCTAGGACATCTCCAATATATGCTTCTATGGCAACTCTTATTGATGTAGTTATGGTGGGTGTTTGCATAGGATTTATATTGCATAATTGGCATCCTGCAAAACTATTTATGGGTGATTCTGGTTCTATGTTAATAGGATACTTAATTACTTGCGCTTCGATTATAATGACTGGCCATATTGATCCTTCAGCTGTTCATACGAGTGTATATTTGCCTGTGTTTATGCCTATTTTATTGCCTATTTTGGTTCTTTTCTTGCCTGTGTTAGATATGTGTTTAGCAATTGTTAGAAGAGTTAGTAAAGGTCAGTCACCTACACACCCTGATAGAATGCATTTGCATCATAGAATGCTTAGAATTGGTCATTCTGTGCAAGGTGCTGTTTTAATTTTATGGGGATGGGCTGCACTGATTTCGTTTGGATCTATAATGATTCTTTTCTTCAAAGCTATTTACGTTATTATTTGTATGATTATTGCAACACTATTGCTTACTGTTCTCACTCTTATGCCTTATTTGCGTAAGAGATTGCCGGAAATTCATAATTCTTAGAAACGCTATTTTTACAAACGTCATAGCAAAAACGTATAGTAACCCTATGGCTACAACTGATATTAACGCGGAAATCCTGTATGCTCCTGTCCCTCCAGTTTTTGAGAAGCTTGGACTTGCTTATGACGATGTTCTATTGCTTCCAAATGAAACTGATGTTATTCCGTCTGAAGTGGATACTTCTACTCATTTGACTCGTGAGATTACCATGAAAGTGCCTGCTATTTCGGCAGCTATGGATACTGTTACTGAGTCAGATATGGCTATCGCTATGGCGCGAAATGGTGGCATTGGTGTATTGCACCGCAATCTTTCTATTGATGATCAAGCTGCGCAAGTAGATATTGTTAAGCGCAGTGAGTCCGGTATGATTACCGATCCACTTACTGTTCACCCAGATGCAACGCTCGCCGATTTAGATAAATTGTGCGGGCGATTCCATATTTCTGGTTTGCCAGTAGTAGATAGTGAGAATCGCCTAGTTGGTATTATCACTAATCGCGATATGCGTTTTATTGCTTCCGAAGATTATGATCGCTTGAAAGTTAAGGACGTGATGACTCGTGAGAATCTAGTCACTGGTCCTTCAAATATTTCTAAAGAAGATGCTCATCGTCTTTTAGCAGACAATAAAGTTGAAAAATTACCTTTAGTTGACTCTTTTGGTAAGCTTACTGGTTTGATTACAGTAAAGGACTTTGTTAAGACTGAGCAATATCCAGATGCTACTAAAGACGATCAGGGTCGCTTGCGCGTGGCTGCTGGAATTGGTTTTCTTGGTGATGCTTGGCAGCGTGCTTGCGCTCTTATGGAAGCTGGAGTTGACGTTCTTGTGGTTGATACTGCAAATGGAGAAGCTCGTTTAGCTCTCGACATGATTCGCCGCATTAAAGCAGATAAAGCTTTTGATGGCGTGCAAATTATTGGCGGTAATATTGCTACTCGACAAGGCGCTCAAGCTATGATTGACGCTGGTGTTGACGCTGTAAAGGTTGGCGTAGGTCCAGGTTCTATTTGCACTACTCGCGTTGTTGCAGGCGTTGGTGTTCCTCAACTTACTGCTGTTTACGATGCAGCTCAGGCTTGTAAAGCTGCTGGTATTCCTTGCATTGCTGATGGTGGTATTCACTATTCTGGCGATATTGCTAAGGCTTTGGTTGCAGGTGCAGACACTGTTATGCTCGGCGGTACATTGGCTGGATGTGAGGAAGCTCCTGGTGAGAAGGTTTTGCTTCATGGTAAGCAATACAAGCTTTACCGTGGAATGGGATCTCTTGGTGCAATGGCTCCTCGCGGTAAGAAGTCTTACTCAAAGGATCGTTACTTCCAGGCAGACGTTACTAGCTCCGATAAAGTTGTTCCAGAAGGCGTTGAAGGTGAAGTTCCATACCGTGGTCCGCTTAATGCTGTGCTTTACCAGTTGCTTGGCGGATTGCATCAGTCTATGTTCTACGTTGGTGCGCACAATATTAAGGAATTGCAAGAGCGTGGACGCTTTATTCGCATTACAGATGCAGGGCTGCGCGAATCGCATCCTCACGATATTGTGATGACTGCAGAAGCGCCAAACTACAGCGGTTTCCATAATTAAATCGCGTGGTGCGCGTGGTGCGCGAGTTACGTGAGTTGCGCGTATAAGTCGCGTATAAGGCGCAATTAATTTTGCACTAAACGGCGAAAAGTTACGCAAGTTATCTACAACTTGCATGCTTTTCGTCGTTTTTTGTTTTGACAAGACGGATAAAATTATTATATAGTTAGTGGGATATCCCACTAAAAATGAGGTGATTTTGTGGAAGTAGTGAAAGATTATGACGTTCGTCTTGATAGTAAAAAGCGTGTAACTCTGCGTGGTGCTAAATATCCTTATTACAATGTTAAAGAATGTGATAATGGTTGTATTTTATTAGAACCTCGTGAACTTACTGTTCCAAAGAGTATATCTTCTAGAACTCTTAAAAGTATGGATGAAGCAATTCGCAATTTTAAAATTGGCAAAGTCTCTGAACCAGTTGATTTTTCTGACGAAGCTCGTCGTCAAGCTGAAGCTCATGAGGGAAAATCATTTAATAACACAGATGAACTTATGCAGGATTTATTAGATGCTTAAATCAGTATTTCGTACAACTTAGTTCATAGTAGTCTCTACGAAGATGTAGGCTGATGGGTTCGAAAAAATATTAGGAAAGGATAAAAATGGTTGAAGCTAAGGAAGATCTTACGTTTACTCCGGAAGAATCGCGCTTAATTTGGATTGATTGCGAGATGACTGGTCTTGATATTTTCCACGATGAATTATGCGAAGTATCTGTAGTTCCAACCGACTTTAATCTGAAAGTTTTGGACGATGGCATTGATTTAGTAATTAAGCCAAGCGAAGCTGCTGTGGCTCATATGAATGATTTTGTACGCAATATGCATACGTCTTCTGGGCTCGTTGATGAGTGGAATAAGAACGGTTTGCCACTAGAAGCAGCGCAAAAGCAGGTTGTTGAGTACGTAAAGCGTTTCTTGCCAGCTCGCGGGAAAGCGCATCTTGCAGGAAATTCTGTTGGATCCGACAAAAAGTTCCTCGACCGTTACATGCCAGATTTAATGGCAAATTTGCATTATCGCGTAATAGATGTAAGTACGTTGAAGGAGATTTCTCGTAGACTTTACCCAGACGTTTATCGAAATAAGCCGGCAAAACACGGCGGTCACCGCGCGCTCGCGGATATTATTGAGTCGATTGACGAGCTTCGTTACTATCGCGATATGATGTTCGTAAAAGCTCCAGGTCCAAGCGAAGCACAGGCAAAAGCAGGTGCACAGCACATTGAAAGCACGAGCTTGCTTCGCGATTACGAAAATCGTGGAGAAGCGTTAGAAGACGTAAATTCCGCAGAAAAGCGCGATTATTAAACACACAAGGTACTGCCAATGAAGCAATCTGAAGCCTTAAGCATAATTGACGCTGGTGCAAGCGTATTTGTTACTGGTGCTCCTGGTTCAGGTAAAACATATGTGTTGAATAAAGCTGTTCGTTCATTGCGTAAGAATGGATTAAGTGTTGCTTTAACAGCTTCAACAGGTATTGCTGCTACGCATTTGAACGGACAAACTATTCATTCATGGAGCGGGATTGGCGTATCTAATACTCTTACAGCTACTCTTCTTAAAACTATTCGTTCTCGGCGTGCTAAAAATATTAAAGCTACTGATGTGCTTGTTTTGGACGAAGTTTCAATGATTCATGCGTGGCTTTTTGATATGGTTGATGAAGTTTGCCGTAAAATACGCAAAAATTCTGCTCCTTTTGGAGGATTGCAAGTAGTTATTTCAGGTGATTTTTTTCAGCTTCCACCTGTGAGCACATCTGCTAGAAATCGTGATATGTTTGATCCAAGTCCTGAGTTCAATTCTTCGCGTAAAAGATATGCTGATGCAGGTAAGAATCCTGAAGGATATATTACAGAATCATTTGCTTGGGACTCTTTAAATCCTACTGTATGCTATTTAACTGAGCAGCATAGGCAAGATGACGAAAAGTTACTTGATGTTTTAACTGATATTCGTTGCGGTTCTGTAACCTATTGCGATAAACAGCTGCTTGCTGGACGTCTTGGTGAGTATCCTAAAGATGATTCTGTTGCTGTGCATCTTTTTCCAACAAATTCACAGGCAGATGGTTTGAATAATGTTAAGCTTAATTCAATTGATGGCGAATCTTATGAGTTTGTTGCAACTGGTGATGGACCTAAAGATCTAGTTGAACGATTGAAGAAGAATATGCTTGCTCCAGAGCATTTAGTATTAAAAGCTGGAGCTGCTGTAATGGCTTTAAGAAATGATCAAGACAAACAGTATGTGAATGGTTCAATTGGTAAAGTTTTAAGATTTACTGCTTCATCTAAAGGTGGCTGGCCTATTGTTGAGTTTGAAAACGGTAATATTGTTACTCTTAAGCCAGCTACTTGGGAAATGACAGACGGTGAAACTGTTCTTGCTAGTGTGAATCAAGTTCCGCTTCGTTGCGCTTGGGGGATTACGATTCATAAATCACAAGGCATGACTCTTGATGCTGCTGTAATGGATTTGAGAAGGACTTTTGCGCCTGGAATGGGTTATGTTGCGCTTTCTAGAGTAGAAAATCTTGAAAGTCTTTACTTAGAGGGAATTAACGATCGCGCGTTTAGTGTTTCTGCTGACGCTGTTCTTCTTGATAGCGTATTGCGCCAATCTTCACAGCATGCAAGTGAAATGCTTGCTAAAGATGGTGCAGTTGCTTTTGTAAAAAATAATAATGAAGACGATTATGCGAAAATACAAGAGCTTGATGTCTTTGCAAACAATCACAAAGATGATGCTGTTAATGCTAATGCTGATGATGCTGTCAACGATGAAAAAGATGATGCTGTCAACGATGAATTTGTATTTAACGATGAATTTTGATTGCATATAAATGAAGTTGAAATATATGTGAATATGGTAGTGAATATTGTAGTAAATATTGTAATGAATATGGATTAACAATTATGCATAAACTATTGTATATGTGCTTAAACAAGTGTTTATGTCCTCATGCGCAAATAGATTGGAACGCATGAATTCCAATGTACTTCGTATGTCTAATATGTTTCTTCGTACGCTGCGCGAGGATCCTGCAGATGCGGATGTGACTTCCGCAAAACTAATGCAGCGCGCAGGATATATTCGTAAATCCGCTCCGGGCGTGTGGACGTGGTTGCCGCTTGGTTTAAGAGTTTTAAATAAAGTTGAAGCGATTATTCGCGATGAAATCAATGCTATTGGTGCACAGGAAGTCCACTTCCCGGCACTTCTTCCGCGTGAGCCTTATGAGGCTACTAACCGTTGGGAAGAGTACGGAGACAACATTTTCCGCCTTAAAGATCGTCATGATGCTGACTATCTTCTTGCTCCTACTCACGAGGAAGTTTTCACTCTTCTTGTAAAAGATATGTATTCTTCTTACAAGGATTTGCCAGTTACTTTGTATCAGATTCAAACAAAGTATCGCGATGAGTTCCGCCCTCGTGCAGGTCTTATTCGTGGACGCGAGTTTATTATGCAAGACGCTTACTCGTTCTCTATTAACGAAGATGGTTTGAAGTCTGCTTATGTTGACGAGCGTGCTGCTTACGCTCGTATTTTCGACCGTTTAGGAATTAAGTATGTGATTGTTCATGCTGTTTCTGGTCCAATGGGCGGCTCTGATTCTGAAGAGTTCTTAGCTCCAATGCCAATTGGTGAAGATACTTTTGCTCTCGCGCCTTCCGGGAAAGCTTGGAATGTTGAGGCTTTGACAACTCCAGAAATGCAAGATGTTGATTACTCAGCAACTCCTGCTGCTCTTGCTCTAGAAACTCCAGATGCTAAGACGATTGAAGCTTTGGTTAAGGTTTCTAACGATTTGCATCCTCGCGAAGATGGCAGAGCTTGGCAGGCAAGCGATACTTTGAAGAACTTGATTATTGCTGTTAAGCATCCTGCTGACGCTGAAGGTGGCGAGCACGAGGAGCCATGGCGCGAAATAGTTGCAATTGGTATTCCTGGCGACCGACAAGTGGATATGAAACGTCTTGAAGCTCAGTTTGCTCCTGCAGAAATTGAAGAAGCAAATGAGGAAGATTTGAAAGCTCATCCTGAGTTTGTTAAAGGATACATTGGATTTAGCGTATTAGGTCCTCAAGCTCGCCAGGATGGTAGTGGAATTGAAAATCCAGTTCGCTACTTGATAGATGCGCACGTTGCAAAAGGCAGCGCATGGATTACAGGAGCGGACGAGGAAGGAAAACACGTTTATGACGCTGTTTATGGACGCGATTTTGAAGCGGACGGTGTTGTTGAAGCAGCTCTCGTTCGAGATGGAGATATGAGCCCAGATGGTTCTGGTCCGTTAAGTTTTGAGCGTGGCGTGGAAATAGGTCAAGTGTTCCAGCTTGGATTAAAGTATTCTAAAGCCTTGGGCTTAAGCGTTCTTAATGAAAACGGTAAAGCTGTGCCAGTGTGGATGGGTTGCTATGGTATTGGCGTTAGCCGTGTGATTGCGTGCTTAGCGGAAACTCATCATGATGATTCTGGTCTTGCGTGGCCAATGGCGATTGCTCCAGCTCAAGTTCATGTTGTTGCAACCGGAAAAGATCAAGTTGCTTTTGACGCTGCTGAAAAGGTGGTTGAGGAGCTTGATAAGCGAGGAATTGAAGTAATCTTTGACGATAGAGCAAAGGTTTCACCAGGTGTAAAGTTCAAGGATGCTGAGCTTATTGGTGTTCCTCTTGTTGTTGTTGCAGGTCGAGATACTGTGAACAATGGAACGATTGAAATTCGCAATCGAGATGGCTCAAACGTTGAAGCTGTTCCAGTTGAGGATGCAGTGGATCGCATTGTAAGGCGCGTGACGACCTGCTTGAGCGCTGCGATTTAGCGCGCAAAAGCAATTCGGAGCGCCGAGCTTGCTTAGTATTGAAAGTCCAGTGGACTTTCAATGCAAGCGAGGTATGACTTTGTGTTTTTAACGAAGGCATGGTGGGTTTGTTTGGTTTCACTTTAGGGATTGTGTGTTGAGTGTAGTGCGTGACGACCTGCTTGAGCGCTGCGATTTAGCGTAGCTTTTTAAACTGAGTCACAACTTGTGAAACTTGCCGTCAGGAATATTGTTATATTCGCATATTAAAGCGTTTTATATGAAGAATATAGATATTCTTGACGGCAAATTATATAAACAAGTTATATAAGCAAGTTAAATTATAGGCAAAATTTTATATAAGCAAGTTATATAAAATTTAGTTTTTAATTTACAAAAATATTTGTGTTATAGACCAAATATTTTTATTTGCTATCTTTCACCTAAATATCTAAATCACTGTCAAATTCCTTATTTACAGATTGTGAGTTAGAATTAGATTTTTCAATATTATCATTCCCAGTTTTGTTGATATTATTAGGTTGATTACTATTTGACTGATTTGCATGCTTTGTGAATTGAGTAGTTCCACGATTGAGATCGTGTCCGATTGCAGAAGCTTCTAAGATTACTCTGCTATAGTCAGATCCATCTTTTTGCCATGCTTCAGTGTTTAGAATTCCACATACAACAATCGCATCGCCTTTGTGTACACTTTGCAATACGTTACTTGCTAAGTTTCTGTATGCTTTTACTGTCATCCATGTTGTTGGTTTATCTACCCAATGTTTTTCTTCAGCATGATAGTAAGAAGGTGTATTGGCTATACGTAGCGAACATGCTGTAGTTCCTCCATTTCTGCCAAATTCTATAGGGTCTGCGCTAACATACCCACTCATAGTAATAGTTGCTTGTTGCTGAACCATATTTAATCCTTTCACAAAATTGGACTGCAGCTATTTCAGCCCCGAAACCAGAGCCTTCATTGCCCCTGAGCTTCGCAGCTCTCAGGAAACGCTGCAGTACTATCTACTATGAAGTATGTTCGAAGTTTTGCATAGAAAAAAATGCTTTTGTGGTCAGAAGTTATCTTCTATCCACAAAAGCATTAAAATCTTGACTTTTTAATTGAAAAGAGTTACTAAGTTCAATCGAGTATGTAGTAGTAGCTTGCTTTTGAAATTCAAATTATAAAATAGTAGATGATAGTAGAAAATAAATAATTGCGCTACTTGCACTATTTAGTTACTACTATCATCTATTCATCTATCTTTTATTCATTTATTCATCTATTCACTTATTCATTTATTCATATTTTGGTCTATAGTCACATATTTTAAATCTTTAAATCTCTTAAAGTATTTAAAACACTATGCTTTACCAAATATGCACACGCTCGCTTGGAGCAAGCCACATTTCATCGCCTTCTTTAACGCTGAAAGCATCGTAGAACAAGTCCACGTTGCGCGCAATTCCGTTAGTGCGGCATTCGGCTGGGGAGTGTGGGTCGATTTGAAGGTATTGCTCTGCAATCTCATTACGAGCTTTGGAACGCCACACAAGCGCGTAGCTTAAGAAGAAGCGTTGCAAAGCAGTGAAGCCATCAATTGCAGGAGCGTTTAACAAAGTTTCGCGAATTGCATCGTCACTTCCGTCAATCTCTTGCCCATTGCTCTTTTGCAAAGCAAAAGCGTACGCTTTAAGCGCAATAGTTACGCCGCTTAAATCGCCAATATTTTCGCCGATTGTTAAAGCACCGTTTACGTGAGGCATTGCATTGCGCTCTTCTTTGCTCTTTAAGTGAGAGTATTTAACAATAAGTTGCGTTGGCGTAAAAGCATTGTATTGCTCAATAAGCGCTTTAGTGCGCTCAGTAAAGTTGGTTTTGTCTTCTTCAGTCCACCAATTGTTAAGAACACCATCGCCATCGTATTCGCAACCTTGATCGTCAAAACCGTGACCGATTTCATGACCTATCACAGCACCAATAGCACCGTAATTTGCTGCGTCTGGAGCGCTCGGGTTAAAGAATGGAGGTTGCAAAATTGCAGCGGGGAACACGATTACGTTAAGCAGCGGATCGTAGTAAGCGTTCACAGTTTGCGGAGTCATCTGCCATTCTTCACGATCCACAGGCTTTCCAGCTTTTGCAGTATACCTACCAAAGATAAATCGAGAAACTTCGCGCATATTTTCAATTAAGCCAGCGTATTCCTTAATATTTAGCGCAGAGTAGTCAATCCAATGGTTTGTGTAACCAATATTTGGCTCAAACTTGCTAAGCTTTTCCAAAGCCTTTGCCTTAGTCTCCTCACCAAGCCAGCTGCTGTGAGAAATAGATACGCGGTATGCGTTAATAAGATTGCTAACTAAGCCTTCCATATACTTTTTAGAAGACTCAGGGAAGTGCAAGCGCACGTACTCGCGGCCAACTTCTTCGCCACAAGCATCGTCAACAACTCCGATTGCGCGCTTCCAGCGGTCGCGCTGCTTGGTGGCGCCAGAAAGGACTTTGCCGTAGAAGTCAAATTTCGCTTGCGCAAAATCTTCGCTTAACATGCTTGCCCAGCACAAAATCACATGAACGCGTGCCCAAAGCTTTAGATCTTCTAAGTCAGCTTCTTGCCAAATCTTATTCAATCCTTCTATAAAGCTTGGCTCGTGAACTACTACTTTGATAAAAGCTTTACGAAAATCTATTGGCTGATTCTTTGCTTCTTTTGAATTATCGTAAGCTTTTTGAGCAGAGTCTAAGAAAGCGTCAAGATTTAACGCTTCAAGTGTTTTTGCTAAATCAGCATAATTGTAAGGATTATAAGTTTTTTGAGAATCGCGTGTTGCTACATTATCCCAATGTTTGCTCGCGATTTGTGTTTCCACCTTCAAGAAACGTTCCGATTGCTCGCTTGTAGTAGTGGCATCTCCGTAACCAGCTAATCGCAGCAACTTTGCTACCATTTTTACGTATTCAGCGCGAATCGGAGCGTAATTATCTTCGCGATAGTATGCTTCGTCTGGCAAGCCCAATCCAGCCTGCTCAATGTGCATAATATTTGTCTTAGGATCTTTAGGATCGCCGTAAACACCAAAAGCAAACATTGCATTTGGTCCGCCGTAAGGGTTAAGCGTGCCGAGAGTGCGAACCAAATCTTCCTTGCTGTTAGCTGCATCAACAGCATCTAAATCGCTTTTAATTGGCGTAATTCCAGCTTTTTCGATAGCTGCAGTATCCAAATAGTTACGGTATAAAGCTTGAGATTTTTTGGCTGAGCAGTCTTCGCTTTCTAAAATATCTCGAATTTGCTTCTCTGCATCTTCTGCGAGTTTGTGAAAAGCTCCGAACATTGGTCTGTCTTCTGGAAGAGTGTAAGTGTCAATCCAAGGACCATTTACATAGCGGAATAAATCGTCTTGTGGGCGAATAACTGATGAGAAGGAAGCTGGATCAAAATCTACAGGAGAAATCTCTTTCTTTGCTTCCTCAATATTGTTATTATTGTTGTTTTCATTGTTATTAAGCATGAGCCTAGCTTACAAGTATTAAGCGACAGTGTTTGTTGTAAAGTGTGCGTTGATATATTTTTATTATTTTCTAATTATTTGCAGCTTTTTTGTTTCATTTTCGTCTTATTTTTGCGCTATTTTCGTGCTATTTTCGTGCCTGCGCGTTAGTCTTAAAGCATGATTGAACTTAAAACTCCATCTGAAATTGAAGCGATGAAACCTGCAGGTCGCTTTGTCGGTAGTATTCTTAAAGATTTGAAAGCAATGACTAAAGTTGGAACGAATCTTCTTGAGATTGATGACTTCGTTCGCCAACGCATTATTAGCCGCAAAGGTGCGTCTTCTTGCTATGTTGACTACGCTCCTGATTTTGGAACAGGTCCTTTTGCGCACTACATTTGCACTTCTGTAAATGATGCTGTTCTTCACGGTGTTCCGTTTGATTACAATCTTAAAGATGGCGATTTGCTAACTCTCGACTTAGCAATTAACGTTGATGGTTGGGTTGGGGATTCTGCTATTAGTTTCGTTGTAGGAAAGCATGCTGATCCTGAGGATTTGCGTTTGATTAAGTGCACTGAGGAAGCTTTACAAGCTGGTATCAATATGGCGCAGCCGGGGAATCGCCTTGGAGATGTTTCTGCAGCTATTGGATGCGTTGCTCATGATTATGGTTACAGTGTAAATCTTGAGTTTGGTGGTCACGGAGTAGGCCATATTATGCATGGTGATCCGCATGTTCCTAACGATGGAACTGCTCATCATGGTTATAAACTTCGCCCAGGCTTGGTAATTGCTATTGAACCGTGGTTCTTAAAGACTACTGACGAGATTTATCAAGATCCTAAGGACGGTTGGACTCTTCGTTCTGCTGATGGTTCTCGCGGTGCGCACACTGAACATACGATTGCAATTACTGAGAATGGTCCGGAGATTTTGACCGTACGCTAAAATTTGAATAGTAATTGCGTAAAACGTATATAAAGAGGTACTTTAAGTAAATGGCGGAATTTGATTTTGCTCAAGCGTTAAATGATGTTGAAGCAAAGTATTCTTCTATTGCTAAAGCAATAGACGTTGAGACACTAAAAAATACAATTGCAGATTTAGAAAAGCAAGCTGCAGAGCCTGGGCTTTGGGATGATTCCGAGCGTGCTCAGAATGTTACGAGTAAGCTTTCTGCATCTCAATCTCAATTGAAGCGTTTACAAGATGTAGAACAACGTATTGAAGATGCTAAGACTTTAATTGAGCTTGGTCAAGAAGAAGACGATGCATCTTCCATGAACGAAGCTCAAGAAGAGCTTGTAAATATTGCTCATGAGTTGGATGATATGGAAGTTCAAACTCTTCTTGACGGCGAATATGATGCGCGTTGCGCAGTTGTTACGATTCGATCTGGCGCAGGTGGCGTGGATGCTGCTGATTTTGCGCAAATGTTGCTTCGTATGTATTTGCGTTGGGCTGAGCGAAATGGCTACAAAACTAAGATGATGGACACGTCTTATGCAGAAGAAGCTGGTATTAAATCTGCTACTTTCCAAGTAGATGCACCTTACGCATATGGTCGTCTTTCTGTGGAAGGCGGAACTCACAGAATGGTTCGTATTTCTCCTTTTGACAATCAAGGTCGCCGTCAAACTGGTTTTAGTGCAGTTGAAGTAATTCCTTTAGTTGAAGCTACAGATCATATTGATATTCCAGATTCCGATATTCGAGTTGATACTTTCCAAGCGTCTGGCCCTGGCGGACAAGGTGTGAACACAACGTATTCTGCTGTTCGTATTACGCATTTGCCAACTGGATTAGTCGTTTCTATGCAAGATGAGCGTAGTCAGATTCAAAATCGTGCTGCTGCTATGTCTGTTTTGCAATCGCGTTTGCTTGTGCTTAAGCATCAAGAGGAAGCTGCAAAAAAGAAGGAGCTTGCTGGTGATATTAAAGCAAGTTGGGGAGATCAGATGCGTTCTTACGTACTTCACCCTTACCAAATGGTGAAGGATTTGCGTACCGGCTACGAAACTTCGCAAACTCAAGCTGTTTTTGACGGTGATATTGACGGTTTTATTGAAGCTGGTATCCGTTGGAGACATGAGCAAAGAGTTGAAGCTCAAAAAGAAGCTGAAGCTCAAAAAGAGGCGGAAATGTGATGTTTGCGCGTCTAACAAAAATATGAATCTTTGTGCTTTTATGTAGAATTTTGTAGCTTTACATAATTATATGCAATACAGAACTAGATAATAAAAGTAGGATAATAAAGGAAAGTCAACATGTCACTGATGTCGTTAGAACATGTGTCTAAGATTTACCCGAAGGGTTCGCGTCCAGCTTTAGATGATATTTCTTTAGATGTTAATCGCGGTGATTTCGTATTTTTAGTAGGCGCTTCCGGATCTGGTAAAACTACTCTTTTAAGTTTGCTATTGCGTGAAGAAGAAGCGAGTAGCGGAGAGATTCATGTTGCAGGCAATGATTTAAGACGCTTAGCAAATCGCCAAGTTCCTCAATATCGCAGATCTCTCGGATTTATATTCCAGGATTATAAGCTTTTAAACAATAAGACTGTTTATCAAAATGTTGCTTTTGCTTTAGAAGTGATTGGTACGAGTAGAGCTACTATTCGTTCGCTAGTTCCGCGTGTTTTAGAAACAGTTGGATTAACAGGAAAAGAAAATAATTATCCTCATGAGCTTTCAGGTGGTGAAGCTCAACGTGTAGCTATTGCTAGAGCGTATGTAAATCATCCTCAAATTATTCTTGCCGATGAGCCTACTGGTAATTTAGATCCGACTACTTCTCTTGGAATTATGGAAGTTCTAGATGCTATTAACAGAACTGGCACAACTATTGTTATGGCTACGCATAACGAAGAAATCGTGAATTCTATGCGTAAGCGTGTTGTTGAGTTGCATGCTGGCAAGATTGTTCGAGATGAGCGTGAAGGCTCTTATGATTCTGCTCTTTATTTTCCAGATGCTGATGTTGAGCAAAATTCTAAAGCTCAGCAATCTGTTGATTTATCTTATAAAAATAGCGAATCAGAATCCGCCAAAACAGAAGAAAATAAAAATGATTCGTATAATAATTCTGCCTCAACTGCATCTTCGAAAAATAATGCGAATGAGTTTGATAGCGATAGCGAAAATGCGTCATCAATTGACTCTTCAAAATACGATGCAAAATCTGAAAAAGTTGAATCTGATTCTAAAGAACGTGAGAGTTCTAATAATTCGCAATCTTCAAATTCTTCTAGCTCATCTTCTAGTTTTTCGTATAGTAGTGAATTCAAGAATGGTGCTCAACATAAGAGATTGTCTAAAAAAGAGCTTCGAACATTACAAGCTCAGCAGGCTTTAGATTTAGTTGCTAATACTTTGAAGAATTCAGAATCTGAAAATGAGGGTATTGCGCGTTTAGCTCAGTCAGTGCATTCCGGTCGTACAGGTCGTTATGGTGAAGTTTTCCAATCTTTGGAAACAACTATGACATGGGGGCGCGGATTAGTGTTGGATTCTGGTAATGATTCTGAGTCTGGTCATAGTTCTGAGCTTGGTTTGGATCATAGTTCGGATCCAAATTCTGGTTCTAATAATAATCCTCCTGCTCCTCCAGCTCCTCCTGAATTTAATAAAAATGATAAAAAGCGCTCTGCGTCTAGTAGTTCTAAAGCTGATTCTTTAGAGCAAGGAAAGAATAATGCTGAAAATAGCGATAATAATTCTGCTAATGGTTCTTTCAGTAGTAATTCTTACGCAAATGATGAAGATGCAAATTCTATTATCGATGGAGAGAATAAATGAGATTACGATTCATATTTTCAGAAACATGCATAAGTTTACGCCGCAATGTTTCTATGATTCTTTCTGTCATGCTAGTTACGTTTATTTCGTTCCTTTTCATAGGTTCTTCTGTGTTAATGCAAGCTCAGATTACTAAAGCTAAAGGTGATTGGTACGATAAAGTTGAAGTTGTTGCATGGCTTTGTCCTGACGGAACAAGTCAGTCTGCAACCTGTGCTTCTGGTAAAGCTCCAACTAAAGAAGAGATAGTTAAACTTGAGGAAGTTGTTAATCAAGAGCTTGGAGATGACGTTTCTCACATTACGTATGTTAGTAGGGAAGATTTTTATAAGAATACTTTTTTGAAACAATATCCACAAGGAATTTATCAAGGTCGTACTCTTACTGCTGCAGATATGCAAGATTCTTTACGTTTGAAATTGCGTAATCCTATGAAATATCAAGTTGTTTCTGAAGTCCTTTCAGGTCGCAGCGGCGTTGAAAGTGTTGTCGATCAGCGTCAAATTTTTGATCCTGTTTTTAGTGTATTGAATCGAGCTACTGCGATTACAGTCGTATTAGCTGCTGTGATGGTTATTGTTGCTATTTTGCTTACTGGCACGACTATTCGTATGTCTGCTGCTTCTCGTAAGCAGGAAACAGAAATTATGCGACTTGTTGGTGCTTCAAATTGGACTATTCGCATGCCGTTCATTCTTGAAGGTGCTATAGCTTCATTCATGGGTTCGCTACTATCGGGTCTTGTGTTGAGTGCCGTTGTAAAAGTGTTTATTACAGATTGGCTTGCTCAAAAAGTTAAGTGGATGCCATTTGTCAATCAAGCTACTGTATGGGTGACTGTTCCAATGCTTGTTATAGGTGCTGTAGTTCTTTCTATTATTGCTTCTTCTGTTGCATTGCGTAGATATTTGAGAGCATAATACTCAAGAACTTAAAAAGCTGTACTTAAGATTTAAAAACTGTACTTAAGACTTAAGATTTAAGACTTAAGGCTTAAAAACTTAAAGGATTGAGAACTTAAAAACTTAAAGACTTGTACTTAAAAGGTTTATTTAACTTATTTAAAGTGTGAATTTTATATGATTCTTTTACTTTTGTAAGTTTTTATAATTCAATTAAAATGTTATACTTACACGAACAGAAGCGTTGAAAGGATGATTATGAAGACTGTAATGAACTTCAATAGTCGTTTTCATATTGCGATTAGTATGTTCATGGCTTCTACATTAGTTCTTTTTAGTTGTATAGCAATGTCTTTGTTTACTGTTTCTCCTGCGAATGCTGTTAGTATGCGAGAATACAACAGGAAATTGCAAAACAATGCTGCATTGCGTAAAAAATTATCTGGAGTTAGTAAAAAACTTGCAGATAAAATAGTGGAATTAAATGATCTTAATGAGCGTCAAATTCCTAATCAAATTCGTGCAGCTGAGCAAGCTCAACAGCAGTCTGAACAGGCTCGTAGTCTTGTTGAATCAACTAATCAACGTCTTGAATCTGCAAAAAAAGATAAGCAAGATTTAGAAGAGAAAATTAAGCAAACTGGTGCAGATTATGATGATGCAAAAGCAGCTGTTGCACAGCTTGCGCGCGAAAGTTTCCATGGCTCTAGTTCTTCGCATATTATGGCTATGCTAACTAATTCCACAACTACAGAACAGTTTGTAGGGAAGTTGCAATCTGATTGCGCTGTTGCTCGTAGTGAGTCTAATGCGGCTCATAATGCTGCTGTAACTCTTAATAATTCTATGAATCGCAAGCAGCGTTTAGAAGCTATTGAAGCAGAAATCGCAAAGCTAAAGCAAAAAGCGCAAGATCAAGCAAAAAGCGCTGAGGCTGCTGCTGCTGCTGCTAGAGATAAGCAAAAACAGTTGCAAGATTTGCGAGATCAGGGTGATGCGATTCGTAAACAATTGGAGAGTGAAAAGAGTAGTTTGAAATCTCAGCAAGCTCGTGAAGCTGCAGAGATTATTCAAATGAAGTCTGCAATTGATGCTCAAGCTAGAGCTTTAGCTAATAGTCCTCTTGCTCGTCTTGATCCTAGGAATGGTAATCGTCAGCAAGGTGGTAGGCGTATATCATTGAATCGTCCTGTTTTGCAGCCTATGCCTGTTTCTGATGGTTTTGCTAATGGAATGGATTACACTGTTCCTGGAAATTGTCCTGAGGGTTCTGGATTCTGTTACGGGCATAACACTGGAAATACTGGCGGACCTGTTACGTATCCTGCGCGTAATTGCACTCTTTGGGCGTATTTGCGCAGATCGCAATTATCACTTCCTGTTGCAACTCATATGGGTAATGGTGCTGATTGGGCTAATACTGGTCGCCGTTATGGCTATTTAGTTAATAATATTCCTCATGTTGGTGCAGCTATGGTGTTCCCTCGTGGTGCAGCTGGATCTGACAGAATGTATGGGCATGTTGCGATTGTTGAGCGCGTGAATTCCGATGGATCTGTTTTGATTTCTGAAGGCGGAGTTGTGTTTTCTACTTTCCCTCATTACAGAACTATACAAAATGCGTCTAGATACGAGTTTGTGCATTACTAATATGTGATTTGTAGTCTAAATAATAGATAGCTTCTTGTAATTTTTATGAGGAGCTATTTTATTAAGAATTTTATAAGAAGCTAGTATTTTGGAGTGAAAAGTGGATAAGAAACCTGCTCAAGATGGTACTTTAACGGTTGCTAATAATCGTAAAGCTTACCATGATTATGCTGTTGAGGATTGCTATGAAGCTGGTCTTGCTCTCACTGGTACTGAAGTAAAATCACTTCGTGAAGGTCGCGCTTCTTTAGCTGAGTCATTTGTAAGTATTGATAGACGTGGTGAAATGTGGTTGGAAGGTGCGAATATTCCAGAATATTTGAATGGAACTTGGAATAATCACGCTCCTAAACGTAAACGTAAATTATTACTTCATGCTATTCAAATTGCTAAGCTTTCTAGGCAAACAGAAGCTAAAGGATACACTGTTATTCCTTTGAGATTATATTTTCGTGGCAGTTTCGTAAAAGTTGAGATTGCTTTAGCTAGAGGTAAAAAAGAATTCGATAAGCGTCAAGCTTTGCGTGAAGAGCAAGATAAGCGTGAGGCATTGCGTGCTATGCGATATAAAAATTTGCGTTCTCGTGCTATTTGATATTGTTTTAGCTATTTTGTATGAGTTTTATCTTTGTAAAAGAAAGCATTTTAACTTTTTCGATATTGCATGTAGATGCTTGTTTTAGTAACAGTAGTTTTCAGAATAGTAGTTTTAGAAATAATAATATTAGCAATAGTAATATTGCAGATTGTTAAATTGTTTCGCGACACATAATTATTCATTTTTATGAATAATATACAGTTTTATTTTTGCGTATTCTTATTATTGCGCTAAATCGCTGTATGTGTATTCTTGTTTATGCAAAACTTGTATAAATTCTGCCCTAAATTGTAACGTTCTCCTGTATAGTTATACATATCAATGTAAATTATTTATTTTTAAACACTGATTTTAGGAGAAGGTTATGTTTAAATCCGTTAAGAATGTTTCTGTTGCTGTTTCATCGTTATTATTGTTAAGTCTTTGTGCATGTGGTCCAGCTGATTCACAGGCGTCTGATCCAGATATTGCAAGAAGTTATGATGTCAACTCGATTAAAAAAGACCCTGAAATTGCTGCAATGCTTCCTGAAGATGTTATTAAAAGCGGTGAACTAACTGTAGGTGTAAATGTAAGTTATGCTCCTGCAGAATTTTTTGCTGCAGATGGAAAAACTCCTGTTGGATATGAAATTGATTTTTCTAAAGCTTTAGCAAAAGTATTTGGATTGAAAGCTAAGATCGTTCATGCTCCATTTGATGCAATTATTCCTGCTATTGGTAGTAAATATAATGTTGGAATTTCTGGTTTTACTGTTAATGCAGAGCGAATGAAAAGTGTTGATTTTGTAACTTATGCTAATGCTGGATTATCTTTTGAAGTTCGTAAAGGAAATCCAACTAAAGTTAATCCAGACAATTTATGCGGTAAAAAGGTTTCTTTACAAACTGGTTCAGTAGGGGAGCCTGTTATGGAAGAAGCGAAGAAACAGTGTGAAGTAAAGAAAGATAAGCCGCTTGAAATTATGAGTTTCAAAGAACAAACTGATGCTACTGTAGCTTTATTATCAGGTAGAGCAGATGTTATGTATGCTGATACTCCTGTTGCAGGTTATGCGTCTATTAAAAATGATGGAAAATTGGAAATCATAGCTAATAGTAAAGATTCTGAGCCAATGGGTGCTGCTGTCAAGAAGGGTGATTCCAAGATGCTTAAGGCTGTTAAAGCTGGTATTGATAAGCTTATGCGCTCTGGCGTTTATAAAGACATCTTGAAAAAATGGGGTGTTGAAAATGTTGCTGTTGATAAGTCAGTTATAAATCCTGAAGTTTAAGCATGTTTAAACAATTTTGGAGTAAATATTATGGACTTAAAAACAGAACAATTTTCTAAAAATAACTCTTCTGAAGAACAGTTTGAGAAGATTTTGCCTGTTAAGAAAATTGGCCCTATTGTTGCAGGTATTGTAAGCGCAATTATTGCATGTGTTCTTTTATATGGTATTCTTACGAATCCTCGTTTTGAATGGGATCAAGTTGGAATATATCTTATAAGCAATAATGTTCTTTCTGGTATTTTCTGGACTTTGTGGTTGACTTTGCTTTCTATGGTTATTGCGATTGTGTTGGCGCTTTGTTTGGCGATGATGCGTAAGAGTGTTAATCCTGTTTTGCGTGGTGTTAGTTGGTTTTTTATTTGGTTTTTTAGGGGTACGCCTGTTTATACTCAGCTTGTGTTTTGGGGTATGTTTGCTGTTCTTGTTCCTAAGTTGAGTTTGGGTGTTCCGTTTACTAGTGTGGAGTTTTTCTCTATTGATTCTAATGTTGTTATGACTTCTTTTAATGCTGCTGTTATTGGTTTGTCTTTGAATGAGGCTGCGTATTTGTCTGAGATTGTTCGTGCTGGTTTGGAGGCTGTTGATGTTGGTCAGGTTGAGGCTGCTAAGTCTTTGGGTATGTCTCGTTCTTTGATGATGTGTCGTGTGGTTCTTCCTCAGGCTATGCGTATTATTGTTCCTCCGTTGGGTAATGAAACTATTGGTATGTTGAAGACTACTTCTTTGGTTTTGGCTGTTCCTTTTACTCTTGAGTTGCAGTTTGCTACGAATGCTATTGCTAATCGTATTTATAAGCCTATTCCTCTTCTTATTGTTGCTAGTGTTTGGTATTTGGTTATTACTTCTGTGTTGATGGTTTTGCAGTCTATGTTAGAAAAGCATTTTGGTAAAGGCTTTGAAGCACGAGATATTGTAAAACATACGCAATTGTATGCAAATACGGATCAGCGTACAGATGAGTCGTTAAAAGTTCAGCAAAAAAATGTTCAAAAGCGTAATGATGCTACTATGTTAGGTTTTAATGCTTAGTGATAGCATATTTACATTATTTGTGTGATTTTAAGGATGATAATTTAGTAGTATTATCAATGGTAGTTATGACGGGGTGTGAATATGGATACTGAAAATAATGAATTTGTTAATAAAAATATAGATGATTCTAAGTCTTTTGAGGATAATACTTCAGAAGATGCAAGCAATAGTCTAGATGATGCAAGCAATAGTCTAGAAGATGCAAATAGTACTTCAACTGTTGCAGTATCTTTAACGAATGTTCAAAAATCTTTTGGATCTATTCAAGTATTAAAAAATATAAATATTACTGTTGATTCTGGCAGTGTAACAGTTATTTTAGGCCCATCAGGATCTGGTAAATCTACTTTATTGCGTTTAATAAATCAACTTGAAACTCTTACTTCTGGGAGCATATGTATTTATGGAAAGCGTATTGGAGTAAAGAAAGTAATATATAAAGGTAAAGAGCGTCTTCGAGCTCTTAACGATAAAGAAATTTCCAAACAGCGCTCTAAGCTTGGAATGGTATTTCAGCGTTTTAATTTGTTCCCACATATGACAGCATTAGAAAATGTTATGGAAGCTCCTGTTCATGTGTTAGGAATGAAAAAACAGGATGCGCGTGATTTAGCAATTAAAGAGCTTAAACGAGTTGGAATGCTTGAACGCATGAATCATTATCCTGCTGAGCTTTCTGGAGGTCAGCAACAACGTGTTGCAATTGCTCGTTCTCTTGCTATGAAGCCGGAGATTATGCTGTTTGATGAACCAACGTCTGCTCTTGATCCCGAACTTGTTGGTGAAGTTTTGAATGTTATGCTAGATCTTGCAAAAGAAGGTATGACTATGATTGTTGTGACTCACGAGATTGGTTTCGCAAAAGAAGTAGCAGATCAGGTTGTGTTTATGGATGATGGAATGGTTGTAGAGCAAGGCGATGCAAGTATTATTGACAATCCTAAAACAGATAGATTGAAAGATTTTCTTAAGCATGTTCTTTAGCTTATAGCTATGCAATTTCTTGTAATCAAAACTTCATGTACTTTGCTTACATAAATTTTGTATGAATTCTTATGAAAGCTATGATTGTTTATGTGTTGATAGTGGTAAAGTTGTGAGCGTATTTGCTATCTTGCTTTAAGGGATCTTATGATTGAAGAACGTTTTGATGCTACAAATAACAATTTGCATCGTAAAAAGAGGTTTTCTTTATTACCTCCTTCTCGTTTGATACGTTCTATTGCTGCTTTTATTTCCGCAACACTAATAGGTATTTCTGGAGCATGTGGAACATCTGACGTAGAAGGTAGCGATCCTTTATTATCTCGCAGTTATAACGTTAATAATATTAAAAAAGATGAGAAAATAGCTTCTCTTCTTCCTAAAAAGATTTTAGAAAGAGGAGAACTCGTTATGGGAACGAATATTGGTTATGCTCCTGCTGGATTTTATGCTCGAGATGGCAAAACTGTAGTTGGCTATGAGATTGATCTTAATAAAGCATTGGCAAAGCTTATGGGAGTTAAGCTAAATATTGTAAACGCTCCATTTGATGCCATTTTGCCGTCTGTTGGAACTAAATTTGATATAGGTGTTTCTGGCTTCACTGTTAGCAAAGAGCGAGAAAAGTCGGTTGATTTTGTGACTTACGCGGATGCTGGTTTGCTATTTGTTGTTCGTAAAGGAAATCCAACGAAAGTAAATCTTAATCATTTATGTGGCAAAAAGGTTTCTGTTCAAGTTGGAACTACAAGTGAATCTCAAATGTATGATGCTCGTGACTTGTGTAAGATTAAAAATGATTCTCCTCTTGATGTTCTTCCGTTTAAAGAACAAACTGATGCTACAACGGCTGTAGTAGCAGGGCGAGTAGATGTTATGTATGCTGATACTCCTGTTTCTAGTTTTGCTATTGAACAAACAGATAATCAACTTGAGCCTTTAGGTAAGAGTAAGGATAAAGCTTTGATGGGTATTATTACGCAAAAAGGCGATGAGCAGCTTGTTAAGGCAATTCAAGCTGGTATAGAAAAACTTATTCAAACAGGTGATTATAGAAAGATTATGGAGTCTTGGGGAGTTGAAGATATTATGATTAAGAAACCTGAGATAAATCCTAAAGTATGATTTTTGCTTTTGTTAATTTGCAATATATATGCTGATTTTGATTGTGTCTAGTGTAATATTGTGAGTATGCTTTCTAAAGAGAATAACAATGATAAGATTTTGCCAGTTAAAAAAATTGGCCCTATCGTTGCAGGCATAATCGTTGGGGTAGTGTCTGTATTTTTACTGTATTCTATAGCTGCAAATCGTAGATTCGAGTGGAATATAGTACTTAAGTATATTTTCAATGAAAATGTTCTTTCTGGTATTTTCTGGACTTTGTGGTTGACTTTGCTTTCTATGGTTATTGCGATTGTGTTGGCGCTTTGTTTGGCGATGATGCGTAAGAGTGTTAATCCTGTTTTGCGTGGTGTTAGTTGGTTTTTTATTTGGTTTTTTAGGGGTACGCCTGTTTATACTCAGCTTGTGTTTTGGGGTATGTTTGCTGTTCTTGTTCCTAAGTTGAGTTTGGGTGTTCCGTTTACTAGTGTGGAGTTTTTCTCTATTGATTCTAATGTTGTTATGACTTCTTTTAATGCTGCTGTTATTGGTTTGTCTTTGAATGAGGCTGCGTATTTGTCTGAGATTGTTCGTGCTGGTTTGGAGGCTGTTGATGTTGGTCAGGTTGAGGCTGCTAAGTCTTTGGGTATGTCTCGTTCTTTGATGATGTGTCGTGTGGTTCTTCCTCAGGCTATGCGTATTATTGTTCCTCCGTTGGGTAATGAAACTATTGGTATGTTGAAGACTACTTCTTTGGTTTTGGCTGTTCCTTTTACTCTTGAGTTGCAGTTTGCTACGAATGCTATTGCTAATCGTATTTATAAGCCTATTCCTCTTCTTATTGTTGCTAGTGTTTGGTATTTGGTTATTACTTCTGTGTTGATGGTTTTGCAGTCTATGTTAGAAAAGCATTTTGGTAAAGGCTTTGAAGCACGAGATATTGTAAAACATCAATTAAAAAAGTAAATTTATTTGCATATAATGTGTAAATCTTGAGATAAACAACTATATTAAAGTACAATAAAAGATTATGTGTGGCATTGTTGGATATGCAGGTTTTGGAAAGATTTGTTCTAAACCTTTGCAAGTTTGTTTAGATGGATTAGAGCGTTTAGAGTATCGTGGATATGATTCTTCTGGTGTAGCTCTTGTAGCTTCCGGGATGAGTGTTGCATCTGTGCGTAAAAAAGCAGGTAGGCTTTCTAATTTACGTAATGATATTATTGAAAATCCTATGCCGCAATCTAGTGCAGCAATAGGTCATACGCGTTGGGCTACGAACGGCGCTCCTTGTGACGTGAACGCACATCCTCATACAAGTGCAGACGGAAAAATTGCACTTATTCATAATGGAATTATTGAAAATGCTGTTGTTCTAAAAGAGCAGCTTCATGAAGAAGGCTATGAGTTTTCTTCACAAACAGACACTGAAGTAGCTGCAAAATTACTTGGGAAAATTGCTAATGAGATTGTAGAAGAAACTGGTAAGCCGGACTTGTTTGCTGCGATTCGTCGTACTGCAAAAATGCTTAAAGGCGCTTTTACTCTTTTAGCAGTTGATGTTCGTCAACCTGGTATTGTTGCTGCTGTTCGTCACGATTCTCCGCTAGTGGTTGGTATTGGAGATAATGAGTATTTCTTAGGGTCTGATGTTGCAGCTTTTGTTGCTTATACAGATCGAGTTTTAGAAGTCGGTCAAGATCAGGCTGTGTGCGTTGGAGATATTGATGGTTCTGGTAAATCAATCCTTTTGCTTACGGATTTTAGTGGGAAAGTAGTCGATAATCCTACTTTCTTTACTGTAGATTGGGATGCGTCCGCAGTAGAAAAAGGTGGATGGGATTCCTTTATGGATAAAGAGATTCATGAAGATCCTCATGCTGTCGCAGATACTTTAAGAGGAAGATTTGATTCTAAAGGAAACATAATTCTCGATGAAGTTCGTATTAGCCAAGATGTATTGCGAGCAATAGATAAAATAATCGTTGTTGCTTGTGGAACTGCAAGTTATGCAGGTTTAGTTGCAAAATATGCTATTGAACATTGGGTTCGTGTACCTGTAGAAGTTGAATTAGCTCATGAATTCCGTTATCGTGATCCTATTTTAACGCATCGCACTCTTGTAGTTGCTATTTCACAATCTGGTGAAACTATGGATACGCTTATGGCTTTACGTCACGCACGCGAGCAGGGTAGTAGAGTGTTAGCAATATGCAATACTCAAGGTTCTAGTATTCCTAGAGAGTCTGATGCTGTGCTTTACACACATGCTGGCCCAGAAATCGCTGTTGCATCAACTAAAGCTTTTGTGGCGCAAATCGTGGCAGCGTATATGCTTGGTCTTTATTTAGCTCAAGTAAAAGGCACAATGTATCGCGATGAAATACAGCAAATCGTAATGCAATTAAAAGCTATGCCGGATAAAATTCAAGAAATACTTGATTCTCAAGAAAATGCTATTTTGCAGGCTGCTAAAAGGACTTTAGAAGCTAAATCTTTCTTGTTCTTAGGAAGACATGTAGGCTATCCAGTTGCAATGGAAGGCGCTCTAAAGCTTAAAGAAATTGCATATACTTTTACAGAAGGTTTTGCAGCCGGAGAGTTAAAGCATGGTCCTATTGCGCTAGTTGACGATGGGGAACCTGTTGTTGTAATCGTTCCTTCATCTCGCGGACGTGACGTTTTGCATTCAAAAGTAATCTCAGGTATTGAAGAAGTAAAAGCGCGAGGTGCTTTTACAATAGCAGTTGCTGAAGTTGGTGACTTGGATGTTGAACGTTATGCGGATATAGTTTTCTGGAGACCTAAGTGTCCAACTCTTTTAAGTCCTCTTGTTGATGTTGTTCCTTTACAAATATTCGCTATGGACATGGCTAAATTAAAGGGTTATGACGTTGATAAGCCTCGTAATCTTGCTAAGTCAGTAACTGTTGAGTAGCGTGTAAAAATTATATGTGTGCGCATAAAAGTAACATTTCAAGGCTTGACTTTAAATTTGTTAGATACTTTAGAATTCCTTATGTGTTTCGTAATTCTTTGTATCGCTTTTTAATATTGCTTTTATGTGCTATTTTCGTAATTTTTTCTGGTGCTTGTGGATCTGCAGATTTTAGAACGCATATTACTGTTTGGTCTTGGGAGCCAAGCATGAAGCGTATCGCGAAAGAATTTGAAAAAAGTAATCCAGATGTTCGCGTTACTGTTAAAGATACGAGTGGTTACAATGTTCTAAATAATGCTATTCAAGACGGTTATGGTATGCCAGATGTAGCGCAATTAGAGTATCACGCTTTGCCTCAATATGCTGTTAGTGGTCAGTTGCTTGATATTACAGATAGAGTTAGAGATACTAGAACTTTTTATACTCCTGGAACTTGGTCATCTGTTAAGTTAGGGGATAGGGTTTATGGTTTGCCTATGGATTCTGGTCCTATGGCATGGTTTTATAACGATGATGTGTTTCGTCAAGCTGGAGTAGATGCATCAAAAATTCATACTTGGGAAGAATATAAACATGCAGCTCGAAAATTGAAAGATATTGGTGTTTATATTGCTGCAGATTCGGGTGATGCTAGCTTTTATGATGCGATGATTTGGTTAGCTGCAGGAAGACCTTTTGTAACTTCGAATGATGGAAAAACTGTAACCGTGCGTTTAAATGAAGATGAAGGAACGAAGCAATTCACTAAGTTCTGGCAATCTATGATCGATGAAGGTCTTATTGAAACTAGACTTAATACGTGGTCTTCTAGTTGGAAGGCTGCTATCGGTGATGGGAAAGTGGCGTCAGTTTTTGCTGGAGCTTGGATGACTTCTTTGCTGTTATCTAATGTTCCAGGTAGTTCTGGATTATGGCGTGTTACTACTGTTCCTACTTTGCATGGTGAGAATAGAAATGCTGAAATGGGTGGTTCTGCGTTATCTGTTTTGCAATCTAGTAGGAAACCTGAGGCTGCTATGCGTTTTGTGGATTATGTATGCCATAGTTCTAAAGGAATTCGTATTAGAGTAGATGGTGGAGCTTTTCCTGCAGATATTGTTACGTTACACGATGAATCATTCTTGAATAAAACAACAGTACGTGATTTACGTGGTATTGACATACCTTATTTTGGAGGTCAAAAATTTAATCGTATTTTTTCTGTTGCAGCAGATTATGTTGATACAAGATACAAGTATCTTCCGTTTGAAGTTTATGCTCGTAGTGATTTTAGGTCAACAGTTGGTCAAGCTTATGATTGGAGTCGTAAATCTCGCGCGCGATTAGAAGTGCAAACAATGATCGATGCTGGTATAACTAATGCTGATGGTTCTCAATTAAGTCTTCCAGATGATCCAGGTCCTAGAATTTCTTTAGAAAAGGGTCTTGCTTTGTGGCGCAAAGATTTGCAAGAATACGGATATAATCAAGGATTTGTTGTTCGATAAAATCAGATTATATATGTGCATGTTATTCCTAAATCATATATGCATATCTGTTTCTTGACTTTCTAATACTAAATAATCCACCAAAGTAATGCTAGATAATACTAAGTAGTACTAGATAATGCTAAGTAATACTAGATAGTGCTAGATAGTGCTAAATAACACTAAATCTAAATAATGTATTTGTATGTATTAGTTACTAAAACGTGTTTCGATTGTAAATTTCTGCCATACCTTCGAAAATTAGATTAGGATCATAGTAGTCTATTTCTTCTATATCTTTTTCAAAAAGTCTACCTAATCCGCCAGTAGCAATAACTTTAAACGGCTCATTTATTTCACTTTTGAATTGTTTAATAGTGCGTTCAATTCCGCCGAGAAAACTATAATACAGTCCTGCTTGCATTGCTGGGCGAGTTGATTTTGCTAATATCGATTCTGGTCGTGAAATTTCTACTTCTGGAAGTTGCGCTGTGTTATCCCATAAAGCTGCTGCAGCTGTGCGAATACCTGTGCATATGAGTCCGCAAGTTATAGCTCCATTTTTATCAACATAGTTGTATGTTGTTGCTGTTCCAAAATCAATTACTAGTGCTGGTCCGCCGTATTTTGCGAATGCTCCAACGCAATCTGCTAAGCAATCTGCTCCAAGCGTTTTAGGCTCGTCTATTCGAATATTCATTCCAGTTTTTACACCAGGGCCAACAATCATAGGGTCAATATTTAAGAATTTAATAATACTTGAACGGAATGAGTGCATTACTTTTGGCACAACAGAAGCAACTATGACATCATCTACATCTTTTATGCTAAATCCACTTAGATGAAGGAATTGCGTAATCATAATTCCATATTCATCTGAAGTGTGATTCGCTTTTGTAGTCATTCTGTAAGTTCCAACAATATTATCGTTTTCTAAAAACCCTAGAACTATATTTGTGTTGCCAATATCAACTGCTAAAAGCATATTTTCCTCGCTGTGAACGTGTTTTGTTTTTATATATTCTACATTTTATTCTTCATTGTTTTCACAATATTCGTAATTCAAAGGAAGAGTTATTTCAAAGTTTGGACCACGTTTATCGTCTACTACTTTTACGCTACCATGATGAAGCTGTGCTGCCCATCTTGCAATAGATAATCCTAGTCCTGTTCCTCCAGATTCTGTTCCAATGCCTTGGTTTCCTTTTACAAATCGCCGGAAAATTTCAGATCGTTCTTCTTTTGGTATTTGCTTTCCAAAGTTAATAACATTACTTATTAGAGCATTGTTTTGAGAATCTGCATAAGCTGTAATTAGTACTTTTGTATTATCTGGAGAATGTTTAAGAGCATTAGAGATAATATTTGTAAATAATTGTGAAAGTCTATTTTGATCTCCAGTAAGTTGTATATTATCGTCAATTTTTACGTAAATATTATGATTGTGTCCGCTATCTGCTATCTCTAAAGGTTCTACTATTGAATCAATAAATTTCGAAAAATTAAACGATGTTATATTAAGATTTTCTGCTCCTGCTTCTACTCTAGATAAGTCCAATAAGAATGTAATAAGATCTGCAAGTTTATGTGTTTGATTTAATATAGTTTCCATATTTGCAGGAGTTGGTTCGATTACTCCATCTGCAAGATTTTCTAGCATTGCTTGTAATGCTGAAACTGGTGTTCTAAGTTCGTGGCTTACGTTTGCTATAAGATCTCTTCGCATTTGGTCTACGTGTTCTAATTCTTCAGCCATCTCGTTAAATGCAAGAGTAAGTTTTCCTACTTCATCACTTCGATTTTCAATTTCTACTCTTACTGAATAGTCGCCTTCAGCCATTGATTCAGACGCATCTCGCATTTGGCGCAATGGTGCTATTAAGCCGCGCGAGAATGTATATGTTATTCCTAGTGCTACTGCAAGAGTTAAAGGCATTGCAATCCATCCATTTAATCCCATTTTCAGAAGGAACCACGCCATAACAAATGCTATTGCTGTAGCTACAACAATAATCGCTGATAACTCGCTTTTTAATGACGAGAAGAATTTTAGTGACGAGAAGAAGCTTAGTGGATGTGATAAGTTTTTTATATTTTTAACACTATCCACATTAAAGTTTTTGAGATGATTATTTTTTCTTTTCGACTTAATATCAATATCAATATCAGAGTTTGTGGTGGAGTTTTTTCTCGATTGTGATTTTTTCATAAGATTATATTATCTTTAAATTGTGTAAAAATTGTTTTATGATTTGTTACTAATTGTAGTTAAATACACTAACAAATCTTAATGTTATTTCATTTCATTACATCACATCATATTACTTATAAATTTTAAGTTATTTGTATTTTAAAATATATGTTTATTTATAGAATTTTCCTATTTGTTGTTGCTGAGCTG
Source organism: Gardnerella bivia (assembly GCF_049262715.1). Taxonomy (NCBI): domain Bacteria; kingdom Bacillati; phylum Actinomycetota; class Actinomycetes; order Bifidobacteriales; family Bifidobacteriaceae; genus Gardnerella; species Gardnerella bivia. Next base: position 1,035,198 of record NZ_CP058399.1, read on the forward strand.
TCGGAGTTTCTCTCATCGCAAGATTTTTACATTGCTCTAAGAGAAACTCCGATAGCTCTTGGCATGTTTAGTCTTTTAATCTTCGGCTAATCACCGAGATTTTTCGATTTTTCTTCTTCATTCGATGAATCACCACTTCGTGCTGAGGTTCATCTCATTCAGGGCGAAAAATCTTAAATCTCTGCCTAACTAACAGCAAAGCGTACGTTGTAAAACAAACTATAAGTAGTTTGCAAGTTAATATTCGATGGCGTAAGAAAGTGGGGAATATGTGATTTGTTAGCTTTGCGATTTAGTGGACTTAATTTTCTATCGTTAATCGTTTGAGCTGTTGCAATTCTCGCTTATCATAGGTTCAAAAGCGTATCCAATTCCGTGTACTGTGCGAATCCATGAAGATCCTATTTTGTGTCTTAAAGACTTTATATGTGAATCAACTGTTCTAGTCCCAGAAGCGTCTGGCCAATCCCACACTTTTTCAAGCAATTTTTCGCGCTTAAATACTGCATGAGGTTTACGAGCCAATGTTGCTAATAAGTCGAATTCTGTAGGAGTAAAATGAACTTCTTCATTGTCAATAGTAACAATACGCTGACGAGGATTGATAACTAGATTTCCAAAAGTCATTGTTCGTTCATTTTCCAAATTCTTAGCTATTTGAGTAGCGCGATCTACGCGCCGCAACAGTGCTGCGCATCTTGCTATAAGTTCTCGTGGCGAAAATGGTTTCGTCATGTAGTCGTCTGCTCCAGCGCTTAATCCCGATATTTTATCTGATTCAGCATCTCTAGCTGTTAGCATAAGAATTGGTACAAGACGTTTAGAAATAATCCTTTTAGTTGCTTCAATGCCATCCATTATTGGGAGCATAATGTCCATAATAATTAGATCTGGCTTAAGCTGTTCTGCTACTTTAACAGCAGACGCTCCATCAGATACGACCCTAGCGCGCCATCCTTGTGCAGCTATGCGCTGTGCAATTGCCGTAGCTAAATCTGGCTCATCTTCAACCACAAGAATAGTACGAGGAACTCCGTTACCTAATGGAGCGTTAAGCATAATCTAATAAACCCTTTCAGTGTTTCACTGGTTTCAAGAATACTGCGCCTAATGCTGGAACAGTAATTCTTGCTGAGTATGGGCGAGAATGATATTCTTCAGCTGCTGCAGTAAATGTTCCATTGTGAATATCTGAACCGCAATACTTTGCATCGTCAGTTGTAAGAATTTCTTCCCACTTGCCACCCTTTGGAAGTGCAACTTGATAGTCTTGCCAAGCCTGACCAGAGAAGTTCACTACAACAACAATTTCTTCGCCATCGTCACCAATACGCATGTAGCTCAAAGTATTGTGATCAGAATCATCGCTTGTAAGCCATTGGAATCCATCAGGCGTAAAGTCTTGACTCCAGAATGCTCTTGAACTCTTGTATAAAGCATTCAAATCAGCAACAAGCTTTTGAACACCTTGATGGAACGGCCATTGCAATTCGTTCCAATTAAGCGAATTGTTGAAGTTCCATTCGCTTGATTGTCCAATTTCTCCACCCATAAATAGTAAGTTCTTTCCTGGGTGAGACCATTGATAGGCGAGTAATGCGCGCAATCCTGCGAATTGTTGCCATTCGTCTCCTGGCATCTTGCCAAGTAATGAGCCTTTTCCATACACAACTTCATCGTGGCTCAAAGGCAAAACGTAATGCTCAGAATAAGCGTATACCATTGAGAACGTAATTTCATTGTGATGCCAACGTCTGTTGATTGGTTCTTCTTTAAGATATTGCAACGTATCGTGCATCCAGCCCATATTCCACTTCAAGCCGAATCCTAAGCCACCCATATCTGTTGGTGCAGTAACTCCTTGATAGGCTGTTGATTCTTCTGCAATCATCATAATGCCAGGATTATTTTTGTAAGCAGTGGCATTTGCTTCTTTAATGAAGTCGATTGCTTCAAGATTTTCGCGTCCACCATAAATATTTGGTCTCCACTGACCTGCCTCTCGGCTGTAATCTAAGTAGAGCATTGAAGAAACTGCGTCAACTCTGAGTGCATCAATGTGATATTCGTCAAGCCAGAAGCATGCATTCGCTACTAGGAAGTTACGAACTTCGTGACGTCCAAAGTTGAATATGTATGTTCCCCAATCAGGATGTTCACCGCGCATTGGATCAGGATCTTCATACAAAGCAGTACCGTCAAAACGTCCAAGTGCGAAATCATCCTTAGGGAAGTGTGCAGGTACCCAGTCCATTATTACGCCAATTCCGGCTTTATGGAGCTTATTTACTAAATACTTGAAATCATCAGGAGATCCAAGTCTAGAATCTACTGCGTAATAACCAGTTACTTGGTAACCCCATGAACCGGAGTACGGGTATTGTGTAAGAGGCATAAACTCAACGTGAGTAAATCCTTCTTTTACTACATAGTCAACTAGGCTGTCTGCTAACTCGCGATAATCGCTTAAATCACGATTCCAGCTATTGGCTTGTACTTCGTAGATGCTTATTGGACCATTATGTGCATCGCTTTTAGCGCGCTTATCCATCCAATCTGTATCATGCCACTTAAAGTCTGAATCTACAACAACAGATCCAGTGTTTGGTGGAACTTCGTGAGAACGTTCCATAGGATCTGCTTTCATAATCCAAGATCCAGATTGTGTAAGAATCTCAAATTTGTAAACTTCTCCTGCGCCTACGCCTGGAATGAAAAGTTCCCAAATTCCAGAAGATCCTAATGATCTCATAGCATGACGGCGTCCATTCCAATAGTTGAAATTGCCAACTACTCGAACAGCACGAGCATTTGGTGCCCAAACAGAAAACGCTGTACCTGTGACTTTTTTGACCATTTTTCCAGTTTCAGGAGAAACAAGTCCCCATGAATCTGTAATGGTTTTAACGTGTGCGCCTAATGCTTCCCACAGGCGTTCATGTCTTCCTTCGCCGAACAAATACATGTCTAATTCGCCAACTTGAGGCAAATAACGATATGGATCATCGTCAACTGACTCAGTCCCGTCTATTTCAACAGTGCGAACTCTATAGCTTGGTACTGAAAACTCTTTTGAACGAGCATGTTTAGTTGCAGGAACAACAGCTGTAAAAATGCCATTATATTCGTGCTTAGCTTCATATTCACCAGATTTGGTGATGATAATTACTCTTTTCGCCATTGGTCGCAAAACGCGCACAGTGGCAGTGCCTTCGCTTTTGCCTGTTCCAAGATGTCCACCAAGGACCTCGTGTGGATTGTAATATTCTGCATTGCTCACCGCGGCTAATACATCCTGTCGGACTGCAACCGCGACTGCATCCTCATTGATGGTAGAAACTGTACTCATGGTTTCCATAATACATGCTTTATGGAAGTAAGTCGCGTGTTTTTTAATATCTTATTAAAAAATATTAAAAATTTCTTCAAGTCGTTAGCTTATGAGAAACTTTTATGAGTTTTTCTGTGCATACGGAGGGTTCTGTGGGATATCAAGTCGGCGATATGGTCGTCTATCCTCGTCATGGTGCGGCGCGTGTCGAGGAAATCAGCGAGCGGACAGTAAAAGGAATAACACGACAATATTTGCGTCTTGTTGTTTTGTCATCAGATGGTTTAGAGATTAACGTTCCTGTTGACAGCGTTAAAAAAGTTGGCGTTAGAGATATTGTAGGCGCGAAAGAAGTAGCAAAAGTATTTGAAATTTTGCGTACTCCAATCATCGAAAAAGAGATGAATTGGTCAAGACGCTATAAGCTTAATGTTGAGAAGATTGCTACTGGAGATGTCAATAAGATTGCAGAAGTTGTGCGTGATTTATCTCAAAGAGATATTGATGAGCACGGACTTTCAGCAGGTGAAAAGCGTATGCTTTCTAGAGCTCGTAGCATTTTAATTTCTGAAATTGCTTTATCTGAGAAAATTGATGAACAGGAAGCTGAGCGTTTGCTTAATGTAAATCTTGGTTATGCTAAAGCTAAGGATGGTGACGAAAAGCATCATACTTCTTTCCCACAAGAGCCTGCTTCAGAAACATTATTGCTACTTGCTAAGAATTCACGTAAATCTCGCAAAAAGTAAGTAACTATAAAATTTTCGCCACAAGAATTAAGTATTACAAGAATTAAGTGCATAAAGTAAGAATTAAAATAAATCCTGCTTTAACATATCGCACATTTTTGTTTAATAACCAATAAAATAAGCCTTATCTAAAATCTACTTTCAGACAAGGCTTATTTTTTAAATTATCGTTAAACTTTTGCAGATAAACTAATAATTAAACTTTTACAAATAAACTAATTGAATTACTTTCCAGGATCTTTTTGCCCTTCATTAGAACGAACTGGACCTGGAAGAACAGGTTTTGGTTTCTCTGTAATTAGTCTACTAGGTTTTTCTTGCTTATCTATAGCCAAACGCATTGAAGCACTTGTTTTTGTTCCATTTTCGATGTCATCTAAAATTTTAATAATCCAAGTGTCAAGTTGTTTAGCGTATGAAGGCATTAACTCACTTACATTAACTATGCTAGTGTAGCTTCTTCCAGCAATTCCATTGATTACGTTAATATTGTCATTCTTATTTTTTTGTGAATCGTTTATAAGAACGTCAATATGCCTATCTTCAAGCAATTTACTGAATTCACCTATGCTTTGAGTGCTTGGATCTGTACCTTGAGCAATTGATGAAATGTAATCTTTAGGTGCACTATCTTTAATATTTATGTCTGAAAGAAGCCAGAATATAATAGGTGATGTTGATGCAATCTTATATTTTGCATGAACACTTGCAAACTTATTTAGATAAGCATCGAGAGTTTTTTCCTTATCTTTCCACTTATTAAAGCGCGAAGTAAAATCTTTGCGTTTTGCAGGATTTATTCGCGAAAAAGTTTCGTATAGAGAATTTGCCATTGCGCTTCTAGCATCTCTTGAGAACCACAAATATGGGTTATCTCCGTTTAATGCTCCAACAGTACTTGCTGCACTTACTAATTCTGTTTTCTTTGGTAAGTTTTTTGTTGCCCAATCATCATAACCTGCGCCGTTTACTACTATAACTTGAGCAGAATGCAATGTTTTAGAATCATTATCGCTTAATTTTGCGTCATCGACATTTGCATTTGATCCGTTTAGCAAGTTGACTACTTTTACATCTTCTCCGCCAATTTCTTGAGCTAAGCTACCCCAAGTGTCTAGTGTAGATACTACTGAAATTGGCTTGTTGCTTTTAGCTTCTTCTGGTTTTGTTTGAGTGCTAGGTGCTTGAGATCCGCATGCAGCAACACCAAATCCAACAACCAATGCTATTGCGTACGTTGCAATAGCATTGATTGTATTCTTCAAAGTTGTAACAGTGATACGCATTGAAACTCACTCCTTCCGCCGCGTCCACGCCGGCAATTGTCGTACGCTCCACATGTCCACGTATATTACATACAGCTGTCGTACACTTTTTATATATCTCACGATAGTCTATGGATACGAATTATGCGAGTTGGAAAGTGATGATTTTATGGTGATTGTATTAGATGGTAAAGCGTTATCGAATAAGATAAAAATAAGTTTAGCAAAGCGAGTTTCTTTACTTAAAGAAAAAGGTATTGAACCCGGATTAGGTACTTTGTTAGTTGGCAATGATTCTAGTTCTATGAAATACGTTGCAGGTAAACATCGCGATTGTCAGGAAGTTGGAATTCGTTCTATTCGTTATGATCTTCCTCAAGATGCTAGTGAGGAAGATGTTCTTAAAGCTGTTGAAAGTTTAAATAATGATCCTTCTTGTACAGGTTTTATTGTGCAATTGCCTTTACCGAAAGGCATAGATGAAAAGAAAATAATTGAAGCAGTTGATCCTAAGAAGGATTGCGATGGTATGCATCCTTATAATTTAGGGGAACTTGTTATGCATATTTCTGGAAAGATTACAACGCCTTTGCCTTGTACTCCGAGAGGAATATTAGCTTTGCTTGACGAATACAATATTAACCTTGATGGCAAAGAAGTTTGTGTTCTTGGACGTGGTATTACAGTTGGACGCACTATTGGATTGTTGTTGACTAGACGTGGTGTAGATGCAACAGTTACTTTGTGTCACACTCATACGCGTAATGTTCATGAGATTATGCGCAGATCGGATGTAATTATTGCAGCAATTGGTAGTGCTGGGTTTGTAAAGCCTGATGATGTTAAGCCAGGCGCTGTTCTTGTTGATGTAGGCTTGTCTTTTGTATTTGATGAAGAGTCTGGTAAATATCGTCTAAAAGGGGATGTTGACGTTTCGTGTAGAGATATTGCTGGAGCGTATTCGCCTAATCCTGGTGGCGTTGGTCTTATGACTAGAGCAATGTTGTTAGCTAATGTTGTAAATATTGCAGAAAATCAAGTTTGCTAATATTTTGCATCTTTAGGTTGTTTGTTAGCTGGTTGTTTGTTAGCTGGTTGCGTGTTTGTTGTGGTTGATTGCATGGATGCAATCAAGAGTACTTGCATTGAAAGCACACTGTGCTTTCAACATTGAGCAAGTCCTCTCGCATTAAGCTCGTTTGAAGCGCGAGCTTTGCTTCAAACGAGGGTAATGCGACACACCCGAGCTCCTAAGCTAACTTTGGCTATGCCTATCTATAACATTGACAGAGCGTGTGCGAAAAGCTCACGTTACATATACAAACATAATTTAATATCGAGTAATATCCACCCCAAGAAGAAACCACTAATAACTAATGGCAGAGAATAATAACGAAGTCGCCAAGGTTGCGATTAATGATATTGGCACCGAAGAAGACTTCATCAAGGCAGTCGATTCAACCATCAAGAATTTTGATGATGGTGATTTAGTTGAAGGTACAGTCGTAAAGATTGATCACGACGAAGTATTATTGGATATCGGCTACAAAACTGAAGGTGTAATTCCTTCCCGTGAACTTTCCATCAAAAAAGACGTTGATCCAGATGATGTCGTTGGAGTTGGCGACACTATTGAAGCACTTGTTGTTACTAAGGAAGACAAGGAAGGACGTCTTATTCTCTCCAAGAAGCGTGCGCAATACGAGCGTGCTTGGGGCGATATTGAGAAGATTAAAGATGCAGACGGTATTGTTGAAGGTACTGTTATTGAAGCTGTTAAGGGCGGCTTGATTGTAGATATCGGCTTGCGTGGCTTCTTGCCAGCATCCTTGGTTGAGATGCGTCGTGTACGCGATCTTTCTCCATACATTGGTCAAAAGATTAAAGCTAAGATTCTTGAGCTTGATAAGAATCGCAATAATGTTGTTCTTTCTCGCCGCCAGTTCCTCGAGGAAACCCAGTCTGAAGTTCGCGAAACATTCCTTTCGCAGCTTAAGAAGGGTCAGATTCGTGAAGGCGTTGTGTCTTCTATCGTAAACTTCGGCGCATTTGTTGATCTTGGCGGTGTTGACGGTCTTATTCATGTTTCTGAGCTCTCTTGGAAGCATATCGATCATCCATCTGAGGTTGTTAAGGTTGGAGATAAGGTCACTGTTGAGGTTCTCGATGTTGACTTCGATCGCGAACGTATCTCCCTTTCCCTTAAAGCAACTCAGGAAGATCCATGGCAGCGCTTTGCTCGCACACACGTTCCTGGACAAGTTGTTAAAGGTAAAGTCACTAAGATTGTTCAGTTTGGCGTGTTCATCTCAGTTGAAGATGGAATTGAAGGCTTAGTACACATCTCTGAGCTTGCTAATCGTCATGTAGAGAATCCTGAAACTGTTGTTAAGGGTGGCGAAGAAGTATTCGTTAAGGTTATTGACGTAGATCTCGATCGTCGTCGTATTTCCCTCTCCTTGAAGCAGGCAAATGAGGCTGTTGATCCAAATTCTGAAGATTTCGATCCAGCTCTTTACGGTATGCCAGCTGAGTACGATGAAGAAGGAAACTACAAGTATCCAGAAGGATTCGATCCAAATACTAACGAGTGGATTGCTGGTTATGAACAGCAGCGCGAAGAGTGGGAAGCACAATATGCAGCAGCTCATGAATTATGGGAGCAGCATAAGGTGTTTGCCGCTAAGGAACTTGCTGCTGCAGCTGAGTCTGCTGCTCAAGATGGTCAGAGTGAAGAAGCTGAAAAGAAGCCTGAAGTAAAGGAAGAAAAGAAAGAAGAAGTTGCTTCTAATTATTCTTCTGAAGCTCAAAGCGAAGGTACTTTAGCTGATTCTGATCAATTAGCTCAATTGCGTGAGCAGTTGTTAAGTGAAAAGAAGTAGTTGTAAGTTTTGTTGCAATTATTTAATTCATAAATAATATTTATGTGCTCTGGAAATATTTTCAGAGCACATTTTTATAAACAATAGCTATTGTTTATAATACGAATAGCTATTGAATATCTATTGTAATTAGTTTTATGCGGTTAGTGGTAGCATGATTTTTGGTTTGCGACTGAAAGTCTACTAGAGGTTTGAGAGTATGAGCGAGCATAACAATTTTGATGATTTTAATGATGATGCGAATAATTTCAATAACGCTGATTCTTCAATCTACAATGTTTCAAATAATGAAGATGACGATGCGACTACTTCTATGAGTATTTCTGATATTGAAAGCGCGTCTAAGAAATCATCCGATGACCTTTTCAACAATGTATCTGAATCTTATAAGAATGGTGTTAAAGATCGTGTAAAAAATCGTTCTGCTTCTGCATTCATATATTCCTTGTTGATTGTTTTAGTTTTAATTATTGCAGGTTATTGTTTAACAGCTTGGTATTTCCACGATCGCGTAGTTCCTGGTGTGCATTTTGGTAATGAAAAATTTAGCGAACAAATTGTTGGAAAGAAAAGTGATGAAGTTGCTCATATTGTTGAGCAAGCGATTTCTGATTCTTCATTTGAAATAAGCGATAACAGAGGCGGTAGTCTTACTTCTAGCTTAGGTGATATGAAAGTTAAGTCAGATGTTCAAGCTACTGTTCGCAATATTATTAGCGCTAAGCACGATAATTTGTTTACTATGCTCATGCCTTGGGTAACTCGCAATGTTCCACTTTCTGCACAGCGTAATGATTCTGAAATGAATAAAAGCGTTGTAACTTATTTTGTGAAAGATAAAGATAGAGCTATTCCATTTACTTCTAATTTCGATGAAAAAGAGTCGAAGTTCGTTGTTAAAGATGGTGAAGCTGGTAGTTCTGTTGAAACTTTGCCGGTTCGTGAAGCTGTAAAAAAGATGATTGCAAATCCTGGTCATGTTGCTAAAGTATCGGTTGTTTATAGGCGTGTTGATTCTCCTATTCAGCGTGATGAAGCTCAAAAGTTAACTGATCAACTTAATTCTGTTATTTCAAATGAAATTAAGTTCGATAATGGCAATGGTAAAGATTTTGTTGTTCCTAAGAATGTAATTTCTAAGTGGATATCTATTGATGTAGATGAATTTAAGCATAAGCTTTCTTATGATATTGATTCTAAAGCTGTAAATGATTGGTTGTCTGGAAATCTTCCTAAACAGTTGAATCAAGTAAAAGTAGATCAGGAAGATTCTGTAGACAAGAATGGGAAAGTTATTTTCACTGCTACTAAAGGCGTTGATGGTGTTTCTATCAAGTATTCTGATTCTGTTTTAAAGCAAGTAGTTGATGCTTTAAAGAATAAGAAAGCTGTTAAGATTTCTGTTCCTTCTGAAGTATCTAAGTTTAGCGTTGAACGCAAGCTTGTTGAAATGCGAATTGTAGTAGATAAATCTTCTCAGACTGCAACTGTGTATAAGAATGATGAAGTTGTTAAGACATTCCCAGTTTGCACTGGTCAGACTAATTTGACTGAGTCTGATTCTGGTACTTTCCATATTTATTTGCGTTACGATGTTAAGACTATGCGCGGTAGACATTATGATGGAAGACCTTATGTTCTTCCTGGAATTCGCTGGGTTAGCTTCTATAATGGTGGCGAAAGTTTCCATACTGCTGCTTGGAATTCTGTTGGCATTGCAACAGGTGATCCTAAACGACATGGTTCTAATGGATGCGTGAATATGTATGAAGCTGATGCTCATTGGATTTACGATAATTGCCCTCGCGGCACTATTGTTCAAGTTATTGGTGAAACTCCAGAAAACCCGGTGCGTCCGTGAACGATCCTAAAGACGCTATAGCTTTAGATTCATCTGAGCTTAATAGCGCTAAATCTAGTGTTGATGAAACTAAGCGGGGAAAACTTGCTGAGAAGAATGAGAAATCTTCCCCGCTTAAACCTGTTAGGTGTGTTAGTAGCACGCCTATACCGGTTCATGTTACGTCTACTTTGTTTGATACTCCAACTCCTGAAGAGAGAATTGACAATAAGCCGTTTTTAGTGAGGTGCACTAGGCGTTTTATAACTTCAGTTGTTGGATTATGGATGCGTTTGGCTGGTAAAATCTCGAGAAAATGCGGATTGTATCCTAGTGTTGAGCCTTATATTGGATATGGTACAGATAAGTACGCTCGACTTATTTGTAGGACTGTATACGCTCCCAAAAATGGCAATCATTCGGTGTTAAAGCGCGGAATTTACGCAATGCTTGTTGTTCCTGCTGTAAGAGTTCGCGTATCGATTTCAATTGATAATATTCCTGTTGAGAGTGCTCAAATCGGTGATTCTGAAGCGTATGATAAGCCGGATTCTTCAGGTGTAGGCGGTGCAGAATATTGTATTTCAGATCGTGCTGGGTATCTTGATTTAATTACAGAAAGAGCTTTGTGTGTTGGCAAGCACATTGTTAGCTATAGTGTGGAAGGCCGTGAGCCTGTAGAATCAAGTTTATTTGCTATATCTTCATCTGCTTGTATTGGTGTTATCTCGGATGTAGACGATACTATAATGGTTACGCAAGCTCCTTCTATTATTAAAGCTTCGTACAACGTTCTTATTATGAATCCTGAGCATCGTTCTCCAGTAAGTGGCATGGCATCAATGTTTTCAGATATTTCTAATCTTCTTCCGGATGCTCCATTTTTCTATCTTTCTACATCTCCTTGGAATGTTGAAGCTTCGATTAGACATTTTATTTTGCGAGAAGGTTTTCCAGAAGGTCCGCTTTTATTGCGTGATTTAGATCCGCGTCCTAAAACGTTTATTCCTACTGGGCCTCAGCATAAAATGGAATTTGCTGCTCAACTTATGGACGATTTTCCGAATATGCGTTTTATTTTAATTGGCGATGATGGTCAAAGAGATCCAAATACTTATTCTCGAATTATTAAGCAATATCCAGGTAGGGTTGTTGCTGTTGGGATTCGTCAATTAAAAAATCATGCTACTGTTAAAGATTTTCGCAATCGTAGTAATCGTGATTTTAATATATCTCTTTCAACTTCGCGTATTGCATATAGTGATATTGATAATACTGTTGAAGCGTCTGGTGCTGCTGGAACTGTTGATGGAGTACCATTTTTTGTTGCTCCAGATGGAGTATCTCTTGCTAAAACTATGTTGCCTTATTTACAAAATTTTAAAAATAAGAATGATGTAATTCGCTAATTATTTTTATTTAATTCAATAGTTATTTGTGTAGTAATTCGTTAGTTATTTGTGGTGTAATTTTGGGAAATAACCCATAATTTTCTAGTTTGTTGTGATGTAATTTTCTAGTTTGTTTTAGCTTAATTCGTTAATTTTTAGCTTAATTCGTTAATTCATAAAAGCGAAAAATGCAACTGTTAATTTCTTAATTCGTTTTAGCGTTTTGTTGAATTAATCTTAATAAAGGCTTTTTGCATAAGATTTTAGGCTATTTTATTGAGTTTAAGTACACGTATATGTGTAAGATTTCTATCAACTTGAGTTTTGATTCTTATTAGTAATCTTAATTTAATGTTGTATGAATTGTATATATAGAGAAAGCGTGAAAGTTATGGATAACACTAACGAGCAAAACAATGTGTATTCAAATCCACAATCTCAGCCACAGCAGGCTCCTCAGCAGGCTCCACAGTATAGCGAGCCTCAGTATGCTCAGCCACAGCAGGCTCCTCAGTATGCTCAACCTCAGTATGCTCAGCCTCAGCAAGCTCCACAGTATACTCAGCCACAGTATGCTCAACCACAGTACGGTCAGCCACAGTATGCTCAGCAAACTCAATATTCATCGTTGACTAATAATACTGGTGTTTACGGTCCTACTAGTAGTAAGAGCAAGCTTGCAGCAGGTTTGTTAGGTATTTTCCTTGGCGTTTTCGGCGTACATAATTTTTATCTTGGACACACAGGTAAAGCTGTTGGTCAATTGCTTATCACTATTCTTTCTTTCGGAATGTTATGGTTTGTTTCTAGCATTTGGGGTTTGATTGAAGGTATTTTGATTCTTTGCTCCAAGCCTGGAACTAAGTGGCATAAAGATTCTGATGGTGCAGAATTGCAAGACTAAATTTAGAATTTTGCATTATAATCAAGAATTTTAATTTTTTATGTAATACCCTAGTGGCTCTAAGTTGCTAGGGTATTATTTATAAGTTATTAGGGGATTATTTATAATTAAAATATGACGATGATGCGTATTGCTGTAACTGGAGGAATTGCAGCTGGAAAATCTACTGTTGTAAATCATTTGCGCTCTCTTGGTGCGTTTGTTATTGATTATGACGTTTTAGCTCGTAAAGTTGTTGAGCCTGGAAGTAAAGTATTTAAAGAAATTGTTCGAGTTTTTGGTAACAATGCAATTACTGGTGACGGATATTTAAATCGTGCTTTTATTGCAGATTGCATTTTTGGGGATGATAGCATTCATAAGCAAGCATTAAATAAGGTTGAGTCTATTATTCATCCTGCTATTTATGATTGCGCGAAGCTTTTAGAGAAGGAATATATTAGTAGAATTTCTAAAGAAAATCCGTATAACTTAAATTGTTTTAGTTGCGTGATTGTGCACGATATTCCTCTTCTTGCTCAAGTGGTAGATACTATTCCATTTAAATTTGACTATATTCTTACTGTTGAAGCTCCTAAAGATATTCGCGTTGCGAGGATCCTTCGCGAAAGAAATATGACTGAAATTCAGGCTTTAGCACGCATAAATAATCAGATTGGAAGCGATGCTCGTAAAAGTATTGCAAATTATGTAGTTGATTCAACTAAACCAATTGATTTTATGCTTAAAAGTGTTGAAGATGTGTTGAAATCATGGTTGCGAGATGTGAATATGCGCGATGTGAATATGTGCGATGTGAATATGCGCGATGTGAATCAGCGATGTGAATAGGTGTGATGTGAATAGTAGTGTTTTTAAGTAGTGGTGTGAGTAGTGTTTTAACTAGTGATGTGAGTAATAGTGTTAGTAATAGTGCGAGTAATAGTGTGAGTAATAGTGTGAGTAATTTAAGTAGTAATTTAAGTAGTAAAGCGCTTGGAAGTGAAGAATAATGTCAAATAAAATTCAGCGCACAAATAAGCCATTTGTAGTAGAAGCGCCTTTTAAGCCTTCAGGAGATCAGCCTAAAGCAATTGAAGAGTTGTCGAATCGTATTGAAAATGGAGAAAGTGATGTTGTTCTTATGGGCGCTACTGGTACAGGTAAAACTGCCACAACAGCTTGGCTTATTGAGCGTTTGCAACGTCCGACTCTTATTATTGAGCCAAATAAAACTTTAGCTGCTCAGCTTTGTGCTGAGTTTCGAGAGCTTATGCCGAATAACGCTGTGAGCTATTTTGTGTCTTACTACGACTATTATCAGCCGGAAGCGTATATTCCACAAACAGATACGTATATTGAAAAAGATTCTAATATTAACGATGATGTTGAGCGTCTTCGTCACGCTGCAACAGCAAACCTTTTAACTAGAAGAGATTGTGTTGTTGTTGCTACAGTTTCATGTATTTATGGACTTGGTACTCCAGAAGAGTATGCAGATCGAATGCTTGTTTTAAGTGTTGGTGAGCAGATTGACAGAGATGATTTATTACGTCAATTTGTAAGCATGCAATACAAGCGTAATGACATTGCTTTTACTCGTGGCACTTTTAGAGTTAGAGGAGATACAGTTGAGATTATTCCTGTTTATGAGGAATTAGCTGTGCGAATTGAGTTCTTTGGAGATGAAATTGACAATATTACAATGCTGCATCCGCTTACTGGGGATGTAATTCGCAAGGAGAGTAGCGTTCATATTTTCCCTGCATCGCATTATATTGCAGGTCCTGAGCGGATGGAGCACGCGCTAGAAGCAATTGAGGTTGAAAAAGAAGAAAGAGTAGCTCAACTTAAAAAGCAAGGTAAGCTTTTAGAAGCTCAGCGTCTAGAAATGCGAACTACTTACGATTTAGAAATGTTAAGACAAGTTGGAGTTTGCCCTGGAATAGAGAATTATTCTAGACATTTTGACGGTCGTGAAAAAGGCACTCCTCCTCATACTCTTCTTGACTTTTTCCCAGATGATTTTCTGCTTGTTTTAGATGAATCTCATGTAACTGTTCCGCAAATTGGAGCAATGTATGAGGGTGATGCTTCTCGTAAAAGAACTCTTGTAGAGCATGGTTTTAGGTTGCCTTCTGCAATGGATAATCGCCCGTTGAAGTGGAAAGAATTTTTGGAGCATGTTGGTCAAACTGTGTATCTTTCTGCAACTCCTGGCGACTACGAGTTGGGTCTTTCAGATGGTGTAGTTGAGCAAATTATTCGTCCTACTGGTTTACTCGATCCTAAAATTGAGGTTCGTAAAGCACAAGGACAGGTTGATGATTTGTTAAATGAGATTAAAGCAAGAATTTCTAAAAATGAGAGAGTTCTTGTTACTACTCTTACTAAGAAGATGGCAGAAGATTTAACTGATTATTTTCTTGAGCTTGGTATTAAAGTTGAATACTTACATTCGGATGTTGATACTTTGCGCAGAGTGGAGCTTTTGCGATTTCTTCGTGAAGGAAAGATTGATGTTATTGTTGGCATAAATCTTCTTCGTGAAGGATTGGATTTGCCAGAAGTTTCTCTTGTTGCGATTTTAGATGCAGATAAAGAGGGATTCTTAAGATCTTATCGTTCTCTTATTCAAACAATTGGTCGAGCTGCAAGAAATGTTTCTGGAACAGTTCTTATGTATGCGAATACTGTTACAGATGCAATGAGTAAAGCGATTAGTGAAACTGAGCGCAGACGTAACAAGCAGATTGAATACAATAAAGCGCATGGTATTGATCCTACGCCTTTAAGAAAGAAAATTAGCGATGTAAACGATATGTTAGCTAAAGAAGATGTTGATACTCAAACTTTGCTTTCTGGAGGCTATAGGAATGCTGGTAAGGTTGGTAATTCGCATTACGGAATACCAAAAGAGCCTAATCTTTCTCGTGTTAGTAAAGAAAAGCGTATTGCTAATGTTTCTGAACTTCCTAAAGATGAGATTATGTCTTTAATTAAGAATTTGAGTGAGCAAATGCATGTAGCTGCGGAGCAGTTGCAATTTGAGCTTGCAGCGCGTTTGAGAGATGAAATACGCGATTTGAAGAAGGAATTGCGCAATATGGAGAGTATGTGATTGTGAGAGTATGTGATTGTGAGAATATGTGATTTGGAGAATGTTTGCTTTTGGGAATGTTTGATTGTGAGAATTTGATTGTGAGAATATTTCTGTGAACGTTCACAAAACGCCGTATTATTATACTTTTAAGGTCATAATAAGTTGATACACTAGATACCGGAATTTGAGTATTTTACTCATAACAATCAAGAAGAAATAGGTAGGCATTATGCGTAAAGCCAAAATCGTTGATACTATTGGTCCAGCTACCGAATCGTTAGAGGGCATTACTAAGCTCGTTGAATCTGGTATGGATGTTGCTCGTCTTAATCGTTCTCACGGTACTCCTGAGGATCATTTGCGTGTGTACAACAATGTGCGTGCTGCTTCTAAATCCACTGGCCGTAATGTGGCTGCTCTTGTTGATTTACAAGGTCCAAAGATTCGTTGCGGTTGGTTCAAAAAGAATGAGAACGGCGAAGATAAGGTTTATTTGAAGGAAGGTCAAGAGTTCGTAATCACCACTGATGATATTGAAGGTGATGAGCATCGTACTTCCACAACTTTCAAAGGTTTACCTGGAGATTGCCATGCAGGAGATCCGATTTTAATTGACGATGGTAAGGTTCGCCTTGAAGTCACTAAAGTTGAAGGCAATGACGTACATACGAAGGTTGTTGTTGCAGGACCAGTTTCTAGCCACAAGGGTATTAACCTTCCAGGTGTTGCTGTTTCTCTTCCAGCTTTAACTGAAAAAGATGAGGCTGATCTTCGTTGGGCTATTCGTACTGGCGCAGATATTATTGCAATGTCTTTCGTTCGTTTTGCAAGCGATATTGATCGCGCTCATGAGATTATGGATGAAGAAGGTCGCCGTATCCCAATCGTTGCTAAGATTGAGAAGCCACAAGCTGTAGAAAACTTGGAAGAGATTGTTAAGACTTTCGATGGCATTATGGTTGCTCGTGGAGATATGGCTGTTGAAATGCCTCTTGAAGAAGTTCCTCTCGTTACTAAGCGTTGCATTGAGCTTTCTCGCCGTTATGCAAAGCCAGTAATTGTTGCTACTGAGGTTCTTGGAACTATGGTTAATTCTCCAGTTCCAACTCGTGCAGAAGCTTCCGATTGCGCTAACGCTGTTCTCGATGGTGCTGACGCGACTATGACTTCTAACGAAACTGCTGTTGGCAAGTATCCAGCTGTTACAGTCCAAACTATGGCTCGTATATCTCAATTCGCTACTGAGCACGGTTACGATCGTATTCCAGCTGTTGAGCTTGATATGTCTAGTACTGGTGCAGTTTCTTCTGCAGCTGTTGATTTAGCAGATAAGCTTAATGCTAAAGCTATTGTTGCTTACACCCAAACTGGTCGCACGGTTCATCGTATTTCGCGTGAACGTCCTGTTGCTCCAATTTACGGATTGACAAACAACGAACATACGTATCACTGGTTAGCTTTGAGCTGGGGTACTGAATCCTTCTTGATTGACGAAGATTATCACGAGATGAATCGTCATGATTTGATGATTTTCACTGATAAAGTTCTTCGTGAAGCTGGTAAGGTTTCCGATGGAGATAAGATTGTTGTTTTGAGCACTGCACAGGGTGAGCGTCAAGCAGGTCGCACTGATTCTATTTACGTTCATACTGTTGGAGCTTGCGACTAATATTACGCTGTTTTGACTTGCAACTTACATCTTATAGGTTGTAGGTTGTAAATTTTAATTTGTAACTTGTAATGCGCGCTTCCTATTTTTAGGTTGCGCGCATTGCTTGTATCTAATCACAAATATTCGGGTTATAGATAAAATATTCAATACTGCGACACGCGCAAAATTTGTAAACCTTTGAATATGAAAAAAAGTGTGGTATAGTCAACAAGTCGCACGAAGTTGCGAATAATTAAAAATGCCCCTGTATCCCAATTGGTAGAGGAAACAGCCTCAAAATCTGTACAGTGTGAGTTCGAGTCTCACCGGGGGCACTGTATTTGTTAAGATATTTTTATTTTTATTGATTTTCCTTTATTTGTTGCTGATTTTTCTTATTACTACTATATATTGTGCTTCAAGTCGTTCTGTTTTGTGTCATATAGTGTTATTAAGTTTGTGAGTGTTGTTCTCGCTAAAGTATCAAGAGTTTAAAATATTAAGCTTTTAAGTTTTTTTAAAATTATTTCGCGATGATTTTCTCATAATCTGGTGATTTAAAAAAATATTACTAATTTTCTATTTTTGCTTGAAATTAACCATGGGGGGGGTATAGTTCTACTCGTAAATGCGAATATCTGGTTACCGTGCAGCAAGATTTAGTGCAGTTTTTAAAAGTTGCATTGAATTTTGAGTATTTAAGAACAGCGTTTATAACAACATAAGGAGAGTAGTTATGACTGCTCTGAAGTATGGTTTCTTAAAGTGTGCGTGTGTGATTCGCGATTTCGTCGCCCGCCACTATAACTCTGGCGTTGCAAGAGAGTTTAAAAGGTCTTCTTGCGCCGCTTTGCGCTCAAATGCGCCTAAAAACACATCTGTAAAATCATCCAGAAGCGAATTGCAAAGCGTATCTCAAAAAGCATTTCAAGTTATTGCCAAAAACGAGTTCGTAAAATCATTCAAAAATGCGCCTAAAAGCGCTTCTAGTTCGCATGTTATAAGAGCGTTACTTTCATTATTTGTTGCGTGTGTGACTTTGCTTGCTGCTTTTGTGATTGCTCCAACTTCTGCTTTAAGTGCGAATCAGAGTAGTAGTAAAGAAACTGGCAGTGAGAGAGCTGTTGATGCAAATGCTGGCTCTGCTAAGGATGGATCTTCTAAGGTTAGCTCTTCTGATACTAGTTCTTTTAAGACTGATAGTGATAAGAAGACGTTTGAGCAGAAAAATGAGTCTAATAATATTGACCATACTAAAAGCAGCACTGATTCTTCTAAAGATTTATTAAATAATAAGGAATCGAAGTCCGTTGAAAAGCAGAATCTTGTAGGTTCATCTGTTAATAAAACTAATTCAACTGATTCTGTTTCTCATAAAAATTCTGTAGGCTCTGATTCTACGGATTCTACTAGCAATATGGATAGAAGTGCTGGTGAAACACCTGAGCTTCCTGCAACGTGCAAAGGTAAAAGGTATGATACTTTCGCAACGTGCTACACCATTAAATATAAAGATGTAACAGTTAAATCAGGTGAGTCTGTTATTGCTCAAGCAGAAATAAAAGTTCATGGTCATAAGAAGAAAGACCCTCCTGTATCATTACCTAAAGGTACGCGGATTGAATTATCTCAGAGTGTAGGTGATGGCAAGAATAACGCATACGATTTTGCTTTCTTCAATGGCAGTGATGGTGATTACAGTGCTAAATCTATTGAGAATGTAAATAATAATAATAATCTTTCTATATTATTCAAGCCGAACAAATTTTATGCAGGTGATTATAGCCTTAAAGTAATCGCTTATTATCCTGATAACTCTAAATCTGAAAAATCATTTAGCATGAAAGTTACTAAGACTATTGGTGAGAATGATTTAAAGCTTAGCTTATACGATTTTGGAAAAGAGCAGGATGGTACTGCGGTAAGTGGCAATAAAATTACTATAAAACCAAAGTCTAAAGGTGTTGCCGGAAGTACTACTGGCGGTACTGATAAGAAAGATACTTACGATTCTATTAATAAGCTTTTTATTGATTCGCAGTCGAAAGATAAGCCTGGTGTTATTCATCACCATATGATTTGCTATAAGAGTGGCAGTACTGATTATACGTTAGACAGTGTTAATGGTTTGAGTCTAGGTACGCAGACTCAGTTCAAGCATATGGAAGGTACTCGACCTGATGGTGCAAAGGATTCTGCTGTGTATGAGAGTGATCCTTATACTGAGGAATCTCAAAGCTGGATTAGTGGCAAGCCGAGCGGTGACGGAACTTTTGAGTGCACAGTGTTTGCTTTTAAGGATGCTAAATTACTCCACGACCCGAATGGTGGAGGGGGTAAATTCCAGCCAGATTCTACATTAGTAAAAGAGTTTGATAATAGAACAAAAACTTCTACAGGCTTAGAGTCTATGCTTAAGGGAAACATTGTTGAAGATAAGTGGTTAAATAAAGAGGATATTAAGCTAGGCATTGACTTTAGTTATCAGAAGATAACAATCCAATTTGGCGGTAAGGATCTTTCGCTGAAAGTGTATCCGTTTAAAAATGCCGATGGAAGTTTGCCTGATGCTTTGGCTGATGGAAGTGACAGTTTTTCTCTTATACAAGGCGCTGAGATTAAGCCGTTTATTGATGCAGTTTCGCAATCAAATAACTCGAAGATCACTTTGCGCATGCTGTGCTCGAAAGGCGAGAAGAAGAATAATTCTACTGGTACTGGTACCGGTACCGGAAGCGCTGGCTCAACTGACGGTAATAGCAGTGCTGGCTCAAGTGGCGCTAATACTGGCGGTGGCTCGACAGACTCGCCTTCTGGATCACAATCTTCTCAATCTGAACAGCAACGGGATTTACTTGAATACAAGACTTGGAAAACTAGCATTACTGGTCTTGGTGTTACTTTGCCTAGTGATCAAAAGCCTTGCGTTACTGACTCTAAAGGCAATACACAATGCACGTCAGTTGATAGCAAGACTGTTGCTGCGCGAACTAATATAGAAGCGAGCATAAAGCCTGAAGAAGTTGGCGACTATAAGTGCGTTGTTTACGCGTTAAAACAGAATGTGCTTGACTCTGATGCTTGGAAAACTTACGAAACTAGCTTTAAGAATAATAGCGCCATAACAAATGGTGACTCTTTGTTAGAAGGCAGCAATAAAGCTAAGTTTGCTGATTTTAAGCAGGGCACTGATTGGCAGAAGTACATGCTTAAAATTCAAGTTGTTAAGTTTAGTCTTCCTAATGCTGGAGCGCGCGGTTGGAACATGTTTTTGAGCGTGCTTTGCGCTCTAGTTACAACTTTGATTGCTATTTATGTTGTTTCCGATTCAATTAAGCGTTACCATTCAATGCTAAATGGAAGGCGGCGATGCTGATGTGAAAGCTGCCTACATAATCAAGTTTTGCTCGTGTATCCGTGTACTACGCGTAGCGAAAATAAAAACATAACTAGATTAACTAATCCAATATATCCAGGGTAGTCAAAACAAACAGAAAACAAACATAGAAAGTGCCGAGTAAGTACGTAAACAAGTGCAAAATCGGTACTCGAACGAACACATAGTAACAAACACAAAAACAAAACAACTTAACTCAACTTCTATTAGAAGCGTGAGAAAAGGAGATAATATGAACAGATTATCAAGAAAATTCGCAGCGACACTAGTTTCGCTTGCGATGGCTGGCACGCTGTGCATTGCTGGCGCTGTAACCGTGTCCGGAGTTGCGTGGGCTGCTCGTCCGCCTGTTCATCAAGGCGGTGCTAAACCTAAGGATCCGTGGGTTGAGGGTGCTCCTAAAACTGGTACTATAACCATTCTTAAGTGTGAGAAGAAGAAAGCTGATGATAAAGATACTTCTCAGACAGAATGCCCAACTGGTTTTAAGCCACTTAAAGGCGCTAAGTTCACGTTGACTAAAGTCACTTCTGTTAAGGAAGGAAACGAAAACGTTACTTTAGATCTTAGCAAATTTGAGTCTTGGCAGAAGATTGCGAAACTTGTTTCTAAGCTAAATGATCACACTATTAAAGAAAATGGCGATGAAATTACGCTTGGAACTACAAAATCTGGTGACGGTCAGAATGTATTTGAAAGTGCAGAAACTGGCGAGGACGGTCAAGTAAAGTTCGAAAATAAGGATCTTGGCTTGTACAAGGTTGAGGAAACTAAAGTTCCTGACGGCTACATGGTTTCTGATACGAAATCCTTCTATATGACTCTTCCTTTGCCAGAGTACACTACAACAGGCGAGGGTGATAATGCTAAGACGAGTGTGAAGTATAACTATAACCCTACTGTTTACCCGAAGAATATGAGTACTTCAGACTCTATTGAGAAGGTTTACGATAAGGCTAAGTTCGCAAGCGTTAAGGATAAAGTGCCTTTCACAATTACTGCGAAAGTGAACAAATTTAAGTCTGAAAAGGCTTTGACTGCTGAAGATCTTCAAGGTTATAAAGTCTTCGATGATGCTCCAACTTCTGCTTTCAAGACTATCGATAAAGCTGTTGTAAAGAGCGTGAAGATTAACGGCGAAGAGGTTAAGAATAACGACACTACTACCTATTACAATGTAGAAGATCCTATTGCGAACAGTACTCAAGATGACTACAAGAATGATGATGCTAATGAAAATCAGAGAGGTCTTGTTGCTGGTCACACTCGTATTTTAGTTAAGTTCGAGAAGGCAGGTCTTGAAAAGATTGCTGACGCTATAAACGCTTGCAAGAATAACGGTGACACTGTTAATGTTGAAGTAAATCTTGAGTTTGAGCTTAGCGATACTTATAAGAACACTAAAGTGACTAATGGTTCTGTTGCTGATAATGATAAATCGCAGGATGAGATTGTAAACAAGTCTGGTTTCTTCCCAGCTCATGAAAAGAGTGAGAAGGCACCTTCTCCAATCATTCCTAACGGTGAAAAATCTAACGCGACTATTGACTTTGGCTTCCTTCAAGTTCACAAGTACTACATGAATGGCAGCACTAAGACTGATCTTGCAGGTGCTAAGTTCAGGATTTTCGCTGATAAAGATAAGGCGAAGGCTTGCGCTCAAGGACTTGCGGATCTTACCAAGAAAGCAAGTGAAATCCCAGAGTGTGAAGCTGCATCAACTCTTGCTGATGCTCCTAAAGATCCACAAGCTGGTGCTACTGATGACCTAAAGACTACTGCTGCAACAGACGCTAAAGGTAACTTCACAACTCCATACAAGGTTCGCGCGAAAGACACTGTTTATCTTGTTGAAGTTGAAGCTCCTCAAGGTTACGCGCTTTCTCCTGAAGTACACGAAGTGACTGTTCAGAAAGATTCTGCTACGCCAGAAGAGTTTGAAGACCTCAAACTTAGCTCTAAGGGCAGCAAAGACGGTAAGACCTACTTCTGGTTCAACCTTCCTGCAACTGGTGCTGCTGGTGTGTTGATTTTCGCGTTAGCTGGCATTGGTTTGATTGCTGCTAGTGTGATTCTTTACATTAAAAACCGTAAGGAAGAAGAACAGAAGACAGCTTGATTTGTTTTCTAAAACTGGCTTTGTAGTCAAATAACAAAGTGTGAGTCTAGGGTTTTTAGATAAATCCTAGACTCACTTGCTCTATCAAGAGAAAATCCCAAACTCGCGCAACGCACAATAAATTACTTACATAAACATTAAGAAAACGAGGAAGCATGAAATTAAACAATGCTGTTAAAAAATTATGTGCTCCCTTCAACAAAATTGTTTCGCGCAAGCGCAAAAAATCACATTTGCGTAGAATTCTAGAGCCAATTATTCTCGCTCTCGCTGCAATACTATGTTTCACTTACCCAGTTGCATCAACATTGTGGAACAACAAAGTGTCGAAGGAGATTTCCGTCGCTTATGATCGTTTAAGTCGAAAGAAGACTGAGAGAGCTAGAAAGAAAATTTTACAAGCAGCTCGTAGTTATAACAAGCGACACAAGTCTATTATCACTGTTGATCCTTATAACGGAACTACAGATTATATGCAAACTCCTGAATATAAAGATTATATAAAGCAATTGGCTGAGCCGATGGGAATTATGGGCATTGTTAAAATCCCTAAAATTGGCGTGAAATTGCCGATTTACCACGGAAGTTCGCAAGATGTTTTAGCTAAAGGTGCAGGTCACTTGTATGGCACGGATTTGCCTGTTGGCGGTAAGAATCGTCACACGGTTGTGACAGCGCATACGGGTTTGCCGGATGCAACAATGTTTGATGCTTTAGTTGATATTAAAAAAGGCGACTTCTTCTACTTTGACGTGCAAGGAGAAACATTACAGTACAAAGTGTTCCGTATTAGCATCGTTGACCCACATGATATTAGATTGCTTCAACGCGAACATGGGCGTGACTTAGCAACACTTCTTACTTGTACTCCGTATGGAGTTAATACTCAGCGGCTTTTAGTAACTGGGTATCGTATATTGCCGAATCCTGTAGAGTTGCCAAAAGACTCTTTGCAATGGCCGTTTTGGATGACGATGTTTTTAATAGCTGTAATTAGTTGTGCAATTATTCTCACTACTATGATTATTGCTATGGTTCAAAAACATAAACGCGATCGCTTGCAACGCGCTAAGCATTTAATTCTCAACTAGTTTTCAGCAAGGTTTTATTACTGTACTGGTGAGTTGTGGAAAATACTTACCTCACAGGAGCTTCAACTTTTTACGCATTATCAAATGTTATTGCTTGTAGTAGTAAAAGCTAGATTTTAGCTTACTTTAGTTTTATAAAGAGTTTGGATTAGGTGTAACTTCTTCAAGCACCGTTTCGCTTTTTATTGTTCGTTAAGCATTTTCCACACCTCACTAACACAGTCAGCAACAATCAATAGGAAAATTCTGTAAACCTACGAGATTATTGCTAATTAGATGTAGCAGATGAAACACATGAAAACGGATTATTAAGTTTTGCGTTAATAAAGAATATAATAAATAACGTTTAGCGTGAACGCTTGTGTTGCAATGTTTGAAAGGAACAAAGATGATCCATAATGCAAAGTTTTGCGTAAAGATGTGCAATGTGCGCAAAAACAAGACGAATATAAAATCGTATGCGATAATTGCTTTTATATTATCGTTAGCATTATTAGCATTATCAATCATCCCTTTTAATTCAGCGTTTGCTTCATCTGCAGATAATAAAAGTCTTGCCTTTTCTAAGGGTGTTATTGTTACTGCTTTTCAGCAGAATTGGAATAGTGTTGCTAAGGAATGTGAACAAACTTATGGTCCTGAAGGTGTGAAGTATGTTCAGGTTTCTCCTCCTCAAGATCATATTAAAGGTGAAGCTTGGTGGACTTCTTATCAGCCTGTGAGCTATAGCTTAAATTCTAAGCTTGGCACTGAAGCTGAGTTTAAGAATATGATTACTACTTGCAAAGCTAAGGGCGTTGGAATTATTGCTGATGCTGTTATTAACCATATGACTGGTTTTGATAATAAAGATACTGTTGGTGTTGGTGGAAGTAAGTATGATGCGTCTACTCAAACTTTTACAGACGCTGGATACACTAAGGACGATTTCCATCAAATAGCTGAAAGCATTAGCAACTATAATGATCCTGAACAAGTGTGGAATTATAGGCTTGTTGGATTGCTCGACTTGGACACTTCTAAGGCGCACGTGCGTGAAGTTTTAGGTAAGTATTTTGCTAAGCTTTTGAATCTTGGTGTTGCTGGTTTCCGTGTGGACGCTGTTAAACATATGTCTCCGGAGGATGTAAAAGGAATCAAACAAGCTGCTGCTTTAGCAGCTCATACTACTCCAGATAAAATTTGGTGGATGCAAGAAACTATTGGCGATATTAATGGCTCTAAAAAAGTTCAGCCGGATCAATATCTTGCAACTGGTGAAGTTGACGAATTTGAGTATTCACATCGTTTGCGTAATTATTTTTATGGTTCTATTGAAAATTTGAAACATATTACAGACAATCTTATTCCTAGCGATAAAGCTGCTATTTTCGTTACGAATTGGGATACTGAGCGTGATAGCTCAACTCGCGTTCTTACTTATAAGGATGATGAAAAATATGAGTTAGCTAATGCTTTTATGCTCGCTTATCCTTATGGAACTCCTAATATTTATTCTGGATATAAGTTTGCGAAACGTGACGAGGGTGCTCCTGGTGCTACTGTTACATCCGTTCCGAATGTGACTTGTGGCAAGGATTCCAATTGGCAGTGTACTCAGCGTTGGACTTCAATTCGCGGAATGATTGGATTCTATAATGCTGTTAAAGGCACGAAGGTGACTAAATGGCAAGATGACGATGATAATAATATTGCTTTTAGTCGTGAGAATAAAGGATTTTTAGCTATAAACAATACTGATAATCCTCATAAAGTTTCTTACAAGACTGATTTGCCTGACGGCGAGTATTGCAACGTTTATGTTTCAAACAAGTGCGCTCATACTGTTAATGTTAGCGATGGGAAAATTGATACTACGATTCCAGCTAATTCTGCTGTTGCTATTCATGTTAAAGCTGTGAAAAGCTTTGGTAATTCTTCTAGAAGAACTATGATTATTTGGGTTTTTGCTGTTATTGCTTTAGTGTTTGCTTTCTTGATTAACAGGCATATTGCATCTCGTAACATAAAACTTAAGAATTCTTCTGCGTCTTCTACATCTAATTAGAAATAATCTTGTAGGTTTGTTTTACAGGATTTTCCTATTTGTTGTGGCTGAGCTGTCCTATTTATTGTTGCTGAGCTGTCCTATTTATTGTTGCTGAGCTGTCGGAGTTTCTCTCATCGCAAGATTTTTACATTGCTCTAAGAGAAACTCCGACAGCTCTTTGCATGTTTAGTCTTTTAATCTTCGGCTAATCACCGAGATTTTTCGATTTTTCTTCTTCATTCGATGAATCACCATCAAAGATGCTGAGGTTCATCTCATTCAGGGCGAAAAATCTTAAATCTCTGCCTAACTAATAGCAAAGCATACCTTGTCAACAAACTATAGATTATCGAACAATAATAGTTGTTAGATTTTTTGTTATATGGACTGATATACTCTATAGTTTGATGGGTACGTTTTCTATTAATGCGTTTTTATTGTAACGTGGCGGTTCTTTAAAAACGTTGTTAGTAGGCATTGTGCATGTAAATGTTTACGTGTTCATCAATGTCAATGTAAACGATGGAGAATATGCGTTGGCACCAATGAAGGAAAGGATAATGATGAATCGTCATCGGGATTTCGCATCGAAGATGGTTTCAATAGCAGCTTCAGTTGCAATGCTTGTAACATGTTTTGCTGTTACTGGTAATGCGAATGCTGAAAATACTGCCGGGGAGGGGGTTGCTTCCGGTAGCAAAGAAACTTCTAATAATGTAACACTTACTGGCAAGGGTGTTATTGTTACTGCTTTTCAGCAGAATTGGAATAGTATTGCTAGTGAGTGCACTAATACTTACGGTCCTGAAGGTGTGAAGTATGTGCAAATTTCGCCTTCTCAGGATCATATTAAAGGTAAAGCTTGGTGGACTTCTTATCAGCCTGTGAGCTATAGCTTAAATTCTAAGCTTGGCACTGAAGCTGAGTTTAAGCATATGATTACTACTTGCAAAGCAGCGAATGTTGGAATTATTGCTGATGCTGTTATTAACCATATGACTGGTTTTGATAATAAAGATACTGTTGGTGTTGGTGGAAGTAAGTATGATGCGCCTAATCAGTCTTTCCCGGATGCTGGATACACTAAGGACGATTTCCATCAGAGCACTGAAGAGATTAAAGATTATACGAATGCTGAAGAAGTTTGGACTCACAGGCTTTCAGGCTTGCTTGATTTGGATACTTCTAAGGCGCACGTGCGCAAAGTTTTAGGTAAGTATTTTGCAGATTTGTTGAAACTCGGTGTTGCTGGTTTCCGTGTGGATGCTGTTAAGCATATTTCTCCAGAAGATATGAGGGGCATTAAAGCTGAAGCTATAAAGCAATACAACGAAAGTGTTGACGACAGCAAAAAGATTAATGACATCTGGTGGATGCAGGAAACTATTGGCAATCCTTCTGAAGCTGAACAAATTAAGCCTGCTGCACATTTAGGCGAAGGCGAAGTCAACGAATTTGGCTACTCTTACCAGCTTAAGCAAAACTTTAAAGGCTCGCTGATGAAGGCAAGCAAGCCGTTGAACAAAATTCAAGACGGAATGGTTGAAAGCGATAAAGCTGCTATTTTCGTTACGAATTGGGATACAGAGCGCGGTAACAGCGTGCTTACATATAAGGACGGTCGCCGTTACGCTTTAGCAAACGCGTTCATGCTCGCGTGGCCATACGGCACTCCAAACGTGTATTCCGGATACAAGTTCGATAAGAATGATGAAGGTGCGCCTGGTGCAACTGATATTTCTGTTCCAGATGTAACTTGTGGTAAGGATTCCAATTGGCAGTGCACTCAGCGTTGGACTTCGATTCGTGGAATGGTTGGATTCTACAACGCTGTTCAAGGTGCGAAAGTTACGAATTGGCAGGATGATGGCGATAACAACATTGCTTTTAGCCGCGAAAAGAAGGGCTTCTTAGCGATCAACAATTCGCTTGACGAAAAAGAAGTTTCTTATAAGACTGATTTGCCTGATGGTGAGTATTGCAATGTGTACGCTGCAGGTGACTGCTCTAAGACTGTTAAAGTTGCAAATGGTGAAGTTAAAACCAAGATTGGCGCTCGCGAAGCAGTAGCTTTACATGTTAATGCAACAAAATCTAATCATCCAAAAGGCTCTGCTGCAGACGCATCTGATCCTCAATATGGTGTAGAAAAGCCTGATGCAGGCATGCCAGAAGATCCTACAACAACTATTTACTTTAAGCCAGATGAAAAGTTTAAAGATAAGAAAGTATATGTTCATTACGGCATAGGCTCAAGCTGGACTACAGCTCCTGGCGAAGAGATGCAAAAGGCTTGCGATGGTTGGTATAAGAAGACAATTACAACCAATGGCAAAGCTTATGAAGCAGTGTTTAATAATGGTGAAAACTACTGGTATCACGAAGGAGATAATAATAACTTTAAGATTCCAGCTCACACTGATTCGTATGTAGCTCAAGATCACAAGGGTAGTGTTGGAGTAAATCCTTGCCCAGTAGCATATAAGCCAAAAACTACTGTTCGAATCCACTACAAGCCAAAAGCTGGTGATAGTCGTGATATTGTCATTTGGTTGTGGGGCAAAGACAAGGATGGTAAAGATTTACCTGGAGCTTGGCATGAGTTCAATGGCAGTGATAAATTCGGCAAAGTTTTTGAAACTACAGTTGATGGAGCTTTTGAAAACAAGTCGCTTTCCTTTATTACTACTACAAAAGATTGGAATAAAGACGGTGGCGATCGTGCTATTGAAAACTGTGCAAGTGGTCTTGCTGAAGCTTGGGTAACAGGCGGAACTTGGACAAATCCTAATGAAAAAGATACTAGCGATAGCACTAAGTTCACTGCTCCAGACAATCTTAAGAATAAGCCAAAAGAGTTAAAGGTAACAGTTCATTATCGCAGGAATGCTGGCGATTATGAAGGTTGGAACATGTGGACTTGGAACGACGGAACCAGTGGTACTGCTCGTTACTTCACTTCGCATGATGATTATGGCAAAGTTGCAACCTTTACTGCTAAGAATGCTGGCGGTATTGACAGTGTTGGCTTCAAAGTTAGAAAATCTACGCCAATTAACGCTTGGGATAAACAAGATCCTAGTGACCGACTTATTCCAAACAATGCAATTAAGCTAGATCCAAGTGATCCAAACAAGGGTAGTGCTGAAGTCTGGTTAATGCAAGATGACATGACAGTATACTTAAACGCTACTATGCCACAACTTACAGCTCACGTGATGTCTGCTGATATTGCTGGCTTAAAGAAGTTATCTGTAAAAGTATCTGGTGACGTGTCTTCTGTAAAAGACTCTGACGTAACACTTTTGGATGCTAGTGAAAATCCTGCCACGACTGTTGAGATTGCTTCTGTTAAAGCTAATGGTTCAGAGATTACTATCGAAACCAAGAATGACCTTAATATTAAGCATAAGTATGAGTTGAGTATTAAGGGATTAGCTAAAGATATTAAGCTTTCTGCTTCCTCAAAAACTGGTGCTAGCGTAATTCGTACCGATGAATTCGATAAGAAATATGCTTATACTGGCAATGATTTAGGTGCTGTGTATTCTGCTTCTTCAACTACTTTCAAGCTTTGGGCTCCAACAGCAACTGAAGTAAAGTTGATTACTTATAAGTCGACTCAAGAAAATGCTGAAAAAGACAAAGAAACACCTATGACAGCAGAAGATCATGGCGTATGGTCTGCAAAGCTTGATGGCGACAAAGCTAATACAGCTTACGCATATGAAGTTCATTTTGCTGATGGCACAGTGAATGTTTCTGCTGATCCTTATGCGAAAGCTGCAGTAGTAAACGGTGAGCGTTCTGTTGTATTAGCAGATAAAGACGCAGGTAACGCTGGAAATCGTATGCCAAGCTTTACGAATCCAAGTGACGCAACAATTGCAGAAATGGATGTTCGTGACTTCTCAATCAATCCAAACTCTGGTATTAGCGATGCTCATCGTGGTAAGTATCTTGGCGTAATAGAAGAAGGTACTAAGACTAAAGATAAGCAGAATGTTTCTGGCTTTGATTATTTGAAGTCGCTTGGTGTCACTCACGTGCAAATCATGCCAATGTATGATTTTGGTTCTGTGAATGAAACTGGTGACTTGAGCTATGGAAAGCCAGGCGCTCAAAATTGGGGTTATGATCCAGAGAACTACAATGTTCCTGAAGGATCTTATTCTACTGATCCTGCTAATCCAACAGCGCGAGTTAAGGAAGCTAAGCAAATGATTGCTGGTCTTCATAAAGCTGGCTTGCGTGTGATTATGGACGTGGTTTACAACCATGTTTATGATGTGCAAAAGCATTCGTTTAACAAGACAGTTCCTGGATACTACTTCCGCTATAAGGATGGCGCTCTGAATGGTAATTCTGGATGCGGTAACGATACTGCGTCTGAGCGTCAAATGATGCGCAAGTATATTTTGGATTCTGTAAAGTATTGGGCTACGAATTACAACCTTGACGGCTTCCGATTTGATTTGATGGGCTTAATTGACTTGAAGACTATGCAAGAAGTGCGTGCTGAGCTTAATAAGATTGATCCTTCAATTATTGTGCTCGGCGAAGGCTGGGATATGAATAAACTGCTTCCTAAGAGCGAGTCTACTATTCAACCTAATGCTTATAAGATTCCAGGAGTAGCGTTCTTTAACGATTCATTCCGTGATTCTATGAAGGGTTCTGTGTTTAAGGATGAGAGTACTGGTTTTGTAAATGGCAATACAGATAAAGGTGTTAAGGCTTTGCTTGAGCATAATTTGCTTGGTTGCCAATTTGGCACGAGTACTGTTAAGTGCTGGAATGGTAATGCTGAAACGCACTTTGCTGATGCAGGTCAAATTGTTCAGTATGTTGAAGCTCACGATAACTTGTCGTTGTACGATAAGCTAAAGGTTTCTGCGCCTCAAGACACTGAAGACGTACGATTGAAGCGAGTAAAGCTTGCAAATTCAATGATTTTGCTTTCGCGCGGCATGCCATTTATTCAGCTTGGTCAAGAATTCTTGCGAACTAAGAACAGTAACGCTAATAGTTACAATGCTGGCGATAAAGACAATGCTCTTGATTGGAATCGTGCTGCTGACAAGTCTGATTCCGTGAACTATTTCAAGGGATTGTTGAAGCTACGCAAGAGCATTAAATCTCTTCGTGATTTTGATTATGCAACAATTAACAAGAACATGAAGATGATTGATGGCACTCCTGATGGTGTAATTGCTTACACGCTTAACGATGCAGATAAGCAATATGTTGTAGTTTTCAATGCTAATAATGCTGAAACTCAAGTAAAGATTCCAGCAGGAAAGTATTCTGCTCTTGTTGCTGATGGCAAAGTCAATGAAACTGCTCAAGAGGCTAGTGTTTCTGCTGACGGAACATACAAGGTTGCTGCTCTTTCGACTGCTGTGTTGCTTAATGCTGAAAAGAAGAGTGAGCCTGTAACTCCATCTCCTCAGCCTGGTCCTGTAACGCCTGAGCCTGGTCCGGCTCCTCAGCCACCTGCTCCGGTTGTTCCTGCGCCAGCACCTCAACCACCAGCGCCAGTAGTGCCTCCAGCTCCTGCGCCTTCTGCTCCTGCAGCTCCAGCTCCTAAGTCTGTTAAGAAGCTTTCTCCTGAGTTGAAGAATACTCTTACTGTTGGTAACAATAATGTTGCTACTGCAGGTGTTGCAAACAAAGTTATATTGAATGTTTCAGATAACGAGTTTATTGAAAAACTTAAGAGTGATGGAGTGATTTACGCTTACGCGTATATTTACTCTAATCCTCGTTTGCTTAAGAGTACTGATGGTTCTAAGTATGTGACTGTTCGAATGGTTGATGGCAAGCCTGAGTTTAACGCTTTGTTCCCATCTGATTATTCGGGTAAGCATACTGTTGTGTTGGTTGATGAAACTGGTAAACAGATCGCTTGGGCTAATATCACTGTTAAGAACACTGTTAAGAAACAAGTTAAGAATAATAGTGAGTCTAAGAGAGCCAAACGCAACCTCACTAACACTGGCGTGAATGTTTTGAGCGTTCTTGTTGTTAGCTTGTTAGCGTTTGCTGTTGCGTGTGCTCTGCGTAAGCTTCGCGCAAACTAAACATAAGCAATACAACTGATATAACTGAATAATTGATATTTCGTAATATCAGTTTGCGATTACTAGGGGTGGAAGATTTGCTCTTATAGCAGTCTTCCACTCTTGTTTTTATTTAATAGTAGATATTCTAAAAGTCGTATGCTTTTAAATTTGATTTTAAGTGTTTTATTTTTTAATTTGACATACCATTGATTAACGTATTTTTTATAAAAGTGCTAAAATTTTTTCGGTATAGTGATGCAATAATAGACTATATTATTAAGTTTATTTTGTGTGAAGTTCTTATATTAGAGCTTTGAGTTATACTATGCATGGTCTTGAGCTATCAAGACTTTTTATCACGGGAGCTTGTTCTATACAGGCTGAGAGGGCGAAAGCCGACCGGAAACCTGATGCGGGTAATGCCGCCGTAGGAAGGAGTATCATGCGAAATATTCGTATTATTGGTGCAGGTATCATTGGTTTAGCAACAGCGTGGAGACTCACGGAAGCTGGCGTTAAAGTCAGCATTATAGATCCAAATCCAGTTTCTGGCGCTTCTCATCATGCTGCCGGCATGTTAGCTCCTACAGCAGAAATGCAATATCAGCAAGAAGCGTTATATCCACTTATGTTTGAGTCTGCAACAATGTACAAGGAATTAGTTGATTCGGTTGCAAAGTATACTGATAAGCCAACCGGTTACTTAGAGTGCGGATCTTACGTAATTGGTGGCGATGCAGCAGATAACGAGCACGTAAACGAGTTGCTAAATTTGCAGCACCGTTACGGACGTAGAGCTGAGCATATTTCTGTTAGTAAGCTTCGTGAGATTGAGCCTGCTCTTTCGCCAACTATTGCTGGCGCTGTGAGTGTTCCAGATGATCATCAAATAAATCCTCGTCTTTTCACTGCAGCAATGATTGATGCACTTGAAAAGCGCGGAGTTGTGATTGAACGCCGCTCGAGCACTCCAGATGATTTAGGTCCAGATACAGTTTTGGCTTCTGGTTTAGGTGCAAAAGATATGCTTCCGCAGCTTAAGCTTCGCGCTGTTTGGGGAGATATGATTCGAATGACGATTCCGGAGCCATTGCGTCCAATTCTGAGTTCTGTTGTTCGAGGTTTTGTGCACGATCGACCAGTGTATTTAGTTCCTCGCGCTAAAGAAACTGGCGAGCTTGTGCTTGGTGCTACATCTCGTGAAGATGATCGTGATATTCCAAAAGTTGGTGGAGTTCTTGATTTGCTTCGCGATGCAGCAAGCGTGCTTCCTGGTATTCAGGAATGCTCTATTACAGAAGTTACTGCAGGAGGTCGTCCTGGAACTCCAGACGATTTACCATTTATTGGTATTGATCCTAAGACTCATACTACGATTTCTACAGGCTACTTCCGTCATGGAATTTTGCTTACAGCTTTAGGATCTTCTTTAACTACAAAGCTTGTGCTTGAGCAAGAGCTTACAGAAAAGGAAAAGGGATTCTTGGAAAGCTGTGATCCTGCACGTTTTTAGTATTAAATTTTTTAATAGACGTTAATAAAGGTTGAATTATGCAAATCATCGTCAATGGTGAAACTATTCAAGTGCAAGATGGCTTAACAATTGCTGAGCTTATTGCGAAACGATATGGCTCTGATGCGGGTCCTGGCATAGCAGTAGCGATTGGCGATGATGTGCTAACTCGTGCTCAATGGAAATCAACGCTTATATGTGATGGAAATCAAATTGAGATTCTTAGCGCAGTACAAGGCGGATGACTTTAAATAATTTGAGTATCTTTGTAAAAATTTATATAAAAGGCTTAAAATGACAGAAAATAATTCTAAAGACAATGTAGAAGAGAATAGTGATTCATGGCAGCTTTGCGGCAAAACCTTACATTCAAGGCTTTTGCTTGGCACTGGTGGTATGACTAGCATTGACATTATGGAGAAGTCGCTTGTGGCTTCGGGTGCACAAGTCGCAACTGTTGCGCTCCGCCGTCATGCAAAAACTGGAGTTGATATTTACGGCATGTTGCAGCGTCATAATATTAACGTTTTGCCTAATACTGCAGGATGCAAAACTGCTCATGATGCTGTTCTTACTGCAAAAATGGCTCGCGAATCTCTTGGAACCGATTGGATTAAGCTTGAAGTTATTGCAGACGATGATACTTTGCTTCCAGATACTCGTGAAGTTTTGATCGCTGCTGAAAAGCTTGTTGAAGAAGGCTTTAGCGTGCTGTGTTACACGAATGACGATCCAATTGTGGCTCGTAGATTAGTTTCGCTTGGTGTGAAAGCTATAATGCCGGGCGGTGCTCCAATAGGTACAGGGCTTGGAATTTTAAATCCTAGAAATATTGAGCTAATTGTTCAAGAAAGCAATGAATCAAATATTCCTGTGATTTTGGATGCAGGCGTTGGTACTGCTTCAGATGTTGTTAAAGCATTTGAACTCGGATGTTCTGGAGTGCTTCTTGCAAGTGCTGTAACTCGTTGCCAAGATCCTGTGAAGATGGGTTATGCAATGGCTGCTGCAGTGAAAGCTGGAAAGCTTGCTCATGATGCTGGTCGTATCCCTAAGCGTGAACATGCACTTGCTTCTTCTCCTGTTGAAGGTCGCGCTTGGGCTGACTCTGTATTATAAGTGATTAAATGTTGATTGATAAAACTTATGATAACGTGCAGGAGCTTGAGGATGAGCGTACTTGCCGCAACAAGCTCTTGCCGTATTTTACTTATGAGCATCAGAAATTATTGCGTAATGCGAAAGTTTGTATGATTGGCGCTGGAGGGCTTGGTTCTCCATGCTTGCTTTCTCTTGCTGCTGCTGGCGTTGGTGAAATAACTATTTGTGATGATGATGTTGTTGAGCTTTCTAATTTACAAAGGCAAACTTTATACACTGTTAATCAATGCGGAGAATCTAAAGCACAACTTGCTAAAAAGCGTTTGCAAGCTTTATCTCCAGGATTAAAAATAAATCTTGTGTCACGTTTTAATAAAGATAACGCTGAACAACTTGCAAAGAATCATGATTTAATAATTGACGGCTGTGATAATTTTGAAACGCGTTTTTTGATTGCAGATACTGCTTGGAGTGTAGGAACTCCAGAAGTTTACGGTTCTGTGCTCTATTATGAAGGTCAAGTAAGCGTTTTTGTTCCATTTAAAGGTCCAAATTTACGAGATTTGTATCCTTGCCCTCCTCCTGA
Source organism: Gardnerella bivia (assembly GCF_049262715.1). Lineage (NCBI taxonomy): Bacteria > Bacillati > Actinomycetota > Actinomycetes > Bifidobacteriales > Bifidobacteriaceae > Gardnerella > Gardnerella bivia. The sequence goes on from NZ_CP058399.1 coordinate 1,070,194, forward strand.
AGAAATTGTTCCAAAGTCTGCCGTTTTAGGCGCTACTGCAGCTATTATTGGTGCAATGATGGCTACTGAAGCAATAAAGCTTATAACTGGTTTAGGTCGTCCTCTTATCGGGGTTTTAGCTCGTTATAATGCTTTAGATAATTCTTTAAGGCATTTCAAGTTCTCTTCTTGATTTTTTACTTTGTTATTACGTCTTTTAGAGTTTTTGCAACTTCTTTAGGGTTTTTTGCGCGCATAAGTGCAGAAACAGTACATACTCCATCGATTTCGAGATTTCTAATAGGGAATACTGTATTTTCGTGGATTCCTCCGATAGCTAATGTTTTTACACCCATTTTATGAGCTACTTTAGCTACTTCATTAACTCCGTCAATTCCAAGTGGTGGCACATCGTGTTCTTTAGTTGTTGTAGCGAAAGCTGCTCCAATACCTATTACATCTGGAAGAGGTACATCGTGTTCTTTGCACTCTCTATAAGCTTTTTCCATTAAATCAGGTCTTGCACAAGATAATCCAACCATCCATTCTGCAGGAATCTGTTTGCGTGCTTCAACGAATGGCATATCTTTTTGACCTATATGCAAATTAAATCCGAGTTTAGAAGCAACGTTGACTGAATCATCAATGAAAATAGGTACATTTGCATGACGTGATTTTATTAACGCTTTTCTAAGTTTTATAGCTTTAGAAGAAATTGTTGCATCGTCACAATATTTATCTCGTAGTTGTAATACAGTTACTCCGCCTTCTACGCTATCTACAGCTACGTCTTCTTCAGCACGGTTGCTCATTTTAGGATCAGTAACTAAGTACAAAGTCCAATCTGTTGGTTCAATAGTGAACTCTATATTTGTGAGTTCTAGCATTTTTTCAACGCTTAGAGTTGATAATGCGTCAATCCACAAAGTGCGGAATGTTCCTGGTGCTATTGAAAGTTGTTCAGCGTATGATCCTGCAGCTTTAGCGTGAACGTGAGCTGCTACTGTTGCAGCTAATGGTCGTTCTGGGTTTGCTCCAACATAAGCTGCTATTAGTGCTCCAAGAGTGCAACCAGTGCCAACCACTTTTGTCATGATCTTACTTCCGCCTGTTATTCTAGCGAAGCATCCGTGTGCGTAAACTGCGTCTTCTACTCCAGAAATTGATATAACAGACCCGTATTTTTTGGCTAGTTTTCTAGCTGCTTGGATAGCGTTGTCAACTGTATCTTTAGCGTCAACGCCTTTCATATCGCTTTTTATTCCTGAAAGAGCTAGAATTTCAGACGCATTAGCGCGTATAACAGTTGGATTATGTTTTATTATATCTTTTACAAAATTATTTCTAGTTTCTAATGCTTCTAATCCAATTCCAACAGGATCTAAAACCCATGGAGTTCCTGATTCTTCACAACCTTTAATAGAACTGTATATTGCGCGCGATCTTGAATCTTTTTGGAATGTTCCAACGTTTACGAGCACTCCGGATGAGATTTTTGCAATATTATATGATTCTTTCGGATCGCATACCATAATAGGAGATGCTCCTGCTGCTAACAGTGCATTAGCTGTTATGTCTTGCACAATTATGTTTGTTATGCAATGCGTTAAAGGATTATTTTTGTGTACTGTTTCAATACATTTTCTTACGTCATTTATAAACATTCTTTTGCGCGCTTTTTTTGAAAATGATGTATCGAAATATGTATTTTCGTTTTTAATCATGTTTTCGTGTTTGTTATCGTTATTAAGCATTTTATATGATATTCCCTTCGCTAGTTCTAGCTAGATCAGGTTCAACGGGTGTAATCTCAGCGCATTTTGCGCACCCCGAACCGTGATATCACGCGATGTCATGTGATATCTAGATTTTTGATTTTATCGCTTTGGATGTATTTACTGTATTCGAGTTTTATGCATATTTTGATTGATATTGATAATTTGTGTCTATATTTTAATTGTATATAATTGACTTATAGTGTTTATTTTAGGCGTTTTATTTCGTTAAAATACATTGGAGAAGAAGATATGAATTGCTCGAAGTGCGGATATAATAATTCTGAGGATTCTAAATTTTGTGAAAACTGCGGTAATAATCTTGTAAGAAAAGATGATTCAAATTCTAAACCTACATACATTCTAGATCAGCAAAAGTCGTTATCGAATCAGCCGAATTTTAGTAGAACTAATCAATCTACTCAATTTAGTAAGGGTTTAGCGTTTAATAATTCTCCGAATAATCTTTCACGATTCAATAACACTAATATTTCTGCTTCTAGTGGAAATAATAATTTAAATAATAATGATATTAGTTCTAGCAATGTAAATCCTCATACAAATAATCCTCATACAAATAATCTGAATCAGGCTCCGAATCAACCTTTGCATCAACCTTCTTTTGGAAACGGTTCTTCGTCTTCTTCGTCTTCTCAATCTTCTCCATACAGTCAGTCGAATCAATACCAATCTTCACAGTATTCATCTAATCAAGGCTACGGTTATCAGCCTAATTCTCATATGAGTCAACCAGGATCTGGGCAGTCGTCTTATTCTAATTCTTATCAAAATAATGGTTCGTATTCGCCTAATAATTCATATTCAGTTGGGAATAATCCTCAATATTCTAGACCGTATGGCGCTCCTCAATCAAATCCTTCGTCAAATTATCCAACAAGACCTTACGGAAATCCTAAAGGAATTCCTTCAAATAGTGCGTCTTCGTCTGCTGGCGTTCAATCTTCTGCTGGAGTTCCTGCTCAATCGTCTGTGACATCTAGTTCTGTGCCATCTAGCTCTGCATCATCTAGCTCTGCATCATCTAGCTCTTCTGTACCATCTGGTTCTTCGCCGTATTATTATTCGAATTCTCTTAGTTCGACACCTAATGATGCAATGGACTCTGCTATTTCATCTATTGCTAATGGTTTTAAGAATGTTGCTTATGGTACTAAGAATGTGTATTCAAAAATTGTTCTTTGGCCTTTGTGGGTGAAAATCGTATCTGTGATTTGCACGATTCTTATTATTACTGTTCCAGCTGGATTGATTTCCTATTATAATTGGGTAAATCGCTTCCAAATGCCATACGGTAAACTTCGTTCAGCGATTACTCAAAACGTAGCTGATAATTACAAAATAAGAATTGTTGGCTCTGACGTTAGAGATTATCCTCATGTTAAATTGTATTTTTCTGTGACAGATAATACTGGAGAATCTTTGGAGATTGAATCTCCAACTGCAGCTATTAAAGAAAAAGTTGGTAAAGGTTCAGATATTGAACGTAGAATTCGCAATATTGAGCGTATAAAAGACAAGCAAGGCGTTGGCTATGAAATTATGCTCGATAAGTCGTATTCTATGTACAATTCAATGGACATCATGAAAAATACAATGAAAGACTTCGTTAGAGCTCTTAATTATAAAGTTGGAGATAAAGCTGAAGTTATTTCTTTTGATACTTATTTGATGTATATGGCTTCTTATACGAAAGATGAAGATAATCTTCTAAACGGCATAGATAATATGGAGCCTTACGGTAATACTGCTTTATACGATGCTTTGTACACTGGCGTTACTAATGCTTCTAAAAGAATTGGAGCTAATTGCGTTATTGCGTTTACAGATGGCGAAGATAATATGAGCCAGCATAGTATGGATGATGTAATTTCGTTTGCAAAGGATAAAGGTATTCCGATTTATTTGATTGGTACTGCAGATGCGAATACAACTTATTTGCAAACTATTGCTGAACAAACTGGTGGATACTTCTGGAACTTGAAATTTATCAAAGATATGAGCGAGGTTCTTGATCGCATTAAAGCAAACCAAGATAATGTTTATTGTCTTGAATACGATTCTGATTCTTCTGCTGACCCATATGCAGATCGTGTTATTTCTGCTCTTCTTGCTGATTCTAAGCATAGTTATTCTGGCGGAATAGGCGATGATCTTCCGTTTAATCCTATTAGAGGAGAAAAGGTTCAGAAAGCTTCTTACACAGTTCATAAAGGCGATGTTACTTGGACTGAAGCTAACGCTGCGTGTATGCAAGATGGAGCGCATTTAGCAACTATTCCTACTAAAGATGAAGAAGATAAACTTATTCAATTAGCTGAAGAAAATGATATTAAGTATGTTTGGATCGGTGGATATACGTCTGAGCGACCAAATGGAGATGTGTTCGCGCATTGGATAACTGGTGAAAAAACAACTTATACAAATTGGATGCAAGGTGAGCCAAGTCGTAATGATCGAGATGGTTCTCCTGAGTTTTATCTTATGTTGTGGAAAGTTGGGGATCAATGGTCTTGGAATGATGAGAGGGATAATCTTTATAATTCTTCTTATTTGCATGACACTTTTTCCGGCAAAACAGGATACATTTGCAAAGTAGATTCTAAGAATTGATGAGTATTTTAAACTTTTATAAGTTTATAAAAGTTTAAATTATTGATAAGTTTAAGCGCGTAAAATCAAAACGTGGTGGTGAATATGTTTAATTGCAAAGATCCGCGGTCTTCGGCTCACTCGAACCCACGCATAAGACGTGATGCAAATCGCGCAACGCGTGTATGTATGCGGCGTGTTCACAGCTTTTCGTTGCGAAATATATTTATAAGTTTTGTGTCTGTAATTGCAATTATTTCTGTTATATCTGTAATTATTTTTGGCGCTTATAAAATTTATGAAAATAGTTTGCCTAGCGGTTTTAATGCATCTTCGCGAGAAAGTATACTATCTAATTCTAGAGATAAATCTCATAATGCTACAAAAAAATATCGTTTTCGTTTTAATGTTTCAAATGAAGAAGTCGATAAAATACTGAAATCTATGACTCTAGAAGATAAAATTGCTCAAATGTTTATGGTAACTCCTGAACAATTGATTGGTGTGAAGAATGCTGTTACTTCCACAAATAGAGCAACATATAAGAGATTTTACGCGATTCCTGTTGGCGGAATCATGTATAAGTCCGAAAATTTGTTAGATCCAAATCAAACTAAAAATATGATATCTAGTTTTCAATCTTTAAGTCAATCTAGAGTTAGTTTGCCTGCATTGATTTCAGTAGATGAAGAAGGTGGAACTGTAGCTCGTGTTAGTAAAAATCATGCTATGAATGTTAAAGATTCTCCTAATATGAGCGATGTTGGTGCGTCTAAAAAGACTATCAAAGCGTTGCAAATTGGAAGATATATGGGCAAGTATCTTTCTGATCTAGGATTTAATGTTGATTTTGCTCCTGTAGCAGATGTTTTAACTAATCCGAATAATGAACTAATGCGTAAAAGATCATTTGGTTCTGATCCTAATCTTGTAACTAATATGACTTCTGCTTTTACACAAGGATTGCAATCTTCTAATATTTTTGCTACTTATAAGCATTTCCCTGGTCATGGTTCTACTAAAGAGGATTCTCATAAAGGTATTACTATTTCTGATCTTAATGAAAAAGAATTGGAACATGTTGATTTGAAACCATTCAAAGACGCGTCTGAAATTGGAGTGCAATTTATTATGGTTTCGCACGTGTCTTATCCGAAAGTTACAGGCGATAATACTCCAGCGAGCATGTCTGAAAAGATTGTTACAGGTTTAGCTCGTAAAAAGTTGAAGTATGACGGTGTTCTTATATCTGATTCTATGGGTATGGGTGCTATAACTAATTCTTTCTCATCAGGTCAAGCAGCAGTTCAAGGTATTCGTGCTGGATTAGATATGCTTTTGTGCCCTCAAGATCTTTCTGTAGCTTATAAATCCGTATTGAGAGCTGTTCGAAATGGTTCTATAAGTGAGAAACGTATTGACGAGTCTGTTCGCCGTATTATTAGAGTTAAGTTGCATCTTGAATCTTCATCTTTAAATTAGTTATTTTGTTTTGCTTTTTTTGTTTTATTTTTTTGTTTTATTTTATAGTTTTTCAAGTTGTTTTGTTTCGCTATATTTATTTTTTATTCAAATTATATTTGCTTTTGTACGCTTATAGTGTTAGCATCAATGACAACACAAACTTATATCTTATTTGAATTAAGTTTTGTGAATAACCACTGTAAGTGTATGAATTTGGGAGGTAGATATCATGCGTAACATGAATGCTCAATCTCTCGATGTTCGTAGTGCTGTTCGTATGTGGTGGTGGCAGACTTCTCTTTGGCGTAAGTTTACTCTGAAGTTTTAGAAGCTGCACAAATAAAGTAAAGCTTGTAAAGACCTCCGGGTAAACCGGGGGTCTTTTTGTATAACAAGCTTAATTTTCAAAATCACAAAAATTCGATTGCGCTATATTCGCTTATAGAGCATAAACAAGGAGAGAAATCATGGATAACGAAATGAATGAAAAAAATGGAGTTGACGCTAATATTACCAATCCAACAACTTATGACGCATCATCAATGATGCAAAATGTGAAAGTAAAGCATCATGCTTTAGATATTACTTCATTAGTTTTAGTTGCAGTTTTATTTGCTGCAGGATGCATTCTTGATTTTACTGTTGCTAAACCTCTTCGTATTGGAAATATCCAGCCTGAGTTTGTTATTGCTTCCTTCTGCTTGGCGATTTTATTAGTTCGTCCAAAGATTTATCAAGGAGCTATTATTGGAGCCCTTGCTGCAACATTAATTCAACTTAATACTTCGATTCCATTCCTTGAATATGCGTGTGATATTCCTGCTGCAATTATTATGACAGCTATTTTAATTGGATATGTCCATCTCTTCCCAAAGGATGCTGCTCGTAAAGTAAGTGTTTTCCCATTTATTGCTACTTTTGTTACAACAGTAATTTCTGGCTGCATTTTCGCTTCTATTGCTACTTGCTTTATTATGCATTCCCCAGAAATGATAATAGGAATGTTGCCAATTATTTTTGGCACTGCTGCGTTTAATGCTATTATTGTTGAGATTCTTTACACTCCAATAAGGCTTGTATTGCATAAGTAAGTGAATTCAGCTACGTAAAATGCATGTAATTTTATTTGTTATTATTTGTAGGCATAGTGTGCGTAGTTATGAATTAAGCGTAGTTATGAATTAAGCGTAGTTATGAATTAAGCGTGGGTTGGCACTAGCTATGAATGTAGTTAGTGCCAACTTGTGGCGTTGTTTTATGCAAAAATTCGTGTGTTTGTGCGAGTGTGTTAGAGTTGAGAATTGTTATGCAAACAAAAAAAGAAGAGATTTCAGACAATCGCTTACTTGAACGGACGGGACAGCGTAAAGAGATTATGGAAGAAACTCATGATTCCAACAGTGTTAAGCCATTGCTTGAATTAAACGATGTATCTTTTCAATACATTATTCATCGTGATGGAAATAATGAGTCTAAAGATAAGAAACATAATGAAAGTAATCTTAACTTTGCTCTTAATAAAGTAAATCTTAGTATTTATACAGGTGAATTTGTTGGAATTATTGGACCAAGTGGCGCTGGTAAAACAACTCTTGCTTCGCTTTTTTCTGGTGCTATTCCTCATCATTATTCAGGACATCTTTCTGGAACTGTGAATATTGCAGGATATGACACTAATAGTCTTGAACTTACTAATATTGCTTGCTTAATTGGTTCTGTTATTCAAGATATTGACGCTCAAATGGTTGCTGCAAATGTGGAAGACGAGTTGCTTTTTGGTTTAGAAAACTTTTCAGTTCCGCACGATGAAATCCTTCCTCGTATAGAGAATGCTCTTGAAACTGTTGGTATTACTAACTTGCGTAATCGTGATTTAGATACGCTATCTGGAGGTCAGAAGCAGAAGGTTGCTATTGCTGCTATTTTGGCTTTAAAACCTAAAGTTATGGTATTAGATGAGCCAACTTGTGCGTTAGATCCAGTTTCTTCTCGTATGATTTTCGATGTTTTAAGAGATTTGAATAGAAACTTTGGTATTACTGTTGTAGTAATTGAGCAAAAAGTGGCTTTATTAAGCGAGTATTGTAAGCGTCTTATTGTGCTTTCTAAAGGTGAGCTTGTGATGGATGCTCCTACAGGAGTTGCTCTTAAAAATGCTGATTTGCTTAGTGAAGTTGGTATCAATTATCCGCGTACTACTCATCTAATTAAGCAATTGCAAGAGGAACAAATTTGTAGTAATTCTGAGCTTACTGTTGGAGTTGAAGAAACTGTAGATACTATTGTTAAAACTTTGCAATCTGATATTCCTAATACTTCTAATACTTCTGATTCTTCTAATTCTTCTAATACTTTTGATTCTTCTAATATTTCTGAAACTTCTGATGAAAATAATGCAAATATTTTAGAATCTGTTAATGAACTTTCTGACTCTCGCATTATAAAATCTAATAGTTTTGCAAATCCATGCTTATCGCTGAATCATGTGAGTTTTGCTTATACAAATGGTGTTAAAGCTCTTGAAGATGTTTCATTTAATGCAAACAGTGGTGAATTGATTGCGTTAATTGGAAGAAATGGCGCTGGTAAAACAACTATTACAAAGATTATCAACGGTTTATTAAGACCTACAAAAGGTAGTGTAATAATCGATGGAATTGATACTAAAACGCTACGAATCAGTCAAATAGCAAAATATGTATCTACATTATTCCAAAATCCTGATTATCAATTATGCAAAGAAACTGTTCTTGAAGAAGTAGCTTTTAGTTGTAAGTTAATTGGTGAAGATTCTAATCAAGCTCAAGCGCATGCAATGGAAGTTATTGAAAAACTTAATCTTAACCCTCTTGATATTCCGTTCATGTTGTCTCGCGGTCAGCGTCAAATGGTCGCATTGGCTGCAACTGTTGTAACGTGTCCTAAAATACTAGTTCTTGATGAACCGACTTGTGGTCTTGATTATCGCGAATGCGTTCGAATTATGCAAGTAGTTGAAGATTTGCGAGATCATGGATGTTGTGTGATTATGGTTTGCCACGATATGGAAGTAGTACTTGATTACGCAACTCGTCTTATAACAATCAATGATGGGAAACTTATTATTGATGGATGTGCTCGCGATGTTTTTGAAAATCCAGAAGTTACTAAAGCTGCTTCATTATGTCCGCCATTACTTTGTTCTGTTTCTAAAGGTTTAGTTGAGCACGGTTTTAAGCAATGTGATGGTTTATATGTTAGATCTGAACTTGTAGAAGCATTGCGAAACGCTAAATCGCGAATAAATAGAGATTTTAATTGTGAAAAGTAAGGTAGCTGATATTTATGAAAACGAAATTATTGACTTACCAGCATGGAAATACATTTTTTCATAAAGCAAATCCTATTGCTAAACTTGCTCTTGCAACAAGTGCAGTAATAAGTGTGTTTATTGCTCAACAGTATAGTGTTCTTATTGCTTTAATAGTTCTTACATTAGTATCAATAGCTTGTTCACATATTTTCTCTTCTATGCTTACTCTTATTAAAGCTGTTATTGTATTCACTCTTGTTATGTTTATTATGCAAACAATTGTTATGCAAAAAGGTCACTATATATTTTTATGGTTTACTCAAAGTGGTGTTGATATTAGTGCAAAATCTTCTTTAAAACTATTTTGCTTTGCATTGCCTTTAGTTAGCGTTTTTAATGTAACTAAATTAAACGATCTTGCAAATTCTATAGTTCAATATTTGCATATTCCATATTGTTATGCGTTTACGATTACTACTGCTGTTCGTTTTGTGCCAATTTTCGCACAAGAAATGTCTGCTATTAGTGAAGCTCAAACTGCTAGAGGAGTCGAGTTTGATACGAAGAATCCTTTTAAAAAGTTAATACTTATGGCTCCTTTAATTGTGCCTTTAGTTATAACTTCTGTGCGCAAAGCAGATTCGTGTGCTTTAGCTGCAGAACATAGGGGATTTTATCTTAGAAATAGCGCATCTTCATATTATAAATATTCATTCACTTGGCGCGATTTGATTATATTTACTATTTCTGTGATTCTTCTTGTTGCTCCTATACTTATTTCGTGTTTCGCTCCATACATAGTGTGATGCAAGTTCTTAGTATGTGTAAATCTGAATATAGGTTGTTTTAACATTCAAGCGTTTTGTTAAAAGCATTGAGGTGTGTAATGAATAATATTAAGTTTTGGATTAAAGGCGCTCGCATATACACGCTTCCTATTGGCTTAGTTCCAGTTGTTATGGCTGGTGTTGTGGCTTTAAGAGTAGTTAGAAATTCATATTGTTTTATTAGTTCAACTAATGTTTTTAGGTTAATAATACAATTCATACTTTGTATCGGTATCGCGCTTTTCTTGCAAATATCTGTTAATTACGCTAATGATTATTGCGATGGCATTAAAGGTTTGGATGATAATCGCAATTTGCGAAATACAGTCAATAATGATTTTCAAGAGAAGAATAAGTCATCATTATGCGATGTTTCTTGGAAGTTAGCTGATGCTGGTATTACAAGACATCAAGTTCGTAACGCTATGATTATTTGCGCATTATGCGGATGCTTATGCGGTTTGATTGCTGTTGTTATCTCAGGATTATGGTCGTTTATTTTAATAGGTATCTTATGTTTAGCTTCAGCATGGTTTTATGCAGGAGGTAAACATCCGTATGGATATTACGGTTTTGGGGAAATAAGCGCATTTACATTTTTTGGACCTGTTGCATTCATTGGAACTTTATGCATTATTTTTTATGGAATTGGAATTTCAAATCATATTGTTATAAATTCTCCGCTTTCTTCTTTTGCATGTGTTGCAATGTCTTTTATTCCAGGAGGTTGTTCTGCATGCTTAATGATGATTAACAATCTTAGAGATATAAATGTAGATAAAAATCACGGAAAGCTAACTGCAATGGTGCGAATTGGTGAAAAAGCAGGGCAGACCTTGTGCTCTTATGTAGTAGTTATGGTATTAGTTTTTATGACTTTTTATTCTGTTGCTAGTTTGATTTTCCCATCTTTTATGCCATCTGTTTGGCATTTTGGAGTTAATTTTAAAGACGGATTGATTCAAGGTTTCGCGTTTAATACTTTTAGATTATGTTTATTTATATCTCAATGTATTTTGCAATTAGCTGTTCTTGCAATTATGTTCATTAAAGGAATTTCATTGATACGAGTATTGCATAAAAGCGATTACAAACGTGCTTTTCCATTATGCGTTAGTGTATCTATGTTAACTGCAATATCTACATTGTTATCTTTGTTATCTATTTTGTGATATCTTTTGTGATATCTTTTGTGATTATAAAAATTACTTTTACTGCCTTAACTTTTTATATAAAAGCGTTGCCACTTGCGCGTCTTATACATGCTTATATGTACGATTGATACTCACGAACGTTGTGCGCGTTATGCCTGAATTGGGTAAAAATTACACATACTACCGTGTGGTATATGTGAATGAAGTGTTTGTTGGCATGCGCTCGCTAAAAGATACACGGCGGTGTTGCCTAAAGTTGGGCAAGGAAATGAGGTTTGTATGTCTGAATTACGTGATGGTGAAGCATCTGGCGAAATGCCTGTGGTGCTTACTGATGAGGAGCTTAAAGCCGCTGCTAATGAAAATCCTAGTGAAGAATCTAATGTAGATGATGGAATGCGCACTGTAGTTGTTGCAGAAGATGAAGCTGTTAATCGCATGGATTTAGTCGCAATGCTTGAAGACAATGGTTACAAAGTAGTTGGTCAAGCTGCTAACGGTGAAGAGGCAATTGAATTAACTCGTAAACATCATCCGGATGTTGTTTGCATGGATGTTAAAATGCCGGTTGTTGATGGTATTCAAGCTGCAGCTACTATTTGCGATGAAAATATTGCTCCAGTTGTTATGCTTACTGCATATTCTCAAACTGATTTAGTTAAGAAAGCAACAGGCGCAGGTGCTATGGCTTATGTTACTAAGCCTTATGAGGAGTCTAAACTTCTTCCTGCATTAGAAGTTGCTATGGGTCGTTTTGGTGAAATCAATGATTTGCTTGATAGCGTTGAGCGTACAGAAACTCAGCTTCATGATACTGAAGATCAGTTGCGTGCAACTGTTGAAAAGCTTAAGAAAGCTGAAGATACTCTTGAAGAGCGTAAGCTTGTAGATAGAGCTAAAGGCATGCTTATGGATAAAGCTGGGTTCTCTGAGCAAGGAGCTTTCCGTTGGATTCAAAAGACTTCTATGGATCAGCGTATTCCTAAGAAGCGTCTTGCTATGGCAATTATCGCGAAATATAGCGATGATAAGCCATCTGAAGAGTAGTGATATTTTTTGTTATTTTATTTTTAAAAATAAGTTATAGTTATACGGAATGTAGGTGAGTGGTCAACAGTGAATTCCAACATCGTCGAACCTTCAGATAGAAAGAACGAGAAAGGGACGTTGCTGGTTGTTGATGGCCATTCGCTTGCGTTCCGTGCTTTTTTTGCTATACCTTCAGAAAAATTTGTAACTCGAGATGGTCAGTCAACAAATGCTATTTGGGGATTCATGACCATGCTTTCGACTGTTATTGAATCAGAAAAGCCAAATAAATTAGCGATTGCTTTTGATGTTAAAGGTGGAACTTTTAGAAATAAAATGCTGCCTCAATATAAAGGCACGCGAGATGCTGCTCCAGAAGAGTTGATTTCTCAATTTCCAATTTTGCAAGAATTATTGAAGTCTTTAGGTGTTGTTTACGTAGAAAAGTCCGGATTTGAAGGTGACGATATTATTGCAACAATTGCTACGATGGGTGAAAAGGATAATTATCGAACTTTAGTTTTATCTGGAGATCGAGATGCTTTTCAATTGATCGATGATCATATTACAGTGTTGTATCCTGGTCAGCATTTCAAAGATTTGAAACATATGAATGCTGAGGAAGTGTTTAATAAATATCAAGTTTTTCCTAATCAATATCCTGATTTAGCAGCATTGCGTGGTGAAAAATCCGATAATATTCCTGGTGTTCCTGGAGTTGGTGATGGTTATGCTGCTAAATGGATAAATCAGTTTGGTGATTTAGAAAGTATTTTTGCGCATGCTGATGAAATTACTGGTAAAAGAGGTGAAGCTTTACGAGATAATATTGAGCAAATCCGTTTGAATCGTAAAGTTAATGCACTTGTTAGAAATGTAGATTTAGATATAAAAATTGACGATTTAAGTTATGGTGCGGTTGATGCTTCTAAATTAGGTTCTATTCTTTCTCGTTTGGAATTTGGTGAGAATAAGAAGCGAAAAATAATGCGTGTGTTCAATTATAATAAAAAAGATTTGGACGACGACATGTATACTATGCTTCATGCTTCGCAAGATAATTATTCTAAAGAATCTACAAGTAGTAATTCTAGTAGTTCTAGTAATTCTAGTAATTGTGATTCAAATAAAGCTTTCGAGAATTCAAATTATAGCGAATTAGACAATTTAGAAGATGAGATTGACAAATGTGAAGTTACTAATATAACTTCTGTTAAAGATGTAAATGATTGGTTTAATTCTGTTTCGGATTATCTGGATTCCCAGTTGAATTCTCAGCTGGATTCTGATAATAATGAGAAAAATATTAAATGTCCGCTTGTGCTTTATGCAAATGAAACTCAGCATGATAATTATAATGGTGTCCCTCGTGCGGACTCTCTTGTAATTATGGTAGATTCTAAAGTTGCTGTTATTAAATTGCAATCTTCGCAATTACTTTTCTTGTCTAATTTGCTGAGAAATAATGTAGATTCTAGCGGAAATAATATTTGTGATTCTTCATCTAATTTGCACAAAGCGACTGAACTTTCTAGTGATTCTTCTGCTAACGCGCATAATAGTGACCATAATGATAGTTCTTCTAATAAGAAAACAATTTTGCTAATATTTGATGCTTTGCGATCATATATACGAAAATATTCTTCGTTAGTAGTTCTTCATGATTATAAAAAACATTTAGCATTATTAAGATTCCTAACAGTTATTGATTCTTCAAATGATTTCACTCCTGCGATGGATACTCGTTTAGCTGCTTATCTTGTTGAGCCTGATTCAAAGTCAGAAACTATTGAAGGAGTTGTAAAACACTTTTTTGGCGTTGAGATTGAAGCGTCTAACGAAACAGTAGCTACTAAGCAAGGTGAATTAGATATTCTTCTTGATACAGATTCTGCTGATTTAGAACAGCAATCAGTACAAGAATCAGATAGTTTTAAACAACTTATTACTAAAGCTATTCTTATTCGTGCGTTATTTACGTATTTTACGCCAATTCTTAGCGAACGTAAGCAAACATCATTGATGTTAAACCTTGAAATGCCAATTTCTAGAGTTCTTAGAAGAATGGAAGATTGCGGTGCTGCTGTAGATATGAATCGCTTAATTGAGATGCGTGATCAATTTGTTTCTGATTCGCAATTGGCTCAAAATATCGCGTGGGATATTGCAGGTAAGCATGTTAATTTGCAAAGCCCTAAGCAAGTGCAACAAATCCTTTTCGAAGATATGGCATTAAAGCCAACTCGTCGTACTAAAAGTGGATCTTTAACTACAAATGCTGAAGCTCTTCAAGAATTGTATGCGAAAATAGATCCTGATGAGCCAGCTAGCCAATTTTTAGGAGCTTTACTTAAGCATCGTGAAACTAATAAGTTGAAGCAAATTGTTCAAAGTCTTATAGATGCAGCTCATTATAAAGATGGCAGAGTTCATACTACCTATGAGCAAACTATTGCAGCTACAGGTCGTTTAAGTTCAGTAGATCCAAATTTGCAAAATATACCTAATCGTAATGCTCAAGGTCGTGAAATTCGCGCTGCATTCGTTTCAGGTGAAGGTTATGAATCGCTTATGAGTTGCGATTATTCGCAAGTGGAATTGCGTATTATGGCTCATGCTTCTAAAGATGAATCTTTAATTAAAGCATTTTGTTCTGGTGTTGATTTCCATAGATACGTAGCAAGTATGGTTTATTCAATTCCTATGGATGAAGTCACTTCTGATCAGCGTACTCATGTTAAAGCTATGAGTTATGGTTTGGCTTATGGTTTAAGCACTTATGGTTTAGCGAAACAGCTTTCTATTGCTCCAAGAGAAGCATTGGTGTTGAAAAATAAGTATTTTGCTACTTTTGGTAAAGTTCATGATTATTTGGAATCTTTAGTAGATAAAGCTCGTTGCCGTGGATATACAGAAACTATGTTTGGTAGAAGAAGATATTTCCCTCAATTACATTCTAAAAATCGTGTTCTTCGTGAATCTGCTGAGCGTGCTGCTTTGAATGCTCCTATTCAAGGAACTGCTGCAGATATTATGAAAATGGCGATGATTAAAGTAGATAATGATTTGCGTGAAAACGGAGTTTTAAGTCGAGTTATATTGCAAATACACGATGAACTTGTTCTTGAAATAGCTCCCGGAGAGTTAAAACAAGTTGAAAATATTGTTCGTAATGCTATGGAACATACTGTTGATTTGAGTGTTCCTCTAAGTGTTTCAACAGGTGTAGGTTCTGATTGGCAATTGGCTGCTCACTAATTTATATAGTTGTTTAATATTGGAAGACTAAGAAACGCTAAAAGATAGAAAAAGAGAAAATTATGGCGTCATTATTTCAAACAGTACAAGCGTTAGAATCGCTTTACCCTCTTGAATTTGCTGAATCTTGGGATGAGCCTGGACTTATTGTTGGAGATATGTCTGCATCTGTTAAACGTATTGTATGCGCAGTTGATCCTACTTTAGAAGTTGTTAAGCGCGCGTGCAATATGGGTGCTGATTTATTAGTAACTCATCATCCTCTATTTTTCCGTGCTGTACATGAAGTTTCTGGTCGTTCAGTACGTGGTGAAATTGTTCGTAATCTTGTAGAAAATCATTGCGGATTATGGGTTGGTCATACTAACGCTGATTGCGCTTACAGGGGAGTTGCGCATGCTGCAGCTGATTCTTTAGGTTTGTTTAATCAACATCCTCTAGTTTTTCAAACGAAAGATTCTAATGGTAATGAAGTTGGATTAGGAAGAATCGGAGAATTAGATAGTCCAGTTAGCTTGAGTGAATTTGCTAATAGAGTGTTTAATGCAATACCTCATAGTGAAGTTGGAATACAAGTTTGTGGCGATACTGATGCTCAAGTTTCTAAAATAGCAGTTTTGCCTGGGTCTGGGGATTCGTTATTTAATGAAGTTAGAGCAAGTGGTGCAGATGTATATGTTACAAGTGATTTGCGCCATCATCCTGCTCTTGATGCTATAGAGCAAGCTCGTTACGAGTTTTCGTTGCGTAAAAATTGTGGATTATTGGATTCATGTGATTCTAATTTTAAGCCTATGCTCATTAATACTGCTCATAGTGCAATAGAGTCATTGTGGTTTAACTATGCTGTTGAAGACATATCTAAAGCTGTTGAATCTATTTGCGGTAGTGCTCCTCAAGTTGTTTTGCTTAAAGAGTCTACAGATCCGTGGAATTATGTAATTCACTAGTTTTAGCGTGTTTATAGTTACTTCTATGTAGCTTTTTGCGTTTTAGTTTGTTTTAATTACATAAATTTTATTGATAAATTTCTGAAACAACACGCAAAATAAGGCTGTTTATAAACAAAAATTTGCACAATAAAAGTATTTTTAGCGTATTCTTTATACTTTTCTAAAGAAACGCTAATATATTCATGAAACTTGCAAAAATATATGCGATACTTAGATTATGCAGATTAGACCAGGTTCTATGTACCCGCTTGGTGCCACGTATGATGGCGCGGGTGTGAATTTCGCGCTATTTTCAGAAGTAGCAAAGCGTGTTGAATTATGTTTGTTTGATGAGCAAGATAATGAAACTCGTATTGATATTGCAGAACAAAATTCATATGTGTGGCACACTTACATATCGGGTGTTCAGCCTGGTCAACGTTATGGGTATCGCGTTCATGGACCGTACGATCCAGCGCACGGATTGTGGTGTAATCCAAACAAGTTACTTCTGGATCCTTATGCGAAAGCTATCGAGGGTAATATTGACGGAGATGAAAGCCTATTTTCTTATTGGTTTAATAATCCAGACGATATTACAGCAATGAACACTTTAGATTCTGCATCTCATACAATGAAGGCTGCAGTAATCAATCCTTACTTTGATTGGGGTAATGATCAGCACCCTATGATTCCTTACCATGACTCAGTTATTTATGAAGCTCATGTTCGTGGTATGACTAATTTAGATCGTCAAGTTCCTCCGGAAATTCGTGGAACTTATGCTGGCTTGGCTCATCCAACTGTTATTAGTTATTTGAAGAAATTAGGTGTTACTGCTATAGAGTTAATGCCTATTCATCAATTTGTAAATGACTCATTCTTGCAAAATAAAGGTTTGAGTAATTATTGGGGATATAACACAATTGGATTCTTTGCTCCGCAAAATTCATACTCTAGCTCTGGTCAGCGCGGAGAACAAGTTAATGAATTTAAAGCAATGGTTAAGGCTTATCATGCTGCTGGTATGGAAGTAATTCTCGATGTAGTTTATAACCATACTGCTGAAGGTAATGATAGAGGTCCAACTTTAAGTTTCCGTGGTATTGACAATCGTGCTTATTACCGTTTGGTTGACAACGATCAAAGACATTACTTTGATACTACTGGAACAGGTAATTCTCTTCTTATGCGCTCGCCTAAAGCTTTGCGTTTGATTACTGATAGTTTACGTTATTGGGTTACTCAAATGCATGTAGACGGTTTCCGATTTGATTTAGCTGCAACTTTGGCTCGCCAATTCCAAGAGGTTGATAAGCTTTCAGCGTTCTTCGATATTATTGAGCAAGATCCAATTATTTCAAGTGTTAAGCTTATTGCTGAGCCGTGGGATATTGGAGTTGGGGGATATCAAGTTGGAGGATTCCCTCCAAGTTGGTCTGAGTGGAATGGAAGATATCGCGATTGCGTTCGCGATTTTTGGCGTTCTCAGCCTTCAACACTGCCTGAGTTTGCTAGCCGTCTTATGGGAAGCTCAGATTTGTATGAGCAAAATGGACGAAAGCCTGTTGCTTCTGTGAACTTTATTACTGCTCATGATGGTTTCACTATGAATGATTTAGTGAGCTATAACGAGAAACATAATGAAGCAAATAAAGAAGGCAATAATGATGGTGCTAACGATAATCGCTCTTGGAATTGCGGTGTTGAAGGACCAACAAGTATACACGATGTAAATGATCTTCGTCAGCGCCAAATGCGTAATCTATTTTCAACTTTGTTAATGAGTCAGGGCATTCCTATGATTTGTGCTGGCGATGAGATTATGCGTACTCAAAATGGTAATAATAATGCATATTGTCAGGATAACAGTATTTCTTGGATGAATTGGGAAGTGAATGAAACTCAACAAGAAATGTTTGATTTCGTTTCGAAACTAATTCATTTGAGATTGGATCATCCTGTATTGCATCGTCGTAGATTCTTTACTGGTCGTCAAGCGGATGATGATGTTTCAGAAATTCCGCAAGTTGAGTGGTTTGATCACACCGGTGTTGTTATGGATATGCATGCGTGGACTAATACTCACGCGTTGTCGGTTATGATCTATTTGAATGGTTCAGATATTCCAGAAACTGACTGGTATGGACGGAGAATGGTAGATAATGACTTCATATTGATTTTTAACGCACATTATGAGCCTATTACATTCACTTTGCCAGATAAAAGATATGGTGAAAAATGGACTTTAGTTGTTGATACTAATAATCCTAAAGGTCCACAATTGCATTATGAATCTGGTTTTAATATCGTTGCACATTCAAGGAGTTTTTTGCTTTTGATGAGCGAGAAGTAGAGCGTCAAATAACGTATACGTTTGTTTACAGAATATGACTGTTGTTGTGAAGCGTGGAAAATACTTACCTCACAGGAGCTTCAACTTTTTACGTTCGTTTAAATGTTGTTGCTTGTAATAGTAAAAGTTAGATTTTAGGTTACTTTAGTTTTATAAAGAGTTTGGATTAGGTGCAACTTTTTTAAATACCGTTTCGCTTTTTATTGTTCGTTAAGTTTTTTCCACGCCTCACTAGTACATGATGAGTGCGAAATTACATTGTCAGCAAGCTTATACGTAGTTTTACAAAACTCATCATTTTGATTGCTAGTCAAAAAGTGTATAAAAATTATTTCGCAAACAATCACATAGTTGAAACATAATGCGTAGAATCTTTGTATTTTACGCATTATGTTTATTTTGTGAATATGAGTTACCTTGTATTCTGTCGCTTTGTAGTGCTGCAACTTGTCGAGAAAATACTATAATCCATCCTAAAAATAGAAGGCATGATAGTGCTTCAACATTTGTTAGAGTGTTGTGCCCATTTAACCATTGAGTTCCAGCTAATGAAGTAATAATTATTGCTAAATCGGATGCTATATAAAAAGTTCTTGAAAGCTGCGGTGCTAGCCATGGAAGTCCAATAAGAACTGCTCCTACTAATAGTGTTACACCGCGAGCGCATAAATCGTGTATGAATGGGTGAGGAGTATATCTAAATGTTCCAATTCCTATGAATGCTATTCCTCCAAGAATCAGTAGGGTAGCCATAATGCTAGTGCGAATATAAAAATATTTTATAGGATGATCTTTATGATTATTGCATTTGTTGTTTGTTTGTTCGTTTAGCTCATCTTGTGTTTGTGTATCTGATTGTATTTTGTTTTTAAGAGTGTGTTGAGCTTCTATGAATTCTTCAATTGCGAAGTAACTTGTAATAATAATGCAAATTCCAGCCAATATTAGTGTTGCGTTAAACATGCTAGCTGCAAATGTTGTTCGATCTCCTAATTGTGAAAAATTATTGTTATACCAGTATGGATCATCTGATGTTAGTCCAGCTGTTGCTGCTCCTGAGATAACAAAAATAGGTAATAATGATGCAACGGTTTTTGCTTCTAATAGTTCAGCTTGCACTAGTGTTGCGTATCCTACTATTCCTGAAAGACCTGAGCAAAGTATAGGAAGATAACTGTTGACAACTGCTCGTCCTACAATGCTATTGATTATTGATAGTAGTGCGAAAGACATGAGAAACATTGTTGCGCCGTAAATAGTTGATAATGCGCTTATTTCAAAAGTGTTTTTTATGATTTTTATTAAGCGTTTTTTGTCGAATTCTCCATGAGTGCGTAAATATCCTACTATGAAAGCTCCCATGCTGCATATTGCGACTGTGCCTGAGGCAACTGTGAATAAACGTTGGCTTACTTGCCAAATGGCTGGCATAGTACCCATGTAAATATACATGATAGCTATAGCTAGTATTGCGCAGACTAGGAATGATATAAGACCTGCTGCTTCTGCGCGTTGGAATTTACCCATCATTTAACCTTTCTTGTTTCATGTATATTGTATTAGTGCGTGTTGAAATGCTGTTTAGTGTTTGGGTTTGTTTAGTGTTTGGGTTTGTTTAGTTTGTTAGAATTATTCGTATATAAAACGAGTTTTAATAAGACGTGTTTTAAACACATATTGGAAATATATTTTTATAATTTATATATTTACAGCGTGTCGCATTTGTGTTGAGCGATGATTTGCGCTACACTAATCACTTGTGCTTGGAACTGGATTTCAGTTAAAAGCATCGGGGTGTAGCGCAGTTTGGTAGCGCGCCTGCTTTGGGAGCAGGATGTCGCAGGTTCGAATCCTGTCACCCCGACCATCAGTAAAGCCTAGGTGTGAAGCCTAGGTTTTATTATTTCTTTCACAATATATTTGATTTTTGCTTATAATCAGATTTTTTGACGTACGTCTTTTAATATGTCTTACTAACGTGTAATGTTGTAGTGTTAGGCTTTCGCAATTATAGATTTTTGCGTTCGCCTTGTTTATAAAAATATTGACTCGGGAGCCGCAAGGCTGAGAGGAAGCATTAGCTTCGACCGATTGAACGTGAGCTAAGCAATATTAGCAACGGAAGTCGCTCTTTTCCCGTGCCCAAATCTATTTATTTTAGAAAGAAAGGCACTTATTATGGTTGATACTTCAGTATCTAAGCATTCTAATCATTGGCGTGTTATTGACATTGTTATAGCCGCTATTATCGCAGTTGCGTCTGGCGTATTGTTCTGGGCTTGGGACATTGTCTGTGCAGCTCCTATTGGTTTTTGTGCAAGTCTTTTGCCTGGCGCTGAAGGTTTGTGCAAAGGTTTTTGGCTGTTTGCTGGTCCTTTAGCTGCATTGATTGTTCGTAAGCCTGGTGCTGCTTTGTTTGCAGAAACACTTGCTGCATTTGTTGAACTTTTATTAGGCTGCCAGTGGGGTGTTGGTTCATCTTTAATTATTGGAATTATACAAGGAATCGGAGCAGAACTTGCTTTTATCTTCTTCTTGTATAAGTCTTGGAATTTTCTTACAGTGTCTATTTCTGGAGCTTTAGCTGGCTTAGCTTGCTTCTCATATAACTGGTTAGTCAAAGGACAAAAATGGAATGCACAATATGCTTTAGCAAATGTTGTTACTTCTATTATTTCAGGATTGATCATTGCTGGCATTCTTATGTGGGTTGTACAAAAAGCATTAGCTGCAACTGGTGTGCTTGATCGTTTTGAATCTGGACGTCCTCAAGCTTTAGTTTGATTAAGTGTCAATAATGTCATGAAAATCGCGCTTTATTGTCATACGTGGCTTTAAAGCGCGATATTTTAATTATTTATAAAGCTTTTAAATGAAAGTTTATTATTATGCAACTTGCGGATAATGCTGCTTGGAATCCTGCTAGTGTTGTTGCTAAGGATTGGGGTTGGCGTCATGCGACTCGTAAAGATTTTGTATTGCGGCATATAAATATTAAGATTCAACCTGGTCAGAGAGTGCTTCTTTTAGGGGCTTCAGGAGCTGGTAAAAGTACGTTGATGTCAGCTTTAGCTGGAGTTCTTGGTGATGAAACTGAAGGAATGGCTGAAGGAAGTCTTTCTATTGACGATATTGATGCTTCTAAAGCTCGCGGAAAAGTCGGTTTAGTTATGCAAGATCCTGACTCGCAAATAATACTTGAGCGCATTGGTGACGATGTTGCTTTTGGTAGCGAGAATATTGGTGTTTCTGCTGACGAAACTTGGAATCGTGTTCGTCAATCACTTAAAGCAGTGGGGCTTGAAGATATCACTTCTGGTAGTATCGGACTTCGCCGTTCTACTCAATGTTTATCTGGAGGTCAGCGTCAGCGTCTTGCTTTAGCTGGTGTACTTTCTATGCATCCTGGTTTGCTGCTATTAGATGAGCCAACTGCCAATCTTGATCCTGAAGGTGTAAAACAAGTTCACGATGCAGTTTCTAGAGTACTTAACAAAACTGGCGCAACTATGGTTGTTGTTGAACATCATATTGATGTGTGGATGGATTTAATTGACAGAGTTATTGTAATAGGAAAACCTTGGCAAGCTCAAGAAAATAATAGTTGTAAAGAAGATAGTAATATTGCTGATTCTTCGAATGAAAATAATTCTTGTGTAGTTGAAAAAAGTAATGATGTTTCTTCATGCTGTGTGATTGCTGATGGTAAGCCTGAAGAAATATTTGCGAAGTATGGAAATATGTTAGCTGATGGAGGAGCATGGGTCCCAGGTCGTAAGATTAAGTCTTTTGCTCCTAAAAAATCACATGATAATAGCTCTAAATTAGCTCTTTACACTGATGATTGTGCGTTTGGTAGAAACAAGCCATTAGCAGAGCATGTTAATATAGGTTTCCGATTTGGAGAAGTAAGCGTTTTAATGGGACCTAATGGTGCTGGCAAGACCACTTTAGCTCTTACTTTTGCTGGATTGTTAAAGCCTATATCTGGAAGCGTATGTTTAAATGAAGATTTAGTTCCAAAAGGGCGTAAAAACAATCTTTTTACTTGGAAAAGTCATGAGTTGCTAGGAAGAGTTGGAATGGTATTTCAAGAACCTGAACATCAATTCATTACTCAGTTTGTGCGTGATGAAGTTGCAATAGGTCCAAAAAAGCAAGGTAAAAGTAAGCAAGAAGCTTATAAAATTGCAGATGAAATGCTTGAAAGAATGAATCTTAAACGTTTCGCTCTAGCTAATCCTTATACTCTTTCTGGTGGTGAGAAAAGGCGTCTTTCTGTTGCGTCTTTGCTTGCTGCAGCACCTCGTGTTGTTATTATGGATGAGCCAACTTTTGGTCAAGATTTTACTACTTGGACTTCTATGGTTGAGTTGATTGCACAAATTAGAGATAGTGGTTCTGCTGTAGTTATGGTCACTCATGATGATGCTTTAGTTCAGGCTTTGGATGCTCGCGTAATCAGGGTTGCTTCTGAAGATTCTACAGAAAATACAAGTTGCGATGAAAGGAATGTAAAATAATGAAGAAAACATGCGATATCGCAACAGTTAAAAAAATAAGTGAAGAAGATTTGCTAAAAATTTCGCGTATTAACGTAACTCCATCATCGGATCGTGTAGAGCCTGAAAGACTTAAATCTCCATCGTGGTTTATTCGTAAACTTAATCCGATTAGTCGTTTTATTGGAGCACTATTTCTATGTTTACCAATGTTTATTACGCTTGATATCGTATCTTCTTCAGTAGCTTTCTTATTAGATTTAATTCTTCTAGCTATTGCTGGAGTTATGCCTTGGACTGTTTTACGTAATACGTGGCCAGTGTGGATTGCTGCATCTGGAAGTTTTATCTCTGTTCTTTTATACGGACAAAGTTCTGGAAAAATGCTATTTCAATTTGGCTTGATTCATATTAGTCAAGGATCAGCATATTTTGCTTGTAGCACATTTGTACGTGTTGCTGCAGTAGCAGTGCCTGGAGTTATTTTGGCTATTGGACTTGATCCAACTGATTTAGCAGATGGTTTAGTGCAAATCTTACATTTTTCGCCTAGATTCGTATATGGAGCATTAGCAGGATTGCGTATGTTTACCTTATTACAAGACGATTGGCGTGCTTTCGGTCTTGCTAGACGTTCTCGCGGTGTAACTGATAGTAAGGCGATACAACGTATGTTTTCTCAATCTTTTGGTTTGCTTGTTCTTTCTATTAGACGTGGTACAAAACTTGCAACTGCTATGGAAGCTCGAGCTTTCGGTAGTGATATTAAGCGTTGCCCAGCTAGGGATTCAAAGCTAACAATTGTAGATTGGATTTTTTACGCTATATGTATTCTAGTTCCTGCTATTGCTCTTACCGCTGCAATAAAAACTGGATATTATCATAATGCTTTTATACATATGTAAATAATAATAATAATAAAAGTGTGTTTGATACTTTAGTATGATTACAGAATTGCTTTTAGTGTCAAACACGCTTTTTATTTTTAAAATAACGCTTTTTTATTTTGTGTAAAAGACGCTTTTTTATTTTAAAACATGCTTTTTCTTTTTGCGTACATATTGCTAGATAGTATCGTAGTATGAGTGAGCTTAACGAAACAATGCAATCCGATTTTTGGTATGCTCCATATGTTTCTAATCCTTTGAATGCAACTGTAACTTTGCCTGGTAGCAAATCTTTGTCAAATCGATATTTAATTCTTGCATCTGTTAGCACTAAGTCAGTTGTCTTACAAGGATTATTGCGCTCGCGTGATACTGAACTTATGCTTAATGCACTATCTGTATTTGGTGTTAAAACTGAGTCTTTAAGTGATGATGGGACGAAAATTCGTGTGATTGCGCCCAAAGATGGAGTTTTTCATGTAAAAAATAATGCTGAAGTATATTGTGGGTTAGCTGGAACTGTAATGCGATTTGTTTCTGCTTTAGCTTTGTTTGCGGATAATTCAGTGCGTTTTGATGGCGACTCGCAAGCATACGCGCGTCCTATGAAACCTGTTCTTGATGCTTTAGAGCAACTTGGTGCAAAAGTAACATACCATAGGGAAGTTGGTTTTTTGCCTTTTACTGTTACTCCGCCTTCGAGTGAAATTCTTAAAAATAGTTTTAAAAAGATTGTGCGCATAGATTCGTCAGCATCTTCACAATTTATTTCATCATTGCTGTTAATTGGTTCACGCATTCCTGGCGGATTAGAGCTTGAGCATATTGGTAAAACTTTGCCTAGTATTCCTCATATACGTATGACTATAGACGATATTTGTAAAGCTGGCGGGGAAGTAGAAGTTCTTCAAAATAAAGTTTGGAGTATTAAATATAGCGATTTAACATTGCCTGATATTGTTAGCGTAGAGCCAGATCTTTCAAATGCAGCGCCATTTTTAGGAGCAGCATTGATTGCTGGAGGAAGTGTTAGCGTACCTAATTGGCCGCTTTCTTCAACTCAACCTGGAGTCTTGCTTCCTGAAATATTAGAAAAAATGGGTGCAAAAGTTAGTTTTGAAAAAACAAGTGATGATTCTGGAATAATTCATGTAGTAAGCAATGGTGTTATTAAAGCAATTCCGTATCTTGATTTAAGTCAAGCAGGGGAGATTGCTCCAAGTATTGCAGCTATTTTAGCTTTTGCAGATGAGCCAAGTGAACTTCATGGTATTGCGCATTTGCGTGGTCATGAAACTAATCGTTTGCAAGCTTTAGTTAAAGAATTGAATCGAGTTGGTATTGGCTCTAGAGAACTTGAAGATGGAATTCGTATTGAGCCAAGGAACAATATGCATGGTGAGATTATGGAAACTTATGCAGACCACAGAATGGCAACGTTTGCTGCAATGCTTGGATTGCGTATAGAAAACATTCGCGTCAAAAACATTTCCACAACTCGAAAAACTATTCCTGATTTTCCAGGCATGTGGCATAAAATGATTGAATAAACAAATACTTGAATAAAAAATGACCGAATAAACAAATAATCCCGAGCCTAAATGGAACCCGGGATTATTTATTTAGAATTTAGTAGACGCTAAAATTTTTGTTTTTAGCGCTCAAACTTGTTGCCGTAGGTATCTTCGCCAGCTTCAGCAATAGCTGCAGCCTTGCGTGCAATCGCCAACTCTTCATTAGTTGGAATAACAGCAATAATCACAGAGCTATCTGGAGTGGAAATAATGCGTGGCTCTTTAGAGCGAACCAAGTTCTTTTCTTTATCGAGCTTTACACCGAATGGTTCAAGCTTTTCGCATACTTTAGCGCGTACGATTTCATCATTTTCACCAACGCCAGCAGTGAATGTGATTACATCGACTCCGCCCATTTGAGCAGTGTAATTGCCAATGTATCCTACGATGCGATGAACGTATACTCCGAGAGCGAGCTTAGCGTCTTCATCGCCTTGAGCAATAAGTTTATGAATATCACGCAAATCACCATGACCAGTCATGCCCATCATGCCGGAACGCTTGTTGAAGAGAGTATCAAGCTCATCAACGTTCATGTGAGCATTACGAATAAGGTGGAATACTACTGCTGGATCGATATCACCAGTGCGTCCACCCATCATTAAACCTTCAAGTGGTGTTAAGCCCATAGAAGTTTCAATTGGCTTGCCAGAAATTTGAGCAGAAGCGGAAGCGCCATTGCCAATGTGCAAAACGATTTGTTTCAAACCTTCAGCAGGTTTTCCAACAACGCTTGGAACAACGGAACCAATGTATTCGTGAGAAGTTCCGTGAGCACCGTATCTGCGGATATGGTAGCGATTTGCAATTTCCTTGTTCAAAGCGTAAGTTGCAGCAACTTGTGGCAAATCGTGGAAGAATGAAGAATCGAATACCATAATTTGTGGAACGTCTGGCAAAAGTTCGCTCATAACTTCTGCTCCAACAGCTTCTGGACCGTTGTGAAGTGGAGCTAAAACTGCCAAGTCTTTAACTTTGTTAATTGTCTTGGCATTTACTAATGCAGGCTTAGGGAATGTTAAGCCACCTTGCACAACTCGGTGACCTACAGCTACAATGCCAGATTCAGAAAGCTTTGGACCATATTCTTCGAAGAATCCAAGTACGCGTTTCAAACCTTGCTCATGATCGTGAACTGGTTCATCGAATTCATGTTTTTCGCCATTGAATACGTGCTTATAGTGGCCATCAACTGGCTCACCGATTTTCTCAACTATACCGGAAGCAATACCTTCGCCGCTTCCAAGATCAACGAGTTGATATTTAATTGAACTAGAACCAGAATTGATAACAAGAACGGTTTTTGCCATGGGGGCATCCTCCATAAAGTATTGATAAGGCTAGTAAATTGCCACAGCCAAGTGTACATGCAAGTTTATACAACACTACTTATAGTACATTAAATGTTTGTAAGTAATTTACAGCATTTTTAAGTTTGTTAGTTTATTTATTTGTTTGTTAGTTAGTTAGTTTATTTATTTATTTATTTATTTGGATTGTGCTTCAATAGCTGTAAGTGCTACTGTGTTAATAATATCTTGTACCAATGCTCCTCGGGATAAATCATTAACAGGTTTATTAAGTCCTTGTAAGATTGGGCCTACTGCTAATGCTCCGCTAGAACGTTGTACAGCTTTATAAGCAATATTGCCTGCACATAGATCTGGGAATACAAATACATTCACATGACCTGCAATAGAGTTTCCTTTAGCTTTTGATGATGCAACAGTTGGGGACCATGCTGCATCAAATTGAATAGAGCCAACAACTTGTAAATCTGGCGCTTTTTCATGAACTAATCGTGTTGCTTCTTCCACCATATCTACGTCTGGCCCTTTTCCAGATCCGAGAGTTGAGTATGAAAGCATGCCTACTTTAGGATCTAGTCCAAATGCTTTTGCAGTATTCGCTGATTGAATAGCGATATCAGCTAATTGTTCAGCATTAGGATTTGGATTAATAGCGCAATCTGCAAATATTGCAACGTGATCTTTGAAGCACATTATAAATGCTCCAGAAACTAATTTTGTTCCAGGCTTAGTTTTAATTACTTGGAGTGCAGGGCGAACTGTATTTGCAGTTGAATTTATTGAGCCAGAAACAAGACCGTCAGCTTGACCTAGAACTACTAGCATAGTTCCAAAATAGCTCGCATCTTTCAGCTGCTCTCTAGCTTCCTGTTCGCTCAGCCCCTTCTTTGCACGTAGTTCACAAAGTTTAGTAATCATATGCTTAAGCATTGCTTCGTCATTCATAGATTGGAAACTTGCTTTGCATATATAATCTAGATTCAATTCTTCAGCGCGTTCTAAGATTGAATCGCGTTCGCCTACGATAATAAGATTTACTATATCTCGTTGCAAGAGGTAATCAGCTGCTTTAAGAATGCGATCCTCTTGTCCTTCTGGAAGAACTATTGTTTTTTTATTTTCTTTAGCTTTACCTAAAAGATTGTATTGGAAAGCGTAAGGCGTAATCGCGCGTTTGAATGTTTGGTGTAGTGCGTTTAATACGTCTTCTTCTTTAACTGATTCTTCGAAAGTTTTTATTGTTTGCTCAATATTATTGCTATCTATTTCAGGAAGAACCCAAAGCGGAGTGTTACGTATATGAGAAACTTTACCTTCAATATTTGAGCAATTTTGAGATGTATAATCTCGTATTATTTCAGAGCCTATTTTCTCGTTGCAATCCGTGACGAAAATGCCTATAACTTTTGAACTTTCTTTAACGATTCTTGCATTTTGTGCATCGATAGTTTTTAATACTTGTTTCGAGGTGCGATTTTTTGATGAAACAACAAGGAAAATTGGAGATGCTAAATCCGCTGATATTTGTGCATCAAAAGCGAAAATGTCAGGATCGTATACTGGAGTGTAATCGCTTGTAATAATTACGCAAGCTTGAGCTTGTGTCTTATTTAATAATTCGTTGTAAGATGCAACAATATCTCCTCTTACTACTTCTTTATTATCTTCTACTTCTAAATCGCTTACACCTATAACATTATCAACGCTAGTGTTGCTGTTAGTTAGTTTTAAAAGTGAAGCAGTGAAAGCATCGTCTTTATGAGCATATGGTCTAAAAATAGTTGTTGAAAGTCTGTGTGCTAATAAATTTGTGATTCCTATAGCAACAGCATTACGCCCATTATTGCATTGCGCACTTATGATAGAAACATTAGTTAGTGACACGCCTTTTCTCCTTTGATTCGGTTCGTGTTTAATATGCATTTAATCATATATTAAATTTTCTAGAACAAAGTTGTGTAATTTTGCATTGTATATGATTGTGCGAACTGCGCAACTTTATTTTCGTTATCATTCTAAACCATTTTAATAGTGTACATGCGAAGTATACGCGTTTTGTTTTAGTTTTATGTAGATTAGATTGTTTTGGTTTTGGTTCTGTTTTTGGTTTTATTTTTGTTTGATTATGATTTTTAAGACGCGACTTATAATTTACAAATAAAAAAATAGTATTGCCAACATATGCTGACAATACTATTTTTATATCGATTTTATATCGATTTATTCCCATTCGATTGTTGCAGGTGGCTTAGAAGTCACGTCAAGTACAACTCGATTGATTTGACGGCACTCGTTCGTTATGCGAGTGGAGATTTTTGCTAAAACATCATAAGGTACTCGTGACCAATCTGCTGTCATTGCATCTTCAGAGCTTACTGGACGAAGCACAATTGGAGATCCGTATGTGCGTTCATCGCCCTGAACTCCAACAGAATGTACGTCTGCTAGAAGTACAACAGGGCATTGCCAAATATCACGATCAAGACCGGCTTTAGAAAGTTCTTCTCGAGCGATAGCGTCAGCTTCACGAAGAAGTGCTAAACGTTCTCGAGTAATCTCTCCAATAATACGAATACCCAAACCTGGGCCTGGGAAAGGTTGACGCCATACAATCTCATCTGGAAGTCCAAGTTCGTGTCCAATAGCGCGAACTTCATCCTTAAATAAAGTTCGTAAAGGTTCAATAAGCTTAAACTTTAAGTCTTTTGGTAGTCCTCCAACATTATGGTGAGATTTAATATTTGCAGCTCCATCGCCGCCACCAGATTCCACAACATCTGGGTAAAGCGTGCCTTGTACTAGGAATTTGACTTCTGCGCCAGATTTTCCAGCTTCTTCAATAACTTGACGTTGAGCTTTCTCAAAAGTGCGAATGAACTTTTCGCCAATAATTTTACGCTTACGTTCTGGTTCGCTTACGCCTTTAAGTGCATCGAGAAAATCGTCTTCTGCATCTACTGCAATAAGTTTAATTCCTGTTGCTTTAACGAAATCGTGCTTGACTTGTTCAACTTCACCTTTGCGAAGTAAACCATGATCAACGAACACACATGTCAGTTGGTTTCCAATTGCTTTATGAACTAATGCTGCTGCTACAGCTGAGTCAACTCCACCTGAAAGACCACAAATAACTTGTGCATCCCCAACTTCGGCGCGAATTTTTGCAACTTGCTCATCGATTATATTTGAAGGATTCCAGTCGTTTTCTAATCCTGCGCATTTGTGTAAGAATGTAGAAATAAGCTCTTGACCCAATGGAGTGTGCTTTACTTCAGGATGCCATTGAACGCCATAAAGTTTACGAGATTCATCTTGCATTGCTGCAACTGGAGCGCCTTGAGTGTGGGCGAGTACCTCAAAGCCTTCTGGAGCACTCTCAACTGCAACGCCATGACTCATCCATGTGTTTTGTTCTATAGGAGAATTTGCAAGTAATCCTTTTGTGTTGTCAATTTTTGCTTCAGTTTTTCCGTATTCGCCAAGTGCAGCTTTATCTACGTTTCCACCTAATTCATGTGCCATAACTTGGAATCCATAGCAGATTCCTAATACTGGCACTCCTGCTTCAAAAATTTTTGGATCAATATCTGGAGCTCCTGGCTCATAAACTGAAGCTGGTCCACCTGAAAGGATAATGGCTTTTGGATCTTTTGCAAGCATTTCGTCTACAGGCATAGAGTGGGGAACAAGTTCTGAATATACATTTGCTTCTCTAACTCTTCTAGCGATAAGCTGTGCATATTGTGCGCCAAAATCAACGACAAGCACTGGTCCTTTTGCCATGATTCTCCTTTATATATTTCAACACGATTCAACTTATAATAGTGGCGCTTTTAGACGTTAGTGTTTGATTATGTTGAATTTCTTATACAAATATATTATGTGTGTGCTTTATGGTTATTTTTCTTTATGCCTATGTTTGTTTAGAAGATTGCGCTGTTGTAAAAGCATATGATTTGTTAGTTTCTTGTTAGTGTGTTGTTAAGAATTAAGGTATTTAATATATAAAACGAACATAAAACTTAACATAATATATACAAACAACTATTTTTTTGTGCACTTAATCGCACATTTTTTCAACATAAGTGCACGAAGAAGTAACCAAACGAACAAAAGTCAGGCGCTGGAACTATACTGGAGCAGATGGAAAAAGAGGTGCAATACTTTTGTTTTGCAGCCTCTATAACCAAAATGGTAATGATCAAATGCACTGAAAAGTGCTTTAGTACAGGAGTACACATGACGAGTCCTGTTATTGGCACCCCTTGGAAGAAGCTCAATGCTCCAGTTTCCGAGGAAGCTATCGAAGGCGTAGACAAGTATTGGCGCGTTGCTAATTATCTCGCTATCGGTCAAATTTATCTTCGCAGCAATCCTCTAATGAAGGAGCCTTTTACTCGCGAAGACGTTAAGCATCGTCTGGTGGGCCACTGGGGTACTACTCCAGGTTTGAATTTCCTTATCGGCCACATCAATCGTTTCATCGCTGATCACCAGCAGAATACTGTTATTATTATGGGTCCGGGCCACGGCGGCCCAGCAGGTACTGCTCAGTCTTACCTTGACGGTACTTACACTGAGTACTATCCAAAGATTACGAAGGATGAAGCTGGCTTGCAGAAGTTCTTCCGTCAGTTCTCTTACCCAGGCGGTATCCCTTCACACTTTGCTCCTGAGACCCCAGGCTCTATCCACGAAGGTGGCGAGCTCGGTTATGCACTTTCACACGCTTATGGCGCTGTTATGAACAACCCAAGCTTGTTCGTTCCAGCAATCGTTGGCGATGGTGAAGCTGAAACTGGTCCTTTGGCAACTGGTTGGCAGTCCAACAAGCTTGTGAACCCACGTACTGATGGTATCGTTCTTCCAATCTTGCACTTGAATGGTTATAAGATTGCTAATCCAACTATTCTTTCCCGTATTTCTGATGAAGAGCTTCATGAGTTCTTCCACGGCATGGGTTACGAGCCATACGAGTTCGTTGCTGGCTTCGATGATGAGGATCATCTTTCTATCCACCGCCGCTTTGCTGACATGTTCGAAACTATCTTCGATGAGATTTGCGATATTAAGGCTGAAGCACAAACTAACGATGTAACTCGTCCTTACTATCCAATGATTATCTTCCGCACTCCAAAGGGTTGGACCTGCCCGAAGTTCATCGATGGCAAGAAGACCGAAGGTTCTTGGCGTGCACACCAGGTTCCACTGGCTTCCGCTCGCGATACCGAAGCTCACTTCGAGGTTTTGAAGAACTGGATGAAGTCCTACAAGCCTGAAGAGCTTTTCGATGAAAAGGGTGCTGTGAAGGAAGACGTTCTTTCCTTCATGCCAAAGGGCGAACTCCGTATTGGCGAAAATCCAAACGCTAACGGTGGTCGTATTCGCGAAGACTTGAAGCTTCCAAAGCTTGAGGATTACGAAGTCAAGGAAGTTAAGGAATTCGGTCACGGCTGGGGTCAGCTCGAAGCTACACGTCGTCTTGGCGTTTATACTCGTGACATTATCAAGAACAACCCAGATTCCTTCCGTATCTTCGGACCAGATGAGACCGCTTCCAACCGCTTGCAGGCTGCTTATGAAGTAACTAACAAGCAGTGGGACGCAGGCTACCTTTCTGGCTTAGTCGATGAGCACATGGCTGTAACCGGTCAGGTTACAGAGCAGCTTTCCGAGCATCAAATGGAAGGCTTCCTCGAGGGTTACTTGCTCACCGGTCGTCATGGCATTTGGAGCTCCTACGAATCCTTCGTACACGTTATCGACTCCATGTTGAACCAGCATGCAAAGTGGCTTGAGGCTACAGTTCGTGAGATCCCATGGCGTAAGCCAATCTCCTCTGTGAACTTGTTGGTATCTTCTCACGTATGGCGTCAGGATCACAACGGCTTCTCGCACCAGGATCCAGGCGTAACTTCCGTGCTCTTGAACAAGACTTTCAACAACGATCACGTAATTGGCATTTACTTCCCAGTAGATTCCAACATGTTGCTTGCTGTTGCTGAAAAGGCTTACAAGTCCACAAACATGATTAACGCTATCTTCGCTGGTAAGCAGCCAGCTGCTACTTGGTTGACTCTTGACGAAGCTCGCGAAGAGCTCGAGAAGGGTGCTGCTGAGTGGAAGTGGGCTTCCAACGCTAAGAACAATGACGAAGTTCAGGTTGTTCTTGCTGGTGTTGGCGATGTTCCACAGCAGGAATTGATGGCAGCTGCCGACAAGTTGAACAAGCTTGGCGTTAAGTTCAAGGTTGTAAACGTTGTTGACTTGCTTAAGTTGCAGTCCGCTAAGGAAAACAACGAAGCTTTGACTGACGAAGAGTTCACTGATCTCTTCACAGCAGACAAGCCAGTCCTCTTCGCTTATCACTCCTATGCACATGACGTTCGTGGCTTGATTTACGATCGTCCAAACCACGACAACTTCAACGTTCATGGTTACAAGGAGCAGGGCTCCACAACAACTCCATATGATATGGTTCGCGTGAACGATATGGATCGTTATGAGCTTACTGCTGAAGCATTGCGCATGGTTGATGCTGCTAAGTATGCCGACGAAATCAAGAAGCTTGAAGACTTCCGTCTTGAAGCATTCCAGTATGCAGTCGACAAGGGTCTTGATCACCCAGACTACACTGATTGGGTGTGGCCAGGCGTTAAGACCGACAAGCCAGGCGCTGTTACCGCTACCGCTGCAACTGCTGGCGATAACGAGTAGTGTGAATACTGTTAGATTCATACTTGTTTAGCTAATTGTTAGCTTAATCGGGAGTTAATTTTCTAAAGATTAGCTCCCGATTTTTATATCTGTAAAATGGTGATTTGGCACTCTAATACTTGATTTAGCACTGTAATACTTGATTTAGTAATCAAATTATTTGTGAATCAATAAAATTATTTGTGAATTGTTTTATTATCTTTTAATGTAATAATTAAGTCATATTGGTCGCAATCTTCCAAACATTTTTAATAAAAACATGTTGAAAACTAAACAAATGTTTAGACAATAAAACATATGTTTAATTTTTTGAAAAAATGTAAAATAAATTTACAATTTAATTTATTTATGATTTTGACCTTATATTTTTCCGTTTTTCGGCGTGTCGAATCCGTATTTTTTCCATATAATATTATGAAAATCATAAATTTTTATAAGAAAAACGTTGTTATGTAGGTTTTTATATCGTTAAAAAGATATTATTAAAAAGTACATTAAAATACATGTGAGCTATACGATATTGAAGGTAGAGATTAAAGATAGAGTAGTTCTATCAACTTGTCATGTTCGCTTGCTTTGCACTTACTTTAATGCACTTTATTGATTCTGTTTTGCATTAGATTTGCTAAACAGAATATATCGTCATTTATTATGCAAAGTTTCGTTCAACTTCGTTATTGTTAGCAGGCTCAATATTTATTTATAAATATAAGGAGTGAACCGTGAACGGTGTTCTATCTGTGTTGCTTGACATTTTTCGACAGCCAGCAGTAATTGTTGCGTTAATATCTATGATTGGCCTAATCGCACAGCGTAAGAAAATATCAGATATTTTGCAAGGTTCTATTCGTACATTAGTTGGTTTCTTAGTATTAGCTGCAGGATCTGGAGTTATAACAGATTCGTTAGCTCCTTTTGGAAGTATGTTCCAGCATGCTTTTAGAGTACAAGGTGTTGTACCTAATAATGAAGCGATTATTGGTACTGTATTGTTGAAATATGGTTCAGAGTCTGCTCTTATATTCTTCTTCGGAATGATTGTAAATATTGTTTTATCTATAACTTCTCGTTTTAAGTTCATTTACTTAACTGGTCATGTTGCATTTTATATGGCTAGTATGCTTGCTGTTATATTTAATGTATCTGGATTTGCAATGTGGGAAGTATTGTTGTGGGGCTCTATTGCTCAAGGCTTATTTATAACTATTTCTCCTGCTATTGTTCAGCCTTTTATGACAAAAGCTGCCGGTAAAGACGATGTTGCTTTAGGTCATCCTGCATCTGCTGGAGTTGCATTAGGAGCAATAATTGCTCGACTTACTTCTTCTAAAAAGAAGCCATCTAAGTCGACTGAAGATATTAAGTTCCCTTCTGCTTTAGGTTTCTTGCGCGATACTACAGTTCTTATAACAATTTCAATGGCAATAATTTATGTTGTAGTAGCTTTATTTGCTGGTTCTCAATATATTGAAAGTCAATTATCTCATGGTCAAAACTTTATTATATTTGTAGTTCTTAAAGCTGCAACGTTCTCTGCAGGCGTGTTTATTATTCTTGCAGGAGTTAAGGTTGTTTTAGATGAAATAGTGCCTGCTTTTAAAGGTATTTCTGAAAAGTTAGTTAAGAACGCAAAACCAGCTTTAGATGCTCCAATGACTTTTGGTTTTGCTCCTAATGCGGTTCTTATCGGATTCTTGTCAAGCTTTGTTGGTGGTCTTCTTGGAATGATTATTATGATAGTTTCTGGCTCAACAGTTGTAATACCTGGAATTGTTGCACATTTTATGGCTGGTGGAGTTGCAGGAGTTTTCGGAAATGGACAAGGCGGACGCAGAGGTTGCGTAATAGCATCTTTCGTAAATGGTATTTTTATCACGTTCTTACCTTTGTTGCTTTTGCCAGTGCTTGGCGATTTAGGTTCTGTAAATTCAACGTATTCTGATGCTGATTATGGAGTTACTGGTGTAGCTCTTGGATATGCTAATGTTTTTGGCGGTCGTGCTATCTTAGTTACTTCTGTAATCGTTTCAGTAATAATTTTCTATGTTGTTTCTTTTATTACGGCTCGCTGCAAAGTAGAAAATAATATCGAAAAAGTTGTTTTAGAATCGTAAATTATTTCATAAGATTTTCATATTGCTTGAATAAGTATCCGTAACTTTGATACTATTGATTCACATAGTAATAAACAAAAGCCGTTGTTACTGTTTTGATTGTATAGCGTTATTTTGCGCTTATGATTATTATTGTGGCAACGGTTTATTGTAGTATTGTGAAGCAATTAAGAAGATTTTAACTTTTAAGATTGTTAGATTTTAGATTTATTGTTATTGCAAAGGCTCTGTTTACTGTATTTGATTAAACATTGGAGAGTGATGTCATGCCTGATGGAGTGCCAAAATATATAGCAGTTCGAGATAATCTTCGTCAGCGCATAGATTCTATGAATCCCGAAGAACAGTTGCCTCCAGAGGTTGAGCTTTGCAAACAATATAATGTTAGTCGTATTACGCTCAGGCATGCTGTTGATAGTTTGATATTAGAAGGTTTGCTTGTTCGAGAGCAGGGTAGAGGTACTTTCAGAGCTAAAGGGATAATAAATAGCCAAAATAGGGAATTTATTTCTGATCGTATACAAGGATTTTATCGCGAAAGTGGTTCTTCTAGTTGTTCTATTAAATATAAGGTTTTGGAAAATAATGTTATAAATGATGAAGAAGCTGCTTTACAATTAGGCTTGAATGCTAATGATGATCTTATTTGTTTAAAGCGATTGCGCTATGTTGATAATATTTTATCTCATTACAGCACAGTGTATTTAAATGCTTCTCGTTTTCCTAAGATTTTAACGCATGATTTTTCTGAATCTTCTTTAGCTGATTTTCTTTTTAGTACGTATGCAATATCTCTTGCTGAAAATGAGATTTCAGTTCACGTTGAAAAACTTTGTAATCGAATGTCTGAAGTTTTAGAAGTTGACGAAGGCACTCCTGCTCTTGTTGCTCAATCTGTTGTAAAAGATAAGTTTGGAACTATTATCGCTTTTTGTGTAGCTGTTTATACTCCGAATTATGGAGATATACATTTCCATTTGCACTCAATCAATTAGTTTTTGGGTATTGCTCGAATTTATTGATATTTTGGATTAAATCTTGATATCTTGATGTTTGCTGTGATATCTTTGGCTGATTACTTTGTTATCTCGTTTGTTTGCTCTGTTTTGCATTGCTCTGTTTTGCGCGTGACTTTAATGTTTAATTTTGCGTGATACTTAGGATTCTTACATAATTTACGCTTAATTTATGGCATTTAATCGTTGCATATGCATAAAGAAAAAATAAAATCACAGAATTTTGCACATTATTTACAAATTTAGCCTATTTTTAAGGTGTAAAAATAGGCTAAAAATGTTGATATATCAGCTCTCGCTGTATGGTGTCCGGAGCGGGAGTTGAACCCGCACGCCTGTAACAAATAGGCACTAGCACCTCAAGCTAGCGCGTCTACCATTCCGCCACCCGGACGTATTTTAGGCAACAGATAGAACTATAACACCTTTTTGTGAACTTTGCTTCGGCGTGTTGCAAATTATTTGATATTTTGAAGAATAATTTTAGTTGCATCTATATTCGGTTGAAAATCAATAATATTGACAGGTTTGTTATATATTTTATTTTGATTGTCAATAAAAGAATGCTGCGGAAGAATTGCGTTATTGTGATTAGGGTAGTCGAGCCTAGTGAAAGATCCGCGTGATTCGTGGCGATTTAACGAAGCGTAAAGTATTGCTTTAGAAAGAGTAATCATATTTTGTAATTCGTATATTGTTGTCATTTCTTGGTTGAATATAAGAGAAGTGTCGCGTGGTTTTAATTCTCTCGCGCTTTTTTCAATTTCGCTAATTGAATTTAATGCTTCAAGAATTGTTTTTTCACTACATCTAACAGCAATAGCATGTTCCATTACTTTCCCTAATTGTGTGAATAAGGCATAAGGATTACTTTCTGTGCTTTGTTCTGTGTTTTCTACTGTGTTATTTATTGTTTTATCTTTTGTTTCGCTAAGCATATGACGAATTATATTTGCTCGCTTAAATGTAAGATTTTTAAGTATTTCATTAGATGATTTATTTATTTCATGAGTATTTTCAGTATTTTCAGTATTTTCAGTTTCAAAATTTATATTATTTAGCTCATTGTTTGTTTGCGTGTTTGTTTGCGTGTTTGTTTGCGTGTTTGTTTGTAAGTAGTTGTCATTTGAGTTGTCATTTGAGTTGTCACTAGTGTTGTAACTAGAGTTGTCATTTAAGTTGTCAGTCGTGTTGTTTTGCAAGTTATTTTTAGAGTCAATTTGTGAAGTTTTTATTGAATTTGCTATTGATATTCCAGCTTTCGTTCCAAAAAGACAAGCTTCTAGTAAAGAATTTCCCCCAAGTCTATTTGCTCCATGCACTCCAACGCATGAGCATTCTCCAGATGCATATAATCCTTGTATAACTGATTTTTGATTTCCATCCCACTTATATACTTCTCCGTTTAAGCTAATCGGGATTCCTCCCATAGTGTAATGTGCTGTTGGCTTTATTGGTATGAAATAATGAGATGGATCGTAATTGCCGTATTTTTCTATTGTTTCAAGAACTTGCGGTAAAACTTCTTTCATATGATCTTTTTGTATATTCGTCATATCTAGCCATACGCAATCTTTTGATAAGTTATCGCTATGAGTATCTTCTACGCCTCTGCCTGCATCTATTTCTGAAATAATCGCTCTGCTTACTACATCTCTTGGTGCTAAGTCTGAGTGTATGGAATCGTAATTTTTCATGAATGCTTCATTTTTAGAATTGCGTAATATTCCTCCTTCGGATCTAGCTGCTTCAGAAATCAATATTCCTGTGTGAGATAATCCTGTTGGATGGAATTGTATGAATTCGCAATCTTCTAGTTGTAATCCGGCTTTTAGTGCTAAAGCCATTCCATCGCCTGTTAAATCCCATGAATTTGATGTTGTACTAAAAAGTCTTCCTGCTCCGCCAGTTGC
Source organism: Gardnerella bivia (assembly GCF_049262715.1). NCBI lineage: Bacteria > Bacillati > Actinomycetota > Actinomycetes > Bifidobacteriales > Bifidobacteriaceae > Gardnerella > Gardnerella bivia. The sequence goes on from NZ_CP058399.1 coordinate 1,108,903, forward strand.
AATCAATAATGATTTAGTAGATATAGATAGAATGTTGCCATTTGATTCATTGTATGCAACAATGCCTTCAACTCTATTTGACTCGTGATTTATTGCAATATCCGTTACATAGCATTCTTCTGCAAAATTAATATTTTCAGCTACGCATTGTTGCCATAGACTATACAATATTTGATGTCCTATTCTATCTGCAGCATATGCTGCACGACGAATCGGTTTTTGACCGAATTTAGAAGTGTGTCCGCCAAAATTTCGTTGAGCTATGTGTCCATCGTTTGTGCGACTAAAAGCAACTCCATAGTGTTCTAGTTGTATAACTGTTTTTGATGCTTCTTTTGCTAGTATTTTTGCAGCATCTTGGTCACTAAGCCAATCTCCTCCGTGAACAGTATCGTAATAATGCCATTGCCAATAGTCTTGATCAATATTGCTTAAACTTGCAGCTATTCCGCCTTCTGCAGATCCTGTATGTGCTCTTAAAGCTTGTAATTTAGATATAACAAGTACAGATGGTTTTTTGCCATTTTCTGTTAGTTTTTTATATGAATCTGACTTTACTATTCCAATAGCTGCAGAAAGTCCTGCTGCTCCTGATCCAATAATCACAACATCGTATTGCAATGATTTAATATTTGGATATGAACTTTTATTTGTAGTTGATTGTTCGCTAAGAGTTGATGGCATAGTTCTATTTTCTCACAATATTGAATTATTTATAGCAAAATATTCTAGATTTAACGTCAGGATTTCTTTGTTAGTATTAAGCTATCGTTGTATCTTTTAATAAAACCATTTATTTCGAGCATAGTTATTATTCCAGAAAATTCTGCAATAGATGGCATTGAGTTTAGAATTGCTGTTGAGTCTGGCATAGCTGTTGAGTCTTGCTGTGTTTCAATTTCAGAATCTGTTGTTGATTTACTTTTCTCAAATCTATTTTCTTTTCCTTTTATTATTTCTAAAGTTGTGTTGTATATTGCATCCATATTTGCAATCATGTGACGTTTTTTGCATAGTTTGATTGCGTGCAAAATATAATTTTGTAAATTATTATTTATAGATTCTTCAAAATAGTTTTCTTCATTGTTTTTTGTTTCTTTCTTGAAATTAGATTCACAATTATTTATCAATTCGCTATTGCAAGACTTTGTGTGGTTGTTTGTGTGGCTGTTTGTGTCATTATTGATTTTCTTATGCGAGTTCATGTTTGTATCATTGCTACTGTCATAGCAGTATTTTGCCTTAAAAGTCTTATTTTTAATTGAATCTTCTAGTTTTGCTTTATGCTTATTCGGGTATATAGATTCAATATCTCCAAAAGAACATATCATAATAGCTTTTCCATCGCTAATTAGCTCATTGCATCCTGTGTTATGCGGACTAGTAATATCTCCAGGTATTGCATATAGTTCACGATTTAGATTTGTTGCCCAGCAAGCAGTGTTAAGTGCACCAGATCTAATTCGAGCTTGAGCTACTATAACTTTAGAAGCGAGTGCTGCAATAATACGATTTCTTATTAAAAATCTTCTAGCAATCGGTGTTGTATTTGGGCATAATTCGCTTATACATGCTCCACCATTTGTGATTATTTTTTTAAAAAGATTTGCATTAGAGCTAGGACCAATATTATTTAGTCCTCCTGCAAATACAGCAATTGTTGATCCAGAAGGAGTTGATTGTGATTCGCAAACTTCGCGTGATTCTAATGAGCCCCAATGTGCTGCTGCATCGATTCCCATAGCTCCTCCAGATATTACTGTATGACCTCTTAATGAGCTTTCGTACGCTAATCTTCTTGCTATTTCATGTCCATAATCATCGCATCCTCTTGATCCAACGATTGCTATAGGATGATTGCATTGTATTAAAGCTCCAGGGTTTCCTAATCCCCATAAGCATAGTGGTGGAGCCCATCTTCCATGTAGTGCCAAGTCTTGAAGTTGAATTGGCCAATAAGAGCTGCTTGGAGAAATAATCCATTGAGTTTTGTTCATTGTAAACCATGAAGTTAGTTGCTGAATATTCCATGATGGTAAATGACTTAATCTCATACACCATTTTATAATTGAGCGATGTAAAGTTGAAGTTAAGCCTTGAGTATTGTTGTATCCCCATGATGAAAGTCCTTGTAAAAAGTATTGTTCTAAAACATTAGTATGAGGATTGCTTTCAATTATCTTAATAAATTCTTTATTTGAGTTTTTATCTGTAGAAGAATCGTAATTTTTACATATTTGTGTTTCGTGTTTATATATCTTTGATTCATCATTATTTATATTCTGTTTGCTATTTTCTAAGCTTGTATTGGATTTCGTTATTTGAGTTTCGTCTAGTATAAGTTTCAATTGTTTATTGTCGTTTTTATGTGTAGATTCGTATTTTTCGCATAAAATTGCTGTAATCATACGTAATTTTTGCACTATTGCGCAAGCGTTTGGTGCTCCAAGTATTAAAGCATACATAATCGCATCTGCTCCATCTAAGCAGAATGTCAATATTGCTCTTGATAACGTTTCTGCGTCAATTTCATAAAGATCATTTGAACTTGATTCTTTTACTTCGCTTAAATTATCTGTCTGACTATTGTTATTATTTTGTTTAACGCAAAAATTGTTTTCATTTAATGATTCTTTTGTGGTATTTTCTGTTTTTTGCACCCTTGTGCGTAAATTATTTATTTTATAAGTGTTCATATTTTTTCCTTGTTTTTAAATGTATTGTTGTAGATACTTTTGCTGTATCATTCAGTTTGCGTCTACATGTTTGTGTCTAGCAGAAACGCTTTCGATGACGACTGTTTTGCCGTTTAGTTTCAATGTTTGTTTTTGCATGTTTTGTTTTTGTAAGTTTTGTTTTGGCTGTTTTCGCTGTTCTGTTTTTACTTATATTCTTGTTCTTAAGCTAATTGCTTGAGCCATATCTGTTACGTCAGGCGAAACGTGACCTGCAATATCTGCAAGAGTCCATGCAAGTCTTAATGCTCTATCTGCTCCTCGTAAACTCAATTGATGTTTTTCTAGAGCGTTATTTACAAGCATTAAAGCATGTTTTGAAGTATATTTTCTTAGCCATGTACCAGAAGCTTGTGCGTTGCAATTCCAGCCTTGTTTGACGAATCTAACTTGTGCTATTCGTCTAGCTGTTGTAACATTTTTCCGCATCATTGCACTAGTTAGTATAGGCTTTCCATTGTAGAGAGCATTATTGTTTAAGTTATTTTGTTTTATATAACTTTGCTGTTCTAATTTATTAGTTTCATAATTATTTTTCTCATTATTGCTTAAATTAGAATTGTCAACGTTTGATCTTATATCGCGCGTATTTTGTGGAATTATTATTCTTTCAACTGGTGGCACATCCATTTGAATATCAATTCGATCTAAAATTGGTCCTGAAAGCCTAGAAAAATAGCGTATTCTGTCTTTCTCTTTGCACGTGCATCTTTCGCCGTTTCCATATGCATATCCACAAGGGCAAGGATTTGCTGCAATTATAAGTTGGAATTTTGCAGGATAAAAAGTAGTTCCTTTAGATCTCGATACTGCTATGAATCCAGATTCCAAAGGTTCTCGCAATGTTTGTAAAACTCGTGGTGAAAATTCTGGTGCTTCATCCATGAAAAGAACTCCACAATGTGCGCGTGTAATAATTCCAGGTTTTGCGATTCCTGTTCCTCCTCCTATAAGAGAAGCAGATGAAGAAGTGTGGTGAGGTGCTTCGAAAGGCGGTATGTCACTAATTCCGTAATATGGTAAAGTTCCGCATAAAGATCTTATAGATGCTACTTCTATCTGCTCTTTTTCATTAAGAGGGCACATTATTCCAGGCATGCGTGAAGCGAGCATAGTTTTTCCAGATCCTGGAGGTCCAATCATCATAACATGATGTCCTCCTGCTGCTGCAACTTGCAAAGCCCATTTTGTGTGTTCTTGTCCAAGAACTTCAGACATATCTCCAATAGAGTGTTGTATGTCTGATTCTAAAATTGATTTTTGCGCTGATGTGTGTTTTTGCTCAGCTTTTTTCTGATTTTCAGTATCATTTTTATTGCTATAGTCGAAATTATTACTATTATTTTCGCCTCTATTGAAATTTTTGTTGCAGCGCTCGCTTACTTGTATGTGCTCATATGAAGAGTTTCCAGTTGCTTGTAATGCGCGTTCTCTGTTTAATTGTGCATATTTTCTATTCTTAGAATCAAGTTTTCCATGAAGTTCATCAACTAAATCAAGAATATGTTTTATTCCAATTGCATCGATGCCGTCTACTAAATTAGCTTCATCAAGATTTGCTTGTGGGATAATCATCCTTTTTATTCCCATTTCTTGAGCAAATAAAGATATTGGTAGTAATCCGTTAATTGGAAGAACTGTTCCATCTAAGTTAAGTTCTCCTAAAATAACAGTATTGTCTAAAGATTGTAGAGGAATAATACCTTTAGCGCTTAAAATGCTTGATGCAATTGCTAAATCATATGAAGATCCGCTTTTAGGCATAGAAGCTGGTGAAAGATTGACTGTTATTCGTGATTCCGGCCAATCGCAATGCAATGATTGATAAGCTGATTTTACTCTTTCTCTTGCTTCGCTAAGTGAAGTATCTGGTAATCCGATAATAGAAAAAGCTGGAAGACCTGGGGATATGAATGATTGTATTTGTATTGTAAATGCTTTAAGACCTATAAGACCTACAGATAACGCGTTTCCGATTGTCATTAGAATGCTCCTTGAACGTGTTTGAATTGAATATTTTCTTCTATTGATTCATTGTTTTCGTAAAATTTCTTTTTGTTACTGATGCTGCTGGTGCTTGTGATGCAAGGGATTTCGTTAGTAGTGCTTGTGTTTTTACTTGTGATGCTTGTGTCTGCGTTAGTGATGTAAGGGATTTCGCTTATAACAGCGTTTTCTTTTATAATTTTTGTGTTATTTGCATTGTTGTTCACGTTTTTCGTTGCAATTGTTATAGATATTGCATCGAATCTTGTGATGTAGTGGCAAATTTTTGAGCCATTTTCTTGTAACCATTTCATAGCAGTTTTGCGCGTTTTTACACATTTTTTATAAGTTATTGCTTCCATTGGTGTTCCGCATTTAATGCTTCTTCTGGTTTTTACTTCTACAAAAACTAATATTTTTTGAGGAGTTATCATCACAATATCTAATTCGCCAAATCGGCAATGCCAGTTTCGATCTAGAAGTATCCATCCTTTTTGCATAAGTTTTAACGTTGCGTATGATTCTCCTAGAGCGCCAATTTTCTTGCTATCTTTTTCTTCGCACATAGATTTTGCTGTGTGCGAGAGTTGGTTTGAAATATACTTTTCCCAATTGTCGAGTTCATAGTTTGCTGAGTTGCTAGCATAATATGATTCGCAATCTGTGTTTGTTTCATAATCGTAATGTGTTTCTTCCATGTTGTTATTTCATCAATGAAAATCGAAGAAATCCAGTTTTTTGAATCTATGTGGTCAGAAGTTCTTTAACGGCGTGTTGTGTTTAAAATCAATAATTAAAATTTCAAATCATACTTAAGTTTGAGTTAAATTTTTTTATTTAATAAATTTCAATCTTTAGAACGATATCAATTCATAATAATTTACTTTAAGTTTGATTATTAGCAATAGGTTTACTATGCAATCAATTAAATCTATAAAGGAGCTGGAATGGATAGTGAATATGGACAAAATTCATATGCGAATAATACGTATGAATTTGGAATTGATGCAAAAGATAATAGATTTACTTCAAATAATATTGATTCGGAGCTAATTGGTGAAACAGCAGTTGCAGCTTTGCATGTTGTAAAAGATTTCGGAAAGGGTGCAGGTATTGTTCACGCTTTGCGCGATGTAAGCGTTAGCTTTGAGCGTGGTAAATTTACTGCAATTATGGGCCCGTCTGGCTCTGGTAAATCAACTTTAATGCATGCTTTAGCTGGTCTTGACAGCGTTAATTTCGGAAAAGTTTTAGTTGATGGCTTAGATATTACAACCATGAATGACAAACAGCTTACGCTTATGCGTCGTGAAATGGTTGGTTTTATTTTCCAAAGTTTTAATCTTCTTCCAATGTTTGACGCTGAGCAAAATATTCTTATGCCTCTTACTTTGGCAGGCAAAAAGCCAGATAAGCAATGGTTTAACACTTTGGTTTTAACTCTTGGCTTGCAAGATCGTTTAAAGCACAGGCCTGCTGAGCTTTCTGGTGGTCAGCGTCAGAGAGTTGCAATTGCTAGAGCTTTGATTTCTAAGCCTTCCGTAGTTTTTGCAGACGAGCCTACTGGTAATCTCGATTCTGCTTCTAGTTCAGAAGTTTTGCGTTTCTTGAAGAAGTCTGTAACTGAGTTTGGTCAAACTGTGATTATGGTTACGCATGATGCAGTTGCAGCGTCTTATGCAGATCGAGCAATCGTATTTGCAGATGGTCAAATCGTTGAAGACGTGCAAAATCCTACTGCACAAGGCATGAGCAAGATGCTTATGGAGCGAAGTGAAGAGCCTAGCGTATACGTAAATTCTGATGCATCTTCTAATTCTTATAATTCTGCTCAATTGCAATAACAAGGTGGTGAAGTTAGAATGTGGAAAATTGCACTAAAACTTATGCGTAAAAGCGTACGCATGCTAATCGCCTCTGGAATTGCAATTCTTATAGGCAGCATGTTTATGAGCGCTACTTTGCTTTTTGCAAATAGTGTTGACGACTTGGTTGTTCGCAATGCAACAGAAGAATTTGGTAGTGCAAATTATGCAATCTCATTTAAAAATCCTAACAGTTCTCCAAGTAGTGAAATTCATTACAAAGACCTTCATCTAGATGAAATATCGAAGATGCCTGGTGTTAATGGCATTCGCAGTGATGACGCGACTGCGCTTGTAAAAGTAGAAAAAGGTGATAAATCAGTTACGAGTATTGCTTGGTCTAGTGGTTTGTATGGAAATCTTCCTGTTTATAAATCAACAGAAGGTAGGGATCCACAAAAAATAGGCGAAATTACGCTTATTAAAAGTATTGCTAAATCAATACATGCAAACGTTGGCGATACTATAACTTTGGTTAAAGTAGATGACACTGGCGGAGATAAAGAAAAATCGTACGATGTTCGTGTGGTTGGTCTTGTAGACGATGGAGAACATTCTCAAATACCAACTTCATATCGCGGTACGTATCTTGGTGGCGTAACGAATGATTTTTGTGCAAAACTCAATAATCTTAAGAATTTTGACAATCAAGTTGTGCAAAGCAAAGTATACATGAGTATTGATGAATCTAAAATAAACGATTTATCTCATAAGATTAACGCTTTGCTTCCAGAGCAATTCTCACTTATGTCTAGGCATGAAGTTGGTGTAAGAGCTGTTCGAAATATTTCCAACGGCACTAATTTTATAACTATGTTCCTTATGTCGTTTGGTGTTTTAGCTCTGCTGGTTTCTTCTCTTGTTATTGCAAACACGTTCCAAGTATTAGTTGCACAGCGTAGGAGAACTCTTGCACTTTTGCGCGTGATTGGCGCACAATCGCATCAGCTTTATGCAGCAGTTTTACTTGAAGCTGCAATACTTGGAGTTATTTCTGCTTCTATTGGCGTGCTTTGTGCAATTGGATTTATGGGCGCAATTAGTAACGTGAATATTAATTCTGGACCATTATCTAAGATTCCTTTGATTGTTTCACTTCCTGCGATTGTATGGCCAATAGTAATTGGCGCAATTGTAACAGTTCTTGCTTCTATGAGTGCTGCTCGTTCTGCTACAAAAGTAACTCCGATGGAAGCGTTGCGTCCAATGGATTTGATTAAAGATAAGCGAGCAAGTATTCTTCGTGCTGTTTTCGGAGTGATATTTATTGTTGCTGGTATTTTAGCTACAGCTTTAAGTATTAATATTTTAGCAAGCATGCTTGCTGGGAGGTCAGTTAATGCTGGTTCGAACTCTTGGATGACTTTGCTTGGAGCGATTTTTGGATGCTCGCTTGTGTTCATTGGTATTGTTATTACTGCAACATTCTGGATGCCGTTTGCTATGAGAGCAACTGGCGCAGTTATGGCACTTTGTGGGCCTTCATCTAAAGTTGCTAACGCAAACGTACAGCGAAATCCTAGAAGAGTTGCAGCGACTGGAACTGCTTTGCTTATTGGTGTAACGCTTGTTTCAACAGTTGTAACTGGCGCAATTTGCGGTAAAGCAACTCTTAAAGGTGTTGTTGACGATCGTTACAGTGTTGACATTATTGTTCAAGGTAAGAATGTTGATGAGTCTTTAGCTGCTGACATTTCAAAGATTAGTGGAATAAAGCATACTGAGTTGCTTCCTGCAGTTCCTATGACTTTTAAGAATGCTAAAGGTGAAACTGAATACACTCTGGTAGCTGGAGTTGATAATGTAGATCAACTTCGAAATGTAATGCACACTGATCTCGATGGCGTTAATATAAACAAGGATTCTGTGCTTTTACCTAAGCCTGATGAAGGTGAAGAACCTTTTGATCTTAAAAAGGGAAGTCTTAATTTGCAAGCTTACGTAGAAAAGTACAATTCTAATGACGATAATAATGATAATTTTACGCCATTTACTGGCATGAATACGGATTCTAGTAACAATAATAAGAGTATTACTGTAAAGCAAGTTCAGTTTAAGAAGTATCGAAATGTTTCAGTAGATTCAAACAATACTTCTTTTGTTAGCAAATCTTACTTCAATAACTACCTTAAGCCTACAACGCATATTCTGCTCATTTCGCTGAATTCTAGAAATGCGAATCTTATAGATATTGTTAAAAATATTCGAAATGTTACATCTAACTATGCGGAAGTTATGTCTACAGGAAGCGTGTTTGAGCGAGCGATGTGGGAGAGTGCTATTGATACAATGATGATGCTTCTCGTTGGCTTAATAGCAGTAGCTGTTGTGATTGCTTTAATAGGCGTTGCAAACACGCTAAGCTTGTCTGTTATTGAGCGAACTAAAGAATCTGCAACTTTGCGTGCAATAGGCATGACAAGGGGACAGGTTAGGAGATCTCTTGCGATGGAAGCAACATTGATTTCACTAACAAGCACTGTTTCTGGCTTGATTGTTGGAACAGTGTTTGGATGGATTGGATCCTACATGGTGTTTAGCGTAATTGGCAAAGTTCCGTTTGTAATTGATTGGACTATTTACGCGGTTCTCGCTCTAATTGCTTTGTTTGCAGCGCTTCTTTCCAGTGTGCTTCCAGCTCGTAGAGCAGTTAAGTCTTCGCCTGTTGTTGCTCTTGCAGACGAATAGTATTTACAGTAATTAAAGGGTTATAGGCATCTTGGTCTATAACCCTTTAATTATGCATATTTTTAACTAAATGATATTACTTTATTCAGCAGCTGCTGCAGCGGAATAAACAATGTATACAATAATTAAATAAAATATGTGCAATGAAAAATATTAAGTAATTTCTCATAGTGGCTGAAAATTTTATGTAGCTAAAACGTTTAAAGTAGTGCTGACATGTTTAATCACATGTTGGCATTATTTTTTTCTGTTAAGATTTCGACACGCAGAGTGTAAGCGGTTTTAATTTGTAAAAAAGTAAGTATTGTTTACGAATAACATTCAACATAGTGTATATTTATCCACTGTATAATCAAGTTTTTCAGTATATTCTTGAATTTGTTATGTTTAATATACGTAATCAATTTGTTAACAGGAAATATTCCGTATCTTTTGACTTGTTTTTGTATTTATTACTTTGTTATGCTCAGATTGACTGCTGACATAAGTTAGACATGAAGGCCGCTACGAGCAAGGAGTAGAAAATATGGTAACGGTCAATAAAAAATCTGCCGCAGTAATCGCAGGATTGTTGTTGTCTTTGCAAAGTCCAATGCCAGCATGGGCTAAAGATGCAGCGAACGAAGTAAAAGATAATACTCTTACGGTATCAGAGACGACTGTTAATGCGTCTACTGAAAATAAATTATTGCAAGTTGAGCATAACATTGAAGAATTAAAGTCCAAAATTGATGAGCAAACTAAAAATCTTGAAGATGTAGTCAATAAATTAAATAAGACTATAGAGGAAATTCAGACTCTAACAAAAGGTATTGCACAAAGACAAAAAGAACTTGATGGAATAAAGAAAGTTATTGGAACTGATTTAGCTCAAGCACAAGCTGCTATAAAAGATCTTAAGAAGCAAAAGCAGCGAAAAGAAGCAGAACTTAAAAATCTTGAAATTCAAAAGAACAGTCTAAAGATAATTATGAAAAATCAAAAAATGAATTAGATTCTCTTATTTCTCTTGAGAGTGAAGAATCTTCTAAGAAAGATTCATACGAGAAAATATATAAAAACTATGAGAATAAGATGCAGGTTCTTAATTCAGACATTAAAGTTCTTTCTGAAGAAATAGAAAAGGATAGAGCTGCTCTGCTAAAACTTATTGCTAAAGTAGATGAAGCTTCGAAATCATTGGATGATGCAGAGCATCAAGATAATGCAGATTATGATAAATTGCGTTCTGATCTTGAAAATGCTGAAAAAGAGTTTAATTCTTTAAATCAGGAAATTGGTGTAAAGAAGCTTAAGCTTAGCGATATGAATTCTACTTTGAATCAGCTTGAGCCTAAGTTTAATGAAGCTGTAAAGTCGTTCGAAGAGCAATCTAAGCAGCTTGAAAGTATTAAGCAAGATTTAGAAATTGCAAAACAAGATACAGAAGATAAGCTTAAAGATTTGAATGATAAGACTAGTTCTATTGAAAACATTAAAGAAGAGCTTTCTGCAATAGAAGTAGATATCAACAGTTATGAGCTTTCTTATAATGAATCTGAAAGAAATAAAAAGATTGATGGTTTGCAAACAAATATTGCTGTACTTAAAGATCTTCTAAAAAATTTACAAACTCAAAAAGAAAACGGTGAAACAGCAAAGAATAATTTAGAAGATACTTTGAAGGATCTTAAGAATCAGCATAGTCTTGCATTAGCTGAACTTGAAGCTTTGAAAGCTTACAAAGCGGAAAATAAGAAGAAGAGCTCTGAAAGTGGCTCTACTTCATCTGTTCCTAAAAGAAATAATTCTGATTCTCAAACACAATCTAATGAATCTGAAAGAAGAATTGCTCCTAATAATCCGCAATCTTCTGTAAATTCAAAAGATAATTCTGATTCTTCGGGAGCGCCTTCTAAAAAGCATTCTGGAACTTCTTCTGAAACTCCTTCCGAAGCGCCTTCAAGTGAAACTAAAGAAACTTCTTCTAATCGTGTTAATAAAGTAGAAGAATCTGTTAAAGTAGTTAGCAAATCTAAAGAAGAAAAACCGGTTAAAGCAGCAGTAGTTCGTGTGTCTAAATCTTCGAGTAAATCGAATGATTCAGCAAGTAAAGCTCAATCGCATACGAATACTAATTCGAACAATTCTTCTAAAAATGGTAATTCTTCTGACTCTCAGGTTCCAGAATCAAATGCTAAAGAAGTTGAAAGCACTGAAGGAAGTGAAGAAGTTAAAGAAAAAGAGCCTGTTGCTAGAGATAAATCGCATACTGAAGCAAGCTCTGTAAGAGAGAATAAGGTTGCTGAAAATATAATTTTGGCTGTTGTAGCGCTTGTTGCTTTTGCAGGTATTGCAGCTACTGGTGTTACTGTTATGCGTCATCGACGTAAGTAATAAGTACAGCAGAATCGAAATATTATGTAGCTTCTTTAAGCTTATATCACAGTTTGTGACTAGAAAGAGGTTGAAATTGCATAGTGCATTTCAACCTCTTTTGAATTTAGTAATATGTATTCTTATCTAATAGATAATGATAAAAGAATTGAGTTTTGAATGTTGCATTATTACTAAAACTATTGAGCAGATATGAAGATAAGTAAGATAAGTAAGATACACGCTTAAAAAATACTTATAAATAAGTTTTATAATAAATCGTAAAATTAAACTTATTGCAAGAATAAGATTAAAAGTATAAATTTAATGTTTAATTAAATTATTTTCGTATGCATAAACAACTGCTTGAACTCGATCTCTAGCATTTATTTTAGATAGAATATGCGCTACGTGTGTTTTAACTGTTGGTAGTCCAATGAATAATTTGCTTGCAATTTCTTGATTCGATAATCCGTGTGCAAGTTCTATTAAAACTTCTAATTCGCGATCAGTTAATTCTGATACTTTAGTATTCGTTATATTTTGTGAATTTTTATCGTTATTATTTGAATAATTGCTTGAATTATGTTCCATCATATTTTCAATCAAGCGTTTAGTTGCACTAGGTGCAATAATTGCATTCCCTTGATAAACAGTTCTTATTGAATTAAGTAATGTTTCTGGTTCTGTATCTTTAAGTAAAAATCCTGATGCTCCAGCATGAATTGCAGCCATAACATATTCGTCAAGATCAAAAGTTGTTAGAATAATAATTCGAGTATTTACGCTTATTTTTTGTTGCAAAATCTTACGAGTTGCTTCTAAGCCATCCATGCTTGGCATTCTAACATCCATTAAAATAATATCTGGTTTCTCAATTTCTGAAAGCTTAACCATTTGCTCGCCGCTGTTAGCTTGAGCTACAACGCGCATATCTTTTTGTGAGTTGATTACCATTGCAAAGCCAGCGCGTACTAGCTCTTGATCATCTGCGATTGCTATGCGAATTATTCCAATGTTTTCCATAATTTAATAGTATCAAGTTATTGTTGCTTATTTTCAATACTGTGTTGAATTTGTTCATCAATAGAAGATGCAGGATGTAATACTAGTTTATTGTTTTTTGAATTGTGAACATTTGTATTTTTATTTATTGCTTCATCGCTAGAGCCGGTTTCTCGTAAAATTCCAAGCAAATTTCGCATATATTTAAGAGCTGAGCGACCTTCGCTACCAATATTTTTGAATGCTTTTTCAATATCTTCTTTTTGTTGATCTATGTCATTTGAAGGTTGCAAATTGTTGTTTTTGTTGTTTTTGTTGTTGGCTTCTATATTGTTGTTGTTATCTATATTTGTGTTGTTGTCTTCGTTGTTGTTTTCGTTATCTTCTGTATTCTCGTTGTTTTTTGCTTTTTCGTATTCGTTTAGCATTGAAATTCCATTATTTGCAGCGTTTATAACTCTGTGCAATGTAACAGAAACTTCTTGTTGAATATTTGCGCTAATACGTTGTCTTTCTGCGTTAGCAATAAGAGTTTGTAATTGTTGTTGTTCTTTTTCTAATTCAATTTTTCTAGTTTTAAGAAGTAACAAGTTATTATTGTCATTTCGCTTATAGTATGCAAAAGCAATCACAATAAATAAAACTATAGAAAGTAAAAATCCTATAATAAGTCCAATTGCTATAATTTGCGTGAAATCATAAAAATTGGAAATATTATACTTAGAATCGAAAAATTGGAACAGAGTTACGTTCATTGTAAATTTTCGCGAAGAAATAGCAGTTTTTATGCCGAAAATAGTGCATTCAACAAGAGTGGCTGCGCTAACCCATTTCCATGTGTTCTTTTTCCCATATAGAACTGATGCATAGATAATAGCAGGCACAGTTAAGTTTGCATAAATAATATTTTGTAAGAAAATCAATTGTAATGCAGAACAAATTGAAACAATTATAGCGCATGCTGTTGGAGCTTTTCGCCGAAACATCATAGGAACTATAGTTGTTAGTGTAAATACTCTATACATTATATTAACGAAAATTGTATTGCAATTATCGTAAGGTACTGTATTTCCTAGAATTGAATCGTATGTTGGAATTATAAGGAAAAGTATGAGCCATGGAGAGTAACAAATAATATCTCCTATAAGCCAGTGTTGTTGCATCCATTGAGATATTTTTTCAATATTATTTTCTGATCTAACTTTTTTACTATTAAATCCTTTTCCTGTATCTTTTATATTTTTTATATTTTGCTCACTATTTTCTATTAAAGTTTGTGTTTCATTTTTATTAGTATTTTCTATATTGATAGGATTTGTTTTTAAGTTTGAACTAGTTGCTTCAATTCGTGAGCTTGAGTGTTTTATTTCTGATATTCTATTACCTAATAATTTTAGTGTCGCTTTATCGTTTTGATAAGAATATGGTATGAAAGCAATAATATTAAATGATCCATCTTCTAGTTTTCCGGAAGTTAATTTACCGTTTATGCGCTCAAGTCGTTCTTTCATTCCGATTAAGCCATATCCGTGTTTTGTTTTTGAGTTGATATTTTGAGAAGATTCTGATCCATTTTTATTTATTTCATTGTTAATTATTAAAGTTAAGCCTTTAAGATCCCATTGTTCATGAATTTTAACTCTAACGCTATCTCCAGCATGCTTTCGTATATTACTAAGTGCTTCTTGTATAACTCTATAAGCTACGGCTTGCGCTTGTGAATCAAGCATGTTTGAAGAGTTTTTCCCATCGACAGTATGCCAAAAAATATTATTTGGAGATGCAACTCTAGCTTGCTCAATAAGTGAAGATATTTCAGAGTAATTATCTTCATGTGAAGAAGTTTCGCTTAATGCTTTTAGCATTTTCTTCATATCGTTAATTGCTCGTTCTGCTTCATTTTTAATTATGATCATAGTTTTTTTAGCAAGAGGAATATCGTGTGACGCAGCATATCTTCCGCCATCTGATTGCACTATGATAATCGAAAGCGTATGTGCAACTATATCGTGCATCTCTCTAGCAATTCTTGCACGCTCAGAAGTGACGGTAATATGTTGCCAGTGTTTGCGATTAGCTAAAATAGTTGCATTATTTTCTTGCAAAAGTTTAATAAAATGCAAGCTTGAGCGTTGCCAATAACCAATAATAACTGTGATAGTAGTTGCTATAATTGCAAAAATTACTGAAGGTAGCGCGAAATTCAAAATAATTGATGTGCACACAGCTGGATGGTTTGCTGAAGGATTATAAATTTTGCAAGCGTATATTATTCCTTTACTTGCTTTTCCTGAAAATGATCCTATTACGATTGACCAAGATATTGAAATAGCAGACAAAATAGTAGTTATATAAGCAGCAATAACAAATGCTCTAGAATGTTCAGGTTTTCCTCTTGAAATAACGTTAGAAAGTAAAATAAATCCTAGAAAATCATCAAAAAGTAGAGAAGGTCCTAAAAGCAAGTGGATTATGCAAACGCAAATAAATATAATAGCTACTTGGCTTGGCCATATTTTACGCACGCATATCAGTGATGCAATAACAATTCTAACTATTATGACAGTTACTATACTTCCTTGTGTTATAAGACCATCAATTCTATTCCAAGGATATTTAAACATTGTAAAAGATATAAAAATAATGAATATACTACAAATCAAATCTTTTATTGTTATTTCATTTCTTAAGCGATTCATTGCATTTCGTAGTGCATGCTGTATATTCATATCTACTAGGCTAATGCATAGTTCTTTATAGAACAATCGAACTTTAGTATGATTTGCGATTTTTAGCATTTTTGATTTTGTGTTTTTGTTGAATGATTTCGTATATTCGCATGATTTTGTGTTTTATTCTAATAGAGTAAAATATAGTAAATTCGTAGTTAATTTCACATTGATAGATTATTTGTTAGTAGAATATGTCTTATAGTTATCTATAGTTTCGCTTAAGAATTTTGTGTAGAAAGGCGAGTTGTCATGACTTTATTAACACATTATTACGTACCAGGGTTATACGTAGAAGAACGTGCTATAGATGTGCCTCTTGATTGGGAAGGAAATACTCCAGGAGATCAAGTTAAAGGTGAAACAATTCGTCTATTTTGTAGAGTTATTACTTCTCCGCAGCACGCGCATGACGATTTGCCGTTGCTTGTGTTCTTGCAAGGAGGACCTGGTGGGCAGTGCCCTCGTCCTCTTTCACCTTCTAGTGATGGTTGGATTGAAGAAGCTGTTAAACATTTTAGAATAGTTTTGCCTGATCAGCGTGGAGTTGGTCGCTCTTCTAGAGTTGATGCTTCAACTATGAAACGTATGGCTGCTGACGGTGTTAGTGTTGAACATCAAGCTTGGTATTTGAAGCGTTTCTTAGCTGATTCTATTGTTCGTGATTTTGAGCATTTGCGTATTAGTGAATTTGATGCTAAGCCTTGGGTTTCATTAGGGCAAAGTTATGGTGGATTCTTAACTCTTACTTATCTATCGCTATTCCCACAAGGTCTAATCGCTAGTTTCACAACTGGCGGTATTCCTCATGTTCCAGCTAATGCTCGCGAAGTATATGAACATACATTCCCTCGTATGGCCACAAAAACAGAGCAATTCTATGAGAGATATCCGCAAGATGTTGCTAGAGTTGCTGCTATTGCAGATAGAATTTCGCAAGGAGATGTAGTTCTTCCTAATGGTGAAAATCTTACTGTTGAAAGATTACAAACCTTAGGCTCGTCTTTTGGTATGAAACCGAGTTTTGAGAGAATTCATTGGGTGCTCGATTCTGCTTTTTCTGATGCAGATGGTTCTCTTAAAGCATTTAAACATAGTGGTGGTTCTATCAGTGGTTCTCTAAGTGATGAATTCCTGTATTCAATCATGGATGAAACTTCTTCTAGTCCTCTTTATTGGCCTCTTCAGGAGTTTATTTACGCTGATGGTGAATTAGATAATCCTATTCGTTGGGCAGCTCAACAAGTTCGCGACTCTATGCCTGAATTTTCTTGTTCTGCTCGTCCTCTTCTTTTTACTGGGGAAGCTGTATTCCCTTGGATGTTTGATCAAGAACTTGCGTTAAGTCCGTTTAAGCCTGCTGTTGATAGTATGATGGAAGATAAAAAATTTGGAAAGATTTATGATGAGGAACAATTATCTAATAATGAAGTTCCTCTGCAAGCAGCTGTTTATTTCGATGATTTGTATGTTGATTCTGGATTGCAATTAGATACGTTGTCGCGTATATCTAATTCACATTATTGGACTACAAATGAATTTGAGCATGATGGTGTTCATGGTTCTAAAGTATTTCGTCATTTGTTAGATGAAGCTAGAGATAGGGGAGATTTACAAGCTTTATATAAGTAAGCTAATGATTTATTATAATGATCTATTATTAGTAATCTTGAATAGTGATTTAGATTCGCAGTTCATGTATTGTAAATAATCATGCGTGAAAATAGGAAAATTGGTCAAATTTAGATGGGATTTTATTGGAAATGAGTTCTGATTTCGTTGCAACAGTAGGATTTATTGGATATGGAAATATGGCGCAAGCAATTGCAAAAGGACTAACTAAGTCTGGTGTTAATGCTTCAAATATTGTTGCATGTGCTGCACATTATGAGAAATTAGAACGTAATTGTTCTTTGCTTGGCATACGTCCTATGCGTAGCGCTTTAGAAGTATGCCAAGTAAGTGATGTGATTATTATTGCAATAAAGCCTCATCTGATTGAGTCTGTGCTCTTGCCTCTTTCTGATTTGATTGTTAAACGCGGCATTGCAATAATCTCAGTTGCTGCTGGTTGGAATTTAGAGCGTTATAAAGAAGTTCTTGGGAATGCTGCAAATGTTCAATGCATTATTCCTAATACACCTATTGCTGTTTGCAATGGAGTAACTTTAGCTGAATCTACAAATAGTCTAACGAAAGAGCAAATAAAAATGTTTAATGCTCTTTTTGAACCTATATCTCTAATAGAGTATGTTGATGCAAAAGATATGAATATTGCTATGTGTGTTTCTAGTTGTGCTCCTGCTTTTACGTCAATGTATATGGAAGCGTTAGCAGATGCAGGCGTAAAGTACGGATTGAAACGTGATTGTGCTTATCGTCTAGCAGCTAAAATGATTGAAGGAGTTGGAGCATTGTATATGGATTCTCGAATGCATCCAGGAGAGATGAAAGATTCTGTATGTTCTCCAGGAGGAACCACTATTCGTGGTGTTGCAGAATTAGAATCTCGTGGTTTTAGAGGAGATGTGATTGCTGCTATAGATGCTATTGAAAAAAATAAATAGTCGAATTGTAAAGTAAATTAGTATTAGTAAATTAGTATTAGTGTCGTGCTTTCCGCGCGCAGGTCTAGACTAGGTGAATATGTCTTTAACAATAGGAATTGTTGGTTTGCCTAATGTTGGCAAGTCCACTATGTTTAATGCTTTAACTCGCAATAATGTATTAGCAGAAAATTATCCATTTGCAACTATTGAGCCGAATACTGGTATTGTTCCATTGCCTGATCATCGTTTACCAGTATTAGCTAAATTAGTTCATACTGAAAAAATCGTGCCAGCAACAGTTACTTTCGTAGATATTGCAGGTATTGTTAAAGGTGCATCTGAAGGTGAAGGTTTAGGAAACAAGTTCCTTGCAAATATTCGTGAAGCAGACGCAATTTGTGAAGTTGTTCGTGCGTTTAACGATGACGATATTGTTCATGTGAATGGCAAAGTTGATCCTGCAGACGATATTGAAACTATAAACACTGAGCTTATTCTTGCAGATATGCAAACTATTGATAATGCATTGCCAAAGCTAGAAAAAGATTTACGCGGAAAGAAAGTAACTCAAGAGTATGTTGATGCTGTAAATCTTGCTAAAAAGATTCTTGCTTCTGGAAAGACAATTGATCAGGCTCATAACGAAAAGCTTATTGATAAAAACGATGTGTATGATTTGCATTTGCTAACTGCTAAGCCGTTTATTTACGTGTTCAATGTTGATGATTCTGAGCTTTGTGACGAAGATTTAAAGTCTAAACTTTCAGCTTCTGTTGCCCCTGCTAAAGCAATATTCTTGAATGCTCAATTTGAGTCTGAGCTTACTGAACTTGATGAGGCTGATGCTCGTGAAATGTTAGAAGATGCTGGTTTGAAAGAATCAGGTTTAGATCAGCTTGCGCGAGTTGGATTTGATATTTTAGGACTTCAAACTTACTTAACTGCGGGTGTTAAGGAAGTTCGCGCTTGGCAAATTCATAAAGGCTGGACTGCTCCTAAAGCTGCTGGAGTTATTCACACTGATTTTGAGCGTGGATTTATTAAAGCAGAAGTTGTATCTTACAATGACTTTGTAGAAGCTAATGGTTCTATGCCTAAAATCAAGGAAGAAGGAAAGCTTCGTCTTGAAGGTCGCGACTATGTGATGCAAGATGGCGATATAGTTGAGTTTAAGTTTAATGTGTGATTCTGTATTATTGATGGAGATGTTATGCGAGTGTTTAGTGCCGTGATTAACGATATAAAGAAGTTTTCTAATACGATGAAGAGTTTTTTTGATTCGTGGGCTCATGGAACTATGTTGCATCGTTTTATTGGCTTAATCATTATTATTGTTTTAGTTATTGACTATTTAGAATATGTTGATTATTCAATAAAAAGTGTTGCTTCTGTTAATAGTAAAATTTACAGTGTTTCCAATAAGAAGAAACATAATATAATTAAGCTCAAAAAACGCAATACTGTGCCATCTCCAGTTAAAAATTCTAAAAAAGATGCTGCTGAAAAAAAGAATCCTGACGACATCTGGAAGAATCCTACTGGAGGAGCGTATCCTGATATTAAAAATTTAGATAAAAAGAATATTTATTTGAAAGTAGACACAAGTTCACAAACTGTTACTGTATACAATGGTAGTGAAGTGCTTTACACTATGATTGCAAGTACTGGAATCGGTAATTTAACTCCTAAAGGTACTTATAAGATTACTGATCGAGGAACTCATTTTTATAATCCTAAAGAGCGTTTAGGTGGAGATTATTGGGTTGGGTTCAAACAGTCCAAATACTTGTTCCATACTGTTCCAACTGGTCGCAGATTTGGTACTTATATTAAATCAGAAGCTCGTAAATTAGGTCACAAAGCTTCTAATGGTTGTGTGCGATTAAGCGTTCCAGATGCTAAGTGGATTTATGTAAACATTCCACAAGGCGTGAAAGTGAAAATTATCTAAAATTTCATAAAATATACGATGCTGTTATTTAATAGCATCAACTAATTACATGAGAGTTTAGATACGGAAACTATGCGCGCAAAACATTATGCGTTCGTTCAAGAGGTTTAAGTTAGCTCTGTGATGTTCGCAAAATTCATTATTTTTTCTTTGAGTTGTTCGTTATTTTAATCTTTTTTGTGACCATTTTGTAATGTTTTAATCATTTCTAATAGTTGCTTAGGATTTGTTTCTGGAAGGTAAGAGCTTGTAACAGCAAGTGATATTTGAGCGAGTTTCGCTGAATCTTGATAACAAATGTATACAGGATTTGCGTCTGGTTGGAATTTCTTTTTGAAGAAGTATAAAGATTTAAATCCGTATGCTGGTTCTAAAATGTCTGAAACCATAGTTAAAGCATGATTTATAATATTGCTTTCATTGGAGTTTTCTTGTATATCTTTATCTATATCTTTATCTATATCTATATCTATATCTTTATCCTCAATATCTTCCATACCAGCTAGAGGAGCAGCAGATAAGCTCATAAATTTTACAGCTGATTCTGTGTGTTCTAATCCTTCATCTCGTAGTCTTTCAGCCATTCTAGCTATGAGGAATTCCATAATTCCGTTAGGGCTATCTGTGCGATGTCTCATAAAATCAAGAGTCCAACCAATTATCTTATTGTGCTGATATGAAGGCATCCAACTTGTTATTCCTAAAACTCTGTTATGTAAATCTATTGCGTAAAGAAGAATAACTCTAGAATCTTGTAATTCTTCAATTCCGCCAAGAGTAAATTTCATTTCTGGTAATGCTTTAAGTTCTGCCCATTCTTCAGAAATTTCAACAATCTGTCGTTTGATATCATCTTGCGCTTCATCAAAAGTACTCATTATATCTGTAATGCCTTCGCGCTTAGCTTTATTTATTGCAGTGCGAATATCTTGCCATTTTTTACCACGAGTTTGCCAACTATTTGGATTAATAATCATTTCAGTTCCGACTTTTATAGAAGAAAACCCTAATTCTTCTAAAATCTTACGTTGACTTTCATGTACAGCATAAAAAACAGGTGCCAACGAATTTTTTTCGCAAAATTGTATAAATCCTTTTATGCTTTGTCTATATTCGCTTTGTTCTCCAAAAGGACCTGTAAGAGTTAAAGCAATACCGTATTTAACGCGATAAGCTATTGCTGAATTTTCACTAGGAGAAAACCAGTAATGATTTCCTTGCCAAGTGGTCATGAAACTCATTGTTTCTCCGCCACATTCTACTAGTTTACTTGCTTTATTGCGGTCTTCTTCATTTAGAGAAATAATAGTTCTAAACCATTTTACGCAAACAAATACTACTGCTGCCCAGAAAATTACGCCTATACTTTGCATAACTACTGATATAAGTGTGCTTCTAGGTATAAGCATTATTCTTGTTCTACTTGCGAATCCCATTGGCATCCATCGCCCTGGTAAATCTAGTATTAAGTTATATAAATTAGCTGTAGGATGGAATTTTTGAGGCAATAGCAATCCTATTGAAATGTATGCTATTGAAGTAAATAGTAATGTTAAAAATATGATTGTAAGACCTATTATTACTTGACGTTTATCTGTATGAATTGAGAAGTGTTTAATGTTTGAAACTAATAAAATAACAATAATAATAGGTGGAAAAGCTGTTAGTGCAAACGCAACTGCAGAAGCATTATGACCTGTATTAGGAGTGTTTTGCATAGATGCAATTAAAGGCAAAATAGTAAAGTATGTTGTTGCAAAAATTGCTGTGATAGTATTAACTGCGATTGCTGTCCATGCTGCAAGTCGTCTTCCACGTAGTAGTCCCCAAGCTATTAAAAGCATTGCAGCCATTGGTAAGGCAGCGCGAATCCATAATCCTCCATAAGCTGTGTGATGTAATCCTACATGTAGTAAGCAGCTTGCAGAAGTTGAATTGCTCATGCATCTTGTAAGCCAAGATTTTCCTCCTAATTCTGGAGACATGAACAATCCTAGCATTGTTAAAATTCCAGCATGAGAACGAGATGAAAGAGCTAATATTGGTCCTATTGCCATAACTAATTGTGATATTGCAAATAACCTTCGTACTTCGTAGTCTGTTCCTTGCCACCATTGTCTTTGTTTTTTTGTTTGTGAAGATTTATCTGTATGGGATTTTAGTGAGAGTTTCCCTATTATTTGACCTGTAATAGCAGCCATAAGAGTGCAATAATCTCCTGGATTACCGCTATATAACAGCATTGCGAATGTTATTGTGTATCCAACTACCAGCATTCTTCTTCGAAGAAGTAAAGATTGGTAGTATGCTGCAGCCATAAAGATTCCTACAAATAATGTAAATGGTGAAAGCCGAATTGGAATACGTCTGATCCAACCTAAATTGCTAATAATCGTTGAAAGTGCGCCTATAAGTGTTAATCCAAATATTATTCCTGAGCATGTGCTGATAAGAGAAATACTTATCATGCGTATTTTTTTCATGTGAGTTTCTGCTAAACCAATCAAAATAATTGAAAGCGCAGCGTTAATCACAAGTGAAGATACGCTGTTGACATAAACAAGTGTTTTTAATAATTGTGATAAAAATACAGGAATATTATTGTGACCAAAGAATAATGCGTTTGCAATTTTTGGTTTTCTGTATACAAATAATCTAGATAAAGTTGCGTCTGTGCCATTAGCGTACAAGTGAGAGATCGTTGTGAAAATCCAATTGACTATGTTAATAATAATCAAGGTTGCTGCTGTGTATGTTGCAAGAACGCGTCCGCGAATCCAAGACATTATGTCTTTAAAAATTACGCGCATGTGATTGTTGTGTGCGTTTGGTTTCTGTGTTTTAAATGGTATTTTTTGAGAAGTGTTTGTATCTCTAGTTGTCTGTTGATTTAGAATTTCTTGGATTGTTTGAGTGTTTTGCTCAGTGTTTGGTGAGTTTGGTGATGGATTCTGGCATGTTTTCGCGGAGTTTTGCTCAGCGTTTGGAGTGGTTGGAGTTTTTTGCGTGTATTGCTCAGTGTTTGGTAAATTTTGCTCATCATTTTGCTCATTTGATTGTTCTTTTACAGATGTTGCTTGCATTTTATTCTCGTTTCGCTATTCTCAGATTTAACAATCTTTATATCGCTATACGTGTAAAGAGGTGGGAGAGTGTCGCTGATTCCTGTTCTTTTAGAAAAACGATCTATTGCTACTTGTAAACCTGCTTTTACTGTATACCAATCATGACCATGAGATTTTGCAATCATAGTTATAACATTCATTCCTGCTTTATGAGCAGCTTTAGATATAATGTTTTGATTTTTTTGTGAATCCAAATCCCATTGACCTGCAATAGAATAATAATATTGGTTAAGAGGAGCTTTTTTGCTCATAATTACTGTAGGAACATGATTTTCATACGCTTTAGTGTTTCCGTCAAAATAGCGATTTATAGTTTGTAAACGATTTTTATAAGTAGGTTCTAATTCGCCGCCTGCTGCAAAAATATTCCCATAGATATCTGGATGAGCAGGTACTAATTGCGTACTGCAAGTTCCTCCTTGAGAGAATCCTCCCATCATCCAAAAATTAGGATTAGTGTCGACAGTAAGATTTTTAATTATCCAATTTGGAACGTCTTTAGTGAGATATGTTTCAGCTTTACCATAAACATTCGTGTCTGCGCATAGAGAGTTATGCGATTGATCGCCATTTTGATCAGGAGATATAACTATAGGTGCAAGACCATTATGCTTTTTTGCAAAATCATCTAAAGTGTTCACAATATCACTTGCTGAAAAGAATCTATTAGGGCTTCCTGGTTGTCCGGCTAACATAACCATTACAGGCAATTTTGGAGGATTTTTTACTAAAGCAGCAGGTGGAAGATATACGTTAGCTATACGAGCGTTAAAATGTGATTTTGGAGCAGGAATTTTTACAGATCTAGTAATCCCATTTTTAGGTATAGTAGGCAATTTATGTTTTTTTGCTAACTCTTTCCATTGTGTAATGCTTAAGTTTGAAGATTTTTTCTTAGTTTTTTCTAATTTAGGATATCCGCCTAATCCAAAAATCGAGCCAATAGTTGTGTATTCGCCATAAATTATATCTACTTGCACAAGAGTGCTTAATAATACGAGAATTATTGTAAAAATAGCAAAAATTCGCTTTAAGCCTTTCGATAACACTGCACTAGTTATGCTAAATGCGATTAAGCTTATTCCTATTGCAATGCTTATGTTTACAAGCCATCCGAGGCTTACTCCAAAAATAAGAAAAACATCTGAAATAAGCCATATAATAAGCAAACCTATCAGAAATGCTATGAAAGTTATTCCAAGTTTTATTAGAGTTGGAATAATGTATTTCTTTTTCTTATTAAAAATAGATTTAGAGCATAATAATATTATTAGTGACAATCCAGTTAGGATGAATAAACTTATTGGTAGCCATCCTTTTATAAGACTTATTGATTCCAGTGCCTTCATAATTTTATGATTCTCGTCCTTAATTACTAAACATATCCGAAGTAAATATAGTTTAAGCTTTTGAGTTTTTCCATAAAAGTTTTATTTTTTTTTACATCTAATATCATGATATAAGTAATAAATATTTTCGCATCAGTTAAAAGTATGAAATTATTTTTAAGTAGTTTTATGAAATATTTGTTTTTGTTTTTATTTTTATTGTTATTTTTTATTTGTTAAGCTTTTTATCTTTTTTGTTCTTATCTTTTATTCTCTTTATTGTAGAGATTATTTTAGAAAAATTATATGTGATTTGAGCTTGTATATATGTGATTTGAGCTTTATGACGATACTAATAATTACAATATAGACATATTGCGTATTTTTAGGTGTATTTATTAAGAATGATTGGAATAAGTTATGAATGAAGTTGCTCAAGAAGCTTTAGAAGATGAAAATAAGGATGGTGTAGATAAAAGTAAAAAGTTTTTTGATAAATTGAAAGTTCAATTATCTAAGTTCCAAGTGCCAATTCCTAGATGGCTTTATATTGTATTTTTCATTCTTAACGATATTGCTTTAGTAGTGATTTTCCAATTGGGAGTGCAAACTGGAAATAGAGAGCAAGTTTTACAAAGTTTGCAAGAAAATCTAAATCGCATGTTCCAAAACATGATAAATCAGTTGAACTTTGTGCTCATTCTTAATTTACTGATAGCTGCTTTTATTTACGCAATATTGCTGTTTATAACTAATCGTTTTTGGATTACATCGATGATAATTCTTTCAGTTTCGCTTGTAATTTCAATTATTGAGTATATGAAAATATTCGTGAGGAATGAGGCTATTCTTCCAGCAGATTTAAATTTTCTTCAAAGTGATACAGGATCTATATCGACATTTTTGCCTTATAACGCTAGTAGAGTAATTTTTTACGCAATTGTTGGAGTAATTTTATTGGTCCTGATTTTTATGTCTATTCATTTTATAGATAAGAATCGTGGAAAAGTAGTATGGTTTGAGCGTCCTCAATTGCGATACGGTGTTCGCGGTGGCATTGTTATTGTTATTTTCAGTATTTTTGCATGGTATGTTTCAACTGTAGGCACAGTGAATTCTTTTGCAAATTCATTCAATCAATCTATGGGCGATTATCCAGTTATGTGGGATTCTGCTTATGATGCTCAAATGAATGGACCATTGTTGGCTTTTATGCGTCAAGTTAATACGAAAGTTATGACTGAGCCACAAAATTATAATGAGAAAACAATGCGTCAAATCGCTGCTAGATATGAGAAAGAAGCTAAGAAACTTAATTCTTCAAGAACTATGAAGATTAACGATAATACTCTTATTATGGTTCTTTCTGAATCATTTGCAAATCCGGAACGCATTCCAGGACTTTCATTTAATAAAAGCGTTGTGCCTTTTATTGAAAGCGTGAAGAAGTCAAATGATAGCGGTCTTATGCTCTCGTCTGGCTATGGTGGAGGCACTGCAAATCTCGAATATATGTCTATGACTGGTTTGAGTATGGTTAATTTTGATCCTTCTCTTACTAGCCCTTATCAACAGTTAGTGCCAAAAGTTTCGTTTGTTCCAACTATAAATCGATATTGGAATGATGGTAAGAATTCTGTTGCTTTCCATCCTTTTGAGCCTTCTATGTATTTGCGTGCGAAAAATTATAAGAAATTTGGATTCACTAAGTTTTATTCATTACGAGAGCCAGATGTTATTTCTTATCAGAATCATATTGATGACGCTCCTTATGTTTCTGATGAATCTGCTTACGATAGTGTTTTGGAATCGCTTAGAATTAAGAATCAGCCAGAATTCGTACAATTAGTTACTATGCAAAATCATATGCCTTATAACAATTGGTATAAGGATAATGATTTTAAAGTTACTTCTACTGATTCAAGCAAGCCTTTAGGAGTAGAAGAGTCATCTATTATTCAGACTTATGCTAAAGGTGCTAATTATACAGATAAAGCTACAGAGAAATTCCTTGATAGTTTAGATCAATTAAATAAGCCAATAACAGTAATGTTCTATGGTGATCATCTTCCTGGAGCTTATTCAAGTGCAAGCGCGAATAAGAAGAATTCTCTTGTATTACATTTAACTGATTACTTTATTTGGTCAAATAAGTGCGCTCGCAATGAAATGAAGTCGCCTGAAAGTATTCGTGTTGAACCAGAATCATATTCTTCTCCAAACTTCTTCATATCGCAAATTGCAAAACATATGAATGCGAAAGTTTCACCATATGTAGCTTTCTTGACTGTATTGCGTAGTCATGTAAGCGCTATGGAACCTCCAGTAGTGAATACTATTCAATCGTGGCAAAGAATTCCTGAAGGTAATTCTATTTATCTTGACAATTCTGGAAAGCCAATGACCTATTCGCAATTAGATAAAGAAACTAAGCGTTTGTTAAACGACTATAAGCTCATACAATATGATGTTACAGTTGGAAAGAATTACATGCGTGATATGGGTTTCTACACTATGCCGTAAATATTAGATTTGCTTCTAACGCTTGATTTTACAATGCTTTAGAAGCAATATCATGTCTAAAGAACATATGTGTAAGATTGAGTTTGTCTAATATGCTATAAACCTTGTTTTGCGCATCTAAAACATTTTTCCCGTGTACTTGTACAAGAGCTACTCTTCCAGAAGAAGTGATTAAAGTGTTTTTATCTTCTTTATCACTTTTAACTCCTGCAAAATAAACGTGTTGACATTGTTCTTCATCAACAGGAATTTTAGGGAGAGTTGCTCCTAAAATAAGTGTTCCAGGGTATCCTTCGCTAGCAATAATTACTCCAAGTGTGATTCCATCTTTTTTCCATGTGAAAGTTGGATTTTTATGATTTAGAATATTCCAAATTGCTGTAGCAAAGTCTGAAGTTAATCTTGGAAGAACAACTTCAGTTTCTGGGTCTCCAAATCTAGCATTAAACTCAATAACTTTAGGTCCCTCTTTAGTTGCAATTAAGCCAGCATAAAGTATTCCTGTAAACGGAGTTCCTTCTTTTGCCATGCCTTCTACTGTTGGGCGCACAATCTCGTTAATAGCTCGTTCGACTATTTCATTGCTTATTTGAGGTACAGGGCTGTAAGCTCCCATTCCTCCAGTGTTTGGACCAGTATCGCCGTCATGAGCTCGTTTATGATCCTGAGAAATTGGCATAACCCAAAAATCAGTTCCGCTTACAAAACTCATAAGAGAAAATTCTTGACCTTGCAAAAAATCTTCTATTACTACTTTTGCTCCGGCAGATCCAAAACGTTTGTCAACAAAAATATCTTCTAAAGCATCAAGAGCAGTTTTCTCGTCCATTGCAACAGTAACGCCTTTTCCTGCTGCCAAGCCGTCTGCTTTAATTACAATTGGAGCGCCATGCTCAAGTACGTAGTTTTTAGCTGGCTCTAGGGATTCGAAAGTTTGATACGCTGCTGTTGGAATATTATGCCGATCCATAAGTTTCTTAGCGAAATCTTTAGAGCCTTCTATTTGAGCAGCGGCTTTATTTGGGCCAAAAGCGGGAATGCTGTGAGCTTCAAAATCGTCCACGATTCCGTTCATAAGTGGCACTTCTGGTCCAATGAACGCAAAATCGTAGTTGTTATCTTTAACGAACTTAATAAGAGCTTCGTGATCCGACTGGCTTATGTTTACGGTTTTAATTCCGTCTGCTTCAATACCAGGATTTCCAGGAGCAACAGTTACCTCTTCAACGCTTTCACCTTTAAGAAGTGTGTGTGCAATAGCGTGTTCGCGTGCGCCTGAACCAATAACTAAAACTTTCATTTTCTGTCCTTTATAGTTTTATTGCAACTCAACTGCAGCGTTTTCGCGCTCAATCATTTTGCCAATAACATAAGCTGTTTCATTATTTTCGCTTAGTGTGCTCAGTGCTTCTTCAGCTTTGCTTTCATCAACCGCCAAAACCATGCCAATACCCATATTAAACACGTTGAACATTTCTGTATGATCTACATTCCCTGCTTTTTCAATAACGTTGAAAATAGGTGGAATACTCCAGCTATTAGTGTTAATTTTAGTTGCAAGATTATTTGAATACATGCGAGGAATATTTTCAATAAATCCGCCACCTGTAATATGAGCAACGCCTTTAATAAGATGTTTTTCAAATAATGGTTTTAATGCTTTTACGTAAATGCGAGTAGGTTCGAGCAGAACTTCGCCAATAGTTTTTCCGTCAAGCTCTTCAAGTTTAGTGTTTACATCGTATCCTGCTTCTTCAAACAAAGCTTTACGCACAAGCGAGAATCCGTTCGAGTGAACACCGGAAGAAGGTAATCCTATTAAAACATCACCTTTGCAAATAGTAGATCCGTCAATAATGTTAGATTTTTCGGCTACTCCTACTGCAAATCCTGCTAAATCGTATTCATCTTCATCGTACATTCCTGGCATTTCAGCGGTTTCGCCGCCAATTAAGCCTGCTCCTGCTTGAATGCATCCATCTGCGACTCCTGAAACGACTTGTTCGAGTAATTTTGGATTATTTTTTCCGCAAGCAATGTAATCAAGGAAAAATAGTGGCTCTGCGCCTTGAGCTGCAATGTCGTTCACGCACATAGCAACGCAATCTATTCCGATTGTGTTATGCTTATTCATCATTTTGGCAATCATGAGTTTTGTTCCAACTCCATCTGTGCCAGAAATTAAAACAGGTTCTTTGTATCCAAGACAAGCTAAATCGAATAGGCCTCCGAAACCTCCAATGCCACCCATAACGCCTTTGCGTTCAGTGCGTTTAACATGCGATTTAATACGACGTACTACTTCGTATCCTGCTTCTACACTTACGCCGGCTTCTTCATATGCGTGTGGCATAATAGATTCCTTTCATAATTTATAATTGTTAAAATTCTTTAAGTTGCATGTCAATTTCAAAATATACGAGTTTTTCTAATATATTTTGTTTTTTTTTGTTGTTTGTTTTGTTATTTTTATTTTGTTATTTTGCGCTAAGAGTTTATTGCTTTTTATTTATATGAATACTTACTTTTTGCTCGTATTTCATTTAAATGTTCACGTTCTTTTTCAGAAAGTGAAGATAAAAACTCATTTGCATAATCGTCTAATGAAGTAGGGTAGTCGCCATTGAAATAAGCAACGCATAAGCCTGAATAAGGAGCAGGCTTATTTAAACCAATCGACTCAATTAAGCCATCTAATGATAAGAACGACAAAGAATCAGCTCCAATATATTCTCGGATTTCATCAATTGAGTGTTTAGAAGCAATCAATTCTTTAGTAGTTTGAATATCAATACCATAGAAGCAAGGATATTTAAGAGGTGGTGAAGAGATACGCATATGTACTTCTTTAGCACCAGCTTCTCTAAGAAGTTGCACAATGCGTTTAGAAGTAGTTCCTCGAACAATAGAATCATCTATAACTATTACTCGTTTTCCTGCAACTACACCACGTACTGCTGAAAGTTTCATGCGTACGCCTTGTTCGCGCAATTCTTGAGTAGGTTGAATAAAAGTTCGAGCAACATATTGATTTTTAATCAATCCCATTTCGTTAGGAAGTCCGCTTGTTTCAGCATAACCAGCTGCGGCAGAAAGAGATGAATTTGGTACTCCAATAACCATATCTGCTTCAACAGGAGATTCTTTAGCAAGACGAGAGCCCATACGCTTTCTAGCAGAGTGTACGTTAATTCCATAAATATTAGAATCTGGGCGTGCAAAATAAATAAATTCCATTGAACACACAGCATGTTGAACATGCTTTGCATAACGTTCAATTCTGTAGCCGTCATCGTTAATAACAATAATTTCGCCAGGCTCAATATCTCGTATAAATTCTGCGCCTACAATATCAAGTGCGCATGTTTCAGATGCTAATACGTATGCTCCGTTGCTCATGCGACCTAAGGAAAGTGGACGGAATCCGTTAGGATCTGTTGCTCCTATTAGAGCATTACCTGTGAGCAATAAGTAAGCAAATCCGCCATGAACAGTTTGCAAAGCTTCTTTCAAACAATCCATGAAACTAGTTTTATTTGATTTGCGTATTAAATGCATTAAAACTTCTGTATCTGAATTTGAGTGGAAAATCGCTCCTTCATCTTCTAATTTATGTCGAAGAGTTGTGAAATTAGTCAAATTTCCATTATGACCTAAAGCTACATCTCCATCATGGAATCTAAATAAGAATGGCTGAATGTTTTCAATACTACCTGATCCTGCAGTAGCATAACGGACGTGTCCTATAGCGCTATTTCCAGTAAGTCTATCTATTATTTTTTCGTCACTAAAAACTTGCGTTAATAATCCTAATCCTCTATGTCCGTGCAATTTACCGTTATCGTTCGATACAATTCCTGCACCTTCTTGACCGCGATGTTGTAATGCATGCAATCCGAAATAAGTAAGCCGCGCGGCATCAGGATGACCCCATACACCAAATACTCCGCACTCCTCGTGTATATCTTCAAGTTCTGCAGACATATTCACCCCCTAAAATCAAGTGTGTAAGTCAATGTGTTAGTCACTCAAATAAGTATATTGTTATATTTCAAGTTTTTACGAATATTTCGTAAATTATGCTGTGAAATATTGGACTCCTGCACTAAATAAATCTTGAGTTTTAAAATCAGGAATATTCACATATAGTCCTTTTCCGCTACGTTCGCAATGTCCCATCTTTCCGAAAACTCTTCCGTCTGGGCTTGTAATACCTTCTACGCATTCAATAGAACCATTTGGATTCACATCTAAATCCATAGAAGTTTTACCGTTAGAGTCAACATATTGAGTTGCGATTTGGCTATTAGAAATCAAAGCGCTCATTACTTCAGGAGTTGCAACGAATCTACCTTCTCCATGAGAAATAGCTACAGAATGTACATCTCCAACTTGAGTATTGTAAAGCCATGGAGAAAGATTTGAAGCTATTCGAGTGTGAACAATACGACTTTGATGGCGTCCAATAGTGTTAAAAGTAAGAGTTGGACATTCTGAATCGATTGGAACAATATCTCCAAATGGAACTAATCCAAGTTTTATAAGAGCTTGGAAACCATTGCAAATGCCGAGCATTAAGCCATCACGGTTGTTTAATAAATCTCTTACAGCATCGCTAACTTCTGGATTCCTAAAGAATGAAGCTATGAATTTTGCAGAACCATCTGGCTCATCTCCACCTGAGAATCCGCCTGGAATCATAACTATATGACTGTTTTTAATCTCTTTTACTAGCTCTTTAGCGGATTCAGTAATATTTTTAGCATTAAGATTGTTAATAATAAGAGTGTGTACGTCTGCTCCTGCTTTTTCAAAAGCTGCTTGAGTGTCGTACTCGCAATTATTTCCAGGGAATACTGGAATGATTACTCTAGGATGTTTAAGAGGCTTTAACCTGTGCGAGCGCATATGATTCTTCTTGTAAATCCTAGCTTTAGTGCTAATAGTTTGAACTTTATTATTGATCTCATTTTCAAGATTTGCGCTTTTATAAGGGAATATGCTTTCCATGCTAGATTCCCAATCTTTTTGCAAATCGTTTAAATCAATTCGTTCTCCTGAAGACGAAGTGAAGTAATAATCTTCGCAAGTTGTACCAATAACGCTAATAGATACATTATTAGACTCTTGTGGAATAGATTCTTCGTTTTCAATCTCAACATAAAATGTTCCATATGCATTTGCAAACAAATCATCATCGCTAATATTTTGTAAAGTAATACCTATGTGATTTCCTAGCGTCATCTTAAATAAGCTTTCTGCACTAGCACCATAACCTGGCGTTGAAGCAGCTAAAGCTTTTTTAGATTGTGTAAGATTTTGCATAATTTGCAATGCTTCTAAGAAGCTTTCGCTCTCAGGCGTAATTCCATCCGATTTATAACGCGGAGAAATACGTATAACTTTATGATTTATTCCTTTAAATTCTGGGGAAACTGTTAAACGTGCATCTCCAGTAGAAACAGCGAAAGAAATTAAAGTAGGAGGTACGTCAAGATTCTCAAAGCTTCCACTCATAGAATCTTTTCCGCCTATTGCTCCAACTCCATAATCAATTTGTGCGCTTAATGCTCCAAGAACTGCTGCAACAGGTTTTCCCCAACGTTCAGGCGCGTCTTGAGGTTTTCCAAAGTACTCTTGCAAGCTCAAATATGCGCGTTCTTTAGTAAATCCGCTTGCAACAAGTTTAGCTAGAGATTCCACTACAGCAATGTAAGCTCCTGTGAATTGATTTTTTTCCATCAAATATGGATTAAATCCCCAAGCCATTGCAGAAGCTGTATTTGTTTCACCAAATACAGGGAATTTAGCAACCATAGATTGTGCAGGAGTGAGTTGGTTTCTTCCTCCGAAAGGCATTAAAACAGTTGCAGATCCTATAGTTGAATCAAAACGTTCACAAAGTCCTTTATTTGAAGATACGTTTATGTCTGATACAAGTTCGCGCATGCGAGATTCTAATGGCAAATCAGATTGATTTTGCCATGGATTTTCATATGTTTCTCCGGAAACTACATGTAAAACTTGTTTTTTTGCAGCTCCGTTAGACGCTAAGAATTCTCTGCTTAAATCTACAATGGTTTTTCCTCGCCATGTCATACGCATGCGAGCTTCTTTTGTAACAGTAGCAATAATTTCTGCTTCTAGATTTTCTTCTCGAGCGTATTTTAAGAATAAATCAGCATCGAGCGAAGAAACGTCTACTGCCATTCTTTCTTGAGATTCAGAAATAGCAAGCTCAGTGCCATCAAGCCCTTCGTACTTCTTAGAAACCTTGTCTAAGTTAATAATCAATCCATCTGCTATTTCACCAGTAGCAACAGAAACGCCACCTGCTCCAAAATCATTGCAACGCTTAATAAGTTGGCAAGCATCCTTGCGTCTGAAAAGTCGCTGTAATTTGCGTTCAATAGGCGCGTTGCCTTTTTGCACTTCAGCTCCGCATTCTTCAATACTATCTGTATCTTGTGCTTTAGAAGCACCTGTAGCGCCACCAATTCCGTCACGTCCAGTACGTCCGCCAAGAAGAATAATTACATCACCTTGAGATGGTGTTTCTCTACGTACATGATTTGCAGGTGTTGCTGCAACAACAGCGCCAACTTCCATACGTTTTGCAACGTATCCTGGATGATAAATTTCATGAACTTCACCAGTCGCAAGTCCAATTTGATTACCGTAAGACGAATAACCAGCTGCTGCTGAAGTTACGATCTTTCGTTGTGGTAGTTTTCCAGCTAAAGTTTCGCTGATAGGAGTTCGCGGGTCTTTAGCTCCTGTAACTCGCATAGCTTGATAAACATAAGAACGTCCTGAAAGAGGATCTCGTATGCATCCTCCAATGCAAGTTGCAGCTCCGCCGAAAGGTTCTATTTCAGTAGGGTGATTGTGTGT
The DNA here is from genome assembly GCF_049262715.1 of Gardnerella bivia. Taxonomy (NCBI): domain Bacteria; kingdom Bacillati; phylum Actinomycetota; class Actinomycetes; order Bifidobacteriales; family Bifidobacteriaceae; genus Gardnerella; species Gardnerella bivia. The sequence continues at coordinate 1,142,636 of NZ_CP058399.1, forward strand.
TTCATTTTTAAATAAGAACAGCCAATCTTCGTCATGTCCATTGACGTCGACTTTAACTTTAACAGTGCACGCGTTTATTTCTTCAGATTCATCAAGATTTTTTAATTCTCCAGTATTCTTCAAATATTTTGCGCCAATAGTAGCCATGTCCATAAGGCATATTGGCTTATTTTCGCGATTTAATTGTCTTCGCAAATCTAAATAACGATTGAAAGCTTTACGCACTAAATCATCGTCAATTGAAATATCTGTTAGTTCAGTTCCGAAAGTTGTATGTCTGCAATGATCAGACCAATATGTGTCGATAACGCGAATTTCTGTAATAGTAGGATTTCGTTTCTCAGCTTTAAAATAATTTTGGCAGAATTTTGCGTCAGCCAAATCCATAGCTAATCCGCGATCTTTAATAAAATCTTCTAAACCAGAATCATCTAAATCGTTGAAACCGTTAAGTATTTCAACATCTGCAGGTATTATGCTTTCAGTTTTAAGAGTATTAAGTGTATCTAAAGATGCTTCGCGTGCTTCTACAGGATTTATAACATATCGCTTAATAGCTTCAATATCTTCGTCTTTAAGATTTCCAGTAAGTGCAATTACTTTAGCGCTACGAACTTGAGGTCTTTCTCCTTGACTAATAAGCTGAATGCATTCGCTTGCTGATTGTGCTCGCTGATCGAATTGTCCAGGTAAGAATTCAATTGCAAAAACATGTTCGCTTGTGCGAATAGGCAAATAATCGTAAGTATTATCAACAGGAGGTTCGCTTAATACTGTTTTCACTGCTGTATCAAATAATTCTTGTGATATACCGTCAATATCATATCTATTTATGATTCGTAGTGACTTTAGTTTGTCTATACCAAGAATTTCCTTAAGTTCGTGTAGAAGTTGTTTTGCTTCTATCGCAAAATCGGATTGCTTTTCTACATACACGCGAAATACCACGGTGAACCTGCCTTGTATTTTGTCTGTTTGTTAAAGTTTTTAGTTTTAGCTTTTCATCAAGTTTTGTGTTTTGCTTATTATTCTTTAAGTCTTTATTTAGATTTATTGGAAGTTTATTGTCTTATAAGACTTAAGGATATTTTGGCTTATAACATGATATTTTTCTTTTAAGAACACGCATGGCTCGCACCTAAAAGATGCGAGCCATATTTTTTAATGTTCGTTATATTCGTTCGGATTGATTTCCTCGCAATTAAGATTTTCGCTTTGAGCGAGAGATTTCAATCTGCTGTATATCTCTTCGTATGCAGGAATTATATCTCCTAAATCTCTTCTAAATAAATCTTTATCTAGATGATTTACATGAGAAGAATCTGAATCTGTATTTCGTTTATCCCAAAGTCTGCAAGTGTCTGGCGTAATTTCATCAGCTAGAAGAATGTTTCCTTGTGAATCTACGCCTTCTTCAATCTTAAAATCAACAAGTTGAACATCAATCTTTGAGAATATGTCTAGCAAAGCATTGTTTACTGCATGAGCTTGTCTAGTTATTTCTGCAAGCTCTTGTTCCGTTGCTAAACCTAGAGCTAAAACTCCTTCAGGGTTTATGAACGGATCTGCAAGTTCATCTGATTTGACGCAAAACTCAAGCAATGGCTTCTTTAGTGGAGTGCCTTCTTTAACTCCATATCGTTTTGCAAAAGAACCAGCAGCAGTGTTGCGCATGATGATTTCTAATGGGAACATTCGCATGCGCTTTACGAGTTGTTCTGTGTTGGAAATACGCCCGAGGAAGTGGCTTTTAACTCCGCGTGCCTCGAGTAGATGGAATAGTAAAGAAGTTATTCTGTTATTTAAGCTACCTTTACCTTCGATCTGAGCTTTTTTCAGACCGTTACCAGCGGTTGCTTGGTTCATATATTCAACCCATAGCACATTGGTGTCATCGGTAGCATACAGTTTTTTGGCTTTGCCTTCATACAACTTGTCAAGTTTTTCCATTGACTCGCCTCTCTTTGTGCATCTATAGTTGCAGGCGCAAACCAACAATATTTGTAGGTTTACCTGACCGTGGCCAGCACGTTTAGACTAACAATTGTCACCTACATTTTTATTACTTAATTATTGGAAATAAACGATTTGTAAATTTGTATATTCCTTTATTTTCAATGTCTTTAACATATGTTTAGGCATTTTGGAGTATAGAAGCGATGCGTGTCGCGTTATGTCGAGCGTCACTTTCAGTTCGACCTGTTGCTAATGTGACTGCCATTCTTCTATGTCCATGAACTTCAGGTTTGTTGAAAATGCGAATATTTAATCGCGTATTTTCGTTTTCTTGTTTTTGTGAATCAAAATTTTCTAGTTGTTCTAAATCTAGAGCGTTGTTAAGGTTGGTAAAGCCAACAGGTCCATCTCCATTTACGACAATTGCGCAACTTGCAGCTACTTCATTTTTGCGAAGAGAAAGTGCAACGTGGCTGCGAGTAATCGGTACACCTAATATAGCTAAAACGTGAAGAGCAAATTCGCTATAATATTGAGAAATCATTGTAACCATGCCTGTGTCATGTGGGCGAGGTGAAAGCTCATTAAATAGTAGAGAACCATCTTTTAGTACAAATAACTCCACTCCATAAACGCCCCAACCTTTTTCGCCTTTTTCTTGAGCTAAATTAGTGAGTCCTTCTACTGCTGTTTTTGCTATTTCTTTCGCTTGAATGCGTATATTTTCTGGAATGTTAGCTGGCTGCCATGATTCTTTATAGTCGCCATTTTCTTGGCGCTGTGCTATGGGTTCACAAGTTATGATTCCAGCACAAGAGCTTACTGTTAGTACAGTTAATTCATAATCTAGTGGAGCTAAAGATTCGACTATAACGCGTGAATTATTATTTGATTTAGAAGATGCTGCACGGCGACCATGTTGTGCTTCATTCCAAGCATCAAGTAATGATTCTGGTTTTCTAACTATTGACTGTCCGTGTCCTGAAGAGCTCATGACTGGTTTTACTACGCAAGGGTAACCAATTTGTTTTGCACTTTCGCATAGTTCTTCATAGTTTGATGCAAAGCGATATGGGGTAGTTGGTAAATTTAAATCCTCGTGAGCGATTCTACGCAGCTTTTCACGATCCATTGCTATTGATGCAATATTGGAACTTGGAACTACTTGAATATTATCTTTTTTAGCATTAAATAATACTTCTGTTGCTATTGCTTCTACTTCAGGAATAATAATATCTGGTTTTATTTCTTCAATAAGAGCGCTTAATAATGAGCTGTTAGTCATATCTAATACGCGTGCAACATGTGCAACTTGCATTGCTGGAGCATTTTCGTAGCTGTCTGCTGCGCATACTCTTACACCTAATCGCATTAGTTCAATTGCTATTTCTTTTCCTAATTCTCCTGATCCAAGAAGTAATGCAGTTGTGTTATTTTTTTGCGTAATTGAGCCAAAAATGCGATTGGTTGAATCATTTTTTTGTGCGTAATCGTAAGAACTCATACGTCTATTGTGTCATTGAGTATTGAATTTAGATATTTGAATAGCGACTCGCCGAGAAACATCCACTAGCAGAAAATAAAAAAATAGTGTATAGTATCCCTTTGTTGTGTGAATTTTTCACACATATGGTGGCTATAGCTCAGTCGGTAGAGCATCTGATTGTGGTTCAGAAGGTCGCGCGTTCAAGCCGCGTTAGCCACCCCACTTATTTAAACGGCTTTTTAGCCGTTTTTTTTTTTTATGGTTTTTTGGGGAATAACCCATTTTTGTGGAATAACCCCGAATTTGCATGTTAATTAACACGCATTACGTTTTAGAGTATTTTGTGGAGTAATCTGAGTAAAATGTAAAAAGGTTGGTGAATAAGGATATTTGCGTTTAAGGAGTAATATATGGCAGACAAAAAGTCGTCATCTGAAGCTTGGTGGAAGTCTACTTTACTTTTTATTCCGCGCCTTATTGGTAAGATTGTGCGCTCGCTTTTTGGTGTAGGTGAATATGATGAAGCATACAGAAGAGATGGGCTTTGTTTTATTATGCTTGCATTTTCAGTGCTGTTTTGTGCATCTGAATGGTTTAGAGTAAAAGGCTTTATTGGTGTTTGGTTACATATTTTAGCTTCTAGCATTTTAGGTGTAATGAGTGTGATTTTGCCTGTATTGCTAGTTGTTGTTGCGATTAGATTGATGAGAAATAGCGGAGTAGGCTCTGGTAATACTCGCGTTATTGGCGGATTCTTTTTGCTATTGTTGTCGATTTGCTCAATTATAGACATATCTTGCGTGCCTAATAATGCTTCTTTTAATATGAGTAATTTGCAAAAAGCTGGAGGATTATTTGGATTTGTTTTAGGTTCGCCTTTTTCATGGGGACTTTCTCGCACTTTTGCGCTAGTTCTGTTTACGCTTATTTTGCTATTTTCGTTATTGTTAATATCTAGATTGCATGTTACTGATATTTCTGCTTTCTTTATGCGTGTAATCAAAAATAATTCGAAAAAGTCTTCTGATAAGTCTTCCGATAAGTCTTCTGAAAAATCGCATAAAGATTCTCGATTAGTTAGTAGTTCCTCCGATTATGCTGATAATACGAGTAATTCAAACGGTGACGCTTTGGAGTTTGCTGAAGGTGTTCCTACTCACGAAATTAGCGATGAACAAGAAGTTAATGAAACTAAGCCTTCATTATTTAAATGGATTAGATCGTTGTTTAATTCAAAGAATAAGAATGATAATAAAGAATTACTTGATAAGTATGCAGGGGATGATGCTTTTGATTCTGCTGCTTTCGTTCATGGTGTATCTAATGAAGAACCTGTTAATCACACTAGAAGAATAGCAAGTAATAATCCGTCTTATGAATCTAGAGTCAATGATGATTCTAGATATGGTGATTGCGTTGGAAACACAGTTCCTGTAGATGTTCCTAGTGATTCTAATCTAAACGCTTCTTCCAAGATGAGCATTGATGAATTTCCTAAAGCTCCAATGAGTTCTTTGGGATCTATGGCTGGGGCAGCTCCAGTTGCTTCATCGCTAGATCCTTGGAGTGCTATTCCAGAAGAGCAAATGGAAGGATATAGAAAATCTCAAGAGCAGAATGAAAATGGTTATTCTATTGCAAGCCAGAGTAATTCTGCTAATTCTGCTAACAATTCTTCTAATAACGAAAATTCTTCTAACAATACAAGCGATGCAAATTTGGAAGATAAGCCATATGTTCTTCCGGATATGAATTTATTGGCTCATGGAAAACCTCATGTTGCTCGTACTGTTGCAAATGATAATGTGATTCGTGCTCTGACTTCTACTTTTGAGCAATTTGATGTTGATGCTCACGTTATTGGATTCCTTAGAGGTCCATCTGTTACGCAGTATGAGGTAGAGCTTGGACCGGGTGTAAAAGTTGAAAAAGTCACGAATTTGCAAAAAAATATTGCTTACGCTGTAGCTAGTACTGATGTGCGTATTTTGTCGCCAATTCCAGGAAAATCTGCTATTGGTATTGAAATTCCAAATGTTGATCGCGAAATCGTTCATTTGGGAGATGTTTTGCGCTCTGAGAAAGCAATGCAGGATCCTAATCCTATGCTTACAGGCGTTGGAAAAGACGTTGAAGGTCATTTTGTAACGGCTGCTCTAGATAAAATGCCACATTTGCTTGTAGCTGGTGCAACTGGCTCTGGTAAGTCGAGTTTTATTAACTCAATGCTTACGTCAATTATTATGAGAGCTACTCCTGAGCAAGTTCGTATGATTATGGTTGATCCTAAGCGCGTGGAGCTTTCCGCGTACGCTGGCATCCCACATTTGCTTACACCTATTATTACTGATCCTAAGAAGGCAGCTCAAGCTCTTGAGTGGGTTGTTAAAGAGATGGATGCTCGCTACGACGACTTGCAATTCTTCGGTTTCCGTCATGTAAAGGATTTCAATAAGGCTGTTCGCGAAGGAAAGGTTCATGCTCCCGCTGGATCTGAGCGAAAAGTTGCTCCATACCCGTATTTGCTTGTTGTTGTGGACGAGATGGCTGATTTAATGATGGTTGCTAAGAATGATGTTGAAAGCTCTATTCAACGTATTACTCAGCTCGCTCGAGCTGCAGGCGTGCATTTAGTTTTGGCTACTCAGCGACCTTCAGTGGATGTTGTAACTGGCTTAATTAAAGCAAATATTCCTTCTCGTTTGGCTTTTGCTACTTCGTCTGCAACAGATTCCAGAGTTATTCTAGATACAGTTGGAGCAGAAACTCTTATTGGTCAAGGAGATGCTTTATTCCTTCCAATGGGAGCTGCTAAACCTCAACGCGTGCAAGGTTCATGGGTGAGTGAATCTGAGATTCGTAAAGCTGTAGAGTATGTTCGCACTCAGCGCAAGCCTAAGTATCGTGAAGATATTGAGCAAATGGCTCAAAAGGCAGATGCTCAAGCTCAAAATAAGCTTAAAACAAGCGATATTGGCGATGATATGGATGAGTTGTTGCAGGCTGCAGAGCTTGTTGTTGGATCGCAATTTGGCTCAACTTCAATGCTTCAGCGAAAGCTACGTGTTGGATTTGCTAAAGCAGGTCGTTTGATGGATTTGCTGGAATCTCGTGGTGTAGTTGGTCCTTCTGAAGGTTCTAAAGCTCGTGAAGTTTTGGTTCAGCCGGAAGACTTGCAAAAAGTTTTGGCTTTTATTCGCGGAGAATCTGATTCTATCGATTAGTATAGGTTTTGCGTTTGCTATACCATATTTGTATAGCTGTTAGGGAGGTACATAAATGAGAAAAAGCGTTAAGTTTTCTTTGTTTGATGGTTGGAATTATGCGCCTAATATAGTTACATATGTTCGCATTGTGCTTGCGATTGTATTTATTGGTTTATATCTTGCTTCTGGTGCATATGGTGTTCATTCTGTTGGTGCGCGTTGGGGAGCATTTGTTATTTTTGCATTAGCTGCATCAACAGATAAATTAGATGGCTATTTGGCTCGTAAATATAATCAAGTTACTGAGTTAGGTAAATTATTAGATCCTATTGCTGATAAGCTTTTAATATTATCTGCTTTAATTATTGGTGCAATATTTTCTGAAATACCATGGATTGTCACATTGCTGTTTGTTGTTCGTGAAATTGGTATAACTGTTTTGCGTTTTTATGTTATTAAAAGAGGTGGTAAGGTAATTGCTGCTTCCTCTCTTGGTAAATATAAGACTGTTGCTCAATCTTTAGGTCTTGCGCTTATTCTTCTTCCTGTTGTAAATACTATTGTTAATTTAAGAAAAATATCTGCGTTTGGTATAGCATATCTTGCGCTTGCTGATGCTTTGATTTATATTGCATTGCTTTTAGCTCTATGCTCTGGTTATACATACACTAAAGGTGCTTTTGCTGCGCTTAGTGCTTTAAAAGATGGGGATCGCGGAGTTGTTGATGTTGAATCTACTTTAGTTTCTGAAACTTCTGAAGATGATTTGAATTCTGTGGATTCTGAAGAATCTTTTACGAGTAAATCTGGTAAATCTTCTAAATCTGGTAGTGATAATTTAGAAACTGAAGAATTTTGATTTTGATTTAGAACCTGATTTTGATTTTAATGGAAGATGATTGAAATGCACAGTGACGCATCTGTTGTTATTGAATATTGTGCGCAAAATCGTTTGCATGTTGCTGCATCTGAATCTTTGACTGGTGGTTTGCTTGCTAATGCTTTTGTTAGTGTTCCTGGTGCGTCACAAGTGTTTTTAGGCTCTGCTGTAACGTATGATATTCACGCGAAAGCAAAGATTCTTGGAGTAGATGCTGATTTTCTTAAATCGCATGGTGCTGTGAATGCTTCAGTTGCAAAACTTATGGCTATTGGAACTGCGAGATTATATAGCGGCTCTGGTTGGGATTATAAAAATAAAAGCTGTGAGAAAGATTTACAAGATTCCAATTTTCCTGTAATAGGACTTTCTACTACTGGTGTTGCAGGTCCTGGTCCGGATTATGATGGCAAGCCTGCAGGCTTGGCTTATATTGGTATTTTTTTGCCTAAATCAGTTATGCTTTCTGTATTTTTAGATAGTGAATCGTTGAATAATTCTTTTAATAAAAAAATATTGCATATTAAAAGTATTGAAAACTATTCGAATTTGGATGTGTGTGAATCTGATTCCGGAACGTTTATTTCTTGCGAATTGCAAAATAGTGGTAGTCGTGAAGAAGTTCGTAATAGTGTTGTTCAAAAGTTGATTAAATTGTTGTATTTATTGCTATGTAAGGATTGTGAAAGCGTTGCGTGAACGTGAATTTTGGGAACTTCTTGAAGAAGTTTTTGGCAGTAGCCTTGGGCGTAGCATAGCTAAGGATCAATGTTTGCAAAAACTTGATGGTATGAATGTTTGCCAAGCTTTGCAAGCAGGTATTGAGCCGAGGGTTGTTTGGAACGTTTTATGTGATCATATGGGAATTCCAGATAATAAAAGATGGGGTAAAGATCATAATGCTCCGCCTATGCCTGCTGCATAATTTTTCAAGAGGCTTGAATATTTTAGCGCAACACGCGAAATCGAACAAATGTTCGTAAAGTGTTATATAATACTTTTGTCGGGCTGGTTGCAGCGTGGAAGGCTATGTAAATGTCTTATTGCGTGTGCGTAGTTTATATAAATAAATTGAGCTACGTAAATGCAATGTTACGGACTTCTGACCACATTGCTCTCAAACGCTTGCACAGATGTCATGTGCAGGTTAATCTCATCGATACAGACCGCACATGTGAAAGGAGTAGCAAACATGGTGCAACAAGCAAAATCGAAAACTGCTGCTGGTAGATTGATTGATGCAGATCGCACAGATCCTCGCCGTCAAGCAGCTTTGGAAACTGCTTTAGCGAATGTAGAAAAGCAATACGGAAAAGGTTCTGCTATGCGATTGGGAGATAAACCAATGCAAGATGTGGAAGTTATTCCAACAGGATCTTTGGCGTTAGATATGGCACTTGGCATTGGCGGCGTTCCTCGCGGACGTGTTGTTGAAGTTTATGGTCCAGAATCCTCTGGTAAAACAACTTTGGCATTGCATATTGTTGCTAACGCTCAAAAAAATGGTGGTGTCGCTGCTTTTATTGATGCTGAGCATGCATTAGATCCTGTATATGCGAGAAAGCTTGGAGTAGATACTGATTCGCTTATAGTTTCTCAGCCAGATAATGGCGAACAAGCATTAGAAATTGCTGATATGTTAATACGTTCTGGTGCTTTAGATGTTATTGTTATTGATTCAGTTGCAGCTCTTGTTCCTAAGGCTGAAATTGAAGGTGATATGGGAGATAGCCATGTTGGTTTGCAAGCTCGTTTAATGAGTCAAGCTTTGCGGAAGATGACTGGCGCTTTAGCTCAAGCAGGAACTACTGCAATTTTTATTAACCAGCTTCGTGAAAAAATTGGTGTTTTCTTTGGTAATCCTGAAACAACTACTGGTGGTAAAGCTTTGAAGTTCTACGCTTCAGTGCGTATGGATATTCGCAGAGTTACTACTATTAAAAACGGCGAGGAGGCTGTTGGTAATCGTACTAAAGTAAAGATTGTAAAGAATAAGATGGCTCCTCCTTTCAAATCAGCCGAATTTGATGTACTTTACGGTGAAGGAATTTCCACTGAAGGATCCGTAATTGATATGGCTGTACAATGCGGAGTTATTAAGAAATCTGGATCTTGGTTTACTTATGAAGGTGATCAATTAGGTCAGGGTAGAGAGAATGTTCGTAAGTTCTTGAAAGATAATCCTGCTATTACTGAAGAAATAAGTGATAAAGTTAAAGCTGCTTTTGGACTTATGCGCCCAGAAGATCAATTTGCTGAAAATGATGATGATTTACTAGATAATACATCTGATAAGTCTTCCTCACTTGCTTCTGATAGTGAAAAGTCTTCTAAAACTTCTTCTAAGTCATCTAAGTCTTCTAAAACTTCGAATTCTGAATCTACAGAAGAATCAGATTCGTATTTAGAATCAGGTGAAAACTCTACTGAAGAATAATCTGCCTTTTTGGGTGGTAGTGTAACGCAGTATTCATGAATAGGTGATTGTATAAAGCAATATTGGTAGCGTAAAAATGATTAGTGTTGAAAATTTTCTTCGCAGCCATAAACCTGTTAATTCTTCTTCATACAATAAGAAGTCTATAAAACAGGTTGATACTAGTAAAGCGAATGATTTTGACAGTTGTAAGGAAGCTGCTTTGCGCATATTAGATTATGCTGCAAGATCTTCTTATGATTTGAAAAATAGACTTCTAATAAAAGGTTATGAAGAAAATACTGTTGACACAGTAGTAAATCGCTTAGAAGAATTGCATTTAATAGATGACAAGCGATATATACAAACTTTCATACAATCATGCGCATCTAGAATGCTAGGTGAGCGAGCTACCAGAGTTGAATTACAAAGAAAAGGTATTCCTTTAACTGTTTCATCGCCATTATTACAAGAAGCTAGAGAAAATGGAGTTTTTGAAGAAGCTGCTTGGCAATTAGGTAGGAAAGTTGCTTCAAGAACTAGGAATCTTGACTTATTAGTGCGAAAAAGACGATTCTTTTCAGCTGGAGCTAGAAAAGGGCATGATTTAAGCGTAATAAAAGAGATATACGAAGAGCTTTTTACGAACAATGAAGAGTAACTAGATATGTTAATTGATAAGCTAATTGTATAGAGCTTTAAGCAGTAAGTCTAATTGTAAGGCTAATTAAAGGTCTGCTTAAAAGTCTAATTGTAAGGCTAATTAAAGGTCTGCTTAAAAGTCTAATTGTAAGGCTTTTAATTGTAGAGATTTAGTTGCTAATTTTAGAGATTTAGATGTTAATTGTTAGAGAGGTTAATTTTACATAATTAGCCTCTCTAACCTTAAAATGTTTATTTTATTTGATGCTTAACTTTTTATTTAGTAAAATCATGCGCTTGTTTTTGAACATAGTTAGTCATTTCAGTGATATCAATAACATCGTTAAATCTTGGAGTTTGATTTTCAAGATTCCTAAGCATGCTTGGAGCTTTAGTTCCTGTAGCAATACTTAGGGCATCCATGCATTTGAAATCATCCATATCTTGTACATGATCGATATTCAAAGCACTAGCAACAACTCGAGGGAACTTATAAGGACTTGCAGTACTCAATAGAACGCGTGGCACGTTAGAATCATGAGGGATATTTTGCATAACAAAATATCCGCATGCTGTATGTGGATCAATCACATAATTGTATTTATTCCAGCAATCAGATATTGCTTCTCTTATTTGATTTTCATTAGCCCAGCCACATCCAAATAATTTTCGTATATTTTTAAGTACGTCTTCAGGTATTTCAAATGCTCCCCATTGTTGTAAGTCATTCATAAGCATTTGTATTAAACGCGTATCTTTATTGCACATATAATACAGCATTCTTTCCAAATTAGATGAAACTAAAATATCCATAGAAGGAGCAACAGTGTGATGGAATTCACGCTGACGGTTATATGTGCCACTTAATAAGAAATCAAATAATACGTTGTTGCTATTGCTTGCAACAATAAGATGTTTAATCGGAAGACCAAGCATTTTTGCATAGTATCCAGCAAGAATATTGCCGAAATTTCCAGTTGGTACGCAAAATTCTATTTCGTCGCCAATTTTTATCTTTTCGTTTTCAATTAGCTGTTTGTAGGATGCAAAATAATAAACAACCTGTGGTACTAGGCGTCCAATATTTATAGAATTTGCAGATGAAAGCGATACATTATTTTCAGAATTTAATTCCATCTTAAGCTTATTATTAGTGAAAATCTTTTTAACTCCTGTTTGAGTATCGTCAAAGTTTCCTTTAACTGCACAAACTTTCACATTTTTTCCGAGTTGAGTAGTCATTTGCAATTCTTGTACACGGCTGACTTTTTCATATGGGTAAAACGTGATTATAGAAGTTCCTTTTACGTCAGCGAATCCTTCTAATGCAGCTTTGCCAGTGTCGCCAGATGTAGCAGTTAGAATCATAGTGTTTTCATCGCTTTTAGCATTTTTAGCGTGCATCATAAGTTGTGGCAAGATTTGCAATGCAATATCTTTGAAAGCGCATGTAGGTCCGTGGAAAAGTTCTAAAACAAAATCGTTAGTCTCTCCAAGCTGCTTAATTGGAGTAATAGAATCATTAGACCATTGACTTCCATAAGCTTTATTTACGCAATCTTCAAGTTCTTTTGAAGAAAAATCTGGAAGTAGAATAGTTAAAATATCTTTGGCGATTTCTTGATATGATTTTTTTGTAAGCTCACAAATGTCGTAGTGTTGCTTGCCTAAGGAATCTGTAATAAATAATCCTCCATCCTCGGCAATTCCTTTACATATAGCTTGCTTTGATGTACATGACTTAGCTGTTGAGCGTGTGCTGTGGAAAATTGCATTATTTTCAGATTCCATGATTCCTCCGAGTTTGAAACGCTTATAGCTTATAATCATGCATTTTTAATATGATTTTATATAGTACTAGATGCGCTAGGCTAGTGTGTTTATGATAATCTCATATTTATAATAATTGCTAAGTTTGTAACAAAAATGAATTCAATAATTTTTTAAGGGGTGAATCTTTGTTGGTTGGTGAAGAGTCTATTAGTGTTAATCGTTTCAGCAGTATGCCTTCAGATAATGGGGAAGAGTTGCATGCAAGTAATGGGGAAGAGTTGCGTGCTGATAATCTAGTAAATAATCGTGCTATTGACGCTAGAAAAGCTCAAAGAGATTTTTCTCATGTAAATACTTGTTCTAAAAATAAATTGTTAGTAAAAATTGCTGAACGCTTAGAATCTTCTGCAAAATATATTGCAAAAGCAAATGCAATAGATATGAGTGAAGCTAAGAATAATGGTATGGACGCTGGCAAACTAGATAGGTTGCTTTTTGACGAGGAACGTATTAAAAAAGCGGTTCAAGGTGTGTTTAAGATTGCGCAATTGCAAGATCCTGTTGGTGAAATCGTTCAAGGATATACGTTACCTAATGGGATCCGTCTTTCTAAAGTACGTGTTCCTATAGGAGTAATGGGCGTAATTTATGAAGCTCGACCTAATGTGACTCTTGATGTTATAGCTTTATGTATTAAATCTGGTAATGCTGTCTTATTGCGTGGTGGAAGTGCTGCACAGCATACTAACAGCGCTAGTATTTCTGTGATTCAATCTGTTATAAAAGAATCAAATTACAATGCAAATATAGTTCAATCAGTTGATGATTTAGGTAGGCTAGGTGCTAAAGCAATGATGCATGCACATGGTTATATTGATGTTTTAGTGCCAAGAGGTGGTTCAAATCTTATTTCTGCAGTTGTTAAAGAGTCGACTGTTCCAGTTATTGAAACTGGTGCTGGAAATGTTCACATTTATGTAGATAAAAGTGCAGATTTTGAAAAAGCTATACCAATTATTATAAATTCAAAAACACAGCGTGTTGGTGTGTGCAATGCCGCAGAAAAATTACTTGTACATAAAGATATAGCGAAAGATTTCTTGCCTAAAATTGCATCTTCTTTAGCTGAATATCACGTAGTATTACACGCTGACAATGAATCTTATAATATTCTGAAATCTTCTAATATTTCTGACTTGAACATTGAACATGCTACTTGTGAAGATTGGAATCGCGAATATTTGTCTTTAGATATGGGAGTAAAGATAGTAGAAGATGATATTGATGCGACTTGTCATATTGCAAAATATTCAACTGGTCATACTGAAACAGTTATTGCAGAAGATTATGAAACTATTCAACGTTTTATCTCTAATGTCGATTCAGCAGTAGTTATGGTAAATGCTTCTACGCGTTTTACAGATGGCTCAGAGTTTGGTTTTGGTGCAGAGCTTGGTATTTCTACGCAAAAATTGCACGCACGCGGTCCAATGGGATTGCGTGAAATGACAACAACTAAGTGGATTGGGTATGGAGATGGTCAAATAAGGTCATTAGGCGAGGTATTGTAAGAATATGGTTGATGAAAAAGCAAAGGATTCTCATTTAACTCCTTTAGAATCTTTAGACGTTGCTGCGCAACGTTTGTCAATAGTTCGTTATGTTTTTCTAGTGCAAATTGAAGATGGTATTTCATCAGCTTCTGCTCGTTCGTCGTTGGAATATGCTGATGCTGTTCTTATGGGATGGCCTGAAGGTGATGATAATGACGTTATTATGCCTCCAGATGATTCATCAATGCAAGAAGTTTATACAACTATGCGTTTAATGGAAGATAATATTGCTTCATTTAGTGAGTTTGAGCGCTCTGGTGACATTGACAGAATGTCTGATACGTTAGTAGAAATAACTAATAACGTTGCTAAGATTCGCGGTATATTCCAGCCTAATTTCCCTCTTCCTACTTTCGCTGAAATACAGCGTGTTGTTACAGATGAATGGAATGAAGAAATGGGCAACATCGATCCTGATAGTGCAAATGATGCTTCAGAAGTTAAAAATGAAACTCGATTGGAAGAGAAAGAAGACGAATCGCATGAGTCATGATTCCTCTTCTTCTACGAGTCCTAATTATTTTTTAGATACTAGTTGTAATTCAACTCGTGAAGATTGCCGGCGAATGTCGGATTTATTTCAAGGGGATTTAAACAAAGCTATAGCTGCACCACCTACTGTTGCAACAGCTAATTCTATGCGTAAATCAACTAGGGGTAATGTTCACGCGCGTCAGCGTATTGGAATTATGGGTGGAACATTCGATCCTATTCACAATGGGCATTTGGTTGCAGCGTCTGAAGTTGCTTGGGTTTATGATTTAGACGAAGTTATTTTCGTTCCTACAGGTAGGCCTGTTTTTAAGCTTGATAAAAAAGTTACAAATGCTGAAGATCGTTATCTTATGACAGTAATTGCAACCGCTTCAAATCCTAAATTCACTGTTTCTAGAGTAGATATTGACAGACCTGGTGTTACTTACACTATTGACACTTTAAAAGATATTCATTCTCAACATCCAGATGCAGAATTGTTCTTTATTACAGGTGCTGATGCTATTGCAGAAATTATGCAATGGAAAGATGCTCGTGAGATGTGGAATTTAGCGCGATTTGTTGCTGTAACTCGTCCTGGATATTCTAGACCTGAAAAATTAGCTTCTTCTCATTCTCCTTTAGTTCCTCGTGCTGCAAATATGAATATTTCGTCTATTGACGATATAGCAAATAGTGATTCAAAACATCTTCCTGTTGATATTTTGGAAATACCTGCCTTGGCTATATCTTCAACTGATGTTCGTAGACGCGCGCAAAATTCTGAACCAGTATGGTATTTAGTTCCAGATGGAGTAGTGCAATATATTGTTAAGCACGGTTTATATGTGAAAAGTTAGGCGTTTATTGGCTTGTCGCTTTCGTCTTCGCAAATGGCTAGTATTAAGTAAGTTCAACTCAGCGAACTAGCGTTTGGAGATATGGTGAGCATAATCCTTGAAGGAAAGCCAGATAAAAACCTTGTTCTTGTTACCGGTCGTGCCCATCCGAAACTTGCTCGTGATGTGGCATCTCAGCTTGGTATCGAAGTGTTGGAAACTACGGCATATGATTTCGCTAATGGTGAAATGTATGTTAGATACACGCAGTCTGTGCGTGGTACTGATGTATTCGTTTTACAAAGCCATTGTGATCCTGTTAATAAATCTATTATGGAACAGTTGATTATGATTGATGCTTTGAAGCGTGCTTCAGCTAGATCTATAACTGCCGTTTGCCCATTGCTAGGGTATTCTCGTCAAGATAAAAAGCATCGTGGGCGTGAGCCTATTTCTTGCCGTTTGATGTTTGATTTATTGAAAACAGCTGGTGCTGATCGTATTATGAGTGTTGATTTGCACGCTGCTCAATCTCAAGGCTTTTTTGATGGTCCTGTTGATCATTTGATTGCAATGCCTGTTCTAGTTGATTACGTGCGAGATCGTTTCCGCGATGATCTAGATAATGTTACTGTAGTTTCTCCGGATGCTGGTCGTATTAGAGTTGCTGAACAGTGGGCACAGCGTTTAGGTGGCGGTCCATTAGCTTTTGTGCACAAAACTCGAGATATCACTTGCCCTAATAAAGCTGTTGCGAATAGGGTTGTAGGCGATGTTAGAGGACGCGATTGTGTTATGGTTGATGATTTGATTGATACAGCTGGAACAATTGCTGGTGCTTGCAACGTGTTGAAGGATGCTGGAGCTAAGTCTGTGACTGTAGTTGCAACTCATGGCGTGCTTTCTGGTCCTGCTATAGAGCGTTTGAAATCTTGTGGCGCTCGCGAGGTAGTTTTGACTGACACTGTTCCAATTCCAGAAGGCAAGCGTTGGGATGGTTTGACTGTTCTTTCTATTGCTCCACTTTTAGCTAGTGCAATTAAAGCAGTGTTTGAAGATGGATCTGTTGCAAAGTTATTCGATACTTATCCTGAACATCACGGTCAAGGTTTCTTGTTTGCATAAAAATTAAGTTAGATTAGTGTTTTTATTTTATGAAGTATTCGAAAGTGCTTTTAGGTTACTGTAATGCACTGGAAAATATATAAAAATAAATACTAGAAGGTGACGCGCCACGCCAATTTGACGTTTTATGATATTGTGGCATAATTGAGTTTTGGCGGTTTTTCCGCCGTTCCCTCATGGTGTAAAGGCAGCACACGGGTCTTTGGAACCCTTAGTCTTGGTTCGAATCCAGGTGAGGGAGCTTGTTTTAAGCGCTACTTGGTTTTCCAGGCGGCGCTTTTATTCTTTTATAGATATCATGCGATAATTCGTAATAGAATGAAAGAAAAGTAAAAATGACTTTAAGCAAGGAGCATGAGTGGAAGATTATAAAGTAGCTGCTGCGATTATATTAGCTGCAGGTGATGGAACGCGCATGCGTTCAGATACTCCTAAAGTATTACATTCTTTTGCTGGTAAAACTTTCTTAAATCGCGTAATGGATGCTATGTCTGGAGTAAATCCTGCGCAGCTTGCAGTAGTAGTCCATGCTCAAGCTGAGCGTGTTTCTGCAGCTGCTTTGAGTTATAACGCTAATGCGAGAATAGTGAATCAAGATGATAAGCCAGGAACTGGTAGAGCAGTGCAATGTGCTATGAAAGATCTTAACGAAGCTAAGAAGAACAGTGAAAACGGAGATTTGCAAGGCGCTGTTTTAATTGCTGCAAGCGATATGCCACTTCTTGATACTCAAACACTACAGTCGTTGATTGATTTCCATAAAAACCATGGCAATGTTGCTACTGTTCTTACAGCAGTTTTAGATGATGCAACTGGTTATGGCCGTATTGTTCGCGAAGCTAATGGAGATGTTTTGCGTATTGTTGAGCACAAGGATGCTAATGCAAACGAATTAGCTATACATGAAGTTAATACTTCAGTATATGTCTTCGATGCACAAGTTCTTTCTGATGCAATAGCTAATTTGAATTCTCAAAATGCGCAAGGAGAATTTTATTTGACTGATGCATTAGAGCACGCTCGCACTCTTGGGCGTGTTGGAGCTATGGCTGCTCCAGATCCTTTAAGTGTTGAAGGTGTTAATACTCGCGTTCAGTTGTCTGTTCTTTCAAAAGCTTATAACAAGAGAGTATGCGAGAAGTGGATGCTTAAAGGTGTGACTATTTTAGATCCAGATACTACTTGGATTGAAGATGATGTTGTGCTTTCTAAAGATGTAACAGTTCTTCCTGGAAGTTTTTTGCAAGGTCATAGTGTCGTTGCAAGTGGTGCTGTAGTTGGACCTTATACTACTCTTATTGACGCTAGAGTTGATGAAGATGCTACAGTTGAGCGCTCGCGTGTGCAAGAATCGCATATTTGCCGCGGTGCTAATATTGGTCCCTGGACGTACTTGCGTCCAGGAAATGTTCTTGGCGAAGAATCTAAAGCTGGCGCGTTTGTTGAGATGAAGAAAGCTCATATTGGGAATGGTACGAAAGTTCCACATTTGAGCTATATGGGTGATGCTGATTTAGGTGAGCACACGAATATTGGCGGTGGCACGATTACAGCAAATTACGATGGTGTACATAAAAACCATACGACTATTGGATCTAATGTGCATGTTGGAGCGGGAAATCTGTTTGTTGCTCCTGTTTCTGTTGCAGACGGTGTTACAACAGGTGCAGGATCTGTTGTGCGTCACGATGTTCCAGCGGATTCAATGGTGTATTCTGAGAATACTCAGCATGTTGTAGAAGGTTGGAAGCCTGCATGGGAGCGCTAGTTAAGTGAGCGCTAGTTAAGGAGAAAAATAACTATGACAGCTTTAGAAAGTTCTGTAAATGCTATCCGTATTGCTGCTGAAGCAGCTGATAGGTTAAAAGCTGCTAATTGCCAAGCTTTTGACGTTAGCAATTTGCTTGGAATTACAGATGCTATGCTTGTTGTTTCAGCTTCAAATGAGCGTCAAGTATTGTCTGTTGCTGAAGAAGTCGAAAAAGACTTGTACTTAAAAGATAACAAGCGTAAACCAATATCTCGAGAAGGCTTGGAGTTAGCGCAATGGATTTTGCTTGATTTTGGTGATTTTGTAGTTCATATTATGCATGAGGAAGCTCGTCAATTTTATCGCTTAGAGCGTTTATGGAATGATTGCCCTGCTATAGATTTGCAACTTAAAGACCATAGTGAAGATGATGCGTATGGCGATAATCAAGAGTCTGAAAGGTAGTGCCAAGTAATGGTGGATTTTGTTGAAAGCGCTGCTAAAGCTTGTCATAATACGAACTTAAACAGTTCCCATGAAGGACTTGCGCGTTCTGTTATGCTTATTCGCCATGGTCAAACGCCTTATAATGCTCAATTTCGTCTTCAAGGAATGATTGATATTGCTTTAGATGATTCAGGAATAGATCAAGTGACTCGTTCTGGTAAAGCTTTGCGAGTGCTTTTTGGAGCTTCCGATTTAGAAGATCCAAAGAATCCAAATAGCGAAGAGTGCGTGCGTATTACTCCAGAAGAAGCAGATGCAAGTTTTGTTGCTATTGTTTCTCCTCTTATTCGCGCGCAGCAAACAGCTCACGCTTTTGCAGATAAGATTGGGCTTAATGTGCACGTTGAAAATGGCGTGCGCGAGCGCTTCTTTGGCGAGTGGGAAGGACTTAACCGCCAGCAGATTAGCGAAAAATGGCCGGAAGATTTTAACGCTTGGGTAAAAGGCGAAGGCGGAGAGCTTAAGCACGGTGCAGAAACTAAGCAAGAGGTTGGCGAGCGCGCAGCTGCAACTGTTGAACAATGGGCGCGCAAAACCGGATCGGATCGAGATTTACTAGTGTTTTCGCACGGCTCTTGCCTTTCGCAAACTGTTCATAAGTTACTTGGATTAGATAAAGTAGATCCTTCTTATAAGACGATTGGTGGAATGGGAAACGGCCGCTGGGCGCGTTTAATTCCAAGTCTTAACGCGGATGGTTCAATTCATTGGCGTTTGGATGCTTACGATCAAGGTCCTGCAGCAGATCCTACAAGCCAACGTCTTATACGCATTTGGGGTGCAGCTTAAGTGTCATAATATCTTCTTTTTTGCCACTTATATTCCAAAAGCTACCGTTTAGCGATTTTGTAAAGACAGACTATTTACAGTGCCGTATAGTCAAAATTACAAAACAAAAGCTAGTAAACGCTAAGAAAAGTTAGCAAAAGCTAGTAAACGCTAACGGTAGCAACGGTAGTATACGGAAGGGAGGCTTGATGAAAGTAACGATTGCTATTGTGCCGCCAGAAGAAGAGCAGCACGCTCAATTGTCAGTTCACAATATTGACGACAATCTTAAACGCATCATAGCTCAGTTGCAAAGCGTTGATTCTAAAAATGCAAAAGCAAGCAGCGCTGATAATAGTACTGTGAACACTGAAAATAATACTGCGAATGCGGCAAATAGCAACAGTAATTCATTTATATATGGTTATATTAACGATTCGATTATTGTTATGCACGAGCCAGATGTGATTATGATTTGCGTTGAAAATTCGCGCGTAATCATCCACAGTGATAAAGGCGAGTGCGTGTCTTACAAGCGCCTAATGGATTTCGACAATCCGCAATTCGCGTCTTTTGTGCGCATATCTAAATCTGCAATCGTGAACTTGAATCGCATTGTTCGAGTCGATCCAGGATTCGGTGGAAGCATGAGCGTAAAAATGGACGATGGAAGCGTTGAGTGGATTAGTCGCAGATGCTTGAGCTCATTCAAAAAGCGCTTAGGGATGTAGTTATAAACGTAATAACGAATGTAGTCAAATATAAAACTATCAAAATTTTAATACTGATTTTTTAATACTAGATTTTAATACTAGATTTTAATACTAGATTTTAATACTAGATTTTAATACTAGATTTTAATACTAGATTTTAATACTTAAAAAGGAAGCGATTATTATGGAAAAGCAAGTTGCAACAATAGGAAAAACAATTGTAAAAAACATTGTTAAAGGCATTAGCATAGGATGCATTATTTTTACAGTAATGTCTTTTATTTCAAGCCTATTAGCTCATAGCGCGGTTGGAAACAGAATTGCGTCTTATGCTGTTGCATCGTTTGTTATAGGCATAGGCTATGGAGTATTCGCTATTTTTTGGTCGAATGATCGCATGTCAAATGTTGCAAAGTTCGTTTTTGCGCTAGTTCCACCAATTGCTATTCAATTTATTGTGTCTGTGATTGTTGGGTGGATTTCATTCAAAGATGAGCCAGCTGTGATTTGCGGATGGATTGCGTTCACTGTTATTTTCCCGATTGCGATTGCTGCAATAATTTATTACTTCGAGAAGAAGAAAGCGGAAGAAATGAACGCTAGATTGCAAGCATTGCGTAAAGAAAATAAGTAAATTAGTTACAACTAAATAGTCGAATAAGAATAGTCGAATAAGAATTGAGTGGTGTTCATCTTCGCCTTTGAGGACGAACGCCACTCGATATTGTATGACGCTTGTTGAAAACGTACTAATTCGGCGTTTTGCAATATAATTTTTAAGAATTAGTCTTTTGTTATTGTTTTACCTGCATTAGCTCCAGAAGTTAAATCTTGAATTTCGCTAATTTCCATAACTGGAACTGCTGCAGGCTTTTTTGTGCCTTTTTCTTCTGCAATTCGCACTTGCTCCTCGTAAATCGCGTCATCTGTGTGAAGAGTTACAGTTCCGCGGAAGCGATAGCCTTTCTTTTCTGCTAAATTAGCAAACGCAACTACTAGCTGGCTTCCGTCTTGTAAGTTCTTAAAATGCTGTCCTGCAGTGCGTTCATGGTAGGCAAGGTGATTGTCATCAAGTACGAACATAGACATTTTTGGCCCTAAATCAAGCTCGCCATCTTTACTAATCGTTGCGATCCAAGCTAAATTATTTGCAATAAAATCTTTCATATCATCTGTGAGCTTTGCCATAATATTCCTTTCTATATTTTCAATTGCATTCATTATATTTATTTTATGCAATTAAGTTACAAGTAATCTTTATTGATACATTACGCTTATTGTGGATTGTATACGAGAGCTTAACGTAAAAAATTTCAAAGTTGTGATATAAATCACCGATTCCGAAATATATAAAGTCTATTTACATAATACGACTGTTGTTTGGGGTGAAATTTCGGAAATTTTACAAAAAAACGCTGAAGAGCTGTACTTTTCCTTTATTTGTGTATATTCTTATGATTTTATAAAGCATTTTTGCCAACTTAAAGAAAAATTTAAGGCATAGAATTGGAAGGAGTGACATGAG
The DNA here is from genome assembly GCF_049262715.1 of Gardnerella bivia. Classification (NCBI taxonomy): domain Bacteria; kingdom Bacillati; phylum Actinomycetota; class Actinomycetes; order Bifidobacteriales; family Bifidobacteriaceae; genus Gardnerella; species Gardnerella bivia. Next base: position 1,164,309 of record NZ_CP058399.1, read on the forward strand.
TATACAGAATGATGTTCAACCAAGGCAGTCTAATCGAATGAGCGTAAATATTGCTCGAATCATGTTGCTAACTTGTGCTGCGATTTGGGGCGGTAGCTATGTTTCTTCAAAATATGCTCTTAATGTTTTTCACCCTCAATGGCTTATGGGTGTGCGCATGATCGGCGCATGCTTAATAATGGGCGTGATTTTCTTTAAGACTATTCGTAAAACTTTTACGTCTAAGTTGATTATTCCTTCTTTATTAACAGGAATTACGTATTACGCAACGCTTGTATTGCAAACTGAAGGTTTGCGTTGGGTTGATCCTGGTAGAAGTGCATTTCTTACTGCCGCGTATTGTGTGATTGCGCCATTTTCTGCATGGCTTATTATTAAAAAGAAGCCTACTGTTCTAGGCATTGTTGCAGCTTTCACGTGTGTAGTAGGTGTTGGTTTTGTTGCTTTGAAGCCAGGTATGTTCGCATTAGCATTCTCTAATGGTGATCTTTTGACTTTAGCGTGCGCTGCTGCATTCGCGTTTAATCTTACTTTTTTGGCTTATTATTCGCGAAAATATAATCCTATAACATTAACCTTTGGTCAATTCGTTGTTTCAGGAGTTCTATTTTTAGCTGGAGCTGTTATTAGTGAGCCATTACCAAACTTTAGTGAATGCACTCAATTAGGCACTATTTTCAATATGTTCTATTTGATTGTTGTTGTAACTGTAGTTGCGCAGATTATGCAAAATTATAGTCTTGTTTATCTTTCTACAGCTAATGCTTCTGTGATTATGTGCACAGAGAGTTTGTTTACATTGGTTTTTTCAAGTTTGCTTTATGGTGAGCGTGTAACTTATATGGCTTTTGTTGGGTTTGCTTTAATCTTTGCTGCTATTTTGCTTGCTAGTCTTTCTGAGCATATAGCGCATAAAAAGATTATTAAGAATACTCAAAATAATACGAAAGAGAAAGATTGTGTTGCATTGTTGCCTGTAACTTAAATGCTAATCTTAAGTTTTGTAACATTGTTTTGCTTACAATCCAGATTTTGGATTGTAAGCATTTTTTTATTTTCTACGAACGAAAACGCTGAATAACTTTATAAGTTTGTTTCTGTTTTTGCTTAAAATGTTGATATTTCAAGGGCTTTTAGTATGAAAAAGGGCTCCTAGTGATTTGCTAGAAACCCTGTTGTGGAGCTAGGGGGATTCGAACCCCCGACCCCCTCCATGCCATGGAGATGCGCTACCAGCTGCGCCATAGCCCCGTTTTTAAATATACAGTTCAAACGAACCTTTGATAGAATACAACAAATCTTCTTTTTATCCAAATGCGGCGTGTCGTATAGTTTTATATCTAGTCGTAGATGCAATTGCTAGTATTCTTAATATATTTTCGTTTTTTTTTACTATTGTTTTTATTTCTTTCACTTTAAGATTTATTTATTTAATCAATCAATCAATTTAATCAATCAATCATCCACTTACTAAATTACCTAATTACACAATCATTTAATCATTTAATCAATTGCTTTTAGGCATATTAGTTACTACCTGTTCCAGAGTTTCCTTTAGTAGAGGAGCTTCCAGATCCTGAAGATGAGCTAGATCCTCCAATAGATCCTGATGAGCTTCCAGATCCTCCAATAGATACTGAAGAGTCATCTTGAGATCCAGATTCTGAAGATGATTGAGATCCGGAAGAATCCTCTGTAGAACTTTCTCCATTAGATTGTCCATTTGTATCTGTTTGAGAACTATGATTTGGATCATTTTCATTATTACGCGTTGTACTATTATTAGTATTCGATTCTGATCCAGATTCAGAATCTTTAGATTTCTCGTGTGAATCGTTAGAATCGTTTGAATCCTCATAATCATTATTTGAAGGATTTTCTGTATTATTTCCTTCCTGATTTTTCTTTTGTTTATAATTCTTCTGATTTTGATTCGTATTTTGCTGTTCTATAGGCTGATTTATGTTATCTGTGCCTTTTCCTTGAGTTAATAATAATATTGCTCCTGCTGTTATAATCACAGCAACTAAAGCACTTAATATTGCTACAATTATTACCAATTTTTTATATTTATTTTCGGCTATGTCGCTATTGCTGTTTTCGTTATTGTATAAATTATTGCGATTATATGAATTTGTATAATTTTGTGAATTTTGTAGTGCTTTTGAAAGTGCAATAGGCTCATCTGAACCCTCTGAAAGTTCCATATCTTCTTCGCGTTGCTCTCGAATTGATGCAAGTTCCATAACGCGAGTGTTGTTAATACTTTCTTCATGCGCTTCTGAGCTAATCGTTCGTGCTTTATGTGTTTTATTATTGTTATTACTGTCATTTACTAAGTTTGCAATATTGGTCATGTTTTCATCTCCAATTGTTTGCATAATCTCAGTGTCGTCTATTTTATTAGATGTGCGACTCAGGTTTTGGATTTTTTCTTTTGAAGCACGTATAAGATTTTGATAAAATTGCGATGCTACAGCAGATACTATTGAACCTATTGCAGCTCCAATTACAGATCCTGCTATTCCGATTTTTGACGACAATAAGAGTGATGTTACTGCTGCAAGAGAGCCTGCGAGTACTTGTATAAATGATATGCCTTTGAAGAAGTTCTTCACGAGTACTACCTTAAACGAAATTATTATGTAACGCTGATAATACTAAAGAATTATACACAATTATGCAACTAATAATTATAAAAAGAATCCTCGCTACATTTAAGTAACGAGGATTGCAATAAACTCTAGTCTGCATGCAGTTACATGCACGAACCTCACAGAGCGTTAATCGCGAGGGCGAGAGCAGACTTACGGTTAGCAGCCTGATTCTTGTGAATCACGCCACGACCTGCAGCCTTGTCAAGCTTCTTAGCTGCGACTGCGAAAGCAGTTTCAGCTAAAGCTTTGTCACCGGCGGCGATAGCTTCGCGAGTAGCGCGGATAGCGGTTTTCAAAGCCGACTTAACGGCTACGTTACGCTTATGCGCTTTCTCGTTAGTGAGCACGCGCTTCTTCTGCGACTTGATGTTTGCCACTGTTACTCCAAACGACGTTTGCTATATAAGGACATACAGAGGGAAAGCATAGCATGATTGTAGGATAAATTGTTTTTATGAAATTGATTAGTGTAGATAATTTCATATTGTTCGCAAATGACTAATATTAAGGTAATATAGTTTACTTGCAGCATAGTTGTGAATTTTTGGATTACATATTCTTATATTTGTGATTATAAATTTTACTATGTTGCATCGTATTTGACTTATTAGCACGTATAGAAGGAGATATTTGCTTTGATTACATCGCATAACCAGCCAGGATTTACGGATCAATCGTTGATACGCAATTTCTGCATTATTGCGCATATCGATCATGGCAAATCTACTGTAGCTGATCGTATTTTGCAACTTTCCGGAATAGTTCCAGAGCGAGAGATGAGAGATCGTTTCTTAGATCGTATGGATATTGAGCAAGAGCGCGGTATTACTATTAAATCTCAGGCTGTGAGAGTTCCATGGACTTTTGAAGGCAAAGAGTATTCTCTTGGAATGATTGATACTCCAGGACATGTTGATTTTACTTATGAAGTTTCGCGCGCGCTTGCAGCTTGTGAAGGTGCTGTATTGCTTGTTGATGCAACACAGGGGATTGAAGCACAGACTCTTTCTAATCTTTATATGGCAATCGATCATGATTTAACTATTATTCCTGTTCTTAATAAAATTGATTTACCTAGCGCTGAGCCTGATAAACATGCTGAAGAAATAGCTGGTCTTATTGGTTGCAAGAAGGAAGATGTTCTAAGAGTTTCTGGAAAAACTGGTGAAGGTGTGAAGGATTTGCTAGATCAAATTGTGTTAGAAGTTCCTTCTCCGCATGGCGATCCAGCTGCTCCTGCTCGTGCTCTTATTTTTGACTCTGTTTATGATTCTTATCGCGGAATCGTCACATATATTCGTATGGTTGATGGAGAATTAAAATCGCGCGAAAAACTTCATATGATGGGCATTAGCATGACGCACGATCCGATTGAAATTGGTGTTATTAGCCCAGACATGACTCCTACTAAGGCGCTTGGAGCTGGAGAAGTAGGTTATGTTATTACAGGTGCAAAAGATGTTAGCCAGTCTAAAGTTGGTGACACTATTACTTCTGCTGCAAATCCTGCGACTGAGCCTTTAGAAGGATATCGTGATCCAAAGCCTATGGTTTATGCAGGCTTGTTCCCGATTGATAACGCTCAATTCCCTGAGCTTAGAGATGCTCTTGATAAGCTTAAGCTTAATGATGCTGCTCTTATTTACGAGCCTGAAACGTCAGTTGCGTTAGGTTTTGGTTTTAGATGTGGATTCTTAGGACTTCTTCATATGGAGATTGTTTCTGAACGCTTAAGTCGTGAATTTGGCTTGGATCTTATTTCTACTGCTCCTAACGTGACTTACGACGTGACAAGCGAAGATGGAACAGAGCATCATGTAACGAATCCTAGCGAATTCCCAGAAGGCAAGATTAAGCGAATTATTGAGCCAATGGTTGCTGCTGATATTATTACGCCGAAAGAATTTATTGGCGCTGTAATGGACTTATGTCAAGAGCATCGAGGTGAGATGGGAACAATGGAATACATTAGTTCCGATCGCGTGGAAATGCATTACCGACTACCTCTTGCGGAGATTGTTTTCGACTTCTTCGATCAACTTAAAAGTCGTACGAAAGGTTATGCTTCTCTTGATTATCATGAAGATGGTGAGCAATCTGCTGATTTAGTTAAGGTCGATATTCTTATTCAAGGCGATAAAGTTGATGCTTTTAGTGCGATTGTGCATCGCGATAAAGCTTATTCATATGGCGTTATGATGACTAAGAAACTTCGTGGTCTTATTCCACGTCAGCAGTTCGAGATTCCAATACAAGCTGCAATTGGATCTCGTATAATCGCGCGTGAAACTATTCGTGCTCTTCGTAAAGATGTGCTTGCAAAGTGTTATGGCGGAGATATTACTCGTAAACGCAAGCTACTTGAAAAGCAGAAAGCTGGTAAGAAACGAATGAAGATGCTTGGTCATGTTGAAGTTCCTCAAGAAGCATTCGTTGCAGCATTGTCAACAGATGAAAGTGCAAACGACAGAGATACTAAAGATAAGATTCGCGCTGCTCAAAAATCTGAAGGCTGATGTGTGTTGGAATCTGAAGTAAGTAAAGATGCGAATATTTGCGATATGAGTAATTGCAAAATTAAAGCAGATTCGCTCCAATTATTGAATATGCATACGCCGTTTGAAGTATATATTCACGTTCCTTTTTGCTTAAGACGCTGCGGATATTGCGATTTTAATACATATACTGCGAGCGATATGGGTGAAGGCGCTAGCAGAGAAGGATATGCTGATATTGCGATTCGCGAAATGAATCTTGTACGTAAATGGCAAGAATTTCATGGAATTTGTGAGCCTGAAGTGCAATCTGTTTTCTTTGGAGGTGGAACTCCTACTGTTCTTAAAGCGCGTGATCTAGTGCGAATTTTTAAAGAAGTGAAGAATCTTTGGGGTATATCTAAAAATGCTGAAATTACTACTGAAGCAAATCCAGATACTGTAGATGAAGCATATATTTCAGAGCTTAAAGATGGTGGTTTTACAAGAATATCGTTTGGAATGCAATCTGCAGTGCCACATGTTCTAAAAACTCTTGACCGTACGCATACTCCAGAAAATGTCGCTCGTGGAGTAAATGCTGCTAGAGATTGTGGTTTGCGTTCCAGTGTTGATCTTATTTATGGCGCTCCTGGTGAGAGTTTGTTTGATTGGAAAAAGTCAGTAGAAATGGCTTTAAGTTTGGGTGTTAATCATATTTCAGCTTATGCCCTAACTGTTGAGCCACATACTAAAATGGGTCGCCAGATTTCTAAAGGTATTATTGAAGCTCCAAATGATGATGATGAAGCTCAAAAATACGAGATAGCAGATGAACTGTTTTCATCTTCAGGATTTTCATGGTATGAAATTTCTAATTGGGCGCGTTCAGGATTTGAATCTATACACAATCTAGGTTATTGGAAGAATATTGATTGGGCAGGTATTGGTCCTGGAGCTCACTCGCATTATAACAAAGTTTCAATGCTCTCAAAACAAAGTATGGATTCAAATGCTTTGAAAGCGGATTTGAATAAAAATTATAATCTTCGATCATGGGATATTTTACATCCAAAACATTGGGCTCATGCGATTAACTCTGGAAATGTTCCATGGCAAAACTATGAGTGTATAAACGAAGAAGATGCTTTGATTGAAGAAGTTATGCTTGGGCTAAGGATTAGAGATGGTCTTGATATAGAAAATCTTAAAAAGAAAATGCGTAATAGCTGTAATAGAAATAATAATAATTTTGATGATTCGTATTTGAAAATGGCTATTTGTGAAGTAGTCGAAGAAGGTTTAGCAAATTTGAATGAAGGATGTCTTGTAGCTACAAGAAAAGGCAGATTGCTTAATGATCTTTTAATAGAAAAAATTGTTGATGCTTGCGAAGATGGTAAAGCAACACGCTAAATCTAATTCTTTAGAAGAAGTTCCAAGCATGGCTCTTGTATGCGATACTATATTGTTATATTGCATGAAACGAGCGTAGAAAGGAAATAGATCATGGCGAACAGGAAAGAACGTCGTGCTAGGGATAAGCAAAGTCGCAAAGGAATCCCATCTCAATATGATCAAACTAAAGGGCGCGGTCGTGGTGGAATGCTTGACGAGTATATTCTTCAAGATCGTTCTAGAAGACTTTCATCATATAAAAATGGAGAATGGAAGCCTACATCAAATGTTACAGCTGAAGAAGAGAAATTTACGCGCGCAGTTCGCCGTGCTAACTGCGGTGATGAAACTTTCAATGCTGTTCGTAAAGTTATAAGCGTGTTCTCATGGGCTGTGATTTTGATTTCTGCTTTCGCATTCTTTGTGCTTATGTGGTTTAAGAATCAGCCTATTTCACTTGTTATTACAGTATCGGTATTGTTTACTATTGGAGTTTTTGGCTTGTTCTTTACAATTGGTAATGCTAAAGGAAATCCTCGTCTGGATGATCATGGCACAGCGCTTTAATTATTTTGAGTTATCAAAATAACAAGTATTGCTTAATAATATTGCTTAATAATATTTCTCGATATTATTAAGCTTTATTTTTTGCGCTCGCACTATATGTACAAAAATAGAGTTGTAGGACAAAATCTTGTGTTGTGGAACAAAATCTACAACGTGGCAATTTGTTATAATGTATTGATATTTCTTTGTTGTAATAGTACGTTCTCAAAAATTTTCATATATATTCCGAGTAAATAAACAGTTTATTCAAATGATTTCTTAAGGTTATATATGTTAGTCTTTTTCGATATATTAAAGTAAAAGTTTTACTTTAATAAGTGAATAATGATATAAATAATAGAAAGTATGTAAATAAATTATAAAAATATTCCGTGTAATGTATTTCAGTGGAGAAAGGCATTTTATGACATTTATTTCTCGCGCAATTCGATATATTGCAAGAAAGCGCATTAAGAGTTTGATAATTTTTGCTATTCTTACTTTAATCTCAACGCTATTATTATCTTCTCAAGCTGTTAGTTTTGCATCTCTTAGAGAAAGTGAAAAAGTAGAAAGTCAATCTTCGTCTAGTTTTGTTCTTTCTAATAATCCTCAATTTAATACTGGAACTCCTAGGGGAGCTGGCACAGTAAAGCCTGAAGACGTAGCTAAAATTTCTAAAATTTCCGGAATTTCCTCGTATGTAGTTCGCCAAAATGTTACTGCTGATTTAGTTGATGCTAAAGCTGCGCGTATTAAAGGAGTCAAGGATTATGATTCAAAGCGCGAAAAACAATTCGGTAATGCTGTTAATTTAGAAGGAACAAATGATTCTGCTTCTCTAAATGCTTTTGTGACTAAAACGATTTCTTTAGTTAAAGGAAGGCATATAAATTCAAATGATTCTCATACTTCATTTATTCATGAGGATTTAGCTAAATTAAATAATTTACACATAGGCGATAAGCTTATTTTAAAAGCTAATCCGTATGATGCAGATAATGTTAATCAATCTAAAGAAAGTGTCACAACTACTATTGTTGGTATATTTGGTGGCGCTAATAATCGAAGTGTTGCAACAAGAGCGGAACTTACTGCGAATACTATTTACACTGATTTGAAAACCACTAGAGAGCTTTATAAGTATGAGCCTCAAAAAGAAATATATCAGGATGCGATTTTCTTTGTTAAACATGGTTATGATGCAAATCAAATTATAAAAAAGGCGTCTTATTTGAATATTGATTTGCAATCATATCAATTAACTAGGAATGATCAATTTGTTTCTGGTCTAATATCTGCTGCTAAAGGTGTTCGTTCTATGATGAACGTTACGACTATAGCTGTTATAGTCTTCGCAATTATTGCTTTAGGATTGGTTTTGCTTTTGTATCTTAATGAAAGACGCAAAGAAATGGGAGTGCTAATTTCTATTGGAGTAAAGAAAATTTCGATTATTTTCCAATATATTAGTGAGATTCTTTTTATATCAATTTTCTCAATCATAGTTGGATATTGCATGTCATTGTTTGTTTCCAAATGGATGGGAAGTTCTGCATTAAATTCTGTCAACAGTTCTTCTGCTAGTGAATTGAGTAATATGGGTCAAGCTGGTGGAAATCTTGAGTCAAGTATGGCAACAAGAACAATAGATAAACTTATTGTTAGTGTTGACTTGAATTGTATTTTAATTACATCTTTAATTATTGTTTTCATAGTCGTAATTGCAGTATTTATATCAAGTTTGCCAATATTAAAGAAAACTCCTAAAGAGTTGTTGGGAATGCAAAAATAGTTTTTATAAATTTTATAAAACTGTGTATTTTTCAAGGAATGAAATGTATCAACCAATAAAAACTGTGTTACATAGGTCTTGGATTTCTGTTGTAAGGAAGCCTAGAAGAAGCGCTATGTTAATGTTGATTATTACTTTAGTATTGACTTCTTTAGTTTCTCAAGCAGGTGTGATTGCTGCTATCGAATGCGTTCAAGAAAATATAAATAATAATATTGGATTAGGTTTCAACGTTTATTCTAAAAGTAATTCAGATAGTAATGTAAATAAATCTGAAGTTGCTGATTTAGAAGCGGCTGGCTCTGATTCAAGTAATTCTGCGTCAAGTAATTCTGATTCAAGTAATTCTAGTGAAACTAATAAAGTTAGTAGCTCTGTAAATAATTCTCAATTTGGAATTAGTTTAGAGAAAGCTAAAATGTTTTCATCAATAAAAGGCGTGAAAACAAGCTCTTATGAGTCTGAAACTCTTGCTTATGCTCGTGGAATGCAACTTGTAACGGTTTCTTCTGGGCTTAGATTAGATAATGATAAATTAAAATCATATGAAGGTGTTATTGGAACAACATCTTCTAAGCTAGCATCTGGATTCCAAGAAGGTTTGTATAATCTTGAATCTGGAAAGCATATTGATTCTCAAAGTTCTCATAGTGCGATCGTGCATAAAGCTTTTGCTGATAAGAATAATCTTCGAATAGGTTCTGAAATTACTCTTAATCAAGGTAATCGGAATGTGAAAGTATCGGTAGTTGGCATATTTTCTGGCAAAACGCAAATTAAAGGAATTATGCCATATGATATTTCGGAGAATAAAATTTTTACAGATATTGAAACAGCTTTTACTCTTAGCTCAACTAGATCTATAAATTCTGTTAGATGCGTTATGAGTAGTGATGATTTATTGCATAATGCTCTTATTGAAGCAAGAAAAATATCAAAAGGAAAATTTGATGTTGAAGATAATTCATCTCGTTTTAGTGCTGTATTGCAATCTGTAAAATCAGTTAAATCAATGGTAACTATGATTTTTGTGATTCTCGGATTAGTTGGAATATTGATTTTAATATTGGTGCTTGTTTTCTTTGTGCGCTCTCGCGTTCATGAAATAGGAGTATTTGTAGCTCTTGGCATTCATAAAGTTTCTATAGCTGCTCAAATGATTTTTGAAATTATTATTATTTCTTTAGTTTCAGCATGCTTATCTCTTGTATTTGGTGCGTTTTCTTCACGCTCAATAGGGCATGTGATGCTTTCGAGTATTTCAGATTCTTCTATTTCGTCATTGCATATTCCAATATTGCCGTTTAGTCAAACTGTATTTGCGTTGCTTTTAGGATTCATTATGGCGATCCTTGCGTTGCTGCTTGCGTTGATTCCATTATTTGTTTCTAAGCCTCGCTCTGTTTTAAGTTCTATGAGTTAAAAGTAGGTATATAGACAAAATTTATGAAAATATTTTAATTTAATTTATTTTTGCATAAAAATTTTAATAATGAATTATTGCGATAAAAGGAGTGATTATGAAAAATTTATTAGAGTTGAATAATGTTGAATATTCTTATGGTCCTGCAAATATAGCTGTTCTTCGCGAAGTTAATGCTGTATTTGAATCAAGTAAGATGTATAGCATAACAGGACCATCTGGTTCTGGAAAGTCAACAATATTATCTTTGTTAGCTGGTTTAGATTCTCCTAGTAAAGGTAGTGTTCTTTTCAACGGTGAAGATATTGCAAGTACTGGATATGCTAACCATAGAAGAAAGCATGTTTCTTTAGTTTTTCAAAGTTTTAATCTTATTGATTATTTAACTCCGCTAGAAAATTTAAGACTTGTAGATCCTAAAGCGAAAATCGATGTTTTATATGAGTTAGGTCTGAGTAAACAAGAGGCGACTCGTAATATTACGCAACTTTCAGGTGGTCAACAGCAACGTGTTGCAATTGCTCGTGCGCTTGTTTCTTCTTCTCCAGTTATTTTAGCTGATGAGCCTACAGGAAGCTTAGATCCTGATACTACTTGTGAAGTTATTTCTTTGCTTCGTGATGCTGCTCATAAACGTGGAAAGTGCGTAATTGTTGTTACGCATTCATCTGAAGTTGCATCTGCTGCGGATGTAAAATTAGTTCTTAAAAAGAAGAGGCTTATTTTAAAATGATTTTATAGAGTTTGTTCTTTGATTCTTTAGTCTAATATTTTATAAATATTAGACTAAAGAATCATTAAATTGCATATTTTGTCTTCAGTTGTGCTAATAATAAACACATCGATCAGAGGTTGCATTCGACAAAAGTATCCAATATGAGCTTGAAAGTTGCGAAGATTATTGGTGAAAGGGGAGAATGCCGAAATTTACGATAATGCTTTCTTATTCGTAAGTTGGGATTTGATTTAATAAGTCAAATACTGTCGCAGTATATTCGGCGTATTGCTGCGGAGAGCTATCGACATGCATGCTGTGCTTGTTTACCTCTGAGAGTTATAAAGGAGGAAACGTGGAACACAGTTCAAACTCGTCACAAATCCATGGAATAAATGATTCTCATATTGTAAGTGGTGAAGTAAAGCGCAGTCTTAAAACTCGCCATATTTCTATGATTGCGCTTGGTGGAAGTATTGGCACAGGCTTGTTTGTTGCTAGCGGTGCTACTATTCATATGTCTGGTCCAGGTGGTGCGTTGTTAGCTTATGGCGCAATTGGCATTATGGTTTATTTTCTTATGACTTCGCTTGGAGAATTAGCTACTTTTATGCCGATTAGTGGATCTTTTGCATCATATTCTGGAAAGTTTATTGATCCAGCTTTAGGTTTTGCTATGGGTTGGAATTATTGGTTTAATTGGGCGATTACTGTTGCTGTAGATGTTAGTACAGCTGCAATAGTGTTAAGATATTGGTTTCATAATGTGCCGTTATGGGTATTTTCGTTAGCAGTTTTGTTAATAATATTTTTAATAAATGTTCTTACTGTAAGCTCTTTTGGTGAAACTGAATATTGGCTTTCAATTATTAAAGTCATTGCAGTTATATTCTTTATTGTTGTTGGAATGCTAACAATCGTAGGCATTTTTAATAATAAAGCGCCTTTTTTGACTAATTTCACGTATAAGGATGCGCCTTTTGTAGGAGGTGTTCCTGCTGTGTTAAGCGCATTTGCTATAGCTGGATTCTCATTCCAAGGAACTGAGCTTATTGGTATTACAGCTGGTGAATCAGCTACTCCAGAGAAGAGTATTCCAAAAGCTGTTAAACAAGTATTTTGGCGTATATTGCTATTTTATATTCTTGCTATTTTCATTATTGCGTGCATTATTCCTTATACTAGCCCTAGTTTGCTTGGCTCAGACGTAAAAGATATAGCTATGAGCCCGTTTACTACTGTTTTTGAAAGAGCTGGTATGAGTCTTGCTGCAACAGTTATGAATGCTGTTGTTTTAACTTCTGTAATTTCTGCAGCCAATTCTGGAATGTATGCGTCTACTAGAATGTTATATGCGTTATCTAAAGAAGGACATGCTCCTAAGATATTTGGAAAAGTTAATTTACATGGAGTTCCAATTCCAGCTTTGCTTTTAACATTTGCAGTTGCATTGGTTACATTCTTTATGAGTATTTTTGAATCCAATATTTACTTATTCTTAGTAGCAGCAAGTGGATTAACAGGTTTTATTGCTTGGGCTGGTATAGCTGCATCTCATTATAGGTTCCGCAAAGCTTATTTAGCTCAAGGTAATTCATTAGATAGCCTTAAATATAAAGCAAAATGGTATCCGTTTGGTCCGATTATTGCGTTCTTATTATGCGTGCTTGTTATAGTAGGGCAAGATTTAGAATCATTTAGTAAGCTTAATTGGCAAGGAATTGGAATTACTTATATGTCTGTTCCTTTATTCATTGTGTTTTATTTAGCATATAAAATTAAGAATCATACTAAAGTAATTCCTCTTAAAGAAGTAAATCTTAAAAATAAGTGATTTGATTCAAATATGTTTGATGCCTTGCGACTTACGTTGCAAGGCATCAAACATATTATTTTTTATTTTTAAGTCAGTAATATTTAGCTTTTATTTAGTTTTACTTTTAGCAGGTGGCACTTTAGGATCTGGTTGTGGAGGATCTACAGGCTTCTTTGGTTTAGCTGGCTCTGGAGTAGGTGCTGGAGGAGCTGGTTGCACTGGAGGAGCAGGCTTAGCTGGATCTTTCGGAGTTTCAGGCTTTTTTGGTTTAGCTGGCTCTGGATCTTTCGGAGTTTCAGGCTTCTTTGGTTTAGCTGGCTCTGGATCTTTCGGAGTTTCAGGCTTCTTTGGTTTAGTTGGATCTTGAGATCCGCCTTTGTTACCTTTATTTTCTTGTTTATGTGTTTGTTTTGTTTTAGATTTTTGTTCTTCTTGTTTTGTTTTGCGCTTATTTGGTTTATTTTTATTGGTTTTTGTTTGCTTATCAGGTTTCTTTGAATCCTGCTTATTGCTCTTGTTGGAATCTTCTTTCTTTTGTTCTTCTTGGCTATTGTCTTTGTTTTGATCTTGTTTATCGTTCATCTCTTTAACTAAAGACACAGCTAGAGCGCGTATATCTGTTGACTTATTTGAATACCATTGCAATGCTGCTAAAGCTTCAGCGTTGCGAGAGCCTAAATCTTCAATCGAATTCGCATTGCACGCAACTATACTAGGAGATTTTTCTTCAAGCATTTCAGATAGTTTTTTACTATCATCATTATCTTGATGAGATAAGTTTATTAAAAGTTGATTATTTACAAGCTTTTCATAGGATTTACGAGCTTTTGAAACTTGCGCTACTTGTTCTTCACATTGGCGACGCGCTTCTTTTACTCTTGATGATTGTCTTATGTACCAAAATGCACCTAAAGATGAAATCGCAATTGCAAGCACAACTATTCCAACTATAAATTTTATAAGTTGTCTTTTCTTTGCGGATGCTCCAAGTGAAACTTTTGTTGCCATATGTATTCCTCTACTTGTTAATCGTGTTATTCGAACATGTGTAGCAAATAACGCATTAAGAATATTTTACGACATAGTATTTATGTTTGTATATGCTTTATAAATTTTTTCGGATATTAGCTTTTGTTAGGAATCGTATAGAGAGCTTACGAAATATCTTGTTTATCTTTCGATTCTAAGCTTTTCCATACTATTCTTCTCATAGATGCTTTAATCTCAGGATCTTCGTAAATATTACGACTTATTTTAAGTCCCCATTGAACGCATGAATTATCGCAATGATCAGATCCGATAGACACATAACCAATGAATTGTCCTCGTTTTACAGATTCTCCTACATGCATATCTGTTGTCGCAGGTTCAAAAGTTGAAGTAATGTACCCGTGCTTAATGCTTACAACTTTTTTATTTGCTACTTTTCCAGAAAAACTTACAATTCCATCTGCTGGTGCAAAAATCTCAGTTCCTTCTAATGCTTCTAAATCAACTCCTCTGTGTCCAGGCATCCAAGGCTTAACTGGCGAGTAAAAAGGACGCAATACTTCGACTTGTTTAACTGGCCAGTTCATACTTGCTTCACATATGCCGTTTATGAATGGTTTCTTATCGTTTACAAATATTTGCTTGTAATTTGCGTTAGTAATTTTATTGCAAGTATTGTGTGATATAAAAGTTTCTCTGTTGTAATTGTTTGAGTCTAAAATAATCAAGTTGTTTATGTTAAAATAGCAGATTATTAAAGCAATTAACCAAATCAACAAAATTATTGAAATTGATATTGTGTATATAAACTTACGATTCTTATGATTGAGATGAGTTTTTTGCGTATAAGTTTGTAAACGTATTTCCAAAATCTTTTTTAAACAGTTTATAGAATTCTCTATAATGTAACCTTTAAACAACATTGACGCCAACCTTTAATATTCAAGTTCATATAAAGCAGATAATAAATAGAAATTTATATGATTATGAATCAAGATTTACAAAAATGGAAACAAATCTAGCTATTGTGGTCAGAGGTTTGTGTGGGAATGATGGTTATTTGTGGATGTTGACAGTTATTGTCAGATGTTGATGAAGTAAGTTTATTGGCGGAGGTTAGTGAAAGTTGACGAAACGCGACACGCCAAAACTAAGAAAATTTGCATATCAAAAAAATCCGTGTAATATAAATGTCTTGTGCACAGCACACAGCTAAACACAAAGGATATTCCTGCGTAGCTCAGTTGGCAGAGCGTTCGACTGTTAATCGAATGGTCGCTGGTTCAAGCCCAGCCGCAGGAGCCATTAACCACCGTTTGCGCGGTGGTTTTTTATTATATGAATTTTTGCGTCTACACATGCTTATTGCATTACTTCAAAAGTGTAGCGTTATTTCGAGTTATTTCCCAAAAATGTAAGATACTTAAGCTATAAGCCAAGATACTTAGTTATAAGCCAAGATACTTAGTTTTGTATAGAATGTTAGTGCAATCTACTAAAAGTGAAATGATTCACGATCTAAAGGGAGCGTTATGCAAGAATATTCTCGTCCGCTTAATGAGCACATTGAATATGATGCTAATATATTTTCTATTCTTGAAGATCGTGTTGAACGTCATCCTGATGATCCATTAGTTGAATATATTGATGAGTCAGGTAAATGGCAATCTTTTAGTGCAAAAGAATTTAGAAACAAAGTTGTTTGCGTTGCAAAAGGTTTAATTGCTCGCGGGATTATGCCTGGTGATTCTGTGTCGATTATTGCACATACTTCTTGGCAATGGACTGTTCTAGATTTAGCAATTATGTCTATTGGTGCTTTGACTGTACCAGTTTATGAAACGAATTCACAAGCTCAAATGATGACGATTTTTAAAGATTCTAACGTATGTTCAGTATTCGTAGAATCGCCAGAGATGCAAGAAAAAGTTTTGAATATTAAAGATCAAGTCCCAAGTGTAAAAGATGTATACGTTATTTCTCGTGATGCGCTTGATGCTTGCATAGAATATGGTAAAGCTGTTACTGATGCTGAATTTTATGAGCGTGAGAGTGCGATTGTTGGTGATGATTTAGCAACAATCGTATATACTTCAGGCTCTACTGGAGAACCTAAAGGAATAGAGTTATCTCATAGTAATTTTGTTTTTATAGCTAAATCTGGAGTAATTTCTATGCCAGATATTGCTATGAAAAAAGATGCAAGATTGCTACTGTTTTTGCCTTTAGCTCATGTTTTTGCTAGATTCATGCAATTTTTCTGTTTTGCAGGAAATGTGACGCTTGGATTAACAAGTAATTTGAAAACAATTCTTTCTGATTTCAAAACATTTAAACCGACATTCATATTGGGTGTACCTCGTATTTTTGAAAAAATTTATAACGCTGCTTCACAAAAAGCTGGTAGAGGTATAAAAGGATTCATTTTCGCTCGTGCTGCTTCTGTAGCTATTCAATGGTCTAAAGCTCAACAATCTACATCGCTTATTTCTCCGGTATTAGCATTAAGCCATTCTATTTTCAAAAAGCTAGTGTACAAGTCAATTTTGCAAGTTTTTGGAGGATCAGTTGAATACGCTGTTTCTGGTGGAGCTCCACTCGATTTATCAATAGCGCATTTCTTTAATGGTGTAGGTCTTCCTTTGCTAGAAGGATATGGTATGACTGAAACATGCGCTCCTTCTATGGTGAACCCTACAGTTGGGTATCGCATTGGTACTGTTGGCTTGCCTGTTAAAGGCGTAACGGTCGCAATTGACGATGAAGGCGAGTTATGTATTAAAAGCCCTGCTGTTTGCAAAGGGTATCACAATCATCCTGAGATTACTGAAAAGCAGATTGTGAATGGATGGTTGCATACAGGCGATTTTGCTTCTTTGGATAGTGATGGTTTTGTGCGAATCACTGGTCGTAAGAAAGATCTTATTATCACAGCAGGTGGAAAGAATTTATCTCCTGGTCCTTTAGAAGCGTCTATTATGACTTCTCCTGTTATATCTCAATGCGTAGTTATAGGTGATAGAAAGCCTTTTGTTGCAGCTATTATTTCTCTAGATTTAGCAGAAGTAAATTCATGGTTGAAACAAAAAGGTGCTTTGCCTGTTGCCTCTCTTGCTGAAGCATCTAGGAATTCTATTGTTCGTTGCGAAGTTGAGAGAGCTGTTTTGAAAGCGAACACTATGGTTTCTCGTGCTGAATCAATTAGGCGCTTTGAAATTGTTGCAGAAGAATTTACTCAAAAGAATGGGCTTATTACTCCAAGTATGAAAGCTAGAAGAAAAGCAGTAGTTGAACACTATAAAGACTTGATTGAGCAAGTGATTTACGCTCCACGCAAGAGCAAGTGATTAGCTAGTAGATTAAGCTTTGCGAGTTCGCTAGTTTGCTGACTTGCGAGTTCGCTAGTTTGCTGACTTGCGAGTTCGATGGTAGTTAATTACTACTTGATTATAGTTAATTACTACTTGATTATAGCTAATCGCTGATCGCTTATTGATAATAGTTAATCGATAAGCGCTACTTGGCTCTCACTAATCTTTAAGTAAGTGCTTTTTAATAATCAATGCTTATAATCCAGCATCTGCAAGACTTACGTATCCTGGATCAATAAGTCTTGCTTTTAGATTTGTTGCACTTACAGCAAGAATATTTTCTGTATAAAGTGCTATTTGCTTATTGTTTATTACAATAGTTGACATTCGTTTATTTATTTCTAATTTACCTGTTTGATTTAATTCTTTGCACGCTTTTGCAATATCGAAAGCAGCTTCTTGCTTATGCTCGATAGTTGTAATCCATTGCTTTCCATTTACTATATTTGGTAGAGCATATTTATATGCTCCATAGCCAGTTATTATAGGCCATTTAAATGTTGAATTATCATTTTTATTTGATTCGTCACTGTTATTGTTCTTGCTGTTAGTGTCAGTGTCTAAATCATTTTTATTATTTGAATCATTTTTATTATTTTTGTTACTTTTTATTTGTGGTTGAGGAACAGGTTGTTTATTTAGATTGCGTTTTCCAATAATATTGCCAATAATATTTCCAATAACGTCTTTAATAGTTATTGAAGGGTTAATATCTGCTGCACTTCCTTTATATCCAAAATCAGTTAATGTCTTTTCTGTTTTTGAAGCAGTATTATCGTCTAATGCAATAATTCCATCAATATGGACATATTTGTCTTCTAAAATTCCTTCGTGTTTAACTAATCTTTTCGATAATTCTTTTTTAACAGAGTCTGCGTTATTCGCGTAAAAAGCAACGTTGGACCAATCTTGATCTGTCACGTTTGCGTTAAGCTTTCCGGATGGTGAAACTAATGTGCCTTCTGAAAAATAAGGTTGTAATATTCTCCAAATTCCTATAAAAGCATGGTGAGCAAATTCATCTGTATTGTACTCATCGTTTGAGTCTTTGTTGTTTTTAGTGTCTTTTTCATCTTCGCTGCTTTTAGTATTTTCGCTATTTTCGCTGTTTTCATTTTTTGAAGAGAAATGATTTTGATTGCATGGTAAAAGAACTTCAATAGATTTTGGATTATTGCTTGTTGCTCTATATAAAGCTAATTTTTCA
Source organism: Gardnerella bivia (assembly GCF_049262715.1). Classification (NCBI taxonomy): domain Bacteria; kingdom Bacillati; phylum Actinomycetota; class Actinomycetes; order Bifidobacteriales; family Bifidobacteriaceae; genus Gardnerella; species Gardnerella bivia. The sequence goes on from NZ_CP058399.1 coordinate 1,182,701, forward strand.
ACTAATGCTTTAGCTTGAGCTTCTCCAATTCTTTCAGCTGTAGAAAAATTAACTAATGCATCTGGCTCAAAATTTTTGATCATTCGAGATAAAACTATTACGTGAATACCTGATTTTTGAGCTAATTTCAACGATTTTGATATTCTGTTTTCTGCTTCATAATCTAATTTTTTATCATTTGATTCTTCGTAATTTTCGTTATTCTTAGAGTCTTGAGAGTCTTTAGAATCTTTTGAATTTTTTACATTTTGGGGTTTTTTATTGGATTTCTGTTTTGTTTTTTCTTCAATTTTAGAATTTAAGTATGATTCATCTTCTGGTTGTGTAGCGTAATCTCCGTAGTTGTTATTGCCGTTCTTGTTAGTGAAAGGAGCAACAATAATAGTAGTTTGCGAATCTTTATTATCTTTATTATCTTTATTTTTATTTTTTATTTTTTTATTATTTGAATTATCTTCAATACTTTTCTCTTTTTTCTTTTCAATTTTATTTACTACATAATCTTGGATTGATTGACTTTGTTCGTGCAAACTTGATGAAGAATGTAATTCAATTTTTGATTCGTTAAAGCCGTGTGATTTTAGTGATTTTACGATTTCTGGAACTAATGAGTCCCAAGTACTTAAAGGAGTATTTCTAGTTAATGAAATACCGTCTGATGGAGTAAAAATAACTACATTTCCGCTTGCTGCCGATGAATTATTTGCTTTTGTATTACTTTGTTGTGTAGATGTATTGCATCCAGTTGTCATAAAAAGCATAACTATAGTTACAAGCATTGCAACTATACGATGTAATGGTTTACGCAAGCGAATCATACTGTAATGCCTTCCATTAGTTTAAAGAATAAAACAAGTATTTTTAACTTATGCTATTTTATACGTATTGCTCGTATGTTTAATTACTTTCGTGGCGTGTCATAAGAATATTTATCGAATTAAGCATTGCGAAGTAAACTCATGCACATATCTCGATATTCTGAAACGTAACCACCTGAAAAGAATACGCAATGGCCAGCAATAGGATACAATTGCCATATTGTAGTTCTCTTTTCAAAGCCAGCTTTAAGAGGATGTACAGATTGATATCCATCTAAGATTTGTTTGAAATAACTAATTCCGAACAGTTGTAACATAGATAAATCTTCTTCTCTATGCCCTCCATGCGCTGCAGGGTCAATAAGAACTGCTTCAACAGAATCTGTGTTTGTATCTTGAGAGTTTAATTTGCTGTTTATATTTAAATCGTCTTCATTACTTTTAGTCCATAGCACGTTTCCACTCCATAAATCTCCGTGAACGCGTGCAGGTTTATCTTCGCCAGATTTACCAAGCAAATCTGGAAGTGCATCTATAACGCGATTAGTGAGATCTAAGTCGTCTTTAGTTAATGCTCCTCTTTCAATTGCAAGCTTTACCATTGGACGCAGTCTTCCATCTGCTAAATAATCAATCACGTTATCCCAAGATCCTGTGTCCATTTTTACAGGATCGCAAAGAGGTCCAAAATAGCATGTTCCATCGTAATTAGCTGGAGGTTCTCCAAAAAATTTAGCTCCATAATCGTGCATATGAGCTAAAGAAGCTCCAAATTTGTATGCAGATAAAGCAGTAGGTCTAGATATTTCGATTCGCTCGATGTTTAGGTAGTCTGAACCCCAATCGTATACTTTTGCAACTTTAGGACCTCCATGGCTGTGAGCTTCATTCAGCCACTCTAATCCTTTGCCTTCGCACTCAAAGAATCGCTTCGGTGCGTATGATCTGCTTTTTCTATATACATTGTTGTTCATAGCAACCTTCTAATTTTTAAGTTTTATGTTTTAATACTTATTTCTTAGAATTACATTCTACTTCTAATTGTTTGTAATTCTAATATTTTAATTGTTTATTACTGTTTATTACTGTTTATTACTGTTTTATGTTTTACGATTTTATGATGTTCTATTACTGTTTGTTTATGATATTTAATTATTGTTTATGATGTTCAATTACTTCTAGTATTTATATTACTTTTATTATTTGTTGATTTTTCTAAATGAAGCTTTAAAGAAGTTGTATCCAAAAAGTATTCCAGCTGAGAATAATGCGCTTCCTAATCCAGTGTAAAATATTGCAATAAATTGTTCTGGAGCAATGTTGCTTGCTCTTAAAAGTATTCCTCCAGTCATCATAAAAGCCATAATTGCGAATGATTTTACGTCAAAGAATTTTAGGAAGAATTGTTTTTCTGTATAAGAAGTGATTCTTGCAGTATGTTTTTTTACTAACTTATTAAAAATGAATACGTGAAATATTGCAAAAACTATTAAAGATAAACCATAGTTGATTATAGATAGATACTCTGTGTACGCTAAAAGTCCTATGCGAAGTATATTTAATCCTGCGATTAACCATACAATACAAGCGATCAATAGAAGAGTATTTTTTTGTACTTTCATAAAATAAATTCCTCGTGTTTTATTTGTATAAATAATATTTAGTAATATTATCAGTGTTTATTTAATAATTTTAGCAATTCTTTGTTGTATAAAGATAATCAAAGCAAATTTCATTATAATAACAATAAAATTTTTGTTCTATTATACTTTTTATTTATTAAACTTGTAAAAAGTGTTGCAAAATGACGATATGACTCGCTATAGTCCTTATTTATGAACGACAACAATAATAGCCATGAAACATCTGAAAATAATACTTCTTTAGAGCCAGCATTTCGATATAATGCTCAGTTAGCTCAAGATATTGAGAAGCGTTGGCAGAAAATATGGGATGAAAAAGGCACATTTTGGGCTGCAAACGTTAAAGGCGATTTGAAAGATGGAGATGGCAATAATGCTAATGGTCGTCCAGCTTTCTTCGCTATGGATATGTTCCCATATCCATCTGGCAAAGGTCTGCATGTTGGTCATCCATTAGGTTATTTGGCAACTGATGTAGTTAGTCGTTATCACAGAATGAAGGGTGAAAACGTATTACATGCTATGGGCTATGACGCATTTGGCTTGCCTGCAGAGCAGTATGCAGTTCAAACAGGTCAGCATCCTCGTATTACTACTGAAGCGAATATTGCTAATATGCGTCGTCAATTGCATCGCATGGGATTGAGTTTTGATAATCGTAGATCTTTTGCAACAATTGATGAAAATTACGTTCGATGGACTCAATGGATTTTCTCTAAACTTTATGATGCTTGGTATGATCCTGATTTTGTGCGCTCTGATGGTGGTAAGGGTTCTGCGCGTCCTATTAAAGAACTTATTGGTGAGTTTAAAGAAGGTAGTCGTGAAATTCCTGGTTTTGAAGGAAAAAATTGGGAAGATTTAAGTAAGTTAGATAAGTTTGATGTACTTAATAATTTTAGGATTGCTTATATTTCTAAATCTCCTGTTAATTGGTGTCCAGGATTAGGAACTGTTCTTGCGAATGAGGAAGTTACTGCTGAAGGCAAGTCTGAGCGTGGTAATTTCCCAGTATTTCAGCGTAATCTTCGTCAGTGGTCAATGCGCATTACTGCTTATGGTCATCGTCTAGTTGAAGATCTTTCTACAATTGATTGGCCGGAAAAAGTAAAGCTTATGCAACGAAATTGGATTGGTGAATCTCATGGTGCATCTGTTCATTTTGATGTTGAATGCGCTGATGGTAAAACTCGTGATTTAGAAGTTTATACTACTCGTCCAGATACGATTTTTGGCACTACTTTTGCAGTTGTTTCAGTTGATCATCCTTTGCTTAAAAACGTTCCTGAAAATTGGAATGATGATGTTCCTGAAAGTTGGAAGGGTGGTTATACAAATCTTAAAGAAGGTTTAGCTGAGTATCAAGCTCAAACTAGAGCAAAAACAGCAAAGGATCGTAGTGAGGATGCTGGTGTTAAAACTGGTTTGTTCACTGGTCTTTATGCTATCAATCCTGTAACTGGTGCTAAGCTGCCAATTTTCGTTGCAGATTATGTGCTTATGGATTACGGTACTGGTGCAATCATGGCTGTTCCTGGAGGCGATCAGCGCGATTATGATTTCGCTAAAGCTTTCGGATTGCCTGTAATTTACACTGTTAAGCCTCTCGATGATTGCGATGAAAAACTTTCAGATTATGAAGGTAAAGCTCCTTTTGTTTCTCATGATGGTATTGTTATAAATTCTGAAGTAGAGCACACGTATAAACTCCAAGATGCATTGTCTATTAACGGATTACGTGTTGATGATGCAATAGAAAAAGTAAATGCTTGGCTTGAATCTGCTGGTGTTGGTAAAGGCAGAGTTTCTTATCGTCTTCGTGATTGGCTATTTTCTCGTCAACGTTATTGGGGTGAGCCATTCCCAATTGTTTATGATGAAGATGGTGTTGCGTATTTGCTTCCAGATTCTCAATTGCCTATTTCTCTTCCAGATGTTCCTGATTATCAGCCTAAAACGTATGCTCCAGATGATGCAAATTCTGAGCCTGAAGCTCCTTTAAGTCGTAATGATGATTGGGTGAAAGTGCAGCTGGATCTTGGTGATGGAGTGAAAACATATTATCGAGATACAAATACTATGCCAAACTGGGCTGGATCTTGCTGGTATTACATGCGTTACCTTAATCCTAATGATTCTGAACATATGGTTGATTCAGAAGAATATAAGTATTGGATGGGTGTAAAATCTGAGCAAAATTCTAAAGCTGGCGGCGTTGATTTATATATTGGTGGTGTAGAACATGCTGTTTTGCACTTACTTTATGCTAGATTCTGGCATAAAGCTTTATATGATTTAGGATATGTTGGAACTCCTGAGCCTTTCCACCGTTTGTTTAATCAAGGTATGATTCAAGCTTATGCTTACACAGATGATCGCGGTCAATATGTTCCTGCAGCTGAAGTTGAAGAAGGTGCTCCAGATTCTAATGGCGAGCCAACTTTTACTTGGCATGGTGAGCATGTTAATCGCGAATTTGGAAAGATGGGCAAGAGCTTAAAGAATATTATTACTCCAGACGACATGTATGAGAATTATGGTGCAGATACATTCCGTTTGTATGAGATGAGCATGGGTCCTCTTGCGGAATCTAGGCCGTGGAATACTAGTAATGTTGTTGGTTCAATGAGATTCTTACAGCGTTTATGGAGGAATGTTGTAAACGAAGAAACAGGCGAGTGCGTAGTAACTGACGACAAGCTTGACAATAAAACTCTAAAAATTCTTAATAACACTATTGCTGATGTGACAGTTGAAATGGAAGCAATGCGTCCTAATACTGCTATTGCTAAGCTTATTGTTCTTAATAATCATATAACTTCTTTGCAGCATGTTCCTCGTGAAGCTGTAGAACCACTTATTTTGATGCTTTCTCCTATAGCTCCACATATTTGTGAAGAAATGTGGAATAAGCTTGGGCATACAACGTCTATTTCTCATGCGAATTGGCCGGAAACTGATTCTAGATATGTTGGAGTTGATACTGTTGTTGCAGTTGTTCAAGTAAAAGGTAAAGTTCGAGCCAAACTTGAAGTTGATCCAAATATTGATGCTTCTGAGCTTGAAAAACTTGCTTTACAAGCTGTTGCTGATCGTTTAGGCACAAAAGCTCCTAAAAAAGTTATTGTGAAAGCTCCTAAAATTGTGTCTATAGTTCCTGACGAAAACTAGTAGTAATTTATACGATTATCTTGCGCTTATCTATATCATGTAGAGATACACGATGTAGGTAAGCGTAAGTTTTAATGCAAAATTAAAGATTTTTTAAAGCTTATGCTTTTTAATCTAGCGTTAAGTATTCATATGTTGTGCTTAATTATCTTTTAAGTTAGCGTTAAGTATTTTTATTTATCGGAATTAACTATTTTCTATTTTGTTTTAAATAGTAGTTTTATGAACTTCTGACCACATAGCGTGATTTTTCTTTAAATATTCTCATTTCTTTCATATATTCGAATATAAATACTTTTATTGCTTTTAAGTTTACGAAGAAAGTAAAAGTTTGGTTTTGGGGGATTAGTTATAAGAAGTATTGCTAAAGGTTGGGAGTTTATATGCAAAAGAACAAAGCTCGATCTCTAAATGATTTAATGAATTCAGATTCATATTTAGAGAGAAAGAAAAGTGATTCTTTTAATAAAGAGTGCATAGTGAGAGAAAATAGTAATGCCAATAAGTCTGGCGTTAGAGTTCATTTTAAGCCTATTCATGCGCTTTCGCTATTGCTTATTTTAGTTGTAGCTTTGTGTGCTAGTCTTACTTTACTTATTACGCAATCTATCAATTATTCTCGTGCTGAAAATTATAGGATTAGTTCATTGAAAAAATATTCTCAAAAAGGAGCTAATTTAGACGAAAATAACTCTATTAACGCTGAATATTGCGAAAATCACAATGACGAAAGTAAGTGTAAAAAAATAGTAAAGAAAATAAGTAAAGTTAAAGCGAATAAAACTAAAGAGAGTGAGCATAAGACGAATAATAATGCTTTAGCTGAACCTGTCAATGATAATGACAACGGTGATTTAGATAAAAATAATTCAAGCGCGAAGAATAAGAATAATAATGCAAATAAATCTTGTATAAATATAAATACTGCTGGAATTGATCAATTGCAAACATTAAATGGTGTCGGTCCTAAAATGGCTGAGCGTATTTTGGATCAAAGACGTCGTATTGGTAGTTTTAAGAAAGTTTCTGATTTGATGAAAGTTAAAGGCATAGGGCAAAAAACATTAGAAAAATTTAAAGGAAAAGTATGTGCTAAATAACGAGTATTTTAGGGGGATTATTGTGAAGAAAGATAGGTTGGGAATTTTAAAAAGAGAAAACGGCAATAAAGATTGGCGCATGCTACCTATAGCGATAGGTGTATGGAGCGGATGTTTTTTAGGAAAATGGTTTAGTGATTTTATTTGTTGTTCTTCAAAAATATCATCTAAAGAAAATTTTCACAAGGATTCAATTCAATCTATAAATTCTACTGTAATTACATGTGTGTTTGCGTTTTTCGTGCTTTGTATATGCGTTATTTTATACGTATTAGTTTTGAAAAGGAATGCTAAAACGCGTTGCGATAAAAGAAAATATTCTTTTAACCGTACTTGTGTTATTTATTTTAGATTATTTTGGTTGCGTAATTGCATTCTTGTATTCTTAATAATTTTTGCGATTATGTTGGCTTTTATTATGAGTTTTATATCTTCTAGTAAAGAGTATTCAGATATATTAACGCAAATTGCTCGTAATAATAAAGTATCAAAATCATTTAGTGCAAATGCTAATCATAGAAGTTCTCGTAATATAAAAGGTGATTTTAAAAATAGTAATCGTAGTAGTAATAGTAGTAGTAATAGTAGTAGCAATAGCATGAAAAGTAGTAGCAAAAATCGTTATGAAAATGATATTAAAAATTCTTATAAAAATTCTATAGAATCTGAAAATACGCATTTTCTTGCAGATTTAACTGTTGACACTCCGCTTAGAGTGTCTAACTCGTTTAATGGAGATTGTTCTGCAAATGTTTCTGTATCTTCTTTACGTTTTAAAACTAGTGATTTGAAAAGTGTAGTTTACAAATCTAGTTCAAGTGCAAAATTATATGCGTATAAGCCTATTTGTGCTTTTGTTGTATATGGTTCTTCTTTTAGAAGCGATGTGACGATTAGTATTTCAAAATTTAATTCACAGATTATAGAGATTACGATTCCAAAAACTGCTAGTAGTGTAACTTTATTAAAAAATCCCAGTGTGTATCATTCGATGTTAAATTCTTTATGGAAGTCTTTTTATAAAGTTACTGAAAATTTAGATGATCAAGGTCGAATACTTGTTCCAGGTCTTACTGTTGGATTGTTAGGACAAGAATATTTTCCATCAGATTCTTCTAATAGTGAATATGAAAATACTATTGATTCTACATATGCTGATTGTGTTAAAGAAAATTTCAAGCATGCAGGAATAATGCATCTTATGGCTGTTTCTGGAGGTCATTTTTTGCTACTTTCAGCATTTATTCGCCGTCTTTGCTCATATTTTCTTATTCCTAAGCGTTTTACTGCTTTTCTAGAAGTATTGTCTTGTGTTTTTCTAGCTTCAATAGTTTATCCATCCGCTAGTGTTTTTCGCGCTCTTAGTATGTGTTTAATTTCATCTATTGCATTTGCAATTGGTAGACCTTATCAATCTATTAGTGCGTTAAGTTGGACAGTTTGTTTAACTCTGCTAGTAAAACCTTGCTTCGCATGGGATTATGCATTTTCTCTTTCATGTGCTGCAACTATTGGGATTATTATTATGGGTGTTCCTTTCCAAAAATATTTAAGTATGTTATTGCCTAAATGGTTAGCATCTGCATTAAGTATTACAGTTTGCGCGTGGTTTTTCACTATGCCTATACAAATATTGATGCAGCCGGAAATATCATTTATGTCTACGTTTGCAAATCTGATGGTTTCTCCGTTTGTTGATTGGGCTACTATATGTGGGCTTATTTCTTTAACTTTTTCAATATTTAATAATTCTGTTGGTTTATTATTTGCTAGAGCTTCCTCTATTGGCACGGGAATTATGGAGCGTTGCGCTTATTTGTGTAATGAATATGCTTTAGGTGTTTTTCCTTGGATGAAAGGTGCTTTAGGTGCATGGCTTATTTTAGGAGTGGAATTAGTTTTATTTGTTTCACTTATTATTATTTCTAAATTAGTTCGCAAATTGAATATTGTTAGTCAATCATATATAGCATTACAATTAACGAATAATAAAGCGAAGCGAATTGTGGATGATTCATTGAAATTATTTACGTCATAGTAACATAGTTTTCGCGAGTATTTGCTTATAGTTTTAAACGTTTGCTTATAGTTTTAAGCGTTTACTTGTGGTTTTAAGTATCGTCAGATTCGTGTAATTTGCAATACTTATACTTGTCTTATTCAATAAGATGTAGGGGGATTTATGTCGAGTAATCGCATGATTTCTCCATTGACGTTAGTTGTTGGTGGAGATGCGTATCTTAACGAGTTAAATGCAAAAGACGTGCGTGATAATATTCTCCTTAAATATTCAAATGTAGAAGTATTGAATTTAGATGCGGCTTGCCTGAGTTCCGCCGCTTTTAATGAATCAATAGGCCCTTGCCTTTTAAGCGATGGAACTATAGTTGTTATAGATAATTTACAGCAAGCAGAAGAATCGCTTGTTGATGCAATTGAATCATTTGTTAAGACTTATATGAGCCAAGAATCTAGTGATACAAGTAACTCTTTTTATCAAAATAATCGCTGGGTTATTGCACGTCACGAAGGTGGATTAAAAGGTAAATCTATTATTACAAGATTATCTCGTGATGGTGCTCGAGTGCTTAACGTTCCAGATTTAAAGAAGCCTGATGCTCAATTAAATTTTGTTATGAATATCTTTGAAAGATCTTCTAGGCGCATTGCTCCTGATGCTGCTCAAAGATTAGTTTCAGTATTAGGTGGCAAAACGGAAGAATTAGCATCACTATGTTCACAACTATGTTATGACTTCGATGATAATCCTATTGATTTGAAAATTGTTGATCAATATTTGATTTCAAATACGCAAGTAACAGGATTTTTTGTAGCTGATAAAGCTGTTTCATCTAACGCAAGTGAAGCAATATTGGCTGTGCGTACTGCTATAAGCCAAGGTGTTGATCCTATTGCTATTATTGGTGCTCTAGGCGCAAAAATGAGAATAATTGCAAAAGCAATCGCAATAAAAAATGGTGAGATTTCTCAATCTGCTGCAAAAGTTAATCCTTGGGCATTGAATATTGCTATGAAACAATTAGCTGGGTGGTATAGTGATGGAGTTTGCCAGTGTATTAAGTGCTTAGCTTGGGCAGATGAGCAATGTAAAGGCGGTTCAAATGATCCAAATTATGCTTTAGAAAAGTGTATTATGCTTATTGCATCACGCGGTAAAGGGAAGAATAATTACGATGTCAGCTAATGAAGAAAAAAGTATAACTCTATGTGTTCCTACAGATTCGCATATGCGTGCCTTAGGTGAATCTATTGCTCATATTATGCGAGAAGGAGATGTTGTATTACTTTCAGGTCCTTTAGGAGCTGGTAAAACAACTTTTGCTCAAGGTTTGGGTAATGGACTTAAAATGAACGGTCCTATTGTTTCTCCAACATTTACTATCGCTAGGCAATTGCATGGAACTTTTGCAAATGGAAAACCTGCAACACTTGTTCATGTTGATGCTTATAGATTAGGCGGACAGGATTTTGCTCCAGGTCAAGATAGTGTGTCTAGATTGTTAGATGAACTTGAATCTTTAGGTTTAGATGAAGCTTTAGAAGATCCAGCAGAAGGAACTGTAGTTCTTATGGAATGGGGGGAGCAGATGGCTGGAGTGCTCTCTGATACTCGTTTAGAAATACATATTGATAGACCTTTGCAATCTGATTGTGCAGAAAAATTAACAAGTGATGGTAATCGTATAGTTACTTTAATACCTTATGGAGGAGATTGGTCTAAGAGAATATCTTTATTTTCAAATAAATAAGCTAGTTAAGAATAGCAAATAGTAAACTAATTAAATTAGTTACGTTAAGGGATAGATATGGTAAATACTCTGGTTATTGACACGTCATACGGTTCTACTGTAGGAATTGTGGGATATGAGCCAATTGTAGAAACTGATTCTCACACGCATGTAGAACGTTTACAAGTAAATATTGCGTCTGTAGTTGAAAAAGCAGGATTGAGTGCGAAAGATATAAATCGTATTGTGGTTGGAGTTGGTCCAGCTCCATTTACTGGTCTTCGCGCTGGAATAGTTGCAGCTAAAGCTATTGCTTTCGCAAATAAATCTTCAATCATTGGATGCGATAGCTTGTTGCCTCAAAGTAAAATGGTTCGTTGCCGCGAATTTGATAAAGCTTTGAAAGATGGTCGTGTTTTAAAAGAGTCAATATGCAAAAAATGTGATGAAACATCTTCTCATCATTATGTTCTTTCGCTTAACGATGCGCGCCGCAAGCAAGTATACATGTCTTTATATAACGAATTTGGCGAATCTGTTATAGACATGGATATAGATTATCCAAATAACATAGTAGAGCGCGTAAATAAGTATTTAGAAAGCTTAAATAGCTTTGATTATTGTGTAGACGTATTAGGCCATGGTGCTAAAAAATACTTTGAAGATTGGCAAAAAATTTCTAAAGTAGGTTTTATTGCAGACGTTTGTGCATTAGATTTAGGAGCTAAAGGGTTAGAAATTTTTGAAGATTGCGCGTTAGATCAATCACAGTCTACTTTAGATCAATCTCAGTCTACTTTAGATCAATCGCAACTTAATAATAAAATAGCGCAAAAAAATGTTGATCCGTTGTATCTACGAAGACCAGATGTATCTGTGCCTAATCCTTTGAAACATGTTTTAGGATCCGGTGCTGCAAATAAGTTGTGTGATATAAATCAAGTTGATAAGAAATGATAGTAAATATAACGCGCTCTAAATATCCAGCTGATGCAAGTAATCTTTCTAAAATTCTTAACAGTGATATTAGTTATAAAAAAGTTATAAATCAAATATCTATTATAGAAAAAGATTTATTCTCTAGCGGATGCTGGAATGAGAATATGATTTCTCAAGAATTAGAAGCTCCTATGCGTCAATACTATGCTGATATAGATGACGAAACACACGATATACGTGGGTATGCAGGATATTGGTTTGACGGTTTTGACGCGCAAATTATGACTATAGGCGTTTGCCGCGTAAATCAAAGATCTGGGATTGGATCTTCTCTTTTAGATACTATGATGCGTTCAGCTAAAAATATTGGCGCTGAAAGAATGCTACTTGAAGTTAGAGTAGATAATTCTCCTGCGCTCGCTTTATATAAAAATTATGGATTTGAAATAATGGGCTTGCGTAAAAGATATTACCAACCTGAGAATGTAGATGCTTATACAATGTGTGTTAGTTTAAGTTCAGCTTCGGAAAGTGATAAGACAATCGAGGAAAATAATGAGTGAAGCAATTGTTTTAGGTATTGAATCAACATGTGATGAAACAGCTGCAGCTATTGTGCGCGGCCGTACTTTGGTTTCTAATGTAGTTGCATCTTCTATGCAAGAGCATGCGCGTTATGGTGGCGTAATACCAGAAATTGCTTCACGTGCTCACGCTGAGGCTTTTGTTCCTGTTGTTTCTAAAGCTTTAGCAGATGCAAATATGGATTTGAGTGATGTTGATGCAATTGCTGTAAGTGCTGGTCCTGGTCTTGCAGGTTGCTTAGCTGTAGGAGTTTCTGGAGCTAAAGCTTTAGCTTGGTCTGCAAATAAGCCTATTTATGGAATAAATCACGTAATTGGGCATATTGCTGTAACTCAGCTTCAATTTGGCGATGTACCAGATGACGTTCTTGCTCTTATTGTTTCTGGTGGACACACTTCGCTTTTACATGTTAATGATATTGCGCGCAGCATTGACGTTGTTGGTACAACGTTAGATGATGCTGCAGGTGAATGCTTCGATAAAGTAGCTCGTTTACTTGGATTTCCATATCCTGGTGGTCCTCATATAGATAGGCATGGTCGCAATGGCAATCCTAATACTCTTAAAGTTCCCCAAGGATTGACTCAAGGACGATCTGGAAAGGATCATCCTTATGATTTCAGTTTCTCTGGCGTTAAAACTGCTGTTGCTCGTTGGGTTGAAGCTCGTAATGCTCAAGGCCTTGAAATTCCTGTTGATGATGTTTGTGCTTCTCTTGCAAATTCTGTTGCAGATGTTCTTTCTAAAAAAGCTATTATGGGTTGTGAACAATATGGTTCTAAGACTCTTATGATTGGTGGAGGATTTTCTGCTAACTCGCAACTTCGTGAACATTTATTAGAGCAAGGTAAAGAACATGGAATAGAAATTCGTTTGCCTGAGCTGAAACTATGTACAGATAACGGAGCTATGGTAGCTATGTTAGGAGTTAATTTAGTTGAAGAAGGAGTAAGACCTTCTAATCCTGATTTTGCGATAGATTCAGCAATGCCTCTTACTACAGTGAGTTTGTAGTATTTTTATTGTGGGTTTGTCGTAAAATGATAGTCAATACGAATGTACATTGATGAATCAATCGGTTTTAATGTATTTGTAGAATATTTATAAATTATTTACTGATTATTTTTAAGGATATTCGTGGTTCTTATTAAGTGAGGTGTTGAGTGTCAACAAGTAATTCGCGCATTAGAGTTTTGCATAGTGGAGAAAAAGTTCAATTCACTGATCGCAAAGGTAAGCGAATTACTGCTCAGCTTATTTATGATGGTGTAACTCAAACTGAACACGGTCTTATATGCCATAATGACGTTATAGGTAAAAGTGAAGGAATTGTAGTTACAACTGTTACTGCTAAACGTAATTTAAATGATGCGCTCGAAGATAATGACGTTAAAAAGCCTTGGAAAGTAGCGCGCGCTATTGGTGGCTGGGATTATGTTGCAATGCGTCCTAGGCTTGTAGATTACGTGCTTTCAATGCCGAGAGGTGCTCAAATTATGTATCCTAAAGATATTGCTCAAGTGATTTCTCTTGGCGATATTCGTTCTGGTATGCGTGTTTTGGAGTCAGGAGCTGGCTCTGGAGCTATGAGTTTAAGTTTATTGGATTCTGTAAGTGAAAGTGGTGAATTAACTACTATTGAACTTCGGTCAGAATTCGCAAAAATAGCAGAATCTAATGTTACTTTATATTATTCAAAGCGTCCTGAATGGTGGAAATTGCTTACAGGTGATTTTGAAACTGTTGCAAAAACTTTACCTAATAATTATTACGATCGAATAATGCTAGATATGCTAGATCCTTGGAATAGGCTTGAGGAAGCTTATCGAGTAATAGTTCCTGGAGGCGTTCTTATAGCTTACGTTACTACTACAACGCAAATGTCTAGATTAGTTGAATCTTTGCGATCAATGGGAACTTGGAGTGAACCTGAAATTCAAGAAACATTAGAACGTACTTGGAAAGTTCAAGGATTAGCTGTAAGGCCTGATCATGAAATGATTGGTCATACAGGTTTTCTTATTGTTTCTCGTGCTATGGCTGAAGGTTTTAATGCTCTTAAAAAACGTGAGCATGGTACTAAAGATACTGTTAGTGATATTGACGATTTGACTCCTCAAGAGCGTTCTAATCATCTTGAAGATTTGAATCTTCGCGATATTTCCGACAGAAAATTGAGAAAAGTATTGCGTGATTTAGATATACAACTTGGCTATTTATCTGCCGGGAGGTAATTATGGCGACTTCAATAAAGAAAATTGCTAAAAAGGCTCATCACAGTAAGTATGTTTTATTACTTATGAGACATGCGAAGTCTTTAGCACCATCTATGGGAGATGATTGGGGTCGCGATCTTAGTGATAAAGGATTAAAACAATCTAAAATCATGGCAAAAGGTTTAGAAAGTATGAAACTTGTGCCTGATTATATAGCTTGTTCTAGTGCAAATCGTACAGAGCAAACAGTTAAACGCATGCTTAAACGTTTTGGCGACAAGCCTATAGTTTCTTATCGTAAAAGTCTTTATGATGGCGGAATGCAATCTGTAATGGATGAATTATTATCTGCTAATGACTCAAAAATAACTATGATTGTAGGGCATGAGCCTACTATGTCTATGGCAGCTCAATGGCTTTCTTCTAGCGAATCTGATCCTGATATTTTAGGCAAAATGCGTTTAGGTCTTTCTCATGCTTCGCTTATTATTCTTACTTGCGAAAAACCGTTTTCTACATGCGGTCTAAGAGGAGCAACAGCTATTGCAGTGTTGAATCCTAAAGATTTTGATTAGATTTTACTAGATTTTACTAGATTTTATTTTGATTAGGCTTTGATTAGATTCTTATTAGATTTTATAATAGATTTAATTATTTGCTAAACGAAAGGAAAAATATGGACGATTATAATTATGGTTCATATAATTCAGATAGAGCCTCATCAAACCCTCAAAATGCAAACAATCAATATAACTACCAAGATAATTCATATAATTATCAAAATCAGCAAGGTTCGCAGCAAAATTATTATGATCAATCTCAATATTATGCGAATGATCCTAATAATTCTTATGCAAATAATCAAAGTGATTATCAGTCATATAATCAACAAAACGGATATTCTCAAGCCAATTATTCGCAAGTCAATTATCAAAATAATCCTAATCCAGCTCAGCAGTATCAGCAACCGCAAACTCAACAGTCTTCGCAATCATTTTCTTTTATGCAATCTAACGCATATAGCTACATGAATACTGTTCAAACTAAAGAACAGCTTGCTTCGAAAGTATTTATATTTTCTTATCTCACATCGTTAGCATCTTTAGTTATAGTATCTATTTTGTTCCTTATATTACCTATTATGGTATTCTCAACAGTTGTAACTTATTTTTCGCACATAAGAATTGATCTTATATACGCATTATGCTTTATTGCAATTATTTTAGCTCCAGCAGCTCGATACTACTATATATGGAAAAATCCTATAAAAAGTATTATTGAAATTTTGCCATATGAATATGCTTCACCAATTGTAAATGGTCCAGTTTTTGATGTTGTAAATGATTTAAGCGCTAGAGTTGGAATTGCATCTCCTGCAATTTATTCAACTTGCATTACTGCAAACGCTTTTTCTATGCGTGATGACAGCGGAAGTGCAATTTTTATTAGCGAAGATTTAATAAATAATTGTACTGTTGACGAAATAAGAGCTATTATTGCTCATGAATTTGCTCATCTTACTAGCAACGATTGTATCGCTAGATCGCGTATTGTAGCTGCATTATCTCGTTTAGCATATTACAGGACTAAGGGACTTAATATTGCTGAGTCTTATTGCCATGGAAGTGCAACTCTTAATCTTGTAGTTAAAAGAACTGCTATTGAATCTGAAAATATGCTTGGAACTTTGATAAAATACCAATTGGCAGATATTGTGTTATTTATTGTACTTTGCTTAATAACGTTAGCTAATCCTTTAATAGGAGTAATGATGTGGCTTATTGGTGCACTTCTTGAAGCGCTAACTATTTCAGCAATATTGACATACTTTGCTAATGCATGTTTCTATCGCCTTATACGATTAACAAATGTTTATCATTATATTCTAAAATATGTTAAAACTAATACAACTTATCAGGATGAATATGATGCTGATGCGTATGCTGTAAATTGTGTTCAAGATCCTTTTGTATTGGCTTGTGCAATGTATAAATCTCTAAAATCTATGAATACATATGCATCTGAGCAATTTAGTGTTTTATTAACAGATACATATGCTGAGCCATTGTTACTTATAGGTTTTAATCCTTATTATATTCAATCAAGAATTGATATAAATCGTTTTAATACTCTTTGTGAGATGTACCCAGGTCTAAGTTCGCAATTCCCACCATTGCGTTATTTGGATCAAGAAGAAATCTTAGAACAATAACATTTTCTTATTTATTAAATCAATCAATTCTTAAGTATTAAATACGAGGTAAAAATGTACGGAAATCAACCTATGTATAACAATCAAGTGCAATATTCAAACCAGCAATTTTATTCTAATCCGGTATTTGATGTTGGAAAAGTTAAAGATTTTACGAATAAATTTATTAAGCGCAATATGATTATGAGAAGTCTAATATGGTTTTTTATACTATTTGGATTTTTCCCGCTTAATATTATTTTAGCGCCGATAATAGGAATAGTTTATGAGCTTATATACAATTATGTAATCACAGGAGATTTAATTAGTAACTACTTAGGTAAAAACAAAGAACCATTGAGAGTAGGTCGAGTAGTAGATTTGACTGAAGAAATGTGCTCAAGATTAGGTGTTGTTATGCCTGAGATTTATACAAAAGATTGCATAAAAGCAGATGCTTTTGTATTAAAAGAAGCTTCTCGTTCTGCAATTATTTTCAGCTCTAATTTAATACTTATGGCAAATGATGACGAATTAAGATGTGTTATAGCACACTTGCTTCGTCAATTGCAATTGCCTGAATGTAGCGAGATTTCAAAGATGATTATTAGATTGCATAAGATGCTTATGATATGCAGGACAGAATACTCAATGATGTTGCGTCATATATTATTTGCAAGGATTGGATACAATATGGATAGAAAATTTGCAAATAAGCGCATTGCAGAAATAAGAGATGTTCTTTGTAATTATTCGCGTTATGAAAGTCTTGACGATTTCGCTGTAAGTGTTACAGGAAATCCTCAAGCAATGGTTTCAATCATGAACAAAATCAACTCTACAATTCTTGAAAGTGATTGGAAGACTGAACTTGATAACAATAACATCGATTTTGATTATGATGCTTCTGCTTTTATAGGTTTCACTTTCAATGATCAAAGTGATTGTCATCTTTTTGAACGCGCTCAAAGCATTTGTTCTAAAATGAATATGTAACAAGTTCAATATTGAAATTATCTGTTTTATTTCTGTATGATTTAAAAACAGCGTAAATTGTTGCTAGTTATTTAATAACTAGCAACAATTTTTTGTTTAAAATCTGGGTTATTTCCCAAAATCTTATGAATGCGATTAGCTTGACTTCATCAACGAAATCATTTAATTTACATAATTCTCCTATTTGTTGTGGCTTCGCTCTAAGAGTTTCTCTTATTGCAAGATTTTTACGTAATTGTTTTCACTGTTTTTGTGAGGTGTGGGAATTGCTTATCTCACAGGAGCTCAACTTTTTACGCTTGTTTAAATGTTGTTGCTTATAGTAATAAGATTTAGATTTTAGCTTATTTTAGTTTTATAAAGAGTTTGGATTATTTGCTATACTCTTCTTAACCTATTTATAAGTTTCACGAGAGGGGAGTAAATTATGATAAAAAAATTAAGTATTGTGCTAGTCTCATTGCTTACATTTTCTTTTCTACTTTCTTCATGCGCTTCAAAAGAAGAAACAGTAGCTATCAATGCTTTCCAAAAAGCAACTAACAGAGTAGAGCTTATGAACAAAAATCTTGATAAGCAAATTTCTGAAGCAAAAAAACTTATAAATAAAAATGAAAAATCTCTAGATGAAAATTCTATTTCAACTCTCGAAACGGCATTATCTAGCGCAAAATCATCAAAAATAATCATACCTAAACAGCCTTCAGACTTAAAATCTTTAAAATCCGAAACTGATCGTCTCAATAAAGTAGATTACACAAAACAAATTAAACATCTTAGTGAATCTAAAATTGCATATAAAAATGGCGTAATGCAGCTAAAGAAAGTTACTAATCCTAGCGAAAATTACATTATTGAAAAAATAAAACCTATAGAAGGAATTACAGGAATTTCCGCTGTAACGGAAGATAATGACCCTAACGGTCAACTTGGCAAACAAGGCGGATATACTGCACAAATATATTTCTCACATAAATTAATAAATCAAAAAACAGTAGATGGGAATAGTATTATCGATAAAGGAACGGATTGTGGTGGCAGTATAGAAGTTTATAAAACAGCCAAAGATGCAAATAAAAGGAATGAATATTTGGCATCATTTGACGGAGGACCTTTTTCTTATGGATACCATTCAGTGCATGGAAGCGTAATTATTAGAATTTCCAACTTATTAACTGCTTCGCAACAAAAAGATTTAGCAGCAAAAATTTTAAATAGTTTAGTTGAATTAAAATAAAATAAGAAATCTATTAATTTTTTGAGATGATGATAAAAGCTAGAAGGTGAAAAATATGAAAAAAAATTTTTGTTTTCACTGTGGAATGAAATTAAATGATGATTCCAAGTTTTGTGAAAATTGTGGTCAGAAGGTCAATGATGATACTCAGGTTTCTGAACATCTAGTCAACCAATCCTTTATAGAGAATTCTACAGAACGCAAAACTATTTATGATGGCAGTGTTCATAAATGCTCAAACTGCGGAGAGATAATAGGTTCGTTTGTTACTGTATGCCCGACTTGTGGACAAGAGATTCGTGGAGTTAGTTCTATATCTTCAGCTCAGGAGTTGGTAACAAAATTAGAAAATATATCTGCCAAGAAAATGCCAATTACAGAAGAAAAAAGATCTGTTATGAAAATGGTATTTGGCAAAGATTTTAAGAATGAAGACGCGCTCAAAGAAGCTCTTGACGATTTTGAAGACCAAAAAGATGAAGAAAAAGCATCTCTTATAATTAATTTTACTGTTCCAAATTCCAAAGAAGACATTATGGAATTTATGATATTAGCAGCATCTAACATCAACGCTAAAAAGGGAACTGGTGATGTAATTACGAAGGCGTGGATTGCAAAATTAGATCAAGTCTATCAGAAAGCAAAAATTATCATGTCTGATAATCCTAGCTTTGTTGAACTAAAAAATATGTACGAAAATAAAAAGAAGGAGATAAAACGAGCAAAGCTAAAACTTTATTCGATTCTTACAGGGCTTTTTATAGGACCTTTTTCATTTATATTATTCATGGCTGGAATCGAATGGAATCCTATTGCAACTATTGCAATCGCAGTAGTTATCGTAATAATTGCCATTCTGGTTATATTTCTGTTAAACAAACGCTATAACTTGTTAGATAGGTTGTAAAAATGTTTTTATTTGATAAACACAAAAGAGGCGTAGGAATTATGGACGAGATACGCTGCGATGAGCCTTCGTATCTAATATGGAAATGGCGTCCTTCTGGCTCAGAGCTTGGGGAAAATAATAGAGAGAATGCTATTCGTTTTGGATCCTCTTTAAGAGTCAAAGATGGCGAAGTGGCAGTTTTTGTATATAACCAAAAAAATGGCATTATGCAGGATTTTATTGTTGGTCCGTTTGATCAAACAATTAAAACCGATAACTTCCCTGTTCTTGCAAGCATTGTTGGGCTTGCGTACAAAGGTGGAACTCCTTTCCAAGCAGAGGTTTATTTTATTAATCTTGCTCAAGTTATTCAGGTAAAATTCGCTGTGCCGTTCTTTGATGTATATGATCCAAGGTTTGTAGATTTTGGTGTACCTGTTGCGGTTCGAGGAACAATTAGTTTTAGCATCAAAAATTACCGAGAATTTATTAAATTGCACAGGCTTAATAACTTTAACCTTGAAGATTTTAGTCACCAAATTTGCGATGCAGTTAATCGCTATATAAAAAATATTGTGACTAATGCACCTACAAATTATAGGATTCCCGTAATTCAGCTTGAAACAAGAACGCAACAAATAAACGATGCAGTAGAACATGACATAAGAGAACGACTAGAAACAACATTTGGCGTTGTATTATCTGCTGTTGATGTTGGCGCTATTGAAATAGATAAAACAAGCGATGGATACAAGCAGCTTATGCATGTAACTAAGAATATAGTAAGTGCTACTGCTGAAGCGGAAGCTGCAGCTCATATTAAAAATATTTCAGATAAACAACAAATTGAGATAAAAAACTATGAAGAAACTTTGCGAGTTCAACGCGAAGAAGGTCAGTATGCTCAGCATAAGGCAACACAATCTACAAATATCGGCGCGTTCCAGATTGAGAAGCAAGCAGAAGTAGGTGTTGCTGGAGCAAACGCATTAGGTCAAATGGGAGAAAATGGTGCTGGAAATATAAACCTTGGAGATGGCGGTTTAAGTGGTTTTAATCCTGCAGCAATGATGGCAAGCATGGCTGTTGGAGGCGTAGTTGGAAATAATATTGCTGGAGCTGTGAATAACATAATCGGAGGTATAAACCAACCGGTACAATCTAACGTAGCGCCACCACCAATCCCTACTTCATCTTATTACGTTGCTGTCAACGGTAATCCAGCTGGACCTTTTAGCATTCCAACATTGACGCAAATGGCCGTTTCTGGACAATTAACTGCTAATGATTTGGTGTGGAAGAATGGAATGGGAGAATGGCAAAAAGCTGCCATTGTTGATGAATTAAAATCATTATTTAACACTATCCCACCAATACCAAATCAAGGTGAATAGATAAGGAAAATCCAGTTAAAAAATTCTAAAACTACAAAATAGCCTGCTGATTTGCAACACTTTGCGATTTTCAGCAGGCTTTTGCAATAATTGATTGCGCAACATTGCGCCAAATCAGATAATATGACTACGCTTTATTCACAGCTCCTTTAGTATATAAAGCTTCTAAAGCATCGCGCAAAGCGCCACTGTAACTGATGCCAGCTTTTTGCGCCCAAGTGTCAAGCCAAGCTGGAACAGTAACATTTTTACGAACTGCCTGAGAACCGTATTTTGCGGCATAGGAATCCATATCAAGCGCAATCATAGATAACTTTGAATTAGGATTTTCTACAACAATATCACTAATATCACTAGCTTTTGGCGCAGGCTTTCCGCTTTCCAGTTCTGTAAGAACCCATCCGCTTGCTGCATCTTCTGCCATAATCAAAGCATCTGCAAGATTACTACCGCCAGTCACACACCCTGGCAAGTCAGGGACTTCTGCAACAAAACCTCCACTATTATCTTCGTATGGAGTAAGAATAACAGGATATGCTAATTTCATCATTTCACCTTTGTTTCACTAATTCCTGCCTGGCGCCAGATTGACTTAACAACCGATGGGTTAATATCACCTGGATGCTTAGGTACTGTGACTTTACCTGTTTTAGTTTTGTGTACGAATTGGCAATGACTTCCACGCTGTGCAAAAAGTATCCAGCCGTCCTTCTTAAGACGTTTTTCAATCTCTTTGTATCTCATGGAAAGATTATACACATTATGCGCATAAAATAAAATAAAATAATCAATCAAATTCCTGTTGAATCATGCATACGCCTATGTTGATTAACCGAGGACTAGTTACTGACGCTTTGCTAGCATTCCATATATAAATATTCCAAGTATTATCAAAACACTCCGTCATTAGAATATTTCATAATATGTTTTTTAAAAAACTAACATTTTGTGAAACTTTTTTCAAATACCGTTTCGCTTTTTATTGTTAGCGAAGTTTTTTCACATCTCACTAGTACATAATCTGTATTTAACTTACTTCGTAAACAGGAATATAAAAATCTTTACGTAATTGTTTTTGACTGTTTTTGGTGTTAGTGAGAATTACTTACATTATTTATTATTAGCTCAACTTTTAGCATGTTCACATAACATATTATTGCCACTTCAGTTAATTTTTCATTTTAGGAGTATCTATAACATTGTATCCGTGTTGAGTTAATACGGATTTGAGCTGTGAAAGGTAGCGTAAAGACGCTTCTGAAAGCTGAGTTCTTTCATTCTTGATCCAACCAACAAGCATTGTTTCATCGCATTCTAAAGGAATCGTTACAATCTTTTCGTTATTAAGATCACCATTATCAATTCCCGTGCATATGGTGTATCCGTTTAAGCCAATAATGAAGTTCAAAATTGTAGCACGGTCTGTTACGTTTATTTTTTTAGGCGGATGATCAGGCCACACTGCTTCTTCTGTGAAGAAGAAACTTCCGTTTTCACCTTGCTCATATTGTATAAAAGGATATGGCTTCAAATCTTCTAAAGTAAGTCTAGTTTTATTTGCGAGAGGATTTGTCTTAGATATAAATACGTGAAGTTTGGCTCTAAAAAGAGGGTGAAATTCAAGATGCTTTTCACGTAACATCTTGCCAATAACATCTTTGTTATAGTCAGAAATATAGAGTAAACCAAGATCTGCACGCATATCAGCAACTTGATTGATAATAGTTTTAGTTCGCGTTTCTCTAATTGAAAACTCATATTCTTCAGAGTTTAGACTTTTAATCATTTCAACAAAAGCTTCAACAGCAAACATATAATGCTGTGTTGCAACACTACATAATTGACGGCGTTGTTTTACGTTTTTATAACGTTCTTCTAATAAATCAGCTTGATCTAAAACTTGTCTAGCATATTTAAGAAATTCTGCTCCTTCAACAGTTAAAGCAATTCCTTGAGATGAGCGCGTAAATATCTCTATACCTAATTCGCGTTCTAAATCTTTTACTGATGAACTTAAAGCTGGCTGTGAAATGTAAAGTTCGTGAGAAGCTTCATTCATGGATCCGCACTCAACAATTTTCACAATGTACTTTAATTGCAACAGTGTCATTATATTTTAATGCCTTTCAATTTAGGATTTATTTTCGAGAAATTACACAGGAACATTCTATTTTAGCGACTAGTATAAACTATGATTTTGTTGATGAAGTAATTCTTAATAAAACATTTGAAAGAAGAATGCGTTTAGCAGATTTATAATTTAACTCCTAAGGATGCTAAGTCTTCTCGTGCTTTTTGTGTGTCTGTAAACACGAATCCATGTATGTTCATTGCATTAGCTGAATCAATATTTTGTATTTTATCGTCAAAAAACACAGTTTGTTCTGCTTTAATGCCGAATCTGTTCATAGCTAATTTGAAGATTTCTGGTTGTGGCTTGTGTAAATGTTCAACTCCAGAAATAACAGTGCCTTGTAAAAGAGTTGAAAGTTCTGGGAATTTGCGTAGTGCAAGTGGGAAAGTTTCGCTAGACCAATTTGTTAAACCCCATACTGTGTATCCAGCTTTACGTAAGTCATTCAAAAGATCAACTATTCCAGGAGTCATGCGTGTAAGAACTTGATCGTAATTAGCGCAATACCAACGGAATGCTTCAGATAGTTCCTTGCCAAATCTATTTTCGTATTCTGGCATAAGATCTTCAAGAAGTTCACCTGAATCCATTCTGTCTTCAAACTCGTAGAATCCAGCTAAATCATCTTTTCCAAAGCTGCCGTTAGGGCAAATTATATCAACTAAGTTCGGGAATTGTTTTTGTAAACAATCGCGGCAATTCCATTCAAGTAAAACTCTGCAATAATCAAACATTACATTATGTATTTCAACAAATTTTTCATTGCTCATTATTTTATCTTTCTTGTTATGTTGTATGTTATTCGCTTAAGAGTTTTATAGTTTCATAATAAGCCCAATTGCTTGTTCGAGTGCTTCAATTATGTCTTTTGCAACTATTGGATGTTCTATTATTAGATCCTCTTTTGTATTTAGAATTTTTTTAATTTCGTTATTATAGTTGTAGTTTTGAGTTTTATGTGATGCCAAAATTGATGCAAAGCTGTGTATTGTTGCTGCGCTTGATGCAATCAATGCATAGTTAAGACTGTTTTCTTGTTTGCTGTTTTCTTGTTTGCTGTAGTCACTTGGATTCGAATAGTTTTGTGCTAGTAGAGCTCCTAAAATTCCAGCTAAAACATCTCCAGATCCTGCAGTAGCAAGCCAAGATGGTCCGTAATTAGAAATGTATATTGGAAGATCTAGATTTTCTGGTGAAGCAACAATAGTGTTTGAACCTTTAAGTAAAACTGTTGCATTCGTTAGATTTGCTGCAAGAATTGCGTAGTCTATTGGATTTGTTGCTATAAGCTGCGCGTTTGCGTAAATCTCATATCTTTTTAAAAGTGAACTTAATTCCGAATAGTGTGGAGTTAATATAACTTTTGATGATACTTTTTCAGGCAATAGATCTAATGCTCCAGCATCTACACAAATAGGGGGAGTGTCTTGTTGTAATACATTTTCTAAATTATTTGTATTCGTTTTGTTTTCATCTTTTTTGTTTATTGAATATAACTTCAAAATTTCTGAAATATATTCTCTTTGCTCTTTGGTTTCATTATCTTTACAATGTTTTGAATCTGGAATCCCTGATCCAAGTGTTATAGCGTTGACTTTTCCTTGCAATTTTTGTGAAACAACTATCTCTGGTGATGCTTGCAATACAAGATTTTGAGCGCGTAATGCTCCAGCGTAATGTACCATGCCAATATTGCTTTTTGATGCAGTGCTAGTTGTTAGTATTGCAGCTCCTGGATATTCATTTGAACCTGTTATAACTCCGAGGACTCCGCGTGAATATTTGTTTGAGTCTAAATTAGGCTTTTTAAGGTATTTATTTGCGTCTTTTAATTCAACGAATACAGTTTGGCGTGAATTTGAAGATTCTTTAAGAGTAGCTTGGCATAGTTTCATTCTTATAATTGTAGTAATAATCTTGTCTTTAATTGATGTGTATGTTTTTGCGAAAAATAAGAGAAAATTAAAAATTTTTTAAGTTTGGCGTGTCGCGGCGTGTTGCCATGTTATCCTATGCGATTTTTCTTAAATGAATGTAAGCAAAAATCTTTGTTTAGCATTAGATAAATTATGTATGTTGCTTGTTTATTTACTTTAGTGAATTTTATTACAAGTTTTAAGAATCTTGCATTATATCAGATAGAAGATTTAAAAAATGCTTTTTTGCAAAAAAAAATTTGTTTTTCACAATTTCGTTGACCTTGCACTAGATTTTTTCTATGCTATAAGCGTTATTGCTAACGATAATCTTTCCTAATTAAGAAATTGGAAAATATCGTGAACTAGATAATAAAACAGAATTTAAAACTGACTACAGTAAAACTGACTAGAGATTTAAAGCGCGAATAGCGTAAGTTCCCGAAAGGAAAATTGTGAAAACTGCACGAATTTTTGCAACTGTTGCTACAGCTGCGTTGGTTACATTAAGTATGTGTGCTTGCGGATCTTCTACTAAAACTACGGATCAAAAAGCAAGTGGAAATCAAGTAAATGTTGTTGCTACTACTACACAAATTTGTGATTATGTTACTCAAATTGCATCTACTGCAGATGCAAATTCTGGACTAAGTCTTAATAAGACTGATTCTCAAGGTAAGAAGTCTGTAATAGGAGCGCCTAAAGATAAAGCAAAATCAACTATTAACTTGACTTGCTTGCTTGCTCCGAATGCTTCTGCTCATGAGCATGAAATGACTCCATCTCAGTCTAAAGCTCTTTCTAAAGCAGATTTAATGCTTGTTTCAGGCGTTGATCTTGAGCATTTCTTGGATCAAGCTGTTGAAGCAACTGGCTTTAAAGGTACGATGGGTGTAACTTCTGGAATTCTCACAGCAAGCGAAATTAAAGATCTTAATGGAGAACTTGCGAAAGAAAAGAATCTTCCTTACAAAGTAGATCGTGGAATCGCGAAGGTTCATGCTGAAAAGTGGCCATTCCCTCCAGAAGAGGGCGAGAAAGAACCTGAATTCCAATATGATCCACATATTTGGACTAGCACTAAGAATACGATGATTCAAGTTAAAAATATCGGCGCTTTCCTTGGTAAAGCTCTTCCGGAAAGCAAGTCTATTTTTGACGAGCATGTTGAAAAGTTTGTTAAGTCTTTAACTGATTTGGATGCTTGGGCAACGCAAGCTCTGAATAGTGTTCCTAAAGAGCATCGTGTACTCTTCACTTCTCATGATGCATTTGGATACTTCTCGCGTGATTATAATGTGAAGTTTATTGGTGCTGCACTTTCTGATTTCAATAGTCAGCAAGATGCTACAGCAGACCATATAAAGAAAGCTGCAGAAGATGTTAAGAAGTCTGGTGCTGTAGCATTGTTTGCTGAAAACTCAAATAATTCGAAATCTATTAAGGCTGTTGCTTCTGCTGCAGGTGTTAAAGCTATTATCGGCGATGATGCGCTTTATGGTGATTCTTTAGGACCTGTTGGATCTGATGGTGAAACTTACATTGGTTCTATTGTTCACAATGTTAAAACTCTTGTAAATGCATGGAATGGTAAGGTTCCAGACCTTCCGGAGTCAGTTAGTGATTCATTAAAGAAGTAAACTATATAAAGGCAAAAAATTGAGTAAGAGCGTC
The DNA here is from genome assembly GCF_049262715.1 of Gardnerella bivia. Taxonomy (NCBI): domain Bacteria; kingdom Bacillati; phylum Actinomycetota; class Actinomycetes; order Bifidobacteriales; family Bifidobacteriaceae; genus Gardnerella; species Gardnerella bivia. Next base: position 1,209,353 of record NZ_CP058399.1, read on the forward strand.
CTTGCAATGAAGAATTGCGACCTAGCGTACGGTTATAAAACTGTTGTGACTGGGATTAACGGCAATGTACAAGCTGGTGAAGCTTTGGCTTTAATAGGTCCTAATGGTTCTGGAAAAACAACGTTTTTGCAAGCTATTATTGGTATTGTACGTGTAAGTCGTGGCGAATTGAGTATGCCAAAAGATATATCTATTGGTTATGTTCCTCAGCAAGTAGATTTAGACTTGACTTTTCCAATTACAGCACGTCAAGTTGTAGCTATGGGCTTAAGTAGGAAAACAGGATTTCTTGGTTTGCTTAAAAAAGATCAGAAAAAAGCTGTTGAGGACGCTCTTAAACATGTTGGATTGTTTAATAGAGCTGATGTAAGATTCGGTGATCTTTCAGGAGGTCAACGCCAGAGAATTTTGCTTGCTAGAGCTATTGTTGCACATCCAACGCTTATATTACTTGATGAGCCTTTTAATGGGCTTGACGAGCCAAATCGTAAAGAATTACTTAACATAATGAAATCAGCTAAAAAAGATGGTATTTCGTTTGTTGTTTCAACTCACGATTTAGTTATTGCTGATGCGATTTGCGAAAAAGCTTTGCTTTTAGCTGGGCGTCAGGTTGCTTTTGGATCTCTTCATGAAGTAATGACTAAAGAGAATATTTCTATTGCTTACGGTGGAAGTATTCCTGCTGATAGTGCTGGTCTTACGCTTTATAAGCTAGCTGAAGAGGATTCTAAGATTAGTGATTCTAAATCCGATTTCCCGCAAATTTCCAAAATTACAGAAGTCTGACACATATGCTTGCACAATTAGTTGAGTCGTTAAGAAAAGTTCTTGAATCAATCCCAGGCTTTGACTTTATTGCATCTGCGCCTTACATTTTCCGTCCTTTTTGCTTGCTTATAGTTCTATCTATAGCTAGTGGAATTGTTGGAGTATTCGTGAATTTACGATGTGCAGAGTTTAATGCTGAAGCGATAGTTCATGGAATTTTTCCAGGAATTGTGGTTGGTGCTTTATATGGTGGAATAAGTCAAATTATTCCGGGAGCTTCAATATGTGCGATCTTTTTGGTTGCTGCACTAGTTTGGGCTTCTCGTTCTACTCGTATAAATGAGTCTATTATTGCTACTGTTTTAACTACTTTTTTCGCTCTAGGTGTTGTAATTTCTCTTAAAAAAGGAGATATGTCTGGCCAGCTTGAAGCGCTTATGTTTGGTAGACTTCTTGATGTTACAAATGAGCGCATGAGTCAAGCTATCTGGATTTGTTTATTTGCAATTGTTGTTCTTCTAGCAACTTGGAAGAAGCAAATTATAGTTGCGTTTGATAGAGCTTCCTCACCTCTTATGGGTGCAAATACTTTGCTTGTAGATATTGTGTTAAATGTTGGTATTGCTGCTGTTGTAGTTTCAGCATCTTCTGCAGTCGGCGTTTTACTTGTTATTGGATATCTTGTAATTCCTGCTTCTAGTGCTCGATTGGTATCTAGAACTGTAGGACGAATGGTTGCTGTTGCTATTACTGTCGGTATTTTAGGTGTGATTCTTGGAATGTATGTTATGAATCTTGAGCTTGATCATCCTATTTCTCCGCAAGCTGCTGTTGCTTTAAGTATGTGTGCGATGTTTGTAATTGTGTTGATCTTTAGATTCTTCTATAGAGTTTTCTGTGCAATGTTGGATTCTAATAGAAATAAAGTTCATCGTGTACTTAAAGAAAATGAAACTAGTGCAGATAGTGCCGATAGTGCAGATAGTTCTAGTGTTTCTTGCTCTAGTGAATCTGATTTTAATAAAGGTATGTGCAAGTAATGGTAAGTATTTGGCAAATTATTGCGCTTCCTATTGTAGAAGCAATTGCTGTAGGAGCTTTATGCGGATTAGTAGGGTCTTTAGCATTGCTAAATCAGCGCGTATTTTTTACAGAATCTATTACGCATGCAGCTTTTCCTGGAGCTGTACTTGGCGTTGTTTGTGCATCTTTGTACACAATTGATCAAAATGTGATGTCTACAGGTCTTTTTATTGGTGCAACTTTATCTTGTATTTTTCTTTCTCTTGTTATGCATTTTGTTTCTAAATTAAAAGGTATATCTTCTCAAGCTGCTGCAGGAATAACTTTGACTGTTGGTTTTGCTAGTGGATACTTTCTAAACAAATGGTTTTCTCCCTTGCCTCTTAAAATTGAAGGATTTTTAACAGGTTCGTTACTTAATTGCACTCCAGTTGATGTGACTTTAGCTATATTGTCTTTTGTAATTGCTTTAGGTGTATGGAGTTTTAATTGTTCTAATCTTATTCATTGCTCATTTGATCCTATTGATTACAAAGCATCCGGTGGAAGATATGGTTTAATGCAAGTTGTTGTATTGGCGTTAATTATTATCACAGTTTCGGTTATTATTCCTGCTGTTGGAACTGTTGTGTCTGTATCTTTGATTGCTGCTCCTGCTGCAGCTTTGAAGAATAGGATATCTTCTATAAACAAGTTTGTTTTTACTTGCGTAATTTCATCTATTTTTATATCGCTTGTTGGATTAGCGTTATCAGTAATCTTAAAGCTTTCTGCGGGAGGAACTATTGCAATTGTTGCTGGATCTTTCTTCTTGATTATGAAATTTAGTGAATGGTTTGTTTTTAGTGTATTTAAGAAACAAATTAAATCAGCGTAATATTTAAGTCTTAAGAGTGTCATAGAGTATCAATGAATTGTGCGTGAACAATGCGCATGATTGACGTCGTTTAGCGATTTAATCTTAAAATTTAACCGCATTAAATTCGACGCCACGCAAGTCCAGGTCTGCACATTAGTAACGCAAGACCCCGATAGAAAAGGACAATTATGGCTGAAAATACCATCTCCATCACAGTAAACGAGGAACGCAAGGAGGTGGATGCAAGCTTCACTGGCGTACAACTTTTCGCGGAAGATAAAAATATTATTGCTGTGCGTTTAAATGGAGAGTTGCGTGATTTGTACACGCCTCTGCATAATGGCGATACCGTGGAATCAGTGGCTCTTGATAGTGAAGATGGCATCGCAATCATGCGTCATTCCGCTACTCACGTGATGGCTCAAGCTGTTCAAGAAATTCGACCAGACGCAAAGTTGGGCGTAGGTCCTGTAATTAAAGACGGCTTCTACTATGATTTCGATGTTGATACTCCGTTTACTCCGGACGATTTGAAGCAAATCGAAAAGCATATGCAGCGCATTATTAAAGAGTCGCAATCCTTCCGTCGCCGCGTTGTAACTGAAGATGAAGCGCGAGCTGAAGAAGCAAATCAACCTTATAAGTTGGAGTTGATTGAAGATAAAGAAGCTGCTCTTGATCCTGCTGCCTCTGGAGAAATCAGCAAGCATGAGCTTAGCATGTACGACAACTTGGATCGCGAAGGCAATAAAGTCTGGAGCGATTTGTGCAGAGGTCCTCACTTGCCAAACACGCGTTATATTAAAGCTTTTAAGCTTGAGCGTGTTGCTGCTGCTTACTGGCGTGGCTCTGAGCATAATCCTATGCTTCAGCGAATTTACGGCACTGCATGGCCTAGCAAGGAAGAGCTTAAGGCTTATACAACTCGTATGGAAGAAGCTGCTAAGCGTGATCATCGTAAGCTTGGTCAAGAGATGGATTTGTTCTCATTCCCAGATGAGATTGGTCCAGGATTGGCAGTATTCCATCCAAAGGGTGCTGCGATTATTAACGCAATGGAAGATTATTCTAGAGAGCAGCATCGCAAGCATCATTATAGCTTTGTGCAAACTCCTCATATTACTAAAGGTGGTTTGTATGAAACTTCAGGCCATTTGCAATGGTATAAGGATGGAATGTATCCTCCGATGAAACTTGATGAAGAACGTGACGAAAATGGTAACGTTACTCGTCAAGGTGCTGATTACTATTTGAAACCAATGAATTGCCCAATGCATAATTTGATTTTCAAATCGCGTCAGCGTTCTTATCGTGAGCTTCCTTTGCGCTTGTTCGAGTTTGGTACTGTATATCGTTACGAAAAGTCTGGTGTTGTTCATGGTTTAACTCGTGTGCGCGGATTAACTCAAGATGATTCGCATATTTATTGCACTCGTGAACAGATGCGTGATGAGTTAAAGAGCTTGCTTAACTTTGTGCTTGGTCTTCTTAAAGACTTTGGTTTGAATGATTTCTATTTGGAGCTTTCTACTAAAGATGAGCACAAGTTTGTTGGTTCTGATGAGATTTGGCAAGAAGCAACTAGCACTTTAGCTGAGGTTGCTAAAGAGTCTGGTTTGGAACTCGTTGACGATCCAGGTGGAGCTGCATTCTATGGTCCTAAGATTTCAGTGCAAGCGCGCGATGCAATCGGACGTACTTGGCAGGTTTCTACTATTCAGCTTGATTTCAACTTGCCTGAGCGCTTTAAGTTGGAGTATATTGCAGCTGACGGTAGCCATCAGCGCCCTGTTATGATTCACCGTGCACTCTTTGGATCTATTGAGCGTTTCTTTGCTATTTTGCTTGAGCATTATGCAGGCGCATTCCCAGCATGGCTTGCTCCAGTGCAAGTAACTGGTGTTCCTGTTGCAGACGAGTTTGCTCCGCATTTGCAAAAGTTTATTAGTGATTTGGAAGAGAATATGGTTCGTTGCGAAATGGACAGTTCTGACGATCGCTTTGGTAAGAAGATTCGTAATGCTTCTAAATCTAAAGTGCCATTCACTATTATTGCTGGCGAAGAGGATGTTAATAATAATGCTGTTAGCTTCCGATTCCGCGATGGTAGCCAATTGAATGGTGTTCCTGTTCAGCAAGCTAAAGAGTGGATTTTATCCATTATTAAGCAGCGCGTTCAGGTGAATACTTCTGAAGATTTCGAGCGCTATACTAAATGATTAAGTTATCTAACTTAATAAATAGCTTAATCTTTTGTATAAGTTGAATCTTAAATAACAAAAGCCCACGCTTCTTAACGTTGTGTGGGCTTTTGCTATCTTTTTGCTATTTTCTTACATACTCACGGTACTATAAAAGTGTTAACTGAACACAAGTTTTACTTGTGAATGAGCTAGGAAGGTTTCATTTAATGTTGGAATCATTGCGAAGCGGCTTTAAGCGCATTATTGCTCCGGTTGCAAAATTGCTAGTTCGCTTAGGTGTAAGTGCTAATTCTGTAACAATTGTTGGCACGTTAGCAGTAGTTGTTACAGCATTTGTGACGGCTTTTACGGGTCAGCTTATTATAGGAACTATATTACTTACTATTTTTGTACTTGCAGATGGTTTAGATGGCTCTGTTGCATCATTGACAACTGGTGGTACAAAATTCGGTGCATTCCTTGATTCAACTCTTGATCGCATTGCAGATTGGTCATTATTTGTTGCAATAGGGATTTTATTGTATCGTGCTAAAAATTCTTACGTATGCATTTTCCTTCCATCTGTACTTGGAATTTCATTAAAATATATTGGTTTACTTAGTTGCGCAATTGCTCTAATGGCAGCTTTCGTAACTTCGTATACTCGCGCTCGCGGTCAGTCAATTTCAGTTGATCCTAAAAGTGGATTGATTACTAGAGCTGATCGAGTTGCTGTGATACTTATTTCTATGGCTATTTCTGGTTTAACTAATCAGCTTTTTTGGTTAAGTTGCGCTATGATATTGCTTTCTATTGGTGGTATTGTGACCGTTGTTCAGAGAATTATTGAAGTAAAACAAGGTCTTAAATAAAAATAATAATAAGATTTGTCGCTAAAGTGCATTAAAATCGTCACGTTTGTATAACTGTACATTTGTTAGGAGCATCATGTCAGGTCATTCCAAGTGGGCGACCACAAAGCATAAGAAAGCTGCTATTGACGCTAAGCGTGGTAAGCTTTTTGCTAAGCTTATTAAGAATATTGAAATCGCTGCACGTTTGGGGGGTGGCGATCCTGATGGTAATCCAACATTGTATGATGCCATCGTTAAAGCTAAAAAGGCTTCTATGCCTGCCGATAACATCAAGCGCGCTGTTAAGCGTGGCTCTGGTGAGGAAGCTGGCGGCGCAAACTATGAGGAGATTGTTTACGAAGGCTATGCTCCTGCAGGCGTTGGTTTAATTATTGAATGCCTCACAGATAATAGAAATCGTGCTGCTGCTGACGTTCGTTCTACTCTTACTAAAGGTAATGGTTCTTTGGCAACAACTGGTTCTGTGAGTTTCAACTTTGAGCGTAAAGGCTTGATTGAGGTTTCCTCTGAAGGCGTTGATTACGATAAGCTTTTCGAGGTTGCTGCTGTTGCTGGTGCTGAAGATGTTGCTGATGACGGCGATGTGTATTCTGTATACACTGATCCAAGTGATTTAGTAACAGTTCGTAAAGCTTTGCAAGAAGCCGGTTTTGATTACGATTCTGCAGATATTATTATGCATCCGAATAATGAAGTTGAGCTAAGTTTTGAAGATGCTCAAAAGGTTTCTCGTTTGATTGATAATCTTGATGACCTTGATGATGTCCAGAATATTTATAGTAATTGGACTGCATCTGATGAAGTTATGGCTCAGCTTGAGGAAGCAGAATAGTTTCATATGATGATTTTTGGCGTTGACCCCGGGCTTACTCGCTGTGGGGTTGGCGTGATTGAAGCCGGCGTTTCGCGTCGGCTTTCTTTTATTCACGTCGATGTGTTGAGATCTGATCCGGATCTTTCTCAGGATTTGCGACTATTAAAGATTTACAATGGTCTAGTTGAAAAGATTGAGCGTTTTTCTCCAGACGTTGTTTCTATTGAGAGAGTGTTTGCTCAAGAGAATCGTAATACTGTTCTAGGCACTGCTCAAGTAGCAGGTATTGCTATGCTTGTTGCTGCTCAGCGAAATATTCCAGTTGCTTTACATACTCCTACTGAAGTAAAACTTGCGGTTGCTGGTAATGGAAAAGCTGAAAAAAAGCAAGTTGAGCGTATGGTTGCGCGCCTTCTTGGTCTTAATGTTTTGCCAACTCCAGCTGATGCTGCTGATGCCTTAGCTCAAGCTATTTGTCATGCTCTTCGTCCATCTGGAGCATTGCAAGGAGGAGAGCGAGAGCAGCATCTAACAAATGCCCAGAAACAATGGGCTTTAGCTTCGCGCGCGGCACGCTGCAAATCAAGTGTCGCTCGAGGCATGTAGTATACAAAATAGAACAGATGTTCTACTGCGATTGTTTTCAGAATGTTTGTTGCAACTTTTGTTGTAATTGTTTTGTTGCGATTGTGGCGGCTTTTAGATGGTTTTACAAGTTCTTAGAAGACGAAGGTGAGCGTTTATGATTGGTATGCTTGTTGGGCAAGTTGTGTCAGTTGATTCTCGTACTGCGCTTATTCTTGTTTCGTCAGTTGGCTACGAAACTTATATGTCGTCTCAAGATTTGTCTTCTTTGCATGAAGGGCAGGAAGTTCGTGTTTACACGTCAATGCAAGTTTCTCAGGATGCAATAACTTTATATGGTTTTACATCTCAAGCAGCTAAACGCATGTTTTTGCAAGTTCAAAAAGTTAGTGGTATTGGTCCTAAAGTAGCTCTTTCTTTACTTTCAACTCTTAATGTTGATCGTTTAGTTAAAGCAATTGCGGATGGGGATGTAACTTCGCTTTCAGCTGCTCCTGGTTTAGGTAAGAAGGGTGCTCAGAAGATTATTTTGGAACTTAAAGGGTCGCTTGATTCTGCTTTATTTGCTAGTGATAATAGTGATACTTCTAAGTTGCAAAATAAGAATGTTGATTCCGCAAAGCAGTCTGTTATTTATGGTCTTGTATCTCTTGGTTGGCGCCAAGTAGACGCTCAAAAAGCTGTTGAACAAGTTTGTGCTGAAAATAATATTGTTGCTCCTATAACTGAAGCAGATATGCCTAATGTTTTGCGCATGGCATTGACTTTGCTAGATAGGGGTAGATGATTATGTTGCTTAATAATTATAAAGTATTGGGGGAGTTGAAGTGAGTGATGAATATACTTCTGCGGTAAATACTGGCGTTGCTGAAGAATCATTGCGTATGGTTTCTTCATCTTCTTTAGGAAATGAGCAAGTTAGCGATGAGGAGCTTCGTCCGCACGCTTTAGAAGGTTTTATTGGACAGCCTCTTTTAAAAGCTCAGTTGCAACTCTTTTTAGATGCTGCGAAAAAACGTGACGTTCCGCCTGATCACATGCTTTTAGCTGGTCCTCCAGGTTTAGGTAAAACTACTCTTGCAATGATTGTAGCTAACGAATTGCAAGTTCCTATTCGTATTACTTCTGGTCCTGCTATTCAGCATGCAGGTGATTTAGCGTCAATTTTGAGTTCTCTTGATGAAGGAGAAGTATTATTTATTGACGAGATTCACAGGTTGCCGCGTGCTGCTGAAGAATTGCTTTATATTGCTATGGAAGATTTCCGCGTTGATGTTATGGTTGGTAAAGGTCCGGGAGCGTCTTCTATACCTTTAACTCTTCCACGTTTTACAGTAGTTGGTGCGACCACTAGAGAGGGTATGCTTCCTTCTCCATTGCGAGCGCGTTTTGGTTTTACTGCGCATTTGGATTTTTACCCACACGAAGAGTTGGAAAAGCTTGTTAAACGTTCTTCGTCTGTTCTTGGAGTAAAGCTTCAAAATCAAGCAGCTAAAGAGCTTGCTGTCCGCTCTAGAGGAACTCCTAGAATTGCAAACCGTTTGCTAAGACGTGTTAGAGATTGGGCTATTGTTCACAATCTTAAAGAAGTTAATTGTGATGATGTAATAGAAGCGTTATCTTTGTATCAGATTGATACTCAAGGGCTTGATCGTTTAGATATTTCTGTACTAAAGGCTATTGTTTGCCAATTTAATGGAGGTCCTGTTGGGCTTAATAATCTTGCAGCAATGGTTGGTGAGGAATCAGAAACCGTTGAAACAGTTTGTGAGCCGTATTTAGTTCGTGAAGGATTCTTAATTAGAACTCCTAAAGGTCGTGTTGCAACGCCTAAAGCTTGGAAACATTTAGGTTTAAAAGAGCCTGATAATGTCAGCTCGCTATTTTAAAATAATCATTTTGGACGGCATTTCGCCCGTCTTAGGGTTGGATATTTAAGGAGTTAGTTGTGCCTTCAATCTTTAATAACTATGGTCTTATTATTTTTTTGGTTTTTGCTATTGGCTTATTGTTCTTCCAATCGAGAAGCATGAAAAAACGTCAAGCTGAAGCACGTTCATTCTATGATTCTTTGAAACCTGGTACTGAAGTTATCACTATTGGTGGCATTATTGGAAAAGTTGTTAGCGTGGATACGAAGTATGAGGAAATCGTTATTGATTCTGAAGGAAGTTTATTGCGATTCTCATTCCGCGCTGTGAATAGAGAATATACACGTCCTGCTTTTATTAGCGATGAAGAGTCTGAAGACGATAAAGCAGAGTCCAATGCAGAGTCCAATGTAGAGTCCAATGTAGAGGATTCTAATAAGAATGCTGAAAACTCTTCAGAAAATACTCATGAATCTAATGAAATAGAATCTAGCTTAGAAGTAACTAATAAAACTAGTAAAGATGAATCTATTGAAGATTCTAATGATGACAATACTGTCAGTGAGGAAGAATAGTAGGAACTAATAATTCTTACAATCTTAATAAAAGCATAAAGTATATCTGAATTTTCAGCATTATTCCCTTCGTTTTAATGCAATTGATTAAAAGTTAAGAGTTTTAATATATAGGTTGTTGAAAGTCGAAACAATAATGCTGTTTGATTCCAATTGTGAGAATAAATGCATATTGGAGCCAGTATTCTTCATTAGTTGATATATATGAATTGTTTTCATCAAAATGTTTGAGAGAAAAGAATAGTAGGATTATGCAAATATCGGATGTAAAAGCGGGCAAAACAGCTGATATAACAGTAAAGCCACTTAAAACAATAAGCAAAGAAGATTCTCAATATTTGGCTTCTCTGATTCGTACTGTTCCAGGATTTCCTAGTCCAAATATTATATTCCGTGATTTTCTCCCTATATTTTCTTCTACTCGTGGAATGAATATATTAGTAAATTCTCTTATTGATGCTTTGCCTGTTCCAGTTGATTCTTTTGATTTGGTAGCAGGATTAGAAGCTAGAGGATTTTTATTTGGCCCTCTTCTTGCTGCGCGATTAGGCAAGGGTTTTATAGCTGTTCGTAAAGCAGGTAAATTACCTCCTGATGTTATTAGTGAATCTTATTCTTTAGAATATGGTGAAGCTAAAATTGAGATTGAGTGTAATCTTGTTAAGCCTGGTCAAAGAGTTCTAATTGTTGATGATTTGATTGCTACAGGTGGAACTGCTAAAGCTGCTGCAAAATTGATTGAACGCTCTGGCGGCGTTGTTGCAGGTTTCTCTTTTGTAATGGAACTTACTGGTATCAGCGGTATGGATGATTTGAGATCATATAATTGTTCAAGTTTAATGACTATGCCAGCGTAGATTTTATTTATAATATAAAAATAGTAGGTTGTTGGATTTGTTCGAATGCGACCGAAGAAAATAGGAATAGTTTGTAGTATTCGGAGGCAATTATGGAAAGATTAAAATCTTATGTTATAACTTTCCTTAAAGGAATTGCATCTCCTATTATTACTATGATTGTGTTTGCATTAACAATCGGATTGTTTTTGTCTTTAACATTACTTGTTATTTCTATAGAAGAAGGAACAGGTAATTTTTCTGATTCTGCTATGTCTATTACTTGTGCCACTTTAATGCTTGCTCAAGGTGTTGGGCTAGGATTTGATGGTTTCATTTTAACTATAATTCCGCTTGGATTAACTTTTCTACTTATAGCATTTATGTCTTGGCTTATTAGTCGTTTTAAAGGAAGCATACCTGTTTATATTATTGGTTTAGTTTGTTGGATTATTTTAAATGGAATTATTTCGCGTAATACTTCTATTGAATTGTTAGACTCACTTCCAATATTATTAGTAAAAAGTTCTGTTATATACATAATTTCTTTACTATTTGCTGTAATTCCAAATAGTAAAATTATGAATTTTGTTAAAGATTGGATTAAAAAATATATTCCTTCTATTGCTTGTAAAGCTATTAGACTTTCAATAATTGGTACTTTAGCTGTAGTAATTGTTTATGCTGTAGTTTCTTGTGTTTTTATTGTACTTTTCTCTGTGTTGGGTGCTGAAAACGTTGAGTCGTATTTTGTGACTTTAGATATGCAACAAGGTTCTAGAATTCTGACTACTATTGCTTGCTTAGCGTGGCTACCTAATGTTGTTTTATGGATTTTGTCATGGATATGTGGTGCAGGTTTTTCGTTTGGCAGCGTTGCTTCTTTTGCACTGAATCATGCATCTTATAAACAAATTCCTCCAGTTCCAGTGTTTGGAATATTTCCGCATGCTGTCACGGGGAATTTACAACAATTGTTGATATTAGGTGCGATTCCTGTATCCATGTTTATATGTGCTTTATTTATATTATTCCTTAAAAATGGATGCAATATACGTTTGCGTTGTAGTTCAAATAAGATTGATTATAAGCAAACTTTTATCGATTTTTCGTTTTCTGCTGTCTGCTTAGTTGCTATTGCATCATGTACAACAATTGTTATGACAATTATTTTTAATTGTTGTAATGGTTCTCTTGGGCAATATCGCCTTAAGAATGTAGGTGTTAATATTATTGAAAGTGTTCATGCTGTTGGCCAATCTACTTTGTTGCCTTTTATTTCAGCATGGCTTGTTTCTTTAATTGGAATCGTATTATTATGCTTAATTCGTCTTTTATTAGACTTTATTAAGAATAAATATTTTCCTCATAAAGATGATAATAAAATCAATTCTTCAGCTTCAGATGAAGAAAAAACTATTATTAGTTCTTCAAGTAATACTAGTGAAAAAAGTTCGAGTGGCTCTAACAGTTCTAACAGTTCTAACAGTTTGAGTACTTCAAGCAATTCGAGTAGCTCAAACAGTTTGAGTAATGCTAATAGTTCAAGCAGTTCGTGTAATACTAATAGTTTGAGTAGTTTTAGTAATACTAATAGTTCGTTTAAGTCACGCGAAAATAATAATGAAGATGCTTCTAAAGAATCATCTGATAATCCACCTTTGTCTTCAAAGCATAATGTTCCTAGAACAGTACGCTCGAAGACTGTAAAAGAATAAACCTCATCCAATATAAGGAGGGAAGACCGCCGTGCAACAGATACAGCGCCATGAATCAGAGGCAGATGTGCTGATAACCACAGGTAAACGGTCAATCAAACGAGTACTGGTTTCAGTGTTTCGTAAAGAGGGACTTGATACGCTTGCAAAAGCGTTTATCCACGAAGGTACTCAGGTGGTATCTACAGGTTCAACAGCTGCATATCTTGAAAAATTAGGTGTTCATGTTGTTGAAGTTTCTACAGTTACAGGTTTCCCAGAAAGCTTGGATGGTCGAGTAAAAACTTTAGATCCTCATATTCATGCTGGTATCTTAGCTGATATGAATAATGCTGAACATGTTCGTCAGCTTAAAGATTTAAATATTGATCCTTTTGATGCAGTAGTTGTTAATCTTTATCCTTTCGTAGACACTGTTAAAAACGGTGGAAATGAATCTCAAATTATTGAAAAAATTGACATAGGCGGACCTTCTATGATTCGCGCTGCAGCAAAGAATCATGCGACAGTAGCTGTTATAACAGATCCAAATGATTATACTTTGCTTGCTCAAAGAGTGCTTTCAGGTGAAGGTTTTAGCTTGGATGAGAGAAAATACTTAGCTCGTAAGGCTTTTGCTCATACTGCTGCATATGATGCTGCTATTTCTCAATGGACTAGTGATAATTGGCTAAAGCCTGAGAGTTTATGTGATGAGTCTTTGAAGGATCAAGAAACTCATGAGAATAATTCGATTATGCCGCATGATTTTACTCGCACGTATCGCATAGAAAATGTTTTGCGATATGGTGAGAATCCTCATCAACAAGCTGGATTATATGTAGATCCTTTGCGAAAAGGTGGATTAGCGCAAGCTGAACTTTTAGGTGGAAAACCTATGAGTTACAACAATTATGTTGATGCTGATTCAGCTTGGCGTGCTGTGTGGGATTTTGCTCCGCGAATCGCTGTTGCTGTTTGCAAACATAACAATCCTTGCGGATTGGCGATTGGCGAAAGTGCGGCTGAGGCTCATAAAAAAGCTCATGCTTGTGATCCTGTTAGTGCTTATGGTGGTGTTATAGCTACTAATACGACTGTTACTCTTGAAATGGCGCAAAGTGTTCGTCCTATTTTTACAGAAGTAATTGTAGCTCCGGATTATGATCCAGAAGCATTAGAATTATTGCGAACTAAAAAGAAGAATCTTAGGATTTTGAAAGTTGCTAAACCGCCTGTTTTTGGTTTGCAACTTCATCCAATTGATGGTGGTGCGTTAGTTCAAACCGCAGATTTGATTGATGATAAAGGTGATAGTCCAGAAAATTGGAAGCTTGTTTCTGGAGATCCAGCAGATGTTGATACTATGCGAGATCTGTTCTTTGCGTGGCGTTCTCTTCGTTGCGTAAAATCAAATGCTGTCTTGTTGGCTAATAACAATGCAACTGTTGGTATTGGAATGGGACAAGTAAATAGAGTTGATTCTTGTAATCTTGCTGTTGAACGTGCAAATACTTTAGCTGATGGAGTTGAGCGAGCGCGCGGATCTGTAGCTGCTTCTGACGCATTCTTCCCATTTGCTGATGGTCCTAAGATTCTTATTGATGCTGGAGTTCGTGCAATTGTTCAGCCAGGTGGATCTATTCGCGATGATGAAGTTTTTGAAGCTGTGCGTAATGCCGGAGTGACAATGTACGTTACTGGTACTCGTCACTTCTTCCATTAAAAAGCATGAAAGAAAAATACTCTTAAAAATTAGTTTGTAAAATTAGTTTGTAGAATTAGTTTTTCGGGTGTTGGTAGTTTCTAGTTGATATTGCTTATTTAAGAGAGCATATTTGGGCGCGAATCTTTTCGACACCCGATTATTTTATATATTTCTACTTTAGTGATTTTATTTTAATTTATATAATTTTTGGGTTGTACTAACCTAATTTTTTGTTGTTTTTGCTTTATAGATTTTCGTTTTGTTGATTTATAGATTTACAACATATTGTATTCTGTATCTTGTTGTAAAAGTATAATATGCATAAATTGTTAGGCGTAATTGTTATGCATAATTGTTAGAGAATAAAAATTATAAAAATATGGTAAGTGGCAATCCTATGAAGCATTTAAATAAGATAGTGAAAGATGAAGCGCAATCAAATAATACTCATCCTTATGTTTCTGAGAAAAAGGAAGGTAAGCCTTACGCAGAGTGGATTGTAGCGTGCTTAGTTGTTTTATGCGCTCTATTAGCTTTTTGTGGATATACATTGATTGCTACTGTTATTATCTCTGTGACTTCTATAGTTCTTGGAATTATGCGAATAATTCTTCAAAAACGCAGCCCCTGGAAAGTAAGAAGTGTTTTATTTGATTCTGTGATTTCAATATTTTTAGGTGTTGGATTGCTTATAACATATTTTTCTATTACGCTATTCTTCTAATTAAACGCTATTTAATAAGTTTTAGTTTAGTTTTAGTTTAGTTTAAGTTTAGTTTAAGTTATGCGATTTATTAAACTGATTTGATTATTTAATTGCACTGTATTTTTTAAATAGAGATTTTAGATAAAGTAAATATTAAATTAGCCATTAGATACTTAAATATCTAATGGCTAATTTCGTTTTTGAGAATTTTAGCGACTTTTGCTATCTCAATTTTATCTAACTTAGTTTAATCTAACTTAGTTAGACTTATCTTCGTTTGTTTCAGTGTTGCTATCTTTAGTATCGCTAGATTTAGCGTCATAGAATAGTTCATTGTTTGCTGATGAATCTAATTCTTCGATACGCAAATTTGAATTTGCATCACTTACGTTTGCAACTGTATTCATTGAATAGTCTTTTATCAATTTGCCAAGTAATATTACAAGTCCAACGATTGCAGATGCAAAAATAGGCGCTACCCAGAATACCCATAATTTACTTGATGGAGATTCGAGAAGTGTTTGGGTGAATACTTTGAAAGACTTGAATTTCAGCATATTGCAAGTTATTACAAATGCAATACCAGTTGAGCGAGCAGGATTTAATCCGACTCCTGTAATAGGGTACGTAATCAAAGCGCCTAATGCGTAAACAATACCCATTGTGCTTGAGAAATTCTTTTTGTATTTTCCATTATTTTTAGTCAAAATAATATAAGCTGAAACAATTAAGATAACTGCAATTATTTCTATTACTATAGCTGTAGTAACTTCAAACGATAGATTTACGCTCTTAAGCAGGTTTGCAGACATAGAAGAGCTTCCATAGCCGTTTGCTACTGAAGAGAACCATGTTTTAATCGGTAAAGAATTTGAATGAGGGAGAATCAAAATAAGAACTAAAGCTGAGAATATTGATCCTAATACTTGAGCTACGATGTAAAGTAATTCAATAAGACGGCTTCTGCCAATAAGTATAGAAGTAATAGTTATTGCAGGATTAAAATGCCCGTTTGAAATTCTTCCGAAAGTTCCAAGTACTGCAGCGTATGCGATTGCTGTTGTAACAACAGTAAAAAGAACTCCAACTCCAGTTAAGGACGTGTTAAGACTGTTGAAAACAAAAATAATAGTTGAGAAGAAGTAAATTGTAAAAGTTATAAAAGCAGTTCCAATAAATTCTACACCAAAACGAGTTAAAATATCGATTTTATTTGGTGATTTTTTTGAATCTATAGTGTCCATAAAAATCCTAACTTTCTAATGTGCGATATTTCGCGCGATTGTTAAACGATTGCTATAGTATCACGGCTATGCCATAGGCTAATATAGAAACTCATGATAATTTCATATTTTTAATGAAATTATTACAAATATAATTACAAATATAATTAAAAATAATAAAAATCATGTTTATGAGTAGTAGTTCTGTTGCACTATTTGCTGATATTTATAGATATGAATAATGCAAATAATGCAAATAATGCAAAGAGTTACTATTCTTGAGGTCACGTTGGGAGAACGATGCCAAACGCATATTCCCGCGCCAATCAGGCGCAACAAGAAGCCACAAACGCCATTCGACTGCAAAAGCTACTTGCTGAAGCGGGATTTGGTTCACGCCGCAAGTGTGAAGAAATTATTCTAGATGGTCGTGTTGAAGTTGATGATGAGCTAGTTACAACACTTGGTACAAGAGTTGATCCTAAGCGTCAAAAAGTGCGTGTTGATGGTTCGCGAGTTAAATTTAATACAAAACTTGTGACACTTGCGTTACATAAGCCGAAGCGTGTTTTAAGCGCAATGGATGATCCTAAAGGTCGATTTACGCTCAGAGATATTGTTGGTGACAAATACGATCGAATTTTTCATATGGGTCGTTTAGATTACGATTCTGAAGGTCTTATTTTAATGACTAATGATGGTGAGTTAAGCCAGCATGTTATGCATCCAAAATATGAAGTTGAGAAAACTTATATTGCAACAGTAGAAGGAAAAATTAACGGTCTTGTGTGCAGACGTTTAGTTTCACAAGGTGTTAATCTTGAAGACGGTTGGATTAAATTAGATCGTTGTGCAATAATCGATCAAAATCATGATACGACAATTGTAAAAGTTGTATTGCACTCTGGTAAAAATCGTATAGTACGCAGAATTTTTGGTGCTGTAGGTTTTCCTGTAAAGCGCTTAGTTCGTACACAAATAGGTCCTATTAAACTCGGGGATTTAAAAGCTGGATCTTATCGTGTGCTTTCGCAAACTGAAGTGCTCTCGCTTTCTAAGGAGGTTGGTCTGTGATTTGTGTAGCTATTGATGGGCCAGCAGGAGTAGGTAAATCTTCAACTTCTCGTGCTTTAGCTAAATACTATGGTTTTGCGTATTTAGATACAGGTGCAATGTATAGAGCTGCTGCATGGTGGTGTTTGAAGAAAGGTATTGATCTAAGTGAACAACTTTCTTTAGACGAAGAAGGTAAGCCAACAAATCCTGTGGATATTGAGCGTTTTAACAAAATAGTTGAATCTGTTGGTGAGTTATTTACAGATGATCATGTGAAGTTTAACGTTGATCCTGAAAATCCTATAGTTGTAGTTGATGGTGAAGATATTAGCGATAAATTGCGTCTTTGCGAAGTTTCTTCTACTGTTTCTACTGTTTCTTCAATACCTTCAGTTCGCAGAATGCTTATTGCTGCTCAGCGTGCATATATTGCTGAACAGTCAGAAGAAGACTCTTTTTCTAAAGGTGAAGGAATAGTTGCAGAAGGCCGTGATATTACTACTGTTGTAGCTCCTAATGCTCAAGTTCGAGTATTGCTTACAGCGCGTGAAGATGTGCGTCAAGCTAGAAGGAATAAACAAGATATTTCGCAAGAGAATTTGCAAAATAACGAGTCTGAAGAAGATAATATTCGTTCTCGCGATGCTAAAGATTCTAAAGTTACGAGTTTTCTCTCTGCTGCAGACGGTGTTACAACGCTTGATAATTCTGATTTAACGTTTGATGAAACTTTGAATGCTCTTGTTGAAATAGTTGATGATGCTATTGAGCAGGATGAGTATGATCGTTATGTAGCAAATCTTGAAGGTTATGATCTTGACGATGAAGATCGTGAGCTTCTTAGCGGAGATTTTGCAAGTAGTGACGAGCAAAAGGATTCTCAAGCTGTTGGTGTAATCGCCGTAATTGGTAGGCCAAATGTTGGAAAATCAACACTAGTAAACAGAATTTTAGGTCACAGAGTTGCAGTTGTTGAAGATACTCCAGGTGTGACTCGTGATCGAGTAAGTTACGATGCTGAATGGGCTGGAACTAACTTTAAGTTGGTTGACACTGGAGGATGGGAAGCTGACGTTGAAGGTATAGATTCCTCTATAGCTCAGCAAGCTCAAGTAGCTGTACGCTTAAGTGATGCTATTATTTTTCTAGTCGATGGTCAAGTTGGTTTAACAGCAACAGATGAGCGTATTGTTTCTCTTCTTCGCGCTGCAGGAAAACCTATTACGTTGGCTGTTAACAAAGTTGACGATGCTAGAAGTGAGTATTTGACTGCAGAGTTTTGGAAGCTTGGAATGGGTGAGCCATATGGAATCTCTGCAATGCACGGAAGAGGCGTTGGTGATTTGCTTGACGCAGCTCTTGCATCTTTGAAGAAAGCTAATAAAACTTCTGGATTCTTAACTCCGCAAGGTCTTCGTAGAGTTGCTTTAGTCGGGCGTCCAAACGTTGGTAAATCGTCGCTTTTAAATCATTTAGCTAATGAAGAACGTGCTGTTGTAAACGATTTAGCTGGAACTACTCGTGACCCTATTGATGAAGTTGTGCGAGTTGATGGCGAAGACTGGCTTTTTATTGATACAGCTGGCATTAAGAGAAGACCGCATAAGCTTACTGGAGCAGAATACTATTCTTCACTTCGTACGCAAGCTGCAATTGAGCGCTGTGAACTTGCTTTAATTCTTTTTGACTCTTCTCAGCCTATTGCAGAGCAGGATTTGAAAGTTATGAGCCAAGCGGTAGATGCAGGTAGATCAATCGTGCTTGTGTTTAACAAGTGGGATTTAATGGATGAGTTTTCAAGACAACGTATGGAACGCTTGTGGAAAACTGAATTTGATCGTGTAACTTGGGCTGAGCGTGTTAATCTTTCTGCAAAAACTGGATGGCATACAAATCGTCTTGCGCGCGCTATGCGAACTGCTTTAAACAGTTGGGATAAGCGTATTCCTACAGGAAAATTAAACGCTTTCTTAGGACGTATCCAGTCTGCTCATCCTCATCCTCTTCGTGGCGGAAAACAAGCGCGAATTTTGTTTGCAACACAAGCTTCAACTAAGCCTCCTCGTTTTGTGATTTTTGCAACAGGATTCCTTGAGCATAGTTACCGCCGTTTTATTGAGAGGTCTTTGCGCGAAGAATTTGGATTCGAAGGAACACCAATTCAAATCTCTGTGAAAGTTAGAGATAAGAAGAAACGTAAATAGCAAATAAAATAAGTGGATATTGTGTGATGTAATTTGCGTGATATCCACTTGCTAATTTTGCAAAATAAATATTTCATAAAGCGTGGGGTAAAGGTGAAATATGACTGTGTTAAGCGAGTTAGCTCTTGATTTGCATCATGCTAGCGAAGATGAAATTTTTCAAGCATTCGTTGATTGGGTTAAAACTAATAAGCATGTAGATTTGTGGCAGCATCAAGAAGAATCCATTATGGATTTACTTGCAGGAGATCATGTAATCTTAAACACTCCAACTGGTTCAGGAAAATCATTGGTTGCACTTGGAATGCATTTTGCTGCACTTGCAACAGGCAGACGCTCATACTATACAGCTCCAATCAAGGCACTTGTATCTGAAAAATTCTTCGATTTAGTATCGATTTTTGGTCGAGATAATGTTGGTATGATCACAGGTGACTCGCATATTAACACAGATGCTCCAATAATTTGTTGCACTGCAGAAATATTAGCGAACCAAGCTTTACGAGAAGGCGCAAACGCTGAAGTTGATTGCGTTGCAATGGATGAATTCCACTATTATGGAGATCCAGAGCGCGGATGGGCTTGGCAAGTGCCGCTACTAACACTAGCTAACACTCAATTTTTACTTATGAGTGCAACTCTTGGAGATGTAACAGATATTGCTGAGCGCTTAGAGAAAACAACAAGACGAAGCGTTGATATTATTGCGAACGCTCCTAGACCAATTCCGCTTGAATATGAGTACACTGATAAGCCTCTTGCTACAACTGTTGAATTATTATTTAATAAAGGTTTAACACCAATCTATGTAGTACATTTTTCGCAAGATTCAGCTCTTGAAACTGCTCAAGCACTCGCTAGTACAGGAGTTTCAAGTAAAGAACAGCGCGATAAAATCGCACAAGCTATTAAAGGCACAAAATTTACTACAGGTTTTGGAAAAATTCTGCAAAGAATTTTAAGAACTGGTGTTGGTGTGCATCATGCAGGCATGCTTCCGCGCTACCGTAGACTTGTTGAACAGTTAGCGCAGCAAGGATTACTTCCTGTTATTTGTGGTACAGATACTTTAGGTGTTGGAATTAACGTGCCAATTCACTCTGTTGTTTTAACTTCTCTTACAAAATTTGATGGAAATCGTAGTCGTAAACTTCGCGCTCGTGAATTTCATCAAATTGCAGGCCGTGCAGGCAGAATGGGATTTGATACTGAGGGCTTAGTAGTTGCAGAGGCTCCAGAGTTCGAGATTGAGAATGCTCGCTCTGTTGCAAAAGCTGGAAATGATCCTAAAAAGCTTAAAAAAGTTAAGAGAAAGAAAGCTCCAGAAGGATTTGTTGTCTGGAGCGAGCAAACGTTTAATAAGCTTATTGAAAGTAATCCTGAAACGTTGAATCCTCATATGGTTGTTACTCACTCAATGGTGTTGAATGAAGTTGCTCAAGGTGGGGATGCTCGCGCTAGAGTAGAAAAACTTATTGAAGATAGTGCGCAAAAGATACAAGATAAAGAGAAACTTCTTGAGAGGTGCGATAATATTTTCCAAACTTTATTAGATACAAAAGTAATTGAATGTTTTAAGCGTCAAGATGGAACTTATGATTATGAGCTTGACGTTACTATTCCAGAAGGATTTGCGCTAGATCAGCCGCTTTCTCCATTTTTGCTTGCTGCTTTAGAACTTCTTGACCCAGAGTCTCAAAGTTACTCTCTTGATGTTATTTCTATTGTTGAATCTACTTTAGATGATCCTAAGCCTGTTTTGCGCTCGCAGGAGCGTAAAGCGCGCGATGCAGCTATGTCCTCTATGAAAGATGATGGCATTGATTATGAAGAGCGCATGGAGTGTTTAGCTGAAGTTAGCTATCCTAAGCCACTTGAGGATTCGCTAACTCCTGCTTTTTTGCAATATCGTAATGATGTTCCGTGGGCTAATGATTATTGGATTAAGCCTAAATCTGTTCTTCGAGATATGGTCGAAACGGCTTGCGATTTTAATGGTTATATTTCGCGTTATGGCATTGCTAGAAGTGAAGGAACGTTGTTGCGCTATCTTTCAGATGCTTACCGTTCTCTTGCGCGTACTGTGCCAAAAGACAAGCTTAATGATGAATTGCGAGATATTATTTCTTGGCTTCGCATTGTTGTGCGTTCTATTGATTCTAGTTTGCTTGATGAGTGGGAGAGTGCAGGTGGATCGGATGCTGAAGCTAATGCTGTAACTACGGCAGCTCCATCAACTTCAGAATCTGTGGTTGAAGATCGAAGAGGACTTATTGTTCTTATTCGAAATGCTATGTTTCGTAGAGTTCAACTTATGGATCTAGAAGATTCTGATACTCTTGGTGAGCTTGATAAAGCTTGGGGTTATGGTGTTCACGAGTGGAATGATGTTCTTGACGAATATTATGAGGATCACGAGTATGTTGGTATTGATGCTAAAGCTCGTAGTGGTGACTTGTTTATTTTGGATGATTCATTAGAGAAAAGTGAACATACTTGGAAAGTTCGACAGATAATCGATGATTCAGACGGCGATCATAATTGGGCTATTACTGGAATTGTAGATTTAGATGCTACACAAGATACAGGCGAAGTTGTGTTCTTTGACTACAGTGTGTCGCATGTATAGCATTGTTTTATATATGTTTTTAGTAAAATCTAAAAAATATCGAACGTTTGTTCTATAGATTGTGTATACTTAGATTATGGTTCAGGATTTGTTTTCGTCAATGAGCGCGTCTAGTGATGTAACTCGCCCTCTTGCTGTTCGTATGCGTCCAAGTGCAATTGAAGATGTGCTTGGTCAATCGCATGCTCTTAAGCCCGGTTCTCCTTTGCGTAGACTTGCTGATCCTCAATCTGAATATTGTCTTACTTCTCCAAGTTCTATTATTTTGTTTGGACCTCCGGGAGTTGGTAAAACTACTCTTGCTCATATTGTCGCTCGGCAATCTGGACGTGTTTTTGAAGAGCTTTCTGCTGTAACTTCAGGAGTAAAAGATGTGCGAGAAGTATTAGATCGAGCTCATGAGCGTTTAGTTAGCAAAGGTCTAGAAACAGTACTGTTTATTGATGAAGTGCATCGTTTTTCTAAATCTCAGCAAGATGCTTTGCTTCCAAGCGTAGAAAATCGTGATGTAACTTTTATTGGAGCTACTACAGAAAATCCAAGTTTTTCAATTATTAAACCACTACTTAGTAGATCTGTAGTTGTTAAGCTTGAATCGCTAAGTGTTGAAGATTTACATGAGCTTATTAAGAGGGCTATTGTTAGCGAGCGCGGTTTTAATAATCAAATTGAAATTGAAGATGATGCAATAGATTTTATTATTCGCTTTAGCGCTGGGGACGCTCGTAAGACTCTTACTATTTTAGAAGCTGCAGCTGGAGCGATTACAGGAAATTCTATTCACAAGCCTGGTGAAAATAAGCCTGTAATTAGTGCGGATATTGTTTCAAGAGTAGCTGACGTAAATATTGTCAGATATGACAAAGATGGTGATGACCATTACGATGTCATTTCTGCTTTTATTAAGTCAATGCGAGGAAGTGACGTAGATGCATCTTTGCACTATTTAGCTCGCATGATTAGAGCAGGTGAAGATCCTCGTTTTATTGCAAGACGAATTATGATTGCAGCTGCTGAAGAAGTTGGTATGGCAGCTCCGCAAATTTTGCAAGTAACTGTTGCTGCAGCTCAAGCTGTTGCGCTAGTAGGTATGCCTGAAGCGAGAATTATTCTTTCAGAGGCTGTTATTGCTGTAGCTACAGCTCCTAAATCTAATGCTAGTTATAATGCTATAAATCAAGCTTTGCAAGATATTGATTCTGGAAATATTGGTCAAGTCCCACTTCATTTGCGTAATGCTCCAACAAAATTGATGAAAACTTGGGGTAATCATGAAGGTTATAAATATGCGCACGATTATCCTGGGGCAATAGTTTCACAACAATACTTGCCTGATGAATTGGTTGGTCGCAAATATTACAATCCTTCAGATCGCGGATATGAACATGAACTATTACAACGTGTATCTCAAATCCGTAATATTCTTAATAAGAGTGATGATTCTGATTAAGCATGTTGGATACTGATATTTGTGTAGAATATTTTATAGTTTTAATTATGTAAAATGTTTCAATGTTTTGCATAAGTGTATTTTATACTTTTAAGCTCGCTTTATAGAAGTGACGAAAGAGAGATGTGGCAATGAAGAAGCACGGTTTTATAATTTATTGCGTTGTTCCTATCGTTTCTATAATTCAAATAGTTATTTCTGCTCTCGTTTTTCGTTCTTCAATAATTTTCTTCGGTGATTATCCGTATTTTATGAGGAGTTTAATAACAAATCCTATTTTAAGCAATCTAAGAGGTCGTAATCCAGAAGATTTGGCTATTGCTGCCGGTAAGGAATATAAGAACGTATTAGAAAATATAAATCAATACGAGTTTAGCGGAGTTCCTCAAGGCGATTACAACTATGCAATATGGGACGTAAATAGCGATGGAATAGATGATTTAATATTAACTGATTTTTATAAAGTAAAAAATGATTCAGGATATTATGTTACTAGATCTGCTACAAAAGTATTTTCTTATGATGGTAAAAAATTGAATGTTATGAATGGAGTTATACATTCAATTCAAAACAAGTTTGAAAGTTCCACTTTGTTCTTTTATAGGAATCATAGAGGATTAGTTCTTTATATTCCTGAAAGTGAACAGTGGTATGAAAAGATGAAGAGTAATACTCTTGGGAAAAATGAAGTATTCCCATGGAGAGAAGTTTCGTATAGATTCTTTGGAACTAAGATTAAAACTAAGACTAAAGTTGTTAAAAATCCTCTTCCTAAGAATGAGAATGATGAAGCTGAAATGTCTGATGTAACTCCACCATCTTATATTCCAGTTTCTGATTTAACAGATGTAAATAGTCTTATAAATATTAAAAAACGTGATTATTGGACTCAAGTTAATGCTAAACAAAAATTGAAATGGCAAGAAGATGGATACCAAGTTTTTACTGGAGTAGTTGAAAAAATTAATATGTATCAAGCGTATGATTTCCCTGGTACTTCTCCTGAAGACTCTGGGATTAGTATTGATAATTATATGAGTTCTTCTTCTGGTTCTAGTAATACTATAGTTTTGACTTTAGATTCTCCTCGCTCAGCTGCATCACATTGTAACGGTACTGAATGTGGGTATAGACCTATGCAGAATGAAATTCGTAAAGTTGCAATAGTACTTAGTAATAGTAGTAGTGATAAGAATGATGATGATTTCACTCGTTATATTGGCAAGAAAACTATTGTTGCAACTAAAAATATGTATGTTACAGCAGCAGATTTTCCTTGGAATCAGCCAATAATTAGTTCTTCTGAATACACAATAGTTAAGTTAATGAATCCTGTTGAAGATTCTACAGTTTACAATAAGTAGTTTCTACAATAAATGAATTTGCTAAATTTGCAACAGATTCATTGAAGTATTCTATTACTTACCTTATAGAGTAGCTCACAAAGTATCAGTCTATTCTTTAATAAGCATAATATGATTAGTGTTTTCTCGAGGTGATACTCTAAACAGCACAAAACGATTTCCGATAACTTGTACAACTTCAGCTTTAAGTTTTTCTGCTAACTTTATTGCTGCTTCTTTTGCGCTTAATCCTGAACCATCTTGTACAGCGCATTTCATAAGTTCATGATATTGCATCGTTTCATCAGCTTGTTTTATTGCAGCGTCTGTAATATCGTTTTTGCCAATATAAAGCATAGGACTTAAAGTGTTTGCTAAAGCGCGCAATTGTTTAATTTGCTTTTTAGTTAATGGCATATGTCCTCCAAAAGTATACATAATTGGTTTTAAATAATCATGTTAATTTCAATGCTTATCGGATTATACATCTAACCATGCTAATCCAATATTCTATTGTTTTTATTAAAAGTAATTTTGTAAATTTGTATTCATAAAATATTTGTAGTTTTAGCAATAAGAATTGTAATAATTATGCTAAAAATTGCTAAAGCAATATCTCTAAATCTTATTTTTAAAACGTGAAAGTGTGTGCGTGCTTCTTGCGGAATGTAGCATCTAGAATCTAAAGCTAATCCAAGATTATATGCATGCCTAATTACACCTGCAAATCCTGGAATAATAAGAGATGTCATTGCTTGAAGTCTTTTTTTAAGCGATCCGTTTTTTATGCTTCCACCTCTAGCTGTTTGCGCAATTGAAATAGCTTTTGCTTCTTTTGAAAGAGTTGGAAGAAATCGTAATGCTAAAGTCATAATAAATGCTATTTCTTGCGTAGGTAATTTGAATACTTTAAGTGGAGAAATAATAGATGCGCATGCTTGAGTTAGTCTTGTCGGAGTGAAAGTTAATATAACAGTTAATCCAATAAGCATTGCTAAAGAAAGTCTAGTAGAGAAAAGTATTGTAAAGTTTACTCCGTCAAATGTTATAGGTATTGAAAAAAGATAAAAAAGTATGCGACCTGTTTTTACGATAAAGATATTTAGAATACCTGAAAATATGAATATTGATATGAGAACATGCAAAAACGATATTAGTTTAGAAAACTGTATTCTTGCAAAAATTGTGAGAATAAGAGTTGCGATACTAAGAATCCCAAGTTGACTGTAATTAGTGACTCTAAAAGCGCTGAATATTAGAATAAAGCAAGAAATTAGTGTAACTCTAGGATCAAAAGAGCTTAGAAAAGAGCTGTCGGAAGAGCTTAGAAAAGGGCTTGTGGAAGAACTGTTAGAAGTGCCTGTTGAAGAGCTGTGTACATTGCCCTTAAAATGGCTATTTTCTTTAATAGTTGATTTTTTACTTTCATCATCTTTTTCTGTTTTAATTGTAATTATTCTAGCTTTAAGAGCTTTTGCTTCATTCATATCATGCGTAATAAGCACAATAGTTATGCCCTTTTTATGTAAATCTTCTAATATTTTTCTCAATCGCATAGCTGATTCAAAATCTAAACCTGCACTAGGCTCGTCTAAAACAAGTATTTTTGGATTATATGCTAAAACTCCAGCTATAGCTACTAGACGTTGCTGTCCTCCTGAAAGTTCAAAAGGAGAAAATTGTGCTAAGTGTTCAATATGTAGCATTTTCAAAGTTTCGTTTACTTTATTATTAAGTTTTTCTCCTTCTAAACCAAAATTTTTAGGACCATAAGATACGTCTTCAAATACTGTTTGCGCGAAAAGTTGCTGTTCTGGGCATTGCATAACGTAGCCAATTGTTTGCCGCAGTTTTTTAGTATTTGTTTTGTTTTCTTTAGCGTTCAAAGGAATACCTTGTATTAGAACAGTTCCAGAATCATATTTAAGTAATCCGCATATTGTTTTTGCTAAAGTTGATTTTCCTGATCCATTTTCTCCTGTAATTGCAACGATTTCTCCATGCTTTACTTTGAGAGAATAGTTATTTATTACATGTTTAGCGCGTTTAGAGTAACTAACGTTAAGATTAGATACTTCGATTGCAAATGTTTCATCATTAGTTTGATTTTGCAATAAATCTTGATTTTTTTCGTCTTGCTTATCTTTTTCTTGATCTTTTTCGTTGTATTTTTCCTTTTCTTTTTCTTTATCAGGTTGATTTTCGCATTTTTTAGCGTATTCGGTATCTATCGCATTTTTATAATATTCTTTTAATTCATTAGAACTTATATCGCGAATTTGACCTTTATTTACTAGAAGTATTCGATCTGCGTAAACGCATTCATCAAATTTATGTGTTATGTGAACTATTGTGAATCCGCGTTTTTGCAAATCATCAAATAGTGAATTAACGTATTGCAAAGATTTATAATCAAGCATTGATGTTGGTTCATCAAATATGAGAAGTTTTGGCTTTGTAACAATAGTACTTGCGAGCGCAATTTTTTGTTGCTGTCCTCCGCTCATATCACTAGGGTCATCATACCTGTGGTTTTCCATGCGAACAGATTCTAATGCATTTAGAATCATTTCATTCATATTTGATTGTTTTACGCATAAGTTTTCTAGTCCAAAAGCTATGTCGTCTTCGCTGATCGTTGTTATTATTTGATCTTCTGGATTTTGGAAAAGAGTTCCAATAGATTTTCTTGCAATTTTATACGCATTGGAATCAGCGTGATCTAAATCGAAAACTTTATTGCCGCATAATTGCACGAGTCCTGAATCAGGAGCTATTAAACCTGATAGTATTTTAGACAGTGTAGATTTTCCTGAACCGTTAAGTCCTACTATTACAACTCTTTCTCCATATTTAATTTTAAGATTTATTCCATTAAGAATCCATGTTTTCCCGGAATCATACGAAAAATATACGTCTTTTAATATTGCAGCAAAAGATTCTTGTTTGATATTGTTTTCTTTATTCATTATTTTAAGTTCTATTCTATTTATTAAAGCTTGCAAAAAATATTAAAGAAAGTGAAATTTATTAGATATATTACATTTAATCTAATAAATTTCACAAATACATAAAATTTAATGTTATTTTACTTATAACGCTTTAACAATTTTGAAATCGGCTTATAAATAAGAACAGTCAAAACTATATGAAGTAAAATTTTTGCTGCATTGAACGGTAATAGGATTGGAATAATAATTGATGCAACATCCGCGATAGTAAATTGAGGTAGATACAAAGGAGTAATAATCAAATTTCCAATAATTGCAATCGCAATAGATACTATGGATCCAGCTATAAGACTTAATAAAGCTCCTTTTTTAGTGCGCATTTTCTTATAAATAAATGATGCTGTAACAGATAATCCTAGTGATACTGATATAGCAATAATTGAGCCTAAAGGATTGCTTAGAATGTGTGGAGCAAATCCTAATATGCTTACGATTGCTGCTGCAGCTGGTCCGTAAGCGTATCCTGCTATCAAACAAACTATGCCTGAAGGATCGTATTTAAGATATGAAAATTGTGGTCCAGGAATAATTGGGAATTCAATAAAACTTAAAGCCATAGATAAAGCTACGAAAAGAGCATATTGTGCGATTCTTTTCGTTGACCAATAATTTGAAGTATTAGTATCTGTGCTGTGCTGTGTGTCTAAATAACCCATTAGGGCCTCCGTTTCTTCCATCCGGACTTTAACCGTTGGCTTCGGAATTTGACCGAATCAGCAGATTTTATCCGCTCGCGGGCTTCAAGATTGATCTTGCTACCGCCAGTAAGGATTTTCACCTTCCCTGAAACTACTTTTCCTTTTTATAACATGGAGTGAACAATATAAAATTTGTTAAATTTTTCTGTGGCGAGGGTAAGTGCAAAAATAGGCATTATGAGCAATATGAGTAGTAGTAAATCTAGTAGTAATAACACTAAGACTAGTAGTAATAACACTAAATCTAGTAGTAATAACACTAAGACTTTACTTAAAGATTCAAATAAGAGTATGAACAATAAAGTAAGAGAAAAAATGTTGCAAAGTATTGAACGATTAGCTGTTGTTGTAGTTACATATAAAAGGCAAGAGTTGTTAAAACGTTTATTTGCTTCTTTTGAGAAATTAAAAGAGTGCCCATGGCGCATTATTGTAGTTGATAATGAGAAAAGCGAGCGAACGCGTCAAATGGTTGATTCTTTAAACAAGAGTTTGACTATAAAATGGGGTAGTGCTGATGGGGATGATGACGGTAATTTTGAGCACGTTCTTTATGAGCCTCAAAAAGATAATTTAGGCGGAGCTGGTGGATTTTCCGCTGGTGTTAAAAAAGCTTATGAGATTGGTGCTAAATGGTTCTGGGTTATGGATGATGACGTAGAAACAGTTCCTGAATCTATTTCACGCTTGAGTAAATGGACTAAGAAACATTCTGTGATTCAAGGTAGTAGATTGGATTACGATGGCGGTAAATTCTATTGGCAATATGAGTTTTTAGTTCCAATGGGTATACCAAATCCATTTGCTCCTGCAGCTTTTAGTAAAGCTGGTTACAGAGTTATGAATACTATGTGCTTTGAAGGCGGATTATTCCGCAGAGATGTAGTTGAAAAAATAGGTTTCCCTGATCCTCGTTACTTTATTTATTGGGATGATACAACTTATGGTTATCTTGCTAGTAAAGTCACTAATCCTATTGTAATTCCAGATATCGTTCTACGCCGTACTCGTGATATTCCTAATTGGGATATTGCTGGAATACGCCAATTAAATTCAACATCCGATATGAATAGATATCATATTATGCGTAATCGTGGTTTTATGGCGCGATATTTTATGATTCATGGAGATTATCATCCTCTTATGTTTGCAATAGGCACTATTGCAACAGCTGCAAAAGAGTTTATTCGTTTGCTTGCTGTTGATAGAAAGCACATCATACCTGGATCAATAAGATTATTTAGTGGTTGGATTGCTTCAAGAAAGATTTTGCATGATTCTAATTGGAAACCAATGCCTTCTTTAAAGTAAATCTATAATTTTTTGTAAATGGTTTGCATTTTCGTATAATTTTTGGTTATTATACTGAGAAAAACAGTATTGCAATCGTTGGCAATAATTAAATTTGTTTTACGCGTGTCGTTCTGACGATATTGTAGAATGAACTTGATATTCCATTGTCAACACATTCAGAGGAGAGGTGTTAGCGATGATTAACACTGCACAAGCTTTCGGCGTAGATATCGGTGGTTCAGGCATTAAGGCTGCACCTGTCAATCTAGAGAAGGGTGAATTTGCTGAACCAAGGTATAAAATTCTTACTCCAGCGGTTTCTACACCTCAAGCAGTTGCGGATATTGTTCGTCAGCAACTTGAGCATTTTGAAGTGACTCCTGATATTCCTGTTGGTATTGCTTTCCCAGCTCCGATTAAGCCTGGCAAGAAGCTTGAATATATGGCAAATCTTGACCAGTCTTGGGTTGGCGTTGATGTTACAGAAGTTTTCAGTGAAGCTTGTGGAAGACCTGTTACTGTTGTAAACGATGCTGATGCTGCAGGTTTAGCAGAACAGCATTTTGGTTCTGCAAAAGATAAAGACGGTTTAGTTATTGCTACAACACTAGGAACAGGTATTGGAACAGCGTTGATTTATAACGGAGTTCTTATTCCTAATACTGAACTTGGTCATATTCAGCTTGAGAAAGGTAAAGGAGATGCAGAAAAGTATGCTGCTTCTTCTGTTCGTGAAAAGTTGGATATGGGTTATAAGAAGTGGGCTAAGCGTTTAACAAAGTACTATGGTTTGATGGAAAAGTACTTCAATCCAGATTTGTTCGTTGTAGGCGGTGGAGTAAGTAGAGTAAGTGAAAAGTTCTTGCCGCATATTGATATAAAGACGCCAATCGTTGTTGCTTCTTTGCATAATGAAGCTGGTATTATTGGCGCTGCATTTTATGCTATGCAACAGCGAGAAAAGTAATGATGTTATCGTAAACGCATTGTGTTTATGTAATAACGCATTATTGAATGTGTTTTTAAGATAAATATTGTTAGCGCTAGGCGTATTCGATTTTTAGTTTTTACTAATTGATTTCGTCTAGCGCATTTTTATTAGATTAAATAGAAAATGTTGCGAAATAACCCAAAATAACACAGATTTTGTGTTATTTCAAGAAAATTTTAATCTAATGTTTAAAAGTCTAAACGTAATAGCGATGCTTTAAATTCATATTGGTGCAATGTGTATTAGCTAAAAATAATATATCTTTAATATAAGCTAATGTAGTCATGTGAAATTTTCTTCTCGAGTAGATGTAAGCGAACCTAATCCTATTATCGTAGCTGAAAGGGATGCTTTAGCTTGCAATATCAAATTAACTAAGCTTAATGATTCTAATCCAACATCTCATAATCTTGCTCCTATTTGTTTATCTAGTAAGTATGTTGCAGATCCTCGAGGGCCTATTGAAATTCGCAAAATGCTAGCAGATTTTATAAATAAGCGTGACAATCGTGGTATTTATTCAAGCGAATCTAATGCAAATACAAAAAGTGAAGTGATAATTAAAGATCCTAGTTGTAGTGCTTGTTGTGCTAGTGCTCTTAATCCAGAAAATATTTATGTTCTATCTTCTACATCTCAAGCTTATGCATGGCTTATGATGCTTTTATGTGATGCAGGTGATGCTGTTCTTGCTCCAAAACCTGGGTATCCTTTAGTTGAATCTATTGCTCGTCTGAATCTTGTAAAAACAATTCCTTATTCTTTGAGATACGATGGTTCTTGGACTATTGATTTAGCTAATGTACGTTCTTTAATAGAAGATGAATCGAATAATATTAAAGCTTTAGTTCTTATAAATCCCAATAATCCAACAGGCTCTTATATAAAGATGCAAGAAAGAGGAGTGTTGTTGGAATTATGTCATAGGCATGGTATTGCTATTATTGCAGATGAGGTTTTTTATGATTACTCACTTGAGCCTTTTGATTTTAATGCTCGCTTAGCAGGTGAAACTTCGACTCTTGTTTTTGCTTTAGATGGATTTTCTAAAATGCTTGCTGCTCCTCACGCAAAAGTTGGTTGGATTGAAGTTTCAGGACCTGTTGATGAAGTTTGTGAAGCAAAAAAACGTCTTGATGTGATAGCAGATGATTTTCTTCCTATTGGTGCGACTGTTTCAGATCATATTCATGAATTGCTTGATTGCGCGTGTGAACAGACGAATAAAGTTCGTTTGCGTATAAAATCTAATCTTTCTACTTTACGCAAAACACTTGCTCAATGGCCTAATTGTTGCGTTGATGCTTTAAGAGCAGAAGGAGGATGGAATGTATTATTGCGAGTTCCATCTTGTATTGATGATGATGTACTCGCGTTGCGTTTGATTCGTGATTATAAATTAGTTTCTCAACCTGGATACTATTTTGATATGCCAAATAATGGATATCTTGCGCTATCTTTATTGCCGGCACCTGATCAATTCAGTAATAATCTTAAGCTAACGCTAAAAACAGTTGATACTTTATTAAATGAGATTATAAGAGATTAAACCAAGCTCGTACGCTATACCATAATTCTGGATTATATTGTATTAGCGAATCTTCTCTACCGATAATAAACCAGCTTAAAAATGTTATAACAAGAGAAAACACAAGTAGAATTGCGATTATAGCTCGTATTGAATAAGAACATGCTTTAGTTAAAATAGTGTCTTGGCTTGTTATTATTGCAGCTTTTTCTAAGAATAATGCGATTCCGATAACAGCGCTTAATCCTATAAGCCAGCTGAAATCTGCTATATATCTCCATCCAATTCCTGCTTTTAAGCTATCGAATATTATAACTATAATTCCCAAAACAATTGATGTTATTGCAAATTCGTTTACATATTTGTTTTTATTACGTTTATAAAAAATGAATGATGCGATTTGACCGAGTAAAGCTAGTGGAGATATGCTAAATATTCCTCCGATCGTTGGCTCTGCATATTGCCATTTGCTAAAAGAAATAGGTTGAATTGCAATCCAAGGGAATTTTGTAATAGTTCGTAAAGGTAGAATTAAATAACTAAATATAGAAGGCAATATGTTTTCTGATGGTATATGCATTCTAGTCATATCTGTTACTGTTATTTGATATTCATTTCCAAAATTAAAAGGAGAGCCGAAACGAATCGCATTATAAAAACCAAGTGGTAATGCGATTATTGCTATAGGTATAAGTGTTATCGAAGTAAGTCTAGCTAATTGTTTCCAAGAAGATTGATCATAATATTTTGTAAAAGTATTATATAAAGTATTGAAAATGTAATGTCTGAAAAGTGGTAAAGCTAAAAGTAAAGCAATCGTAAAAGTAGGTCTACATCCTAGATTTAGTGATATGAAAAATGTTCCTAA
This sequence comes from Gardnerella bivia, assembly GCF_049262715.1. Taxonomy (NCBI): domain Bacteria; kingdom Bacillati; phylum Actinomycetota; class Actinomycetes; order Bifidobacteriales; family Bifidobacteriaceae; genus Gardnerella; species Gardnerella bivia. The sequence continues at coordinate 1,242,150 of NZ_CP058399.1, forward strand.
AGAAAAATAGAATGAGTTTATTGTTATATCGTCTTTGCGCGCTTTAAGCCAACAGCATAATCCTATAGTTGTAAACATTAAAGAAGAAACTATAGGAATTGAATAGAACGATGGTCTAAACCATAGATAAGTTATGTTAGAAGTTATTAAGAATAATGCTACGCATATTACTGTTGTTGCAAGAAGTGGAGATTCTTTAATCTTTTTTATTAAGTTAATTATCAATAGAGATCCTGCTATAAGGAATACAATAATGCAAAAGAACGTGACTGCACTTGTTGGTAACATTCTTCCATTTGGAACGAAAAGCATGCTTATAGCTCTATATGGTAGGAAGAAGAAGATTGTTGGTATAACGCCAAAGTAAGAATACCAATGTCCTTGATAATATGCGTGATCCCAATAAATATTTCTAACTCCGTTTGATAAAAGTATATTTCTTGCTGAAGGATCGTATGGGTTAGATAATTGTCGAAGTTCGTGAGGAACAGGTAAATTTAAGTAGGTTTGTCCGTGCAAAATCGCTTGAGCTGTGTGATCGTATTGATCAAAATCGTACGTATAGTTTCCAATTACATCGAAGTGTAGTGGTGTTGAATATATAAAGCTATCAATAATAGATATGAAGGCGCTTATTATAAAAGGCGAAAGAATTACTATAAAAAGTAATCGTTGATAAATACTTGATGTATTAAGTCTTATTTTCCAAAGATGTGACCATGGGTTTAATAATGCAATAACAAATGCTGCTATAGCTAACATTGCTACGCGACCCCAAGACCAACTGAAAGGTGCTCTAACGTTTGCTCTAGCATCTTCTAAATCTATTATTGAATTAAAAGGATGTTGTATCCAGATTCTTAAAATATTAGGTTTTCCAATAGCTTCTTCTGGTACTGGTATTAGAGCATTATTTGTAGCTCTTGGATTAGCGCTAGTTAATTTTCCTGCTATTCCATTTACGTCTACTCTTACGTGAATGTCGCTAATAATTGGTGTTGTACCAACGTTTTTAGGTTGTTTTATAGCAGGTTGTAAACGTATGTAAGGAGATGAACCGTCTGAAATAACTTCAATATATGCTTCTGAAGGATCTACGATTCTCAATCCTCCTGAGTGCAAACGTTGGATTCCTGCTCCGATGTGATTATGAGCTGAAAAGCTATCAGTGCTACCTGCAACGCTTTTCCAAAATGGTATGTTTCCTATAGTGCATTCAAATAAGACTATAAGTAGCAAAATTGCTAATGGCATGCGCAATATTCGTAGTATATACTTTCTGCGAAAGCATTTTCTTTGCAATGATTCTTGCAAAGTTTGAGATAAAGAAATTGCCATCATATATCCATTCTAACGGATTTTGGCTCTAGCGTTCGCTTAATTATTCTTCTGCAACAAGATCCAGATATTCATCGTTCCATAAATCTTCATCGCCATCTGGCATAAGAAGAACACGTTCAGGTTTTAAAGCTTCAACTGCTCCTTCATCGTGTGTAACAAGCACAATAGCGCCTTCATACTTCGATATAGCTTTAAGAATTTCATTTCTAGAAGCTGGATCTAAATTATTGGTTGGCTCGTCAAGTAAAAGTACGTTAGCTTGTGAAGTGACTAGAGTTGCGAGCGCAAGACGTGTTTTTTCGCCGCCTGAAAGTACTTTAGCTGGTTTCATTGCATCATCACCAGAAAATAGGAAACTTCCTAACATTGAACGAGCTTGTGTGTCGTTTAAGTTTGGAGCAACATGTTGAAGATTTTCTAATACTGTTGCATCTAAATCAAGAGTATCGTGCTCTTGTGCAAAATACCCGATTTTGCATCCGTGACCGTATTGTACTTCACCTGTATCTGCTGTTTCTTCTCCTGCTAGAATGCGTAGTGTTGTAGTTTTTCCAGCTCCGTTATATCCGAGTATAACTACTCGCGAGCCTTTATCTATAGCAAGGTTAATTCCTGCAAAAACAATATTAGATCCGTATGCTTTAGAAATATCTTTTGCCATAATAGGTGTTTTTCCGCATGGGGATGGTTCTGGAAAACGTATATCTGCAACTTTTTCGCTTCTTTGCGCTTCACTTGTTTCGCTAAGTAAACGTTGTGCTCTTCGCATCATATTTTGAGCTGCAACTGCTTTAGTTGCTTTTGCATGTAAGCGAATACCTTGTTTCATAAGGCGTTCTGCTTTCTTTTCTGCTACTTCGCGTTCGCGTCTTCTGCGTTCTTCGTCAACAACGCGTTGATGTAAGTATGCTTTCCAACCCATAGAATACATGTCTATTTTCGCTAATTGCGCATCTAAATGCCATACTTTATTAACTACTTCATCAAGCAATTCAGTTGAGTGGGATATTACAAGGAATCCACCTTCAAAGCGCTTAAGATAGTTTCTGAGCCATATTATTGAGTCTGCATCAAGGTGATTTGTAGGTTCGTCAAGAATTAAGGTATCTGCATCAGAAAAAAGTATTCGCGCTAGTTCAATGCGCCTGCGTTGACCGCCTGAAAGAGTTCCAAGAGATTGTTGCATAACTTCTTGTGGAAGACCAAGACTACTTGCCATTGAGATTGCTTCAGATTGTACAGAGTATCCTCCTGCTTTCTCGTAATCTTGCATTGCTTTATCGTAACGATTCATTGCTTTCGTCATAACATCCGGATCTGGATCTGTCATTTCTTTTTCAGCTTTGCGGATTCTAGATACGATAGATGCTATATCTCTTGCGCTCATAATTCTGTCAATAACGCTTTGCTCTGGATCTGCAGCATGGGTATCTTGTGGCAAATAACCTAATTTTCCACTGACTCGAACTGAGCCTTGTGATGGGAGCATATCGCCTGTTATTACGCGTGTTAATGTTGTTTTTCCGGCGCCGTTCCTGCCAACTAGACCAATTTTATCGCCTTTAGTAACGTGAAAATCAGAAGAGTTTAATAGCGTACGCGCACCAATTTGTATGGTTAATGCTTGTGCGTCAATAGGCATATTTGTATCCGTTTCATTAAAATAAAGGCTCATAATATATTGGCTAAATAAAATATTAAGCCAAGTGAGAAATTATATCGCGTGGGGTAACGAATTTTCGTTGAGAACTTTACTTTTTCGAACAAGTGTTCTATAATAAAGTTCTTATCTTGTAAGTTGTTCATTTTTATATGTGAGGTGCTAATGAGTGAGGTACAAAAATCAGATGCATTGCAAATATTGCTAGATAAAGCTCCACTGTGCTCATCTCATGGAACTCTTATATCAGATTTGTCTAATGTTCCGTCTGAATGGAAGATAACTATTCAAGGTGCTAGAGAGCATAATCTTAAAAACGTTAGTCTTTCTATCCCTAGAAATCGGATGGTGGTTTTTACTGGTCTTTCTGGATCAGGTAAGTCATCTCTTGCTTTTGATACTTTATTTGCTGAAGGTCAAAGAAGATATGTTGAATCTCTCAGTGCTTATGCTAGACAATTTTTAGGTCGTATGGATAAACCTGATGTTGATTTTATTGAAGGTTTAAGTCCTGCAGTTTCTATAGATCAAAAAACAACTAATAGGAATCCTCGTTCTACAGTTGGTACGATTACAGAAATTTATGATTATTTACGTCTTCTTTTTGCTAGAGTTTCAACGCAATATTGTCCTGAATGCGGCAGAAAGGTCAGTGCTCAAACTACTCAACAGATGACTGATACTTTGCTTTCTTTGCCGATGCGCACGCGATTGCAAATTTTGTCACCAATAGTTAAAGGTCGTAAAGGTGAATTTAAAGACACTCTTGAACTTTTACGTTCAGATGGTTACGCTCGTGTGATTATTGATAATCAAATGCATGAGCTATCTGAAGATATTAAACTTGCTAAGCAAAAGAAACACACTATTGAAGTAGTTATTGACAGATTAGTTATTAAAGATGGCATTAGAGTGCGTCTTAATGATTCTATTGAAACTGCATTGAAATTATCAAATGGAGTTGTGGTTGCTGATTTCGTTGATGAGCCTCAAGACTCTTCGAATCGTAGGCAGTCTTTTTCAGAACATAGAGCATGCCCTAACAATCATCCTCTAGAGCTTGACGAGATTGAGCCTAGAACTTTTTCTTTTAATGCTCCTTATGGTGCTTGTAAAGATTGCTCAGGAATAGGATATAACTTGGAGATTGATCCAGAATTAGTTATTCCGAATATTGAAAAATCACTTGCACAAGGTGCTATTGAGCCATGGGCTATGAATAAATCTGCTGGCATGTATTATCAACATGTTCTAAAAGGACTTGCTAAAGATTTAGGCTTTAGCATGGATACTCCATGGAAAGATTTGTCTGAAGATGTTAAACATGCTGTTTTGTATGGTCATGATTTTATTGTTACAGTTTCGTATAAAAATAGATGGGGAAGGCAGCGAGAGTATTCTACTGGATTTGAAGGCGTAATTCGCACTCTAATGCGTAAGCATGATGAAACTGATTCAGATCAGATGCGACAATACTACGAGTCTTATATGCGAGAAGTTCCATGTAGAGCTTGCAAAGGTAAACGTTTAAGACCGGAGGTTCTTGCTGTTAAAATTGGAAATTGTTCTATTGCAGATGTATGTGACATGCCTGTTTGTGAGAGTTTGAATTGGATTAACTCGTTGCAATTAAAAGGTTCTCAGGCGATTATTGCTGGTGAAGTTTTAAAAGAGATTCGCGCTCGCCTTGGATTCCTAAATGATGTTGGCTTGAGTTATTTAACTCTTTCTAGAGGAGCGAAAACATTATCTGGAGGTGAAGCGCAACGTATTAGATTAGCTACGCAAATCGGTTCAGGTTTAGTTGGTGTTATGTATGTTCTTGATGAGCCTTCTATTGGTTTACATCAAAGAGATAATGAACGTTTAATTTCAACTTTACATCATCTTAGAAATCTCGGTAATACTCTTATAGTTGTTGAGCACGATGAAGATACTATTCGTAAAGCTGATTGGCTTGTTGATATTGGTCCTGAAGCTGGGGAGCGTGGAGGAGAAGTAGTATATTGCGGACCGTCTTCATCTATTGCTAATGCAGAGCGTTCTATCACAGGAGATTACATTTCTGGTAGACGTTCAATTCTTATTCCTAAGATGCGTAGAAAAGTAGATCCTCTTCGCATGTTAAAAATTATTGGTGCGCGCGAACATAATTTGAAAAATATTGATGTTTCTATTCCTCTCGGGGTTTTTACTTGCATTACAGGAGTTTCTGGATCTGGAAAGTCAACTTTAATAAATTCAATTCTTTATCCAGTTCTTGCAAATAAATTAAATGGAGCTCGTATAGTTCCTGGAAAGCATAAAGATATAAAAGGTATAGATAAATGCGATAAAGTCGTCCACGTTGATCAAAATCCTATTGGTAAAACTCCACGTTCTAATCCTGCTACTTATACTGGTGTATGGGATAAAATTCGTTCTTTATTTGCTCAAACATCCGAAGCAAAAGTTAGGGGATATGGTCCAGGACGATTCTCTTTTAATGTTAAAGGAGGTCGTTGTGAAGCTTGTCATGGTGATGGCACTTTGAAAATTGAGATGAACTTCTTGCCGGATGTTTATGTTGAATGTGAAGCTTGTCATGGTAAAAGATACAATCGAGAAACGTTGGAAGTTAAATATAACGGAAAATCAGTTTCAGATGTTCTAAATATGCCTATTTCGGATGCTGCAATTTTCTTCAAATCGTATCCATCAATATCGCGTTATTTGAAAACTTTAGTAGATGTTGGTTTAGGGTATATCCGATTAGGACAGTCTGCTCCAACGCTTTCTGGTGGAGAATCGCAGAGAGTTAAGCTTGCCACTGAATTGCAACGCAGATCTACAGGTAAAACAGTATATATTCTTGATGAACCTACAACTGGTCTTCATTGTGAAGATGTTAGAAAATTATTGATTGTTCTTCAATCTCTTGTTGATAAAGGCAATACGGTGATTGTTATAGAGCATAATCTTGATGTTGTAAAGTCAGCGGATTGGATTATTGATTTAGGTCCAGAAGGAGGAGATGGAGGAGGAAGTGTTGTAGCACAAGGCACTCCTGAAAGCGTTGCTGAATGTGACTCGAGTTGGACTGGTAAATTCTTAAAGCCAATGTTAAATATCTAATACACGTAAATTTAAATTGATGGAATTTTTAGAAAATTAAAAGAAGGAGGTGAATAAATAATATGGGGGATTTAAGAAATTATGAGGATTTGAATTATTCTTTAGATTCAAACATTTTTAGTGATTCTAGTGATAGTTATAGTGATAGTTCTACTGATAGCTCTAGTGATATTTCTACTGAATACGCAGCCAATTCTTACAATAGTTCAAGCAGTAGTTCTGTTAGTGCTTCTGTTAGTAGTTCTGTTAGTGCTTCTAGTGATAGTGTTCATTGGCATAAGACTAAGAACGTGTCAGATTCAAAAAGTAGTTTAGGTTTAAATTCTTTAGGAGCTCCATTGCTTTCAGATAGTCGTGATTTATTCAGACCTGCTTCTCGCGATATACCACCTAAACCAGGAGTTTATAAATGGCGTGACGGGGATGGCCGAGTAATTTACGTTGGAAAAGCAAAGAATTTGAGAAATAGATTAGCAAATTATTTTCAACCTTTAGATCAATTGCACCCTCGCACTCGATCAATGGTTTTGTCTGCTCGTAGTTTAGAGTGGACTGTTGTAGAAACAGAATTTGAAGCGCTTACACTTGAATATACTTGGATTAAAACATTTAATCCAAGATTTAATGTTGTTTTTAGAGATGATAAAACTTACCCTTATGTTGCAGTATCTGTTGAAGAAGAATTTCCTAGGGTTTGGATTACTAGAAATCGCTCTTTCAAACATGCTCGTTATTTTGGACCTTATGCAAAAGTATGGCCACTAAAACATAGTCTTGATTCCCTGTTAAAAACTTTTCCTGTACGAACTTGTTCTTCTTCAGTGTTTAGTAGAGCTCATAGAACTGGGCGTCCATGCTTATTAGCTTCTATTGGAAAATGTTCTGCTCCATGTATTGATAATGTTTCTCAAAGTGAGCATAGAAATAACGTAGAACATTTAGTCGGTGTTCTTACTGGAAGTATAGGCTCATCGTATATTTCAAATCTTAACGCTGAGATGAAAAAAGCTAGTGATAATTTAGAATTTGAACGCGCTGCAAAATTGCGTGATGATATTTCATTATTAAATACTGTTTTGCAAAAAAATTCAGTAGTTTTTGATGATGATGTTGAAGCGGATGTATTTGGCTTATCTTCAGATAATCTTGAAGCATCAATTCATGCATTTTTTGTAAGATCTGGAATGATTCGTGGAGAGAAAAATTGGTATGTTGAACGAAATGATGAAGTTGACGATAGTGATCTTCTTGCTGATTTGTTGACGAATGTCTATGCAGAATATGGAAATTCTTATGATTTAAAATCACATAATTGTGCTAACATCAAGCAAATTCGTGATGCGTTTAGTGATATTAAAAATGCTAGTGCAATTGATTCTGTTCTTAGAGCTAAAGCTACTAGAACACGTCATGAGCGACAAGAATCAACAGGTCGCGAAGATTTATTAGCGCCTATATCTCCTGTACCTCGTGAAATTATAATCCCTATAGAATTATGCGAAGAACGACAGAAAGAATTAGAACTTTTATTAAGTAATATACGTGGATCTAAAGTAACTATTCATGTTGCGTCACGTGGAAGTAAGCATGATTTAATGAATCGTGCTAACGAAAATGCGAATCAGGCTTTAGTGCGCATGAAATCAAGTCGAATCAATAGCATTGAAATGCGTACTCAAGCTATGAATGAGATAGCTCAAGTGCTTGGATTGAGTAACGCTCCGTTGCGTATTGAATGTTACGATATCTCTAATACTATTGATGGAACGTATCAAGTTGCATCAATGGTTGTATTTGAAGATGCAATAGCTCGTCCAAGCGAATATAGACGATTTTCTATTCATGGTGAAGATGGAGCTGGTCAATTAGATGATTTAAGTGCTTTATATGAAACTATTAAAAGAAGATTTACATACAATGAAATTGATTCTGGGGAGTCTAAAAATAATAGTTCTAACTCTGATAGAAATAAAGTAAAACGACGTTTTGCTTACAAGCCTAATCTCATTATTGTAGATGGCGGCAAACAGCAAGCGATTGCAGCTAAACAAGCTATGTTGGATTGTGGTGTAAATGATGTTTTTGTATGCGGTTTAGCAAAGAAGTTAGAAGAAGTATGGCTTGCTGATGGTGATTATCCTATTATTTTTAAACGTGACTCAGAAGGATTGTATTTACTTCAAAGAGCAAGAGATGAATCTCATAGATTCGCTATTGCATATCATCGTAATAAAAGGAGAAAAGGTTTATTGAAATCTACTTTAAATTCAATTCCTGGAATTGGCTTAGCTTACTCTAAGAGATTATTATCTGTTTTCGGAAGCGTTAAGAAAATTTCATCTGCTTCATTAGAAGAATTACAAAAAGTTCCAGGTATCGGATTAGAAAAAGCGAAAAATATATATAATGTTTTTCATAAGTAATCTAAATATTGTTATATTCCGACATTTGTATTCTTTTTAGTCAACATCGAGCATTAGCCTAATAAGTATGTCACAGGAAATTGAAATAGGTTTGGGCAAAAAGGCCCGCGTAGCGTATTCGCTTGATGATATTGCTATTCTTCCTTCTCGCCGTTCGCGTGATCCTCAAGCTGTTTCTACAGCTTGGCAGGTTGATGCATACAGCTTTGATGTTCCAATTATTGCTGCTCCTATGGATTCAGTTACAAGTCCAGATACTGCAATTGCAATGGGACAAATGGGTGCTTTAGGTGTGCTTGATTTGGAAGGACTTTGGACTCGTTATGAGAATCCTGAGCCTTTATTGAAAGAAATTTCTGAATTGCAATCTGAACAAGCCACAAAACGTATTCAAGAGATTTATTCAGAACCTATTAAGCCTGAACTTATTGTTAAGCGTTTGCACACTATTAGAGATGCTGGTGTTACTGTTGCAGGCGCTCTTTCACCACAACGTACTCAAGAATTTTATACTACAGTTCTTGAAGCAGGTGTTGATTTGTTTGTTATTCGTGGTACAGCTGTTTCTGCTGAACACGTTTCTAAAGATCATGAGCCTCTTGATTTGAAGAAATTTATCTATGATTTAGATGTTCCAGTTATTGTTGGCGGTTGCGCTGATTACACATCCGCATTGCATTTAATGCGAACTGGAGCTGCTGGAGTTTTAGTTGGATTTGGCGGTGGAGCTGTTTCTGCAACTATGAACACTTTAGGAGTTCAAGCTCCTTTAGCAACTGCTATTGCAGATGTTGCTGAGGCGCGCCGCGATTATTTAGATGAATCTGGCGGTAGATACGTTCATATCATTGCAGATGGTGGAATGGGTAATTCTGGAAACTTTATTAAAGCTTTGGCAATGGGAGCAGATGCTGTAATGCTTGGAACTCCTTTGGCTCGTGCTACTGAAGCTCCAGGTCGTGGAATGCATTGGGGTGCTGAAGCGCGTCATTCTTCTCTTCCTCGTGGTATGCGTACGAATGTTGGTACTGTTGCTCCTCTTGAAAACATACTATTTGGTCCAAGTCATAAAGCGGATGGAACTACTAATTTTGTTGGTGCATTGCGCCGTACTATGGCTTCTACAGGATATGTTGATGTCAAGAGCTTCCAGCGTTGTAGCGTAGTGTTTAATCCTTTTCATCAAGATATACGATAAGTAATAAACGATTCTTATGGCTGAAATGGTAGTTACTGTTTCAGCCATAAGTTTTATATAGGATTTGTTTTACTATAATTTTAAATTTGACTGTTGGTTTATTCTTTGATTTGTCTATTTGTTGGTTTTACTGTTAGCTTATTTGATTTTTAGTTTGACTGTTAGTTAGTTTGACTGTTAGTTTATTTATTGGTTTACATTGTCTTACATTTCAAGACTATATATAAAGTTTATATATTTTTATACATTTTTATATATTTACATAAGTAACAACACACATTTATAACATGCGTTACATCTTATATACTTGACGATAGTGTTTAAAATACACGTTAAATGAATCTGATTGGGGCTATACATATCGGTTCATTGTATCTATTTGGAAAGAATGGGGATTATGGTTGATAACATGCCACTAAATGCAAGCTATGAGCGTGACGATGAAGTTAGCGAACAAGCAGTATCTAAAAGCATGACTTCATCAAATAATTCTTCTAATTATTTTAATTCTTCAATAAACAATGATTCATTAAGCACAAATCAAGATACGGATGTAGATGTAGATGACGAAGATGATTCTTCTGATGATATTTTTGTAAAAGTTCCCATCTTCGCTAAAAAGCATATTTTTAACGATATAAAAGGCTTGCCTGATGGAATAAAATACGGCTGGATTCGTTATTGTGATATAAAACATAGTAAATCTGAAAATGGCTCTAAGAATATTTTTAGTAGTAAGAATTCTAAGCCAATGATTTCTTTAGGATTATTTGAAGATAATAATAGGAAATTTAGGCAATTAGCTATTGCTGATTATGAAGGTAGAGTTTATTTAGGCAATGATATGACTGTTGAAGATATATATTATCGTTTTACGTCACTTTACCTTTTAAAGCAGCAAGAAATAATTCTTGAAGATAAATCTAGATTCTACGGGAATAAATTACCTAATAAATTTAGTGCTTTTTGTAAAAATATAAATGAAGCTTTCAAGGAAACTTATGATCCTAAAAGTGATGATAATTTAGCATTTGAAAATTATAAAGATAGTGAAAGTATGGATAAGGAGATTGAAGAAATTTGCTCACAATCTCCTGAACTTATTCACGAAGTAGAAAAAATATCTAAGTTATATGATGCTCCAGATAGATATGACTTCCCATTTTATGACGACACAGATGGTGATTGTGTAGATATAGATTGTGTTGACGAAGATAATGATTTGATTATTACTGGAAGTAATAAAATCGTAGCTTGCGATTGTGCTAACAGTGATGATGAAGATGACTCTATTTATAATAATTTTGACGCGAATCAATTCTTTCAATCTCATGAACTTAATGAAGAAGAAAAAGCTCGTAAAGAGGTTCAAGAAAAAAATAAACTTGAGATAAAAAAATCTCATACTTTTTGGGGTAGAATCAAGTTTTTCATGCATACTTTTTCTCAATTGTGTAAATCTTCAACATTCCGGGTTTTGCGCGGAGATGTTGTTATTCATACAGGTCCTTTTGAAGGTCCAAGATGGGTTGCTTCGTGGCTTTGTGCAGAAAATAATGGTCGTAAATCATATACTATTGAGCAAGCACGTACGCCTTTAGCAGGGTCTCTTAGATATAATCTTGAATACAAAGATGCTATAGCTATAGTATTTTTTGCTACTTATTTAATTCCAAATATTTCAGAGATTTTAACAAGTTTTGGTGTTGAGAATATTTTCCATAGACTTCATACGCAAGCACCTTTGTGTGCTATTAGAAACAGTGTAAAAGATATACAAAATATTCGAGTTGCTGGTCTTAGATATTCTGGATTAGAAGCATATTTTGAGCGTTTAATGCATGAGTCTGGAGCTCTTAATCCTATACGATCTTTAGAGCAAAAGCATGGAGCTGAAGTTTTGCATTTGAATGAATCTAGTGTTTCCAGAAATTATGAGATTTCTTGGGATAATGCTCTTGATCCAGAATCAGCTCTTGTAGTTTTGTCTATTGAAGGTGCATTGAATAGGATTCATGCTATTAGCGATTGTATAGAAGAAAGTTCTTCGTCTGGCAGTAATTTTACAGAAAATGAAGTCACGTATAAGCAGGCAGCACAAATAGATTTTGCTTTGATAGAGGATCCAGCTTTTGGTGCTTACTTAAAATTCATAAATGATTTTGGAAGTCCTTTACAAGACGATAAAATCAAGCCTCTTGAAACTATATGGAAGCAAATTCGTTATGAGAGAAAAAGTTCTATGATCAAAGACTATAGAACTAATAATGAATGGGCGTATAGGCAGAGATTATCGCATTGGATTCGTACTATGCGCACTCCCTTTAGATTCGATGCTGATTTTCGTTCTAATATTGAAGATGGAAATGTTGCTATAGGATTTATGGCTGTTGGACCTTCAGTTATGCCGCGCCGCTCTTACGATGCTTTTAAAAAGCATTGGGTTAATTTGAGCGCTTCAAAAATAGCTACTATGACAACAGAATACAATTTGCGATTGGGAATTATATTAGCTTTAATAGCTTTTGCTGCAAATCCTGCTGTAAAAAATGTATCTGTTAGATTAGATTCGATTTGCTTAGAGGAAATGGTTGCAGCTAATAATAATGCTATTGATAAGCTTTTGAATCGTACTTTAAGCGCGTTAAATGATTTAGTAAATCAACAAACGCATATAAAAGGTGAGCCGAAAGATGGGGATGTTCATGGTAATCCTGAACAAATTCATGAAGCAAAAGCATATGATTCTTCTTGTGATTCTAGTTCTATTAGCTCACGCACTGAAAGCGCTAATAATATAAGCTCTTCTAGCTCTTCTAGCTCTTCTAGTGATTCTACTATTTCTAGTAGTAGTGAATTTGATGATAAAAATAATTCAGATGAATCATCGCGCTCTTTGTTAAATGAAAAATCTCGTAAAACTTTAATGACTGTTACTTTTACTCGTAAAAAATTCGTTGAATATTTACGCTCTAATGGTTTAAAAAATCCAATAAAAACATATAAAGAGTTTTTTGCAAACATGAATATTGATTCTTCTGGTGCATTAAAATCAGTTGATCCAACATTTGATTTAAGAGATACTAAGTTTGCTCCTAGAGGAGCTCAAGAAGAGCCAGAATTCTCAGATCGTCAATTTAATGATTATTTAGAATCAATATTAGGAACTTGTTGTGCTAAAGGTCTTGCAATTCAGAGAGAGGATTTATTGCAACAAGCTGTTTCTGACTTCCATCATATTGCATCAGAGCTTATGCCAACAACTGCTGAAAAAGCTCATATGGCGATGGATATTATCAATTCAATAGATGATCCTGAGTTGAGCGAAAAATCTGGAATTATAACTAAATCTCTTATAGATGAGGATCCTATTCCTGAGCTAGACTTTCATATTTCTAAAGATATAAGAAATATGCGTCTTAAAGCTCATACTCAATTAGAAATGGGTGAAATATCACAAGGTATTGAAGAATATGAGAAAAATGTAGCATATTATGATGCGATGTTTTCTGAAGGTAAATCAATACCAAGGTATTTCAATTCATATGCTGAGAGAGTTATTTATAATCGTATGTTTGCTAATAATAACGAGTCTATGCGTTTAATACCAGATGGTCTATTTTATTCTCATATGGAATTAGCGGACATATACTCGCAATTGCACGATAGCAATAAAACTTTGCAGCATTTGCGCTCAATGGTTGTTTATGCTCCTACATATGCTCTTTCGCATTTGCGCTTAGCTACTGAGTTATCTCATCATGAGGATTGGGATTCAGTTTTCGCAGCATGTTTGAATGCTTTGAGAGTTGCTCTAGATCAAGATGATGCTGCATTCGCATACTATAGATTAGCTTATGCTGAGTGGATGCGAGATCATTTTGATAGTGCTTTAGCTTCTTATCAAATGGCAGAAAGTATTGCTCCAGAACATATTGAAACTTTAAATATTGAAAAAGAAGAGCTTTTAACGAGAATGAAATCTCAAGGCATGCAAATATTTGACGAGATGGACGATATAATTAGGATTCTTAAAGCAAGAAACATACCTTATTGGCCAGATACAAATGCTCGCTCTATTATAGATTCAGCTGCTAAAGAAACAGTAAATAATGGGATGTTTGTTATCGCTAGGACACTATGCGTTGCTTCAGCTAGAATGAATTATTCTAAAGAAAATAATGACGTTAGCAATGCAATACAAATGCAATTCTTGCGATCTCTTAACGCATAGTAGATTTGCGATTGTAACGCACAGTAGATTCTAAAAATTGATAATGTGTTTTTATCTAATAATGTGATTTATATAATGATATAACGTTACTTGCGTTGAATTATCATATTGTATAAACGATAGTAATTTGAAAATTGAACTTGTTTATTTATTGGATTTTTGATAAGAAAGGGATTAGATATGAGTATAAGCAAAAAAGATGCTGCTAATTCAAGTATTCAGCCTTCGCTTTTTGATTTTGATAATAAAACTTATACTCAAGATTCCTTTGATAGTCCTTCTAATGCTGCAGATAGTTTATCTAATGCAGACGGTATTCCTTCTAACGATGCAGATAGTTTTTCTAGTGATGCAGATAGTTCTTCTTCTAGCGATGCTCATATATGGAATCCTAATTTAAATAATGATGAATGGATTGCTAAGTTAGAGCCTACAGATGCAGATGCTCTAGCATTAGAAAATATTCAACTTTCATTCTTTACAACTGAACAAGCTGCTAAATTGTGGTCTAAATTAGCTGCTTGGGCTCAATCAGATCAAATTGCTTATTATGTTGAAGATTGCCCTACGAGTTCAGATGCAGCTTATGATGCGAGAATGAGAATGTTAAGTTCTTTGGAATCTGCTTTTCCGACATTAGACAATCCTCAATCTCCAACACATAGAGTTGGTGGTACTTTTTCAAATGATTTTACTCCTGTAAAGCATCCATCTCGGATGATGAGCTTAGATGATGTGTTTTCTTTCGAAGAATTACATGATTGGTACAATAGCGTGTTAAGAGATTTGCATTGGTCGCAAAATGAACCATTGCCTATGACATGCGAAGTAAAGATTGATGGTTTAGCTTTAAATTTAATTTATCGAAATGGTACTCTTGAGCAAGGTCTTACTAGAGGCGATGGAGTAACTGGTGAAGATATTTCGTTAAACGTAAGAACTATTGATGCTATACCTACGCAATTAAATGCAAATGATCCAGAAGATATACCGGAATTTGTGGAAATTCGTGGCGAAGTTTTTATGTCTTGGGAGGATTTTTATAAGCTTAACGAAGAACAAGAGAATTCAGGTAAATCGCCTTTTGCTAATCCTAGAAATGCTGCAGCTGGATCATTGCGTCAAAAAGATCCTAGAATTACATCAACAAGACATTTAAGTTTTTTTGCTCATGGTTTAGGTCAATTACGTTGGAAAAATTCAACTCGTCATGCAAATAGCGAAACGACGTTTAATCAATCAGATGCTTATGAACTTTATAAAAAATGGGGTGTTCCAGTTTCTCCTTATACTCGAAATGTAAATAATTTTGAGCAAATTCAAGATATGATTGATTATTATGGAGAAAATCGTTCTTCTATAATTCATGCTTTAGATGGAATTGTTGTTAAAGTAGATGATCGTGCTTTACAGCGTAAACTTGGTGCAACATCTCGTGCTCCAAGATGGGCTATTGCGTATAAGTATCCTCCTGAAGAAGTTAATACTGTTTTAAAAGATATTATTGTTCAAGTAGGTCGTACAGGCAGAGTAACTCCAGTAGCTGTTCTTGAGCCTGTAACTGTAGCTGGTTCTACTATATCTCGTACTACTTTGCATAATCCTTATGAAGTTGAACATAAGGGCGTTTTAATTGGAGATACTGTTGTTGTTCGTAAAGCTGGAGATGTAATTCCAGAGCTTGTAGGACCTGTTTTAGGTGCTCGCAAGGGTCGTGAGCAAAATCTAAGAAGATTTGTGATGCCTGAATTTTGCCCTTCATGTGGAACAAAGCTTGCTCCTGCAAAAGAAGGGGATAAAGATATTCGTTGTCCTAATGTTGAAAATTGCCCTGCACAACTTACAGAGCGAATTATTCATTTAGCATCTAGGCAAGCGTTCGACATTGAGAATTTGGGTGATGCTGCTGCATTAGCATTAGCGAATCCAGAGGATTCTAGGCCTACTACTTGTGAAGTGTATCGCCCTGATATAGATAAAATTACTATTGATAGAGGTTCGTCTTCTAAGCCTAATATTCCGGAAGCTCACTTTAATCTTCCTGATTATCAATCTCCAATTCTTCACAGTGAAGCTGGAATTTTTAATATTAAAGCAGAAGATTTACAAAATGTTATGGTTTGGAAAGAAATTCCTCTTGTTGAACAGTGGAATGAATTAGGGGAAGATGGAAAACTAAAGAAAAGGTCTAAAAAGATTGGCGGATCTGGATTATGGAAACAGGTTTCAGCTTTTTGGACTCGTGAGTTAGAAGCTAAACGTAATTTGTCGAATTTTTCGTCTACTGATTCTCAAGATGAGTTTAATAGTGATTACCCAGATTTTGAAGTTCCTTTAGATGCTTTTGTAACTAGAGTTAAAAATAAACAAGTGCGCAAAAATGGTGATCTTTTGACTATTAGCGTTCCTTGTTATAGGCGTCCGAGTGAAACAACTAGAAGTATGCTGGATGAAATTTCGCAAAAAGGGAAAAACGCTGCATTATGGCGTGTTCTTGTTGCGCTTTCTATTCGACGTTTAGGTCCTCCTACTGCACGACTGATTGCTCAACATTTCGGGTCGTTAGATAATATTTCTAATGCTTCTATTGAAGAGCTTACAAATATTGATGGTGTTGGATCAGAAATTGCAAAAGAAGTATTCGAGTGGTTTGATAAAGCAAAGAATATAGATGATTGGCGATATGAGATATTAGCTTCTTGGAAAAATGCTGGCGTTGCTGGCAAATCTGATTCTTCTAGTAGCAATCAGACACAGACTCTTATTGGCAAGACTGTTGTTGTTACAGGTTCTTTAGAGGATTTCA
This sequence comes from Gardnerella bivia, assembly GCF_049262715.1. NCBI lineage: Bacteria > Bacillati > Actinomycetota > Actinomycetes > Bifidobacteriales > Bifidobacteriaceae > Gardnerella > Gardnerella bivia. The sequence goes on from NZ_CP058399.1 coordinate 1,258,926, forward strand.
CTAGGGATTCTGCTAAAGAGGCAATTATATCTAGAGGAGGTAAAGCTGCTTCTTCAGTAAGTAAAAATACTTATTGTGCGATTGTTGGTGCTAATGCTGGTTCTAAAGCTACTAAAGCTATAGAACTTGGTATACCTACATTAAATGAGAGTCAATTTAAGATTTTACTTACAACAGGTGATGTTGAATTGGCTTTGCGTAACGATATTACGCTTGATTTGCAAAGTGAATCATAGAATATGAGTAATAAGTTGATTGAATTAGAAACTCGTATTTATGATTTGTTGGGTAGTGTTATTGACCCAGAATTAGGAAAATCTGTTACAGAATTAAATATGGTAACAGGTGTTCGTGTAGTTGCGAATCATGATTATTTAGCTAATTTTAATCATTTAGATAATGTTGATAAAAGCTTTGCTAATTCAAATTGCGCTATTGAAAGCTGCGCTATTGAAAGCAATAGTAATAAAAATCGTGTAGCTTATGATGTTTTTGTTGACATTGAGCTTACTGTTCCAGATTGCCCGTTAGCTCAAGTTATTACGCAAAAAATTAAGTCAGCTGTAGAAAAATATCCCTCTGCTCATCTGATTCCTCATGTAAATATAAGTGCTATGAGTAAAGAAAAGCTTTCAAAACTCGTATTGGATTTGAAAGCTGAGCGTAAAGAAAATCCTTTTAATAAAAATGGTAATACTACGCGTATTTTTGCTATCGCATCTGGAAAAGGTGGTGTTGGTAAATCTTCAATAACTGCTAATCTTGCTGCAACTTTTGCATCATTAGGATACGATACTGCAGCTATTGATGCAGATGTTTATGGTTTTTCTTTGCCTGGTATGTTTGGCATACATTCTCAGCCAACTAATCTTAATGGAATGCTTATGCCTGTTGTTTCTTGGGGAGTTAAGCTTATTTCTATTGGAATGTTTGCTGGAACAGATCGAGCGATTCTTTGGCGAGGTCCTCGTTTGCAACGATCTTTAGAACAATTTCTTTCAGATGTTTGGTGGGGTAGTCCTGATGTTCTTTTACTTGATTTAGCGCCTGGTACAGGAGATATGGCATTAGCTGTTGCTCAATCGTTGCCCAATGTTGAGCTAGTTGTTGTTACTACTCCTCAGCCAAGTGCTTCAGATGTTGCTGTTCGAGCAGGTCTTATGGCGTTGCAAATTCCTGTTAATGTGCGTGGCGTTGTTGAGAATATGAGTTGGTTTGATAACAATGGTGAGAGATTAGAAATTTTTGGTTCTGGCGGAGGCGAGCGTGTTAGTTCTCAGCTTTGTAGAGCTCTTGATAAAAATGTTCCTCTTCTAGCTAAAATTCCTTTAAATACTTCTATCAGAGAATTGGCAGAGAGTGGGCGTCCTGCAGTTTTAACTAAAGAAGGTAAATTAGCGGATTCTTCTTTAGCTAATACTTTTATTAAGCTTGCTAAAGATTTAATTGAAAAATCTTAAAATTTTTTCAAATCGTGTTTTGATTTAATTTGTTATTTTGATTTTATTTAATCATTATTTGCATAAGTAATTATTATTTCTTTGAGTATTGTTGGTTATTGTTGAGTTTTGTTGAGTCTTGCTTATTTTTCTTGATTTTTGTTGATTTTTCTCTTGATTCCCAGCTCTAACTTTTTTGATTTTTCTTGATTTAATATAATGTTTAGCAATAAAAAATGAGGCTACGCGATAACTTGCGCAGCCTCATGAGTTTATATTTTATTTAATAGCGTTGAGCCATTGTTCTTTTGTTGCTTTTTCTGCTTGAAGTTTTGCTTTTCTCTTAGAATCTTTTTCGTTTGCGATTCTTTCATCTAGTTCGTCAAGTTGAGCTTTCAATTGCAAAGCAAAGCTTGATTTACGAGCGTTAGCTTCTGGATCTTTATCTTTCCAAGCAGCTTCTTCAACAGCTTTAATCTTTTTATCAACTTCATTCAAACGGCTTTCAATGCGGCGCATATCATCGCGAGGAACGAATCCGATAGCATCCCACTGTTCTTGAATTTCAGATAAAGCTTTTCGTGCTTGTTTTGCTGATTCTTCATTTTCAACAGGCAGCAAAGCTTCAGCTTGTTTGAGTAGTGACTCTTTTTTAGCTAGATTCTCTTTCTCGCTTGCATTCATCTTTTCACGATCTGCTTGACGAGCGTGATAGAATACGTCTGCAGCTTCACGGAACTTGGTCCATAATTCGTCATCGTGTTGACGTCCAGCATTTCCAGCTTTCTTCCAACGATCCATTAAGGCATTAAACTTCATGGAAGTTTCACGCCAATCTGTAGAAGTTTTTAAGCTTTCTGCTTCTGCAATAATAGCTTCTTTAACATTCTTAGCATTATCGCGTTCGCTATCTCTTTGTTTAACCCAAGCATTACGTGCTGTTGTAAAAGCAGAGCGAGCTTTAGAGAATCGTTGCCATAGGTCGTCTGCATCTGCTTTAGCTAAATGAATACTTGTACGCTGATGTTGCTGCCACTTGTCAAAAAGCGAGCGCAACTTATCTCCTAAAGAGCGCCAATTAGTTGACTCTGTCATATTCTCAACTAACGATTCAGCTTGTTCAACTATTGCTGTTCGCTCTTTAAGAGCTTTTTCGATTGCATCTTTGCGAGCTTTTGCAATTTCTTCTTTTTTATTTTCTCCACGAGCCTTTAATTCGGCGTGTCGCGCTCGTAAAGCAGCGATATCTCCAACAACTGCAGGCTCACTTAATTCGGATTCTAAAGTGTTGACTGATTCGTCAATTTCTTTAGGTTTCACATTTGTTGATGCGAGTCTTTTTTCAAAAAGATCAAGTTTAATCTTTAAATCTAAGTAGCGGTGCACGTAGAAAGTAAGGGCATCTTCTGGTGTACCAGTAGAGTATTGTCCTACTTCACGTTCAGTGTCACCTTCTCGCACGTAAACGGTGCCATTTTCATCAACTCTGCCAAACTTTTCAGCGTTTTTTACATCTTCCTCACTATAAGAAATAGTAGGGGTTTGAGCTACAACTCGAGTTTTATTAGCAAAATTCGCAGGCGACGGCGCATGCGGTTTTGGTGTAGCATTGAGTTGAGTAGTTTCTTCTGGTTTAGTCTGTTCGCTCACGGGACAACTCCTTACAGCATATGCACGGTAACAGTGTTACGAATAGTATAACTTTTGGTCACAATTTTCCGTAACATCACCTATTATAGTGGACATGGTACAAGGCTCATCAATATCTGGTTTCCCTGAATGGCTTCCTAGTGAACGTGCTGTTGAACAACGCGTGATTGATACACTTAGAGAAGTCTTTGAACTCAACGGTTTTATTGGCATTGAAACGCGAGCTGTTGAGCAAGGTTCAAGTTTATTAAAAAAAGGTGAAACAAGTAAAGAAATTTATTTATTATCTCGTTTGCAAGAAGTTGGTAATGAATCTAAAACTCCTGTTGAAGAACGTATAGGATTGCATTTTGATTTGACTGTTCCGCTTAGTCGTTATGTTGTTGAGCATACAGGCGACTTGGCGTTTCCGTTCAAGCGTTGGCAAATGCAAAAGGTTTGGAGAGGGGAGCGTCCGCAAGAAGGTCGTTTTCGCGAATTTGTACAAGCGGATATTGACGTTGTTTCTAATGGCGATTTGCCATCCCATTATGAAGTTGAATTACCGTTAGTTATGGTTGAAGCTCTTGAGCGTTTGCGTGAGTTTGGACTTCCTAAAGCCACTGTTCATGCTAATAATCGTAAGCTTTCAGAAGGTTTCTATCGTGGGATTGGTTTAAGTGATATTGAAGGAGTTCTACGAGAAATCGATAAATTAGATAAAATTGGCTACGATGAAGTATTTAAACTTCTTGTAAAAGAATGCGGTGCTACAGATTCTCAAGCTGCTGCTTGCTTAGAATTAGCGCAGCTTCGCGCTAAAACTGGTGAAGAGCTTAAAGAGCGTTTTAATTCTCTATGTGATAAGCATAATATTGTTCGAGATGAAGATAACGAATCATATGCTCTATCTTTACAAGGAGTTGAAACGTTATCAATGATCGTTGATGAAGCATCTAAGATTCGACCTGGTAGTGTTGTTGCTGATTTGAAGATTGCTCGTGGTCTTGATTATTACACTGGCTCAGTTTATGAAACTTTCCTTGATGGTGTGTCATCTTTAGGATCTATTTGCTCTGGAGGACGCTACGATAATCTTGTTTCTCAAGGTAAGAAAAAGTATCCTGGAGTTGGTCTTTCTATTGGATTATCTCGTTTAGTTTCTTATATGCTTCACACGGCTCACGCAACTGTTTCTAGAGTTTCTCCTGCAGCAGTACTTGTTGCAGTGTGGAATGAGGAAGATCGTCCTCATTGCAATGCTATCGCTAAAGCTTTGCGTGATCGTGGTATTGCAACTGATGTTGCTCCTACTGCAGCAAAACTTGGAAAGCAAATAAAGTACGCCGACAAGCTTGGTATTCCTTACGTTTGGTTCCCTGCAGATAGTACCGAATCTGAGTCTTGTCAAGATGAAGTAAAGAACATAATTACAGGAGATCAAGAATCAGCAAATGTCACGTCGTGGCAACCAGATACTGTGTATGCCCGGCAGACAGTTTCCTGTGCTAAATAGTTTGCGCGTATTTTTACTCGCGTAAATAAGCACAGATTTGTGTCAATGGAAAAATGATTACATCATTATTAGAACATAGAGGAAGTGGACTTATGAGCCAAACGGCGTATCGTACGCACCATGCCGTTGAAGTGACTGAAGCATTGGTCGGGCAAAAAGTAACCATCGCAGGTTGGGTTGATCGTCGCCGTGATCACGGTGGCGTTGCCTTTGTTGATGTTCGAGATAATACAGGATTAGTACAAGTTGTTATCTATGACGAAGAAACAGCTAGACCATTAAGAAGCGAATTTGTTGTGCAAATAACAGGCGAAGTTCGTCTGCGTCCAGATGGTAATGAAAATGATCATTTGGCAACAGGTAAGATTGAGATTGTTGCGCAAACAGTTACTGTTCTTGCAAAGTCAGATGCATTACCATTCCAAGTTTCAACAGCTTTGGAAAACGAGTCCGAAAACAAGCTTCCTAGCGAAGATGTACGTTTAAAGTATCGTTATCTTGATTTGCGCCGCCCGTCTATGCAACGCAATTTAAAACTCCGCTCTGATATGGCTAAGGCTGCTCGTCACGCTTTGGAAGATATGGACTTCACTGAGGTTGAAACACCAACATTTATTAAGTCCACTCCAGAAGGAGCGCGTGACTTTGTTGTTCCAGCACGCTTGGTTCCAGGCTCTTGGTATGCTCTTCCACAGTCTCCGCAGCTCTTAAAGCAGCTTCTTATGGTTTCTGGCGTTGAGCGTTACTATCAGCTTGCTCGCTGCTATCGCGATGAAGACTTCCGTGCAGATCGTCAGCCTGAATTTACTCAGCTCGATATGGAAATGAGCTTTGTAAGTCAAGAAGATGTTATGGCTATGGCTGAGCGCGTTATTGCTGCAATTTGGAAGGAAGCAGGACATGAAATTACTCTTCCTTTGCCTCGCATTACTTGGCAAGAAGCAATGGATAAGTATGGTTCCGATAAGCCAGATTTGCGTTTTGGAAACCCACTTATTGAGTTGACTGACTTCTTTAAGGATACTCCATTTAGAGTATTCCAAGCGCCATATGTTGGTGCTGTACTCTTTAAGGGTGGTGCTGCAACTCCTCGCCGTCAGTTTGACGCTTGGCAAGATTGGGCTAAGCAGCGCGGAGCTAAGGGATTGGCTTACGTTGTGTTTGGTGAAGATGGCGAGTTGAAAGGTCCTGTTGCTAAGAATCTTTCTGAAGAAGAGCGCGCAGGTCTTAAGCAAGCTGTTGGAGCAGATGATGGCGATGCAGTGTTCTTCGCAGCAGGAAGCCGCGAATCTTCACAGCTTTTGCTTGGTGCAGTTCGTGTTGAGCTTGCAAGCCGTGCAGGATTGCTACATCCAGATGAATTTGCTTTTACTTGGGTTGTTGACTTCCCACTGTTTAAGCGTACTGATGATCCAGATGATGATGATGTTGCTGTCGGTCACTCAAAGTGGACTTCTATGCATCATCCGTTTACAATGCCATCTGCTGATTGGATTGATAAATTCGATAAAGATCCTGAGCATGCAATGAGTGATTCTTACGATATTGTGTGCAATGGTAATGAAATGGGTGGCGGTTCTGTGCGTATTCACAGAGATGACATTCAAGATCGCGTGCTTAATGTTCTTGGAATTGATAAAGAAGAAGCAGATGAAAAGTTTGGATTCTTGCTTGAAGCTTTTAAGTATGGTGCTCCACCTCACGCTGGTATTGCTTTAGGATGGGATCGAACTGCTGCTATTTTGGCAGGAGCTAGCTCTATCCGCGATGTTATTGCATTCCCTAAGGCTGGTGGCGGTCGTGATCCTCTAACTGGTGCTCCAGCCCCAATTTCAGACGAACAACGTGCAGAAACTGGCGTTGATTACGATCCTGATGAAGAATAAAAATATTTAGTATTTAGCAGATTTTTCATTAAATAATCTGCATATGTTACGAAAAAGTATGCCGTTGATAACAAGAAGTATTGATTCTTCTATATCAGCGGCATATTTGTAACTTAAGAGTTACAAAAAGTAACTGCGTTGATAACTGTGTGTAACACAAATATATTAAGCTCTTTCATATGAGTAAAGAAGAATTAACTACAAATCATATTGAAAAAGATACAATTCAAAGCGACAATCAAACGCGTGAAAATTCTATGCCTTTAGTGGAATTAAGTCATGTTGAAAAATATTTTGGTAAGCTTCATGTTCTTAAAGATATAAATCTTACAGTTAATAAAGGTGAAGTTTTAGTTATAGTAGGTCCTTCAGGATCTGGAAAATCCACTATGTGCAGAACTATAAATCGTCTAGAACCAATCGATTCAGGTGATATACGTATAGATAGTAAGCCTCTTCCTCAAGAAGGTAAAGAACTTACAGCATTACGTGCAGAAGTTGGTATGGTATTTCAATCCTTTAATTTATTTGCTAATAAAACAATTCTAGAAAACGTAACTTTAGCTCCTATTAAAGTTCGACACATGGATCAACAAAGTGCGCAGAGTTTAGCAATGGATTTGCTTAAGCGAGTTGGTGTAGATAGTCAAGCGAATAAAATGCCTTCTCAGCTTTCAGGCGGTCAACAACAACGTGTTGCTATTGCTAGAGCTCTTGCTATGCAACCTAAGGTTATGCTTTTTGATGAGCCAACTTCAGCTCTTGATCCAGAAATGGTCAATGAAGTATTAGACGTTATGGTTGAACTTGCAAAAGAAGGTATGACTATGATTTGCGTTACTCACGAAATGGGATTCGCGCGTATCGCTGCAGATCGTATTGTGTTTATGGCAGATGGTCAAATTTTAGAGCAAGGTACTCCAGAAGAATTCTTCGAGCATCCTAAAACCGATAGAGCAAAAGATTTTCTTTCGAAGATTCTTACGCACTAGTAGCGCTTTCATTTTCCTTTTAGCTTAAATACTAAAACTTATAAAAACAGTTCTTCTGAAGGGGAATATATGAAATTATTACATAATCGTATTTTTCGTGCGATATTAGCAATGCTTTGTGCTCTATGTTGTGTTATGCCGCTTACTGCTTGCGATCGTAGTGATGGTAAGAAAGTAATACGCATTGGAATTAAATTTGATCAGCCTGGTATCGGTTTTAAAAAATCTGGAACTTATGTTGGATTTGATGTAGATGTTGCAAAATATATCGCTAGGGAATTGGGTTATTCTGAAGATCAAATTGTTTGGAAAGAATCTCCATCTAAACAGCGTGAAGCAATGTTACAGAATGGCGATGTAGATATTATTGTTGCTTCATATTCCATTACGGATGCTCGTAAGAATACAGTATCTTTTGCAGGGCCTTATTTTGTTGCAGGACAAGATTTATTAGTAAGAAAAGATGAAACAAATATCAATGGACCTGAAGATTTAAACGGAAAACGTTTATGCTCGGTAACTGGATCAACGTCTGCGATAGTTATTAAAGAGAAATTCTCTTCAAAAGTACAACTTATGCAACAGCCTGGTTATGCTGAATGCGCTACTGCATTATTCTCTGGAATAGTAGACGCAGTAACAACAGACGATATTATTTTGGCAGGTTTAGCTACTGCATCAAGAGGACGACTTAGGTTAGTCGGAAAACCTTTTACGGCTGAATATTATGGCATTGGAATTAAAAAAGGGAATAAGAAACTAGCTAAACGCATTAACGAAGCGTTAAAAGGCATGATTAAAAATGGATCATGGAAACGAGCTTTAGATGATAATTTACGTGGAACTAATTTCAAACCAAATTCTACTTATAATCCGCCAACTCCTAAGGAAGGTGAGTGATAATGCAAGATTTTATTCAACTTTTTTCGTCATATAATATTCTTTCTGCTTTCCTTGTTAATATCGAAATAACATTGTGGAGCATATTATTTTCTGTGATTATTGGCATTATTTTGGTAATTATGAGAATAAGCCCTATTGCATCACTTCGTATTGTTGCAAGTGTTTATGTTGAGTTTTTCAAAAATATGCCGCTTACAATAATCATGGTTTTTATGGTTCTTGGAGTTTATGCACAATTAAAACTTGGTTTTTCTAAAATCTTTGATGTTAATTTCTTCTGGCTTGCTATTACAGGATTATCGCTTTATACAGCAGCATTCGTATGTGAATCTTTGAGATCTGGATTGAATACTGTTCCTATTGGTCAAGCTGAAGCGTGCAGAGCTTTAGGATTAAATTTCTTCCAATCTGCTTTTAATGTAATACTTCCACAAACTTTTTGCGGATCTGTTGCTCCTTTAGGAAATACGTTTATAGCATTATTGAAAAATTCAACTGTTGCAGCTGCTGCTTCTGTTGCAACAGAAACTTCAACAATGATGAGTGAGATGATTGAAAGACATGCAGATTTGATTATTCCAATCTTCCTTATTTTTGCTTTTGGCTACATTATTTTGATTATTCCAATAGGTATTCTTACAACGTATCTTTCTAATAAACTTGCTGTGAGAAGATGACAGAAGGTGAATATTATGTCTAATAAAGAACAATCGCTTTTATTTGACGCTCCTGGTCCTAATGCATCTAAAAAAATACGTATCGCTAATATTATTGCGGGTTTCGTGTTTGTTTTAATTGTTATTGCTATTATTGCGCGTTTAACTAATCCTCCTCATGGTGAAAATCAATTATCTTTAGAACTTATCAAACCTGCTGTTGAGTCTGAAGCTTGGATTGATTTTTATCTTCCAGGATTATGGATGACTTTAAAAGCTTCATTGCTTGCAATAGTAGGGTCTATAGTTTTTGGATTATTCTTTGGATTATGTCGTCTTCTTCCTAATTTTCTTATTAGAAGTGTTTCTGCAATTATTGTAGAATTTTGCCGAGCTGTTCCAGTTTTATTGCTTATGATTTTCTTGTGGAGAGGATTTGCTTTTTCTGGAATAAAAAGCGCATCATATTGGGCTGTAGTGCTTGCTTTAATCTTATATAATGGTTCTGTTGTTGCGGAATTAGTGCGTTCAGGCGTAGGTAATTTGCCTAATGGTCAGCGTGAAGCATCTCTGGCTCTTGGATTAAGCCATTATCAATCTTTAACTCAAATTGAGATGCCGCAGGCTGTTATTGCTATGATGCCTGCTGCTGTAACTCAAATTGTAGTTGTTCTAAAAGATACAGCTTTAGGTTCAATCATTATGTATACAGATTTGTTACAAGAATCTAGACGATTAGGATCTATGTATTTCAATATTTTGCAAACTCTTAGTATTGCTGCAATAATCTACTTCTTGATTTGTTGGGCTCTTTCATGGTTTGCACAATGGTTACCATCTCATATTAAGAATAGAACTGCAGCTCCAACTGAAGCAGAGCCTGTTGCTCCTATTGCAATTATGGATCCTTCTAACGTTAATCAGATTGCTGTAGCTGAAGAAGTTGAGGAATTGCCTCATGGTGGAACTCCTAGAAAGTATCACGTGCATCATCGCGGAACTAATGCTTCTATTCATCATTGGCGTCAAACTCGTTATTTGCAAGGATATGACGAGCATCATTATGGCATGAATGATGATAAAGAGGTTGATAAAGATAGTGCTAGAGATACTAATAAAGAGGTTGATAAAGATATGTAGTAGTAAGCACAGATAGATTGGGTGCTAGAGAGATATAAGAAACTAGAGAGATATAAGAAAAAGGTTACTAAATATAGGTATAAGATAGTGATAAAGATAGATAGTATTTAATGCAATATGCATTACGAATTTAACTAGATTAGTTATAGAATAAAACGATTGTGGATGTTAGCTTGTAAAAATTCTGCAATCGTTTTATTTTTGTTTTAATACAAAATGTCGTGTTATTTCCCAAAAAGTTTTTTGTTGTTTTATGCTTTTTAGTTGCAGTTTTAGTTGTTATTTATTGTGTGTTATGTTTTATGTTTGCGTGAGTTTATATAAAAAGATAAACTATTAAAAGTCATATTTGTAAATGGGGAGGCTAGTTGCTATGGATGAAACATTTGAGTTGTCTGCTTCAAAGATGCGCGATGCTGGAATGAGCGATACTGCAATAGCACAGTTTTCACATTTATATGAAGTATGGCGTAATAACGAAAAAGGATCTTTTATTCGCGAACATGATGTTGAGCCGATTAAAACAGTTCCTAGTTTTCACGAGATTTATGAAACTATCGATCACGATAAAGCAGTTAAGGCGTTTGCAAAAACAGCTTTTATAAAGCTGAACGGTGGTTTAGGAACTTCAATGGGGCTTTCTTGTGCGAAATCCTTGCTTCCTGTGCGGCGGCACAAAGCGCGTCAAATGCGTTTTATAGATATTATAATTGGTCAAGTTCTTACAGCTCGTCAACGTTTAGGCGTGGATTTGCCTTTGATTCTTATGAATTCTTTCCGTACTTCTAAAGACACTTTGCAAGTATTGAAAAGAAATCGTAAATTTGTTCAAAACGATATTCCTGTTGAGATTATTCAACATCAAGAACCAAAAATTTTAGCACAAACTGGTGAGCCAGTTTCTTATCCAGAAGATCCGACTTTAGAATGGTGTCCTCCTGGACATGGCGATTTGTATTCAACTATTTGGGAATCAGGCATATTAGACAAATTGTCAGAGTGTGGCTTTTCTTATTTATTCATTTCAAATTCAGACAATTTGGGTGCTCGTCCGTCTAGAACTCTTGCGCAATATTTCGAAAATACTCACGCTCCTTTTATGATTGAAGTTGCTAAACGCACTCAAGCAGATAGAAAAGGCGGACATATTGTTCGAGATATTGAAACTGGACGTATGTTATTACGCGAAATGAGTCAAGTTAATCCTGAAGATAAACGATCTGCTCAAAGTATAAATAAGCATCCGTATTTTAATACAAATAATATTTGGATTCGCATTGATGCGTTGAAGAAAATGTTAAAGAAATATAACGGCGTATTGCCTCTACCTGTTATTTGCAATAATAAAACAGTAGATCCAACTAATCCTGAAAGCGCTAAAGTTGTTCAATTAGAAACAGCTATGGGTGCTGCTGTGTCGCTTTTTGATGATGCAATTTGTGTTGAAGTTGATCGAATGCGTTTTCTGCCTGTAAAGACCACGAATGATTTGTTTATTATGCGATCTGATAGATTCCATTTGACTGATTCATATGAAATGGAGGATGGGAATTACATATTTCCAGATATAGATTTAGATCCGCGTTATTACAGAAATATAGATGATTTTAATGAAAGATTCCCGTATTCTGTTCCTGCTTTAGCTGCTGCGAAGTCTGTTACTATTAAAGGAGATTGGACTTTTGGTAATCAAGTATCTATGTTTGCGGATGCTGTTTTACAAGATTCAGGTGAGCCTAATTATGTTCCTAACGGTGGTTTTGTTGGACCTCAAGGGATTGAGCCGGATTCGTGGGTGTAATTTTTAGTTAGCGTATTTTATTCCCGATTTTTGCTGTTGTTTATTGTGTTTTATTAAATAAATAAGCAATTTTACGTTTGGATTTCAATATTTTATTTGAATAAACTGTTGAAAATAAACGCTAAAAGTCATTTTTATAATAAAATTTATAGTTATTGTTTATTATTTAGGTTTGGGCGTGTCGCAAAAAAAGGGCTTTATATCAACGTTTTTAGCCTGTTTTATTAAAAATATTCAAGAAAAATATAATGATTTTCAAAAATGTCCACACGTATAGAAAAAGACTATTAAAATAGAGAAGGCATGCTTATGAAGAAAAACCATAAAAAGCTAGTGAAGTTCAGTTTTCTTCTTCCGTGTTAGAGCTTTTTATAGTAGTTTTTTGTTAAGCATGTAGAATATAAAAAGATATCAAGCAACGAGACGTGAGGAATAATGGCAGAAGGAACTAACGGAAGGCGACGTTTTTCCGATAAATGGGGTAAGCATGAGTTAGATGTGCTTGCTGTATTATCTTCCGCGTTTCCGCAATGGCTTACTTCAAGGCAAATAGCTCAACGAGTCAAAGCATACGCTGACTCTTATGGAGAGCTTGCAGATCAAGCTGCTAAAGCTGCATTTGCAAAGCAGTTCCAAAGAGATCGCGCTAAGCTTGCTGCAATGGGAATCGCTATTGAATCTCGTCAACCTGAATATTCTTCTAAATCAGAAGGTCAGGATTTTGCTTCATACCGTTTGCAACTCGGTGATGAGCCTCGTGTGCGTCTTCGTTTTAAGCAAGAGGAGCTTCCTGTTCTTGCTGCAGCTAATTATTTAGCTCGCTCAATGTCGATTTCTTCGTCTGAATCTAATCAACACGAGCAGCAACATACTTCTAGAACAGCTCCTAGAGTTCCACAAGCGCCTATTCCTGGATTAGGTTTAGATTCAATTGCACCCGGATTAGGTACTCAAGTTATTCCAGACGATTTAGTTAAAGTTATTGATTCTAGAAGATTTGCTGCAACTGTTGATGTTGATGGTGAGCATTTGAATGTTGCTTATACTGATTCTGATGATTTAGCTATGTTTGTGCTTGAGCATCCTGGATCTTCTGTTGTAAGCCCTCAAGAAGCTGTAGATGCTTTTAATAGACGTCTTCATGCTGCTTTGAAATTCGAGTCATGCGATGATGAATCTGTTGTAGAGCAAGATGAAGAAAGCTCTATGAATAATTGCGAAGATTCATTATCTGAGTGCGAAAACGATAAGCCACGCGCTAAAAAATCCTCTTCTTTCCAAACTGGAAGCGAAGTTGATCGTCGTTTGAGATTGATGTTATTCCTTTCTGCTCATTTAGGCGAAGAATTCCCACTTGATGAGCTTGCTGTTCGTTTTATTGGTAATCCTAAAAATGAAGAAGAGTTACGTCGTTTTGTAGCTATTTTGCAAAAAGATGTGAGCACTCTTCTTACTGTTTCTGACGATGGAGAAATGGCTGGAAGTCAGTTCTTTGAAATTGACTGGTCGCTTTTAGAGGATGAGGGAATAGTTTCTGCAACTAATTCATTGGGACTTGAACGCTTAGCTGGAATATCACAGCAATATATGAGTATGCTTACTGCATCTGTAAATTATCTTGCATATTCTCCATTATTGCCTGATGCTCAAAGAGCTATTGCAGAGTCACTTTATATGCGTTTACGCAAGCACGTTCGTCCTGGTGAAACTCCTTGGTTAAGTCTTACAGGTTATGAGATTGAGCCGCGTAATTGCTCTATTGTTCGTAGCGCTATATCATCTAAATCATTGCTTGATATGGAGTACACTGACGGAGCTGGAAGAATTCGTCGTAAAGTTGTAGCTCCTTCTAAAGTCTTTGTTGATGAAGGTGTTTATTACGTTGCTGTATGGACTGACGTTTTAGAGCAAACTCCTGAAGAAAAGCGTTCTTTGGTTGTTAAAGATACTTCAATTAACAAAGCTAACGGTTTGCCTCGAATTTGGCAAGTTTTGCGTGTAGCTAGAATTGAGCATGCTGAAGTATTGAAGCCGCTTTCTGAAGTTGATATACCTGATGTTCCTGTTAGTGAATTGCGTACTTGGAGCTTTGATAACGGTACTGAAACTTCGTTTATAACTGATGAAACAGAGTTGAACTTTGTTAAAAATCTTTCTGGTGCAAGAGTTGAACAGTATGGCGATGGATTGAAAGTTCATTTGGTAGTTTCATCTGATTCTTGGTTCGTTGCTTTTTGTATTGCTCATGCTCGTCATATTAAGGCTGTTTGCCCTGAAACATTGCGTACTATGATTCTTGCTAGAACTAAGCGCGAACTAAGTATTCAACAGGGTAGTGATGAATCTTTTGAAGAAGGTTCGGAGGTATATTGATGCCTTGGTGGATTTGGCTAATTTTAGCTATATTTTTCGTATCAATGTTTTTAATAGGTTCTGTTTATGCATTCATTAAGTTGAATAAAGGTCTTGTTGTTGTATCTGAAAGTGCAGATAAAATATCGGATATTTACGATAGATTCGATACTTTAGATAATAAAACAGTAGATGATAAGCCGTTATTTACTCAGCCGATTGCTGTTGCTGCTCGTAGGTATGAAGAGGCACATAAACGAGTTATTTTGCGTGATGAGCGTAAAAAAGAAATACACAAATTGGTTTGGCAACATTGGAGCAATAAGTCTTTGCGAGAAGAAGATCTTAATTCTAGCGATTCTTCTAATTTACACGATTTACACGATTGATTTTTAATGAGTAGTGATTCATATAATTTATCTAAGTCTTATAATTCATCTATGACATGTGAAAATAGTCTTTCTCCTTCAGCGCGATATGCATCTTTCCGCAAAAATCAGCAATATAAGAAAACAATGGCATCGAAATTTGAAGAAACATTGCCATTTGAACTTGATGATTTTCAAAAAGAAGCGAATGAAGCATTAGAAAATGGTAATAATGTATTAGTCGCAGCTCCTACAGGTGCAGGTAAAACTGTTATAGCTGATTTTGCTGTTTTTCTTGGTGTTAATAGGGGAGTGAAAACCTTTTATACTACGCCTATTAAAGCTTTAAGCAATCAGAAATATCACGATTTATCTGAAATATATGGTTGTGACAAAGTAGGTTTGCTTACAGGAGATACATCAGTTAATCCTGAAGCAGATATTGTAGTTATGACTACTGAAGTTTTACGCAATATGCTTTATGAGCGTTCTATTACATTACAGTCACTTGGTTATGTAGTTCTTGATGAAATTCATTTCTTAGCAGACAAATTCAGGGGAGCTGTTTGGGAAGAAGTAATAATTCATTTACCTAAATATGTTACTATTATTGGTCTTTCTGCTACTGTTTCTAATGTAGAAGATTTTTCTGCTTGGATTTCTTCTGTGAGAGGAAAAACGCATTTAATTGTAGATGAGCATCGTCCAGTTCCGTTAGAGCGTCATGTAATTATTCAAAAAAACTCTAAAAGTGAACCTGAAATATTTGATCTTTACGATAAGAAAAAATCTGATAACAATCATGTTAATCCTGCTTTGATTCGTGCTATTTGCGATTTGGAAAATCGTGCTAGCAGAGTAAAACTAAAAAGTTCTAAGAATTTTCGTTCGTCTAAAAAAGTAAATAGTCGTTTATTAAAGAGGCAATATCGGACGCGAAAAAATGATGAAGAATCTAAAAGTTTAGCTTTACGTTATACTCCTAAGCGTTGGGCTGTAATTGATGAGTTAGATTATCTTGGAATGCTTCCAGGAATTTATTTTATTTTTTCAAGAGCTGGATGCGATCAAGCTGTGCGTCAATGCATAAACGCTGGTTTAACTCTTACGAGCGACGATGAAATGTATGAAATACGCAAAATAGTTGATCCAATTGTTTCTAATCAATTGAGTAAAGATGATTTGCGCGCGCTTAATTTTGAGTCTTTCAGATATGCATTAGAGCAAGGTTTTGCACCTCATCATGCAGGTATGATTGCATTATTTAGGCATATTGTTGAAACTCTTTTTGAGCGTGGTCTTATTAAAGTTGTTTTTGCGACTGAAACTCTTGCTTTAGGTTTGAATATGCCAGCTAGAAGTGTAGTTGTAGAAAAACTAGTTAAATTTGATGGTACTGGTCATGTTCCTTTAACTCCTGGAGAATTTACTCAATTAACTGGTCGTGCTGGAAGACGTGGAATTGATACGATTGGTCATGCAATTTTAGTAGATTATTCTGATTTTAATCCTTCTAAAGCTGCGTCATTATCAAGTAAGCGTGTCTATCCTTTGCATTCTAGCTTTGTACCTACGTTTAATATGGCTGTTAATTTGTTGAATAATAGTGATGCAGCTACAGCTAGAATAACTTTAGATTCATCATTTGCTCAATGGGAAGCTAATGAGCATGCACAAAGACTTCATTCTAGAATGATTGAATTAACTCAAGCTCTTAAAGCTTATGAAAAGGCTTTTTATTGCTCTCACGGCGATTTTGCAGAATTTATGTCTTTAAGAATGGAACTTAAAAATGCTCAGTTGATTGGGCGTAAAAAGCTTAAGCATACGATTTTTGAAACTGAAAAAGAAAGGTCTTTAGCGTTTCAAAATTTAGATAATACTATTGCTAAATTGCGCGAGAAAGAAAGAGAGCATCCATGCGCTGGTTGTAAAGATATACAAGATCATTTGCGTTGGGGATATCATTGGGCACGAGAGAAAAAAGAATTACAACAAGTTCAACAACGTTATGAGTCTAGAACTGGTTCTGTAGCTCGTTGTTTCGATAATATTTGTGATGTTCTATATGCCTTAGGCTATTTATCTTCTGGTGACAAAACTAAAGAATCATATTTTGCTGTTAATGAAAAGAACATTGAAAATAGTTCAAATACTAGCATTAGTTTAACTAATAAAGGTCAATTATTGCGTAGATTATATAACGAGCGCGATGTTGTTTTTGCTCAAGCTATTTGTGAAGGATTATTTAACAATCTTTCTGCAATAGAATTAGCGTCATGTTTATCTTCATTAGTTTATGAGCCTAGAGGTATTTCTTCTTCAGAGCCTAGAAGATATCCAGGTGGACAAAATGGAGCTGTTTTTAGAACTATTGGAAAACTTAAAGCTTTATTTATGGAAGTAAATAATTTATGTGTTAAGTGTAATTTAGATCCTTTAATGCCTC
Organism: Gardnerella bivia; assembly: GCF_049262715.1. Lineage (NCBI taxonomy): Bacteria > Bacillati > Actinomycetota > Actinomycetes > Bifidobacteriales > Bifidobacteriaceae > Gardnerella > Gardnerella bivia. Next base: position 1,276,057 of record NZ_CP058399.1, read on the forward strand.
TTGAATGTGGAGCTTTAGACATGATGTACGATTGGGCGCAAGGTGCAGATTTGTCTATAATTCTGCAAAATTCAGACATTACTGGAGGTGATTTTGTACGTCAAGCTAAGCGTTTAATAGATATTCTTATGCAATTGTATTCTGCTGAAGATTATCTTAACTCTATTGAAAGCGTAGATAAATCACTAGCTAGCAAAGCTCGTCAAGCAGCTGAATTATTAAATAGAGGAGTAGTTGCATATTCTGACTTGTAGATAAGTATCATAAGTGTTATAAGTGTTATATTTATTATATTTATTATATTTATTATATTTATTATATTTATCTTATTTTATGAATTGCAAAAATATGTGCTAATTATATAGAGTTTTTGATAATAAAAAAGTATTGTATATTAGTCTATAGTTGACTTAGATAACTCGTCCGGCGTAACATTACTCTAGTTTGTATCAGAGTAATTTGTAGATTATAGATTATAAGGAGAAAAATGGCAGAGCGCAGTTTAAGAGGCATGAGTATTGGAGCAAAGTCTTTGGAATCAGATGACAATGTTGATTTTGCTGCTCGTGTTGATATTGCATATGTATGCCCTAAAGGTCATAGAACTATTCTTCCTTTTGCTAAAGGAGCTGATGTTCCTGAAGAGTGGGAATGCAGATGTGGAAATATTGCGCATCGCGAGGGTGATGAAGATAATCAAGATGATGAATTTAATAAGCCATCTAGAACACATTGGGATATGCTTTTAGAACGTAGAAGCGAAGAAGAATTGAAGGCTCTTCTTGAGAAGCGTTTGAAGATGCATAAAGAAGGTTGGATTCCAGATTACGAGTGATTGCTTTCGCAATTTGATTTCAAACTATTGATTATGAGAGTAGTATTATTAGATTTAGACGGGACTATTACTCAGTCTCATCAAGGTATTATTGCATGTGCTAAGAAAGCTATGGAAGAGCTTAACATGCCTATTCCAGATGATGCTGAAATGCGAAGATTTATTGGTCCATCGATTCTTGAGTCTTTTCAGCGAAATCATATGCCTGAAGATTTGCAAGATTTAGGAGTTCAGTTATATCGTAAGTATTATTCTCAAGTACCTACTTTTGAAGATCCGAATAATTCAGGTAAGCTTATTACAGGTAATTTTTTAAATCGTCTTTATGATGGAATTGATGAGCAGCTTAATATTCTTCGTGAATCTGGTTTTTATTTGGCGATTGCATCTTGTAAGCCTGAATATCAAATTGAGCCTATAGCTAAGCGTTTTGGTATTGATAAAATGGTTGATGCAATTTACGGTGCTAGTCGTGATATGTCGCGAATTAAAAAAGCTCAAGTTATTCGTTACGCGTTTGAAAATATGAAGTTTGAGCTTAATGAAGATAAAGCTTTGATGGTTGGTGATCGTTGGACTGACGTGGACGGCGCTAAAGAATGCGGAATTGATTGTTTAGGATGCGGATGGGGTTATGCTGAGCAAAATGAGCTTCATTTACATGGAGCATACCGCATTATAAATAATGTGAATGAACTTGCTCATGCAGTTATTGAATATTTTGATGAATGCAAGTAAATATATTGTTATTTGTTTTGCTTGATTCTATTAGATATTTCCGATAATGTACGTTATGTCAAATTGGATTATAAAATAGCTTTTAATTTTTAACTTTAATTTTGTTTATTTGTTTATTCGTTTGTAAATCAGATCCTCTTGCTTTGTAGCAAACGACAAATGGATTATTATAACAGCAATACTAATAATCCATAAAATAATAAAAATGATTACTGAATAAATAAAAATAAATTCTATTGTTTGTGCAATTTTTGAAGGTGCGACAACACAGCTTTGAAGTATTCTATAAACCATCCCATATGCCATTGCAAATGGCAATGCAAAACAATGAGCTATAACACTAGTCCAGCTAAGCTTTTTTACTTTAACGTCTTCTTTAACGTGTACTTTTGTATGTTCATTTATGTTTTCTTTGACGTCTTTATTTGTATATTGCTTAAGATTTTTAATATTGAATAATAAAAATAAAGATTCTAAAGAACTAGCGATAAGCAATACTATAGAAATAAGCCACATTACGCTTGGGATAGCATATAGTAAAACGCTCATATCTTACCTTTATCACCTCTTACCTCTTACCTTTATCTACCTTCTGACGTTAAATTTTACTGATTTAATTCATTAAATGGAGTAAATATTTCAGATTGTAAGTCAGATTCCACGCGTTTACATATCCTACCAACATCAATTGCAAAAACTGCTGAACCAGCTTCAAGCATATCTAAAATATTATTTTTATCACTATCGTATTCTTTTACTGTATTCCCATCGCAAATAATAGTCATTTTATTAAGTGATTCTTCACAATGGCAATAAAGAAAAACAATTGCATTAGTTACATTTTGCAAATTTACGCCAGCATCTAGTAATTTTTTTGCAACTGACATGATTGATATATCTTTGAACGAATACAATCTTCTAGAACCAGATCCATGAGAAGGTGTAATAGAAGGCTCAATAATATGTTTTCTTGCCCAATAATCGAGCTGTCTATACGTTATTCCTGCAATTTTCATAGCAACAGTGCCACGATACCCCCTATCGCTATTTACATTTGTAGAAAAGCTAAATAAAACACCTTGAATAGAAGATTGAGCGGAATATTGTGGATAGTATGTTTCATCTACCATATAATCCCCCAATCGCAAAGATATTTTTACACGAGCGTATATTTTTACACAAGCGTATATTTAAAAATGTAATCTGTTAGCAATAATCATCATGAAGTTTGAATTATGCTTAATATATGAATAAAGAATTCATGCGCTAAATAGAATAATTCAATATTTTCGCTATCTATTTAGAAATAGAATCACTTCCAAAGAAAACTAAACGAAACTTTCCAATCATGATTTCATCACCATTATGTAAGACTGTTTCATCAACACGCTCTCTATTAACATAAGTGCCATTCAAACTACCAGAATCTGCGATAGTAAACACATTTCCATTTCTACGAAAAACAGCATGCGCTCTAGAAACAGTAGAATCATCTAAGAGAATATCTGCTCGAGAATCACGGCCTACAGAAATAACGTCTTCATCTAAAAGGTATCGTGATCCTGAAACTGCTCCCCTAGTAGAAATTAGTAATGCTGTTCCAGGAACTAATTTAGAAATAGTGTCTAAATCATCTTTTCTTAAAGGACGATCTTCAGTTGCAGTAATAGGGATATGAATTGCTGGCATACCAATAATGGTTGTTTCTCCAGCTGTAGGAATCGGTTCTGTCATAATTTTTATTGTACATTGTTACTCGACTTGATGAGCATATTGATATTGTTTTGGTTCGCGTGTCGCTTTAATTTCCACTTCGTCTGGTGTCATAACATGAACAAGAGCACCAAATTTAACTTTCAATCTAGATCCTACGCCACCAGCAATAGTAACAGCATTTTGTAAGTTTTGAGGATCTCCTATTGCTTTAACAATATAAGGCGGATCCATTTCTATACCGTCACAAATTAAGCCATGCTTAGAGTCAGAAATATAACTTGATGTAATAATTCGAATATCGTTAATAGAAATAACTTCAACTCCAGCATTGCGTAATTCTTCAATAAGCCCAAACATTGTGGAGGAATCTATTCGTTCTTTTTCTCCAGCAGTAATATGAATTATTATTCCTTTTCCTATTGCTGGTAGTCTTCCAGATAACAATCCGTTAGTTTCAGCGTTTTGACGAGCGATACGTCTTGCTTCCTCTTGCTTATTAACAGATGCACGCAAAGAGTCTAATTGACCGCTTAATTCACTTTTACGTTGCTCAAGATTTTGTATCTGTGAATTAGTTTCTGTTATAAGTCTAGTTAATTCGTCTTCGCTTAAAGTTTCATATAAAGAAGAGCTGCGATTTACTTGAATCATATAAGCAAATCCCAATAATGCGCACATAAGCATAATAAGAAATCCTGTAAAAATGCGCGCTCTTGTGATTTGAGAGCTTAAAGAATGTTTCGAACGCTTAGGTACAACAGGAAAAGAACCAGTTTGTGTTTGATCGCTTTCGCGATCTTTTGCATGCTGTTGATGTAATTTTCCAATAATATTCTCATCATTTTGCTTATTAGGAAACGCCATAGACTAACTCCTAAATATGAAGCGTCTAATAGCAGACACATTAGAGAATATTCGTATTCCGAGCACTACTATAACTGCAGTTTGAAGTTGAGCACCAACACCAAGCTGATTCCCCAACAAGACTAAAAGAGTAGCTGCTATAACATTAGAGAAGAACGATATAACGAAAACTTTATCCGAAAAGTTTCGTTCAAAATAAGCTCTTGCAGCGCCTAGAAGTGCATCAAGAGCAGCAACAACCATAATAGGAAGATACGGCTGAAGAACTATAGGTATATCTGGATGAACAACAATACCTATTAGCACGCCCAAAATTAAACCGAGAATAGCTGTCATATTTTTTATTCACCTATCTTTCTTCTTTGAGCGAACTGAATATCTCCAGTGCTTGCTACAGATAATTTTAATACATTAGAAGATGAAACTTGCGGATTGATACCAGCGTTTGTAAGAGATGAATACCATGAAGAATATTTTTGATCGGAAATTTTTTTATATAATTTCCCACTATCTCCAATAGCTTCAATAGTATACGGGCTTTGAGTTTGATTTACTCCAATAAGTATTGATTGACCTGCAGTTCTTATAGAAGTTTGAACTCCTAAGCGATGACCATTTACAGCAATAGCTTCAGCTCCACCTTCCCATAAAATTGAAACAAATCGTTGAATATCTCTATCAGTAATTACTCGCATGCGAGCACCAGATGATTCTCTCGGCAGGTTTCCTTCAGAAGAACCGGCTCCTGCAGAAAAAGGATTAGCTAAAGTTATAACTATTCCTGGTCCTTCTACAGGATTGATTCCGTTAGTCATATCATCGTTTTTTGTAACTTGATTTTCTTCAGGAGTTGTAATACGTTTTGATTCGCGATCAACGCTGTTGTGTAATTTTGTTACTTCTTTTAGAAGAGAGTTGAATTTAGTAGTATGACCAGATAATTCATTTGCTAATGACATTCGTATTGTTTTACGCGAGTCAACGTGTAATTTGCGAACAAATTGAGTTCCAATAGTGCCTACAGCTATGCAAACAATAAAAACAACTACTCTAGTAGTCCATAAGCTTAGTGGACTAACTTTTTGAGTATTTAATCTAGAATCCATAAATAAAGGATCAACAGGACGATTGATTAAATCATCAATCAAACGTAGAGAATAATCATCAACATAGCGTCTTCTATCGTGATGTCTAACTAAGCGATTGCGATTATTAGAAGCATGGTGAGAAGCGATATTAAAAATAGATTTAGAGAATGTAGCTCTTCTTCGAATCAATTGAGAACCATCTAAAGCAGGGAAAGATGGCGCTTGATTGATTATACTCTCATCAAGTGCCTTAATATCGTTAGAATCAATCCCGCCACGTGACATGCAAATAACTTATTCTCTCTCGCTAATAACATTACTATTGCTAAGCAACATGCATGCTTGTTTCACATACAAAAAGCCTGCAATCCAATATAGTACTATTCCCCATATTCCACATGCTATTGCGAAAGCATAAATTATTTGAGTATGCATAAAAGATGTGGAATAAATCATTAAAAGTACTATGAAAAGCATCAATAATGCTGTACCAGTTTTACCCATAAAGTTAACAGGTAAAGGCCCGTAATCGTATTGCGCAAGAATAACAATAAGAATAGCCATAATAACATCTCTAGCTAGAACTAGGAATAAAGTCCACCAAGGTATTATTGATGTAAAAGTTAACGCTAGAGTGCTACAAACAATTAACAAACGATCTGCAATAGGATCTAATATTTGTCCGAGTTTGCTGACTTGATTAAATCTACGAGCTATATATCCGTCAACACAATCTGAAAGAGCTGAGATAGCAAGAACTAAAAGAGCTAAAACCATATTATGTTTTGCAATAAGCCAAGCTAAATATGGTATAGAGCAGATGCGAAGAAAACTTATAAGATTAGGTACAGTGAAAACTCGATTAAGCGCAGCAGGACTATATTCCCTACTAGAAGCAAACTTAACCATTTCATACTTCCCTTAATTTTAATAAAAGTTAATAAAATCAAAATTATATTCGCTGTTTTAAAAATATAAATCGCAACCGAGTTAGCATTAAAACTAAAAAATTTACAAGACTATGAGATTGCGAACAATATAATAAATGTGGGGATCAGACCACCACATTTATTAAAATATCAATCTTTCCAAGCAGCTTGTGCTATTTTACGTATTGATTCAATAGCTTCACTTGGGCTTTCTGCTCCATAAACAGCAGAGCCTGCAACTAAAACATCCGCTCCAGCTTCAGAAACTGTAGCTGCTGTAGAAGGACTCACTCCTCCATCTACTTGAATATGCGTTTTTAAGCCACGTCTTGTGATTTCATCTCTTAAGCGACGTACTTTACCCATTTGATTACTTAGGAACTTCTGTCCGCCAAATCCTGGCTCAACTGTCATAATTAAAACCATATCGAATTCATCGAGAATATCAAAAATAGGTTCTACAGGTTCTGCAGGACGTACAGCGAAACAAGCTTTGCAACCCATACTACGAAGCTGACGAGCAAGGCGTACAGGAGCATGTGTTGCTCCCATGTGGAAGCTAACTGAGCAAGCCCCGAGCTTTGCATATTCTGGAGCCCAACGATCAGGATCTTCAATCATTAAATGAACATCTACTGGAAGATTTGTTACTTCACAAATACGCTTAACGATCGGTTCGCCTAAAGTAAGATTAGGAACAAAATGATGATCCATCACATCTACGTGAACAAGATCGGCGTTGGAAATTGCAACAAGATCACGCTCGAGATTGCAAAAATCTGCTGAAAGTATGCTAGGTGCTATCTGTATATTCATGATTCCCATTCTAAGAAAAGCAAAAGACTACTAATTGAAATTGTACTTTTATTTGGATTTTATACTATTCTTCTCATTCTCATAAGACGTAGTATCTAAAAGTTTTTCGCTTAGCGAATCAGTAAAATCACTGTGTCTTTGAAGAAGTATAAAAGCAATCGCAGCGCACATAAATACTCCTATAGAAACCCACACGTTGATTCGAATTCCACAAAAAACATGTGAAAAATCAATACGTAAACATTCAATCCAAGTTCGTCCTAGCGTATACCACATAACATAAATGATAAAAATTGATCCAGCTTTACACTTTTTGAGAATTTTCTTAGAAAGAATAATAATTAAAGCTGCACCAATAAAATTCCATATCATTTCATATAAGAATGTTGGGTGGAATAACGTTCCTTCAGGGCATGAAAGACCATCGTAACAACTCTCTTTATTTCCAATTGCTCCACCCATATTATTTAGTTTAAGACCCCATGGAAGTGTTGTAGGAGCACCGTAAAGTTCTTGGTTAAACCAATTTCCTAATCTGCCAATTCCTTGAGCTATAAGTAAAGCTGGAGCTGCTGCATCTGCAAGTAATGCTGTAGGATAATGACGATGCTTGCATACTGCCCATGCTGCAAGCGATCCTAAAACCACTCCTCCCCATATGCCGAGTCCGCCATTCCATATTCTAAACATCTCGACCCAATCACCTGAGTGTGAGAAGAATTTTTCAGGAGTTGTAATAACGTGATAAAGACGCGCTCCAATAATTCCGCATGGAATGCTTATTAAAGCTATGTCTAATATTTGATCAAAATTTCCGCCTCTACGTTTCCAAGTACGAGTAATCATGTACATTGCTAGTAAGATTCCTATGAGAATGAAAATAGCGTAAAAACGTATAATAAAAGGACCAAATTTGATATAAGAAATAGTTGGTGATGGAATATAAGCTACAGTCATGGGATTGATACTACACTTAGACCATGATTCTTAAGTTTTCAAAGAAGAATAATTCAATGCGCAAATTGTAATTAGGAAATTGTAACTAGAGAATTATAATTAGAAATTTATATGTCAAATTCCCATGAATTTCATAATTGCCATAAGAACTGGTCCACACAATAAGATTGAGTCAACTCTATCCATAATGCCTCCGTGTCCTTTAAGAAGGTGACCCATATCTTTAATTCCAATATCTCGTTTAAGCATTGAAGCACATAAATCTCCAAATGTTCCAACTATTCCAGAAACTATGCCCATAATCGCTGGAAGCCACCAGAAATCAAGAAACTTCATTCCATAGAAACTAATAACAATTATGTATGCTCCAATTACAGCTAAGAGCATTGATCCTATTAAGCCTTCAACGGATTTTTTCGGCGAAATTCTTGGAGATAATTTATGTTTTCCTAGCCATGCTCCAGCGAATAATCCACCAGTATCACTTAAAGCAGGCAAAAATACTAATAGCATAGCGTGAGCAAAAGCATATTTACTTCCTGCTATAGATAGAACAATGCAAGAAGCTAAAAGAGGTATATAAAGTATTACAAACATTGATGCAGCAGTATTAGTAAAAGTACTACTGTTAATTGTTGATTGCGAAGATTTTTGTAATTTCTTTTCAACAGCTTGAAGAGTGCGAGCAGAAATAGTGCTATTAAATGTTGCAAATACAACAGTAAGAATAAGCGATGCTGTGATTCCGCTAGCCATAGCAATAGCATGCCATTTTGAATAATATGTAGCTAAAATTGTTACAACAGAGCATATTGATAGAACTACAAATGGTATTCTTAATCCAATTGTTGCGAAATCAACGTGCAATTCCCATAATGCTCCAACCATAAATAATGCAATCAATATAATAAAAGCATCTCTACTTATTATTAAACATGCAATAATAACAACTACAAGCAAAGCAGCAGTAGCAATAGCTTGTGGCATATTACGTCCTGTGCGTCTGTTTATATCTGTTAAAGTTTCATGCGAGCTATTATTGGAATTATTCTGGGTGTTGCTATTATTATCACAAGAGGATTCATTATTTGACGATGAAGAAGATACTACTTTTTCATCTATACTTCCTTGAGCTATATTGCTTTTAGAAGATTCAACTATCCCATCACTCTGCTGTTCCATGCAACACCCATCTTCAGAATATATCTAAATTATTAGATGAACTCTATAGTTTATTCTTTATTTTATTCTTAGATAAAGAATCAAACCTCCATGATTTCTTTTTGCTTTCCTTCAAGTAAAACATCAAGAGAATCTGTTACTTGCTTTGTAAGTTTATCTAATTCCTTTTGTAAACGATCGCCTTCATCTTCGCCTAATTCACCATCTTTAACTGACTTATCAATGGATTCTTTAGCTTTACGGCGAATGTTACGGACTGCAACTTTTCCTTCTTCTGCTTTTGTTTTAGCAAGTTTGACGTATTCTTTACGGCGTTCCTCAGTAAGTTCAGGCATTGTAACACGAATAACATTACCATCGCGATTAGGGCTTACGCCTAAATCAGAATCACGTATTGCTTTTTCAACAGCATTTGCTTGTGAAGCGTCAAAAGGAGTAACTGCTAAAGTGCGAGGTTCTGGAACGCCAATTGATGCAACAGCTTTAATAGGAGTAGGCGCACCATAATAATCAACCATAATTCCATTTAGTAAAGCAGGGTTTGCTCTTCCTGTTCTAATGCCCATAAAGTTTTCTTTAGTAGCTTCAACAGATTTATTCATTTGCTCTTGAGCTTGATCAATAATTGCAGACATGAATTCTCCTTTGTAAATCTCATGCTAATTGTTTTTTAAAAGTATTTTAACTGTTTAGTAAACATTGTGTTTTAATTTTATTCAGCAAATTTTGCATCTGCGTCAGAAACAAGTGTTCCTATTTCTTCACCAATCAATGCACGTGTCACATTTCCTTTGCCTTCTAAGCCGAAGACTCGGATTTTCTGCTTATTATCTCTAGCCATAGAAAGTGCAGATGCATCCATAACAGCTAGACCATCAACAAGTGCGCGTTGATAACTAAGAGTTATGAATTTTTTGGCATTAGAATCTTTACGAGGATCAGCACTATAAACTCCATCAACACCGTTCTTGCCCATTAACACTTCATCACAATGTATCTCTAATGAACGCTGAATAGACACAGTATCAGTCGAGAAATATGGCATACCTGCACCTGCTCCGAAGATAACAACGCGACCTTTTTCAAGATGTCGGATAGCTTTTAATGGAATATAAGGTTCTGCAACTTGACCCATAGTAATAGCTGTTTGAACACGAGTAGCTTGTCCGGATTGCTCAAGGAAATCTTGAAGAGCTAAGCAATTCATAACAGTACCAAGCATGCCCATGTAATCTCCACGACTACGATCAATGCCAGCTTGTTGAAGTTCAGCTCCTCTAAAGAAGTTTCCTCCTCCAACAACAATTGCGACTTGCACACCACTACGTACTGCAGTCATAATTTCTTCTGCAATCCTACGAATAATGTGAGTATCAATACCAACGGCACCGCCGCCAAATGCTTCGCCTGAAAGTTTCAAGAGAACTCTACGAGCACCATTATTCTCTTGTTTGATAGTCATACTATTCCTCCTGCTCTATCAGCGAATGCAAGCATATCTTTGTCAGTCTATCTATAAATCGCGACACTGAAAAACTTAAGCTTAAATACTTAAATTAAAGTGCATATAATCGCACATATGCGCTATTTATTAAAAAAGTAATATATAACGAAATGTGCAAAGTAGGATTATATAGTTATTTGTATAAAAGTTCGATGATAAAAACAAAATAGGCTGCGCACATTTAAGTACGCAACCTATAAATAATATGATTTTATTGTAAGTAATGCTTATTCAGCTGCACCCTTACCAACTTCAAGACGAGCAAAAGCTAAAGCAGTTCCGCCAACTTCCTTGAATAAGTCACCAACTGTTTTAGAAGGATCTTTCACATATGATTGCTCAAGAAGAACTGTTTCTTTGAAGAAAGCGTTCATACGACCTTCAACAATCTTTGGAACAATCTTCTCTGGCTTTCCTTCGGCTAATGACTTTTCAGTAGCAACACGGCGCTCAGATTCCAAAACTTCTTCTGGAACGTCTTCGCGGCGAAGCCACTGAGCACCCATAGCAGAAATTTGCAAAGCTGCTTCATGAGCAACCTTTGCGCCAGCTTCATCAGTAGCAATCATAGAAACGATGCTTGGAGGCAATTCAACAGACTTCTTATGAGCATAAATTTCAACATGTGGTCCGCTTACAGTTGCAACCTGACCAATTTTTACATGCTCTCCGAACAAAGCTGCTGCTTCTTCAACTGCTTCTTTAACAGTTGCGTCATTAGCTTTAGATGCAAGAACTTCTTCAGTAGTAGATGCTGATGCTTCAATAGCATATCCAAGTACAGTTTCAGAAAACTCAACGAACTTTGGTGTTTTTGCAACAAAGTCTGTTTCAGAATTCAATTCGACTGCGTAGCCAGTTTCGCCTTCGCTAGACTTAACTACCTTAGAAGCAATCGTGCCTTCCTGAGCTTTACGACCTTCACGCTTACCAGCTGCTTGGATACCCTTCGCACGAATAATTTCCTTAGCGCGGGCAACATCGCCTTCAGCCTCAGTAAGAGCTTTTTTAACGTCCATCATGCCGGCGCCAGTTTCTTCGCGCACCTGCTTAATCAACGCTGCAGTAATTGCTGCCATTTTGTTCTCCTCATATTATGTACGGCTTTGTGGTATAAGCAAAAACCTATACCACAAAACGCCTTACTATTAAATTTATAGAGTTAAGCTCTATTTGTCACTCAGACTTTTCAGATTCTTCTGATTCTTCCGCTTTTTCTGCTTCAGCAGATTTATCGGAAGTTTCGCCTTCATTAGTAAGTAATTCCTTTTCCCAAGCTGCCATTGGCTGAGCGTCAGCACCTTCGGACTTAGAATTCTTACCTGCATGCTCAAGCAAACCCTCAGCTACAGCGTCAGCAATCAAGCTTGTAAGCAATTCGACACCGCGGATAGCATCATCGTTTGCTGGGATTGGATACTCGACAGAATCTGGATCTGTATTAGTATCTACGATTGCAACAACTGGAATACCGAGCTTGTGAGCTTCTTCAACAGCGAGAGCTTCTTTGTTTACGTCAACAACGAACATAGCAGAAGGAGTACGATTCATGTTGCGAATACCGCCAAGCTGCTTTGCAAGCTTGTCTTTTTCGCGCTCTAAAAGAAGGAGTTCCTTCTTAGTTAAGCCAGAGCCACGAACATCGCTGAAGTCCATTTCTTCTAGTTCCTTCAAACGCTTAACGCGAGTAGAAACAGTTTGGAAATTGGTCAGCATACCGCCAAGCCAGCGTTCGCAAACATAAGGCATGTTTACGCGAGTAGCTTGATTTTGCACTGCTTCTTGAGCTTGCTTCTTAGTTCCTACGAAAAGAACAGTGCCGTTGTGAGCAACAGTCTGCTTGATGAAATCATAAGCCTTATCGATCATGTCGAGAGACTTGAACAAATTGATGATATGAATACCATTGCGCTGAGTAAGAATGAACTGCTTCATCTTTGGATTCCAGCGACGAGTCTGATGGCCAAAATGTAAGCCAGCCTTCAGCATTTCGCTCATGGTAATTTGCGACATATCTTTTACCTTTCTTGTCGGTTCTTGCCTGGCCATGTCTATTCGCATGCAACTTGAAGATTTTAAAAATCTAAATCAAGCCGACCGACACGAATGGACGCGTACATGGCGCGTATTTGCTTGTCCGGTAGACAATAAAAACGAGCAATCATATAACGCGACATTACTCATGCTCATAATGGACACGCGAAACAGGATTATAACAGAAGAGCGATACTAAATAAAAGAAAAATATAGATTATTTTATGTTTATATTATCTCTAAGTTCTTTTAGTGCTTTCGCGCGAACATCTTTTTCCAAACGATCTAAATAAATGTGTCCGTCTAAATGATCACATTCATGTTGCAACATTCTAGCCATCAAACCTTCACCTTCGAGTACTAAGGTTTTACCATTAAGATCAATACCTTTAACTCGAGCATATTGCGCGCGGCGAGTCTTGTACCATAATCCTGGAACAGATAAACAACCTTCATCGTCGTATTGCTCTCCACGAGTTTCTTCAATAACAGGATTAAGAATGTAACCGATACGACCATTTATATTATATGAGAAAGCTCTAAGACTTACTCCAATCTGATTAGCAGATAATCCAGCTCTACCAGGGTCATTTACTGTTTCCAATAAATCTTCAACAAGATTATGAATTGAAGGTGTAATCTCACGAATTTCATCGCATGGAGTGCGTAAAACAGGATCTGGCACTACACGAATTTTACGAATAGTCACAATTCTCCTTAATTGCTGTTATTTATTCTAATATTTATTACGTTATATATTGTTTTATTGCGTTATATATTGTATGTTTCTACTCTTCGGCAGACGAATTTGAATTAGACTCATCTTGCAAGTTAGCGCGAGTTACATCGTGCTTTTCTAACGAAGATTCATCACCAAAATGCATTATTTGACTAGCTGCTTGATCAATTGCTTGACGAACTCTTGGCGTTACAGCTTCTTGAGCTTGACGCATTGTTTCAGTAGTTCTATCAAGGATTTTTACAGTAGCTGGGAATGGTTTTGTATTTGGTTTAGGAGCATACAATTGGGAGTCTATGATATTTGCATAGCGTTTCAATACTTTTGGGCGCACAACTTTCATACTTGGAGTAAGAGTTCCAGCATCTTGGGTAAATTCGTCCTCTAAGATAACGAATTTACGTACAGATTCAGCTCTTGAAACAGTGCTGTTAGCTTGATCAATGAATTGTTGTACAACAGAACGAACTGCTTCATTGCTTGAAACTTGGCTCATAGGCATATCTTCAGGCAATCCTTGAGTTTTAAGCCACGAGCGGACCATATCAGGTTCAAGTTCTATAAGCGCGGAAATAAATGGCTTACCATCTCCAACTACAACGGCATGAGAAACAAGAGGGCATTTTGCAATAATACCTTCTAATGGAGCTGGGCTTATATTTTTTCCGCCTGCTGTAATAATAATGTCTTTTTTACGACCAGTGATAGATAGGAATCCTTCATCGTCAATTTCGCCAATATCTCCAGAATGAAGCCATCCTTCATCGTCAATTACTTCCGATGTAAGTTCTGGTTTATTGTAATAACCAATAAATACGTTTGGTCCTTTAACAAGAACTTCATTATCTTCAGCAAGGCGAATAGAAATTCCTGGTCCAGGTCTACCTACAGAACCTACTTGATTTGCATGCTCAAAATTAACTACACACGGCGCAGCTGTTTCAGTCATGCCATATCCCTGAATAAAAGTTATGCCATCAAGTCCATTGAAGAAATGAGCTAAATCTGCACTAATAGGAGCACCTCCGCATGCTAACCAAGCGAGATTAGGTCCTAAAGCAGAGCGAATAGATGAACCAACTGTGTTCATATAGAAATTGTGTTGCATTCTAGCAGATAACGAATGAGCCTTCCCATCTACTTCATCACGCGACCACTCAATAAAATGTCTTACTGCTTTAGCAAAAATTCGACCTCGTATACCTGCTCCAGCTTTTTGAGATGCAGCATTATAAACTTTCTCAAATACTCTAGGTACGCCAAGCAAATATGAAGGTTTGAAACTTCGCAAATCAGCCAATAAGTGTTTAGCGTTAGGAACGTATCCAACTACTCCATTAGATCCAATAGCAACGTATTGTATATAACGAGCAAAGCAATGCGCTAATGGCAAGAATAGCAACAGTCTGCTTGGTTGATACAACATCTCGTTCAAGACATCGTATCCTGCAAAAACTATATGTGTAAAGTTGCGATTTGAAAGCATCGCACCTTTAGGTTTTCCAGTAGAACCAGAAGTATATACAATCGTAGCTAGATCATCTGCTTTAACTTTTTTAACGGCTTCATCTAGCTCATTAGTGTCAACAGATTTACCAAAGTCAATAACAGCTCCTAATCCTCCAGCTTTAAAGTTGAATGTCTTGAAAGCTATTTTATTATTATCATTGCGAACTATTTCTAGTTTTTGCGCATGTTCATCGTCACCTGCAAAAGCGATAACAGGTTTTACTTCCGAAATAATATCATTCGCTTGTAGAGCCGAATCTGTTTCATAAATCGGAACAGACACAGCGCCAATTGACGCACATGCAAAGTCAACTATGCCCCATTCGTAGCATGTTGCTGAATAAATAACTACCTTTGAGCCGTGTTTTACACCAAGTGCAAGCAAGCCTTTAGCGGTAGCGCGTACCTTGGAAAGCATGTCGACAGCAGTAACGTCATGCCATTGGCGCGTATCTTCGTCTTGCCATTGAGCAACAACACTTTGAGGTGCGCGCAATGCTCTATTAGCAAGAAGTGAGTAAATTGTGTCACCGTCTTGAGTTGGGTGAATGGCTTCTACAGTAAATTCTCGGAGCATACTTGTAATTGTACTTTATTGTTTCGTTCAACACGAACGAGTTTCCTACAAAAAATATATTTTTATATTGGAAACTTCTACAAAAGAAAATACCACTTACAGAATTTTCGTATGCTCACAGAATTTATTTACCCAATATCAACATATGTGCAAATCCATTTACCGAATTTGTATTTCAAAGTCAACGATGTCCAATATTGCTCAGAGCCAGTATTCATCCTTATAACACATTCTAATTGTGTTGGTTTAACCATAACTCCGTTAACTAGGTGAGGATTCGCTGGAAGTCTGCATATTTCGAAATTGAGTACAGGATTATTTATTGCTTGAAGACGCTCTCCTACCATAACCCACATGTTATGTAATTTATCTATGCATTCTTTTGAAATCATCCTACTAGTCGATGGCAAAATAGGATGACCTCTTGCAACATCTAATGCAGCACAAGCAACTCTGCAAGCATGCATTGCAATATGGAACATTTTCTTATCAGAATTTGGATCTTTATAAACAAGGCTTATACGATAAGGAACTTTTCTATTTGAAGATCCAACTAAAAATACCCCATTGTATACGGATAAATTATCTTGATCCTCGTTTACAGGTGGTGGAGCTGTATTATTTTTAGACGAATCATTGTTTTGTGTGTCATTACAATTCTCGTTAGATTCTACATACTCAGAATCATCGAAAGGATCAGAGTCCGCAAAACAAATTTTATTCATTTTTATTCCTCTCTCTATGTGTTCTTTTTATATTTGTTTATGTTTCTAATTTCATTTTTATTTATAATTCCATATTTATTTTTTGTTATTAAATCATATTAAGTTTTTTGAATAGGTATAGCATACACCTAAATGAACAAATAGTAGAGTAAAAAGTAAAATGTGGATAACTAATTACATAGATTTTGTTTTTCCTTGAAATTTCAACGTTTTAGACAAATCACTTATGCACATTTCTATTTTAGTAGCTAATTTTAATAAAATTTTAGCGAATTTTATGACAATTTTATCTTATAACTGTTTTTTATTTTGTATTATGCACAAAAAATAAATATAATTACTTATAAATCAAATTTTTTTAATTAAAATATTCAGTAAGCATTAAAATATTATAATAATTGGAACATGTAATTATTATATATTTTTTGCTTATTACATGCATTTTTTAAGTCAATTAAACTAATCTGAAAAAAATAATAACAAAATTAAAGTAAAAAACACAAAAATTTCTAAATAAATGGAGCGGACAACGGGACTCGAACCCGCGGTCTCGACCTTGGCAAGGTCGCGCTTTACCAACTAAGCTATGTCCGCAAACAAATGAAAATTATAGCTTTATTTTTACTACTACGCAAGTTTTACGTAAAAATTTTTCAAACTTTTTTAATTTCTGCATCATATGAGCGATTTTACGCCAAACTTGTTGTTGTATTTCTATCAATAATTTATGAATATAATAATTATTATCATTATTATAAACTTTTTTATAAAATTTTTTAAATAAAATATCTAATTTTTAACTAAAAAGAATAAAATCATGTAGAATAAAAAATAGCTTTTGCTCAACGTAGGAGCGAAAGGCACTAAAAACATTGTTAAATATAGAACGAGGAGGTATCTATGAAGGCAATTGTTGCTACTAAAGATAAGAAGGCTCAAGTTATTGAGAAAGAATTACGACCACTAGAGTTTGGTGAAGCACTACTTGATATGGAGTGTTGCGGTGTTTGCCACACTGATTTACATGTAAAGAATCAAGATTTTGGAGATAAAACAGGTGTTATCCTTGGACACGAAGGAATTGGTATTGTTCGCGAAGTAGGTCCAGGCGTAACTACATTAAAGCCTGGAGATCGTGCTTCTGTGGCATGGTTCTTCAAAGGATGCGGACATTGCGAATTCTGCACAACTGGTCGTGAAACTTTGTGCCGTAGCGTTTTAAACGCAGGATATACTGCAGATGGTGGTATGTCTGAGCAGTGCATCGTTGCTGCAGACTATGCTGTAAAAGTTCCAGAAGGCTTAGACCCTGCACCAGCAAGCTCTATCACTTGCGCAGGCGTTACAACATATAAAGCAATTAAAGAGTCTGGCGTACATCCTGGTGAATGGCTCATCCTCTTCGGTCTTGGTGGCTTAGGCAATCTTGCTTTGCAATATGCTAAGAATGTTTTTGGCGCTCACGTTATTGCTGTTGATGTGAACGAAGGACAGCTTGAATTTGCTGAAAAGTATGGCGCGGACTTGTGCGTTAATCCATTAAAAGAAGACGTTGCTGAATTTGCAATGAAGAAGGTTGGCGGTGCCCACGGCGCTGTGGTTACCGCTGTAAATAAAGCAGCATTTAATGCAGCTGTCGATTCTGTTCGTGCTGGCGGAACTATTGCAGCTGTTGGTCTTCCACCAGAGGATATGGAATTAAGCATTCCTCGTTTGGTTCTTGATGGAATTCGATTGGTCGGTTCTCTTGTAGGTACACGCAAAGACTTGGAAGAAGCATTCCAATTTGGTGCTGAAGGAAAGGTTTTGCCACAGTGCCATATGCGCAAAATGGAAGATATTAACGACATCTTCGATGAAATGCTTGCAGGCAAGATTCGTGGACGTATGGTAATAGATCTTTCTCACTGAATAATTTAATATTGCTTGAAATAGTGACCACTTCCCTACTATAAGGATTTGGTCACTATTTTTTTTTAATACTTTTAGAATAAATGTTATTTGAAGGTTATTTCGTAGGATTCTGTACGATTCTGTACGATTCATCAGTAGTTATTTGGGTTATTTACTAAATAAGCGTGAGTAACAAAATAAAGTGTTATTTGAGGGTTAGATGAATGTTATTTGAAGGTTATTTCACAAAATAAACATGAAGACTAGTTCAATATAAGCATTACGATGACTTCTAAATAGATTGAGTGAACGGGTAGCATATCTACACTTTTAACTTTTAGCACTCGCTAAGCCTTGCTACTCAAAGCCTTAAAACTAAAGCAACTAGACTGTACGAATAGTATCGTCATCAAAACGCTATTTTTAAACACTAACGATTTGTAAAGGAGTGCTACTGATTCTGTATGGATAGGAAGCACAATCAAGAATAAAGAAATCACAGAAAGACAAATGAAAAAAGGAATTAAAAAACAAAAAACGCAGAACTGGTGATTCTGCGTAGCGCGTGGGTGATATAGGAATCGAACCTATGACCCCTTCCGTGTGAAGGAAGTGCGCTAGCCGCTGCGCCAATCACCCGAAATTTTTTTAATTATGCGTGAAAGGCAAACCTCTCGAGTGGGCGATACAAGGTTCGAACTTGTGACCCCTTCCGTGTCAGGGAAGTGCGCTACCACTGCGCCAACCGCCCGGTTGTGATGATAGAAGGAAAACCTTCTAACTTCGAGGTGGGTACGAGAGTCGAACTCATCTATACGGCTTTGCAGGCCGCTGCCTAACCGCTTGGCTAACCCACCGTAAGGTCGAATAACTCATCGGACCTAGAGCGGACAACGGGACTCGAACCCGCGGTCTCGACCTTGGCAAGGTCGCGCTTTACCAACTAAGCTATGTCCGCGATGCTTTTTACTGAAAACTCAGCTCACAAGCACGAGTAACTACTATACTCGAAATATTTGCAAATGCAAGTTATTTCATGTTCTGGCGTGTCGCTATATGTATTTTTCTGCTGATATATCCATATCTAGTTTAAGTATTGCAGTTCACTACTTCTTGTGATTACTCCAATATGATTATCATTCACTACTTCCTATGATTACTTATGCACTAATAATTGTTAAAACACTCTAAGAGAAAGACTATAAAAATCATTGTTTTCGGATTTTTAAAGTGAATATAATGATATAGAAACGAAAAAGAAGAAGAGAAAGCCGCGAAAATAAACACTCGTAAATGTTAAGAAGAGAGGATAAAAAATAATGGACATAATGAAACTTTGTTATGAAATGGCTGAGAAACTTCGTCCATATGGTGAGCCATATATGAGTGAATTTTCCAAAGACTTTGTTAATAGTGCTATTCGAGCAGGCGAACCGTCAGTTGCAATTGATGCTTATTTAGTAGAAGCATGGCTACACAAGAGCGCACCTAAAGAGCTGCTAATAGAAGCCTATAACCTGCTAGAGCCTTATGAGTGCGGCGATATACATGACGATATAGCGGACGATTTAGGTGTACCGCGTAAAGTTCATTCCCCAGATGAATAAATAAATTTTGGTCTATAACACAGTAACACTTAAATTTTATATTAAAAATAGGTGATATAGACCAAAATAGGGTTATTTCAGGTTATTCCGGGTTATTTCCCTAGAAAATAGTCTTAAACGAAAATTGCGAGGGACCCCTCGACTAACAATCTGACGTAAACGACAGCTGCGAGGCCCTCGCGTTAATTTTATAATAACTCGTACTATATATAAATAAAAAAATAAAAGATAACTCTTTACATCGAAATTGGATGAATAAAGAGTTATCTTAAATTTTTAATTAAATGAATTTATTTATTTAATCGTTTGATTTATCAGTAGAAGAATCCTCATTACTATAAGATTCTGGATGCGTTTCGCCACTAGACTCACTAGAATCATCAAGTTCACTCGAAGAATCATTAGAGTGAATATCACAATCCTTCTTCACATCATCAAGCTTAGACTCATCGTCGCTGAAAGGCACTCCTTTAAGAGTAAACTCCCCCAGCAATCCTTCACCTTCAGAATCAACCATAATGCGCTCGCCATCAACAAGATTTCCGCGAAGAATCTGTTCGGAAATTGAATCTTCAATTTCTCTTTGAATAACTCTACGCAAAGGACGAGCACCTAAAAGCGGATCAAATCCTTTTTGTGTAAGCAAAGTTTTAGCGTTATCAGTAAGTTCAATCGACATATGATGATCGAATAATCTATCATTGAGATTATTCAAATCCAAATCAACAATTTGTCGCACTTCAGATTCTGTAAGCTGACGGAATACAATAGTATCGTCCAAGCGATTAAGAAACTCTGGACGGAAGTGTTTCTTCAACTCAGAATTAACCTGAAGCTTCATACGTTGATATGTAGAATCATCGTTATTGCCCAAAGTAAAGCCAGTTGTAGCAGCTTTAGCAATATCTCTAGTACCGAGATTTGTTGTTAGGATAATAATCGTATTTTTGAAATCTACTTTACGACCTTGTCCATCAGTTAAATGACCATCGTCTAATACTTGTAACAAAGTATTGAAAATATCCGGATGAGCTTTTTCAATCTCATCAAAAAGTACTACTGAGAACGGCTTCCTACGAACTTTTTCAGTTAATTCTCCACCTTCTTCGTATCCTACGTATCCTGGAGGAGCACCGAAAAGACGTGAAGCTGCGTACTTTTCAGCAAATTCAGACATATCAACACGAATTAAAGCATTCTCATCATCAAACAAGAACTGTGCTAAAGTTTTAGCCAATTCAGTTTTGCCAACACCAGTAGGACCTGCAAAAATAAACGAACCAGCTGGTCGTTGAGGATCTTTCAATCCAACTCGAGCACGTCTAATAGATCGTGATAATGCAGAAATCGCTTCGTCTTGTCCAATAATACGCTTATGAAGTTCATCTTCCATATTAAGCAGTTTCTTAGATTCAGCTTGAGTCAACTTAACAACAGGAATACCAGTTGTACTAGATACAACAGATGCAATAACATCTTCATCAACAACCATATTCACGCGTGATTCACCTTCACGCCAAGCTTTTTCTTTAGACTTTCGATCTTCTTCAAGCTTTTCTTGCTCATCTCGCAAATCAGCAGCATGTTCAAAGTCTTGATTTTTAATTGCTTCATCTTTCTTTTTAGAAAGTTTAGAAATCTTATTATCAAGTTCTTTCAACTCAGGAGGCTCAGTTAAACGCTTAATACGCAAACGTGCTCCAGCTTCATCGATAAGATCAATAGCTTTATCTGGTAGATGACGATCTTGAATATATCGTGCAGACATTTCTGCTGCAGATTGCAAAGCATTATCAGTAATAGTCACATGATGATGATTCTCGTAACGATCCCGCAAACCTTTAAGAATCTCAATCGTTTCAGCAATAGTAGGCTCATGAACCTGAATAGGCTGGAAACGACGCTCTAAAGCAGCATCTTTTTCAATGTACTTTCTATATTCATCTGTAGTAGTAGCACCAATTGTTTGAAGTTCACCACGTGCAAGCATAGGCTTTAGCATATCGGATGCGCCTAATGCGCCATCTGCAGAACCAGCTCCAACGATAGTGTGAATTTCATCAATAAAAAGAACAATATCTCCACGAGTTTTGATTTCTTTCAAAACTTTTTTCAATCGTTCCTCAAAATCGCCTCTGTATCTAGAACCTGCAATCATTGACCCTAAATCAAGTGAATAAACTTGTTTATTTTTTAGAGTTTCAGGAACATCTCCAGCAACGATTTTTTGCGCTAAACCTTCTACAACTGCTGTTTTACCAACACCAGGATCTCCAATAAGAACTGGATTATTCTTAGTTCGTCTAGATAGAACTACCATAACACGTTCAATTTCTCTAGAACGACCAATAACAGGATCGAGTTTAGATTCGCGAGCTTCAACTGTGAGATTTCTACCAAATTGATCTAATAATGCGGATCCGGATTGATTTGCTTTATCTTGCACTCCTCCAGCGTTAGCCAAATCTTTATCGTTTTCAGAAGGAATGCCAGAATTGCCACGAATCATGTCCATGCATGTTCCGCGAAGATCATTGATATCGACTTCCATCTTAATAAGAACTTGAGTTCCTATTCCTTCGCCTTCGCGAATAAGCCCGAGTAAAATATGTTCAGTGCCAATATAGCTATGACCTAATTGCAAAGCTTCTCGTAAACTTAATTCTAATACTTGTTTAGCATGAGGAGTGAAAGGTATATGGCCATTCGGGGATACTGTACCCTTGCCAATCATTTCTTCAACCTGTTTACGAGTACTATCTAACTCTACGCCTTTAGCACTTAAAGCTTTAGCTGCGATTCCTTCGCCTTCGCGAATAAGCCCGAGTAAAATATGTTCAGTACCAATGTAATTATGCTGAAGTGCGCGAGCTTCTTCTTGCGCTAACACAATTACGCGTCTAGCGCGGTCAGTGAACCTTTCAAACATAATTGCCTTTCGTTGTTATCGTTCGTTCTATCGTAACGACTTGCCATGACTCATTATTAACATTTTACAGTTTTGTATGAGTAAGATGACTTTTTATATTGACGTTTTAACAATGATTATCATCGTATCATCAATGTTTTGATGATGTTTTACGTCTTATGCGTTTATTTTCCTTACTATCTTCAATAGCTTCTTCTATTAACTCTACGTCTGCACGTTCTTCTCGTTCAGATTGCTCAATAACATCAATATGGTAGTCGTCATAAGCAGGATCAGATTGAATCCAAAGCTGAGACGGTTCAGGAGGTTCTATATCTGAGTGTTCGCCACACCCGTGATTAAGAGCAACTACTTTGCCATCGTCAGGACTCCATGCATTTGCACAAACACCAAACATATTTCCTAATGCTCCTGCAAGAGGAATCATAAATCCACATGTAGAGCATGCGCTACCGTCTGCAATTCTAGTAGATAATGACTTCGGACCGTGCTGACCTGAATACCATCGTTTAGCTGTTTGCGCTATTGCTTCAGGAGTCATAACTTTTCGTCTAGAAAGATGGAAAGTTTTTATTGCGTCTTCTATATCTTCTAATGAAGTAACACTTTTTTCACAAGCATTAGAGTTTTCACTATTATCGATATTTTCACTGCCGCTATTTTCAGAAGATTCACTATTCTCACTAGAAGATTCATCACTATGATTATCTTCAGCATTATCTTCAGAATTGACTCCACGACTCTCTACGTTTTCGCAATTACTATCAATACTTGAAATATTGCTATTATCTGAATCATTTTCAGATTTACTTTCAATATTGTATTCTCTTTTAAACTCATCGTTAGATTCAATATCTTCTATCGATAAGCCATTTTCAAGACGAGAATCATCTTCAGGTGTTCCAATTGAATCTGTAACAGATAAATCAGATGGCTGTAATCTATCTTTCCATGGAATCCATTTAGGCGGCAAAAGTGAATCATCTGTAGGAATAAGAGTTGACTCATTCACAGTCCATTTATCTAATTCCTCATCGTGATACAAAGTAACAGACCATTGCCAACCTTCGTAACCGCGCATAGTACTTTCAAAGCGAAAATCAGTAACATTATCGCCCAAATCTATAGCGCTTACAAAATTCCCAACAGCATTTGCACACTCTGAAGATTCAAGTGCAACTTTATAAGCCAACTCTTTAGGATCCAAAACGTCAACCGACATAAACTAATCCTGAACGTCAAAATTGTCTGCTACAGCTCTTAGTAATGTAGCAAGTTTCTTACTTTCCGCAGTTGAAGGGTAATGCTTTCTACGTAAGCCATTACTTGCAGAATCGAGAAGCTTAATAAGATCTTCTACAATAGCTGCCATATCTTCTGCTTTAGGGCGTGTTGCTTTTACTAATGATGGCGCAGATGCTAATACAGTTAAGCCCATTGCTTGAGGTCCTTTACGACCTTCAACTACTGAAAACTCAACTCGAGTTCCCTTACGTAGATTCTTAACATCATCTGGCACAGCTGCAGAAGGCAAGAAAACATCTTTGCCATCGTCATCTGCAATAAAGCCGTAGCCCTTTTTTGCATCGTACCAACGAATACGCCCATTGGGCATAACACACCTCACTCAATCAATAAATCAATCAATGAAAAAGTTCATGTACATATCTGTAAGATTATACACACTTGTTCTATTGTAGCGCATCATAAAATTATGAGCACGC
Organism: Gardnerella bivia; assembly: GCF_049262715.1. Classification (NCBI taxonomy): domain Bacteria; kingdom Bacillati; phylum Actinomycetota; class Actinomycetes; order Bifidobacteriales; family Bifidobacteriaceae; genus Gardnerella; species Gardnerella bivia. The sequence continues at coordinate 1,300,423 of NZ_CP058399.1, forward strand.
ACAATAATAAATTTATTAGTTTTCTTCTAAAGTTTGTATGGGTAACACAATAGTAAGAGTTAATCCATGAGCACCAGATAAATCTAATTTAGCAGTGCCATTCATTGTATCATCAATATTTGTGTCACTCGTGTCCACTGCTCCACTTTTAGCAGTAGGCGAAATTCCTGGAGCAGATGTAGTCGCGCAAATAAATCCATTATGAGCTTTTACTACAGATTGCACTATAGCCATTCCTAAGCCTGTTCCACCTTTTTCTCTTGCTCTAGAAGGATCAGCACTATAGAATCTCTCAAAAATATGAGGCAATGATTCTTCAGGAACACCTTTACCATGGTCTATAACTCTAATAACAGCATAAGGTATACCGCTTCCAGTTGTCTGGCTCACTTCTATTGCCTCTAAGAATTCTTTTAGAGATTTAGATACAGAATCCATATTAGCTACTTTTTCAGGTTCAATTGAAGCCTTCATTATGCTTATTCCTACTTCGACAGGCGAATCGATAGGAGTATAACGATGAATATTACCTACAATATTCGTCATAACTTGTCTTAGGCGAGCACCATCAGCTAAAAGTACGACTTTTGGCATATTGCCAGGCTTAAAAATAAGCTTATGCTCACATTGACCAGTATTTGAATCTCTAGTTTTCCAATCATCTGGAAGAGTTAGATTACCTAATTGCACAATTCGAACAGGATCTAAAGCATGCAAATCATTTGCTGCATCGCTTACAATAGAAGAAAGATTAACATTTTGAGATATATCAATACCTCTTCCCTCGTCTAATCGCGCTAACGACAATAAGTCTTCTACAAGTTCTGTCATTCTTTCAGTAGAAGACTTAATGTGTGATATAGCATCATCTACTTTATCTTCAGAACCTGGAATCTTCCTCCACATTTCATAAAGCTCTACATAGCCATGGATAATTGCTAAAGGAGTGCGTAATTCATGGCTAGCATCTGAAACAAATCTCTTCATCTTCTCCGTCATAAGCTCTTGCTCATTAAAGCTTCTTTCAATACGAGAAAGCATAGAGTTCAGTGATGCTGCAAGAGAGCCTATTTCTGTATTTTCTGGAGCTGACTGTACACGTTTACTTAAATCACCTGACGCAATTTTTGAAGCAGTTTTTTCAATTCTTTTTAATGGTATAAGAGTTGATTGAATTATTAGTATTGAAATAAATATTCCGAATAAAATAACAGCAATGCTCACCATAAGGCAATATTGTGTAAGAGTATTGATCGTATCTAATTGATCACTTAAAGATAGAGCTATATACACATAACCTTGAGTATTAACACTAGATGAGTTATCTCTATTTTTTTGACCCCAAGTAAGAACAAGCACGCGCCATGGAGCTGAAGCTATTTTTGCAGTTGCGTCATCGATGTTGCTTAAATTTCCATGTACTTGCGCAGGAGTAGTAAAAGGTTTATTCGGCGAAACATTACCTAAGCTACCGTCTTCAGGAAGAGTAGGAACTGAAGTTACGTTACCTTTTAATGGTGGAACAAGAGGAGTTGCAAGAATCCTATTGTTTATATCTCGAACTTGTAGAAAGTAATCATTAGGACCAACAGTTGATTGTCTTGCATCTCTACTACGTAAGAAATCAATATTGTCATAAACAAGTTGTGCTTGATCAGTAAGCTGAGCATCTGTTTTTTCTAGTAGATAATTTCCTACAAGCTGACGAATAGACAGAGATATACAAAAAGCAGCTACAGTAAGAACAACTAAAGTGCATGCTACTAACTTAGTACTCAAAGGAATTGAATCTACATGTTTGCGTATAAATCGAGTGATGAATCCAGACTTTTTATTATCTTGAGATTTATTTGTAGCAGATGAATATTGAACAATCTGTTTTGAGATTTCATTATTGCGTGCAGATTCAGATTTTATTGTTTTCTTAGAAGATTTACTTACATTTGCGGATTCTAATGAAAGCTCATGAGAAGATTCATTAGAAGGCTCATTAGGAGGCTCGTTTGAATCATGTGGATTTTTTGAATTTTTAACTTCCATAGATACACACCTCAATTTTTCGTACAACAAACCAACATAATCGCATCAATGCAATGCATAACATTCACTAGTTGAAATTATAGATTATATAAAGAGAATCTAAATAATATTCTTTTGCGCTGATTTGTTTTAGTTTTAAGCTGCTTTAGGCTCTCGAATCATATATCCAATACCGCGCTTTGTTTCAATGAGCGGAACTACTTTAGTGAGATTGCCAGATATGTCTTCAGCTTCAATGCCGTCAATCTTCTTTCGCAAATATGAAATATATGATTCAACGATTGCAGCGTCACCGCCCCAATCGTATTGCCATACGTGATTAAGAATTTGATTCTTTGAAAGAACTCGTCCTTCATTTTCCATTAGATAGTGTAAAAGCTTATATTCTGTAGGACTTAATTCAATAGGAGTTCCAGCTCTAGAAACATCATGAGAATCCTCATCTATTTCCAAATCTGCTACACGCAAAATATGTTTATTATCTTCTTCATGATTATTTGTTCTTCGCAAAATAGCGCGAATGCGAGCAACTACTTCTTCAAGACTAAATGGCTTCGTAACATAATCGTCACCGCCAACTGTTAATCCCATAATCTTATCTTGCATATCATCTCTAGCAGTAAGGAATAGCACTGGAACTGTAATTCCATTCTGCCTAATTCTACGTGTTACAGTAAAACCATCAATGTCTGGTAGCATAACGTCCATAACAATAAGATCAGGTTTAACTTGTTCAATAACTTTAACTGCTTCAGAGCCTGATGCAGCTGTGCTTACATCAAAACCAGAGAAATGCAATGATGCTACAAGAAGTTCACGAATCGAAGGTTCGTCATCGACAACAACAATAGATGCTTCTACATTCTTACTCATAATTTCAAGCTTTACTTATTTAAAATGTTTCTCGAATATTTCTGAAAGACAAGCATAATAGAAAACACAATTATCCACAACTTAAATACGTATAATTCTATTTATATTAAATTAAAATAATAAAAAATATAATAAAAATTAAAGTTAAACGATAATTTTATATTATTCGTTACTTCGCATGTCTTCTTCTAGGTTTACGTTTTCCAGATGCCAATTCTTTGATAACTTTATTTTTATGAACAAGAATTAGCGTAACAACAATAGCTATTGCAATAAGTATTGCAATCATAACAATAGTTGAAACAATACTTGTGAAAGTTGTTGTTGAAGTTTTCTTAGACATATTTATTTGCTTCATCATAGCTAAAGCAGACTCAGCCCATTTAGGATTTGAAGGATCCATTAAAGCTTTTGACGCAGCATCAGATATTGCGTCTACTGTTGATTTGCGTTTAAGCCATTCATCTGAGTTAGACGATACTGCTACAACTAATCTTCCATCTTGACTTGCAACAGCTAATAGCAAAGTATTAGGAGCAGGATTTGTACTTGTAAGTAATTCGCTTGCCCATTTAGAAGGGTCATTAGTGTTTCCAAATGTAGATATATATAGCAATCGAACAGAAACGCCTGTTTGCTTTTTAGTTTGATCAATTGCATCTGAAACACGATTTACACTATCGCCTAACAAATTTTCTGTATCAGTTATTGAATCAGTAGCAATAATATTATTTGATGAATGTTTAGATTTCGTTACTTCTTGTGCAAATGCATTAGGTGCAGAACATGAAAAATTACAAGAAGAAATTAAAAAAACACATGCAAACACAGCTATTATTACAAAAGCAAGCGAATTGCATGAAATTTTCTTCTTTTTCATCCACATAATTTAACCCACCTAAAATACGTTCGCATAGATTTTTCTCATTAGAAAACTTCTGACCACAATGGAGAAAAACATTATGATTTTTTCCAAATATGCCATATATTTCATAATACCGTGTGAATACGCCATGTACAGATATTAAAAGTTTATAAGAATATTTACACGGACTAAAACAAAAATACATAATATTGGGGGTAAAATGGCACATTTTCAAGTTGATTGCGAATCTTTAGCGCAATCTGCGTCTGCTGTTGGCGCATCAATCAATGCAATTCGTGATGCTGTGAATGGAATGTACGCTAATTTGCAACAATTGCAAAGCGTTTGGACTGGTCCTGCATCTGTTCAATTTGCTTCTACTGCTCAACAATGGAGAGCTGCTCAACAACAAATGGAACAATCATTGCAAGCAATTCAACTTGCAATGCAACAAGCATCTAATGTTTATCTTGATGCTGAAACTCAAGCTGCAGCATTATTCCATAACTAAGAAAAGATTTAATTGAAAAACATATTAAAAGATGTGAAAACATAAAATTAAATAACCTGTTAAAAATTAAATAAACTGTTACGAATAAAATGCTAAATATAGCTATATATAAAATTTTGCATTAAATAAACTAAATAAACTAAATAAATTAAATAAGCTAAATAAATTTGAATAACATTTATAGAATTAAATAAGAATAAATGACGGCACTAGAATAATTTGATTAAAAACCAAATACTCTAGTGTCGTCATTTAATAGAATAGATTAAAACTTTAAGAATAAGTTATACTCTATTATTTTCAATACTACTTTCTATTTTTTTTAATAGCCCATGTCAGCGCCGGCTTGTGGTGCAGCAGCTGGCTTTTCTGGCTTATTTGCAACTACAGCTTCAGTAGTTAAGAACAAGCCAGCAATAGAAGCAGCATTCTGAAGAGCAGAACGAGTTACTTTAACTGGATCAGTAACGCCAGCAGCCATCAAATCTTCATAAGTATTTGTTGCAGCATTGAAACCTTGACCTTCTGGAAGTTCACGTACTTTGTTAAGTACTACATCTCCAGAAACGCCGCTATTTTGTGCAATTTGCTTAATTGGAGCTTCAACAGCACGGAACACAATCGCAGCGCCAGTTGCTTCTTCACCTTTAAGGCTTGTAATCTCAGAAGTCTTCTCAATCTTTGCAGCAGCTTGTACAAGAGCTACGCCGCCGCCAGGCAACAAGCCTTCTTCAATAGCAGCTTTAGCATTACGAACTGCATCTTCGATGCGATGCTTGCGTTCTTTAGCTTCAACTTCAGTAGCAGCGCCAACCTTAATAACAGCAACGCCGCCAGCAAGCTTAGCAAGACGTTCTTGCAACTTTTCGCGATCGTAATCAGAATCAGTATTCTCAATTTCGCCACGAATCTGAGCTACGCGAGCTTCAACATCTTCCTTAGAACCAGCACCAGAAACGATAGTGGTTTCATCCTTAGAAACGATCACTTTAGCTGCATGACCGAATACTGAAGCGTCAATAGAATCAAGCTTCAAGCCAAGGTCATCAGAAACAACCTGAGCACCAGTCAAAATAGCCATATCTTGCAACATAGCTTTACGGCGATCACCAAATCCTGGAGCTTTAACAGCTACAGTATTGAAAGTTCCACGAATCTTGTTTAGCACGAGTGTTGGTAATGCTTCGCCATCAACATCTTCTGCAATGATGAGCAATGGCTTACCTGACTTCATAACAAGTTCCGCAACATGAACAATATCTTGCTGGCTTGAAACTTTACCAGATGTAAGCAAAATGTATGGATCTTCAAGAACAGCAGTTTGATCTTCTGCGTTAGTGACGAAGTAAGGGGAAATATAACCCTTATCAAAACGCATGCCCTCAGTGAATTCCAAATCAAGACCAAACTTATTGTTGTCCTCAACAGTAACAACACCATCTTGTCCAACTTTATCCAAAGCTTCAGCAATCTTTTCGCCAACCTCAGGATCTGCTGCAGAAATAGTAGCAGTTGCAGCAATTTGTTCCTTGGTTTCAACATCCTTAGCAGATGCTAACAATTCTTTAACAATTGCTTCAGATGCTTTTTCAATACCTCTGCGCAAAGCAATAGGATTGCTACCTGCAACAACATTCTTCAATCCTTCATGAACTAAAGATTGAGCCAATACTGTTGCTGTAGTAGTGCCATCGCCTGCGACATCATCAGTCTTCTTTGCTACTTCTTTTACTAATTCAGCACCGATACGCTCATAAGGATCTTCAAGATCGATTTCTTTAGCGATTGAAACGCCATCATTTGTAATAGTTGGAGCGCCGTAAGTCTTATCTAAAACAACATTACGACCCTTTGGTCCAAGTGTAACTTTCACAGTGTCTGCAAGCTTATCCAAACCGGCGAGCATACCTTGACGGGCGTCTTCTTGGTAGGCAATAATCTTTGCCATAATTCCTCCAGATCTTTACTATTGAATACTCACTTATAGCGTGGGATATCTAATCGTCAGCTGTTAGTTATCACTCACAACCTTTAAGTGCTAATCTGAAGATTAGCACTCTCGAGGCATGAGTGCCAACTTTTATGAAAAAATTCTTCATAAATACACTTATTTAGGCGATTCTTCCAATAAATTACATTTCTTGGCAATTTTTAAAAGTAATAAAATTATTTTTTACATTACAAATAATTTGAGCGCCGATTTTATTCGACGCTCAATACTTAAAAATAACTACTCTAAAAATATGCACACAAAAATGCGCACGTTAAAATTATTTGCAAAGAACAACAACTATAGGAGATTTAATACCTTGCTCTGATTCTACAGAACTAATTCCTAAAATCTTTGCAATATCTTCTGCACTAGCTTTATCTTCATCGTTTTTATACCAAACAACAGAGTTACTTGGAACACTTCCAGAAGGATTTGATGAAGTCACATTTGCATATCCTGCTTGCTTGAGCTTAGACGCATTAGATGCTGCATATCCATTTATTTTTGTTGCATTAACAACTTTTACAGCTACATTCTTGTTTACAGATGCTTGAGGTGCAGAATCATTTGACGAGTTAGAATCATTCTTACCGTCTTTAGAATCTGAAGAAGACTTACTATCTTTAGAATCTTTTGAATCCTTTGAATCTTTATCTGTAGAAGAATTACCTGCGCCAAAATCATCATCACTATCATCTTTACTTGCAGAATCACTATTACTCTTGTTTGAAGTATCAGTAGTATTCTTACTTGCAGATGTATGTGTTTGACTTGAATCAAAAGATGAGATCATATGAGAAAGATTTCCTGAAACAGATGCCCACACACCTAAGCCAAATACAACAGCGATAACAAGTACCAAGAAGTAAGGGAACAAGACTGCATACCAAGCGCGATTACCGCGATGTACTCCTACAGGACCTTCTGGTGGCTCATCAAAAGCATCTGGTGTGTATGACGCGTAATTCTGGCTTTTTCGTGCCATAATGGCATCCCTCCAAGAAATATATTCACAACAATATGAACCTATATTACATAATGGCGCTCCCAAATAAATTTAATAAAGAATTTTAAGTAGAATATTTAGCGTTTTGACAATTTTGTCATAGAGTGTTCGTATGAGTGTTACAAAAATAAAACCTTTAGACGAACTTATGGAAACTAACTGGGCTTTAAGCATGAAATCAAAAGAGACATGCATTCGCGCTATGGGTGATTTTTTGCGAGCGCAAATTAGACAAGGACATCATATTCTTCCAGATGCGCATAATATTTTGCGAGCATTTACTATTCCTCTTAATAGCATAAAAGTTCTTATAGTAGGTCAAGACCCATACCCTACTCCAGGTCATCCTGTTGGATTGAGTTTTAGTACAGAAAAAAATGTGCATCCGTTACCTAAAAGTTTAATAAATATTTATAAGGAATTAGTTAATGATGTTCATGTTCCAATGCCTACAAATGGAGATTTGACTCCTTGGACTAAACAAGGCGTCATGCTTCTTAACAGATGTCTTACTGTTGAAGCAGGTTTACCTAATAGTCATCAAGGAAAAGGATGGGAAGAAATTACAGAGGAAGCTGTTAAAGTTCTAAATAATAGAGTTGACGAAAACGGTAATTATTTACCTTTGGTTGCAATATTATGGGGAAGAAACGCTCAAAGCCTTGCTCCACTACTTACTCATGCAACTCTGATTGAATCTGCGCATCCAAGTCCTCTTTCTGCATCGCGAGGATTTTTCGGATCGCATCCATTTTCAAGAACTAATGAAGCATTGATGGCTATTGGCGCAACTCCTATTGATTGGTCTTTAACGTAAGAAGAATGACGAAAATATTGACAAAAATAGATAAAATTTAAATTTACACAAATAACATATAAAATACAGAACATACAGAAGATGCGTAACATACAGAAAATACAGAACACATATATGTCATAAGTTATCATAGAAATTATGGCATTATTCCCACCAGAACCACGTAAAAAAGTATCGCCACTAAATGTAAACAATGGCGATGATATAAAAATATCTAATACAGATGTAAAGTCCACAATAAAATCTGGCGTTACTATAGAAGATCTTAGAAGATCACAGCAAATTGTGAATGTTTTGCGCTCTCGCTTTAAGAATACACTTGTTGGACAAGATTCTCTTCGTGAATCTTTGATTTTAACGCTTATAGCAGGCGGACATATTCTTATAGAATCTGTACCTGGATTAGCAAAAACGACTGCTGCACAAACTCTTGCAACTGCTATGTCTGGAACTTTTCGAAGAGTACAATGCACTCCAGATTTAATGCCATCTGATTTAGTAGGAACTCAAGTTTTTGACTTTTCAACTAAACGTTTTACTACTCAAATTGGTCCTATACATGCAAATGTTGTTTTATTAGATGAAATAAATCGTTCTAACGCTAAAACTCAATCAGCTCTTCTTGAAGCTATGGCAGAAAACGCAACAACAATTGGAGGAGAACGAATTGCGCTGCCAAATCCGTTTATGGTCATAGCTACACAAAATCCTATTGAAGAAGAAGGAACTTTTAATCTTCCTGAAGCGCAAATGGATCGCTTTATGATGAAGTCAATCTTAACTTATCCTACTTTCGATGAAGAAATTAAGATGTTAGATATGCTTAGCGATCGTGGATCTGATGTCATAAATGTAGAATCGCTAAAGAAGCAACAAATAAGCTTAAATGACGTATTATTCTTACGTTCATCTTCAAGGAGTATTCATGTTTCTAAATCAATAATGCAATACGTTGTTGATTTAGTTGCAACTACTAGAGGAGCTGGATCAAACCCATTATCAACACTTCCTTCACTAGTTAGAATCGGAGCAAGCCCTCGTGCGTCTATTGCATTGGTTCGTATTGCTCAAGCTCACGCTCTTATTTCTGGTCGAGATTACGTCATACCTGAAGATGTTAAAAAGTTTGCTCATGAAGTTTTACGTCATCGCATTCTTCTAACTTTTGAAGCTTTAGCTAATTCTATTACGAGCGATCAAATCATTGATGCGATTGTTGAAACGGTTCCTGTACCATGATCGATTCATTTGTGAATCGTAATGCGAATAACGATCCCAAAATCAGAAATACTATGCCTTTGATTAGCGTAAAACAAAATAACAATCGTATTTATTTATCTAAGAAATCTCGTCTTGTTCGCAAAAAAATAGAGATTCTTGATTATAAGATGACTCTCCCATCTGCTCGCACAACATTAGGATTATTAGAAGGCGAGCATTCATCCAGAGCACGCTATGGAAATGGTGATATTGTCGATATTCATCAATGGCAGCCTGGCGATGAAGCTCGTATGATGAATTGGTCTGCAAGCGCTAGAGTTGGTCAACCTATGGTTTGCGCACGCGAGCGTTTGATTGCATCTTCTACGTGGATTATTTGCGATGCAAGTATCTCGATGAACTCTTCCTGTAAATCTGGAGAATACGCATATGAAGTCGCAGCTAATGCAATATGCTTATTCGCTTCATTAAGCATGAAACGTAATGATACAGTAAAATTAGTTATGGCTGATGGCGATTGCGTAAAACAAATGCCTGAAGTGTCAAATATGCCAGATTGCGAACGAATTATTGATACATCATTGTTAAAGTTTCGTTGTAACAGTAAAAATATTGATTCAATATTGGATTTTATAAGAAATATTCAATCTAAAAACGATCTTATAGTTCTTATTGCAAATAGCGAAATGTTTTCTTCTTCTAAATTGGATGAGTTGCAAGAAATCATTTTTAAGCACAAGCTAATCGTTGTATCTATTAACACTATAAATTCTTGCGACTCTTCTTTGAAATCACAGATTTTTGACGGTATTACTTTACGACAAATACCAGCTTTTCTAATGGAAGACACGATCAAAAAAGAAATTGATTCAAGACGTTCTTCTACACTAAATCTTCTTGATGAAACAATCACAAATATGAGCGCTAGCATCATTCACGCTGATTCAAGCGAATCTATGCTTCGTGATGCATTTAAAACTATGTCTAGAAAGGTGTTGCAATGAATTTATCCAATATTCAGCCACATCTTGATAATCATATGCTCTACGCAATCGTTATTTGTATTATTGCAATTACAATTTGTTTTTCAATTTGCATATTTTATTTATCTTTTAGAACTAAAAAAATTGCAAAATTAGTCGATTCTTCCTCACCATCTCATAAAGTCGACTCTAATAAAAGTCAATGGAGAAAAAGTATAGATTCTATTGTTGATGACTATAACAATAACCTTATTTCTCATGACGAAGCTTGCGCAAAACTCGCATCAATAGCAAGAAAATACGTATCTTTACTAACTGGTAAAGATATAACTACATTTACTCTAAAAGAATTAAGTTCTTTACGTAATAAGTGGAATAATAAAATTGGTGCAGATAAATTACGTCAAACTATTACAGCTCTTTATCCATGCGAATTTGCAGATAGGAATATAAATAATCAAGCTCAACAAACAAGCGTTGAACAAGCAGCTCATTGGGTTCTTATACTACTTGAAAGTTGGTCTAGTAACGATAGAAACAGCAAAAGAAAAAGCAAAAGAAACAGCAAAATTTGAGCAAAAACAAAAAATAAGAATTTAAAATAGCGTATTTGCGAAAAGACTTACACAAAAGTTAAATCATAAGGGGCTGAAATTTATGAATGGAAGCTGGGAAATATTATTCCAATGGAAACTGAAATGGCCAATTGTTATAGTACTTGGCCTGCTCTTATGCATATTAACTATTTCATGCGTTCTACTTATTAACTTAGTTTTGCAAAAAAATCGCAAAAAATCTTGGGAATCATTGATGCTTAAAGCAGATAATGATTTGTTAAAAAAGCTTGAAAACAGTGAAAGTAACAGTAGCATCAGAAATAACAACGCTCTATACACTTTTAATCTTGACAACGATTTGCAAGGAACTATAACAAGTAGAGCTTTAAGAAAGTGGATTATTCTAAAAAGAATTTCTACAATATTATTAATTTTTTCATTTATTATAGCTACCTTTTTAATTGCAAGACCTTCAAAAATTTATGACGCTAAAGAACAAGCTAGCACTAGGGATATTGTGTTGTGTTTAGATGTTTCTGGATCTGCATTGCCATACGATCAAGAAGTATTGCAATCGTATTTAACTTTTGTACAACATTTCCAAGGTGAAAGAATAGGATTGAGTATTTTTAACTCAACATCTAGAACTGTGTTCCCTTTAACTGACGATTATTCTCTTGTTAAAAAACAACTTTCATACGCATCTAAACTTCTTAATGGAGTGCAAACACAAAGTAGCATAGATAAAATGCAACAGCGACAATATCAGCAAATATCTGATTGGCTTGAAGGAACTCAAAATCGCAAAGAAGCTACTTCTTTAATAGGCGATGGATTAGTAAGCTGTGCTGCTATGATTCCTGGATTTATTTATGGAAGTTCAAATAATGGAAAACAAAAAGCAAATAGATTACGCAGAAATGCTTCTATTGTTTTAGCAACCGATAACGTTGTTTCTGGAAAACCTGCTTATACTTTGAAACAAGCATTAGATTTAACTAAACAAGCTCATATTAGTGTTGATGGACTGTATTCAGGTGCTAAAGAAAACGAAAATAACGATAGTACTTTGCAAATGAAAAATCTTATTGAAAATCATGGAGGAACATTCCTGACTAGAAATAATGATTCAGTATTAACTCTTGTTAGAAAAATTGAGCAATCTCGAGGAACACTTACGAGAAATAATACGCAATCTGCTTTAAGCGATGATCCAGACATATGGATTTTGCTATTGATAATATGCTTTATTTCATGGCTTACAATAGCTTGGAGAATGAAGAGATGAAACTAATATACTTTGATGCATTTGATAATATTTTCGCTAAAATAACTTTTTCATCATATGAATACAACAATTTTTCAGAAGGTCAAATAATACTTAAACCTGTTTTTGGATGGATTTTTGCAACTGTTTTGCTTTTAGTAATAATAGCTTTTGCTTTTAAAGAGCTTAAGTTTTTTATAAAAAAATTATCTGAAAAAAAGTCAATTAAAAAATCTGATAAGTCGATAACAGAGCAAACAAATGAAAAATCAACTGATAGCATTTTATCCTCTAATCAATCGATTAGCAAAGAAGTAACAGATGAAACAATATCAATGAGCATAAGAAGGCTAATAATGTGCATCTTAATATCAATATGCATATTATGCCCTTGCGTTATGCGAAACACTACACATCGTTCTATAAGTGCTACGAACGTAATATTTGTTCTAGACGTAACAGGATCTATGAAAGTGAAAGATGCAAATTATGCAAGTAGCAAAAACATAGAAAGAATTCGCGCTGCAAAACTAATAATAAACGATGTCGCAAAATCCTATAATAACGCAAGCTTTACTGGAATACGATTTGGTACTTCAACATCTATTGACGTTCCTTTAACTCCGGATGCTAATGCAATAGAAAATTGGGCTAATACTATTCAAACAGAACCGACTGGAATTTCGTCAGGAACAAGTCTAGATGCTCCAATTGATCAAACTTTACTAGTTTCAAAAGCAATACATGATTCACATCCTGAAGATATTAACGTTTTGTACTTAATTAGCGATGGAGAAGAAACAACTAATCGCAAACGGCGTACATTTTCTTCTCTAAGAGCTTATATTAACAATGCATTTGTTATTACAGTAGGATCTAAAGAAGGCGGAAAAATACCTTTATCTAAAAATGCTTTAGATAGCGATGAAAATAACGATGAAGATAAAAATGCAAATTCACAAGATGATGAAGATAAAAATGAAAATTCAAATTCTTGGGTTATTGATCCTTCAACAGGTAAACCTGGAATTTCAAAGGCAGACGATAAAAATATGAAAAATATCGCTGACGAGTTAAGCGGATCTTTTATACATGCAAAATATGAAGATCGCATCGGAAGTGAAGCTAAAAATATTATGTCTAAAAAATGGAGAGATAATAAAACATTTAAAGCGCGTTTAAGACCAGAACCTATAGTATGGCCTTTTGCTTTAATGCTATCTTTAGTAATGTTATATGAACTAGCAGTATGGGTTTTAACGTCAGGTAAGTTGTTATGAAAACAATAGAGAATAAAAAATCAACGAAAGTTAAAATTCACACTTCTATTTTCCGTATTCTTATACAAATATTTGCAATTCTTCTTACAATTTTTTCTCTGGTATTACTTTACTTAACGATTTTAAATATTCATTCTGAAGTTTCATATAATGAAGCTACTGATAAGTTAATCAGCAATGCTAAATCTTATAGTAAAAGTGATGCAGATATACATATTTTGCATACTCAACAACAACAAACAGATTCTCAATTTGAAGACGCTTACTCAAATAATGCATTTTTATTACCTGATATTAAGAAAAAAATTGAAATCAACGCAAAATTATCTCGCGATTTTACTAAAAAATTAGAAAAACTAATTGTTAAAGAAAATTCCATGAACAAACCAAACAATTCCAATAAAAATTCATCTAGCAATTCTAATAATTCTAGTAATATTACCGAAAATAACAAAAAAGATTCTAATTCAGAAAATAATACTGATGGAAATAATACTCAACTTAGTAATGATCAAAAGCAAAAAATTGAAAATCTTCTAAATAACAATAATCACTCAGAGCATCAATATGACAGTGATAAAACTGTTCATAATTCTAAAACGCAAAATGATTCGAACAATAAGCCTTGGTAATTTTTGAATACACATTATCAACTTCTAACCACATTCATTAAAAATACGTGACTTTTAAACATATTTTGTGTGTAATAACAAATATGTTTAACGATAATTATGATGAATTCGCGTGGCTTAAACGCAATACGTATTACAGTGCAATGGATTTACTCGCACTAGTTCGCTCGTATGAATTAAGCGATTGGACTGGTAAAGCTGCAACTCTATATAAAAATGACTTGCAAAATTTAGCAAATAAAGCATGCTCAATTTCATATACTTATGGAGGTGCATGATGCCTTGGAAAGTTCAATCAACAATAATAGGTGGAAAAGCATTATCTGCTTCTAAAGAACAAGAATACTTATATTGCTCTAATCAATTGAAAAATCTTTCATATGATTTTAATTATTTAAGTGAAAATTGGCTTCAAGCTTATATGAGAATTATGAGCATAACTTTAGCTAAAAATTCCTGCGATGGTCCATTTTGCAATATAAGCGATTCTATAAATACTTCACTTAGCTATGAAGAATGTAGAATCAATTCACAAGAATGTAAACTTATTTCAGAAAAATTATTAGATTTAAGCGAGCTTATCGCTAGAGCAAATAGTTTATATTCTAATGCAGAATTATCAACACGTAATTTTTTCGACAATACAGTATCTTTATGCTTTACTTTAATTCCTTCTCTATCTATACCAATGCTAGTTTCTGCTGGAATTTCGTTAAATTCAGACAAAAACAACAGTATGACTAATTTTGCTAAATGGTCTAATGCAACTGCTCCTTTGCAACAAGGTTTTATAAGGGGAATATCAAATAATATTCTTATTAACCCTATTACTGGATTCACAATTCATGGCTTGAATTTTATGAAAAAAGCTAAATTATTATTCAATAATGGCAAACAAGATAAAAGTATTATTTTCAATAATTTTTCAAGATCTTCTTTATCTGAAGTTTCTGCTGGATTAAGCTCAATAACTTCTCGCATAAACAATTATTCTCAAGGGAATAAATTAACAGTTAGCAAAATAAATATTCCAAATAAATCTAAAACAATATTGCCAAAAAATGGACAAAGCATTAAAGAAGCTTTAACAAATATTACAGAATTAAGCAGCGGAAATATTGGAGTTCATCCTCCACTTGTTAATAGTGAAGCTGCAACAATAGCTATACAATGTTTCAAAAAGAAAGATGGATCTAAATCGTGGTTAGTTACAATACCTGGAACAGACGGTAAACCTCATTCCCCTTTCGGATGGGAACAAAACGCAGAAGTTATGAGCGCATATAAGTCAGATAGAGTAAAAGCAGATAGCGCTCGCATGGTAATAAGTGCAATGAAGAAAGCTGGAATTCAAAAAAATGATCCTGTTGCGCTTATAGGTCATTCACAAGGTGGGATTGTTGCTGCAGCAATAGCTAGCGATTACTCTAAAGAATACAATATTCAACATGTTGTAACAGCAGGATCTCCTATAGCTAATCATAATATTCCAGAAAAAACTTGGGTAACAAGCATAGAAATGGAAGATGAACTTGTAGCAAATCTTGACGGCAAATCAAATCCTTTAAGAAGTAATTGGGTAACGATTCGCGCAAAAGCAACACACTTTGATAGAAAAAATATTAAGAATTCTAAAAAATCTAAGGAAAATAATGAAAATAATGAAAAGTATGATATTTCAGGTGTAACAGTTAAAGGAATTGACGAAAAAGGAACTTTAACACATGATTTACATTATCACCAAGCTGCATATGAAGATGCTTCAACACTAGGATCTAGCGCAATCCTAAATCAAGAGAATCATTTCAAGAATATTGTTGATGGAAAATTAGAAAGTACAACACTATGGCAAGGCGTTATGAACAAATAATCATCTGTCAACAAACGCATAGTTTTATTTACAGTGTATACTTCCCAATTAGTTTAGGCAGAGATTTAACTTATAGCAAACTAAAACTTGTTAGTCTAATTCCTAGTTTGATGTAAGGTAAAACTATGAAGCTTACTGATATTTCTCCTGCTATTGCTCTTACTCCACTCGATGGACGCTATCATACACAAACTTCTCCTCTAGTTGAATACTTAAGCGAACCTGCATTAAATCGCGAACGCATGCGAGTAGAAGTAGAATGGATGATTCTTTTAGCAAATGGTTATAAAGCAAATAACTTTATGCCAATCGTTAAAGGCGTTGAACGTTTAAGCGATGAAGAATGTGAATATTTGCGTTCTATTCCAGAAAATTTTGATAAAGAAGGAATTGCACGTCATGCAGCTCATGAAGCTATTACTCATCACGATGTAAAAGCTGTTGAATACTACATTGATGACGCTTTAGACGAAGCAGAAGAAAAGTTAAAGCATAAAACTCAACTTTCTTCGCTTAAAACTCTTGTTCATTTTGCTTGCACAAGTGAAGATATAAATAATCTTTCTATTGCTCGATGCGTAAAAAACGCTGTGAAAAATGTTTATAGAAAGCAATTAGACCAAATAGTGGATTATCTAGTTAAAAAAGCACGAGAATATCGCGATATGCCTCTCCTTTCGCTTACTCATGGTCAGCCTGCAACTCCAACTACTTTAGGAAAAGAACTTGCTGTATATGCCTATCGCTTGCAAAGACAGCAAAAGCATTTAGATAATCAAGATTATCTTGGGAAAATAAATGGTGCTACTGGAACTTTTGGAGCGCATGTAGTAGCATTCCCGGAAGTCGATTGGATTAGCGTTTCAAAAGAATTTGTAACAAATCGCATGAATCTTGATTTCAATCCTTTAACTACTCAAATAGAAAGTCACGATTGGCAAGCTGAATTATATAGCACTGTTAGCCACATCAACCATATTTTACATAATCTTGCTGTTGATATATGGATGTACATTTCTAGAGGAGTATTTGTACAAGTTCCAGTTAAAGGCGCAACAGGATCTTCTACTATGCCTCATAAAGTAAATCCTATTCGTTTTGAGAATGCTGAAGCAAATCTCGAAATTTCTTGCTCCTTACTCGACACTCTTTGTGCAACTCTTACTGAGAGCAGATGGCAAAGAGATTTAACAGATTCAACAACGCAAAGAAATATTGGTTCAGCGTTTGGATATGCAATACTTGCTCTTAACAATCTATTTGGAGGATTACAATCAATTCATCCTAATAGTGATTTTATGAAACAAGAATTGAATAACAATTGGGAAGTTTTAGGCGAACCAATACAAACTGCTATGCGAGCTGAAGAGATTGCTGGAGTTGAGGGTATGGAACGCCCTTATGAACAAGTTAAAGAACTAATGCGAGGAAACAAGATTAACCAAGAAGACGTTGAATCCTTCATTTCTTCTAGAAACTTTGATTCTGAAACATCTAAACGTTTAACTTCTTTAAAGCCAGAAACTTATACAGGATTGGCTTCAAAATTAGTTGATTTTCTTGAATAAGGAATATTATTAAGAATCATGTAAACTATGCATAGTGTGTTATACAATAGCACGCTATGCATTCCTGTTCTAATTTGAGCAGAATAACATTAAACACGCATACAATTGATGGTACGTTCAAATGCAAACGCAAGTAGTTTCACATACAGATGTTGTTATCAATGACACTCAGCCTAGTAGAGTGAGAAATCTAGCAGATTTACTTTATGCGATTTTGTCATTGGTTTTAAGCTTTGTTGTAATTCTTTCAGCAATGTATCTTTCTGGTACTACTGCAGGCGTCGAGCACGATGCTAGAAATGCTGGCAAAATTATTGTGTGGATTATAACAGATGTTCCTTCATCTCTTATGCAACAAGGTTTAACTATTATAATCGTCACAGTTGTTCTTGCGAGTATGATTAGAGCAAAAAGATGGGTTGATATATCAATATCAACTATCACTTTGCTTTTAACATATTTAATTTCATGGGCAATTTCTTATATGCTTGCAAAATTAAATAGTCCTTCTCTTTTCGCATCCCTTACTTCAATTTCTAATTCTCAAGGTATAGAAGTATTTGAATTATTGCCAGATATGTATGCAGTACTAGTAGCTTTCCTTACTGTAAGTGGTCCTAGAAGAGATAATAGAATACTGAAAATATCTTGGAATACTTTGATTGTTACTGCTCCTATTTTGATCATGACATCATGGAATTCTTTAACTGGAGTACTAGCATCATGGTGTATTGGCAGAACTATTGGAACTTTAGTTAGATTTATTAAAGGAACTAAAAGCAAAGGTGCTTGGGGTGACGATATTGTTGACGCTTTAAGCAATATAGGAATCAATAATTTAGTGCAATTAACTAGAAGAAACCAACAAGCAGATCATTCTGGAATGCTTCGCTCTAGTTTAGATGACGACTTAATAGAAAATTCTCGTATGTATGATGCGACCGATATTCATGGCAATCGTTACGTAATTTCTGTTTTAGACAATCAAGTTCACTTACCAGGATACATAAATCAGCTTTGGCAATGGATTAGACTTATTGACGTTCCTGTTAGAAGAGACCCTTCAGCTCGTCATACAGTTCATCATCATCTTTCAATGCTACTTGCATTAAGAAATCTAAGATTAGCAACAGCTAATTTTTATGGAGTTACAGATTTTGAAAAGTCATCAATGATGGTTTTTAACTCTAATAACACTCCTAGCCCATGCAATCTTAATACTATGACTATTGATGATGCTGCTAGATTTATGAGATATCTTGATATTGCTAATAGTAGAGGTATTACTCATAGGAGAATTACTCCAGAAACTTTAGCTAGATTAGAAGATGGAACGCCAATTATAGCTGGATGGCATAATGGCGATGTTGCTAGTGATAAAAACAATATTGCTTTAGATAAAGTACAATTATTAACACTTATTGCAGCTTTAATTGGCATAGATAATGCGATTCAAGCAGCAATTGAATCATGGGGACGTAACACTTTAGCTGATTTGCTGCCTTTTATGCAAAAAGCTGCTATACCTGCATCTACAAGAGCATTGCCTTCAGTTAATAAGAAAATGCTTGAGGAATTAAATAATAAAATAAGCGCGAATGTTATAGAGCAAGTGAACGAAGAAGATGTAACAGCAATCCGTCTTTCTCGTTTCAATATTCGATTCTTTGTAAGTATAGTTTTAGCAATTATTGCTGGTGTAGTTATAATCACGCAATTACATTTACAAGAATTAGTTAAAGCTATAAGAATGGCGAACCCTCTACTAGTTTTAATATGCTTATTATGTAGCATTGCAGCATGGATTGGTTCAGCAATAACATTAAGCTCATTCATGGATGACGCTAAGCCTTCTGCTTGGGTTTTATTCTGCTCTCAAGTAGCATCAGGTTTTACAGCTGTTTCTATGCCAGCTGGAGTAGGACCAGCGTTTGTAAATCTTCAACTTCTAAAAAAGCAAGGCTACTCTCCTACTGCAGCTACAGCTATTACAAGTGCAACTTGGATGATCCAAGCTATTATGACAACGCTTGTTATGTTCGCAATCGGTATTTTTACTGGAAGAAATGTACTTTCAGGAATGATCCCAACGCATATGTTTATTACAGTAATTGGATTAGTTACATTGATTGTAAGCATATGCATGGCAATTGCTCCTATTCGTAAAAAAATAACAAAGCGCTATTTACCAATTCTTTTTGCTTATGGACAGCAAATTAAAGAAATGATTTCTAAGCCGATACAACTTTTTATCAGTATTTTTGGAGCAATCATATTAGTTATAGCAGTTGGATTAGGATATTGGATTTCACTTCTTGCTTTCGACTATTATGCAAATCCTTTAGAAACAATATTGCTATTCTTAGTTGCAAATGCTGCAGGCTCTGCTATACCAACTCCTGGAGGATTAGGAGCTGTAGAAGCATCATTGACATTCGCATTTACATCAGTTGGAGTTCCGCCGACAATTGCATTATCTGCAACACTTCTTTATAGATTGATGTTTTATTGGTTAAGAATACCTTTAGGAGCTATGTCTATGAGATGGCTTAGTAAAACTGGCAATATATAGAGAAAAACGCAATTTAGAACACTAAATAATAGTTTTGCTATTTACTAAAGACTCATTTTTGAAAAAAATATTAAAAAAGTTTAAGAAATCATCAAAAATGGCTACATTTGTAGGGAAAATGTACTAATATCAAGTATGAGTGTGGCCTTTGAAAGAGAAAGGCCCCTGACACAAAGGATGCTGCATGGCATACAACAAGTCTGATCTCGTTTCGAAGATCGCACAGAAGTCCAATTTGACCAAGGCACAGGCCGAAGCCGCCGTCAACGCATTCCAGGATGTGTTCGTTGAGGCTTTGCAGTCCGGCGAAGGTTTGAAGCTTACTGGTCTTTTCTCTGCAGAGCGTGTAAAGCGCGCTGAGCGCACTGGTCGTAACCCACGCACCGGTGAAACCATCAAGATTCCTGCATCCTACGGTGTGCGTATCTCTGCTGGTTCTTTGTTGAAAAAGGCTGTAACTGCCTGAATCACACTTTTACACTAAAAGCGTAAAATAAAAAATATTGAAGGGACATTTCGCTGTGTTGCTATGTCCCTTCAATTTTTTCTAATGTAAGTATTGTTGTAATTCTTTAATAACTAAACCATTAGAGGCAACTACATCATTTTCTCTACGCCAATGTATAGAACTTCCATCCCATTGGCATACAGTTCCTTGTGCTTCTTTTACAACAACTGCACCTGCAGAAACACCAGGAATATCCCAATAATGAAGATGCGGCTCGAAATATGCATCGTATGTACCGTCTGCAACTTTACACAAATCAAGAGATGCAGGGCCTATACGTTTAATATCTGCAGGTCCACCTTCTAATGAAGACACAACATCTAAAGCTCTCTTAGATTCTTCTGGAATATACGACATTCCGTAACACACAACAGATCCTTGTAAGGTTGATGTTGTAGAAGGAGTAATTTTTTCGCGTTTTTCACCATTAGGAGTACGACGTATTCGAATAGCACCTTGACCTTTAGCTGCTAAATATGTAAGACCTAGAGCAGGAGCGTGAACAACACCTAAAACAGGTTGAGCTGAGCTTTCTTCATTAAATTCAAACAAAGAAACAGTAAGAGTCCACTCTGCCATATCTCTATTAAAATTGATTGCTCCATCAATACTACCAACGCACCAAAAGCGCTCCCCAGGCTTACAATGCTCATGACGATTGCGCCAAAAACCTTGGAATGCGTTAATGTATGTTAAACGATTCTCAATAAAACGAATAAGTTTATCGCCAAACTCTGATGATGATTGCGTTGGATCCCCAAGAGCTAAAGAGCTCATATCTCTAGGACTTAATTGATCTTGATAAGCGTGTTTCCCAACATCCTCTAAAATTCTAGCTACTTCTAATGCTGCTTCTCTTAAATTTATTTCTGACATATTCTCACCTCTCTATCGTCTACATCTCATCTGTATCCACATATTCTCTTAAAATCTTGCATCTATTTTACTCAAGTTTTAGCATGTTACAAAGCGTATACACATTATATTTCAAACACTCCAATAAAATTTCACAATTATCACAATAAAAACATATAAAACATATAAAACATATAAAACTAAGTTTTACTACAAGTAAGACTTACATCCATTCATAAAACTCATAAGAATAAACATATAACAATCAAAGATTCTTATTTGATTTGTTGTACATCATATATACAGTATCAGATATGGATGAATATAAAAAGTGCCAAACTCAAGCTTTTAGACACGGGCTTTTAGTTATGGACGTTGATGCAACTCTTATTGACGAAGAAGTAATTGATTTGCTTGCACAAGAGTCTGGAGTAGCAAAAGAAGTAGAAGATATAACACATAAAGCTATGCAAGGAGAAATCGATTTTAATACTTCACTAGTTAAAAGAGTTTCAATGTTTAAAGATACAGATTCATCAATATTAACTAAAATACGCGAAAAAATACATGTAACTTATGGAGCTAAAGAATTGATTGAGATTCTTCATTCATATGGATGGAAAATTGGAGCTGTTTCTGGTGGATTTCATGAAGTTATAGATGATATATTATCTTCTATTTCTATAGACTTTTGGGCAGCAAATCATTTAGAAATTGTAAATGGGAAATTAAGTGGACGCGTGGCGGGGCAAATCGTAAACAAAGATTATAAATCTTATATGCTGAAAAAATGGGCTTATGAAAATAACATAAGCATAGAAAACACTGTTGCAATTGGAGATGGAGCTAACGATATTAAAATGCTAACTTGTGCAGGAACAGGAATCGCATTTTGTGCTAAAGAAATAGTTAAAAACAAAATTCCAAACATCATAGATAAGCGAGATCTACGTGAAGTTTTGAAGTTTATTAGCAAAAAAATATAGCTTATTATTCACAATGTGCTTGATCGCTTAAATGCGCTCCTCTAGCCCAATCTGCAGCGTTCATAGACTTTTTCCCTTGTGCTTTTACTTCTAGCAACTCTAAAACTCCATTAGAAGTACCAACCCAAACATGATGCTTATCTATAAATAATCTTCCAGGTAAAAGATTTACAACTCCCCTTTTTTGTAAATCATTGTTATCAGCTAAAGCACACTTAATAATATGCAACTTTAATTCTGATTCATTATGTGTTGTATCAACTAAATTACACCAAGCACCAGGATTTGGAGTGCAAGCACGAATTTGACGATCGAGAGCAAAAGCTGGAATATCAAAACGAATATGAGCATCTTCAACTGTGATTTTTTGAGCTACTTCATACGATCCTAAAGGTTGCTCTATTGGAATAATAGTTCCAGATTCAACTCCTTTAAGAGAAGTGCAAAGCAAAGGAGCGCAATCTAAACTTAGTCGTTTTAACAAATCTCCAGAAGTTTCATGAGATCCGATTTTAGTAGTGTATTGAGAAAGAATAGGACCCGAATCCATGCCTTTAGTAATACGAAATACTGTAGCTCCTGTAACATCATCTCCAGCCCAAATGGA
The DNA here is from genome assembly GCF_049262715.1 of Gardnerella bivia. Classification (NCBI taxonomy): domain Bacteria; kingdom Bacillati; phylum Actinomycetota; class Actinomycetes; order Bifidobacteriales; family Bifidobacteriaceae; genus Gardnerella; species Gardnerella bivia. The sequence goes on from NZ_CP058399.1 coordinate 1,323,434, forward strand.
TCTTTGAACAGGTGCAGCTCCACGCCATTGAGGCAAAAGTGAAAAATGAAGATTATACCATCCTAAAGGCAAAGCATTTAATACAGGTTCGCGTAAAATCTTTCCATATGCTACTACTGCAGCAGCTTTAATACCGGAATCCTTTAATTGCTTAATAAATAACTCTTCTTCACTAGGATCTGATTGCCATACAGGTAAACCTAATTCTAAAGCTGCTTGTTTTACAGGACTTTGTACTAATTTTCTTCCTCTTCCAGTTGGCGCATCAGGGCGCGTAAGAACAGCGCGCACATCAAAATGTTCATGATCTTCAGCTAATAGGCGAAGAGATGGCACTGCAACTTCAGGGGTACCAGCGAATAACAATGGTAATACCATAAACACTCCACTAAAAAAACCAACTAAAACTAATATAAAACCAATATAAACTAGCTAAAGCTAATCTATAAATGCATCTTTAAGCTTACTAAAGAAACCTTTACGATTTAAATTCTCTTTTACTGAAGTTTGCTTTATACCTTTAACTTCTAAATCGTGAATCTTTGCAAATTGCTCAATTAGCTCACGTTCTTTAGAACTCAATTTAGTAGGAATATTAACGTTTACATGAACAAGTAAGTTGCCACGTTCTTTATTTTCAGAACGCATTATTCTAGATCCTAATCCTTGTAAAGTAATAACATCTTCATTTTGGCAGCCTTGAGGAATAGCAACTTCTTTATCTCCGTCAAAAGTGTGAATTGTTGTATTGTGTCCTAATACAGCCCAGCTCATAGGAACTTCAATCCAGCAATGTAAATCATCACCTTCTCTAGTAAATTGTTTATCATTTCGGATTAAAACATCAATGTACAAATCTCCGGCAGGTCCGCCACACTCGCCTACTTCGCCTTGAGATGCTAAACGAAGTCTAGATTGATTGTTAATTCCAGCTGGAATATTTACTCCAACTTCACGAACAGTGCGAACGCGACCAGTTCCGCGGCATTGAGAACAAACGTTTTTAATAATAGTTCCATGACCTTCACACATTCCACAAGGCATAGAAGTCATCATTTGACCTAACAAAGTATGAATAACTTTTTGAGTTGAACCAGTTCCATGACATTGTGGGCATGTAACAGGAGAATTTCCATCGCTAGAGCCATTTCCATTGCAATCTTTACATAATCCAAAAGTGGATACTTTAATCTTTACAGTTCCACCGAAAACTGCAGTCTTTAAGTCGATATTAGCTTCTGCTAACGAATCAGAACCTCTTTGAACTCTCGAAATTGGTGAACTAGTAGTTCCACCAAAGAATTGCGAGAAAACACTACCCATATCCATATCAAATGGATTACCAGCAGAAGAACCTGAAGATGGATTATTAGGATCAACACCCATATCGTACATTCGACGTTTTTCAGGATTCGACAAAACTTCGTAAGCGTTATTTACTTCCTTAAACTTATCTTCAAATTCTGCACCTGCAAGATCAGGATGATACTTACGACTCATCTTCCTATAAGCTTTACGAATATCATCATCACTTGCATTACGATCAACGCCTAAAATCTCGTAATAATCAGTCACTATAATCCCTCATTTATTTCATCGAAAACACGCAATGAAACTTATTCTAACTTCCAACGTCATCTTATTGTGGCATTAGGCAAAGTCAACATTAGCATAGAAATCTTTAACTGATGTAAATTCTTTCAGCAATATTTTAGTTTTTCTTGTAGTTTTATTGAAGTTTTCCGTGAGCTTTGCTTGAAGTTTCACCAGTTTTTACATCAATTTTATTAGTTTTAACATTATATTTTTATTAGTTGTAAGATTATATTTAATTATATTTGATTAGCAAATCCTACTACTTTATTTTATTATTTTTCAGTTTTAGTAACTCAAATGAAGTTCAAATATAGCATATTATTTTTCAGCTATTATGAGATATGAAAGTATTAAGATAACGCGCAACTGCTCTAACAGCAGACATTGTAACAGCATAATCCATGTGTTGCGGCCCAATTGATCCTATAAAAGCAACTGGAACATTCGTATGAGAAGTGTTATTAAGCGAATTATCACTAATATCTTTATTATTAGAAGATTTCTTATAATCATCTGAACTTTTTAATGTGCTAATACAAATATTATCAATGCAATTTTTTGTATTCTCTTTCTTAACTAAGTAATCACAGCTTAACACTTTAGATTCATTAGATTCATTAAATCTATTAGAAGTTTTAGACCTATAAGTTGATGATGAAGAAGTCACATCTTCATTACTACTATCTTCATTACTACTATCTTTAATATTATCTTCGTTATATAAAGAAGATTCACTTTCATCGCACTCAATAGACGAATCATATCCATATCCGCTAGTTACAACAGAAGCGTTCAATAACTCAGGAGTATGAGTTTCAGATCCAATAGCAACACTTACTCCGTTTACGCAATCACTAGCTTCTTCGCTCAAAGAAGTCATCAAACGCATGATTACAGCTTGTTCTTCTAGAGCATCAAATAATTGTGCAAAATCATTAGCATGATGTTTATGTGCTAGTTGAGAAGCTCCAGCAACATACAAATCATGAGCATGCTCTCCAGCGTACATATCATCTATTGCCGCAGCCAAACTTGAAATAACAATTCGCATATTAGAATCGTCAATATGCAAAGACAAATCTCTTACATAGCGTGCAGCTAAATCAAAAGGAGCATTAACACACTTATTATTGATGACAGTTGTTAAAGATGAAAAATCGTCAACATGAATATTTCCAATAGGCAACATATGTTGTGCAACACTGCCGGTATCTGTGATAATAACAGCTAATAAAGTTGATTCCGAAACTTGCACTAATTCAATATGCCGAACTCGAGATTTAGATAAAGATGGAGATGCTACTAAAGCAATCTGACCAGTAATACTTGCTAGTAAACGAGCTGAACGCTGTAAAGTATCTTGCAAGCTTACAGATCCACTTAAAAAGTTGCGAATACCTCTACGCTGAGCTTCAGAAAGAGGGATAATCGAAGCCAAACCGTCAACAAAATATCTATATCCTTTTTCAGTAGGAATTCTACCTGCAGATGTATGAGGCTGAACTAAATATCCTTCTTCCTCTAAAGCAGACATATCGTTGCGAATAGTTGCAGAACTAACACCTAAATGATGATTCTTAGTCAAAGATGCAGAGCCAACAGGCTCTTGAGAACGAATATAATCTTCAACGACCGCTCGAAGTACCATCATGCGTCGTGATTGCATTGACTTTCCTCTCATATTCAATTAGGTAATATAACTTCGCTTTTATTATGTTAGCAAAAAATACTACTATTTACAGTCACTAACTGTAAGTTAATAGAGTAAATAAATTCCAATAGATTATAACCAAATTATAATCAGATTATAATCATTAAAAGCAATCGTAAGAAATATTTCTTGACACACTTTATAACCTTTAGTCTGATGCAAAAGATAGGATGAAATCGCAATGTGAGGGTAAAAAGCCAGCGTGAGCTGTGCTTAAAAACCCGAATTATTGGAAGGAAAGTAGATCACATGACCGATTTCAACTGGTCTGCATTAGACGAGCGCGCCGTAAAAATGGCGAAGGTTCTCTCGGCTGATGCTGTTGAGCGAGCAGGACATGGACATCCTGGCTCCCCTGTTTCATTAGCACCAATTGCGTACACCTTGTACCAGCATTTCATTAAGCATGATCCAGCTGACCCAAAGTGGGCCGGACGCGATCGTTTTATTCTTTCTGGTGGTCACGCTTCACTTACGCAATACGTGCAATTGTTCTTCTCTGGATACGGCTTAACTCTTGATGATCTCAAGTATTTCCGTGGCGGTGCAGACACACGTACTCCAGGTCACCCAGAATATGGTTTAACTCCAGGAATTGAAATGACTACTGGTCCTCTTGGACAAGGTCTTGCTTCTGCTGTTGGCTTTGCTTATGGTCAACGCTTTGAGCGCGGACTTCTTGATCCACAAGCTCCAGCAGGCACTTCCCCATTTGATCACAAAGTTTGGGTTATTTGCGGCGAAGGCGATGTTGAGGAAGGCGTTTCTTCTGAAGCTGCTTCCTTAGCTGGAAACCAAAAGCTCGGTAACTTAACTGTTATTTTCGATGCAAACCACATTCAGATTGAAGGAGATACAAAGCTCACCTTCTCTGAAGATATTCTTGCTCGTTACCGTGCATACGGTTGGTACACTGATGAAGTTAGCTTCATCCAGCCAGACGGCTCCTACAAGGAAGACGTTCAGGCTTTGGCTGCAGCTATCGAAAAGGCTCAGGAAGTTACCGATAAGCCTCACTTCATTAAGGTTAATACTTTGATTGCTTGGCCAACACCAGGCAAGACTAACAACGAAGCTTCACACGGATCCAAGCTTGGCGAAGAAGCTGTGAAAGGCTTGAAGGAACTTTGCGGTTTCGACCCAGAAGTTTCGTTCCCAATCGACGAAGAAGCTTTGGCTCACGCTCGCAAGGTTGCAGAGCGCGGCTTGGCTGCTCATAAGGCTTGGGATGAAGCTCTTGCAAAGTGGGCTGCTGCCAACCCAGATAAGGCTGCTCTTTACGAGCGCATTAAGGCTGGCAAGCTTCCTGAAGGCTTCGACAAGGCTATTGACGACTTGGTTGCTGGCTTCGAAGTTGGCTCTAAGGTTGCTACCCGTAAAGCTTCCGGCGCAGTTCTTAACGCAATTGCTGCTGTTATGCCAGAACTTTGGGGCGGTTCCGCTGATTTGGGCGGCTCCAACAACACCAACATTAAGGGCGCTGACTCCTTCGGTCCATCCGAAGACGCAACCCGCACTTGGCCAAACGTTTCCGAGCACGGCCGTCAGCTTCACTTCGGCGTGCGCGAGTTCGCAATGGGTGCTATTACCAACGGTATTTTGCTTGGTTCTGACACTCGCCCATTCAACGGCACCTTCTTCCAGTTCTCTGACTACGAGCGCCCAGCAGTTCGCTTGGCTGCTTTGATGGAGATTCCAAACCTCTACGTTTGGACCCACGATTCCGTAGCTTTGGGCGAAGACGGTCCAACTCACCAGCCAATCGAACACTTGGCTGCTTTCCGCGCTATTCCTCAGCTTGAGGTTGTGCGCCCAGCAGACGAGTACGAAACTGCTGAAGCTTACCGCTACTTCTTCGAAAAGAAGAACAACTACCCAACTGCCATGATTTTGACCCGCCAGAGCGTTCCAACCCTCGCGCAGACTGCTGAAAAGGCTCGCGAAGGCGTGAAGCACGGCGCTTACGTTTTGGTTGATTGCGAAGGCACTCCAGACGTAATCATCATGGCTACTGGCTCTGAGGTTCAGTGGGCTGTTGCAGGCGCCAAGACTTTGGCTGCTGAAGGCATTAAGGCTCGCGTTCTTTCCATGCCATCCCTCGAATGGTTCGAAGAGCAGGACGAAGAGTACAAGGAAGCAATCCTTCCAAAATCCGTCAAGGCTCGCGTTTCCATCGAAGCTGGCTTGGCATTGCCTTGGTACAAGTATCTTGGCGATTGTGGCAAGGCTGTTTCTATCGAACAGTACGGCTTGCAGGGTGACGGCGGTCAGAACATGATTGACTTGGGCATTACTGCTGAGCACGTAGTAGAAGCTGCTAAGGCTTCTATCGAAGAAGCTCGCGCTTAAGCACAAGAAATATAAAATAAAACTTGATTTATCTACTATTTTGCTAATGCATTGTATTGATAAATCACAAAACTCGAAGTGCTAATTTAGCAACTTCACAAGAAGCAGCAAAGGCGTGTTGATGCCGAGCTACCGTTGGTTTGACATCAACCGCTGTTTCTTGTAAAAACGCCAAAATACCGACGTGCCCCAATTGGTGGAGCACAGTGTTAAGGAGATAACATGACTGAAGCAACGCAGCGCACTAGCGATTCCGGCGTTTCTATTTGGTTGGACGATTTGTCCCGCACCCGCATTGAATCCGGTTCTTTGCAGGATCTTATTGCTCACAAGAATGTTGTTGGCGTTACCACCAACCCATCCATTTTCCAGAAGGCTTTAAGCCAGGTTGGCCCATACGATGCACAGCTTAAGGAACTCGGCAAGGTAGACGTAGAAACCGCTATCCGCGAATTGACAACCACCGATGTTCGCAACGCAACCGATATCTTCCGCGAAATTGCTGAAAAGACTGACTTCGTTGACGGTCGCGTTTCTATCGAAGTTGATCCACGCTTGGCTCACGATACTGCTAACACAGAAAAGCAGGCTGAAGAGCTTTGGGCAAAGGTTGATCGTCCAAACGTTATGATTAAGATTCCAGCAACTTTGGAAGGTCTTCCAGCTATCACAGCTACCCTTGCTAAGGGCATTTCCGTGAACGTAACCTTGATCTTCTCACTCGAACGCTACGAGCAGGTTATCGATGCCTTCATCGAAGGTATTGCTCAGGCAGATGCTAACGGCCATGACTTGAAGCACATTGGTTCCGTAGCTTCCTTCTTCGTTTCCCGCGTTGATACTGCTGTTGATAAGCTCCTTGAAGCTAACGGCTCCGCTGAAGCTAAGGCTCTTGAAGGCAAGGCTGCTGTTGCTAACGCTCGCTTGGCTTACGAACTCTTCGAGAAGAAGTTCGCAGCTGACCCACGTTGGGCTGCTCTTGAAGCTAAGGGCGCAAAGAAGCAGCGTCCACTTTGGGCTTCTACTGGCACAAAGAACGCAGCTTACTCAGATTGCAAGTACGTTGACGAGTTGGTTGCTGAGCATGTTGTCAACACTATGCCAGAAAAGACTTTGAACGCTCTTGCTGATCACGGCAACGGCGCTCCTTCCATTAAGGGCACTTACGAAGAGAGCCACGCTGTTATGAACAAGCTTGCTGAGCTTGGCATCAACATCAAGGACGTTACCGACAAGCTCGAAGCTGACGGTGTTGCAGCATTCATCAAGTCTTGGGATTCCGTTATTGCTGACGTGCAATCTGGAATTGATCGCGTGAATGCATGATTTGATTAAATCATTAAATAAATAACAGAAGCCGCACATGCATTTGGATTTAATTCCATCGCATATGCGGTTTTTTGTTTAGCATTTGCGTCCAAAAAACAAGAAAACGTCCGTATTTTGTAGAACGCGTCCGATTCACTGCTATTTGCGTCTGATTTTGCACGTTTTCAGACATTCACTCAATACGGTTTCTGCGCGCGTAATATATGACACAGTTTATTCGTTACTTGCACAGTTTGTCTTTTGTAGATGCGGAAGTATGAGAACGTGCCTAACGCAATTTCTTTGTCGCTTGCTTAAAACTGTCGAAAACACCAAATCATCTGATGAAATAAACAAAAAGCAAGCCTAAACTGTCGAAAACACCAAATCGACCGATGTTTTCGACATTTTCTATCAACTGAGTAAGCGCACACGACAACCTGCTTTCACCCAGTAACAGCGTGTGCAAAAGATTCGTACGATTTTGATAATTAGGATAAATAGCCTCTAGAGTAATTCGTTTTGAAGCCAGCTAGCAACACCATCGTTGTTATTGGAATCGCAAACTTCGTCTGCAATAGCAAGAAGCCGCGGATTACCATTCGACACCGCTACCCCATATCCTCCGGCACGGAACATGTCAATATCGATAATATCGTCACCAAAAACAACAGTCCGGCTAGGCTTTACGCTCAAACGCTCACAAATAACATTCAACGCGTGTCCCTTGTTTGCAAGAGGATTTGTAAGCATCCACAAAACATCTTCGCTAATATGCAATGAAAAATCCTCAGGAAGAGCACTTTCCAAACGCAATTTTTCACTATCTCGCGGAACAATAATTATTTTGTCTGCAATACCATCTGGAATATCGCGAAAATCAGTGCGAATAAAATTACTTGACTTCCACAACGTATGTAAATCGAAATTAGTGTATCGAATATCATTCATAACAATACCTATGCGTAACGTAGGTATTGCGCAAAGTAGACTCAAGCAAACTTCGCAAGCGCGCTTTGAAGAAAAACCAAATCGAACTACTGAATCAGACTGATTTTGAGAAGTCAAAACAGATTCGCTTGAATTGTTAGCATCAAAATCTATTAGCGCACCATTCAAATAAGCGCAAACGTCAGCATTAAGAGACTTTATTATGTTAAGAGCAGCACAAACTGGACGAGCAGTAATAATAGCAAAAGGAACTCGAGTTTTTCTTTTAACTTCAGAAACAGCATCAATAGTTTGCTGAGTTAAAAACCTATTCTCGAAAGCGTCTGCATCGTGCAGCATCGTGCCATCCAAATCCGCTACTATAAGAGACGGACCGAACATCAACATTAGCGCACCACTTTTTACAAAAAAGCGCGGCCGAAACCGCGCTATTAAAAAACAATCTTAAATCAACATGAATTTACTCATCAAATCCAGAGCCACAATAATTGCAACCCAGAATAAAGCAATAAATACAGTCCAACGGTTCAAATTCTTTTCAGCGACACCAGAACTACCAGCGTTCTTTGTTAAGCCGCCACCAAACATATCGGAAAGACCGCCGCCTTTACCCTTATGCATCAAAATTAACAGAGTGAGCAAAATGCTTGCGAGCACTAATAATACTTGCAAAACAATCTTGACAGCGTTCACAACTAACCTCCCGTTATAGAGTACTTTGATTGAGCATAATACTAACCATTGACCTATTTATTTACAATATTCACAATATCAGCAAGTTCATGTGCATCTAAAGCAGCTCCTCCAATAAGAAAACCATCTACATCATCTTCTTGTATCAGAGTAGATGCATTTTGAGAAGTAACGGATCCACCGTACAGAATTCGCACATTATTTGCGACTGTTTGCGAAAAAGTATTTCTTAAATCTTCGCGAATAGCATATGCAGCTTCTTGTGCAGATTGCGCGTTCGCAACCATGCCAGTTCCAATTGCCCATACAGGCTCATAAGCAATAATCAAACGTTCAGCCTGCTGAGAATCTAAATCACGAGTAACATCATGTACTTGTCCAACTGCAAAATCTAATTCAATACCTTGCTTACGCTCTTCAAAACTTTCGCCAACACAAAGAATCGGTTGCATTCCAGCAGCTAGAACAGCTCTAACCTGATCAACAATATTTGCATCATCTTCAGGATGATATTTTCTACGCTCAGAATGCCCAACAATCACAAACGAACATCCAAGACTTGCAAGCATATCTGCTGAAACATCACCTGTGAAAGCACCTTGTGCTGTTACAGATACTGCTTGAGCACCATAAAGTATAGGAAGTTTATTTGATTCAACTAATACTTGCACGCTTCTAATAGATGTAAAAGATGGCATTATAGCTACATCACATTTGCGATAATCAAAATGAAAATCATGTAAAAGTAAAGCAAACTTGTGAACAAAATAAGTAGCTTCACGATGATTAAAATTCATCTTCCAATTACCTACAACAAGCGGCTTTCTTCGTTGAATCATATTCACCCTTAATAGCAATTCTCAAAAATGCTTAAATGATTAAAAATTAACAGTGTGCCGACCCTATATTTAAGAGTCGACACACTATCTACAAATAACTTTATTACAAGAATACTAGTCGAGCACGCTCAAGCCTGGAAGAGTCTTACCTTCCAAGAACTCGAGTGAAGCACCGCCACCAGTTGAGATGTGAGAGAAACCATCTTCTGCAAATCCAAGATTACGAACTGCAGAAGCAGAATCGCCGCCACCAACAATAGTGAAAGTACCATTCTTAGTAGCATCAACCAATCCTTGAGCTACAGCGCGAGTGCCATCTGCGAACTCTGGAACTTCAAACACTCCCATAGGACCGTTCCAAACAACTGTCTTAGAATCAACAATCTTGTCGTGGAAAAGCTTCTGTGAATCTGGACCAATATCTAAGCCCATCTTGTCTGAAGGAATAGAATCAGCTGGAACTACTTCTGGAGCAACTGGAGTATCGCCTGCTGGGAAACCTGCGTTCACAACAATATCAGTTGGAAGAACAAGCTCAACGCCATTTGCTTTAGCTGTTTCAATATATCCTTTAACTTTCTCAAGCTGATCCTCTTCAAGCAAAGAAGTACCAACTTCATAGCCTAAAGCCTTCAAGAATGTGAATACCATACCTCCGCCAATAACTAAACGATTAGCTTTAGAGAGCAAGTTCTCAATAACACCAAGCTTGTCGGAAACTTTAGAACCACCAAGAACAACAGTCAAAGGACGCTCTGGATTTTCAGTTGCACGAGAAAGTGCCTTAACTTCCTTTTCAACAAGCAATCCTGCAGCTGAAGGAAGATCTGCAGCAACATCGTAATTAGAGCCCTGAGCACGGTGAACAACACCAAAACCATCAGAAACAAATACTTCACCAAGAGACGCAATCTTCTTAGCGTAAGCTGCACGCTCGGAAGTATCCTTGCTGGTTTCTTCTGCGTTAAAGCGCACGTTTTCAAGCAAAACAACGTCACCGTTGTTCATTGCGGCAACTTTAGCTTGAGCATCTTCACCATAAGTGTCTGCAGCCAAAGCAACTTTCACGCCAAGAAGCTCACCTAAACGATCTGCAACTGGAGCTAAAGAAAGCTCAGGAACAACTTGTCCCTTTGGACGTCCAAGATGAGCCATCAAAATAACTTTTGCATTCTGCTTGCGCAAAGCATTGATTGTTGGCAAAGCTGCACGAATACGGCCGTCATCGGTGATAGTCGTACCCTTGAGAGGAACATTAAAATCAGCACGAACTAAGACGCGCTTACCGCTCAAATCTCCCAAATCCTTAAGTGTCTTCATTGGTATCCTTTCAAAACCATGATGCAAGTAATATAAATCGAAGCATGTTTAATTTGCCTCGAAAATCTACAAATGCCAAGTGTGATTATATCGCATAAACCCAACAAAAAAGCATTTTTATTTGTAATAAAAAACGAATACACATTGCAATTGCATCACAATAAAATATATAAAATTGGGGTTACAAGCATTTCGCTTATAACCCAATAATTTTTGTGTCTTTACGCTCGAACACAGAAATAATTTGTAAGATCATTTACAAATCACGTGCAAATTTAAGAACTATCTTAAGAACGAGATTTTTCAACTTTATCTGAAAGCTGCAAAAGTCTTCTAATACGTCCTGCAATAGCATCCTTAGTAATAGGAGGATTAGCTAAATGTCCAAGCTGTTCCAAAGTTGCATGAGCATGCTCTAAGCGCAAACGTCCAGCCATCAACAAATTATCTGGAATATCATCGCCTAAAATATCAAATGCATGACGCACTTTCTTACAAGCTTCAGTCGCAGCACGAGCACTTCTACGCATATTAGCATCATCAAAATTAGCTAAACGATTAGCTTTTCCGCGTGCTTCACCATCAGATCGCTTACCAGTCCATTCTCTAGCAGAATGTGGAGCTCCAATAAGATTCAACATACGCTCAATAGCATCTGAATCTCTTAAAGTAACTCTTTCAGAACTACGAACTTTACGAGCTTTGGCACTAATTCCTAAACGAGCTGCCATTGTTTGCAAAGCTGTAGCAGCTTCAGCTGTAGGGCAAACAATTTCTAAATAACTCGCTTTACCAGGATCTGAAATAGCACCGTGAGCCAAAAAAGCTCCTCGCCAAGCTGCTTTAACTTGAGCAATACTTCCACCAACAATCTCAGGAGCTAATCCAGCAACAATACGCATACGACGATCTAATAAACCAGATTGCAATGCTAATGCTGTAGCGCCATGTTCAACAAGAACGTCATAACGAATTACAGATCCGTTAGGTGTTTGACGAGTGACCTGAGAAACACTAGCATCACGCTTGCACTGTATTCGTAAAACATCGACAAGCCACTGAGCAGCGCTCAATGAGTCGAATTGGGCACGAATTACAGCCTTATTATTAACTGGTCGCAAACCGCCAGCAAAGCGCATCATCGCAGCCGCTTGAGCCATAATGACAGTCGGGAGCTCGTTGTCGTTTGATACGAGTTCATTTTTGACGTCGTCAAGAAGAGCCAAGAGACAACCTCCTACTTTTGTTCTTCTTCAAGTATGCGTTTTTTGATTCGTGCATGATGCGCAAAACATCGACATGCTCGGCTTTCTGTGATACCGAATGACTTGGACATTTTCGAACAAATCTCAATAATTTGCACATCAATAATTGCTATGCATCAAGATATTACAACACTATTGTTATATTCTACGTGCTAACTCGCGAGCAGAAACAGTAACTTGTAAACCATGAATACGCAATCTTCTTGCTAACTCAATGCTTACAGCTACAGAACGATGTTGACCACCAGTACATCCAACAGCAATCGTAACATAATGTTTATCTTCTTTTGCAAAACCATCAATTGCAGTACGCAATGCTTTTTCATAAGAATCCAAAAAAGAAACAGCTTGAGGATTAGATAACACGTAATCTTGCACAGCTTTATCTTTACCTGTTAAATCTCTTAATTCTGGAACCCAGAAAGGATTTGGCAAAAATCTCATATCAGCTACAAAATCAGCATCCATAGGCATTCCATATTTAAATCCAAAACTAAAAATATGAACCGATACAGTGGATAAGCCTTTTCCAAGAAGACTTTCATAAAGTTTTGTGGAAAGCTGATGAATGCTTAAAGTTGAAGTATCAATAATAATATTCGCACAATCTTTCAAATGACTTAAAAGCTCTCGTTCTTCACGAATACCATCAATAAGACGTCTACCACGTTGTAAAGGATGTGGTCTACGAACTGATTCATAGCGCTTAATAAGAACATCATCATGAGCATCTAAAAACAGTATTTGAGTCTTAACACCCAACTCATCAACATGAGCTAAGACAGCGAAAAGATCGTCAAAATATCCTCGAGATCTAACATCTATAACAGCAGCAAGTTTATGAACTTTAGAGCCAGAAGAAGTCATCATATCTACTAAAGGAATAAGCAGCTTAGGCGGTAAATTATCAATAACATACCATCCCATATCTTCTAAAGCATTTGCAGCATGAGATCTTCCAGCACCACTCATTCCAGTTATTAGCATTACTTCAAAATCAGCTAAAGAACTATTACGTGCATGATTATGCGGAGTAAAAGAATGATTTACAAAATCATCTTCATTATTTTTAATATTAGCTGGAAAATTTTCACTCTTAACACTATCGCTATGCATATCAACATCATGGCAATCATTAAGCAATGAATCATCATTCATAATGCTTCCTCCAACTCTTTACGCATATAACTGCTTAGCTTATCGTAATCTGTAGCCTTGTCAGAATCTTTTTTTGAAGCATTTGCAAAACAATTGTCGCCACAATTTGCAAAACGATTTGCAAAATTTTCTTTAGAATTCCGGTAAGCAGATGTCATAAGCTTTACTTGCTCTAACGCTTGGTATAAAAGCATTTCTTCGCCGCCAATTGCCAATCCGTATTGACTAAAAGCACTAAGAAGCATACTTGGGCGAGGATCATACACAACGTCAAGCAATACTCCCAGACTTTTTACGCACCTATTTTGGCAGTAAGCTTTTAGAGCTAGAGCTATTAAATCTGCAACGTGCGCTGGAACAGTGCTTATTACTATGTCTGCTTCTGATATTGCTCGAATTGCGTCTAGTGAACTTAAAGATTGCAAAATAAGAGATTCATCATATTCAGATAATTTTTCCGCGCACAATTTTTTCGTACTATAGTCAGCAAATTTCGCTGTAACATCTTCACTAAATATTGGGAATTCAATGCCTTGAACCGATTCGTAGTTTGCATTATTTTCGTTACGTTGAATTCCTCCAGGTTGAATCTCGTTACTCTTAAACTCGTTACTTTCTAAGCACGGCTCTATGTTTCTGCTATTTGGAAAATCAGCACAATAGGTACGCAAAATATTATTAAAACGTTCAACGCCTTTTACACTACCATTATTGTCAGTTCTAGCAACAACTTGCACTTTTTCAAGTTTTGAAGCTTGCGCGATTTCTATAAGTGCAGCCATTGCAGATGATGCAGTATTACCACTACCAATAATAACAGCCTTTTTTACTTGACTTATGCGCTCTCGCAAAGCTCGAATAAAAACTGTAATTATGCCATTTACATCAGTGTTGCACAGTTCAATTTGAGAGGGTGAGGCTGTTGCAGGATTTGTTGTAAAAATCGCTGTGTTTGCGACTCTAAGTGCGCTAGACCAATAATCGCAAGGAGTGCCGAGTTTCATTACGGCTTTTTTAAGCGGCATTGTAAGGCTTAAGCCTTTCCAAGAATCGTCAAGTTTTAAAATAAAATCAGCTAACTCTGTTTCACTCACTTTTTCTTTGCTATATTGCCAATTTGTTAGACCTAAAGCTTTATAAGCAGCGTTGTGCAATACAGGAGAAAGTGAGTGAGAAATAGGATCTCCTAATACTGCACAATGAAAAATCTCACACATATTCTCTCCTATCAATAAGCCAATAAATCCTTAGCGTCAAAACTAAAACGCAATTCTCCTTTATAATTAAATGCGCTATGTTCAGATAACTCTTTACGCAATCTTCTAACTAATTCCCCTCTAAATTCTAAAGGAACTCTTACTACTGCTTTAACACGATCATGCAATTCTTCGAAATGCAAATTGTGATCGCTAACAGGCGTATGCATAGGTACTATTCCAAGCAAAGGCGAAATGGCAACATTATCAACAAAAATATTAGGAAGATCATTATTTTTAATATCTTTATTAAATCCGCTAGAAATATAATGATCAGCATTGTTATCATTATTTTTTATTTTACTAGACTCAATTTCATCACAATAATTATGAATAGCACCAATATTTTTTAATGCTCTCATAACAGCTTGTCTACTACCCCAAACACATGCAGCACAAACTGTTGGAGGAAGAGCAGCTCGCTTTCGCTCAGAAAGCTCATAAGATGCCAAAATAGATGAATCCCACGATTCAAGTGACTTAGCAATTGCACTATGAGTTTCACCTAATATCATCACACATCCGCCACGAGATTTTGCAGCGCAAGCGCAAGAAGCACGCATCCATGATTCCAATACATCGTATGAACCATCTAAATTAGTCAAATATAAACTCGTCCACGCGTCAAGTAAAGCAACTACTTGATATTCTCCAGTAAATGTTTCATATGCAATAGAAGAAATATTAGAAATATTATTGTGATTTTTATCACTTTTTTGACTTCTATTTAGATATACAACATCTGACGCATTACTTTGAAGATTACTTTGAAGATTTTCGCCTATATTTTCTACATCACTTACGCCATTGATACTATTATCACGATCACTGCTATCAACAAAATCATCGCCTGCAGCACGCTTAAAATCAGGTTCTAAATCAATATCTTTTCTACTATTTTCAAAAGAATAATTGTTATTTAAACGTTTAACTCTAGGCTCTGCACCCGGAGTTGCAACTACAATTACAGCTTCCTCGTTAATCCAATGCACAATACCGTTTGAACAATGAGGTGATGAAACAATCAACTTAACACCAGGAAATAGCATTGAAAGCTGCTTAATCGTGCCAGATGCACCGACACGAATTGCGCGCAAAGACTTACCTGAGCAATAAGTACACGACCAATTCGCTAAACTATTACCACACCATGCGCACCTTGAATGAGCGCCATCTATACCAAAATCAATTGGACCTGTACAACGACGACATCTAGCTTGATGACGGCATTTAGTACAAATAACTGACTGAGTAACTCCATCTTGAGGAATCGACATTAGCACAGGCTTACCAATGCTTAATGCATCTTTTATAATCCTAACTGCTGTATCTGGAACTCTTAATCCTGCACTTTCATCGCCAATTTTTTCTAAAGTCTCACGATTAAGCCATCTTACCCAAGCTGAAGCTTCATATCTAACAGAATTAAAAGGAGTAATAATCTCACTTTTTCCAGAAACTAACGATGAATTTTGGTAATTATTTGAATTATTGGATTCATTTAATTTATTTGATTCGTTTGATTCATTTGATTTAAGAGAAGATCTTAAATAATCTTCGCTATCAATTTCATATTGGCTAACTAAACTCCTCGCAAAAGACATAGATATGAATACACCGCCATGACTTTTAGCGCGCAATCGCATAACACCTCTAGCTTGAGCATACGGTTGCATACCGTCAGCCTGCTGATAAGCACAATCTTCAACAATAACGAAAAGAGCAGCTCCTTCAACTGGCGCATACATTGCAGCCCTAGTTCCTAATACACACGGAACAATCCCCTTGGAAATTGCAATCCAAGACCTATATCTATCTGCTGGAGTGTCTGCAGCACAAAGTCGCACAACATCACCAGAAAATTCTCCATTTTTTAACTTCTTATATGGTTTAATTCCGCAAACCATAAGCGCTCGCATAACATCATTCACTTCTCGCAATGTAGGCAATACTACTGCAACTTGTCGCCCAGAGCCGATAGCTGTTGTAATAATCCATGCCAAATCTTGCGTCCAACGTCCAGAGCCCGGCAAAGCATCCAAAATAAAAGAAGAAGATTGACTAACGTTATTAACTTCATTAGAAAAATCACGAAGCTCATTGAGTTCATCACAAGAAATATAAGAATATGGATTATTAACATGACATAATGCTTTCTTCAAAGATAAAGCATTATTATAAGACGCTATCATCCTGTCATCGCTTGTACGAAATACACGCTCTGAGCCGTTATATTCAACTAAATTACTTGATAAGTCTTCGTGAAATTTAAGTGATGGAAGAATTTTTTCTCGAAGCGTTTTAATCCTAAGTTTTTGAGAGCGATTACAAAAATAAGCATCTTCTTCAACACTTGCTATTCTTTGAGGAACAGCCAACCTAATAATATTTGCAGGAGTTCCACCATAAGCATCAGCTATAGATAGAATATCTGCTCGCATTGAAGAAGATAATAAAACTCCACTTGACAAAACACGATCAATAAATCTCAAGGAATCTTTTGTAGTATGAGATTCATCTGACCTAGACCAAATAATTCCATTAACACGTCTTGCGCCAAAACGAACTCGAACTAATACTCCAGGGCGCGCAATATCATCATATTTTTCTGGAATAAGATAATCAAAAGTATGACCTAAATGCGCAGCTTGAACATCAAGCATAACATGAGCAACAGCATTAGAATGTGCAGACACACTATAAGATGCGCTTTTTTTACGCTTCTTCTTGTGTGCTAAACCTTCTAATTCAGGTTGTTGCAGCATAAATCACACTTTCACTCTTATGCTAAATAGTCTAACAATTCTGCTGATGAATAGACGAAATAGCATGTTTCAAATCTTCAACACGATTCAAATTCTCCCAAGGGAATTGCACATCAGTTCTGCCAAAATGACCATAGGATGCAGTTTTAGCGTAAATTGGACGCAATAAATTAAGCTCGTCAATAATTGCTGCAGGGCGCAAATCAAATACCATACGAACAGCTTTAGATATATCGTCACAACTTATTCCAGAAGTTTCAGTACCGAAAGTTTCTATATTTACACTAACTGGCTCAGCAATACCAATGGCATAAGCTACTTGCACTTCTACTTTATGAGCTAAAGATGCCGCAACTATATTCTTTGCCACCCATCTAGCAGCATAAGCAGCAGAACGATCTACTTTACTTGGATCCTTTCCAGAAAAAGCACCGCCACCATGATGAGCAGCTCCACCATATGTATCGACAATAATTTTTCTGCCTGTCAAACCAGAATCTGCAGCAGGCCCTCCTAATACAAATGAGCCAGTAGGATTAACTAACATCCTATAATTTTCGTAACTAACTTTATCTTCAAGAGTTTCTTTAAAAACAGGATTAACAACATTTTCTACTAATTGCTTTTGAAGCCAATCATGCGAAACATTTGGATCGTGTTGAGTAGAAATAAGAACAGTATCAACACGCTTAGGACTACCATCTTCACCGTATTCAATAGTGACTTGAGTTTTACCATCAGGACGCAAATGCGGGATAATACCATCTTTACGAACTTTTGCTAATCTATACGCAAGCTTATGAGCTAAATAAATAGGCAAAGGCATATAAGAATCTGTTTCATCGCTAGCATAACCAAACATAACACCTTGATCACCAGCACCTTGAGAAGAATAACGATCTTGTAAAGAAACTGAATCATTCTTAGAATCTATACGCTGTACACCTTGATTTATTTCAGAACTTTGCTCAGTAAGCGATACCATAACACCGCATGAATCTGCATCAAGACCAATAGTAGAACTCGTATATCCAACGTTTCTAACAACTTTACGAACTATTCCAGGAATATCTGTATAAACTTCTCCACGAACTTCGCCAAAAACTACGAATTGACCTACGCAAGCACACACTTCTACAGCAACATGAGCACTAGGATCTTGGCTGAGCATATCGTCTAAAATCGAATCAGCAATTTGATCACATAACTTATCTGGATGCCCCTCTGTCACAGATTCTGCAGAAATTAACTTGCGTTCTTTCATGTACCCTCCATATTTTTAAGCAAAATCACGCATAAACTAACAAATCGCAGCCATATAATCACTCAAGGAGCTACCTTATATGACTGCGATCGTTCTAACAAAGAAATAAAACTTAATTGCCTTCACTCATATCATCGTCACCAAGAGTTTCCTCTAACAAGCCTTCGTTGATTTCACGGAAAGCAATAGAAAGAGGCTTTTCTTGATTTTGATACTCAACAAGCGGACCAACATTTTGCAATAAGCCCTCATTGAGTTGAGTGAAATAAGAATTAATCTGCCGTGCTCGTTTTGCGGCAAACAAGGCAAGCGCATACTTGGAGTCCGCATGTTCCATCAAATCGTCAATCGGCGGATTCGCAAGTCCCGTAGGTGTTGGCTGAGTGCCCAATGCCATAATGTTCTCCATATTCTATGGTGCCACAATAGTTCCAAGTTGCTTATTATATGCTACAGCTTGGATATTGCAAGCATCGATTTCCTTTTAAATAAAAAATTTTAAATGTTCTATACTATTATGCTCTAAGACTAAAGGAGAAAAACAGCTTTCGCTCACTTCAAATCATATTCTTGAGCAATTATATTCCATAACTCGTTAGCAGCACGATTTACATCATCATTAACAATAACTACGTCAAATTCGCTAGCAGCAGCTATCTCTACTTTCGCAGTTTCTAAACGCCGCTTTTGCTGCTCAGGAGTTTCAGTACCGCGACCAATCAATCTTCTTTTAAGTTCTTCAAAACTTGGCGGAGCTATAAAAACATAAACAACTTCTAATCCTAAACGAGAAGCTTCTTGCTTAACTCGCCTAGCACCTTGCAAATCAATCTCTAAAAGAGTAGGAATATTCTGCTCTAAATGATCTAAAACAGGCTGAAGAAGAGTTCCGTAATAAGCCATTCCATGAACTAGTGCAGTTTCTAAAAATTCTCCGTTACGCTGACGGCGCTTAAACTCATCTTCATCTAAAAACCAATAATGAATGCCATTAAACTCTCCTGGGCGAGGAGATCTAGTAGTTGCAGAAACAGAGAGCCAAATATTAGGGTGTTTTTCACGCAATACGCCTTCAACAGTACCTTTTCCAGCGGCAGTAGGACCAGTAAGAACAATAAGCCTACGCTTACGAACACCGTATGTATAAGTTGTATTGGCCATCGTAACATCGTGCTCCACTAAAATCATGTTTTGTTTACTATAGCTTACGTAAAAATACATTACATAAACATATAAACACGTTACCACTCTTACATGAATTATAACTTCGTTTTCTGTTAATGCCTTATTGCTGATTTTTATTTGCTCTTAAATCCAACAATTTAATTTAATATTTTCGTCAAGCTTAATGTTGAGAATCGTCAATCCATTAAAGCTTGACGAATATCCCAAGCAATACGCTCAGTAGCAGCTGAAAGAGAGCCGATATCTGGACCATGAGAAGCAATAGATCTAGAAACAGTAACTAAAACATTTCCGTGAGTTCCAGCAAATACAGTTTTCAAATCGTTTGCTTCAGCTCCTTGCCAACCATATCCAGGAGAAAGAATTGGACCTGTAAAACTAGTAAGATCAACATCTCCACCATTCATCCAATCTCCAATAGTAGCTCCAACAATTAAGCCAACCGAACCCATGCCTTTAGTGTGCTCATTAAAGCTTTGAGCAGTTTGAGCAATACCATGAGCAACAGTATGCCCGCGATAACTTCCACTTTGACGAATAGCTGTTTGAAGATTAGCTCCTTCACGATTAGATGTCAGGGAAGCCATGAAAACTCCACATCCATTATTCAAAGCTTCGTTTATAAGACTACTCATAGAGCGAGCGCCATAATATGGAAGAAGAGTTATAGCATCTGCTCTTAATGGTGCTCCAGGCTTAAAATATGCATCTGCTAAAGCTGAAATAGTTGTAGATAAACCACCGTGACCGCAATCAACAATAGTAATAACATCCATTTGACGAGCCGCATAAAGAACACGTTCAAGCGCTGCGAAACCTTTAGATCCGTAGCGCTCAAACATACTCGATTGGAATTTAACTGCAGCAGCACGACCGTTCATAGATTGAAGCATTCGCATAGAGAACAATTCAGCACCTTGAGCATCCATATTGTATCCCCAATTAAGCAACATTTTCCTATGAGGATCAATACCGACACATAGAGGTCCATATTTTGCCATTGCATTTTGTAAACGCAAACCAAAATCAGATCTTTGTGCTTGTAATTCTTGATCGCATATGCTTTCAGTCATATGATTTTACGCTCGACTTTCTTAAAGCTACTTCTGGTTTTCAGCACATTCTATTGCAAACAGTTGCTTAGCATGCTCCTGTATACTCATAACCTGATAATCATTGTTTTTAACAGCTTCAATAGCCATTAAAACAGGTGCGAACTCAGTAATTGTAGTGAATTGAGGAAGATCTGCAGCAACAGCAGCAGCACGAATTGCATATCCATCAGTGCGAGATCCTCTAGAATTCGGTGTGTTCAGCACCATATCAATCTTACCATTCTCAATAAGTTCTACTACGTTTTTGCCAATTCTTTCTTTAGAATATTCGCTATCACGCACATCTTTAGCGGTATCACCAATACTAGAAATTTTATCTACAATAACAGAATCAATACCGTATCTACGCAATACAGAAGCAGTACCTTCAGTAGCCCAAATAGTAAAACCAAGTTCCACTAAACGAACAGCTAATAATGGCAATTGTCTTTTATCTGCATCACTTACAGAAACAAATACATTTCCGCTTGTTGGCAATCCTCCCTTATATGCAGCAAGCTGGCTTTTAGCAAAAGCGTGTGGAAAATCTCTATCGAATCCCATAACTTCACCAGTTGAACGCATTTCAGGTCCAAGAAGAATATCAACAGTACGTCCAACAGGAGTGCGGAAACGCTTAAAAGGCAGCACGGAAGCTTTAATAGCAACTTGTTGACCTTGATGAATATCACCGCCGTCACCCTTAGGAAGAAGAAGACCACGTTTACGTTGCTGTTCGATTGTTTCACCAGCCATAATTCGTGCAGCAGCTTTAGCAAGCGCTACACCAGTTGCCTTAGATGCAAACGGAACTGTGCGCGATGCTCGAGGATTTGCCTCAATCACGTACAAAGTATTCGCCATAAAAGCGTACTGAACGTTAATAAGACCGCGAACTGAGCAGCCGCGAGCAATCGAAAGCGTGCCCTCACGAAGGCGGCGAATCTGATCGTCCGAAAGTGTGCTTGGAGGAAGAGTGCAAGCTGCGTCACCAGAGTGCACGCCAGCTTCCTCAACATGCTCCATAATTCCGCCAATATAAAGCTCATTGCCGTCATAAAGCGCGTCAACATCGATTTCAATAGCGTCTTGCAGGAACTTATCAATCAAAAGAGGAGAAGGAAGCCTGCCAGAAACAACAGTGTCTGCACGAGCCTCATTCAATGCGCGCTCAACATATTTTGCAAGCTGAGAGTCATCGTACACGATTTCCATGCCACGCCCGCCAAGCACGTAGCTTGGTCGCACAAGAACCGGGTAACCGATTGCGTGAGCAGCATCCCTTGCTTCATCTAAACTTAACGCTGTACCGTATCGAGGAGCATTCATTCCTTCTTGACGAAGAACTTCACCGAAAAGTTCACGATTTTCAGCCAAATCAATAGCTTCAGGAGTTGTTCCCAAAATTGGAACTCCTGCAGCTTTCAGACGAGCAGCAAGCGAAAGTGGAGTTTGACCACCAAGCTGCACAATCACGCCTTTAACTGGTCCAAGTTTCTTTTCAGCTTCATAAATTTCAAGAACATCTTCGAAAGTAAGAGGCTCAAAGTAAAGACGATCAGACATATCATAATCTGTAGAAACAGTTTCAGGATTACAATTAACCATAATAGTGTCGTAATCCTTACCCAGTTCTTGAACAGCATGAACACAAGTGTAATCAAACTCAATTCCTTGTCCAATTCGATTCGGACCAGAGCCAAGAATAATTACTGCTTCACGATTGCGCTTCTTCAATTCACTTTCATCAGCATAGCAAGAATAGTAATAAGGAGTAATAGCATCAAACTCTGCAGCACATGTATCTACAGTTTTATAAACAGGATGCAATCCATAAGCCCAGCGAAGCTCGCGGACCATATTTTCACCCTCATCACCAAGAGAACGCAAATGTGCAATTTGAACGTCCGAAAGACCTGCAAGCTTAGCATTCTTCAAAACTTTAGGAGTTAAAGTTTCAGCGTTTTTAACATATAAAGCTGTTTTATTGATTTGTGCAAGTTGATGAATAAACCATGGATCAATTTTAGTTGCATCGAAAATCTGTTCAGGAGTAGCTCCTCCCCACAAAGCACGCTGAATTTGCAAATATCTATGCTCTGTTGGAGTATGAATCTCATTTAGAAGATCCTCAACTTCTTCTTTACTTGGACATTCACCATCCCAGCTAAAGCATGCATGACGCTTGTCAATTGAGCGCATTGCTTTACCAAGAGATTCCTGGAAGTTTCCAGCTAACGCCATTGCTTCACCAACTGACTTCATAGAAGTAGTAAGAGTGGTATCTGCTCCTGGGAATTTTTCGAAAGCAAAACGCGGAATCTTAGTAACAACATAGTCAATCGTTGGCTCAAAACTTGCAGGAGTAGAACGAGTAATATCATTTTGAATCTCATCCAAAGTGTATCCAAGAGCAAGTTTCGTTGCAATTTTCGCAATCGGGAAGCCAGTAGCTTTAGATGCAAGAGCAGAAGAACGAGATACGCGAGGATTCATCTCGATTACAATTATGCGACCCGTTTGAGGATTGATTGCGAACTGAATATTGCATCCACCAGTATCTACACCAACACCGCGAATAATAGCAATACCAATATCACGCATCTTTTGATATTCGCGATCTGTAAGAGTAAAACATGGAGCTACAGTAATAGAATCACCTGTATGCACTCCTACTGGATCAACATTTTCAATAGGGCAAACAACTACAACATTATCCTTTGAATCTCGCATAAGCTCAAGTTCAAATTCTTTCCAACCTTCTATTCCTTCTTCAATAAGAACTTCATTAGTTGGAGAATAATGTATGCCTGCTCCTGCAATACGATGCAACTCTTCTTCATTATGAGCAATACCAGAGCCCAATCCACCCATTGTAAAGCTTGGACGTACTACTACTGGGTATCCTAAAGTTTCAACAATTTTGTCTACTTCTTCTATTGAATGAGCAATAAATGATTTTGCGCTTTCCGCTCCTGCTTTTTCAACGACTTTCTTGAAAAGCTCACGATCTTCTCCTCTATCGATTGCTTCCAAAGAAGCGCCAATCAGCTCAACGTTGTACTTCTCTAGAATTCCTGCACGACCTAAATCCATCGCTGCATTAAGCGCAGTTTGACCGCCTAGTGTTGGCAACAGCGCGTCTGGCTTCTCTTTTGCAATTATTCTCTCCAAAATTGACGTGTCAATCGGCTCAATATAAGTAGCATCAGCAAGCTCAGGATCAGTCATAATCGTAGCTGGATTAGAGTTGACTAAGATTACGCGAATACCCTCTTCATGCAAAACTCTACAAGCTTGAGTTCCTGAATAATCAAATTCTGCAGCCTGGCCAATAACAATAGGACCAGAACCAATTACCATAACAGACTTTATATCAGTACGTTTTGGCATAGTAAATTTCCCCTTATTATTACTTTTCTGATTTAACGCAATTGTTATTATGCAAGCGCATAAGCTCTACAAAACGATCAAACAAATAAGATGCATCATGAGGACCAGCAGCAGCTTCAGGATGATATTGCACAGAGAAAGCTGGAATATCTAAACATTGCAATCCTTCAACAACGTTATCGTTCAAATCAATATGAGAAACCAAAACTTTACCAAATTTACCATTCTCATAAGGAGATTGAACCGGCTGACCAATAGGAGCATCCACAGCAAAACCGTGATTATGCGCTGTAACTTCAACTTTTCCAGTGGTTAAATCTTTTACAGGCTGATTTACTCCGCGATGACCAAATTTTAACTTATAAGTATCGAATCCTAACGCTCTACCTAAAAGCTGATTCCCGAAGCAAATTCCAAAGAATGGATATTTTGCATCCAAAACTTTACGCAACAACTCAACTTCACGATTAGCCTGAGATGGATCTCCAGGACCATTAGAGAAAAATACTCCATCAACATTAAGATTTTGAAGATCTTCAAAAGAAATTCCTGAATTTACAACATATACTTTGCATCCGCGCTCAGCTAAACGATGCGGAGTCATTGCTTTAATTCCAAAATCAACAGCTGCAACACTGAATAACGGTTTCTTGCCCTCATACTCTCCAGATGGCTCAATAGTACAAGTAGTTTTAGTACTTACTTCATCAGTTAAACGCAAGCCTTGCATTTGAGGAGTTTTCTTAATTTCATTAACAAACGATGCAACTGTACGTATTGCTCCAGTTGTACTGTCAATAAGCGCATCACTAGAAAAAATGCCGGCACGCATAACGCCTACCGAGCGTAAATGACGTACCAGCTTTCTAGTATCAATACCACTGATTGAAACGATACCTTGTTTTTCTAAATCATCTTGCAAGCAACCAGTAGATCTCCAATTACTAACAACCGGGCTTGGAACTTTAACAACATATCCAGCAACCCAGATTTTTGAAGATTCTGGATCTTCAAGGTTAACACCTGTATTTCCTATGTGTGGGAACGTTTGAACGACGATTTGTTGATCATAACTTGGATCAGTTAGTGTTTCCTGATAGCCTGTCATACCTGTTGAGAACACAATCTCAGCGCATGTAGAACCTTTAGCACCAAAAGGTTTACCAACGTAAACCTGACCATCCTCTAATACCAATACTGCATCGTCACTGTCGAATCCAGCAAAGGTGTCATTGTAGTCCACCTTAACCCCCTTATGGCTTTAGGTTATTCGTGGCAAGTCTACTCAGATTGTAGGACCGCGACTCGCCGAAATTGTGGATATAAAAAATCCGCTTAAGCAAATACTTTAAGCGGATTAACAAAATTTCAATTATTCAACTACATTAAATCTAGAAAATAATTTACTATTCTTCTATTCTTGCAAAGATTCACTAGTTTCAGATTCACTAGTTTCCGTTTCATCAGCGTCTTGTGAAACTACATCACCATTTAATCTAGCTAAACAATCATCTTTAGAAGAAACAATTGCACTCAACAACCCATGAATGAAAGCAATAGCATCATCATCACTATAAATCTTTGCAAGTGCAATAGCTTCATCAATAGCTACTTTATCTGGAACATCATCGTTCGCAAGAATTTCCCATGCTGCGATTCGTAAAATGTTACGATCAATAACAGCCATTCTTCCAACTTTCCAGCCGGTTGAACAATGATTAAGCACTTTATCAATTCTATGGCGGCGCTCACCTACACCGCGCACAATCTCAACTGCATATTCTGGAAGAGGCGTTTGAGCGCCAGGCTCTTTGACGCGCTCATCAAGTAAAGAAAGAATATTCTGACTTTTTTCATCTGCTTCGTAAAGCGTATTCAAAGCCCTCTTACGAGCTGTAGAGCGTGCCATAATAGAGTCCTTCGTTTTATATGTAATTGTATTTAACTAAATCTTTATTAAGTTTTACTTTAACATTAAACTTAATCGTTTATCTAATAAAGCATTTTAATAATTAGATTTTCTATTCTTAATAAAATTTTCAAACGCTAAATATTTAGAAAATAAAGAAAATCTATATTAAAAATCGAAAAGAACGACCCAGCAACGCTTAAAATATATCGTTACTAGGCCGCCCAATATTGAAAATTTAATTAGTTCTCACGACCAAGATAAGATCCATCACGAGTGTCGACCTTAACTTTTTCACCTTCGCCTACGAAAAGCGGAACCTGAATCTCAGCTCCGGTTTCCACAGTTGCTGGTTTAGTTCCAGCATTAGAACGATTGCCTTGCAAACCAGGCTCTGTATGAGTAATAGTCAAAATCACAGATGCTGGAAGCTCAACGCTTAAAGGAGTGCCGTCATGGAAACTTACTATGCAATCAGTACCTTCAAGCAAATACTTGCTTTGATCTCCAACCAAGTCCTTAGGAATATAAACTTGATCATAAGTTGTCATATCCATGAAGACAAAATTATCTCCATCTTCATAAGAATATTGCAAAGTACGATTGTCAACAGTTTCAAACTCCATCTTCATTCCGGCGTTAAAAGTCTTATCAACAATCTTGCCTGAGAGCACATTCTTAATAGTAGTGCGCACAAAAGCAGGACCCTTACCTGGCTTTACATGCTGGAACTTAACAACAGTCCAAAGCTGACCTTCAAGGTTTAAAACCGATCCATTCTTAATATCATTGGTAGTCTGTGCCACGAGTTACCTGTTTCTTTCGCTAAATAAAGCTGCAAACGCAGCTTAAGAAATAAACCTTGCTTATTATGCCACAAAGCGTCAACTAATTAAAATCCCAAGACAATGCTCAAGAAGAAATAGCATATTTTGCTTAATTTTGACCATCTTGACCACTTTGACTATCTTGACTATCTTGAGTGTCAATATAATCAGGATCAACAGAGTCTGAATTATCATCACGACCAGATGGGACGTATCCTCCATCATCATCTTTTTGATGTTGAGAAGAAAGCGGATATCCATTACCATCGCGATTTAGAAAATTAGAACTCAAATTTTTAATTTTCTCAAGATATTGATCAAAAGCTTTCTTCAAATCGTCAATGCATTGCTTCATCTCTTTAATATCATTGTTATTGCTATTATTAAGAGCTTGATTAGCTAAATCAACGATTTTCTGTAATTCATCTTTAGCTTGAGATAAAACAGGAATATTTTTAGTTTTATTTATAAGATCTTTGCCTTGAGAAACCAATTTCACTAGCTTTGCTGAAATAACACTCTTAGCAGCTTTAACAGCGTTATAAGCAGATTTTTTCAGAGAATCATTATCTTGACGGAAATTTTCAATTTTCCCAGAAAACTTATCTTCCACAGAAGGAGAATTACTAGAATCAGCACCAACTGGACAATTTTGAATCTTCTCATTTAAATCCGTTTTAACATAATTTAAAGAAGATTCGAAATCATCAAAAGCACTCTTAGCTTCATCAGAATTCACTACGAAATCATATGTTTTAATTTCTATAGCATTACTAACATCGTCACTAGAAAGAGTTGCTTGAAGATTTTTTTGCTCAGAAAGCAAATCTTTACGCAAGCGAACGCAATTCTTAGTAGGCTCGCTAACATTATCATGTTTTGCGCTATTAGAATTAGTAGTAAACAAGAAAAACACAATTGACGCAACAATAGCAATTGCAATAACGCAAACAGCAACTACAGCTGCAATTTCTCTTTTACCACCAAATAATGAATTATCAAAATCATCATTATAACTAGAACCGTTTTCGCTCGTGTCTTTATCATAATCAGCAGGTATAAATTCAGGAGGCATATCTTCCGGGTTATCGAAGTTGCTATTTTGATCATTCATAATCGGTCATTTCATAGTAAAATTCACACAACAATAACGTAAATAATATAACTATATAAAGAAATTTAATTTCTAATGCTATGCGCGCGCTCCATATTCTTGTAAATACTTTTTTGCGCTTCTTACAAGATTTTCATCCATAACAGCACTTCCATCACTATTTGTAAGCTTTTGAGCTGCATTAAAAATTTCACTTACGTTAGCAATTGGCAAAACAGGAAAACCAAATTCTTGCTCGACTGCTTTTACCGCGGAAAGATCGCTATCTTTTGTGCGCTCCATTCTATCAACTGCCAAAATCAAACCGACTACTTCAACTTTTGCTTCAGAATTTAATTTTGGTAAAGTTTCACGAACAGCTGTTCCTGCAGTCATAACATCGTCAACTAATAAAACTTTCATGCCATCTTTCAAAGGCTTTCCAACCATAACACCGCCATCGCCATGATCCTTTCTTTCTTTACGATCGAAAGTAAAACCAACCGGCATATTATAATTATTAGTCAACGCAATAGAAGTAGAAACAGCCAAAGGAATTCCCTTATACGCTGGACCAAATACAGTATCAATATCTTTCGGGAGCTGACTGTTATTTATTGCTTGTACAACTCTTTTAGCGTAATAATCTCCAAGAGTTGCAATTTTCATTCCATCGTCAAATGCTCCAGCGTTTATGAAATAAGGCGATTTTCTACCAGATTTCAATGTGAAATCACCAAATTTAAGAGCTCCTGAATCAAGTAAAAACTTAGTAAAACGTTCGTCTAACTGTTCCATTATTAACTCACTTTCTTAATATTTTTATAAGTTTTGCAAAACCTTAGCGCCAAGTCTTACCTTCAGCAAGCAAAGATGCTAATTTCGGTCTAGAATCAAGCAAATCATCTAATTCTCTAGCAATACGGATTGGAGCTGTAGGATCAACTAAAGCAGCAGCACCAACTTCTATTGCATTAGCACCAGCATACAAGTATTCAAGTGCTTTTTCTCCAGAATCAATTCCGCCAATACCAATAATAGGAATATCTGGCATAGCTTGACGAACTCGCCAAACAAATCCTAAACCAATTGGGAAAACAGCAGGACCAGAAACACCACCAGTGCGATTCGCAATAATTGGTTCACCAGTTCGAATATCAATACGTAATCCAACTAAAGTGTTAATCATACTAAGAGCGTCGGCACCAGCATCAACTGCAGCTTTACAAATTGTCACAATATCTGTAACATTCGGAGTCATCTTCACAATCATCGGCTTATCTGTCATTGCACGAAGACGAGTAATTAAGCGGTGTAATGCCACTGGATCCGTGCCGACACTCATACCACCGTGAGTGACATTTGGACAACTAACGTTAATCTCCAACATATCTGCAGAAGAATCTGCAAGTTTAGCTACAACCTGAGCATAGTCATCGTCACTATGACCTGCAACATTAGTAATTACAAGCGCTCCCATCTTTTTAAGCTTAGGTAGCTCATCTACTAAATAATGGTCAACTCCAGGATTTTGTAAACCAACTGCATTTACCATTCCAGAAGGAGACTCTGCTGTTCTAGGAGCAGGATTTCCTTGCCAAGGCACAGGTGAAACACCTTTAGTACATATTGCACCAAGCTGACTAACATCATAAAAACGACGACATGCTGCAAGCTGAAAAGTTCCAGAAGCAGTTCCAACCATGTTTTTCCACTTAACACCTGCAACTTGAGTTGGATGTTTCCACACGTGGCTTGTGTCAAAACCTAAAGTTGCAGCGGAATTTGTAGCGGAATTTGTAGCGTTCATATTTACTTCTTACTCCCAACCCAATCGCTTAGAATCAAAAACTGGACCTTCATTACAAACTTTCAATCGACCTTCTAGAGTATCTACTACACAAGCAACACAAGTGCCATAGCCACAACCCATACGAGCCTCTAAACTAAGTTGACATTCAATACTACGCTCATGCGCCCAATGAGAAACAGCTTTCATCATTGCAAGAGGACCACACGAAAGAATTACAATCGGCAAATTATCATTAAAATTAAAATGATTTTCTTCCTCTAATTTATTAAGAAGCGTAATAACAGTTCCTTCAGAATTAGTAATACTATGAACATCACTAATATATTCTTTCATTAAATCATCCGCAAAACGCTTATCTCTATATCCAAGAATCGCGCTTACAGTAGAATTCTCACACTTACTTAATGCTTGAGAAGCACATATCAAAGGAGGAACTCCTAATCCTCCACTTACAAGAATATAATGAGCAGATTTAGAAATATCATACCCTATTCCTAAAGGACCAAGCGCATCAACACTATCACCTGCACGAAGGCGAGAAAAAGCTTTCGTACCGACTCCTACAACAGCGAATATTAAAGTAAAAGTATCACCTTCAACACTTGCAACTCCAAAAGGTCTAGGAAGCATAGTTGTTGAATCAGGAGAATACAAATTTACAAATTGAGCAGGAAGCGCACATTCAGCTATAGCAGAATCTCGCAAAGTCAAACGATATACACCATCATCAAGTTTCTGATTGTCTATTACTTCTATAGCACGTCTTGCTAAAAGAGGTGAATATTTTGCGTCATCATTAGATTTTGAGGGACTACCACCTATATCATCAGCATTATTATTACGAAAAGTAAATATGGAGCTTTCCAAAGCTTTTCGCGTATGCATAAACATGCCATCACTCATGTGATACCCCTACTCTTGTAGTAATTGCTATCAATTTTTATTTTTAAATCTAAAAAGCTTAAATTTTAGTTATTATAAACAATTTATTAAGCTATCTTTTAAATTATTCTTAAGTTATATCAAATTACTATTATTTGCACTTAACAGTTTCACGAATATTCACCTTTTAATCAACATATTTTAGCGATACACAGCTTGACGCAAGTTATCGCGCATATCACATGCAGATTCATAAGCACAATCTCTAACAATTTCAAGAACACTATCTATAGATAGCGAACCCTTATTTTTTATATATGATTCTGATTTTTTCCACGATCCTATAATTCCACGAGAAGAATTAACTATAGCTCCAGAGGCAAATTCGTCAAACATGCCAGCAACATCTTGAGCTGTGCCGCCTTGAGCACCATATCCTGGAACCAAAAAGAAAGTATGAGGCATAAGATTGCGTAAATGTCTACCTTCTTCAGGATGAGTAGCTCCAACTACAGCACCGACTCTAGAATAACCATGCTTTCCAATATTTGACTCACCCCATTGTTCAATAAGATCAGCCATATGCTCGTATACAGCTTTACCATCTTGTACAACAAGCTCTTGCAACTCTTTACTAGAAGGATTTGACGTTCTAAGAAGAACAAAAATGCTCTTATTATACTTAACAGCATTATTTATAAAAGGCTTCACGCCATCTGAACCCATATAAGGATTAACAGTTAATGAATATTCATGCCAAACATCATTATTTTGTGATTTTTCTAAAATTTTTGTTAAAGAATCATTCAATAATTCATTTTTTGAAGTCAAATAAGATGTAATATCTGTAAAACCGCTTATATGAGCAGCATACTGAGCTGCAGTAGATCCAATATCTCCTCTTTTAGCATCCCCTATTACAACTAATCCTTTAGATTTTGCATATTCGCAAGTCATAGTGTATGTATCTATTCCAGCAGGACCAAGCGCTTCATACATAGCTATTTGAGGTTTTACTGCTGGAACAACATCTGCTATTGCATCAATAATCGAACGATTAAATTCGAAATACGCTGTAGCCATAAGAGTTGAAAGAGCCTCAGAATCATCAACTTCTTGTAAAACTTCATCAACAAGCCCGTTAATAATCTCAATAGGAACAATATCGGCTTTAGGATCCAAGCCTACAACGCTAGGATTTTGTTTAGATTCGATTGCTTCTATAAGTTCATCCATACAATTCCCCCTAAATTAGATAAATTAAATTCACATTCTTGAAAACGCAATTTCAGATCCAATAATTGTAGCTACTGGACGTCCTTTAACATCCCATCCATCGAATGGAGTGTTACGAGCTTTTGAATGGAAAGATTCAGCGTTCACTTTCCATTTTTCCTTTGTGTTAATCAAAACTAAATCAACATTTTCAGGATGCTCAGTTATACTCAATCTCAAAGTACGCTTCGTGTCACATCTAGAAGATACGTTAAGCAATGCAGCAATATCAGTTGGCCTTCTACTCATCAATTGCATAGGATTAACTGACATCAACTCAATCAAATGTTTATCATCTGTGTATCCTGCATCTACTAACACTTTTCTGCAAACAGCATATGCACATTCAAGACCAATAATTCCGTTAGGAGAAGCAGCAAAATCACCAGACTTTTCTTTTTTAGTATGAGGAGCGTGATCTGTTGCAATCATGTCAATTGTTCCATCTGCAATAGCAGCTAGCGTTGCTTGACGATCTGCTTTTGAACGAAGAGGAGGATTCATTTTTGCCATTGAACCGTAACGCAATACATCTTCATCACATAATGCAAGATAGTGAGGAGCTGTTTCACAAGTAATAGGCAAACCTTCTTTTTTAGCTTTACGTATAGCTTCAAAAGATGCAGCAGTACTTACATGCTGAAAATGAACATGCACACCAGTTTTACGAGCAGCGTCAATATCTCTTTGAACAATTGATAATTCTGTAGAAGATGCAATACCTTCAACACCAAGCATTTTCGCAACAGGACCATCATTCATACATCCACTTTCGTGATGTTCGCAATGTTCTACGAAAGGCAAACCAGTTTTCTTAGCCATATCAAGAACATCTAACAAGATAGATTCAGGTACAGCAGCACCATCATCACTTATTGCAGTAACAGGATGCTTACGCATTGGAGAAGTTTTTTCATCATCGCTTATTCCAAGAACATATTTTTTCCAATGCTCTATATTGCTAGGCTTTAATCCTTTACGGCCAAGAGAAGCGCAAACAGCTACATCGTAGCGAACAGGTAATTTCACTCCATAGATACATCCGTATCGTTGCAAATAATCTATAACATTTTCAACATCAAATGGAGCATCAACCCATTTCTCACCATCAACTGCAGGAATCGTATTTGGCATGATTAAAACTTGCGTATAGCCACCGGCAGATGCAGCTTCGCTTCCTGTTTGCATAGTTTCTTTGTCAGTTTGACCAGGATCTCTAAAATGCACATGCGGATCAGCAAAACCAGGAGCGACAATCATATCACTTGCATCAATATCTCCACTTAATCGCGCATTAGGCTCTATCAAAGCATCTTGGCGAACACCATCAACTATAAGATCTATACGTTCACCAGTATCCCACACAGAGATATTGCGCAAATTTAAGGTACGTGCCTCGTCCATATCACTCCTAGTTTGCGTAAATTTTTATACTTAATATATTGTAATAGATTTTATTTTTCTTTATGCCTTATTATCACAATATAAGCAATGATATTCATGCATTCCAGATTCTGATTTGTAGAATTTTTTAACTAATGTCAATTCACTATTTGTAATACAGCGAGGATTTGAACAAGTCATATTTTTTGGAGCATTCATATCATTATTGTGGATTCTTGGAAGGCTCAGAGAAATTCCATTAGCATCTTTAGATTCATTCTCTTCTAAAGGTACTCTTACAAAATCTGTAGGCTCATAGCCATCAAGTTCATCTCCAAGAACAGAACTTTCCAACGCCATACGCATTAGCATTCCATTCTTTACTTGATCAAAGTATGCAGCTCTAGAATCGCAATCAACATCAACTGAAATCTCGTTAATTCGAGGAAGAGGATGCAAAACAGCAGTATTTGGCTTTGCTTTATTTAATTTTTCTTCAGTCAAAATATAAGTATCACGAAGTCGCAAGTATTGATCTCGATCAGTAAAACGCTCTTCTTGCACACGAGTCATATAAAGAACATCAAGTTCGCCGATTACTTTCATCAAGTCACGAGTTTCTTCATACGTGCAAGAAGGAGTATCTTTAATTCTGTCGATTACATATTGCGGAGTTTTAAGCTCATCTGGGCTAATAAGCACAAAATGAACGTTTCCAAAACGACAAAGAGTTTCAATAAGTGAGTGAACTGTGCGTCCATATGTTAAATCTCCACACAATCCAACTGTTAAATTATTTAATCTACCAAAACGCTCAAGAATCGTTGCTAAATCTGCAAGAGTTTGCGTAGGATGCATATGTCCGCCATCCCCTGCGTTAATAATAGGTGTATTAACAGCTTGCGTTGCAACGAAAGCTGCACCTTCTTTCGGGTGGCGCATTGCTACAACATCAACATAATTAGACACGACTTTCAAAGTGTCACTTACTGTTTCACCTTTACTAGCACTAGAAAGACCAGCACCAGCGAAGCCGATAACCTTACCTCCTAAACGCAACATTGCAGTTTCAAAACTCAAACGAGTTCGAGTACTAGGCTCATAAAAAAGAGTGGCTAACAATCTGCCATCGCAGGTGTGAGCCACTTCTTTACGGTGCGAATCAATGTATCGCGCTTTATCTAAAAGCATTCTAATTTGCGCAGTCGAAATATCATCCAACGTAACAACACTTTTACCACTTAAAGACTGAGAAATATTTGACTCAATTGGAAGAAAACAACCAGAATTTTCGGATTGGGCATCTGATACAAGCAATTTAGCGGAAATTTTCACGGGCTTTCCTTTCTCTGTAGAAAGACGGCCACATATTGCGCGACCTTGTAGATTGTACAAGATTTACAAGACTACGACACAAAATACTTTCAATAAAGCGTTTAAACTAGCAACCATAAAATATTCTAGACATAGCTTCACGGCATTGACGCATTATTGCTAACAAATCATTTTCGAATACTCTACCTTGATTTGACTCATAACCAAGATAAGTTGCTATTCCACCAAGAGAATAAGAATCAGTTGGAATCACATCAGCTCTAGACATAGACCCAGACCATAAAAAGTTTGCATTGCGCACAGAAGAACACATATGCCAACAGCGGCGAAAAATTTCAGCATCTTCTTTGCTTATTAAATTCTCATCTTCTAAAGCTTTCAAAGCTTTAATTGTTCCAACAACTCTTAAAGATTCAAATTTATGAGCATATTGCAATTGAAGTAGTTGAACAGTCCACTCAACATCACTTAATCCTCCACGACCAAGTTTAAGATGACGATCTCTACTAACACCTCTAGGTAAACGCTCAGCTTCCATACGTGCTTTAAGCCTACGAATTTCAGCTATTTGCGATTCATTAAGTGGATTCGTACAGTATCGCAAATCGTTTATTACTCCGTTAAGAAGTAAATCTGCTAAGTTTTTAGAACCTGCAGCAAAACGCGCTCGAAGTAACGCTTGATTCTCCCAAATACTAGACCAATTACGATAATAATTTTCACAAGACTCTAAAGAGCGAACAATCGGCCCATCTTTTCCTTCAGGACGCAAGTCTAAATCAAGCATAATTTTTGGCTCAAGAGTAATAGATCCTTGCAAAATATTTCTTAAAATATCGACTGTAGTTTGAGCAAAGCTAAAAGCAAGATAGTCTGAATCAGAATCACCGTGAGCATAAGTTGGCTCATACACAACGATAATGTCTGCATCAGAACAGAAATTAACTTCTCTACCACCATAACGACCCATTGCAATAATAGCAATAGAAGATACAGGAGAGTCTAATTTCATTTTTAAAGCTGCCTGATGCATAGACCATTTCAACGCTGCATCTAAAACAGCATCAAAAACATCACTCATAGCACTCATAGAAGTGTCATCATCAATTAAGCCGCACATCCAAGAAATAGCCAAACGCTCGATTTCTTGCCTACGCAAAGAGCGCAAAGATTGAGCAAAATCTTCAATATTTCCAGCGTATCTTGCCAGCATAGCGCGAGTTTGCATATCTAAACTATCTCTATTTCTAGCAGCTAATAAATCATCATCTCCAAGCCACGTAATCGATTGCATTGATTGCATCATAGCGTCACCCAAATAACGAGAATCAGATAGAATATGACACAATCTTTTTGCAGCTGAAGGAGAATCACGCAAAAAACCGAGATACATGTTTTTACCACCGAAACGCTCAGAAAGCTTTCTAAAAGCAAGTAATCCCATATCTGGATTCTGACCATCCCCAAGCCACTTCAAAACAGCAGGCAATAAAATCCTATGTATTTTAGCAGCTCTTGAAAGTCCTTCTGTAAGCGCTTTAACATGCAAACTAGCAGCTTTAGGATCCGCAAAACCAATTGAAGCAAATCTGGCTCTAGCAGCTTCAGCAGAAAGCACAATTGGATCAGAATCTGTTTGAGCGTTTATAGGCAACATTGGTCGATAATAAATATCTTTATGTAAATGACGAATTTCACGGCGTGCTTTATCGAAACGCTCAACTAATTCTTCAGGACGCAATCTCACAGCTCTGGAAAGCCTGCGAATTTGCTCATTGCTGTTTAACTTTTCAGTTGAAATATTTCGCGTGCGATCTAATCCACCATTGCCTTGAGGACCTAAATCCGGAAATAAATGAGTGCGATGCATACTCCACATCTGCTGCCGATGCTCAAGAACACGTTCAAAACGGTAATGTTCAGCTAAAGTTGAGGCTTGAGATCTTGAAACGTATCCTCCAATTGCTAACGCTTGCAAAGCAGAAAGAGTATCTCGAACACGCAATGACTTATCGTCACTTCCATGAACAAGCTGTAACATTTGCACAGTAAATTCAACATCTCTTAATCCACCTTTACCAAGCTTCATGTCAAGATCACGCTCCGATGCAGGAATAAGAGATTCTACGCGCTGACGCATATGTTGACAATCTGAAACAAAATGATCTCTACTAGAAGCCTTCCAAATTAAAGGCTCAACCATATCACAATAAGATTTACCAAGCTCTAAATCGCCAGCAGACGGACGCGACTTCAGTAATGCTTGAAATTCCCAACTACTAGCCCACTTTTCATAATATTCTCTGTGAGATTCAAGAAGTCGCACAAGCGGACCATCTTTACCTTCAGGTCTAAGTGCTGTATCAATTTTCCACAAAGGTGGCTCACTAGATCCAAGAACTACAGACTGGCAGACTTTTTGCAGAACCATTGCGATTGAAGTACCAACACGAATAGCATAGTCTTTTTGATGATTTTCAACAGGAGCAACAACGTAAATTAAATCAATATCTGAAACATAGTTGATTTCTTGAGATCCAAGTTTTCCCATTGCAATAATCGCAAACTTGCAAGATGAAGATCCTTCTACTTGTCCTCTAGCAATAGCTAGCGCTGCTTCTAATACAGCATCAGCAGCATCAGAAAGTTTATGACTAATATCTGGCTGAACTTCTACACAATCAGCACTAGCTAAATCAGCAGACATGATTGCAGCTACATGTTCACGATATCTAGATCTTAAAGAAGAAACAGCTTGAGCAAATCCTAAAGAAGTCAATGGAATAGTTATCGAAGAATCATTATTTTCTGCTACTACTACAGTTGCACTATACGCTTGTATTGCGTTCAATAAATCTTTACAACGCTCTTGACGAGTCATATGAAGCAAGTGTTCAGGATCACTAGCAGCAGCTTTTATAAGATTAGGATGCGTTCTCATTAGCATTGCAAAAGCATTAGAAGCTCCAAGTACTTGTAATAGAGAAGTAAAATCATTAGATTGCAAATTGCGAGAAAATATGTCTTTTATAACATCTGGATAAATATTAGCTAGATCCCTCAAAGATAAAATCGCTGCATCCGGATCTTCAACTACGTTAAGACAATTAAATAATATTTCATAAGATATGCATTCGCATGATTTTAAAATTGATTCTATTGCATCTCTCGCTGAATCCGGTCGCAAAAATCCTGCTCTAATAAGACTTCTCGCGCTAATAAACGAATCCTGGGAAGAATCACTATTACCCATATAAGCAGAATCACTCAGAGAATCAGCAGATTTTCTTGCCACAATCTTCACAATCAACTAATTTTTACGTCTAGGATCATTATTACTCAAAAACATATAAGGGAATTGACTTAGAAGCCAACTATGAATTGGAGGAATCTTTCCAACAAACATTCCAAAACACAACGCAAAAATCACGCATAATGTTGCAATTTTCATATTCAACATAAACAAAACTATTGCAAGCACAATGCAAACAACACTCAAAACTTGCTGAATAATATTTTGCATTTTAGTCATTTGTGACATTCTTAAAGGTATTCCAGCGAAATAAATTCCAATAACTAAAGATAATACAAAAACAATCACTGTTATAAGAATCTCTATTAGTGACATGACTGTTACCTTTCACGCACAGCAATAATATCTTTAGTTTAGCATTTAACTAGCATTACTATCATATGTTTTTAATATTGCTATTCTTTTTCTCATCTATTGATTCGCTATTCTTATGAAAACGAATCTTATGCGCATGCATCCTAATTTTAGGAGCGCTCACTTTAATAGCCTCAGTTCTTTTAACAGCGCCTAATAAAGTTAAATCAAATTTTACAGAAATAATTCGCATTAAAACAACAATAATCACAATAAAAGTATCTAAAATCATCTCTGTAGTAACATCAAACGCTCTAGAATGAGCAAACTTCCAAACAAAAACAGTTAATACACATCCAATTGCAGCAGGAAAAGCGTACCAATGTTTATCTCTTACAACAACAGGCACTTGATTAAGCATCATATCTCTGATTAAGCCTCCTGCTAATGCAGTAAACATGCCTAAAAATACAGATGCCATACCAGACATACCATAATCTAAAGCTTTAGCAGTACCATTAACAGCAAAAAGACCTAGAGCGAGCGCATCTAGAGTAAGCATAAACCATTTCCATTTTTCTATTTCAGGATGAGCAA
Organism: Gardnerella bivia; assembly: GCF_049262715.1. NCBI lineage: Bacteria > Bacillati > Actinomycetota > Actinomycetes > Bifidobacteriales > Bifidobacteriaceae > Gardnerella > Gardnerella bivia. The sequence goes on from NZ_CP058399.1 coordinate 1,362,302, forward strand.
TTGCTACTATGACACCTGCTAATAGACCTGTTAAAACAAATCCGCGATCTGAAATACCAACTGGAGGAAGCGCGCCTAATAAAACATCGCGCACAATACCTCCGCCTAGAGCTGTAATCCAAGAAGTTGTAATAATGGCAAAAAGATCATATTTTTTGCGTATCGCCCACATTCCACCAACCATTCCGCAACATCCCATTGCCACATACTCAACAACAAGGAAAAAGATATTATCGCCTAATGCCCCTTCCACAAATTTCCTTTCGCAATAATTTTTTAGAAAACAAATATTATTAACTTAAATCTAATCGCAAACTTTCCACATCCAATTATGCTTATCTTCAACTTCTCCAAGTTGAATACCAAGTAACTCATCTCGCAATGATTTAGTTAATTCACCAATCTTTCCTCCAGAAACTTCAACTTCTCCATCTTCTGATTTAAATTTTCCGATTGGAGTTACAATAGCAGCAGTTCCGCAAGCAAATACTTCACTAACTTTTCCGCATCGAATATCATTTAGCAATCCATCTAAAGAAATCATGGTTTCAACTACTTCAAGACCACGATCTTTAGCAAGTTCAATAATTGAACGACGTGTCACTCCAGGCAAAATGTTTCCAGTTAAAGAAGGAGTTTTCAATATACCATCTTTATAGAGTACAAATACATTCATTCCGCCGAGTTCTTCCAAGTATGTTTTCGTAGCAGCATCAACGAAACATACCTGTTCACAACCATGCTCAATACCTTTATATTCTCCAAGCAATGATGCAGCATAATTACCACCACACTTCGCGAAACCTGTTCCTCCTGGACCGGTTCTAAACCATTGATTTTCAATCCAAATGCTTACAGGTTTCAAACCACCTTTGAAATATGGTCCAGATGGAGAAGCTATAACGCAATAATCAACTTCTTTGGCTTCTCTAACTCCTAAAAATGGTTCAGAAGCAAACATGAAAGGCCTTAGATAAAGCGTGTATTCCCTTCTTGAAGGAACCCAATTTCTATCTTTTCTAACTAAAGCTGCAACTGAACCAAGAAAATCGTCAATAGGAAGCCCTGGAAGATAAAGTCTGCGAGCTGAATTTTTGAATCTTTCAGCATTTACATCAGGTCTAAACAGCCATATTGACCCATCTTTGCGCTTGTATGCTTTAAGACCTTCAAAACACTCTAATGCATAATGTAAAACAGCAGATCCTGGATCCATTTTCAAAGGAGCATATGGCTCAATTCGCCTGTCTGACCATCCTTCTCCTTTAGTCCAAGACATGTGAGCCATACTATCAGAAAAAACTTCTCCAAAAGAAGGCTTATCTATGAGTTCATTTCGCTTGGAATCGCTCACAAGATTATCATTATAAAGGACAGTAAATCTGCTTGCTAAATCGTCTAAATCACAAGCATTATAATGATTTTCTTGAGACAATAATGAGTTTGCTTCTATCATTGAATCAGACATTTTCTCCTCTTTCGTTAAAGCTTTAAAGCACATGAATCCATTTCTAATAATTCTATAAATTATTGTGAAATTTACGAATACTCTTAACAATAAATTTAGACTTGCGTGAATTAATCATGCAAGCCTAAATTATTCTAAAAAGTATTTAGATTACTGTTATTAAATCACTTAGCGTCAGATGCTGTAGCATCAGATGCTGCAGGGGCAGAAGCCGGAGTTTCAGCTTCTTCACTTGTAGCAGCATCTTCAGGAACAGTAACGCTTACAACAGATTCTTCGCCGTCCATATCAAGCACAACGCCTTCAGGAAGCTTTACATCTTTAGCGAAAACTTTAGTTCCATCAGTTAATCCATCAACATTAACAACCAAGCGCTCTGGCAAATTAGCAACATCTGCGCGAACTTTAAGTTCCTGAACATCAACGAATGCAACAGCAGCACCCTTTGGAGTTCCTTCAACGAAGACTGGAACTTCAACATCAATCTTTTCTCCAGCTTTAACTTCATAGAAGTCAACGTGTTCAACGATGCGCTTTACAGGATTGCGCTGAACATCCTTAACAACAGCAATACGAGATTCATTGCCAAACTTAATTGTGAACAATGCATTTGCGTGACGCAAAGCTAAAGTTGTTTCCTTCATAGGAAGAGTAACATGTGTAGGTTCAGCTCCACCAGCATAGATACTAGCTGGAATCAGTTGAGCTACACGCAAACGGCGAGCAACACCCTTGCCGAATTCATTACGTACGCTGCCTTCAAGAGTAATTTTTGTAGCCATATCGGTCTCCTTATGGTCTGGTTATTATTCCAGCTTCAGGCGCACCGACGCGCCGAAAACCACCATAAGTTGGCTATCAGCCCAGTCGATAACGGAACTTGTTAAAACGCATACATTAAAAATACGCGCACTATTCCCTCGCCAAAGCAACTTTGTAAGTATAAACATAAGCTAAGACTAATTGTTTTATAAAATATAAAACAAAATATTGTAACAATTGACAATAGTACTTGAGCACTGGAGCTATTATCATAGTTATTAACAATACAAGCGCACAAAACAATGCGCTTACAGGGAGCCGTTTTCGGCATGATGAAGGAGCAGACGTGTCCGTCCTTAATAAACTCCAACAACAGGCATACGATCTAGCGAGAAAAGCACTCAGAATCGGAAGTAATTTTGCACATCCTGTCAGCGATGACCGTGCTGGAGGTCCAGACTATCCAGAATTACACAACACATCAGAATCTAATGGCAACCCACTTCTTCCACGCGTTGATGAATGGGGTCCAGATATGCCAACTACAACAATGTTAGATCCTGAAACAGGCTTATTAACTACATGCACTCAAGGAAATCCACCTCTTGACGAAGGCACAAGCATATATGATTTGTATGCAAATAGAGCTTCAAGAATGGGAGATGAACCACTTTACACTTATAAAAATTCAGATCAATGGGTTACTAAAACAGCGAATGAGTTTCTTTCAGAAGTAAGAAAAGCTGCTAAAGGTTTAATCCATTATGGATTACAAAAAGGTAATTCTGTTTCTCTAATGTGCAAAACATCATACGAGTGGGATGTTATTGACGCAGCTGTTATGGCATGTGGAGGTGTGTTAGCTACTATTTACGACACTGACTCTCCTGAACAAATTCGAAATATTGTAAACAACTCAGATTCCAGATTCCTTATTGTTGGAACTACGGAAATGAGAGATAAAGCAGATGGAGCTATTGAGGATTGCCCTACTCTTGAAAGAATTATTTGCGTTGAAACAGGAGGATTAGCAGAACTTCAAGCTTTTGATTATTCTGTTAGCGACGAAGAGCTTGACGAGCGCATAGATTCCGTAAAAAAGACTGACTTGTGCTCTATTGTTTACACTTCAGGTTCTACTGCAGCTCCTAAAGGCGTGGAAATGACGCATGAAAACTATTGCACTACAGCATTGAATTTGCCAACATATTTACCTGAACTGTTAAGCGAACCAAACGGATCTGTGTTGTTGTTCTTACCACAAGCACACTCATTCGCTCGAGCAATCAATTACATAGTTGTTGCAAGTAATTTACGCATCTATATTGCTCAAGGTATTTCAACTCTTATATCTGATTTACAAATTGCAAAACCAACTGTAATGATTGTAGTTCCTAGAGTTCTAGAAAAAGTTTATAACGCTGCATCTCAAAAAGCTGGACATGGCGTAAAAGGACTTGCATTCCAAGGAGCTGTTGTTACAGCTCAACAATATATGAAAGAAGTTGCGAAGTACGGTAGCGCTAAAGCTCTTACTAAAGCAAGACGCGCAGCATATGATCCTATGGTCTACTACCCTCTTCGTCAAGCTTTAGGCGGGCGCGCTCGCTGGATTGTTGCAGGCGGAGCACCACTAGATCCAGAACTTCTTTCATTCTTTAGAGGAGCAGGAGTACCTGTATACGAAGGATATGGATTAACAGAAACAACAGCTCCATGCGCATTCAACCCTCTAGAAGTGCCTTTTAGAGAAGGCTCAGTCGGAATCGCATTCCCTGGATTTACTTTGAGAATCGCAAATGATGGAGAAATTCAGATTAAAGGCGCATGCGTATTTAAGTGCTACCACAAGAACGCTGAAGCAACTGAAACATCTTTCACGCAAGACGGATGGTATGCTACAGGAGATCTCGGAAGAATTGATAATGAAGGTTTCCTTTACATTACAGGGCGAAAAAAGGATTTGATTATCACAGCAGGCGGAAAGAATGTTGCTCCAAGTCCTATTGAAGAAATAATTAAGCGTTGCGAAATCGTTTCTCAAGCTTTAGTACTTGGAGATAAACGTCCATTTATTTCAGCATTAGTTACTTTAGATGAAGAAACGTTGCGTAGATGGCTTAAAAATAAGGGTCTTGATGCAACTATGAGCATGGAAGACGCGTCAAATAACGCTGTTGTAAGAGCTGAAGTACAAAAGTTTATAGATCTAGCTAATGAAGGTGTTTCTAGAGCTGAATCTGTGCGCAAATTCATTATTTTGCCAGAAGAATTCACTCAAGAAAATGGTTTATTAACAGCATCTATGAAAATAATTCGCCCTCGTGTTATTAAAAGATATTCAACTCTTCTTAACACAAAGATGTATACTTCTCGTAAAAAATAAATATTAACATTTTCTAATACAAAATAGAGGAGCAAATAAGTTATTTATCTGCTCCTCTATTTATTTGCAAAACACTTTATTTTGCAAAACACTTAGAATCCGAGTCGCTCAAGTTTCTTCGGATCGCTCTGCCAACCTTTAGCAACTTTAACATGCAACTCAAGAACAGCTTTAAAACCTGTAATACGATTAACAGCTGTACGTAAACGCTTCTTAACGCGCACTAAATGCTCAGCACGATGACCTATAATAATCGGTTTTTGTGAATCACGTTCAACATATACAGATACGAGTACGTGAGCTTTAGAATCATTGTATTTAGTTTCTAAATCTTCTCCTGGATACACAATATCGTCAACAACTACAGCCAACGAATGAGGCAACTCGTCATCTAACTCTTCAAGAAAAGCTCCACGAATCAATTCTGAAATCATCTCTGAAGGACTTTCTTCGCTAAGCTGATCTTCAGGATACATTTGTGGACCTTCTGGAAGATTATCAATCAAAACTTTTTTAACTTCATCTACATTGTCATTTTCAATAGCGCTCACAGGAACAATATCTGTAAAATCAGCAAATTCTTGAACTTTTATTAGATGAGAAACGAGCTTACTACGATCCAAAGTATCAATTTTCGTAACTATACCTATAACAGGGATTTTCCACGACCATTTAAGAGAATCATCTTTTTTCGCAAAATCAGCACGTAGACGACTTAAAATTCTTCTATCTCCAGGTCCAATCTCTTGATCTGCAGGAAGTAAAAATGCAATAACATCAACATCTGAAAGTGATTCATCTACAATATCATTCAAACGCTGACCTAAAAGCGTGCGAGGTCTATGAATACCAGGAGTATCAACTATTACCATTTGAGCATTTTGTGTAGTTACAATTCCGCGAATTGCTTTACGAGTAGTTTCAGGTCTAGATGAAGAAATTGCAATATGAGTACCAATTAAAGCGTTCATAAGAGTAGATTTACCAACGTTTGGGCGCCCAACTACTGCCACAAATCCTGAACGATATCCATGAAAATCATTATTAGAAATAGTTACATGAGTAGAAGAATCAAGATTAGATAACATATCATCGTCATCAACAATATTATTATCGGATTCATCTAAATTATCACTAATAGAATCATTTGAATAATTTGAATCAAATGAAGTTAAATCAGTTGTTTCATTAGACTTTTTATCGTCTAAATAATTTTCATTATTCATATAATCATCTTTCACACTATCCATCTAATACACCTTACATAAATACTTAACTTAAGTTAATAGACACATTACTTAAATACATTACTTAAACACTTAACTTATACACAAACTATTACTTATTTACAGTTTTATCAAAACTATTACTTATTTACAGTTTATATCGTTTTATCTTCACTATTATCTTGTTCTTCGTTAGTTTCTTGCAAACCTTGAACATCGCGTTCAACTAGGATAGTAGACACTTTTTTACGCCTGCCTGCAGAATCAACAGCAGTTAATTTAAGACCCCTAGTTACTGCGCTTGAGCCAACAATAGGCACATTCCCAAGCAATTTAGTAAGCAATCCAAAAACTGTATCAACATCATCTTCATCAATATGAACTTCAAACAAATCTTCTAAATCTGCAATAGGAGTACGAGCAGGCATACGCCACACACCATCGCTTACTTCAACAGGATCAGCTTTTTGATTGCGATCATGCTCATCTTCTAACTCACCAACTATTTGTTCAATAGCGTCCTCAATTGTAACTAAACCAGCGATACCGCCATACTCATCTACTACAACAGCTACGTGTTGACGGATACGTTGCATCTCATGGAACAAATCATCAACAGGCTTAGATTCAGGAACAAACATTGGTTCACGAATAATAGTAGAAACAGGTCTTAATGAAGCAGCGTGATTAAATACTGTAGCACGCACAGCATCTTTCAAATATGCAATCCCTACTAAATCATCCACAGAATCGCCGATAACAGGAACTCTAGAAAATCCTGAGCGAGAACATAATTTAAGGAAGTTTTCCAAAGTTTCATCACTTTTTACACAAATCATATCCGTACGAGGAACCATGATTTCGCGAGTTAAAGTATCTGAAAGAGTCAGAACATTCCTCATCATTTCTGAAACTTCTGGATCAAAATCATTTGCTTCAACTAGCCGATCGATACTTGCTTTAGCTTGATCTCTCTGTATGTCTTCTAATGCTTCATCTTCTGAAAGATCCGTATGTTTTTTTCGCGAAATATCTACATCATTGGTAATTCGAACAAATGGATTTAATGCAATCGCAATAGAAACAATACGAGATAATCGTATAAGCTTTGCAACAGGCTGAGCTGCTCCAACAGTTCTAGGACTTACAAATAAAGATATGATAGCAACTAATATTGATGCAATAACACCTAGCAGAACAGTAAGCCATAATGGAGAATCAAAAACACTAGCAAGGGACGCAATCAATACTCCATCTAAAACATTACAAAAAATTCTTACAAAAACACACGCACTAGATGCAGCATAGCGATCTGAAATTAAACGCTTTACTCTGTGTATTCTCGCAATTTTACGCATACGAACAATAGCACTAATTTCATCTTCATTAGTTTGAATTTCAATCACCATATTGTTCAAACTTGCACGAGTTACTCGCGGTATTGCACCCTCTGCAGCAGCCATTGAAAGTGAAAGCCACACGAAGCACACAGCTATTACAACACAAGTAAAAACTATTATCCACATATTCATAGATAGCGTAGGAAAAGCATGGAATGTAAGATTTTTCAATATGCTCATAACTGTTATCATCGCCTAGATTAAGTAAAATTATTTTATTATTATATTTTATTTTAAGCTTTAAGTATTTTATTGATTTATTTAAATCCTAGTAAATCGGACGAAAAACAAAAAATTCGAAAAATCAAAAAATCAAAAAGCGCTTACTATCTTTTACTATCGTTTACTATTCCTATTATCGATTACTATCTTTTACTATCTTTTGCATGCTCAAGCTCGTATCGTTCTAACTCATTTACAACGCCATCTGGAACAGTAGCATCATAAAGTTCTCCAGAACGAGCAGCAAAAAAAGTCAGCAATAATTGACGTTGCAAACCAAACATTTGCTTTTCTTCATCAGGCGTAGTGTGATCATATCCAAGTAGATGAAGTATTCCATGAATAGTTAATAGCAACATTTCTTCCATAGTGCTATGACTTGAAGCTAAAGCTTGTTGCTGTGCAACCCAAGGGCATATCACTAAATCACCAAGCATCCCTTCAGATACTTTATCATCACTTCCAGGAGTCAACTCGTCCATAGGAAAACTCATAACATCTGTTGGACCTTCTAAGTTCATCCATCTTTCATGCAAACTTGCAATAGGCTCAGGATCTACGAAAGTAATTGACAAATCAGATTGAGTACTTACTTTCATTTTCTGTAAAACCCACATGCCTAAATCTGAGAAAATCTTAGAATCAATATTCCATACAGTTTCATTCATTACATCAACGCTCATAATAATTTACTATCCTCTCAAAAGTAGCAAAATATATCTTTGCAACAAACGACTCATTAGATTCCTAAAAATAATTTTAGATTCTTTTAGATCCCTTTAGATTCTTGTAATTCGCTTGATTCTTTAACTTCTTTAAGTTCTTGAGATTTCTGACGTAGCTCAATCTTCTTACGCTCTAAAATAGAATCATAACGATCATAAGCTTCCACAATTCTTCCAACTAAAGCATTGCGAACAACGTCTTCTGAACGTAAATGTACAAAAGAAATATCTTTCACACTATTCAAAATTCGTTCAATTGAAAGCAAACCAGACTTAGGCACAGCTAAATCAACTTGCGTAATATCTCCAGTAATTACCATCGTAGTATTAAAACCAAGACGAGTAAGAAACATTTTCAACTGTTGAACAGTGGCATTTTGTGCTTCATCTAAAATCACAAAAGCATCGTTTAACGTACGCCCACGCATATAAGCAAGAGGAGCAACTTCTACAACATTCTCATCAAGATAACGCTTCAATTGAGTAGCACCTAACATATCAGAAAGAGCATCATAAAGAGGTCTTAAATATGGATCAACTTTATCGTTAAGAGTACCAGGCAAAAACCCTAAACTCTCACCTGCTTCTACAGCAGGCCTAGTGAGAACAATTCTACGAACACGCCCATCTTCTAATGCTCTAACAGCTTTAGCTACAGCCAAATACGTTTTACCAGTTCCAGCAGGACCAATACCAAAAGTTACAATATTAGAATCCATTGCTTGAATATAAGCCATTTGACCTTGAGTTTTAGCTCGCACAGGATAGCCACTTGCAAAAGTGATTACACCTTTAGACATTCTAGCTTTGCGATTCAAAGATTTCCTAGTTGAGTCATGATCAGAATCAAATAAATCACTTTTTATGTAAGAAAACTCGTTTCTTAAAGATGGCACAAAAGAATTATCTAAAACACCACCATTATGACCAATATGAGCTAGACCAACATTATGCTCAGAATTTTTAAGTATATCTCTCTCAAGCATACGCTTAACAGAATAAGCATCCATTGGACGCTCATACGCAGCATCAATCATTCGCTGTATAGCATACTCAGCTTTTGAAGCATCTTCTTCAAAAGCTGCTTGGCGAGAAACAATTTTCACACTTTTACCATGTACACTAATATCTAATTTAGCAAAAGCATGTTCAACTTCTCTTAAACCAGCGTCAGCAACACCAAGAACAGCAACAGAACTTAATTCATCAGGAATTTGCACTATTCGCGTTGTAGTATGTACCACGATTTACAAACTACCTTCTACAAGTTTTTCGCCAGTCAACACATGTGCATGAACATGGAAAACAGTCTGACCAGCAGCTATACCAGTGTTAAACACAAGACGATACTGTCCATTAAAAGCATCGTTTGCAATATTTTGAGCTACTTCAACAATATGCGCCAAAGTTGAAGAATCATTATTTGCAAGCTGAAAAACATTCTCATAATGTTTGCGAGGAACAATCAAAACATGCACTTTAGCTTGAGGATTTATATCTTTAAAAGCCACAACACAATCATCCTCATACACTCTAGTACTTGGAATTTCTCCAGAAATAATCTTACAAAAAATGCAATTATTGTCATTATTGCATACCGAATCGCTCATAACTCTCCCCTATAGATTATTTTCATATAACAAATACTTAATAATTATGCTATTAGCACACTTCTTACTATTTTACACAAAAACATGCCATTTACTCATATCTTCCTAATGCATAAGAAAGCAGAGATAAAGCTACTGGACCAGCAGTAGATGCGCGCAAAATATTAGATCCCAATACGCAAGTTTTAGCACCAGCGTCAACAAAACTATTCACTTCATCATCACTTATTCCGCCTTCAGGACCAACCAGCACATAAACTGAGCGCTCGCGACCATCACAAAGACAACGTTCTGTAAGAGAATTAACATATGACTCTATTTTATTCCATGAGCAAGTTGCATCTTGATGTAAAACAACAACTAAATTACCGTAAACGCAAGCTCTTCTACATATTGACAAAATATTCTTACTAGAAACACAATCTTTAAGTTCAGGGATCCAAGCTCTTCTAGATTGTTCGCTAGCAGATTGTAGTACTTTACTCCAACGCTTGTCACTTCGACCTTGCTTCCACTTTGCAATAGATCTATCTGCACACCATGGAATTATTTCATCAACACCAATTTGAGTAGCCATATCTATTGCTTGCTCATCAGATCCGCTTTTAGCTAGTGCTTGTACAAGAACTAAACGAGTACTTGTACGAGGCTGGCGCAAAAAAGAATTAACACGAACTAAACCATTTTCTTCATCCGTAACAGTAGCACGAATTCGCAAGCCTTTACCATCTGAAAGTTGCAAATCATCACCAACACTCAATCTCATAGCGCTAATAGCATGACGTTTTATGCGATCAGGCAACTTCAAAGTCCAACCTTCTTCAATGCCATTTGCAAGCATAGGTGCATCATCGTGATCAATATCTAATAAAAATAAAGCGTCAGTCATAGTTCAAGCCTAACCTGAGGAGCAGCCAAGGATTTATTCTGTGCAACGATTGTGGCAAACTAGAAATAGAATAAGGAAGGATATTAGATGTGCAAAGAGTACAATCGCAAAACTATTCAAAGCGAAGATAATAATGCTTTGGTACTTACTTTGCGCGTATCTCGTTTTACACCTATAACATCTAATTTCGAAAATCAAGAACATGTAAAACAAGAGTTTTCAAATACACAATCCACAAATAAAGTACATAAACGAAAACATAAGGAAAACCCATTCGCAAAAACAAAGCACAATAATCCTTTTTCAAAATTAGATGAGTCTGAAAACAAAAAGCTTCAAGGAAAACATTGGATTCAAGACTACACTATTTGTGCTCATGAAAATGATACGATTTTAGATTGTCTTCTTAAAATTAAACGTACTTTAGATCCAACTCTAGCTTTCAGATACTCATGCGGTCATGGAGTATGCGGTTCAGATGCTGCAAACGTAAACGGAATGCCAACGTTATTATGCACTGCAACAATTAGAGAACATGCTAGAAACACAATTGAAAGCTCAACAATTAAATCTCATGGATTTAGAAAAACAGGATCTAAAACCACTAACTCAGCTAACAATTCAACCATCGACTCAAACACTAATTCAGCAGATGATTCAATCACTAATAAAAAGCTTTATTTAAAGAATACGCATAATAATTTTGGAATTATTGAACTTTCACCACTTTCTGGATTTACAGTTCAAAGAGATTTAATATGCGATATCACACCAATGATCTCTCAAATAAAACGCTTAGAACCCTACTTACAAGCAAATAATATAGGAAATATTAACATTCTTGAGTTTTTGCAAAATCCTCAAGAACTTCAAAAATTTGAGCTTTTAAGTAATTGCATTTTATGTGGAGCATGCGAAGGAGTTTGCCCTATATATGCAAGCGGAGAAGCATTCATTGGACCAGCTGCTTTAGTTAACGCTGCACGATTTATTTACGATTCGAGAGATAATGCTGGAAAACATCGATTGGATTTAATAAATAGCGCAGACGGAATAAGTGCATGCCAATCAGTAAGAGCATGCTCAAAACAATGCCCTAGAGGAATCGATATAGGCGAAGAAATTTGGCAATTAACTACACTCGCAAACGAAAAATCTTAAAAATCAAAGATCAACTAACATTCTCGCATCTGTAATAGTTATAAGCGATAACAAAAGGCTCAAAGTTAAATACTCAACTTAAAATAATCTAAGCTCTACATGCTATACGTACTGCTTGTAAAGGATCATCTGTAATAGCAAAAAGATTAGGATCAATAGAAGAAATCAAACCTCTTTGCATAACGCTATTTTGTAACCAATCTGTAAGTCCCTTCCAATATGAACTACCAAACAACACTACTGGAACACTAGCTACTTTGTGAGTTTGAACAAGAGTTAAAGCTTCAAACATCTCATCCATAGTTCCAAATCCGCCGGGGCAAACAATAATCCCAGAAGAATACTTCATAAACATTGTTTTACGCACAAAGAAATAACGAAATTGCATACCAAGATTTACCCACTTGTTAAGACCTTGCTCATGAGGAAGTTCAATACCAAGCCCAACTGAAGTTCCACCAGCCTCGTTAGCTCCACGATTCGCTGCTTCCATAATTCCAGGTCCACCACCTGTAATAACAGCAAAGCCACGCTTTACAATTTCTTCGCCCATAATACGTGCAGCATTATATTCCGGCTCATCTTCCTTAATACGAGCAGAACCAAATACGCTTACAGCAGAACCTAACTTAGAAAGCGCGTCAAAACCATCAACAAATTCTGCTTGTATACGCAGAACTCGCCAAGGGTCTTCGCAACGCAAACAAGATTCGTCATTAGCTTGAAAATTCGAATCGTGCTTTAACAATGTTTCAGTACTACTTTCACTAGGAATCATTGGACCTTTTAACACAGATGCACCTCTATAATACGCTTTATCCATTTGCTCAACACCATGAGATTTTTTAGCTATCAAAAAATTCACTCCTTAAAATAACAAGCTAAAACATTACTTTTTAACTTCATTACTTTTTAGCTTCATCACTTCGCAACTTCATTATTTCTCGAAACTTCGTTTTTAGCGCCAGAATTATTATCTTTTGAATTTTTTAAGCTCCTCTTATGCATTGCCTTTGATTGCACAGAAAGTAAGTATCCAGAAACTCCAGCAGCAATAAGAGAAGCAACCAATACTCCAAATCTTGCTTCTCCTGAAAGGTCAGCATCACTATAAGCTAAGGATGCTATTAACAAAGATACAGTAAATCCAATTCCACATGCACAAGCTGTAGGCAATAAATCGAATACTCGTAACTTATCTGGAACTTTCAATCCAATAAAGCTTTTAGCAACCCAAGCTGTAAGCATAATCCCAAGAGGCTTACCAATAACTAAAGCAATCGTGATTGCAATAACAATAGGAGAAATAAACAATTCTAATGTAAAAGTTTCAAAATGAACGCCAGTTGCAAAAAGCGCAAACACAGGCAAAGCAAATAATGAAGAAAGAGGCTGAATTTTCTCACGATATCTTTCAGCGCGCAAAGTTTTTTCACCATGAACTAGATGAGCAGGAGTAAATAATCCAACCATAACACCAGCTAGAGTTGGATGAACTCCAGCTTGATACATCATAATCCATGCGAAAATACCAACTATCGCAACAAGAGGCCAAGGTACTCTTTTCAATCGAACTAGCATTGTCCAAAGCAATCCACAAACAAGCACGCCAACAAACCAATACCAATCATTCAACGAAGAGAAGAAAAGCGCAATTAAAGCAATACCAAGCAAATCATCAACTGTAGCTAAAGTCATTAAAAACGCTCTTAAGGATTTAGGCAAATATGCAGCAAATAACGCTAATACAGCTAAAGAAAATGCTATATCGGTTGCTGTAGGAATAGCCCATCCATCGCGCACCATTGCAAGAGAAGGCAACGCTCCAGAAGTCAAGCGCATAATTTCTTGACCTGCATGAAATTCAGAAAAAAGTGTAACTGTTCCTACAAATAATATTGGAGGCATAATCATACCACCAACTGCACAAATCATAGGCATAGCTGCAGCTCTAGGATCTGAAAGAGAGCCAGCTACTAATTCATGCTTTAAATCAAGTCCTACAGTAAGAAAGAAAATAGTAAGAACACCATCTTGCACCCAATGGCCAATAGACATGGAAATATTAGTGTAAGGTATGCCAATTTGAGTATGAGAAACAGATTCAAATATAGTTGACGTAAAAGGCAAATTAGCAAGCAATAATCCAGCTAAAGCAAAACCAAGCATAATCAAGCCAGATATTCGCTCATTATTAGCTATATTGCGAGCTTTTAGCAAACTGCGCCGTATCATATCGTAAATATTTCCTCCACAAAACCATTATGCAAAAAGCAATATGGGAAACACTTTAATTTTGCATTATTTAGTATAACTTAGAGGGATAAACAGAGCGAGTTGAAATAAAGGTTATTCGGGCTATTCCCCAAAATGAGAATTGAAATAAGAATTGAAATAAGAATAAAAAAAGACGCAGTCAAAATCTACGTCTAACGCGTGCGCCAGACAGGATTCGAACCTGCAACCTTCTGATCCGTAGTCAGATGCTCTAATCCGTTGGGCTACTGGCGCATATTACCGAACTCAAACACATTGTTCTCGTTTCCGGCAACTTGACTAATATACAACTTATAAGATAAAAACACAAACTTCGGCGTGTCGGCAAAGCTTGTGTTTTTATATGTATATTTTTCTAGATTTCTTCTACTTATATTATTTTACAAATTCTGCTGCGTATAAGTTTTATCTCTATGCTTCAGAACTTGGTCAACAATTCCATATTCCTTTGCTTGAGGTGCAGTCAAAATAGTATCTACCTCAATATCTTTGCGAATACGCTCAACATCTTGACCAGTATGTTTAGCAAGAGTATTTTCCAACCATTCACGCAATCTAAGCATTTCTTTAGCTTGAAGCTCAATTTCAGTTGCTTTACCAAAATCTTGTCCCATAGCTGGTTGATGAATCAAAACTCTAGCATTAGGTAAAATCATGCGCTTGCCTGCAGTACCTGCAGCGAGCAAGATTGCAGCAGCAGAAGCAGCCTGGCCTAAGCACACAGTTTGAACATCAGGATTTATATATTGCATAGTGTCGTAAATAGCAGTCATAGCAGTCATAGATCCACCAGGAGAATTTATGTACATCATAATGTCACGATTAGGATCCATGCTTTCTAGCACAAGCAATTGAGCCATGATATCATCGGCAGACGTATCGTCAACCTGAACACCCATGAAAATTATTCGATCATCAAAAAGCTTAGTATACGGATCTTGCGTTTTCATTCCATAAGGAGTTTGCTCACCAAATTGAGGCAAAACATAACGGTTATTAAAACGCTGAGCAGAAGAAATACCCTCATAACCAGCTAAACGCTGAGCGCGATACACAAACTTTGCTTCTTCACTTGCCATAATATTTACTCCTCACCTCGCATTGAAGCTGGTGTGGTTACAATCTTATCTACGAAACCATATTCCAAAGCTTGTTGTGCATTAAACCAATGATCATATTCATTGTCACGGTAAATTTCCTCTACAGTATGACCAGTTTGCTTAGCTGTGAGTTCAGAAAGTGTTTTCTTCATATCCATAATCAATTCAGCATTGATTCTAACATCAGTAGCAGTTCCACCAACTCCACCAGAAGGCTGATGCATAAGAACACGAGCATGCGATGTAATAAAACGTTTACCAGGCGTTCCAGAACTTAACAAGAACTGTCCCATAGAAGCAGCCATGCCAACAGCAATAGTTGCAACATCTGGCTCAATAAGCTGCATTGTGTCGTAAATAGCCATACCAGCAGTGATAGAACCACCTGGAGAATTTATGTAAAGCCAAATATCTTTCTTAGGATCTTGCGCAGCAAGCATAAGCATTTGAGCGCATATGATATTAGCATTCTCATCTTTAACTTCAGAGCCAAGCCAAATAATGCGATCCTTTAACAATCGATTAAAAATCGAATCTGTTTGGGCTGGCGCTTCATCCTGTTGCATAACAGTAGAAGACGTAAACAGATTATTCACTTTATCTCCTTACATTTGTCAATTGTTTCTACATTATCGTGTGCGCGTGACTGTATAGAAAATATTGCGGATATGAAATCAGCGAAATATTCCACACTGAATTTCTACATACAATACAAATAATTATTTAACTATTATATAGATTTAGCATGAAATATTTAGTATATTTTTTTATGACTGTAAATTCACTCATAGAGGAGAAGTCATGGATTCTAGCAACTTGCAAAACAACAATTATCCTCAATATGCAGAACAAAATAACAGCGATAATAGCAATATCTACACTAATAGTTCAAGCAATACAAGCAACGCTAACAATACCGACAACGCAAGCAACACTGACAATACTGACAATACAAACAACACTAACACTTACAACGCAAGCAACTTGAATCCAACAAACACTTATCAGAGCAACTCTTACCAAAATAACGCTTACCAAAATAGTGGATATCAAAACAGCGGATACACGAATAACACTTATACGAATAACAGTTATCAAAACAATAACTATATGAATAACGGATATCAAAACAACGGATATCAAAACAATAACTATATGAATAACGGATATCAAAACAACGGATATCAAAACAATAATAATCCAATAAGCACTTATATAAACCGAGATAATCTAATAAGAACATATAAAAACGTTATTCAACGAACAACAAGTTTAGTAAATGCGATACTAATAGATAAACATAAAAAAATGATTGCTTTAATTGTCGCTTCTGTTTTAGCTCTAACGCTTATTGGAAGCGCAATCGCAAAAACTTTTAAGCCACATTACAATTGCTCTGCAGAAAAAAGCGCAAATATTGAAGAATATTTTCATTGTCACCCATCAAGCTTTGAAAAGAGGGGTGATGATGACGTATCCGCAACATTTGACGCTAAAGGAGATGACCTAAATATAACTATTAAATTCACAGAGCGTGTACCTGACTATGGAATTTCAAAGACTCAAGCTGAGTTTTCTGACAGACTATTACTAACAAATATGTTTCCAGAAGTTGAAGAAGCTAAAAATAAAGTCATTTCCCCAATACATTTACACTATACTTTCTTAAATAATGATGACAGTGTTATTTTTAAAGATGACTTTATCGATAACTAAATAATAAGCAAATATGCGCTTTTGATAATCATTAAATAAACTTTTTATAATCATTGAATAAAAAAATATCAAATGCGCATATTTTTATTTTCGAAGTTTTGCGAACAGAAACGTTATACTTCTAGAAACAGCACAAGCAACAGCCATAGGAACAATCACAATAAGCGAAACGTTTACTAATTGAGCTACAAGTAAAAGCGCAAACCATAATGACTTTCTACTAGCAGTTAATAGGCTTGCAGCACCAAAAATAGCAGCCAAAATCAATGCATTAGGCTGACTTAATACTAAGCTAGAAATAAATGGAAGTTTCATGCTTACAATGCCTACAATCAGCCCAATACAAGCTCCAGTTGAAATACTCGGCTGAAGAATGCCTCCAGAAGCACCCGCTCGCAAAACAAGCAAAGTAGCAGCCATTTTCATTATTGCAAGAATCAGCAAAATAATCATAATATTCGAGAAAGCTAAAAAATGCGGAAAACTAGACACAGAAAATGCAAGTTGGCAAAGTGATCTACCATTTCCCATGATATGTGGAAACCAGCAAGCTGCAATACCAATAGTTAAGCCGGCTATTGGCATAAAACACAACATTTTTATGCCACGCAAAGCATGAGTACGACACCAAATAATACACAAGCGAAAAACGTAACCAACTAAACCGCACACTAAACCTACAACAACAGCCAAAACGCAAATTTGCCAAGAAATATCGCACGAAAATTGAGAAATATTGTAGTATCTAGAATGATGCATTAAAAATTCAACAACAAAAGCAGCAACGTAATTCATAGAAAGCGCAAAAGGCAAGCAATACAAACGATCAGAGCGCAAAATATGCTTAATTACATTAGCTACTACAGAACCATTTTCACGATTTAGCCATGCGTAAAAACCAAAACCTTGAGTTTTACTAAGTAATCCTAAAGCAAGCACGCTTCCAGCTAAAGGAGCGTGATACACTGCAGCCAAACCAGCGCCAGCAGCAGATGCAATAAGTACGCGCTGAGTTTTAGAAGATATATGAAAAACACTGCTGTAACGCTGAGCAATAAGCGCAGCTAATTCTCTAGGAGCTACTTCCCTGCCTATTGAAATTCCAGAACCAACAATTCCGATTTGCAACAAAACATGCGCAATAGTAGAAAAAATTGGCATAACACTTCCGAAAACAGCTTGAGGGATTGTGACAATACGAGGAGGATTTTCTCTTTTGCGAAGAAAATACCAAGATACGCCAGCAATAGTCATCGAAATTGTGCAAGATAGCACGTAACGATACCAAGGAAGAGATGAAAATACAGTATTTTTAGCAGATTCGATTGATCCAAAAGCAATGTATTGTACTGCATAAAGAATGAATGTAAGAAAAGTCGCACCTAAACCAGTGAGAATGCCAATAAAAATAACAGATAAAGCTAAGAAAGCAAAATTTAAAAACTTAAAAAGCACTGTTCTACTATTGCAACTGCGATTCTTTGCATTAGTTTTGATAGTACTTTTCATTACTTATACTTTCACTAAATTATATGAGATCAAATTTAAGATCACATTTACATGAGATTACATTACAAATATACGAAAACAAATATACGAAAACAAATATATAAATAAATAAAAATAAGTGTTATAGGGAAAAATAAATAAAAATAAGTAAAAAATAAGCAGACCCAGCAGAAAATAATTCCGCTAGGTCTTACTTAAAACAGTTACTTTAGTAACTTAGAACTTAGTTACTTCTACTTAGAAAGCTCATCAGCTACTTCAGCCGCAGCAGAAGCAGCTTTAACACTCTCTTCTTCAGAAGAATCATCATCTTCAGTAAGGAAAGCACTCAAATCAATCGTTTCACCATTAGAAACGAACTTTACTGCGCGCATACCAGCGATTAACGCCTTAGAGCGAGCAACTTCTTGAACAGCTGAACCGAGCTGACCATTGCGCACAATCGCGCTAATGAACTGACTTGGATCCATACCATACTGCTGTGCAACTGAAATAAGGAAATTAGTGACATCAGCTTGTGAAACTGATACATCCAGTTTCTCAGCTAAAGCATCTAACACCATCTGATCGCGAAGTTCCTTTTCGGCAGCCTTTTCAGCTTCTTCTTTCTGATCCTTAGTAGCTTTCTCAGGATCTGGAGTCATACCCTTAAGATGCTCAGCAACAGCCTTTTCTTTTACGCCCTTTGGTACAGGAATTTCAACTTCTTCCTGAATCTTAGCAATAAAAGCATCACGAGCAATAGTTGCTTGACGACCTTCATTAGACTGTTCGCAAGCCTTACGTACATCTTCTTTAAGCTCATCTAAAGTATCAAACTCAGAAGCTTCTTTAGCGAAATCATCGTCAAGCTCTGGCAATTCCTGTGTCTTTACAGAATTAACTTTAACCTTAACTTGAGCTTTTTCGCCTTCATGCTTGCTGTTCTTGTACTGATCGGTTTCAAAAATAGCTTCTTCGCCAGCAGAAAGACCTTCCAAAGCCTCATCCATTTCATTAAGAATACGGTGAGCTCCAACCTCAATGCTTTCACCTTCACTACTTGCTACTACTTCATCTCCGAATGAAGAAGTGTAGTCAATATTGGCAAAATCACCCTTCTTAATTGGACGATCGACACCAACAAGAGTTGCGAAACGATGACGCAATGCTTCAAGACGAGCATTTACATCTTCATCAGTTACTTCAGGCTTTTCTACTTCGATATCTACACCATCAAACTTATTAAGTTTGAATTCTGGGCGACGCTCAACAGTAGCAACGAACTTTAACTTTTCTTCGCCAGCAGCTGATTCAGGCACTTCTTGCACTTCAAACTCTGGCTGATCCATAGGACTGATCTTCTTTTCTTCCAAAGCTTGAGAATAAAGCTCTGGAACAGCAGAATTCACAGCTTCACCGGCAACAGCTGCGAAGCCTACACGCTGATCTACAATCTTTCCAGGTACATGACCTTTACGGAAACCAGGCACGTTGATTTGCTTGGCGATTTCCTTACGAGCCTTATCTAAGTAAGGCTCGAATTCTTCGAGTTCTACGGTAATGGTGAGCTTAACTTTAGTTGGCTCAAGATTCCTGACGCTGATTTTCACGCTTGCGCTCCTGAAATTACGTTTTCTTATATCTGCCGTACGGCACAACCGTTATATGATAACGCGAGTCACGGACTCAGAAATTAAATCCACTTGCCAAACTCTAGCTCCCTGCTCAATAAGGAATAAACGTACATCAATATTTTTTATATCATCATTCCAGCAAAGATTTCGAATTATTTGCGGTTTAATCAACACATCCATAGGCGTATGAGTATCCTCAGCGATTCTCATAACAACAGCTTTCACTTTTTGCAATATTGCAAAACGATTAGGATGATGCTCACGCCAGTATTTCATTGATTTTGGAGCACATTGACAATCCTGCTCAAAAGAATTCTCAAAATCACTTATATTTTTATGCTCAATATGCTCGCAATCCGCAACATTCTTAATATTCTCATTATTCTTAATATGATCTCTAGAAGATTCAGAATCTTTAGAATTTTCGCTATCACCGTAAAATCTAGTATCAGAATGATCAGCATGATTGCTAGAAGAATTTACTAAACATCTATGAAAGTTATTAGAGCTACTACAATCACTTGAATCATCGTCAATAGACATTGCATCTATGCCACTTTTAGCTTTAGAAATAGCTTTTTCAATAACAAGTTTCCAAACATTTGGCTTAATTTTACGCTGAATTGGAGCATATCGCTCAAACATCTTATCTTGCTCACAGCCAGTATGAATTCGAACTCTCTCATTAAGAATACGGATTGAGCGGAAAGACCTTGAATTATTTGGCTTACGCTTACTTGCTTCAATAATTGCAGCATCAGATAGCAATAGAGTTGGAGCAATATCGTATTGTCTAGCAAGCTCATCTCTTTTTTGCCAAAGCTCTTTAGCTATCATTAAGCCGATTTTATCATGCATAAGAACACTAATATGAGATATTCGAAGCCAAGGACGAGGATGCTTAGCTTTCTTTTTTGCTCCAGCTATCAACAAGTGTGCAAATTCTTCTTCAGCCCAAGAAAGCTTACCTTGTTTCTTTAATTCCGCACGCATCACTTCTTCTAATTCGATTAGCAATTCAACGTCTAAAGCCGCGTAATTTCGCCAATCTCTAGGAAGAGGACGATAAGACCAGTCAGCTGCAGAATGTTCTTTTGCGAGTGTCAAACCCAAATAATATTCAGTTACTGAACTTAATCCAAAGCGCTTTCTACCAAGTAATTTAGCTGCAATTTCTGTGTCAAATAAAGCACGCGGACGCAAACCAATGTCGAAAAATCCTGGCAAATCTTGCATCGAATCGTGAATAATCCAAGGCACATCCCCCACAGCCTTGTTAAATTCATTCCAATCAGCTCCAAGTTTTGTAAGTTCTATTGGATCTAATAACCCAATTCCTGCACCTTTGCGTTTAAACTGAATCAGCCAATCTTCATGACTATATCGAAAACCGGAAGCTCGCTCTGCATCTGCAGCCAAAGGGCCTGAGCCCGATGCCAGTAAACTACAATAGTCTTTATATGCTTCAAGCGTATCAATGACTTCTGGAACTCCTTCTCTAGGCTCTTTTAAAAGCTTTGGTTCCTCGAACAAGTGCGCCTCCCGATTTGCACGCTTTAGCTAAATTCTTACGCTTTTTGCATCTTACTTTGCAATTTTTTGCAAAATATCCGTAAAAAATATTTAAGCCGTGTTATAGATTATGCATCTTCTAACACGGCTTCAACTTTCGCACACAACTACGACTAATCAAAAATAAGTAATCAATAAAATAATCAATCTGTTTTATTGTTTGCTATTTCGTCATTTATTCGCTTAACAAGCCTAGTTTTAAGGAATCTAGTAAGAGTAAATGCAACTGCTGATAATATAAGCGTTGGAAGAAGGTATCCAAAATATCCAGCAAAATCATTTCCAGATTTGAAAGTAAAAACTTCCAAAACAAAAGTTATTAAAATTGATATTATCGGCACTTCAATAAGAAGTTTCTTATCGAAAGATGCAACAATGTTTATCGGAAATAAAATTAGCGGCAAAATAGCGAAAATAACAATCGCGCTAGTAAAACCATATCTATCGCTATACCGCACAAAAATAGCTAGTGCAAACGCAAAAGCTAATGCAATCCAACAACCTATTCTGCGCTTCATTGCGTATCCTTATCTGTAAAAAAACATATTTGTATAATTATACAAAAATACTTCAGAAGAAAACAATTAAATACGCAAAATTTGCATAAATTACAATTACACTTTTGACGCAATCTAAATTCAATCTAAATGCAATCTAAATGCAATTCTTTACGCAATTCATACACAGAATAGATGCAATTTAGTACACAACGAAACTGTGGTCTTTGAACTGGTTTACAACTCGCTCTTTAAGAGCTCTAGAAGGTCCTTTTTGATTCTCAAGAGGATACGGGATTCTGAGCTCATGCCACTTTGGACGGCCTAGTTGATGGAAGCCAAGCACGTCAATATGCTCAACAGCATCCCCAAACGAATCGCAAATCTCAGCAACTTTTTCAACATTTTCTTCGCTGTCAGTCAAACCTGGAACGAGCACAAAACGCACCCAAATCTTCTTACCAGCCTTCGCCAATCGCTGACCAAAGTCAATAGTTGGCTGAAGCAAGCCACCAGTAACTTTCTTATACGTTTCTTCAGTGCCAGATTTAACGTCAAGCAAGCAAAGATCAATGTCTTCAATCATTTCGTCCGTATAATTGCGATTCAAAAAGCCGGAAGTATCCAAGCAAGTGTGCACGTCCATTTCTTTAGCAGCACGAAATACTCGAGATACGAAAGCAGGCTGCATCATGGACTCTCCACCAGAAAAAGTAATTCCGCCTCCTGTTGCTTTAAAAAGACTTTGATAACGGTCTACTTTTTTAATCATCGCATCCAAGTAGACTGGCTTGCCATCACGCATTTTCCAAGTATCAGGATTTTGGCAATATTGGCAGCGAAGTGGGCAGCCACTCATAAACACTGTCATACGAGTTCCAGGTCCGTCAACAGAAGTGTTAATATCCCACGAATGCACGAACCCAATATCGCCAGTTTTGAGAGCTGCTAAACGATCTTTTCTGTCTAATCCAATTGGAGATTCAAAACCGGAAAGTCCACCCATTAAAGTCTGTCGGGCATACTCTTTCGACTCTTTAAGCATATGCTGCGTTGTAGTTCGAAACGCTGTATTATCAGCCATTAAGCTGCCCTCCTATATTCCGCAAAATATGGTATAAACCGCCGAAGCAATAATACTCACTCCGGCGGTTTATAAACAATCTCTAGCTATTACTCTGTAACAGATCCTTGGTGGAACGTACGAGAAATAACATCAAGCTGCTGCTCCTTAGTGAGCTTTACAAAGTTCACTGCATATCCAGAAACTCGAACAGTCAAATGTGGATACTTTTCTGGATGTTCAACAGCATCTTCAAGCTGTTCCTTACGCAAAACATTGATGTTTGCATGATACAAGCCATGTCCGTTTCCTGCATCCAAAATGCCCACTAAGTTAGTGATACGCTCATCTTCGTCACGACCCAAACCATCAGGAGTAATTGTGTTCGTAAGCGAAATACCATCTAGAGCATCATCGTAGTCAATCTTACCAACGGAGAACATTGATGGAAGCATTCCGTGAGCATCCATACCGTTTTCTGGATTTGCACCTGGAGCGTACGGCGTACCCTTCTTGTGTCCAGATGGGAACGAACCAGTATTCTTACCGTATTCAACGTTAGAAGTAATAGTCAAGATTGACTGAGTTGGAACAGCATTACGGTAAACAGGCAAGCGCTTTACCTGACCCATAACAGTACTTACAACCCACTTTGCTAAATCATCAGCACGATCATCATCGTTACCGTAAATTGGGAATTCACCAACAGTCTTGTAGCCTACGACTAAATCATCGTCGCCACCTTCAATGTACTCGTATTCGTGACCCTCTGTTTCTTTAGCATCCTTATTATAAATTGGATAAACTTTTGCATACTTCAAAGCAGACAAAGAATCCGCAGCAATAGACAAGCCAGACATACCGCAACCAAGCGTACGATAGACTTCCCTATCATGCAAAGCCATTTCAATTGACTCATAAGCGTACTTATCGTGCATGTAATGAATTATGTTAAGAGCTTCAATATATGTTTCAGAAAGCCATTCCAAAGCTTTCTCATAATTAGCTTTAACTTTCTCATAATCAAGAGTGCCATCAGCTTCTGGGCGAATTGGCTCAATAACACCCTTATCGATAACTTGCATGCCAGTCATCTCATCACGGCCACCGTTAATAGCGTAAAGCAAAGCCTTAGCAGAGTTCACGCGAGCAGCGAAGAACTGCATTTGCTTACCGACACGCATTGGCGAAACACAGCAAGCAATAGCTGCATCATCACCCCAATGCTCACGAATATCTTTATCTGACTCATACTGAATAGCAGAAGTATCAATAGAAATACGTGAGCAGAAACGCTTATAAGCTTCAGGAAGTTTTGGATCCCAGAAGATTGTTATATTTGGTTCAGGACCTGGTCCCAAATGCTCAAGAGTTAAAGTGTTAAGCAAACGGAATGATGTCTTAGTAACGAAAGTGCGTCCATCGTCACTAAAACCTGCATCGGACCAAGTTGCCCAATATGGATCTCCAGAGAAGATTGCATCGTAATCCTTAGTGCGCAAGAAACGCACAATACGAAGTTTCATAACAAGAGCATCAATAATTTCCTGAGCATCAGTTTCGTCAATTAAACCAGCTTTAAAATCACGCTCAAAATAGCAATCAAAGAATGCAGATACACGTCCAAAGCTCATTGCAGCGCCATCCTGGCTCTTAACAGACGCAAGATAGCCCATATAAGTCCATTGCACGGCTTCCTTAGCAGTTTGAGCTGGACGAGTCAAATCCAAACCGTACTCTTTGCCTAAGTTAATAAGCTGCTTCAAAGCTTTAATCTGCTCATCATGCTCTTCACGGAAACGAATCCAATGCTCAATTTCAGTTTCAGTAAAATCATTACGATATGGAATCGAATCCTTATCGCGCTTCTTAAACTCAATAAGCATATTAACGCCATAAAGAGCTACACGACGATAATCGCCAATAATACGACCACGTCCGTAAGCATCTGGCAAACCGGTTAGAATCTTGTTGTGGCGAGCAATCTTAATATTCTTTGTATAAACACCAAACACGCCATCATTATGAGTTTTACGATAAACAGTAAAGATTTTCTTAATTTCTGGATCTACTTCTTTTCCAGCTTCTTTAATAGCTTGCTCAACCATGCGCCATCCGCCATTTGGCATCATTGCACGCTTGCATGGCTCATCTGTTTGCAAACCTACTATTACATTATCTACTTCTGGGCTTTCAATATAGCCTGCAGGCATCGCATCAATACCAGCTGGAATATGTGTTTCAACGTCATAAACACGGCGCTCACGTTCAACTGCTAAATAATTGTCGTCAAGGTACTTCCACATATGCTTAGTTTTTTCAGTGGCGTTTGCCAAGAAGCTCTCATCGCCTTCATACGGCGTGTAATTCTTCAATATAAAGTCTCGAACGTCAATATCGTTCTTCCAATTGCCTTCGACGAAGCCATCCCATGCCTTTGTGCGAAGCTCCTCGTCAGTGAGAACGGAGGTATCCGTTGGTGTCATATCTGAACTCCTTTTATAATTGCAGCGCTTCTTCACGTTGCTCTAAGTAATATGTTAAAGCAAATAGTCAATAAACAAGTCGAATTTTTTAAAATTTCAAGTGAGTTACATCACATTTATATATAGAAACGCTGATTGACAACAATAAACATAAGTACTTGAGCTTTTATTCACGGAATGCTGTTGTTATAGGCATTCTTCTATCTCTTCCAAAAGCAATTGAACTAACTTTAGGACCTAGAGGATATTGACGCCTTTTCCATTCAGCACGATCAACTAAACGCATAACAGTATCGACAGTTTGCTCATCAAAACCATCTAAAAGCAAATCAGCACGACCGTGAGCAAGTTCTATATGCGCTTGTAACACTCGATCAAGCAGATCATATTCTGGCAAAGAATCAGAATCCTTCTGACCAGGCCTTAATTCTGCACTAGGAGGCTTAATAATTGAGTTTATTGGAATCAACAATCCATCATCTGGAATTTTTTGATTTTCTAAATCTTCAAAACCAACAATCGGCAACATGCCAATTCCAACACCATTTGCTGCAGCGCGATTACGCCAACGAGATAAAGCCCAAACACGAGTTTTGAATAAATCTTTAAGAGGAGCATACCCACCTACAGCATCTCCGTAAATAGTTGAATATCCGCATGCAAGTTCTGACTTATTACCAGTTGCGAGCGCAAGCAATCCTTTAGAATTTGAATACGCCATAACGATTACGCCACGAACTCTAGCTTGCAAATTCTCTGCAGCAATACCTTGTAAATCAAGTTGAGTCTGAAAAACTTTGAAAAGCGGTTCAATAGGTTGAATATCATAATTAGCACATATACGTTTTGCTAAATCATAAGCATCATCTTTAGAACCATCTGAAGAGTACATGCTTGGCATTGAGATTCCCCAAACATTTTGCCCACCGCAAGCATCTGCAGCCATAGTCGCAACTAAAGCTGAATCAATACCACCAGAGAGCCCTAAACACACTCCTTTGAAACCATTCTTACGCATGTAATCACGAAGACCTAAAACGCACGCACAATAAACTTCTTCGTCTTGTTCCAATTTTTTCGCAATAGTAGAAACTTTTTGTTTGCAAACAGAAGAATCTATATCAACATAAGAAATATCTTCTTTAAACATTTTAGAGCGTTCAAGCAAACTTCCATCGCGATCAACTACAAAGCTTCCGCCGTCAAAAACTAAATCATCTTGACCACCAACTTGATTTACATACACTACTGGTGCATTGACTTCAGATGCTCTTTGCTTTGCAAGTTTTACGCGCACATGCGTTTTACCTTCTTCATAAGGAGAGCCATTCATAGTGACGAGTACGTTAATACCTTTATTAGCTAATTGCGCAACAGGACCTCCGTCTTGCCAAATATCTTCACAAATAGCGAATCCGATGCGAAAATCGTCAATTTCTAGAATTGAACATTCATTTCCTGAAGAGAAGATACGGAACTCATCAAATACTCCGTAATTAGGCAAAAAATGCTTATCGTAATGAAGAATAATATTGCCATTATGCAATACAACAAGTCTATTACGAGGTTTTCCAGAGGATTCATCTAATCCTACTGTTCCAACAACTACATATAAGTCAGATAATTCTTCACTACATAACCTTTTTGCAAGAGTAAATATAGCATTATTAGCTGCTTTGCGGAAAGTCGCTCGCAATGCAAGATCTTCAATAGGATATCCTGTTAAAGTCATTTCAGGGAATACGACCATTTGCGCATTATTTTCTTTAGCTTTTTTGCAATATTGCAAAATCTTTTCGCTATTTACTTCTATATTTCCAACGCAAGTATCAATTTGCGCTAATGCTAAACGAATTACACTCATGACTATAAGTGTAATCGAAAAAATGCAAATACTTTAAAAAGGAGATATTTTTTCACTTCCTTTTATTTTCAACGTTTTCTAACCAGTCATAAGTAATACAAATAATAAAACAGTAGCATTAAGCAGATTTCTCCCATATATTTGGATTTTGTACTCGCGAAGGGGAACATATTGAGAAATAAAAAGAGATAGAAGAAAAACTGAAAAAAGAAGAAAAAAGAAGAAAAAGAGAAACAGAAAACTGAAAACTAAAAACTGAAGAAGAGAAAAGAAAAAACTGAAAAAGAAAAATAAAACAGAAAACTGAAAAAAGAGAAAAAGAAAAAGAAAAATAAAATCTATAATGTTAGGAGAAAAATATGAATAATAAGAAAATTATTTCAGCAGCAATTGCTTTAAGCGCACTCGTAGGATTAACTCTCGGAGGATGTGGTTCTCAAAAAGCTTCCGATAAAGATAGCCATACAATTACTGTCGCAGCTTCTCCTACACCTCATTCAGAAATATTAAACAAAGTAGTAAAACCAATTCTTAAAAAACAAGGATACAAACTTGTTGTAAAAGAATTTACAGATTACGTACAGCCAAACACTGCAACTGAAGAAGGCGAAGTTGATGCAAATTATTATCAGCATTTACCTTATTTAGATAATTTCAATAAAGAAAAAGGAACACACCTTGTTTCTGTTGCAGGAATACATTTTGAGCCTTTCGGATTATATCCAGGAAAATTAAAATCTCTTAAAAATGTGAAAGATGGCTCTACTATTGCCGTTCCTAATGACGCAACTAATGAGGCACGCGCATTGCTACTTCTTCAAGATGCAGGTTTGTTGAAATTAAAGAATCCAAAGGATGTGAATTCCACTACTAAAGATATTGTTTCTAACCCTCATAATTTGAAGTTCAAAGAGCTTGAAGCAGCAATGGTTCCAACTGCTGTTAAAGATGTCGATTTTGCTACATTAAATGGAAATTATGCTATTCAAGCTGGATTTGATCCTATAAAAGATCCACTAATTTCAGAAAAAGTTGGCGGAATTGCAGCAAAAACTTATGAAAATATTATTGTTGTCAAAAAAGGTTCAGAAAACACAGACAAGATCAAAGCTTTGATTAAAGCTCTAAAGACTGACGAAGTGCGTAATTTCATTAACAAAAATTACAATGGAGCAGTATTACCTGTTTTCTAAACTTTTCAAACTCGTATAAGGTACTTCTTACTTTATACGAGTAGAAATTTTACAATATTGCTAAAATCGCAAAAAACTATAGATCGGAACAAGTGAGAACATATGATTCAAATTGAAAATCTTCATAAAAGCTATTCAAACGGCAAAGAGTCACGCGAAGTATTACATGGTATAAACGTAACTGTTGAATCAGGTGAAGTATTTGGAATTCTTGGATCTTCCGGAGCAGGTAAGTCCTCACTTGTCCGATGCATAAATCTATTAGAAAGACCTACAAGCGGAAAAATAATCATCGATGGAAAAGATATAACAAACGCTAAAAATCTAGAGCTTTCTAAAATCCGCTCAAATATAGGCATGATTTTTCAAAACTTTAGCTTATTTGGGCAGCGCACAGCATTACGAAATGTTACATTCCCGTTAGAGCTAAACCATACTCCTAAAAAGAAACGAGAAGAAAGAGCACAATATTTATTAGAGTTAGTAGGATTAAAAGGTTTTGAAAACAGCTACCCTAGCCAACTTTCTGGCGGACAACAACAACGTGTAGCTATTGCACGCGCACTTGCAAATAACCCTTCTATTATGTTGTGTGATGAAGCAACAAGTGCTCTTGATTCAACTACTACTGCGCAAATTTTAGACTTGCTTCGTAAAATCAACAGAGAACTAAACGTAACTTTAGTGATAATAACTCATTCACTATCTGTAGCTCGAAATATTTGCGATCGAGTAGCAATGATAGACGGTGGGAAAATAGTTGAAATCGGTGACACATCAACATTATTTAAAAATCCTCATAGCGAAATTCTAACTACTCTTATTGCTGATTCTCTTGTTGAAAATCATCGCAATAAAGACACAAGCGAACAGAATCAATAAAGGCGAATCTGCAAAATTAAACTGGGAGCAAAAATGCTTAATGCTGTAACAAATTTCTTTGAAGAATATGGTGACTTACTGCTTGAAGGAACTCTAGACACAATAGTAATGACTTCTATTGCAACACTTTTAGCATATGCAATAGGATTGCCAGCAGGCGTTTTACTAATCGTATCTTCAAAGAAAGGAATAAAAGAAAACGCGACTATTCACGCTATTATAGGCGGAATAGTTAATATAGTCAGATCTGTACCGTTTATCATTCTTCTAGTTGCATTGATACCAATTACTAGACTTATCGTAGGAACTTCGCTAGGTGTTCCAGGAGCTATTGTTCCACTTGTTGTTACAGCAGCACCATTCGTAGCTAGAATAGTTGAACAATCTTTAGCAGAAGTTGATGGAAGTCTTATTGAAGCAGCACAAAGTTTTGGAACAAGTAATATACAAATAATCTTCAAAGTATTACTCTTTGAAAGCCTTCCATCCTTAATTCGTGGAGTATCTCTCACATTTATAACACTTTTCGGTTTTTCTGCAATGGCAGGAACAGTTGGAGCAGGTGGACTTGGCGACATTGCTATACGATACGGATATCAAAGATATCAATATGATGTTATGGGCGTAGCTGTAATCTTATGCATTGTTTTAGTTCAAATAGCACAAAGTATTGGCGATGTAATATCAAATAAAATAAATCATCGCGAGCATTAAAAAATGTGCTTTACGTATTCAACATGAATATGTAAAGCACATAATTATATAAG
This sequence comes from Gardnerella bivia, assembly GCF_049262715.1. NCBI lineage: Bacteria > Bacillati > Actinomycetota > Actinomycetes > Bifidobacteriales > Bifidobacteriaceae > Gardnerella > Gardnerella bivia. Next base: position 1,392,693 of record NZ_CP058399.1, read on the forward strand.
ATTACTGAAGCTAATCGCTTAATAACTTAATAATCACTAGAGCCAACCACTCAGCCAATTACTCAGCCGCGTTCCATCTTTCTAAGCCGAGGCTCAGCACTATCTTTTGCACCAGTAATACGATAAACGTCAAAAACGCCTTCAATCTTACGAATAGCAGCAAGCAATGTATTAAGATGCTGAGGATCTGCCATTTCAAAAGTAAACTGACTTGTTGCAACTCGATCATCCCCAGTAGCAATATTTCCTGAGAGAATGTTTACACCATGATCAGAAAGTACTTTAGTAACATCTGAAAGCAAATGCTGTCGATCCAAAGCTTCAACCTGAACTTTAACCAAAAACAGGCCTTTATCACTTGTCCATTGAACAGGAATAACGCGTTCAGGTTGAGTTTTTTGCAAATCAATCATATTTTGACAATCATTCCTGTGAACAGATACGCCTTGATTTCTAGTTATAAATCCTACGATATTATCTCCAGGAACTGGCATGCAACAACGAGCAAGCTTAACCCACACATCTCCAACTCCCTTTACAGAAACACCAAGAACACCATTAGACTTTCTAGCTCTCTCAGGTCTCCTTAAAGGCAAAGCTTCTTGTTCAACTTCTTCATCTACTTCATCAGCTCCAGCGTCTTTAACAAGTCTAGAAATAACATTTTGAGTCGAAACTTGGCCTTCGCCGATTGCAGCATAAACTGCATCAACATTAGGCATAATATTCAACTCGTCAGCAACACCAATTAAAGCTTGTGGAGTCATTAAAGTAGATATAGGCAAGTTTCTTTTACGCATAGCACGAGTTAACTCGTCTTTACCTTCTTCAATAGCTTCAGAACGACGCTCTTTGCTAAACCACTGGCGAATCTTATTTCTAGCACGCGGAGATTTTACAAAACTAAGCCAATCTCTTGATGGCCCAGCAGTATCTGATTTTGAAGTCAAAACTTCAACTGTATCTCCATTAACTAGCTTCGTATCAAGAGGAACTAAACGACCGTTTACACGAGCGCCCATCATACGATGTCCAACTTCAGTATGCACTGAATAAGCAAAATCTACAGGAGTTGCATCTTGCGGAAGTGCAACAATGCTTCCTTTAGGAGTAAATACATATACTTCTGCAGCACCTAAATCTTGCTTTAAAGATCCTAAGAATTCATCTGAATCTGGAGTTTCACTAGTCCAATCAGCTAATTGCTGAATCCATTTAAGATTATCTGCTTCACTTAGCTCTTTACGATCCTCTTGCTCACGCTTCAAATCTTCATTATCTGGCTTACTTAAAGCACGACCAGCTTGACCGTTAGCCTTATATTTCCAATGAGCAGCAATACCAAATTCAGCACGCCTATGCATATCCCAAGTACGAATTTGAATTTCAACAGGCTTGCCACCTGGACCTACAACAGTAGTATGCAAACTCTGATACATATTCAGCTTAGGAGTTGCTATATAATCCTTGAAACGCCCAGGAACAGGACTCCATCTTGCATGCACAGCACCCAATGCAGCATAGCAATCTCGAATAGAATCAACTATTATTCTAACTCCAACAAGATCGTAAATATTTTCGAAATCGTGACCTCTAACAATCATCTTCTGATAGATTGAGAAATAATCTTTTGGACGACCTTTAACAGAAGCTTTTACATGCTGTTCAGATAAATCTTCGTTGATTTCTTCAAGAATTTGGCGTAAATAAACTTCACGCTGACCAGCTCTACGAGCTACTAAAACAACTATTTCATTATAAATTTTTGGATACAACACTTTAAAACTTAACTCTTCAAGTTCTGTTTTAATAGCATTCATACCAAGTCTATTTGCAAGAGGAGCATAGACATCTAGCGTTTCTCTAGCTTTTTTATGCGAACTTTGAGATTTAACATATCTCCACGTACGAGCATTATGTAAGCGATCTGCGAGTTTTACAACGAGAACACGAACATCTCTGCTCATTGCTACAACCATTTTTCGTATAGTTTCAGCCTGCGCATTATCTCCGTATTCCATATTTGAAATTTTGGTAACGCCATCAACTAGACCTGCTACTGTATCACCAAAATCAGCCCTGCACTCTTCTAAAGTGTAATCAGTATCTTCAACAGTATCGTGCAATAATCCAGCTGCAACAACTACAGGACCCATACCTAGATCTGCAAGAATTTGTGCAACTGCAAGAGGATGAATAATATATGGCTCACCTGATTTACGCCGCTGACCAGTATGTTGCTTCACTGCTCGTTTATACGCACGATGAAGTATATCCATATTTTCACCGGGATGATGCCATTGACACATTTGTAAAATTGGGCACAACGGGTTATTTGGTTCTTCGCTAATTTCACATCCAAGCTTATTAGCACACCTAATCTCTTCTTGTGATTCACCCATCACACATCACCTCCCGCGTAACACTATCCTACATGTTTCAACAAAATACAGCACTTAAATTGTTAAATAATGTAAAAAATCAACAACTAATACACTAAGAATAAGCTAATTTACAAAAAAATTACTATAAATCCGACATAGCACACGCTAGTCGGATTTATTTAAAATTTATTGCAAACCTGTTGAACCAAAGCCTTTATCAGATCTATCAGATGAAGGAAGACTTTCCGATTGAATAAAATCTGCTTCAACATAACGCTGAATAACTAATTGAGCAATACGATCTCCTCTATGAAATTCAGCAACATGCTCAGGATCTAAATTTATAAGTGGGACTTTTATTTCTCCACGATACCCTGCATCCACTGTTCCAGGCGCATTCAAAACAGTTACACCTTGCTTTACAGCAAGACCAGAACGAGGATGTACAAGAGCTACGTAACCAGCAGGCAAAGCAATTGCTACACCAGTAGGCACAAGCGCTCTTTCAAACGGCTTCAAAACAAAATCCTGTGTGGTTCTTAAATCAGCTCCAGCATCTGAAGCATGCGCATAACGAAGAGGCTCAATATGCTCGGCAACTTTATCCAAATATTGTATAAGTACTTCTAATTGCTCTGGGCTGTTATAAGTTTCATCATATGCCATTTAAGCAGCGCACTCCTTGCATACAGGCTGACTTTCAGTAGAAGATTCAGCAAGCTGACTGCGATGCTTCACTAAGAAGCACTCAGAGCAAATAAACTCGTCACCCTGCATAGGAATTACCGTAACAGATGCATCTTCACCACTAAGATCAGCTCCAGGTAATTCATAATCTTCAGCAATAGCATTCTCATCATCGTCAATCTCACTAGAAGAGTTCTGCGAACCCTTAATCAGTGCTTGCAGCGACTCCTCATCCTCATCTTTACTACGAGGGGAATCATAATCCTGTGCCATTATGGTCCTTTCGTTCTCTAAAGCTCCTACGCGCATAGCATACATGAATGCCACCCCGCATAGAATACACTCTTTTAAATATATGTAAAATGCTAAAGAAGGCATACTATAGACTAAAGTATATATATAGTATTGTTAAAAGCGAGGAAAGTGGTGCACAATGCTTGAAAATCCGCCAAAAACGGCGAGTTTCGATCATGTAGATGAAAACGGAGATTTAATTTTTATTTACGAAAACACGCCGTTAAAAATTTACATGGACGACACGCTGAAGCACGCTATATCAGAATCACAACGTATTAAGAATGGAAACGATGCAGATTCTCAAAGCAACACTTCTCAATCAAGTGCAGCACTTCCAATATCACAAATACAAGCACTCATACGAGCAGGTATTGAGCCATCTCAAGTTTCAGCACGATATCATATAAGTGAAGCACAAGTTAGACGCTTTTCTTCTGGAGTCGAAACTGAAAAACAATACGCTATTGAACAATTCTTATCTGTTCCAGCTCCAAAACAAAGCAATATGCGCACACTTTCAGATCTGATTGAACGCACTTTAGCAAAAGCAAGAATTGGAATGGAAACAGTAAAATGGCGCGCAACTCGAAGAGGTCTTGAGCCATGGCGTATAATCGCGCAATTTAATACAGCGACTCGCACAATCAAAGCAGAATGGACTTGGAATATGCACGACAACACTGTTTCGTGCATGAATACTTCTTCTAGACTTTTACTCGGTGAAGAAATAGCTTCTGCAACAAACTTAAACTCAAGTAAAACATCGTTTAATAACACTTATAGAGATACTGTAAATATATCCTTCCCGTTTACAAATAACGAAATACCAGGAAATTCAATACGCTCTGCAAGAATAGAGCGTGCAATTTCTCAATGGGAAAATTCAAATTCTGAAGAGAATAATAATTCGCAAAATATATCTCAATTAGATAATCAAACGGATTATAAGTCTGGAAATAAAACAGAAATTCATACTTTAGAAGATTATGTAAACAAATCTTCTATATTAGATAATTCTTCAAAAGTTAAGTCTGACTCACACTTATCTAAAAAGGAAAATCGTGATTACGAATTTTCTAATAACTCAGATCATGCAAACAATTCACCTAAATTGCAATCCAATACAAGAGATTCTCATTATTCACAAGAAAATCTTATATTGCAAAAAGATGATATTTCAGAAATAAACTCAAGTGAGTCAAAAAAGCACACTAATAAAGATAATAGATCTAATAAAGAATATGATAGTGCAAGCGTTACAAGCGCGAATAAAAATACGTATTCACAAGTAGCGAATTCGAGCGAAAATTCGAACGAAAATTCGAGTACAAACGCAAATAGCAACAATTCAAACAATGCTTACAAGAATAACAGAAATAGCAAGGATAACAGCGCTAAAAACAACTCCAATTCCACTATTTCTAATTCAAATTCGAAAACGCATGAAACACAAAATAATGCGAATACAGTAGAAAAATCTCACTCAAACGAGCATAAAAGAAGAAGTGGAAGATCTGCAGTCCCTAGCTGGGATGAAATCTTATTTGGCGAAGGCTGATATCTTAATCAACAAGATCAATAAGGCAAGGTATTTCAAGTTCCATACGAGTCATAGACCCATGAACACTTGGTAAACTCATAGCCTTTTGTGTTTGTGTTCGAGAATCAACTACGGTGACGCGATTGGCAGCTTGAACAATTACGTCACCTAAAATTTCATTTGCTCTATCACAAACTTCGCCAAAAACACCATCCGAAATAGCTTGTCTTTTAGTTCTAACAAGTGCTTTATCTTCTAGCTCATCCGCCCAACGCTTAGCTAAATCGTTTACACTAACACCATCTTTTGCATAAAGCATAACAGATCTAGGCTCTCCTGCAACCATGGAAACACCTTCAGCTAATTTAGGATTTTTAGCTATATCTATGCACATAGACGGATCAGATTGTATCATTCCATGATCTGCTGTAATAATAATCAAAGTTCCAGGAGCACACTTTTTCCGCAATAAGCGTAATTGAGCGTCAACTTGCTCAAAAGATGCAATCCACTCATCAGAATCACAACCGTAGTTATGACCCACTTTGTCTGTATCTCGTAAATACATGTAAGTTAATCCAGGCTCTAAAGTTGTGTTTGCAGCAACGCAAATACGTGCTCTAGGCGTTTTTGCGCTAATATAACGTGCACCTCTCAAAGCAGCGCGAGTAAGAGGAGAATTTTCAAATTTAGGAAGACTTACACTATCAGCACGAACACCTTGCTTAACTAATAATTCAAATATAGTTGGTTGAAGTTGAAGATTTTCAGGTAAAGGAGCATCTCTAAATTGAATTAACTGAGCTAAAGCACCAGTTTCATTATTTTTTTGAGTGTATCCAGTCATACAAGTAAGACCTGGGCAAGTACCAGTACCAAAAGTACCCATTGCTGCAACAGTAGTACTTGGTAAACACGAGTAAATAAAACGCTGATTCAAAGGTTCTTTCATAAGAGAACGAAGATAAGGAGCGTGTCCAATCCTATTAACAATATTCCAGTACCCTAAACCGTCAACAAGAACAACAATAGCTCTACTAGCAGAAGGTATATTTAATGATTTACGCAAAAATGAAGGATCATGATGTATTGCAGTGCTTACAGGCGTTCCAATAGCATCACAAACAGCTGGAAGAACAGAAGATAAATGTAATGCTCCACCAACTTTAGCATAATCAGAATCATCTCTACTAAATTTAGTACCATCATTAGCAAAGTTACTAACTTTAGTACTACTAACATCAGTTACACTACTAACATCAGTTACACCACAAACAGCTAAATCTTTCGAATACCAATCCCCATATTCAACTTTTTCAACGAATTGCAATAATTCTTTAAAAGACGGCATTTCAACGCTCATACATATTATTGAACCACTTCGTGAAGAAAACTCATATATTTTAAAAAACTCATATAATAAAATAAGTAAAAAATTCATAAAATTACTGAAAATTTTAAATAAGTTTACTAAAATCACAACGAAGAACAACATTCTTGTGCACGTAAATTGCTACTATAGTAGTCTATAAAAGTCATTCAAGGAGTTCATATCATGCCTTCACGCCGCCATTCAACAGCACCTGCTTTTGACCCACGAAAAGTTAAAGAGCATATTGTTGAAACGCCGTTAAATGAAGAAATGAGCAAATCCTTCTTGGAATACGCTTATTCTGTTATCTACGCCAGAGCTTTACCAGACGCGCGCGATGGTATGAAACCTGTTCAAAGAAGAATCGTGTATCAAATGGGCAATATGAACTTAAGCCCAGATCACGCTTATATGAAGTCTGCTCGAGTAGTAGGCGAAGTAATGGGTAAATTACACCCACATGGCGATAGCGCAATTTACGAAGCAATGGTTCGTTTAGCTCAACCTTTTTCTTTGCGTATTCCTTTAGTTGACGGACACGGAAATTTTGGCTCTCTTGACGATGGTCCTGCAGCATCACGATATACTGAGGCACGCTTAGCACCTGCTGCTTTAGGCATGAATGCAGATATTAACGAAAACACTGTTGATTTCACTCCAAATTACGATAATAAACTTAAAGAACCTACAGTTTTGCCAGCAGCAATACCAAATTTGCTTGTAAACGGAGCTTCCGGAATCGCTGTTGGAATGGCAACTAACATGGCAACACATAATCTTGGAGAAGTAGTTGAAGCCGCAAAATATTTAATGAAACACAATGATGCAACTTTAGATGATTTAATGCAATTTGTTCCAGGACCAGATTGGCCAAGCGGCGGAATTATTGTAGGAAGATCCGGAATTCGTGAAGCTTATAAAACTGGTAGAGGAGCATTCATAACTCGCTCACAAGCTCATATTGAAAATATTACAGCACGTAAAAAAGCTATTATAGTTACAGAACTTCCTTTTATGGTTGGTCCAGAACGAGTACTAGAACGTATTTCTCAAGGAATTAAAGCTAAAAAACTTGACGGAATTACTGGAGCTATTGATTTAACAGACCGTCATAACGGAACTCGTTTAGTAATAGAAATTAAAACAGGATTTGATCCTAACGCTGTTTTAGCACAGCTTTTCAAACACACGCCTTTACAAGAAAGCTTTACAATCAATAACGTTGCTCTAGTAAACGGCAGACCTCATACTATGGGATTGAAAGAGCTTTTAGATGTTTGGATTTTACACCGCAGAACAGTAGTACGCAGACGTAGTGAATTCAGAAAGACTAAAGCGGGCGAACGTTTACATCTTGTTGAAGGACTTCTTCTAGCAATGCTAGATATCGATGAAGTAATTCAAGTAATTCGTTCTTCCCAAGATGCGGATATTGCTAAAGCAAAATTGATTAAAGTATTTGACTTAGACGATGTTCAAGCACAATATATTCTTGATTTGCGTTTGCGCAGACTTACGAAAATGAGTCGAATAGAACTTGAGTCTGAACGCAATGACTTATTAAAGAAAATAGAAGAATTAGATAAAATATTAAGCTCTGAACTCGAACTAGATAAAGTTGTAATATCAGAAATGGATTCTGCTGTAAAACAATGGGATTCTCCTCGTAGAACAATTATTTTAGATGAACAAGTTGATGGAAGTTTTACACCAGTTCGCACACATAATGATAAAAATTCAAATACAGATTCGGAGCTTATTGCTGTTCAGGAAGCAAATAAAATGACATCTGTACAAGCTGACGTTGCAGCTGCAAACGCAGCACGTCTTGCAGGACAATCAGATGTAGCGCAACAAGCATTACAATTAAGCGATGATCCATGCGCAATAGCTTTAAGCGCATCTGGGTTTATAGCTAGAACTAGCGTAGATACTTTCAACAAATGGAAAACAAATACTGGAAATATTTTCGATACTCCATGTCTTACTATGTTTACGACTACAACTCGCTCAACATATGGTTTAATTACTTCTGTTGGAAGACTTGTTCTCGCACATGTATCTGACTTACCTCAACTTCATTCAATAGCAAATAGTGAAAATGTAAATATTGAGCTTCTATCAAAAGGCGTTAGCGCAAACGAACTACTATTATCTACTCAAAGCAGCGACCATGTTGCTGGAGAAAAGGTTGTATCTGCTATACCACTTAATTCAGATGAACCAAATCCAATAGCTATTGGAACAAAAGACGGAGTAGTAAAACGTTGGAATGGGCAATCCCCTACAACTATGGATTCTTGGAGCATAATAGATTTAAAGCCTAAAGATGAAGTAATTAACGCTGCAATTTCTGGCGATGACGACCGTTTAGTATTCATCAGTTCAGATTCTTCACTACTAACTTTCGATGCAAAGCAAGTAAGACCTCAAGGACGTACTGCTGCAGGGATGGCAGGTATTCGTTTAGCACAAGATTGCAAAGTTGTTGCTTTCGCAGTAGTTCCAAAAGATCTCGTTGAATGGAATTATGAAGAAGGTGAAAATGGATTATTCTCTACATCTGGAACAATCGTTTTTACTTTAGCAGGAGATGAAAACGCTCTTCCTGGAACAGATAACGGATCTGCTAAGCTAACTCCACTAACAATGTATCCAACTAAAGGAAGAGGAACAAGCGGAGTAAGATCGCAACGATTCTTAAAAGGTCAAAATACTTTATTAAACGCATATGTTGGGCATTATCCGCTTTATGCAACAACTCCTGGAGGAGCTAATGTTGAATTGCCAAAACCAGATATGCGAAGAGATGCTTCTGGAACAGAACTTGTTTCTCAAATAGCTCACATTGGTTAAAGAAATAAAACAGCATAGTGCAGAAAATCATGTATCAATTTTAGAGCGATCGAAATCGTCTGCGTTATCAACAATAAACTGTTTACGCGGAGGAACGTCATCGCCCATTAAAAGATCAAATACTTCACTCGCTTGCTGAGCATCCTCCATACGAATCCTTCGAAGCATGCGAGTTCTAGGATCCATAGTGGTGTCTGCAAGCTGATCTGCATCCATCTCACCCAAGCCCTTATAACGCTGAATATCGCTGTTAAAATCAATGCCCTTAGCTTGCAAATCATCAAGCTTTCCAGCTAGCTCATCGTCTGAATAAGTGTAAATATACTCACCTTTGTGCTTTCCTGCGAGCGCAATCCTATGAAGCGGAGGAACAGCAGCATAAACGTGCCCGTGCTCAATAAGCGGACGCATATAACGATAGAACAACGTTAAAAGCAAAATACGTATGTGAGCACCGTCAACATCAGCATCAGTCATCATAACAATCTTGTTATAACGAGCTTGTGAAATATCAAAACTTGCGCCTGATCCTGCTCCAACAACTTGAATAATTGCAGCGCACTCTTTATTAGAAAGCATTTGCGAAAGACTTGCTTTTTGAACATTCAAAATCTTACCGCGAATTGGCAATAATGCTTGGAAAGCAGAATTTCTAGCAGCTTTTGCAGTACCAAGAGCAGAGTCACCCTCAACAATAAAAAGCTCAGCAACATCGTCATTTCCAGGTTGACAATCTGAAAGTTTTGGAGGCATAGAAGCTGATTCAAGTGCGTTCTTTCTACGAGTAACTTCCTTTGTTTTACGCGCTTGAATTCTTGCATGCATTTCTGAAACGATTTTCTCAAGCACTCTAGCAGATTGCTCTTTAAATCCTCGCTTAGAACCAGTAATCATCTCCCCGAACTGAGAGTCAGTCATTTTAGTAACGATTGGCTTAACTTGAGCAGTTCCAAGAACATCCTTAGTTTGACCTTGGAATTGAGGCTCAGCAATACGAACAGTTATAACAGCAACCAATCCTGCTGTAATATCATCTCGTTCAATTTTCGTATTCGAATCTTTAAGATTTACTTTTAGCTTGCGCGCGTTATCTTCAACAGCTTTACGAATTTGCTTAGTTAATCCTTGCAAGAATCCGTCTACGTGAGAACCTCCACCTGGAGTTTCAACAACATTGACAAAACTTATAATCGTTGAATCATATCCATTTACCCAACGCATTGCAATGTCAACACCACACTTGCGCGTTACTTGCTGAGCATGCAATTCACCAGACTCGTCAACAGCTTGTGTTTCTTCCAAGTACGTATCTTCACCAGAAATACGCCAAATATCCGAAACTGATTGACCGTGAGATAGAAAATCGACGAAATCTTTAACGCCACCATTATGTAAGAATTCAATTACTCTAGGATGATGATTGCTTTGAATGGATTTATATGATTCAGCATTTGTAACTGCTTGTGCTTCAGAAGAATCTAAAGAATCAGAATCAGAATCAGAATCATCAAGCTTAGTCAAAGTTTCAGAATCGTCAGAATCGTCAGAATCATCATCGTCAGAATCATGTAATTCTTCAGATTCATACTCATTATCTAAATCATCATAATCTTTTAGATCGTTTGAGTTATCTAAATTCTGGCTGTCTTCATAACTCTCAGTTTCTGTAAACTCGCTGTGTGAATCCTCTGATTTATTAGATGATGTAGAAAACTCATCTACTTGTTCCTGAGAATTATCTAAGTTAAGCTCATCAATCTCTTGAATATCACTAAACTCACCTTCAGGAACATTTTCATCTATAACAGTTATGCGTAATCCTGGAACCAAAAAACTTGTTTGTCTAACACGTGCAATCAGCTGTTCATAGCTAAAGCGAGCTGTTGAATTAAAAATCTCAGGATCTGCCCAATAGCGAACTCTAGTGCCAGTAGTTTTAGGAGAAACAGTACCGATAATTTCAAGCTCTGTAGGACGATTCTTACGAGTACGTTTAAAAGGAGAAGATGGAGATGGATGCTCAGGATCAGCGTCACTATAAACTCCAGGATGACCTTGATGAAAAGACATGTGATGTGTTTTGCCATCGCGATCAACTTCTACATCTAAACGAGAACTCAATGCATTAACAACAGAAGATCCAACACCATGCAAACCACCTGCAGCATTATACGAAGAATTTCCAAATTTAGCACCGGCATGAAGTTTAGTTAAAACAACTTCTACACCTGTTAATTTTGTTTTAGGTTCAACATCAACCGGAATACCACGACCATTATCTGCAACTTCAACAGACCCATCAGAATGTAAAGTTACAACAATATGATTGCAAGCTCCAGCTAAAGCTTCATCGACAGCGTTATCAATAATCTCCCAAAGGCAATGCATTAAACCTTGACTGTCAGTAGTACCAATATACATACCTGGACGCTTACGAACAGCATCCAAACCTTCAAGCACAGTTAAACTGTCAGCATCATATTGCTCTTGCTCTTTACGAGATACCACTTCTACCCCTTGTAATAAAACTATTCAGTCAAGCAATAAGTGTCGCACTCTTGCTTAAATGCAAAAATACGACACTTCAATATGCATTATTTTATAATCACTGATCCAAGAAATCACGCAATGTTTGAGAACGAGAAGGATGGCGCAACTTAGCCATAGTCTTAGATTCAATTTGACGAATACGCTCACGAGTTACACCATAAACACGCCCAATATCATCCAAAGTCTTAGGCTGTCCATCTTCCAAACCATAACGCATCTTAATAACGCCAGCTTCGCGAGGAGATAGCGTTTCAAGAACTTGTCTGAATTGTTCTTGCAAAAGTGAGAATGCAACAGCATCAGATGGAGCAATAGCATCAGTGTCTTCAATTAAATCACCGAATTCAGAATCACCATCTTCACCCAAAGGAGTATGCAAAGATATAGGCTCACGTCCATACTTTTGCACTTCTTGTACCTTTTCTACAGGCATATCAAGCTCTCTAGCTAGCTCATCAGGCGTAGGCTCGCGACCTAAATCTTGAAGCATTTGACGTTGAACACGCGAAAGTTTGTTAATCACTTCAACCATATGCACTGGAACTCGAATAGTTCGAGCCTGATCAGCCATTGCACGCGTAATTGCCTGACGAATCCACCATGTAGCATAAGTAGAAAACTTAAAGCCCTTTTTCCAATCGAATTTTTCAACTGCTCTAATTAAGCCAAGATTGCCTTCCTGAATCAAATCAAGAAAAAGCATGCCTCTACCTGTATAACGCTTAGCAAGAGAAACAACTAATCGTAAGTTTGCTTCCAAAAGATGATCTTTAGCTTTTTTACCATCAGCAGCAGCCCATTTTAATTCACGCTTACGCTTAAACTCCATTTGATCAATTTGAGTATCAAGCAAATGCTGAGCATATAATCCAGCTTCAATGCGCTCTGAAAGATCAACTTCTTGTTCAGCATTTAACAAGCTAACGCGACCAATTTGTTTCAAATAATCTTTAACAGGATCAGCAGTAGCACCAGTAGCAATAACTCGACGCTTTGGATTTCCAGGAGTAGAAGTTAATGTGTCGTCATCGTCATCATCGCTAACAACAAAAGCACCTTTAGCTTGAGGAACTACAGGCTCTTCGGATTTTGTATTTTCATCAGATTCTTCTACATCATCAATATCTGAATCTTCATCAAAATCTTGATCCACATCATCAACATCAAGACCATCAACATCGTCAATTGAATCAACATCATCAAGATCATCATGATGAAGATCATCAATATCATCGTGGTGAAGATCGTCAAGATCATCTAAATGAATATCTAAATCATGCTCATCAACATCGTCAATTGAATCAACATCATCAAGATTGCTCTCAGAGGAATCTAATGAATCTGATTCATCTATATCATTTTCAGATTTCATAAATTCATCATTGTCACTTTCATCATAAGACTCATCAGATTTCTTTTGCGAGCGCGAAGATGCAAGTTTTTTTGAAGACGAACGAGCACTACTTTTACGAGTACCATTAGTTCTACGAGCTTTTGTTGACTTACTTTCTTCACTAGCAAGTTCATCAATTTCTAATTCTTCACTCGTCAACTATTCCTCCTGATAGAACCCTTACTGCACTAATAATTGCATATAGGCATAGATATAGCAAGGTCAAATTTTTGCGTCTTGTAAGTTAATCACATTGCAAAGACAAACTAAAACACAAATAAAATGCAAAATAATTAGCTAATAACAACACGCTCCCAATTTTCAATCAGACTTTATATACGACTAGTCAAACACAAACCTTTATCTTTATCGTATTCTTTTAACCACGGTGCCTCTACGCCATTTCTATATGCAGATTGAACAATTCTTGCCATAGAACAATCTGAACATACGCTTAAAGCAAGATTAGTGTAATACTCTACATTACCGAATCTAAACCACCAACTTAAATAAGCAATCAATGCATAAATATGACTTGTAAACTCTCGCGCATCTCGCATAATATAAGCCATTGCAGTTAAAGTATCAATAACATTTGAAACCATAAGCATATCGGGCTTGTGAGTATATCTAATAAATTTATCTTCCAAACACTTATGAAGATATTCAGAAACACTTTTTGTATGAGGTTCAAAAGCTACAGCGCATAAACTATCATAGTCATACCATTCGTGATAACAATCTAAAATAGCGATTAGCATTGCATCACGAACATTTATATTACTATTCATAGCCAAAGCTAAATTTATAAAATCAACTCCTAATAATCCATTATTCAAACTCGTTTTTTCGCCATCACATTTGTTAATTGATTCAATGGATTCAATAGATTCATAATATTTAGTTTCATAGTTACTTTTGTAAGAAAAAGTATTGTACCATCTGTGCAAAGCTTGATTCGCATATACTTTATTTGCAATACTTTTATTGAATCTATTAGCAAAACTATTGTATTTTTCTATACAACTACCTACTTTTGATCGTATAGATTCAATCCAATTAGAATCTTCATCATGATTTTTAGATATATAAGACAAATCAAATAATCGAGATAAAGAATCATCAATAATATTCTCTTTTATAGGATGATCACTTAATAAGTCAATTTTCCCAATTGTATCAATATCGTCTACAGCCAAAATCCCCATAACTCCCCCAATATTTAATAATCAACTAAATCAACTCAATAATTCATTTATTATTAAGTTTTGTAAAAGAAGTTTCTCAAGAAATTTTCAATGTAGCAATAAAAAATTGCGATTGTGGTCAGAAGTTCATTCAGAAGTTCATAAAACTTGTGCGCATAGAGTTTCGCGCATAGAGTTTCGCGCATACAGTTTCTCGCATACAATTGCGTGAATACAATTGCGTTTACACACATACAGTTTCACTTGAACGCATACTATTTACAACTAACAAGCTCTACGCTAAATCAACTAATAAAACAGACACACAGAAATACATTCTCGACTGGAATAATGTCGAAACAATGTGTATAACTTCATACTATGGATATTGATGCGGAACTTAAACAAATAGAACAACGTATTTGCACACTCACATCAGAACAATTTGAAATGCCTGCATGCCAAAATCTACATTCCTCATGCAAAGACACTATGGAAACAGTAGTAAATCAAGCTTTAACTTCTAGCAAAGGCGGCAAACGCTTAAGAGCATTATTGTCGCTATTATCATATGATGCAGCAAATTCAACGATTTCCTCTAATAAAAGTTCTAGCGAAAATTCTAGCGAAAATTCAAAAGAAAATTTCAATCGCGCATCAATGATTGACTTAGCTTGTGCTATTGAAGTTTTTCAAACAGCAGCTTTAATACACGATGATATTATTGACGAATCTTCTTTAAGACGAGGTATACCAAGTGCATATTGCGCATTTTCTAAAGTCTATAACAATTTACGTATAGGCACTGGCTTAGGAATTATGTTAGGCGATTTGTTAGCAGCAGAAAGCTTTAACATAGCTGGCAATTGCGCAAAAAATCTTAAAAATACTCAAGAACTTCTTCTAACATTTTCAGATACTCAACGAAGCGTGTGCGTAGGGCAAGTACTAGATATATCTATTGAAATGATGGACTTAGATAATACTGAACTTCTTGCACAATCTTCTCTTAACGTATTTAAATGGAAGACTGCTAGTTACACAACGATATCTCCTATAAAATTAGGTTTCCTTTCTGCAGGATTAGACCCTAAACTCGCAAACGATCTAGCTTATTCAATTGGAGAACCTTTAGGAATCGCATTCCAATTAGCAGATGATTTATTAGACGTAGTTTCAGATCCTAAACATACTGGTAAACCAGTTGGAGGAGATATACGAGAAGGAAAACGTGCAACTCTTCTTGCAGACGCACTTCAAAATAGCAATGAAAAAGATAAAGCTTATTTGAAGAAAGCATACACTAAAAAGCATAGAAGCAGCGGAGATGTGAAGAGAATTATAGATATTTTCTATAAAAGCGGAGCAATCGAAAAATCAAAGAAACGCATTAAGGATCTTTGGGAACAATCTCAACAAGCTCTTCAAAATAGCGAATTAAGCGAAGAAGCTAAAAATATTATGCAATCAATTATTGAACGTTTTATTCCAGAACAGTGGAGAATATAATACTAAAACTTTAATTCTCTACCTACATGCCTGTACACTCGTAAATAGTGAAGTATGATTCGCATATAAGGATTTGCAACAATGAGTGACGCGAAACAAGTACAAAAAGGTATGCGTATTGAAAACAGATATCGCATAGTGCGAAAAATAGCTGAAGGCGGCATGGCCACAGTGTATCAAGCGCAAGACGAACGACTTAGCAGACCTGTTGCGATTAAAATAATGCATACACAATTAGCTCAAGGCGTGCACAGAGAGCAATTTATAGCCAGATTCCGCAGAGAAGCTACGTCCGCAGCACAGATTGCTAACCCTCATATTGTACAAGTCTATGACACAGGCGAATTTGAAGGACTTGACTATTTAGTTATGGAATATGTTCATGGCGTTAATTTGCGCTATGAAATGAATATGCACGGAACTTTTAGCGTAAAAGATACTCTTCGTTTACTTGCGCAAACTCTTGATGGATTAGCTTCAGCTCATATTGCCGGTGTTGTACACAGAGATATTAAACCAGAAAACATACTTATAAACGATCGCGGAAATGTTCAAATCACAGATTTTGGATTAGCTAGGGCTATTTCTCAAGCAACATTATCTTCTACTGGATTGCTTTTAGGAACAGCTGCTTACTTGGCACCAGAGATGATTGAAAAAAATCTTGCAACACCACAAGGCGATTTATATTCAGCAGGAACTATGGCATGGGAAATGTTAGCAGGAAAAGTGCCTTTTACAGCAGATAACCCTGTTACGCTAGTTTTTAAGCATGTCCACGAAGATACTCCTTCTATTACAACAGTTTGTACTGGAATAAATATTAAAGTTGCAAAATTCTTAGAAAAACTTACATCTCGAGAT
Organism: Gardnerella bivia; assembly: GCF_049262715.1. Taxonomy (NCBI): domain Bacteria; kingdom Bacillati; phylum Actinomycetota; class Actinomycetes; order Bifidobacteriales; family Bifidobacteriaceae; genus Gardnerella; species Gardnerella bivia. The sequence goes on from NZ_CP058399.1 coordinate 1,409,332, forward strand.
ATGAATTTAAGACCTGATAATGCTTCTGAAGCGTTAGCTGAATTACGAACTATAAGTAAAGAGCTTACATCAAAAGATTGGTCATACCGTTTTAAAGAATCTGAAATTCAAAGCGAAGATGTATTAGATGATTCAACTATGCTTATAAATAGCCGCAAATTAGATAATCTAAAGATTTCTAATGAAAACGAAGTTGAAAATGCAAATGAAGAAGATACTAGTTATACGCATCAAAATACTATAGAAAATCCGTCTAATAGCGAAGAAACTAGCGAATTAAACGAAAAAACCGCTAAAGACAGCGCAAACGAAACTAGCGAATCTGAAAATATTATTAACTTACCAGATTTTCTTGATAATGATATTAGAAGCGTAAAAGATGACGATATTCCATTACCACCATCTAAAAAATCTAATGAACATAATGAACTTAATCAAGATAAAAGCTACGATATTGCAGAATCCGAAAATAATTTAATTAGCAAAGATAATACACAAGCGAAAAATAGTTCAACCAATAATATCACTCAAGCAATGCCTTGGCGCAGCGCAAAAACTAGTGATTTAGATTACAACTACAATAATGATCCATTGGAAGATTTTAATGATAGTAATCTTCCAACTATTGCATTAGAAAAATCTAAAATATACAGCAACTCTTCTAAAACGAAGGAAACACAAGGCAAAAAATCTCGTAAAAAAGTAATATTTATTGCTATTACAATTTTAGCTGCAATATTTATAGTAGCATGCGCAATAATTTGGTATTTCTATGGCCCAAATAGTTATTGGACTTTGCCAAAACCAGATGACTTATCTTGTTCCAGAACAAAAACGTGCAAAATAGCTGATATCAAGTGGGAAAATTATGAGCGTACTCTTAAAGTCGCTGGAATACCTTACAAAGTTGAATTAGAATACAGCGATGACATTGATTCAGGAAACGTAATATCAACAACACCTGATCTCGTAGGAAGTCATATAAATAAACACAATCACGAATACGCGAAAATCATTGTTTCTCGCGGCATTAAACAAGCAACTATTCCTATTGACATACTTTCTTCTAAATCTAATAAACCTATAGAAATATTACGTAAAGCTGGATTCACAAATATTATTCATAGGGATATTCTCGATATGTATTCTTTGGATGTTCCAAAAGGTGAGATTATTGACGTTTCACCACAAGCTGGAACAACAACAGATCATAATAAACCTGTAACAGTAATACTTTCTAAAGGCCCTATGCCAGTTGAAATGCCAGATATAGTAAACAAAAGTAAAGATAATGCTCAACAGTCATTAAATGACTTAAAACTGAATGCAACATATAGCGAAGAATATAGCGATACTGTTAGCAAAGGAAACGTTATAAGTGCGTCCAAGCCTAAAGGAGAAAAACTCCATTGGGGCGATTCTGTTTCAATTGTTATTTCAAAAGGACCTCAAACTGTAATCATGCCTGACGTACGAGGGAAAAATAAAGATGAAGCTCGTAAGATTTTGGAAGATTTAGGATTACAAGTGAAGATTTCAGCTCCTCTTGGAGATTTTACGCATGTTGTTCGTCTTCAATCTACTAGCCCTGGCAAAGAAGTACGTCTAAAAGATAATAGCGGCAATGCAACTGTTATTACACTTACAGTAGTATGAGCATACGCTATTATTTTTACTGCTTTTCGCTGTTGTTTCAGTGTTTTGTAATATGTTGGAGTTACATCTTATACAAATCACATAGGTTTATTATTAACAATAACAAGCAAACTAATAGAATGCGCTGATTAGTTGCACTTCTTTTCTTCATTCATACGCTGTTTAACAGTTTGAGCATATTCGTCAACATATTCTTGACCGCTCATAGATGCAATAGAATGAGTAATAGCGTCAGTAATTTCACGCAATCGTTCACGCGTAATTTCTTCATCACTTTTTACACGCTCAACATGAATTGGCTCACCATAAATTGCTTGAGTCTTTCCAGATAAAGGTATAACAGTACCTTTAGGTTGCAATTGCCTAGTTCCAATAATAGCGACAGGAATGATAGGACATCCTGTTTCTAACGCAAGACGAGCAGCTCCAGTATGACCTTTATATAAACGTCCATCAGGGCTTCTAGTGCCTTCCACGTGAATACCAAAAAGCTGACCTTTTTCGAGTATAGCGCGCGCATGTTTTAATGCACTTTCAGAACGAGCTCCACCTGAACGATTAACAGGAAACACTCCAACAGAAGTAAACCACCACTTCTTAAAACGACCTTTCAAGCCTTTGCCTTCAAAGTATTCTGCTTTGCCCATAAAATGTATCATTCTAGGACAAGTTAAAGGTAATAAGGCATCATCGATAACAGCAAGATGGTTAGCTGCAATAATAGCGCCACCTTTCTTTGGAATATTTTCAACGCCTTTTACACTCGGATGAATCCTCATACGAGCTATAAATCCCAACCCTTTTACAAAAAACCAATAAAGCATGCGAAATCCTTTCTTAGCATAACGCATAATATTTAATCTCTTATACGTACGCTATCAAGCAGACTTGATACAGTATAACTCATGACATCATCTAAGAATACCAACTCCCCTCACCTTGAAAATAACAAAAACAGCAATAATAATTCAAATGATTTTCAAGATGACTGGTCTAGTTTTATATCGGAACATTCACAAGATTTTAACGACATAGAGAAATCTAAAAGCGCAAAAGAATTTGAAAAGCACGCAAAGCGAGAAGATAAACGCAATATTAAAAGGAAGGAGGAAGAGGCGAGAAAAAATGCGATAAGAAATTTAAGAATTGAAAGAGAAATATTTTTATCTCACGGACCTAGAGATAATATACGTTCAAGCTGGCTTGACGTTGACGATACAATGGAAGAATATTCAGATGACTTCGTTGCGCCAAATCCGCATTTCAAAAATATTCGTAAAAGCGTAGTCATATTATGGCTCGTATTACTCGTAGGAATTGCTGGAATTATAACAAGTGCTTTTATTCCAATCATCGCTTCTATTGCAGCAACAATAAGCATAGTTTTTATAATCATTGCAGGAGTTGGATTATTGATGATTCGTAAAGATAGACACGATAACAATGATTATAGCGATTATGGAAATGGAGCACGAGTCTAATAGATAAAACGAACTCAAAATTATTTATTGGTAGATAAACAGATACAGATATAGATAGATATAAATAAATAAACAAACAAACAGATAGATAAACAAACAAAAATGTGGAGAAAAGCAATAAAGCTAATCTCCACATTTCATTTTATTTTATTAAATTTTGAATTATCAAACGAAGTATAACAAATGTAATATTATTCTTCTACTTCATTCTGACCATGGCATAACTTGTACTTGCGTCCAGAACCACATGGGCATTCATCATTCTTGTTAGTTCCAGGGAAGGTACGTCCATCAGACCATGGAGTCTTCCACTCTTCAGCTTTTGGACGCATGCTGGATGGAACTTCGCCTTCAGCATGGCTCAAAGGTGCAGGTCCAACAACTCCAACAGCTTGATCTTCTGCTTCAACTTCAGAAGAAACATCAGCAATATCGTCATCAATTTCAGAATCGTCATCGTAATCACTAGATGCAATCTGATCAATGTCAATATGGAATAGCAATTGGATAGATTCTTCCTTAATGGCTTCAATCATGGAATTGTACATCTGATACCCTTCACGCTGATATTCAACCAGTGGATCTCTCTGACCCATACCGCGAAGACCGATGCCATCTTTAAGATAATCCATCTCATAAAGATGTTCACGCCACTTCTGATCAAGCACAGATAACACTACTCTACGCTCAAGCTGGCGAAGACCTTCTTCACCTAGACGATCTTCTAACTTGCCATAAGCTTCCTCAGCGCAATCAACGATAATATCACGCAAAGCTATAACAGCCTTCTCGCCTTTAAGCTTAGAGATACTTTCGCAAACATCATCCCAATCAAGCTCCACAGGCATAACCATTTCAAGAGCTGATTGCAAACCATCATAGTCCCAATTTTCTGGCTTATCAGATCCATTATTAGCACCACGAACATAGCTTTCAACAGTATCTGAAATGAACTTCAAGATATCACTATGAATATCTTCACCCTTGAGAACCATTTGACGCTCAGAATAAATAACAGTACGCTGCTTATTCATAACATCGTCATACTTCAAAACGTTCTTGCGCATTTCAAAGTTACGAGCTTCAACAGACTTTTGTGCTGTACGAACTCCGTTAGACACATACTTAGACTCGATTGGCTCACCTTCTGGCAATCCTTTTGCCATAACACGAGCAACAAGCTGAGTGTTAAACAAACGCATCAAGTCATCTTCCAAGCTCAAGTAGAAACGTGACTCTCCTGGATCGCCCTGACGACCAGAACGGCCTCTAAGCTGATTATCAATACGGCGAGATTCATGGCGTTCAGTGCCAAGAACATACAAGCCACCAAGTTTCTTAACTTCTTCGTGCTCATCCTTAACTTGTTCTTTAACTTCTGCCAAAACACCAGGCCAACGCTTCTCATACTCATCAGGAGTATCGTCTGGGGAATATCCTTCAGCTTTCAACTTTGCATCAGCAAGGAACTCAACATTACCGCCGAGCATAATATCAGTACCACGGCCTGCCATATTAGTAGCAACTGTTACAGCACCTTTACGACCTGCAACAGCAACAACAGCAGCTTCTTTAGCGTTTTGCTTAGCGTTCAAAACCTGATGAGGAATACGAGCAACATCAAGCAAAGAAGAAACTATTTCAGATGATTCTACTGATGCTGTACCAAGAAGAACAGGCTGACCTTTAGAGTGACGAATTGCAACGTCACGAACAATAGCAGCAAGCTTTTCTTTCTTAGTGCGGAAGATCAAATCATCTTTATCCATACGAATTACAGGACGATTAGAAGGAATTGGCAACACGCCTAACTTGTATGTACCCATAAATTCTGCAGCTTCAGTTTCTGCAGTACCAGTCATACCTGCAAGTTTATCGTACATACGGAAGTAATTTTGCAAAGTAATTGTTGCAAAAGTCTGATTTTCTGCCTTAACTTCCACATCTTCTTTAGCTTCAATAGCTTGATGCAAGCCTTCGCTATATCTACGTCCTGGAAGAACACGACCAGTATGTTCATCAACAATTAAAACTTCACCATTCGTTACAACATAATCACGATCGCGAAGGAACAATTCTTTAGCTTTCAAAGCATTATTCAAGTAACCAACAAGTGCTGTATTACTTGGCTCATAAAGATTATCAATTCCTAAATAATCTTCAATCTTTTCAATGCCTGAATCGAGAATACCAGCAGTCTTCTTCTTTTCATCAATCTCGTAATCTTTGTCACGATCCAACTTCAAAACAAGTTTTGCAAACTCGCGATACCAACGAGTTACATCTCCTTCAGCAGGACCTGAAATAATCAAAGGAGTACGAGCTTCATCTATGAGAATAGAATCAACCTCATCAACGATTGCATAATGATGACCACGCTGAACAAGCTCACTCTTTTCCCAAGCCATGTTGTCACGCAAATAATCGAAACCAAACTCATTATTAGTTCCATAAGTAATGTCAGCATTATATTGCTTACGGCGCTCAGGAGGCTGCTGATCTGTAATAATACATCCAACACTCATACCAAGGAATCTGTAAATACGTCCCATTAACTCACTTTGATAACTAGCAAGATAATCGTTGACTGTAACAACGTGTACGCCTTTACCTTCTAAAGCGTTCAAATAGCTTGGTAAAGTAGCGACCAAAGTCTTACCTTCACCAGTTTTCATTTCTGCAATATTTCCCCAATGCAATGCAGCTCCACCCATAAGCTGCACGTCAAAATGGCGTTGACCAAGGGTACGTTTAGAAACTTCTCGCACTGTAGCGAAAGCTTCAGGCATAAGTTCATCCAGCGATTCACCATTGTCTACACGCTGCTTAAACTTGGCAGTTTGCCCCTTCAATTCTTCATCTGAAAGCGCAGAAATATTTTCTTCCAACGCATTCACAGCCTTCGCCACATTCTCAAGGCGCTTCAACTGACGGCCTTCACCCATGCGCAAGGCTTTGTCGACGATATCTACCACGTTTCACTCCCTTAGGTCGTGTCTATGCAGACGCCTTAGCCAGCATAGACGAAACTGAGCCTATATTACGCGACAGCTGGGATTTTTAAAAACTCAAGCGCGTTATTTAAAGACTCATTCGCACGAATAAACGACGATTCCCACTTAATAATATGTAATGCCCACTAAGTTTACACCTAGTGGGCATATTGTTCATATCCATTTGCCGCAATTCTTTTAAATCGCGATTTTTATTTTAAAATCTCGTCTTTTATCACTTATTAACATTCTCAGGAGTATCAATCTCAAATACTCCATAACTCCAACCATGTCTACGGTATACAACCGATGGACGCATGGTTTCCTTATTAACAAACAGGAAGAAATCGTGACCTATAAGCTCCATTTCATACAAAGCTTCATCGATACTCATAGGTTCAGCAATATGAAGCTTACGGCGAATCACAATAGGAGTATTTCCTACACTCACTTCAACAGATTCACCAGGACCAAGATCAGATGCAACAGCAGCATCAGCGCTATTGTTATCGTTCTCTTCGATTTCTGATTCTTCATCTAATTCATCTTCAACAGATGGAGTAACTACACCTAAATCAACTGGAGCCATTTGAGTGTATCCACGACGATGATCCTTACGGCGATCACGAGTACGGCGTAAACGTAACGTCAACTTATCAAGCGCCATATCCAAAGCACTGTATTGATCAGTACTCGCTGCCTCAGCACGAATAACTGTACTTCCAGCAACAACTGTAATCTCTACTCGTTTTGCTGTATCTGCTTGCCGTGGATTACCCTCATGCGAAACAACGATTTGTACTCGCTGCGCATCCGGAGCAATGGCGGTCACACGACTCATCTTGCTTTCCACAACGTCACGGAACTTTGGCTTAATCTGTGTATGACGTCCGGTTATGACGATTTCCATGCGAACCTCCTAAACTAACACGAGCTTTAAACTCGACTTGTATGCAAATCGACAGCCTCGATGCTATCGATGTAACCCATTATACAGTTTTTATTCGCAAGAGCCTAGCGAGTGTTAAAAATTGCACAAAAAATATGTTAAAAATGCGTCATTTACAAGGAAATCTGGCTATAAAATTAACTTTTTTTACTATACGAATTAACTCTGCTATACTTAGGAAGGTTGAGGTTTCACGATGACCGCGGTCGCAATGTTCATTCGGAGCGACTGAGGAACTTCCGGGCTCCAAAGAGCACAATGGCGGATAACGTCCGCCCAGGGCGACCTGAGAGATAGCGCAGCAGAAAGTAAACCGCCTAGCGTTCTATTGTTTCGTTAGGTAAGGGTGAAACGGCGGTGTAAGAGACCACCGGGCTTCTGGTAACAGTTAGCCGCATGGCAAGCCTCATTGGGAGCAAGGTCAAGCAGAAGACGTTAAGAGCTGCTCGCTCAAGTCTTCGGGTAGACTGCTAGAGTTTGGCGGTAACGTCAAATCGAGATGGATGGTCATCCGCGTGTAATTTTCACGCGACAAAACCCGGGGTATGTGAAACCTCACCTCAACATTGATTATTCTTTAAGATTTTTTGGCGCAAGCGAAAAATCAGAAAAACCTGTACAGCAGCCATCAAATGCATTATTCTTTAAGCTTTTTGCTTGCACGCAATCAAAAATTTTGCAAATTTTCATACCTGCTTTCTTCGCAGAGCTTAATGCTACATCAGAATCTTCAAAAACAGTACAATTATTAGGTAAAATACCAATTTTATTCGCTAAATCTATATAGGTTTGCGCTCTATTTTTCCCAGTTTTTTCTAAATCTTCTCCAAAAATAATAAAATCGAAATATTCACGCAATCCAGTATGTTTCAATGAAAGCTCACACAACGTTTTAGAAAGAGAAGTTAAAAGAACTAATTTTGCACGACTCTTACGTAAATAAATAACATAATCTTTCGCGCCTTTTCTCAACTCTAAACGATTTGCATACGCATCAGCAGCCATATCTTGCCACTCTTGCATTAAATCTTCAGGAGAATCCGTAAAGCCAAAATGCTCTATAACGTAATCAGCAACCTGCCTTGGAGTGAATGTAGCTGTAGAATTTGCAAAATCTTCTGGAACAGCTACTCCACGTTTTGCAAAACTCTCATTATCTATATCGTCCCACACATTTAATGAATCAAGTAAAGTACCATCAAAATCAAAAATTGCAGCGCAATTAGAATTATCAAATAAAATATTTTCGCTCATATAAAAATCCCTACATAAAAATCCCACAATACGAATCTCGAAATGCGAAATGCAAATTCAGCGATACGAACCTCGAATCTCGAAACGCAAATCACTCCTCGCAAATAATTTATAGCAAATCACTTATAGCAAAATCTAAAATATAATATGACTTAATTCATAATCTAAATCACAAACATAAACAAATATGAAAGCAAAAAATTATTAAATTTTACTATTTTCCAGCAATTCTCTAGCGTGTTGCAAAGAAGCTTTAGAATCACTTCCTGAAAGCATTCGAGCAATTTCTAGAACACGATCTTCATACCCCAATTTAGTTATAGTAGTATCTGCTAAAAGCGTAGAAGAATCAGAATCAGAAGCAGCAGCAGAATCAGAAGCAGCAGCAGAATCATTTTGATTCAAACTATTCTCTTTGTGCTCTATAGTCTTTCGTACAACATATTGAGTATCAGCAAAAGAAGCAACTTGAGCTAAATGAGTTACTACAATAACTTGACAACTCTTAGCAAGCTGAGCCAATCGTTTTCCAAGCTCAAGAGCAGCAACACCTCCAACACCTGCATCGACTTCATCAAAAATAAAAGTCATCTCGTGATTATCATTACGCCTACAACGAGCAGCAACGAGCTCCATAGCTAACATCAATCTGCTTAATTCTCCACCTGAAGCACTACTAGCAATAGGTAAATCTGAAGATGCTGGAAATGGCTTAAATAAAAACTCAATACTATCTGCACCATGACTATCTAAACGAATATCACCAGAGCCATCTTTTTCATTTTCAACAACTTTCACAATGAGGAGCGCATCTTGCATAGCTAAAGATTTGAGTTCTTCAGTAACATCATCACTAAGTTTTCTTGCAGCATCAACACGCTTTTCAGTTAATATTTTAGCTAAACGCAAAGCATCACAATATTTCTCATTGCATAATTCTTTAGCACGTTTTATTGCCTCTGGAGAATCATCTAAATCTTCTAATTCATATCTAGCTTTTTTAGACCACTCAAGAACATCCTCTATTTTAGGACCCCATCTTCTAGTAAGCTCATTTAAATCATGAATACGAGCATTGATAGAATCTAAATCTTCTTGACTCTCATCAATATCTAATTGCTGCGTTAATTGCATAACGATATCTGAAAGTTGTGCAGAAATATCATCTAGCTGATTTAAAATATCATCATATAAGCCTTCAACGCGAATAGATCTAAGTGCTTTAATAGCATTATCTATAAGATGCAATATATCAATAGAATCAGAAGAATAATCGATTTGACTAGCATCTATAGATGAAACTGCATCACTTACTCCCCTAATAATTTGAGCAGCATTTTCTATGCGATTCCTTTTTTCAATAAGATCTATATCTTCATTAGGTTTAGGATCAATATGATCTATTTTTTCTAATGATTCTCTCAAATAATCAGCGCGCTGACGAACTGAAGATTCTTGATTTATAATGCGATTATATGATTCTTTAGCACTTTTCCAATCCTGAAAAGCATTATAATATTCTTTTAATTCTGCACTATCGTTTGCAATAATATCAAGAAAATCACGCTGATTTGCTTTAGATGCAATTCGCAATTGGTCACTTTGACCATGAATTGTAATTGCATAAGAAGAAATTTGACTTAATAAAGTTTTAGGAACACCTTTACCAGAAACCGTTGCTCTAGATCTTCCATTTTTAGGAACGCTACGAGATACGTAAACATCTAATTTTGAATTATTTGTATCTGATTCTTCTAAATAAATTCCAGACGATTGTAATAAATTCGCTAAAGAACTATCTTTATATGTACAAAATACGCCCTGTACCCATGATTCATCAGCATTTGCTGCTATTCTCGACAATTGCGCTTTCCCACCAGAAATCAATGAAATAGCACTTAATAACATTGATTTACCAGCTCCAGTTTCTCCAGTAATAGCAGTCATAGAATGAGAAGGAGTGAACAATGCGTGAGAAATTGGTCCTAAATTACGAATCTCTAATTCTTCGAGCATGCGATACCTCTATTTTCACGCCAACCAACAACTGGCAAATCGAACTTAGTAACTAATCTTTGAGTAAAAGACACGCCTGAAAGACGAGCTAAAAATAGTTCATCTTTAGATTGACGAATCTGAATCCTAGAACCTTTCGGAAGAGCTCTTTGACGTCTACCATCACAGCAAATCCAACCACCTGAAGATGAATTGTCAAGAATGTCAATTGTAAAAGTAGAGCCTGAACCAATAACAAGAGGCCTAGCGAAAAGCGCGTGAGCAGCTAAAGGAACTAATTGTAAAGCTTCAACATTTGGCCACATAATTGGACCTCCTGCAGAAAAAGCATATGCTGTAGAACCTGTAGGAGTTGAAACTATTACTCCGTCACAACCAAAAGAAGACATTTCTACATCGTCAACACGAATTGAAAGCTCAACCATACGACCCCTGTCAGATCTATCAAGCGTAATATCGTTAAGCGCCCAATCACATAATGGTTCACTTTCTCCAGGGAGCCATACATCTACATGCGCTTCCATTCTATGTTCCAAAAAATAATCTTTTTTAGCAATTCTATGAATAGCTTCATCAATTTGAAAACTTTCAAATTCAGCTAAAAATCCAACATGCCCTAGATTTATACCGATAATTGGAACTGGAGTACAATGCACTAACTCAGCAGCTTGGAGCATAGTGCCATCTCCACCAAGAACAACAACAATTTCAGTATTTTCATCAACTATGCAGCAAGGCTTTTGAGCAAAATCTGAAAGCGAAGCACTATTAAATACATCAACATTGAATCCTGCATCAACAAGTCTTCTAGTAACTTGCATAACAACAGCGCTGTGTTTATCTAATCTCGCATGAGTAACAACTAGCGCACGGCGAGAACCCGAAGCAACATCTCCTATGAATTGTTCCGGCATTGCACAGCCCCCCATCACACTGTTCATAACATAACAACAACTATTGTAATTGTTACATAACACATTGTGCAAAACTAATTAAAAACTTTATTCAATAATTAACACGCGCATAAAGAAGATACTCAATATTGCCATGCGTACCTTCTATAGGAGATTCATGAGTAGATACAACTTGAAAACCATTATTTTTAGCACAATCTGTAACTGTTTCTAACGCTTTAATTCGAAGATTTTCATCTGTTACAATCCCACCTTTGCCAAGATTACCTTTACCTACTTCGAATTGCGGCTTAACTAACAGAACAACGTTTGTTTTCAAATCAGCAATACGAGCAATTACTGGAATAACTAAAGTAAGAGAAATAAAAGAAACATCCGAAACAATCAAATTAGGCTTATATGGCAGATCTTCTTCATAAACATCTCGAATATTTACTCCACTCATTTCAATCACTTTTGGATTAGATGCGATTTTTTGATGCAACTGTCCATGCCCAACATCTAAAGCTATAACAGATTCAACTCCTCTTTGTAATAAAACATCACAAAAACCACCAGTTGAAGCACCAATATCTAAAGCTTTAGTTGATGAATTGATTTCAAGACCAAGATTTTCAAATAACGAAAATGCTCCTTCTAATTTAAGAGCTCCTCTAGAAACATATTTAAGACAAGAATCTACATTTTTAGACTCATTAAAACTTATTTTTTCGTCAGTTTTTACTAAAAATGATGGTTTTTTAATATTTCGATTATTTACATTAACAATTCCAGAACGTATTAAACGCTGAGCAATTGTCCTGCTTTCAGCTAAACCTCGATTTACTAGCACACAATCTAAACGCTCAAAAAAATCAGAACTACTCGCGCGAGAACCAGACGTTTGAAAGATAGCACGAGAACACGAATCAGATTCAGAAGACTCAAAGCCAGATCCACTCGCGCGAAAATTAGATTCAACTTTAGTAAAATTTATAAAATCTTTACTCGCGCTCATAAACAAAACTCCGGAAGAATATAATCATCTAGATTTTCTCCACTATCTTTCAAACTCCACGTCAAAGCGCAAGCAGCACGCAAAGCATTGCAATCACTAGAATCACTTACTTCAATTAAATGATTATCAACAATCTGCGCTCTAGCATTAGCACAAACAAAAGTATTTTCGTCAATACGTTTTGGCGCTTCATGAGATTCGTTTAAACCTCTTAAATCAGCAGACACAAAGCTAGGGCGCAAATAATCTGGAGCAAGCATTAACATTTTAGGATTCGTAACACCTGTAAGAACAAGCAACGACTTATACCCACCTCTCGTACCAGCTTCAATATCTGTATCTAAACGATCTCCAACAGCAAGAGAATCATCTATGCTTATAACAGGATTAGCGCACTCATCTTTTTCTGTATAATCGCAAGAATCCTTAATAGATGTTAAATCATTACTATTTGCACTTGCAGCAACAAGCAATCTTGCTTCATCATACATTGCAGACTCTGGTTTACCTGCAGATGCAATTGGTTCAACTCCAGTAGCGTTAATTACAGCTTGAATCATAGAACCGCATCCTGGAGCAATTCCAAGCTCACGAGGAATTGTTAAATCACGATTTGTAACAAAATATTTTGCACCATGCTCAATAGCGAATGAAACTTCTGCCATTTCAAGCCATGTCATTTGAGGATACCAGCCTTGAATTACAGCTTGCGGAGAATCTTCGCATGAAAATACTGGTTCAAGTCCTACTTTTTTCACCTCTTGGAGCAAATGTTCTGCACCCAAGACAAGAACCTTCGCACCACAATCTACGTGACGCGCAACCATTCGAGCAGCGACAACTGAGGATGTAATAATCTGCCATGGCTCTACTTTTAGTCCAAAACTTTCCAATTGCTTTGCAACAACAGTAGGAAAACGAGAAGAATTATTAGTTGTATATTCAATAAACATACCGCGATTTTGCGCACCAGCAATAGCCTCACAAGCATTTGCAACAGCATTTCCACCTCTATAAACAACACCATCTAAATCAAGTAATGCTAAATTAAAGGATTCACTTAAAAATCGTTCACTTGACAATAAATTTGTTCGTTTATTAAGTTGCATAAGACTTCCTCGCATAATTTAATCGCAAATTAACAATTGCCCGACTCACTATTGTTAACACAAAGCAGCCGGGCACGAAAATTAGTTTTGAATATTATTCTCTAGAATCAACAGTTCCATTTGAAGTAGTTTCAACATTATCTGAACTACTTAATTTATTATTATCCTTTTCAGAATTTTCGGATTCTGCTAGAGAATCAGATTTAGATTCCTCAAAACTAGAATCATCTAAGCTTTCAGAATCATAAGAATCTTCAGAGTCTTCAGAATCATAAGAGTCATAAGAATCTTCAGAGTCTTCAGGAGCAAATTTTGCATCATCTTTACTAACTCCAATATCTTCTAACAAAGACTCATTGAAATGTTCCAAATCATAGTCAATCACAATATCTTCCGGATTAACTTCATCATCTTCAATATCCGCATATTGCTCTTCTAAGCGATCTAACAATCCTTCTAATTCAAGAGCTTCATCACTTCTTCCAGCTTCTTCTAAGAAGTATTGTTCAGCTTGAATAGCACGCATGCGATACTCTCCAGGCAAACCCTTTGAACGTCCCATAACATGAACAAGCTCAATAGCTTTATCAATATGATTAGTATCAGCTAAAACTCCAGCATAAACTAAGAATAATTCAGCTTTTACTTCTCCAACAACAGATTTAGCTTCATCAGACATGCATATTTCTAATGCTTTATCAAGATTACCAATTCCGCGTTCGCAATCAGCAATAAAAGGCAAATAATCAAGATAACCATTCATACGCATTGCTGTACGAAATTCTCTCGCAGCTAACTTATAATCACCCTGACGATAAGCAATAAAAGCTAACGTTTCTCGAGAAAAATCAATACGAGAAGCTTGCTTAGCAGCCCATTTAGCATGCTCTAAAGCCAACTTCGGCTCTTCCTCTTCCAACGCATAAGCAGCAAGAATATGCAAACCAATATTTTCTGCATGCTCTTTAGAAAGTCCTCGCAAACGTTCACGAGATTCCTTAGAAAGCATTGCCCACTCCATACCCTTAGGCATTTTAGGCTCGCCTGGACGGCGCGCAGTATATGGATTTTGCGAAGGATACGAAATAGTTCCATCAGAATTACGGCGCGGACCATTCTCATAATTAAAATTACGATCTTCAACGCGCTTATCATAGCGATTATAACGATTTTCGCTATGAGAAGCACGATTTGAATCACGATTCTCTAAACGGCGCTCACCATGATTCTTAAAACCATCTTTATGGAAACCATCTTTATGGAAACCATTACGCTTTACTCCATCTTTACGAAAATCGCCATTATTAAAACCATCACGACTTGACTTACGATTATCATAACGTTCATCATTGCCATTAAAACGATTAAAACGATTATTATCAGACTTCTTATAACGTGGGTTACCGCTTTTCACTGAACCGCTATTTTGCGAACGATAAGCATCAGAACGTTCAAATCTAGATTCATCATTGCTGTCAAAACGATGATTGAAACGGCGATCATTGCGCTCGCCATCGCGCTTAAAGGAACCCTTATGGAAACCATCGCGCTTAAAACCATCGCGCTTAAAACCGCTCTTATTGAAAGACTTTCTAGCACCATCTCGTCTAGTATCATTGCTATCAAAATCACGGCGCTCATTGAGCTCATTGCGCTCGCCATCGCGCTTAAAGGAACCCTTGTGGAAACCATCGCGTCTTAAGCCATCTTTGTGAAAACCGCCATGTCTCTCAGCGCTTCCACTTTTGGCACCGTTACGATGACCACCAAATTTTCCTCGTCCACTAAACGACTTGCCACCGCTTCTAGAATACCCACGTTCTTCGCCCATTATTGGCATACCTCTCACTAACGCTTAATTGCAACTTAATAATTGCAAAAGCATAATTCAACTATTTATTAAACTCAATAAATGCTAGACACAGAAATATTCGCACATCTAGCAATAAATACTTATACAATTTGCTTATAATTCTAATAATTCAAGATTACATTAAAAACAAATCATATTCTCTCAACAGCACCAATAGCTTTCTTACCTCTACGAAGTAAAGCAAATCGATTATGCAAGAACGAATCCTCACTTAAAACGTCATCAACACTATTCACGCGTTCGTTATTCAAATACAAGCCACCAGAAGCAATAGCACGGCGAGCTTCAGAAACAGTGCGGAACAATCCTGCTGCAACAGATGCTTCAACAATACGATTACCTACGCTAGACTTAGCGAAATCCAAATTTCCATCTTCGTTTTTAACTTTAACGCCATCTATTGCAGCGCACAAAGTAACTTCATCAATACTAGATAAATCACCTTTGCCAAACAAAGCAGCTGAAGCAGAAATAGCCTGATTTGTAACATCCTCACCATGCACAAAACTTGTAACTTCCCAAGCCAAAACTCTTTGAGCTTCACGACTACCAGGATCTTCCTGTATTTGCTGTTCTAGACGCTCAATCTCACTCTTTGGAAGGAATGTAAAAGCCTTCAAAAGCTTCACTACTTCATCATCAGGCTGATTAAACCAGAATTGATAGAAACGATAAGGGCTAAGCATAGTAGGGTCAAGCCACATGGCATTACCTTCAGATTTGCCGAATTTACGACCTTGATTATCTGTAATAATCGGGCTTGTAAACACATGCACAGATGCTCCACGAACTTTACGAATCAAATCCATTCCGGAAGTTAAATTACCCCACTGATCTGAACCGCCAAGTTGCAAAGTAACATTGTAATTATCAAATAAGTACAAAAAGTCATTTCCTTGCAAAACTTGGTAGCTAAACTCAGCAAAAGAAATACCTTCATCAGAATTCAAACGCCTAGCAACAATATCTTTAGAGAGCATCGTACCAACGCGGAAATTTTTACCAACATCACGCAAGAAATCTATAGCAGACATCTTTGAAACCCAGTCATAATTACTTACGAATCGCACTGGATTTTCTCCATCAAGCGGCAAAATTCTTCCAATTTGCTTACGTAAACGATCAGCCCAAGCAGAAACAATATCTTTAGAATTTAGCGTGCGCTCTCCACTTTGACGAGGATCTCCAATCAAACCGGTAGCTCCACCAACCAAAGCAATAGGATGATGTCCTGCAACTTGCAAATGACGCATATTAATAAGCTGAACAAGATTACCTATATGCAAAGAAGCAGCAGTAGGATCATATCCGCAATAATACGTCAATGGTTCTCCGTCAAGTGCTTGAGCAAGCTGCTTCTCGTCAGTAGATTGCGAAATCAATCCACGCCATTTCAGCTCTTCAAACAAAGAAGCAAACCCAGCCTCTTTGTAATTCCTGACCTGAGCCATTCGTATCTCCTTATTGCAAAAATTACAGAAAATATCGGGCGCTTAAAGCGCTATAAGCCTTTCAATTTTGTCAGTAGATGACGACACTATTTTGAAACAACAGAAAGTAACCAGTTTGCTCTTTTTTCAGCTTCCTCATTAGATACGCAAACCATAATCACAGTATCATCTCCAGCAACAGAGCCAAGAATACCTTTTAATGGTTGCTTATCAATAACACTAGCAACATACTGTGCAGCTCCAGATGGAGTATGAATTACAACAATATTATTTGCGAAACCAACTTCTGTGATAAGTCCTGAAACCACACGCGCAACTTGCTGATCAATACGCACAGTATCCATAGCATGGCGGTTTCCAGTACCATCACCTAAAACATATGCGATTCTACCATCAGTAAGACGTATTTTAACAGCATTCATTTCGTCTAAATCACGACTCAAAGTAGCTTGAGTAACATAAAAACCGTGACGAGCTAGAATCTTAGAAAGCTGAGATTGTGAAGTAATAACCTCACTTAAGATAGCTTGCTCAATTGCATTTAATCGTGCAGCTTTAGTAACAGGGCGTTGCTTTCCAACTGATTTACTAGTATTAAATTCTTCTGCTCCATTATTGTCATCTGCATAATCATAACTATCAAAATCATTTACGCTTACATTCTTAAACGTTTTATTAGATTTAGTCATAATATTTATGCACCTTTTATATACCTTTTTACAGATTATTCCAATCTAATATACATTAAAATACTAATAAATATTTAATTTTTTACACAATTTTATATAAATCAAAAACAATCAATATATAAAATCAAAATAATTCTAAAACACATAAATAGTGTAACTGAACGAATGAAAACGAACAGTTACACTATTTAACAAGCCATTAGCTAGTAAAGCTACAAAAAGCATTGACTAACAGCACTTAAGCGTAATTTAGAATATTAAATACTACACTCGCAAAGTAGCATGCAATTCTTTAGCAGATTTTGTAATCGATTCGCGTACAGATTCCATCTCTTCACCAGAAAGAGTTCTATCTTTCGCGCGGAAAGTCACAGAATATGCAAGAGATCTTAAGCCATCTGAAAGCTGCTCGCCTTCATAAACGTCAAAAAGCTCAATAGACTCAAGCAAATCACCAGAAGCTTTTTTGATAGCATCTTCCAAATCCCTAGCAGTTAAAGAAGAAGGAGCAACAAAAGCAAAATCTTGCTTAACTGGAGGGAATGTTGAAACAGGCTTAGCTTGAACAGGCTTAATGCACATAGATGCAAATAAAGCAGTTAAATCAAGCTCAAAAGCAGCAGAATGTTTAGGCAAATCTAAATTCTCATCAACTTGAGGATGCAACTCTCCTACAATACCAATCTCAACTCCGTCACTTCCATCAACTGGAACATACACTTTAGCAGTACGACCAGGATGCCAAGAAGCAGGAACAACATTTGCAGAAAGCTGGCGAATTTCAAAATCAACACCAATTCGCTTTCCTAAACGTGTAACTGCTTCTACAGCATCGCTCCAATCTACATCTCTATGAGTTGCAAGCCAACCAGTTTCTTCAGCTTTACCTGTCATTAAAGCAGAAACATGCAAAGGTTGATCTGGCAAACCTGCATCCAATGCAGCAAGTTCAGCATCTGTAGGGCGCACGCAACCAGGCAAAGCTGGAATAGCAGGAGCTTTAGGATCTGCAAGATACACGTGACCTAATTCATAAAGCGAAACATCACTTAAACCACGATGAAGATTCCTACGAACGCTACCAGCTAAAGTAGTAAGAATATTACGGCGAAGCCAAGGTCTATTCTCAGCCAAAGGATTAGCAATTCTAACGCTAACTTTAGATACTTCATCAACATCTTGGCGGAAAGCTTTAAAATCTTCCTCTCCAACGAATGGATAGCTCAAAGACTCAACTAGTCCCATTTCTGCAAGCTCATACGCAATAGCTCTACGAATAGATTGTTCAGCAGTCAAACCCGTTTTACCAACAATAGGAACAGCAGGAACTTTAACAGGAATCTCGTCATAACCAATTAAACGAGCGATTTCTTCAACTAAATCACAAGGCTCATTCAAATCTGGTCTCCAAGTAGGAGGAAGAACTGAAAACGAACCATTTCCACCACCAGCTACTGAACAACCAATATCAGTTAGAATATCGCTAATACGATTCAAATCAACATCAAGACCTGCAACACGCTTAACTTCATCAGCTTTGAAAACAATAACACTACGCTGTTGAGTGTTATTAACGTCATTAGGATACTTAGATGGATTACCTCCACCTAAATCAGCTAATAACTTAACAGCCATTTGAGCTGCAGCAGGCTGAAGCTCAGTATCAACACCACGTTCAAACCTACGAGAAGCTTCAGAAGGAATCTTATGGCGACGAGCTGTACGAGCAATAGAAACAGGATCGAAGTGAGCTGATTCAATCAACACATTCTTAGTTTCACTCGTAACTTCTCCATACATTCCACCCATAACTCCAGCAAGACCTAACACGCGAGAGCCATGATTTCCACTTGGAGAATCACAAATCACTAAATCCTCTTCAGTAAGCTCATGATCTTTACCATCTAAAGTAGTTAAATGCTCACCTGTTCTAGCGCGGCGAACAACAATAGGACCATCGATTTTATCTAAATCGTAAGCATGCAAAGGCTGACCAAGATCCAACATCACATAATTTGTTACATCTACAGCAAGGGAAATTCCACGCATACCTGCACGAGTCAAACGTCTGCGCATCCATTGAGGACTAGAAGCATTCGCGTCAACATTCCTAATAGCGCGAGCATAATAACGATCACAACCAATAACGCCATGAATAGGATTATTATCTTCAATACTTACATCAATATCAGTTGGCTCTCCTGCTGGAAGACCATCTAAAACTGGAATATCTTTATTTAATTCAATAACAGGATCTTTATAAACTGCTCCAGTTGAATTATGGTATTCACGAGCAACACCTCTATATGAGAATGCATAACCACGATCAGGAGTTATGTTAATCTCTAAAATCGGCTTATTTAGATGCAGCAAATCCATAACATCATCGCCAGGTTTCAAAGCATCGTATTCAGCTTTAGAGAACCCATACTCGCGTAGCAAAATAATGCCATTATGACTGTCACCTAATCCAAGCTCACGCTCGGAAGCACACATGCCATCTGAAATATGACCATAAGTTTTTCTAGGCTCAATCTTGAAATCTCCAGGAAGCACAGCTCCAGGAAGAGTTACAACAACCTTTTCTCCAGCAGCCATATTAGGAGCGCCACAAATAATGCCACGAGGAACCTTCTTACCGTTGGCGTCAACATCGTTATACTTATCTCCAACGTCAATATGGCACCAGTTTATAATTTTACCGTTCTTTTGTGGTTCAGGAGTAGCATCAACTACGTAACCAACAACAATAGGACCTGTAACCTGAGATGCGTGTATTTCTTCCTCTTCTAAACCAACACGAACTAAATCTTTAGCTAGTTGTTCATAAGTTAAACCATCTGGCACTTCAACATGATCTTTAAGCCAGTCAATATCTACCATTGGCATGAGTATTACTCCCCCATTACAAACTGTTGTGCGAAGCGCTTATCGCCTTCAACCAAATCATGCATATCGTTAATATCGTGTCGAAGCAACAAAGTACGCTCCAAACCTACTCCAAAAGCGAAACCTGTATAAACTTCTGGATCTAATCCTGCAGACTTAAGCACATTAGGATTTACCATTCCACAGCCGCCCCACTCGATCCAGCCAGGACCACCTTTTTTATCTGGGAACCACAAATCAAGCTCAGCACTAGGCTCAGTAAATGGAAAATAGCTAGGACGTAAGCGACTCTTTGCATCTGGACCAAACATAGCAACCGCTAGACGATCAAGAACACCCTTCAAATCAGCCATACTCAGATTCTTATCTACAGCCAAAGCTTCGCATTGATGGAACACTGGAGTGTGAGTTGCATCTAACTCATCAGTACGAAAAACTCTACCTGGAGAAGCAATATAAAGAGGAACACCACGTTCAATTAAAGCACGAACTTGATCAGATGAAGTTTGCGTACGCAAAACCATGTTCGAACCAACAAATCCAGCAGCATCTTGAGCTTGATTACCTTGAACATAGAAAGTGTCTTGCATTTGGCGAGCAGGATGATCTGGACCAAAATTCAAAGCATCAAAATCAAACCACTCAGTTTCAACCTCAGGACCTGCAGAAATCTGCCAACCCATAGACACAAAAAAGTCTTCAAAATCTTCAATAATACGCGAAATAGGATGACGCGCACCCAAAGGCTTACGGTTTATAGGAAGCGTCATATCTACAGTTTCTGCAGAAAGAATACGAGCTTCTTCAAGAGATTTAATTCGTTCAGACGCAACTGCGAAAGCACGACCGAAATCTGCACGCAATTGTGACATTACTTTGCCAACTTCCTTCTTCTGTTCAGCAGGCAAACTACCAATCTCTTTACTCGCCAAAGTCATAACAGATTGCGAACCAGCATATTTTGTTTTTGCCGACTTCAAATCATCCATGCTTTGAGCGGACTCTACACAAGCAATGCCCTCTTCCACTGCTTTTTTGACAGCATCCAAATCAAATGGCTTATTACCCGTCACAGCACCCTTCCTATTCATATAAGAGTTAATCGTTACGCTACAAAGCTACATTTTTCGCTCATGACTAGACATAGCTAAGCCCATAAGCATAACTGCTGCACTAGTAGCTAAATTCATTGATTCAGCTTTACCATAAATAGGTATTATTGATATTTCATCAACCTTATTTAGAATTTCCTCATTCAAACCACGAGCTTCATTACCAAATAAAACAGCTAAAGAAGATTTCATTAGTTCACTATCTTTAACTACAAGAGGAAAATCTTTTGGCTTGCGATTTTTCGTGCCGTAAATATCTGCAGCAATTATTTTCACACCAGCAGATGAAGCCCAATCAAACCATTCACTTTCGCTCATAGTAATTACAGGAAGATGGAATAACGAACCTGCAGTAGAGCGAACAAGTTTTGGATTTTGTAAATTAACACAATCGTCAACAAATACTACAGCATCACATCCTGCAACATCAGCAACACGAATAATAGCACCAGCATTACCTGGATCTCTTACTTGCCAACAAGCTGCAATTCGCAAAGTTTTACTACTTTTTTTCGCACAATCTTCTAAATTCTTAACATCTGATTCGTAGGAATCTTCTAAAGATTTAGCGCCCAAAACAGCAACAATTCCTTGACTATCAGTGCTAATTTTTTTCATTACATCACTTGTTACAGGATGAACATAACACTGTTTTTCCAAAGATTCGCGAACGATAGAAGTGATTGTAGAAGTGTTTGTGGAAATGTTGTTGAAGATAGAAGTGTTTGTAGAAGAAGAATTACTATTAGCAGCATTTGAAACGTAGCAACCTGCACTATTATTCGGCGACTCAAGCGCATCCGAAGACTCAAGCGCATAAACAGCATCATCTAATGCATAAATATCACAAATAAAGTCTGAAGCATATCGAACAGCTTCACGTACACTTTGAGGTCCTTCAACTAAAAACTTTAAATTTTCATGTGATTTTATACGTTTTATAGCACAAATACGCTTTACTCTATCGCTATGAGGATTATCCATCAATTCTTTCAAAGGCATAATATCACCTTACTTTAAACTCATACCAACGCTTAAGAATGCTAATTAAATTACTCATGATGCTCAGATGAGCTAGGAGTTGTGTATCCTTCCGGTTCTAGCTGAAAAGTGGTATGCGAAACAGATACAGGAAAATGCTCACGTAAACAATCTTGAAGTTGACTAAGAATTTGTGCACACTGATCCATATTCAAATCTCTATCAACAACTACATGAGCCATAAAAATAGGCATACCTGTAGAAACAGTACTAGCATGCAAATCGTGCACAGCTATTACATGCTCAACACTCTCTAAATGCTTACGAACTAAATCTAAATCTAAACCTTCAGGTGTTTGTTCCAATAATACTTTTATAGCATTTTTTAATAATTTTATTGCCCTAGGAATCATCAAAATCGCAATAATTCCACCAGCTAAAGCATCAAATCCACTCCAATTAGTACTCATCATAACAACTGCTGAAATTACTACAGCTACAGACCCTAAAGCATCATTCATAACTTCTAAGAAAGCAGCTCGCATATTCATATTGTCGTTAGAACGAGAAACTAAGATAATAATAGATCCAACATTGGCAATCAAACCAAGAAGACCAAAGAAAAGCAGCTGATTCACATCATGAATACCACTATGCCCATTACCAAAAAGACGCATACATGCTTCAACAAGAGCATATACTCCAACGAAAAGTAATACTAAAGCACCTGCTGCAGCTGTAATAACTTCTAAACGCGCCCATCCCCATGTACGTTTCCTATTAGGACGGCGCTGCATAAGTATTGCAGTTAGAGTCGAAGCAACAAGAACTGATATATCTGTGAGCATATGCCCAGCATCAATAAGAAGCGAAAGAGAATTTGTAAGGAAAGATCCTACTACTTCTGCAAAGAAAACTATTGACGTAAGAGATAAAGTTAGAATCAAGCGCTTCTGATGCGAACGATGCGGATTATAGCTATTATTACGTGATTCATTCGAATTAGATTCAATAGAATATTGCGAAAAATCAGTATTAGCATAAGATTCATTTGAGCTAGATTGCGTTGAAATATCATGATTATGCATAAATTAAGCACCCCCTATATGAGCATACATCAGTTAAATAAATCACAAAATATTTATGATTATTATTTTTGCGCTATGACCCATGATTTTGGCATATAACCCCTGATTTTTGGACACACGACCAATGAATTTTTGGGCATATGACCAATAAATTTGGCATACGACCAATTATTTTAGTCATATAACCATGATTTTAGTAAAACGTGTGAAAAGATATGTGCTCTAAGCCCAAACTTAAAACGAAAGCTGGTCATTCCCCCAAACCTACCCCGAGAAGGGTCAAGGGTAAGGGGGAGCCCCAGCTTTCGCATATAAGATTGTATACTCACGTTAAAACTTTTTTGTTATATAACGCAAAATTCTATATGTATAGAAAGTTCGTGAAACTTGACTTATAATCCAAAAACACGTTTTCACACATAGCTTTGCAAATTATTATATCTTTTGCAAGGTGGCTAAAATCTGATAGTTGTTAATTTAATATAAAATTTATTTTTTATTCATCTGGTGAATGAACTTTACGCGGAACTCCTAAATCGTCTGCTATATCATCGTAGTTATCGCCACATTCATAAGGATCTAGCAAATTATAAGCTTCGATTAGCAGCTCTTTAGGTGCACTCTTGTGTAGCCACGCGTATACTAAATAAATATCAATTGCAAGCGATGGTTCGCCTGCTCGAATAGCACTATTGGCTTCTTCTTCGGAAACCTTATCCATATATGGCTCAGCATAAGGTCTAAGTTTCTCAACCATGTCATAACAAAGTTTCATCATATCCATTAGCTTTTCACTCCTCTCTTATCTTCTACGTCATTATATGCAGTAACAATACGCTAACCTTTTTCTTTTTTGATAAACGCACTTCTAGAATAGCATCAGCAGGTGCAGGAAAGACCTGGAAAAAGTGTGGCTATAAGCAAAAACGCACGGTACTCCTCAGACTAATGTTCCAGTCTTGAAAGCTGGTTGCCGAGGTCCACGCGTTGCTATTAAGATCCCTATCTCATATGTGAAAACCAATTCCAACCACTAGTACTGGCTAGAAGTGCTATGAATAACCACACACTGCAAAAAGATCTAAAAGCACCGTGACGCGTTATTGTCAACAAGGACGAAAAGGAAAGCTAACACCCTTTGCGCCACAGTCTATTTTAGATTATCACGCGACACGTAAACACATTCGCATAAATCTTTGTACTACATAACTGTCTTCGTTGAGATACAAAGCCAGCCCTCGCTTGCATTGAAAGCACACCGTGCTTTCAACTTTAGCAAGCTCGGCGCTCCAAAATGCTTTAGCTAATAATCCATACACTAAAAGCACTTGGGCATGCCACGCGCGCAATAATCACTCAAGCAAACTCTTAAAACATTGCAGTCACATCAATAACCACAAAAACAAAAGCGCCACACAGTTAAAACTACGCGGCGCTTAATCGTGCCTCCGGTGGGACTCGAACCCACAAGCCCGAACGGGCGTCAGATTTTAAGTCTGATGCGTATGCCAATTCCGCCACAGAGGCAACAGACATATATTATGCCACAATAACTGCATAAACACAAATCAGCGTGTGGCGAGTAATTTCCTGCCTAAATCTAGAGTTATTCCATCTAATAAACCATGCTCACTTGCAACAAAAGTATCTAAAACTCCGCCATGATCCTCATAAGCAGCTTTAGATACTCTCTCTAAAACTCTGCTCCAAACTACAGCTCCGCCGCCAACAACATCAACTCTCCCAGGATGAATAGTCGCATAAGTACGCCTACGATCCCTAGACATACGCAAAAATCGATCATTAACTGTATAAGCTTGTTCTAATCCAATGCAAGCACCATCTACAGCACTATGATCATAATGTTTTAAGCCCATAGCGAGCGCAGTCATAGTTGTTACAGATCCAGAAACTCCAATAATCGTACGAGCCTTCCCGACTGGAACAACTTTCAAAGCTTCATCAATATGAGCGTCAATATCTGAAATAGCAGAAGAAATCTCATCATCAGTTGGAGGATCAGTATGAAGATGACGTTCAGTCATGCGAACTGATCCAATATTCATTGAATAAGATGCAACTACTTTTCTAGCATCAGACGTTTTGCCATCTCCGCCTAAAACTAATTCAGTAGATCCACCACCTAAATCAACAACTAAATATGGTGATGGCAACTCATCTCTTAAAACAACGCTTGTAGCACCTAAGAAACTCAATTCAGCTTCTTGAGTACCGCTAATTACCTCAGGCTTAACTCCAAGCTCGTCTATCATCATTTGCTCAAATACATCGCGATTATTCGCATCACGCGTTGCAGACGTTGCAACAAAACGAATCGCATCTACAGGATTATCTTTTAATACTTGTGCAAACTCTTGTGCTGCAGCTTTAACTCTCTGTAAAGCATCACAAGAAAATTGATGAGTTTCATCAATACCTTCACCTAATCGCACAACTCTCAACATTCTAGGAACAATATCTGTAATACCATGACTATCTACTCTAGCAATTTTTAAACGTATTGAATTCGTGCCACAATCTATAGCAGCTACACATACAGATTTGTTTGAAACTTCGCATTTACTTACTTTATTCACGTCTTTACTCACATCATCACTCACTTTACTAGCATCATAGCTGGCATCATCGCTTACATCATCACTAGCATCATCACTAGCATCATCGCTGACATCATCGATCCAAGGAATAGTGCAACGGCAAACAGAAGGATTAAACTCATCTACAATTCTATTAAGAACAATATCTCCAATAGGATTCACACCTTTGCCCATAACAAGCGTTTGAGCAAGTAAAGCATGCAAACACTTGACTCTATCAGGCATACCGCCAGCGCTAATATCTAAAATATGCTCTTCGCTATCTTTTAATCTCAATGCTAAAGCATGTCTAAAAGCCTTATAAGATTCAGACGCGTTTTTATATTGTTCAGCAATTTTTACATCGTTTTTCAAAAGAGCATTACATTCACGCATAAACCCTTCAGCTTCAATGCGAGATACAGCTTTTACTGCTTCAGGACTTGTTAAATAGAATGTTGTTGGAAAAGGCGTTCCATCTTCTAAGCACGGACGAGTTATAACAGCTAAAGGACGACCACACACGCAACGAGCACCTACAGCTACCATTCCACGAGGCATACGAGAAAGCTGACGGTGTACAATATCTACATCTGCTTTGCGCAAAGGCGTTGCACAAAATCTATTTAACGCATCTTCTACATCAAAAACCATTATCAAAACTCCTATATTTTATATTTTATTCTCTTAAAACATCTTTGTTTTTACACTAAACCAATAAAACCATACTAGTAAAGTAATCAATCACATAAATTAAAACTTATCACATAAATTAAAAATTACATTAACTAAATAAAACTAAATCAGCGGATCAAGTAGACCAAGTTGCGAATCAAACTAAATCAAACTAAATCAAACTAAATCAAGAAAAATCAAGAAAAAGTTATCTCAATCATTAGTTCTAGTTACAGTACTATCAATAGTTTTATCATAGGATTGTATAGTCAAATTATCTGGTTTATCTGCTTTATGTAGCGCATAAGACAAATCACTATACCAAGGAAGCTGAGTATGCAATTTGCTATTGGAATTACTATCTGCAAATTCATTAAGCACTTTACCTGTTACAGCTTCCGGATGCTCAACTCGAACTGCTTGCTCACCTGGAAACACAAATCCTAATCTGTATCTAGCACGTGTAGCAACATAAGCCTTATCATTCCAGCGATTTATATTGTTAATCAAATTATTTCTATGCGCATCAAGCAAAGTTTTTTCATGCTGTAATGCGTGGAATTCTGCTAAACTTAGAGCATAACTACGAATAGTAGCAATAAGTTCTATAGAACCTAAAATAATCACAGAAAGTAAAGCCGCAAAAACTATAGGACCAGAAAAAAATTTAAGATTTTTCTTACTGCTTTCTTTAGTATCAGCATTCAGCGCCATACGACGTTTTCTCATACTCATACTTCTAACCTACTTGTCATATTCGACGTATTAACACAAAATAAAATCAAATATTAAAACCACTATTTAACCCAATAAGAACGATTTATTATGTCAATCATATCTACTAATTGGCGAGTTTCTGCTACATCATGAACTCGAATCACTCGCCCTCCTCGCATAAACATAGCTGATTGCGCAACTAAAGTGACAGGCAATCTATCTTCTTTATCGAGATTAAATAATTTCTTTCCAAATCCTTTTCGAGAAATCGCAACTAATATTGGCCTGCCGAAACGATGTAATTGATTTATGTTTCGCATCATTGCATAATCTTGTTCACCATCTGCAACTTTTGCATAGCCAATACCTTGATCGAGTATAATCCTATTTTTATCAATTCCAGCATCTATAAGCATATGCAAATTATCTTTAAAAAATTCGCACATAGAGCTAGTTAAATTATCGTATTCTTTATCTCTGTTGCTATGCATTGTGACTAAACCAACATTAGACTCAGCCATAAGTTTTACTTTTTCAGGAGTATCAAATGCGCGAACATCGTTTACAATATCCACTCCTTCTTCAACAGCTTTCTTCATAACAGGAAGTTTATAAGTATCTACTGCAACAGCTACTTTAGGATAATTATCGTGAATATAGCGTATAGCTGGAATAACACGCTTGATTTCATCTTCTGGAGAGATTTCTAAATATCCGCCTGGTTTAGTTGTCTGACCACCAACCTCAATAACATCAGCACCTGCATCAATCATTTCTTCAATATGATCTTTTACTTCTTTTTCGCTTTGATATTTTCCACCATCATAGAAAGAATCAGGAGTAATGTTCAAAATCGCATAAACAATAGGCTTGTCTATAGTATCAAAACAGAATCTTCCAGCATGCCAAATTATAGATTTTTCACGCAAAATTTTATGAATACTTTCAAGCAAATCTGCGTCATTGTTCCATAATTTTTCGCATTCGCTTAAAAATGGCTTAAGCGCAATTAAAGGTAACATAAATTGAACACAAGATTCTTTTACATAATAAGAAACATCAAAATGACACAAAAAATCAACTATTTTTTTAGTGTAATCAACTGGAATATCTTCCCATTGCAATGCTAATTGCTGCGATTGTTCAACTTGATCTAAAAGCACTTGCTCTGCAAAACTTTTAGCTTCAATATTTTGTACTAAAGTAATTTTCATAAATATTCCAGCCTTTAATTAAAAACTTCGCTACTTTTTACAATTTTAATCCAATGAGAATCATTTATATAAGACAATTTTTCTTCTAATAATTCATGATATTCTGGATCATCCTTACTAATTTCTAATAATGGGATTATAACAAACTTGCGATTATCTCTCTCTTTATGCGGAATAGTAAGATTTTCACTTTCAAAAACGCATCTATCGTAATCAATAATATCTAAATCAATAGTTCTAGGACCCCAACGAATGATTCTTTTTCTATGCAAACGTTGCTCTATTTCGTGAATGAAATCTAAAAGCTCATAAGGAGTTAAATCTGTACGGAATTTAAGACCTATATTATAAAAACTATCTTGCTCAATATCTCCAACTGGCTCAGTTTCATATACGGAAGAAACAACAACACCGCTTATATGAGAATCTTCTTTTAACATTGATACAGCTTGTTGCAGATTCTTTAAGCGATCCCCCATGTTACTTCCAGCGCTTACGTATACTAACGAACTCATAAATCCCCCCAAAATAGTGTATCTAATTGTGATTTTAAAAAAGGAACACGTTCGACTCATAACATATTCAATTATTCAATTATCTATTAGCAAATAATTGAATTGTTTTTCAAACATTTCCATGTTTAATTATATACGGCTATTAAATAATACACTTTCATATAATTATTTATATATGTTAAATTGAACACATAAAACTTCGAAAGTTAAATTGAACACATAAAACTTAGCGAATATGCAAAGACGGTCAATTACAAAAGCAATCGACCGTCTTATAAATATTTAATAGCTTTTACTAAATACTTATTAGATTTTAATATGCTTAACTTGCAACACTACTTAACGTATTTCTTGCAAGCTTTGAAAGCATCGTAACCAGCGTACTTAGCAGTAGAGCCAAGCTCTTCCTCAATCTCAAGCAAGCGATTGTACTTAGCAATGCGCTCACCACGAGCAGGAGCACCAGTCTTGATCTGACCAGTGTTCTTAGCAACAGCGAGATCAGAAATTGTAGTGTCTGGTGTTTCTCCAGAGCGATGGGAAACCATAGAAGTGAAACCGTTCTTGGTTGCAAGTTCAATTGCATCAAGAGTTTCAGTAACAGAACCAATCTGGTTCAACTTCACGAGCAATGAATTAGCTGCACCAAGTTCAATGCCCTTAGCCAAACGCTTTGGATTAGTGACGAGCAAATCATCACCAACGAATTGCAAACGATCACCAAGACGCTTGGTGATTTCTGCCCAATCATCCCATCCTTCTTCCTGGAATGGATCTTCGATGGAAACAATTGGATACTCGTTAATGAGCTTCTCGTAGTAATCAAGCATATAAGCAGATTCACGATCTTCACCATCAAAACGATACTTTCCGTTTTCTTTGTTGTAGAATTCGGAAGAAGCAACATCAAGAGAAATACCAATCTGCTTTCCTGGCTCATAACCTGCAGCTGCAATTGCATCCATAATATACTTCAATGAATCCTCATTGGACTTCATCTTTGGAGCAAAACCGCCTTCATCGCCAAGGCCAGTAGCTAAGCCTTCCTTCTTCAAAACGTTCTTCAAAGTATGGTAAACTTCAACGCCAGCGCGCAATGCTTCACTATAAGTATTGAAGCCGTATGGAGAAATCATGTATTCCTGAATATCGGTTGCAAAATCAGCATGAGCACCACCGTTCATGATGTTCATATTTGGTACTGGAAGAATGTGACCATTCGTGCCACCAATATAACGATACAATGGAAGTTCTGCAGATTCAGCAGCTGCATAAAGTGCAGCAAGAGAAACTCCAAGAATAGCATTAGCACCAAGCTTGCCCTTGTTTGGAGTACCATCAAGCTCAATCATTGTTTCATCAAGAGCGCGCTGATCAGTGGCATCCATGCCAATAACCTTTGGCGCGATTACTTCGTTAACAGCCTTAACTGCTTGCAAAGTACCCTTGCCTTGGTAGCGAGACTTGTCGCCATCACGGCGCTCCCAAGCCTCAGCTTCACCAGTTGAAGCACCTGAAGGCACTAAACCGATGCCTTGAGCACCATCTTCAGTTTCCAAATAAACTTGAACAGTAGGATTTCCACGAGAATCCAAAATTTCGCGTGCATATACGCTTTCAATAGCTGCCACAACTACTCCTTATAACTTATGGGTTGTGATGACTCTTCCAAGATTAGTGCGTTTTATGGACGTTATAAGATAGAATCGCACATTTATGCCGTGAACGTTCACATAAATTAAATAACAATCTAAAATAAATCAAAATATACTTAAAAATTTTAACTAAAAGCATTTTTAAGAGCAACAAATAAACTTTGTAATAGATTTCATAAATCTCAAAAAATTTTAAATAAGAGTCAACAAAAACTTTAACTAAGACATGTAACAAAAACTTTAACAAAAACTTTAACTAAGACATGCTAATACACATGCTAATACACATGCTAATACACATGCTAAAACACAAATAAAAACACAAATAAAAACTACACAACTTTTAAAAAATCCTTACATTCTACAACACTTGTCCATACCCATAAGCGATAATTGGCACGGACACGGGGTGCGCAGTATGTCATGCTATAACCAATAATTTATAGCGTATTGCGCTGAGATCATACTCGTCGAACCTGATATAGTTAGCACTATCGAAGGGATTGTCGAATGAGTTACCATTCGCATGACGAAGCAAAAAAGATATTGAAGATTGTATGCAATGTGTTGTCTTCATGCAAAATTTGGATTTCTACAATTGTAATTTTGCTTTTGTGGTTTTTCACTACACTTTCTCCAATTGAAAATCGAGCTTTACCTTCCCCTCTTGAGGTAGTGCAAGCATTTATTGACTTAAATAACGAAGGAATACTTATGCCTTCATTGGCAATAAGTATTTTTCGAGTTATTGCAGGACTATTATTAGGTATCGCTTTCGCTGTTCCAGCCGGGCTACTCGCAGGAGGCAGTAAACTTGGCAATACAATAATTGACAAGCCAAGCCATATGCTACGTTCAATACCATTCCCAGCTTTAGCTCCATTATTCATTATTTTTCTAGGAATAGATGAAATGATGAAGATTGCTCTTATCGCCGTTGGAGTTTTTGGACCTATGTATGTAAATATCCGCGATGGAGTTAGAAATATTGATCCAAAATTATTAGAATTAGCTCAAGCTTATAACGTTAAAAAATCAACTATTTTTACAAAGATTTTGCTTCGTGGCACATTACCAAGTTTTATGACTGGTTTACGATTCGCAATATCTGTTGCTTGGGTAGCTTTAGTAACTTGTGAAACAGTTAATTCTTCAATAGGACTTGGATATATTCTTGCTCGCGCTCAACAATTCTTTAGACCGGAACAAACTATGGCATGCATTATTTTATATGCAATTGCAGGTCTTAGCTCAGAATTTACAGCAAACATATTTGAATATGCTCTTATGCCAGAGCGAAGAAAGCGAAAAAGAAAAACTAAAAAAGAAGAAATTAAAAACTAAAAGATAATCACAAAATAACCAAAACAACATAAAACAAAAGGAACTAATTATGTTTAATTTTAATGCGTCAAACATAAGTAAACGCGCTTTAGCTGTAACATGCGCCCTCTGCGCAACAATAGCTCTTGCATCATGTGGTAGCGCTCAACAATCTAAACAATCATCTTCATCAAGCAATGGAACTATGCGTGTAGCATATCTTTCAACAGCTAATTATCTAACAACTTTGAAAAATGATGATTTTGCACAAAAAGAATTTGGCAAATCAACAGTAAAATTTACAGGACCTTACGCTCCACTAGACGCATATGCTGCAGTAAATAGCGGAGCTGCAGACGCTTCTTCAACAGGAACTACTCGCTTTATTGATTGGGCTTCAAAAAATCAACCGTGGGTTGCATTCGCTATTGAATACTACAACGGAGATTCTCAAGGAATAGTAGCAGCTCCTAATAGCGGTATTAAAACACTAAAAGACTTGTATGGAAAGAAAATTGGAATCATAGCTAAAGGTGGAACTGGAGATTACGTAATTCACCGTTCATTTGAAAAAGCTGGACTAGACGTTTCTAAAGTTCAAGAAGTTGAAATGAGTCCTAAAAACTTCCAAGTAGCTTTCACAACTAAAAAGATTGACGCACTAGCAACATTTGACCAGAATTTAGCAGCAGCTTTAGCGACTCCAGGATCAAAACGAATTGTTAATGCTAAAGATTATGGAAATCTAAACGTTTCTATACACATGGTTTCTGCATCATTTGCTAAAAAGCATCCAGATTTAGTTAAGAAAATGTATCGCGCATTAGTTAAGGAAGCCCAAAAAGCAAAGAAAGATCCTAGCGTGATCACTAACGCTTATAAAGAATTTGGTGCATCTGAAAGCACGCTTAAAGAAGTCGCAAAGTTCTACGTTCCAGACATTCTTCCAATTGATGCAAAAGGTCGCGAAATGTTGACAAAACAAGCTGAGCAGGAAGTTAGATATGGATTTATTAAATCCGTTCCTGACTTCACTAAATCAACTATTGATTGCACTAAGTGATTAAATACAAACACACTTTACATTTCTAACATAGTGAGATAAACGTGATAACAAAGAATTCGTATGCTGATTTGCAAACTAAATCACAAGATTTGGCAAAATCTTCTATTGAAATTAACGATTCAAATAACTATGAGTGCGTTAATCTTCAGCACATACGCGTTAGTTTTCAGGAAAATAAAGAAATACTGAAAGACATTACGTGCACGATTCAAAGTGGAACGTTTATCTCACTTATAGGTAGATCTGGTTGCGGAAAAACAACACTTCTTAAAGTGATTTCTAACTTAATAAAACCAGATTGCGGAACGATAAAAGTCACGCAACATCAAGCAATAGGATTCCAAGATGCACGACTTATACCATGGTTACCAGTATGGCAAAATGTGATTTTTGGAATGGAAGGTAATAAATCTAATCTTAAAACTATTGCACAAAACGCGCTTAAAGATAT
Organism: Gardnerella bivia; assembly: GCF_049262715.1. Classification (NCBI taxonomy): domain Bacteria; kingdom Bacillati; phylum Actinomycetota; class Actinomycetes; order Bifidobacteriales; family Bifidobacteriaceae; genus Gardnerella; species Gardnerella bivia. The sequence continues at coordinate 1,442,997 of NZ_CP058399.1, forward strand.
GCAACTAAACGATTGTGAATCCAAATGGCCTTCAGAACTTTCAGGAGGACAAGCACAAAGAGTTTCATTAGCGCGAGCTTTAGTTCATAATCCTGAATTATTATTATTAGACGAACCTTTTGGCGCTTTAGACGCTTTAACTAGATTAGACATGCAAGATCTTTTAGATAACTTAAAACAAAAACATGGCTGGACAGTAATAATGGTAACTCACGATATTTCTGAAGCAGTTCGTCTTTCAGACAGAATTCTTATGATGAAAAATGGAGTTATTGCTAAAGAGTGGAATATTGACCGCACTAAACTTGACTCGCAAAAACGTCCAGAAAATCATACGATTATAGAAGACGAACTTAGACTTGCATTGCAATAAATCACACTAAAATTACCAAGCTAAATCTAAAAGCAATTGTTTAGCCCATTCAAGTACTTCAGATTCGCTCATAGAAACAGAACCCAATGATGATTCAAATGGAGCAGGAATCATAAGCATATGTGTTAAAGGACGATATTGTATCCCCTTATAAATCCTCTTCAAACGCATTAACAACGATTCTTTAGGGCTTAATCCTATAATTCTCACGAATTTCCCTTGTGCAGCAATTTGAGTAATACCTAATTTACTAGCAGAAAAACGCAATCTAGCAACATCGCACAAAGCTTCAAAAGATTTAGGAGGATTACCGTAGCGGTCAGATAATTCGTCTTTAATTTCCTTCAAATCTTCATCATTGCGAGCAACAGAAAGCTTTCTATACGCTTCTAAACGCAATTTATCGCTGTCAATATAAGAAGTTGGTATAGAAGCTTCTATTGGCAAATCAATACAAGTAGATACTTCTTGCACACGCTCAGGCTCTTTAAACTTTTCAACAGCCTGAGAAACCATACGAACGTAAAGATCAAATCCAACTCCCTCAATATGTCCACTTTGTGCATCTCCTAATAAATTACCTGTTCCGCGCAATTCTAAATCTTTCATTGCAACATCAAAACCAGAACCAAGAGAAGTATGCTGAGCAATTGTTGCTAATCTATCGTGAGCTTGCTGAGTCATAAGCTTAGAAGGATCATAAAGAAAATAAGCATAAGCGCGCTCGCGTCCTCTACCAACTCTTCCACGCAATTGATGTAATTGACTTAGCCCAAATCTATCTGCATGATCAACAATAAGCGTGTTCGCGTTAGAAATATCAAGACCAGTTTCAATAATCGTAGTGCATACAAGAACGTCAATATCTCTATGCCAAAAATCTCGTATTACTGCATCAAGCTGCTTTTCGCCCATCTTACCATGAGCAACAGCTACTCTTGCTTCAGGAACAAGCTCATGAATTTTAGATGCAACACTTGAAATATCTTCTACTCGATTATGAACATAAAATACTTGTCCTCCACGCAACAATTCTCTTTTAATACACGCAACAACCTGCTTTTCATCATAAGAACCAACATAAGTTAAAACAGGAAGGCGATCTTCTGGAGGAGTAGCTAAAGTTGACATTTCACGTATGCCAGTTACAGCCATTTCTAAAGTTCTAGGAATAGGTGTTGCAGAAAGACTTAATACGTCAACGTTTGTTCGCAAAGCTTTTAACGTTTCTTTATGTTCAACACCGAAACGCTGCTCTTCATCAATAATCACTAAGCCTAAATCTTTAAATTTAATACTAGGATTAAGCAATTTATGCGTTCCAATTACAACATCAACGCTTCCATCAGCTAGACCATCAATAGTTTCTGAAAGCTGCTTAGACGTTTGGAATCTACTCATAGCAGCAACTTTTATAGGAAAACCTTCGAAACGAGATGTAAAAGTTTCATAATGTTGCTGAACTAAAAGAGTTGTAGGAACAAGAACAACAACTTGTTTAGAATCTTGAACAGCTTTGAAAGCAGCACGCAAAGCAATCTCTGTCTTACCAAATCCAACGTCCCCACAAATCAATCGATCCATAGGAATCGACTTTTCCATATCTGCTTTTACTTCATCAATAGTAGTCAACTGATCTGGAGTTTCTTGATAAGGGAAAGCATCTTCAAGCTCTTTTTGCCAAGGAGTATCTGCACTAAAAGCAAAACCTTTTGAAGAAGCACGCGCAGAATATAATTTGATTAGATTTTCTGCAATATCTCTGACATGACTTTGCGCTTTTGCTTTAGTTTGAGCCCAATCTGAACCTCCAAGCTTATTAAGCTTTGGTATTTCAGCACCAATGTATTTACTCACTAAATCAAGCTGATCAGTTGGTATAAAAAGTTTATCAGCAGGAGAATTTCGTTTACTTGGAGCATATTCAATAACCAAATATTCTCTAGTTGCATGAGAATTACCTGTTGATATTTCCCTCTGTTTCATGCCAATAAAACGACCTATACCATGCTGCTCATGTACAACAAAATCCCCTGGTTTAAGCTCCATTAAATCAATAGATTTTTTACGGCGTTGAGGTGTTTTCAATTGGCTAGAACTAGCACTATGACCTGTTAAATCACGCTCAGTAAAAAGTGCAATTTTCGCAGCAGTATCTACAAAACCATCTGAAATACAAGAAACAATTTTGCTAAAACTTGCAACACCAGTTTCATAAATCGAACGAGATATACGAGATAAAGCACCCGGCGCAGAAGCTGTTACAATAACTTTATAACCTTCGTCAATCAATCCAGATATTCCACTAGAAATCTTAGACGCATCGCCACGAAATTCTTTAGCATTTTCAATTGGCAAATCAATATTATTTGGAATAGTTTTATCAATACCAAATGATGTGAGATTCCAAATATCATGATTTGCATACGACAAAGAATTTATAGAAGAATCAAAATCAAGGAAACTAGCTTGATCAAAGCTAATAGGTGCACCCGATCCGTGACCAGTTGCAGCAACATGCCAACTAGCTGCCAAAAATTCGTTTGCTGTTCTAGATAAATCTTCTGCAGCTCTCCTACATTTTTCTGGATCTGAAATCATAATAATTGAATTCTTAGGAAGCATATTAAACATTGGATGCATATTCTTCGCAAGAACAGGCATTAAAGATTCCATACCCTCAACAGGTATAGAATTTGCAACAGATTCTAAAATATCTTCTGCGTTAGGTATAGAACCTATAAGTTTTTTAGCACGAACACGAACTTCATCATCAAATAACAATTCACTACAAGGCGTAACCCATACGCTGTCTATATTTTCTCCATATGTACGCTGATCTGAAGCGTGAAACTCTTTAATTGTTTCTATTTCATCACCAAAAAATTCGATACGAATAGGGTGACTCATAGTAGGTACGAAAACATCAATAATTCCACCTCTAACAGCAAACTCTCCACGCTCCATAACTAATTCCACGCGAGAATATGCTTGGTTTATAAGACGTCGAATTACATATTCCATAGCAATCTCTTGATTGCGCTTAAAAACCAAAGGCTCAATATCACCTAAACCAGAAACAACAGGCTGAATAAGAGAACGAACAGGGACTACAAGTATTTTTATTGGCCCAAACATCGAATCATTATTATTAGGATGACACAGACGACGAAAAACAGCCATTCGATTTGCAACAGTATCTGCTCTAGGCGAAAGACGTTCGTGAGGTAAAGTTTCCCAAGCTGCTAATTGTTCAATATTGTGAGCATTACCATTATCCCAAGCTCTAAGAGATGTTACAGTATCTTTAGCATCGCGCTCAGAAGGCACGATCATCACAACAGGTTTAATCTTAGATACTGCTAGTGCTAAAGCAGGTCTTATGCCTAAAGGAGCGCTAATAGTAAGAGAGTAAATATTAGAATTATTTGAATCTATAACTTTATTTTCTTGTGATTTAGATTCACTTTTACTATTTTTAAAGCTTTCAAAATCTAATTTTTTAGATTTTGGAATCTTAAAATCTGAGTCTAAATAATCGTATATATCTCCTGAAGCAAGCAAAGAGAATACTTTATCTTTTTTACATATATCATTCAATACGTAAGGAAGCTGAAATGATTCACTCGACTTAAAATGAGATTTAAGATACTCATCATCAGCGACCATTGAAACGCTCCTGAGTTGCTGCAAGACCGCGGAAAATCACGCTTTCAACAGCATCAGCACCATCTGCAAGAAAATTAGGAAGCTCAGATTTTTGAGCTGAAGCAAATCCGCCCAACACCCAATTAACAGTATTATCGTGCGCATGAGCTCCACGTTGAGCGTGACCTACTCCCATTCTAACTCTTGCATAATGAGGAGTTGAAAGAGACCGATCAATTGAGCGGATACCATTATGTCCGCCTGCAGATCCACCCTCTTTTACTTTAATTCTTCCAAAATCTAAATCCATATCGTCATGAATTACAACAATATGATCTGACTCAATTTGATAATACGAACTAATTGAAGATACAGCTGCTCCAGAATCATTCATAAAAGTAAGCGGCTTAGCAATAAAGAATTTTGCAATCTTACCATCAAGATTCATAACTCCTTTGCCGAGTTTAGCTAAACCTTTATGATCCGAAAACGAAATTGACCAACGCTCAGCTATTACGTCAGCAACCATGAAACCCATATTATGACGAGTTCCTTCATATTTTGCGCCAGGATTTCCCAGTCCTGCAATAAGCCAAAAATCTGATGCCATAATATCCCCATTTTCATTTCTTCATATTGTTCTATTATTTCTAACTTAAAACAACAATACGCAAACTCAAAACAATAAAGGGCGAATCAAATACATAACACATTAACGTTATGCCGATACGCCCTCATATACCTTTGCCTATTCTAGCAAGAGATTAGCCAATAGTAAGATAATTTTTAAATTATTTCTAAACTAGTTATCATATAAAATTGATGATTATCTAATTAAGAAACATCACATAACATACTTTCAACTATTTCAAAAACTCATCTGTAGAAAGTTTTTTAGCATCAGGCAATTGCTTAGTAACTTTACCGTTAGAATCAGTATATGCTCCTTCTTTACTTAAGAAATTAAAGTAATCTTGAGCACCCTTAACATCGCTTGTACCAAAAACAAACTTTCCACTATTAAGATCAGCTTTACTTCCCCAATATTGCCCATCAACAATCATCTTCATACTACGCTTAACAAACTTTGGATCAAGATTTGCATCTTTTGCTTCTTTGACAAGAATATCTGAAGCTTCATCTGGGTGAGCATACGCATACTCATAACCGCGCTTTGCAGCTTTAACAAACGCACGAACAAGCTTAGGATTATTAGCTACTGTTTTCTTATTAGTTATTATGCCAATCGTATCCGGCTGACCTGGAACACCATAATCGCCTTCCTTAAAGCAACGAAGTTTAGGTCCAAACATCTCCGACTGAACACCTTCCCAAGTGCCATAAAATCCGCCAAAATCAGCTTTACCAGATTCAAGCGTGCGGAAAGTAGAAGTACCAACTGTTACTTTATCGAATTTGCCTTGACCGCCATCATGTTGAATCATACGGCGAATCACTGCATCACCTTCTGCAGAGCCAAATGTAGCAAAAGTACGTCCATCAAAATCTTTAGGAGAATGAATCTTATTGTTCTTTGCAAGAGAACACCAAATAGCACTTGGCTTTTGTTGAACTTGCATTACTTGCTCAAGATTTGCTCCCTTAGTTGAAAAATCAGCAACATTAGTTAGTGTGCTAAGAGCAAAATCTGCAGCACCGCTATCAACAGCGTGCTCAGAACCAGTTTGAGCAACAGCAAGAATATCTACATCTAAACCTGCATCCTTAAACCAGCCTTTATTTTTTGCTACATAAATACCAATATGATTTGTGTCAGGCGCCCAAAAAAGCATAAAAGATACTTTTTGAAGATTCTTATTCTTATTTTGATTAGAAGATGTGCATGCAGCAAATGAATACAAACAACAGATCGAAAGAAAAGCTGCAAACAAGCGTTTAATAGCACGCATATTCATGAGTTCCCTACTTTATTCTCATTTACCGTTTTCTGGGAAAGTGACACAAGATTGGCAGAAAACGGTAATAAGGGCCTCACCCGCGCCGTTCAATGCCCCCGCGTTTATTTATAAATACGCGCAGTTTGCCACACATTGACTCACGAAACATTTAGATTATGCATTATTCAAACGACAAATATAAAATAAATCTGGTTCAACGGTACTAATAGAATGTATTTACTAAACTTGGTTTAATTTAATGAATACAATTCAAACATGCTTGAACACGCAATTGGGGCAGCAATTGCATTATTGAAAGGAATAGAACTATATGGCGCGCTCGCGTTTAAAGAATATTCTTATAAAATATCTGCCAACTCCAATATCAATAGTTATTGTGCTAGTTTTATGGCAACTAGCTTGCGAATGCAACAAAATATCGGAAAATCTTATTCCAACTCCAACTTCTATTGCTAAAGCAACGATTGAAACATTACCAACATTATTTCCAGCTGTGTTAATAACAGCTCAGGAAACTATTATTGGTTTTTCGCTTGCGATTATAATAGGCATTCTTTTAGGAGTTACTTTCCACGTTTTTAAGCTTGTTAAATCTGCACTATTCCCACTTATTTGTGCAGCTCAAACTATGCCACTTATTTCAATTGCGCCAATTTTTTTGATTTGGTTTGGATTTGAAATGTCAGGGAAGATTGCAATAGTCATGATTTTCAGCGTATTCCCTATTGCAGTACAAACTATTCGTGGACTGGATGCAGTACCAAGTTTTTACACTGATGTTGCGCTAACTTGCGGAGCTAGCCAAACTTGGACTTTATGGCATGTTAAATTACGCGTAGCAGCTAGACAAATTTTTGGCGGAATAAGAATTAGTGCAGCATATGTTTTTTCAACAGCCGCTACAGCTGAATATCTTGGAGCTAGAAACGGTTTAGGAATTTGGCTTCAGTTCGCTTATAACTCTTTTAGAACTCCGCTTATTTTCTCTGCTACAATCGCAATAATTGCTCTCACAGCAATTTTAATGCTCATTATTAGAGCATGCGAAAGGATTCTTTTAGGACCTCAAAGCGATGATGAAGATCCTGATAATCAATTATAAATCGTCTAAAATCTACTAAAAGATATACTAAAAGATACTAGAATAGAATCTCCTAAAAACTACTAGCGTAAAATCACTAGCATAAAAGCCAAAAACTACTAGCGTAAAATCACTAGAAAAATCACAAGCGTAAATCACTAAAATTATTGCTTTATAGATTCATCTAACATAGCTTCGTTAATAGCATCTTTCAACTCTTTTTGAGCTTCTCCATAAGCTTTCCAATCACCTGAATGGAGCGCATCATCAGAATCTTTCAAAGCTTTAGCAGCACGTTTAAGCGCAGCTTTAGACTTGTTGTTCATAGAAGTATTCTTTGACGAATCCTTAGAATCTGCATTAGAAGAAGAATCCTTAGAATCTTTAGAATCCTTAGAATCCTTAGATCCAGAAGGATTATTAGACGCATCTCCTGCTAAAGCTCCAGAATTTCCTCCAAATACTTGATTAAGAGCTTCATCTAAAGTATCTGCAAATCCAACTTGATCGCCGAATGCAACTAGAACCTTTTTAAGCAACGGATAACTTGTAGAACCGCTAGATTGCACATAAACAGGCTCAACGTAAACTAATCCGCCACCAAGTGGTAAAGTAAGCAAATTTCCACGCTTAACTTTAGTAGAACCAGATTCAAGCAAATTCAATTCTTTAGACACATTTGCATTCGCATTAAAATTATTTTGAGCTTGTCCAGGACCTGGAACGTTAGAAACTTTAGGCAGTTCTTGCAAACGAATCTTTCCATAATCCTTAGAAATTTTACCAGGAGTATCCCCTGCATCTGAATCTACTGAAAGGAAACCAGTTAGAATTTCTCGCGTAATCCTACCGGCAGGAATATATGTAGAAACAAGAGAGAATACAGGTTTCTTTGCATCTCCTGTTTGCAAAGTCAAATAATATGGAGGTTGCAAAATATCTTCATTCTGAGCTTGCTGAGATTCAGTAGGATCAACTGGAGTCTGCCAAAAATCTTCCCCAGAGAAGAACTGACTTGCACTATCTACATGATACTTTGCGAGCAAATAACGTTGAACTTTAAACAAGCTTTCTGGATAACGTAAATGCTTCATTAAATCTCCAGAAATCTTTGAAATATCATGATAATGACCAGGGAAAATCGATCTCCAAGCTCTAATAACAGGATCTTTAGTATCCCAAACATACAAATCAACAGAACCATCGTAAGCATCAACTGTAGCTTTTACAGAATTACGAATGTAATTTGCACGCTGATTAGTTAAACCTTTAATCGAATTAGACGTTGTAGTAGTAGAATCTTGAGTTACTTTACCAAAATCAGTCATTTGAGAGTATGGATAAGCATCAGAAGTAGTGTATCCGTCAACAATCCACTTAACTCTGCCATCCACAACAGCAGGATAGACTCTACCATCTAAAGTCAAGTAAGGAGCAACTTTAGATACGCGAGCTTTAGGATTTCGATCATACAAAATTTGAGAATTTTTAGTCACGCGATCTGAAAATAGAATCTGATCTGATTCAAAGCGAATAGCATGGAAAAGTCTAGATAAGAAACTACCTAAACTTGGTCCACCATTGCCTTTAAAAGTAGTTAATGCACCTTTAGAACCTGTTGGATAATCAAATTCCCAAGGAGAAGTACCTTTTGGAGAGCCAACAATCGAATACTCTGGAGCATTTGGAGAGAAATAAATTCTCGGCTCATACTTTTGCAATTTTGTAAGCTTGCCTTGAGTTGGTATTCCATATTCCATGAATTGTGGCTGACCATCTGTTGTCACTTTATTACCATAAGCTGCAACAATTCCATAACCGTGAGTATAAACAGTATGATCATTCACCCAATTTCGATTGTCATTACCGTATAAATCAAGCTCACGAGCAGCAATAACTGTATCTTGACTCACGCCATCAATATCGTATTTATCTACTGAAAGCGTATCTGCAAAAGTGTAATATTGCTTAGATTGTTGTAATTGACGGAATGTTGGAGAAGTAACTTGAGGATCTAGCAAACGAATTTGCGCAGTGGATTCTGCTTCTTTTGCAAGAGCTCCAGACTTTCCTGTAGAAGTTGCGTTATATGATTCCTTCTTAACATCATTCAAACCATAAGCAAACTTTGTTGCGTCAATATTTCGCTGTATATACTTTGCTTCAAGCTCTTGCGCATTCGGAGCAACTTTAAAACGCTGAGTCAGCATTGGAATAACTAAAGTCAATATAATCGATGAAGCTAAAAGAGAAGCAATTGTTATAGATGGAGTTTTCCAAGCTTTCAAAGCAGCAACAAAACGAGTGCCTAAAGGAACATCGCCGCGAAGAGAATGCGATTTTAATAACCAAGCACATATAACAACGCCAGCAATAAACGTCAATACAGCCATAACAATATCTAGCGGAACTGAAACGTTCATGTCTGTATACAATCCGCCTGTAATTCTAGGACCATCTAAAGTAACTGTTCCAAAAATATCTATTATTTGCGAAACAGTGAAGAAAGTAATAACAAGCATAAACCAAGCAGCTATTTGATGACGAGCATTTTTAGTAATACTGAATATACCTTTACCTTTTATAGGCATAGTTATATGAATTGCACCCATGAATAAGTGAGTTGCTATAGAGAAAATCAAAGCGAATACTAAAAGTAATACGAATGCTTTTATAAACAATCTTAAGCCAGGAAGAACGAACACGTAAAAACCATTATCAATACCAAACTGAGGATCTTTAATTCCAAATTTTTGAGCATGGAACATAAGTAAAATTTGCGCCCAATGAGTGTAAAATTGTGATCCAAAAATCGCTCCAGCTATTAAAGAAACAATTCCAGCAACATGGAATGCAATTTTTGAACTTACACCTTTCTTGATTTCAATAACATTACCTTTAATGCTAATGCGAGTTCCATCTGAACTATCTGGTCGTTTACGAATAGCTAAAGATGCTGAAAGATATCCAAATGCAGCCATTAAAATAGTGTAAAGCGCCCATACTCCCACCTTTGAGGCTAGCTGAATCCAAATCACGCTCTCAAATCCAAGTTGAGAATACCACATGCAATCAGTTACAAACTTTGCAAGGCCAAATACTGCAGCTATAGCAAAAACTACGATCAATACTGCACAAATAATAATCCAATGCCACTTTTTTGCGGAATTTAGTTTACTTTTCATAGAAAAATCACTCGTACTACTATTATTATCACTACTAATATCTAAAATTTCAGGATCTTGATTATTGTCATCCAACTCGTCATCTTTAGAATAATTATTTTTAGAAGACTCACTACTATTGAAAGACATGAGTTTACTAGCTTTATTGTAAAAACTATTACTATTTTTACTGTTTCCATATTTTTTTATAACAGAAACAAGTACAAATCCTGCTACAATAAGCAAAGCTTTCAAAATTGAGTAAATCATATTTTTAAGAATACTATATAAAGCATCCTTTTATTAAATAATCACAAAAATTGATTACACGAATATACATTGCACTAAAAACATGTATGTTATAGTTCCAGATGCAATTGAAAGTAGCATATTTTTACGCCAACAATGAAGTAATGCAACTACTATCAGCGAAATTGCTTCTGGAATACCATGAGAACCACTTAAAACATTAGTAGTTTTAAGCGAATACACTAATAAAAGACCACTCATAGCATACGGAAGAATACTTCCAAGATATCGCACGATTTTAGGAGGCTTTTTAGATTCTGGAAATATCCAAAATGCCGCAAAACGAGTTGATGCTGTTCCAATAATTGCAACAATAATAATTATTATGCTTTGAAAAACGTTCATACTCATAACATTTACGCCTTTTTTGATTCGCAATTTTCACTAGATACAACTGAATCGTCACTATAATTTACGCATAATTTTTCAAAATATTTTCTAAAAATAATAAATATTATCAAAAATGTTACTAGAGAAGGAATCATAAACATTTTCGCGCCAAGAAATGAAAGTGCCACAACAGAAATAACAACACCAAGAATAAGTACAATATGATGTTTACTAGAACGCCACTGCTCAATAAAAATAACTAGGAACAATGCTGTTAAAACAAACTCAATACCTTTCATATTGATTGGCAAAATGCTACCAACAAGCCAGCCTATTATTGCACCAATAATCCAGTAGGAATGATTTAGAATAGAAACAAAGAACATAAACCATTGTCTGTTTACGTTTTTTGCAATTTTAGCAGATGAATTTACAGCAAATGTTTCATCAGTCATATCGAAAATCATAAAAAACTTTTTTATTCCAGCACCTTTATATGGTTTTAGCATTGTTAAGCCGTAGAAAATATGTCTGACATTTACAGCTAATGCTAAAACTAGCGCAGAAAATGGGTCGAAAGAAGAGAAGAATAAGTCAAGAGTAATAAATTCCATTGTTCCGGAATATATTAGTATGCTCATTAAAATTGGATACCATATTGAAAAACCTTTTGCATGCATTAGCATTCCATAAGAAATACCAAGAAACATGTATCCAGCACAAATCGGTATAGTGAACGGAAAAGCAGTATCAAATGCTTTAAATATTACTAATTTCCTATCCGAATGCTCTTTAGAAGAAGAATCCTGTTTTTTTGACACAGAATTTAACAACTTCCACTTCCTTATCTTCAATATACGACTCAAAGATTTTTAAGTATACATTATGGTAAGCACGTTATAACAAATTTAGCGCGCTGTAAATTGAGTTAATTCTCAAAATACGAGCGCGCTAAAGAAAATCAGATTAAATTAGATTAAATCAAATTAAATCAAATTATAAAACTAAGCTACATCTGGATCGTTTTTAGCAATTGTTCCAGTGAGCTTACCAATAACCTTCAATAAGTGGTATACAACCAGCACAACAACAGTTCCGATTGCAATACCATTGAATTGAATTCCAGAAACAGCAAATTGGAAGTTAGCAATACCAATAATCATCACGATTGCAGCAATCATAATATTCACTGGCTTGTCGAAGTTCACTTTGTTTTCAACCCAGATTCGCACACCAATCATGCCAATCATGCCGTAAAGCAAAGTAGTAACACCACCTAAAACACCAGCTGGAATAGAATTGACAACAGCGCCAAACTTAGGGCAAAGGCTTAAGATGAATGCAAATGCTGCTGCACACCAATAAGCTGCAGTGGAATAAACTTTAGTTGCAGCCATAACTCCAATATTTTCACCGTACGTAGTAGTACCACAACCACCAAAGCATCCAGCAATAGCAGTACCCAAACCGTCTGCAAACAATGCAGTGCCAATCTTTGAATCGTAATCGCGACCAGTCATTTGAGCTACAGACTTAACATGACCAACGTTTTCAGCAATAAGCACAAGTACAACAGGCAAGAACATAAGAAGAACAGAGAAATCAACTTTTGGAGTGTGGAAGTTAGGCAAACCAATCCAAGGAGCTTTCTCAATCTGAGAAAAATCAACTTGTCCGTTGTAGCAAGCATAAGCATAGCCAACAAGAACACCTAAAAGAATATTCAAACGGCCTAGAAGACCACGGAAGATTACTGCAATAAGCATAACAGCAACCAATGTTACTAACGCTGTATCTGGAGCTTTTTGGAAGTTAGTCCACACAGCAGGTCCTAAATTAAAACCGATAATTGCAACTATTGCACCGTTTACAACAGGCGGCATAATAATGTCAATCCACTTTGCTCCAGCAAAATGTACAAGCACACCAATAAGAGCAAGCAGAATACCAGTGCACATAATTCCAAAGCTTGCAACAGCAATGCCTTTATGAGCAGCTGTTACAGCCATAACAGGTGCTATAAGACCAAAAGAGCTTCCCAGATAACTAGGAAGCTTATTTGCGTTAATAAGTAAGAACAGTGCCGTTGAAAGAGCAGTGAACATCAAAGTAGTTGATGGATCAAAGCCAGTAAGAATAGGCACTAAGAATGTTGCACCAAACATTGCAATAACATGCTGAGCACCAATACCAGCAGTACGAGTCCATGTTAAACGCTCATCTGGCTCCACAACTTCGCCCGGTTGTAATCTTTTACCATCGCCGTGAAGCTGCCACGTGAACAACGAATTCATTTCTTCTCCTTGCAAAAACAAGCTATATAAAATGCTTTGTAAACAAGTGTCGCTAAAAAACAAGCACTCGTCGAGCGCTGGGATGGCAGCTTCTGGGAGGTCTCCATTGCACCACCGACCCATATGCCAGAGGACATTCTAATGTTGTAAAAGCTAAGTGTCGAGTACAAAAAAGAAATTACAATTTTATAGCGAAATTTTGTTGGAATTTCAAGCAAAACCGGTGTGTCGAAAAGTACGCAAAAATCACCAACTAATGTTTATAATTACTCACTTATGTTTAAGAGAACTGAATTCAGAAACTAAAGTCAAACAAACTTCGCGAGCGCAAAATACTCAATATCAAATATTCACAGATAGAAGATCCAATAACTCCTGTAAAACGCAACATACTCCACACTCGAACTCACACCTCCAACTAACACACAAAACGAAAAGATAAATAATGATTTATTATGTTCATTTCTGTAATTTTCATGTTCGGCGTGTTGTTAAACTTTTCGCTACAAATATGCAATTAAAAATAGATAACCAAAGTTTTAGTTGTTATTTTGTTATCTTTTGTCCGATTATGAGAGAATAATGAGCTAAATGGTTAATTTCTTTGATACATGGAAAAAGAAAATCTGCACCATCGATATGGCTATTATTGCTGTATTGACACTTCTAGCTTCCTTTATTGGCAGCTGGCTTAAACAATATCCAGGATTAAAATTACTGGGTGCTCTTATTATTGCGTTGCTTGTTGGCATGGCTCTGCAGCTGCCATTGCACGCATACAAAATGAACAATGATTCAAGACGAGCAGGCGTTAAAAGCGCAGCAGGCTTGATTGCAAATAAGCTTCTTCGCCTTGGAATTATTCTCCTAGGCTTTAAGCTGAATTTGAATGATCTATTTACGAAAGGCATTAAATGCTTACCGATTGCAGCAATATTAGTTGCAATAATGATTTTCGTAACATACAACATTGCAAAACTTATGAAAGTAAACCCTCAACTTGCAATGCTTACAGCAGGCGGAACAAGCATTTGCGGAGCTGCAGCAGTTATGGGTCTTTCTGGTTCAATGCCAGTTCTTCCAGAAGAAGAAGATGAAAAAGAACAAAACGAAGTTATGGCTGTTGCAACAGTTGCAATTATGGGCACAATTTACGCTCTTGCTGAAATCTTCATTCTTCCTCACTTCGGTATGAGTAATCAACAGCTTGGCATTACAGCAGGTGCATCCCTTCACGAAATCGCACATGCTGTTGCAGCTGGTGGCGCTTTTAATAACATTGAAGTTGCAACAATTATGAAACTTGCTAGAGTTCTTATGCTTGTTCCAGCATCAATTTTCATTGCAATTTGGTGGAATGCACGCCATAGCAAAGTCGAAGGTAGCACAAAGCATAGTATTAGCTTCCCATGGTTTATGCTTGGTTTCATTGCAGCATCTATTATTGGAACTTACGTACCTTTCATAACAGCACATTCTGCTCTTCTTGTCGAAGCTGGATACGTTTTCCTCGGAATGGCTATGGCTGCTCTCGGAATTAACGTAAACTTCAAGGCTATTTTCAAGAAGGGTCGCTGGGCTTTTGCAGCAAGTTTCTTAGCGTCTATCGTATTAGTAATACTCGCTTGCATAGCAGCAAAATGCTTCTTCGCATGACGTAAATATAATTTTTATGTTTAGGGAGTCCTTATAGACTCCCTTTTTTATATTATTTTTTGCCTATGTTTGGCAACTTAAAAAGTCACTTACGACACTCAGAACACAATCCAAAAACTTCGAGAGTGTGATCTATAACAGTGTAACCATACGAATCAGCGATTTTATGAATCCAACCTTCGTCATCCGGAGGCTCTATATCAACAGTTTTACCGCAATGTTCACAAACAAGATGATGATGGTGAGTATTCTCATCACAAATTCTAAATAATTGCTGACCATTGAATCTAACTGTATCTACTTCCCCACTCTGAGCAAGAGTATTAAGTTGTCTATAAACAGTAGCTAAACCAATAATCTCACCATTATCAGTTAAAAATCTATGTAAATCTTGAGCAGAAACAAAATTACGAGATTGCCGCAAAAAACCCAATAAGGTTTCTTTCTGCTTTGTATGCCTTCTCACTGGCTGAGAACCTACCATGTATAGCGTTCCTTTCACAAATACGACAACTCTAAAAAACAATAATACCGCATAACAAACCTCTACATAAGTTAAATAATGTTGATTAAACAAATAAATATTCTGCTTTAATTCAGATTTAATTCTGCTTTAATTCAACTTTAATAGAGGAAAATTATGCGGCAGCTGCGCACAATATTAGGTTAGTCTAATTCATCATCCCAACAACCAGTAGAATCTAGCTCTTTAGCAGCCTTAATCGGATCATCGCAAAGAACAGTAATGTGTCCCATCTTACGATTTTTACGAATTTCAGCTTTACCATAATCATGAACATGCCATTGCGGATGCTCTAAAATCATCGAGCGAACAGCACAAACATGCTGACCTAATACATTAACCATTACAGCAGGAGAAAGTAGTTTAGGGGTTTTCAAAGGCCATCCAACAATACCGCGAACATGCGCTTCAAATTGATCCATATCTACAGCTTCAATAGTGTAATGTCCTGAATTATGAGGACGTGGCGCAAGCTCATTAACTACTACGCGATTATCCTTAGTAATAAAAAGCTCTATTCCAAGCGTTCCTGCAAGTTCAAATCCTTTAGCTAATCGTAAAGCTAAATCTTGAGCAGTTTTAAGAACATTTGAATCCACTATTGCTGGAGCAATAGTCATATGAAGAATACTATTATGATGCACGTTTTTTACAAGAGGATAAGTCACAAAATCCTTGCCATTTCCAGAAACAAGAATTGAAGCTTCAAAAGCAAAATCAACAAATCCTTCAAGTATAGATGGAAGGAATTTTTCACCTTTTTCTACACGTTTATGAATATTAGACACATCTTCTTGAGTCTTAAGAACATCTTGCCCATGACCGTCATAGCCACCACGACGAGTTTTAAGAATCGCAGGCAATCCAATCTCACTAATAGCAGAATCTAAATCATCTAAATTATTGACTTCACGCCAAGGAGCAGTTTCAGTCCCGTGATTATTTATAAACTCTTTTTCAAAAACACGATCTTGCGTTATACGCAATAAGTCAGTTCCTTGAGGAACAGCAACCAAATCGCGAACTTTATCAAGAGCATCTGCATTAACGTTCTCAAATTCATATGTAAGAACATCGCAACGCTTCGCAAGTTCACGCAAACCATCTAAATCATCGTAATCTGTTTCAATTTGAAAATCAGCTACTTGGCATACAGGGCAATTTTCAGTTGGATCAAGTACTCCTACACGAAAACCCATATATCGAGCAGAAAGAGCCATCATACGCCCTAGCTGACCGCCACCAATAATTCCAATAGTTGCTCCTGGCATTAAATGCTCAACAGTACCATTTGTTACTTCAGATAAGGTTGGCATTAGATTCCTCAACTTTCGCTTTTAATTGCGCACGATACTTTTCAAGTTCATTAGCAAGATCATTATCTGTAGTACTCAAAATGCTTACAGCAAGCAAGCCTGCATTAGTTGCTCCAGAATTACCAATTGCAGTGGTTGCAACAGGAATTCCTCCCGGCATTTGCACGATAGAAAGTAAGGAATCCCAACCTGAAAGAGCATGAGATTTAACTGGAACACCTATAACTGGAAGAGTTGTTTGAGCAGCAACCATACCAGGCAAATGCGCTGCTCCTCCAGCTCCAGCAATAATAACGTGTAAACCATTTTTACGAGCGTTATGCGCAAAATCAGCCATCAACTCTGGAGTACGATGAGCAGAAATAACTTGTTTCATATAAGGAACTTTGAATTTGTCGAGAATTTCACAAGCATGACGCATAGTTTCCCAATCACTAGAGGAACCCATTACGACTGCAACAATTGGCTTTGTTTCTTGCACAATAACCTCCCATGACATGCAATGCTAACTTTACGCAAAGCTAAGGAGAATATATTACTTATAAAATAAGTGGAATATATTACTTATAAAACGAATACTCAAATAAAAAATAAAATAAAAAGCGTATAGCAAGAAAATAGTACGCAAAATGCAAGCAAAAAGCAGGCAAAAAGCAGATTTCGTGCCCCCGACGCGATTCGAACGCGCAACCAACGGATTAGAAGGCCGTTGCTCTATCCATTGAGCTACAGAGGCGCAAAAAGAAAGTATAGCAAATACTCAATATAACACTCGCATTTTTTGAAATAAATTTTGCAAATTTTATAATAAATTTTAAAATCGCTCAAAAACAAGTTAAAAACAAATCAAAAACACGCAAAAAACACACTCAAAATAAACCAAAAATAAAATCAAAAATCAAAGTTAAATCAAAATCAAAACCAAAACCAAAACAAACTATTTTTCTATAATCCACGCAAGCGTAACAAGTACAGCAAGGAAAAGCAGATTAACTAAAGTGTACATAAGCAAATAGCGTCCCTTATTATGCGGATACTTATTCGTAATACCTTTATATGAAATCAATGAAGCCATAGATGCAATAAGCGTTCCCATTCCGCCTAAATTAGTTCCAATAATAAGTTGATTCCACTTATCACAGAAACCAGAAAGCAAAATAGTTGTTGGAACATTGCTTATAAATTGGCTTGATGCAATAGATACTTCCATTGGATGCGTTCCAACCCACATTTGAGCAAGCTCAGTAAATCCTGGGACTCTACGCATATTACCAATGAAAATAAAGAACATAATAAATGTAAGCGGAAGCGCCCAATCAAGCGAACGGAATACATGTCTATCGAAAATAATAAAAGCAATCACGATTATTAGTATCATTGCCCAATCTGGAATCCAGCCAGCAACACCGCACAAGCATATTGCAAATAAAGCACAATAAACTAACACACGCCACTTACTAAATCCTGCTCCATAACCCATAAGACGAATCTCATCTGGTTTAGGTTTACCTTGAGAAGGAGCAAGAACGCCTTGTTCAATATCGTCACTATGCAATCCAGAAAATTCTTTTACGTTCGTAGGCTTAAAAAACACGAAAGCAAAAACAATCATCAACAATGCTGAAGTGATTGTATAAGGTGCCATAATGCTAATGAATTCTCCTGCAGACTTCTTCGTTAAAGCAGTCAAATACAAATTATGAGCGTTTCCAATAGGCGTAAACATACTTCCAACATTTGCGCCAATAGTCATAAGAGTAATAACTAAAATAGCATGTTTTTCAGCATTAGCCATAACTAGCACAGAAATAGCAAAAGGCACGAAAGTAACTAACGCAACATCGTTTGTAATAAACATAGACGAAAAGAAAGTAAGCGACATAAGCACTATAACTAATCCGCGCTCAGTTTTCACATGTCTAAGTAAGCGAGATCCTATACTTCTAAAAACGCCTATACGCTGAAATCCGCATACTACCATCATTAAACCAACAAGCTGAGCTATTGTATTCGTATGAATATAGCTGAGATAATGCGAATCCGGAGGTACAAAAAAACAAGAAACTATAGCTAAAATAGCAGCCACGATAAGGATAGTCTCACACTTGACTAGGTTCAGCAACCAGCGTCGCATTATTCCTCCGTGACAATTTACACAACTTTCCTAATTGTATCGTAAACTACACATATTTCTTATTTTTATTTCCGACCAAATCGTTGAAATTGCAACGTATAATAGCCTTAAACACAAGCGTTAATAATAAAAATAAGACAACGTAAAATCCGACCTTTTTCCAAGACACGCGCAACAATAACATCGCTCGATAATACTGATATAGCTAATATAATGAAGTAGAATTAAGTAGCCCATAAAAAGCGAGAGCAACTGTTATGGAAAATAATCTGAATCAAGAAGCTATTGAATTTAAAAATCAAGAAGCGTCAAAGTGGCAAAATCAGCAGAATAATCAGCCGCAAAATCAGCAGCAAAATCTTGAGCATACTAAGAATACAGCTGATTTGATTGTTGAATGTTTAGTAAACGAAGGCGTTGAAGTTATTTTCGGAATTCCGGGTGAAGAAAATATTCCTCTTCTAGAAGCTATAGAAAGAAATGGGCATATTCGTTTTATAGTAACTAGACACGAACAAGGCGCTGGATTCATGGCAGCAACATACGCACATATCACTGGAAAACCTGGTGTATGTTTAGCAACTCTAGGCCCTGGAGCTTTGAATCTAACTCTTCCTGTTGCACAAGCAAACGCAAGCACTACTCCGCTTGTAGCATTATGCGCTCAAGGAAATGTATCTCGCTTGTATAAAGAATCACATCAAATTATTGACTTAGTTTCATTATTCCAACCTATAACTCAATGGTCTTCTATGATGCTAGCTCCTGCTTCCGCTCCTGAAATGGTAAGAAAAGCATTTTCTATAGCACAACGTAAACGCCCGGGAGCTACTTGCCTTGTTATACCTGAAGATATTAGTGAAATGGATGCGCCAGTAGATGCAAAGCCACTTCCACTACCTCGTCCTTTACATATTCTTCCAGCTCAAGACACTATTAACGAAGCTGCTTCGATTATAAAGCAAGCAAAACGTCCAATCATACTTGCAGGAAACGGTGTTGCAAGATCGCACGCGCAAGAAGAATTACGTAAATTCGCAGAACAACTTAACGTACCTGTAGCAACTACATTTGAAGGCAAAGGCGTGTTTCCAGACAATCACCCTAATGCTTTGGGTGTAGTTGGATTCATGCACCGCGATTATGAGAATTTTGCATTTGATACAGCTGACTTAATTATTGCAGTAGGATTCTCAATTCAGCAATTTGATCCGAAGAAAATCAATCCGCATAACGATAAAACTATTATTCACATAAATACTTTTGTGGAAGATACAGATGCTCACTATCCAGCTGCACTGAATATTATGGCAGATATAAGTCAGACTTTGTTAGCACTTACAAATACGTTAAAACAGCAAAATATTAGTTTTGACGTCAGCCACCCTCGCATTCGTCAAATGTTAAGCGATGAGCTTCATTCATTTGAGCATGATGAAAGCATGCCTATGAAACCGCAAAGAATCGTTTACGATACTCGTAGAGCAGTTCCAGAAGGCACAACAGTTCTTGTAGATACTGGTGCTTTAAAAATGTGGATGGCAAGATTGTATCCAACTATGCATCCGAATACTTGCATAATAGATAACAGTCTTTCTACAATGGCTTGGACTCTTCCTGGAGCTGTAGGAGCATCGTTCATACGAAATAGCGAACGAAAAATGAACACAAAGCCTGTACTAGCAGTTATGGGTGATGGAAGTTTCATGATGAATGTGCAAGAAATTGAAACCGCTGTGCGAGTTGGAGCGCGCATGGTGATTTTAGTTTGGGAAGATAACGCTTATGGCTTAATTAAATGGAAAATGGATTTGCATGCCGGCGAACACGAATACGTTGATTTTAAAAATCCTGATGTAGTAAAGCTTGCACAAAGCTTTTCAGCTAGAGGATCTGTAGTTAAAAACCCTGACGATTTATACAATATGCTAAGCGAAGCTTTAGCACAAAAATCTGGAGTTGACGTGATCGCATGCCCTGTGGATTATCGTGAAAATATGAAGTTGATTGAGAAATTAGGAGATATTGAATAAAGCTAATAAAGCTTATAAAACTTATAAAGCTTTTAAAACTAATAAATTGCAATTCATATCATATTGACTATTAACTAAACGCCGTCTTTATATCTTTAATTGATAAAAGGACGGCGTTTTTAAACACGTACGAACAAACTTAGCAATATGAGATAAGCTTAACAAACGTATGAAAATAAAATATTTATATTTTCTACTTTTTTGCAACAATTCCTTCGCGATGTATCAGAGGAACCATTCTGCGAATTACTTCCACTCCTTGTCCACGCAAAACCAAATCTTCTCCCTGAGAACAACGATAAACAATTGGAGGCTCACAATATCCATTCGAGATATTATTGTGGAATTCTTCTCGTATTCCTTCTAAGAAACAATTGCAAACTATATCTGATGCGCCATAAATAGCAACATCATGTAAGTTAAGTAATCCAACAGGTACAGACATTATTCGACCAAGAGTACGCCCAGCGTCTCTGAGTATATTTTCTCTGTCTAAAGGATTTTTAGCTATACGATTTCTCAAAATTGGCTCAGAAATCATGGACTCTACACACCCTTTGCGTCCACAACCACACATTTCGCCTTCTGGATCAACAATAATATGTCCAATTTCACCAGCAGAAAATGTTGAACCAGTAACAATCTTATCGTTTATGTAAAGGCTTGCGCCCACACCTCCGCCAACAGTTATGAGCATGGAATTTTGCGTAGCTCTTCCAAAGAATCTTTCTGCAACGAGCGAAACACTTGTATCGTGACTGACAATTGTTGGAATACCAGTCGCTTCTTCAATAATCTTCTTAATTGGAAAATCAGTCCAATCAAGACGCACAGATTTTACGACTGTTCCTTCTTCATTTACAATTCCAGCTAAAGCTACGCCAATACCTAAAATGTTTCTTTCAGTAGCAGAAGACAAACTTTTATATAATTCGATTATTTTAGCTACTTTTTCTTCACTGCTGTTTGTGCTAGAAACTTCTATTCTCTTAATAATGCTTCCGCACAAATCCATAATCGCACCTTTAAATGCGTATGAATCAGTTAAATCTAGAGCTATAACTCGCCAATAGGATGTGTCAATAGCCAAAACTTTTGAACGTTTACCGCGTCCTTCACGATCGTCATCCCCGACTTCGCGAAGAATATGATCTCGTATCATTTCACCTGTAACTTCACTTGTTGCCATGCGTGAAAGACCGATTTTATTACCAAGCTCTACTCTAGGCATTTGTTTAGTAGGGAAAAGCAAACTAAAAATTGCTGAAATATTATTAACCCTAATATCTGAAGGTAACTTCTTCATTATCTCATTACTCATCTCATCCTCCACTCAAGAGCATCACACTACCACACTGTAGCAACACGTGATATAACAAAAAATACTTATAAATAATTATACATTTTTCAACCATTTCGTCAATGCTCTTTACTTTTATTATTGTTATTATAACTAGCTATTTTTCGCCAAAACTAAATATGACACTAATTTTACAAATAAAATTAAGATTATTTTTTACGATTTTGAATTACTCATTTTTATGAATATCATCAATACAATAAAAACTATTACACTACCATTACATATAAAATAAATAACAAGATAAATTTTATTTACATGCACAACAATAAAGGCTTTAACACAAATAATTTTATATAAAAATATTATAAAATATTTATGTCAGCAACGTTGACAAAATACTTTATGGATGCTAACATTTACTTTAGCAATCGAGGTAGTTGCGGACTTATTTCAATCTCACAATGGGGAGAGAAAGGATAGATTATTATGGCTTCGACTGGACGTTTTACGTTGCCAAGCGAATCAAACTTCGCAGAAAAAACCAAGCAGCTCGCGGAATTATGGGGCGCAGATGCCATTCGCAATTCAGATGGAACTCAATTAGATAAAGAAGTTCTTAGCTTAGGTAAAAAAATCTACAGCGCTTACTTCCCTACTCGCGCACACAACGAATGGATTACTCTACACATGGATGAAACTCCGCAAGTCTACTTATTAAGTGAAAGGGTACTTGCGGAATCAAATAACACAACCATCCCTCTTATGGAACATTTCTTCAATGAGCAACTAACTCCAAATTATGATGCAAATCCTCATAAATATTGGGAAGTAATCGACCGTACTACAGGAGAAATAGTACCTTGCGAATCTTGGAGAGTAGAAAAATCAACTCATAGCGTAATAGTAGATAACACTATTGCAATGCATGAATACACTGCTTCATTCCTTGCATATATTATTTGGGATCCTGTTGAAATGTATAATCACCTCACAAATAATTGGGGAGATAAAGAGCACGAGATTCCATTTGATATTTATCATGAAAAAACTCGCGATTTCGTTATGCGAACATTTGAGAAATGGCTAGAAGATAATCCTCAAACAGATGTTGTACGATTCACTACATTCTTCTATCAATTCACTCTGCTTTTCGATGAATCACACAGAGAAAAAGTAGTTGATTGGTTCGGATGCTCTTGCACAGTTTCACCTGAAGCACTTGACGATTTTGAAAAAGAATACAGGTATAGACTTAGACCTGAAGATTTCGTGGATGCAGGATCATACAATTCCGCATGGCGTTGCCCGCGTAAAGCTCAACGTGATTGGATTGACTTCACAACACGATTCGTGCGCAAAAACGTAAAAACAATGGTAGACATGGCTCATGCTCATGGCAAAGAAGCAATGATGTTCCTTGGCGACCAATGGATTGGAACAGAGCCATATAAAGAAGGATTTGACGAACTTGGACTTGACGCTGTAGTTGGATCAATTGGAGATGGAACTACAACTCGCATGATTGCAGACATTCCAGGCGTTAAATACACTGAAGGCAGATTCCTTCCTTACTTCTTCCCAGATACTTTCTATGAAGGAAACGATCCTAGCATTGAAGGTTTAGACAATTGGCGTAAAGCTCGTAGAGCTATTCTTCGCTCCCCGATTTCTCGAATGGGATACGGCGGATACTTATCTTTAGCTGCAAAGTTCCCTAAGTTTGTAGATACTGTTACAAATATTGCAAACGAATTCCGCGATATTCACGATAGAACTCACGGACATGCAGCTGAAGGCGAATTAAATGTTGCTATTCTAAACGCTTGGGGAAGCATGCGTTCTTGGATGGCGTACACTGTTGCACACGCACTTCCAAACAAGCAAACATATTCATACTACGGAATTCTCGAAGCGCTTTCAGGAATGAGAGTGAATGTAAAATTCATTAGTTTTGAAGATGTATTAGCTCACGGAATAGATAGAGATATTGACGTAGTTGTTACAGGAGGTCCTGTAAATACTTCATACAGCGGCGGAGAAGTTTGGAAGAATCCTCAACTCGTTGAAACTTTGCGTCAATGGGTTCTGAATGGAGGAGGATTGATTGGCGTTGGCGAACCAAGCTCATATTATCAGCCAAACGATACTCGATTCTTCAAACTAGCTGATGTTTTCGGAGTTGATGAAGAAAGATTCCAGACTCTTTCAATTGACAAGTACTTCCCTGCTTTAGTTAGCAAACACTTCATAACTCAAGATATACCAACAAGTGAAAGCCAAATCGAACAAGCCAATAGCAAACGCGCTATTGCTTTGAGTGGCTGCGGTGGCGGACAACCTGCTTCGTTAAATGATATTGATTTTGGTGAAGTGATTTTAAACACATACCCTATTAACGAAAAGGTTGAAATTTTGCGAGCAGATAATGGAGAAGTTCAGCTTGCAACTAATAACTATGGAAAAGGAAGAGGAGTATATATTTCTGGGCTTCCTTATTCTGCTGTAAATGCTCGTCTTTTGGAACGCATACTCTTCTATGCATGCCATAAAGAAGATTGCTACGCAGCATGGAGTTCAACTAATCCAGAGTGCGAAGTAGCTCACTTCCCAGAAGATAACATGTATTGCGTTATCAACAACACAGATAAACCGCAAGATACTACCGTACAACGAGCTGATGGCACTCTTGATCAATTCCATCTTGATTCAAGCGCCATTAAATGGCAAACATTGTAGATTTTCTCAACGCAACACACTCTACAATGGTTTGTCACTACACATTGAGCTGCTTGCAATGCAGCTTGTAGCTCAATGTGTTATTTAAAAAGGAATTATTATTATGAATAACGAAACACTTAACGAAATCGCACAACAATTTAATGTTGAAGATTCTTTTACAACAATCACACCTTATGGTAGCGGTCACATTAACACAACATATCTAGCAGTCAACAAGCATCGCCGCTATATTTTACAAAAGATGAATACTGATATCTTCCCAGATACAGTCAATCTAATGAGAAATATTGAGCTAGTAACCAATTTCTTGAGATCTAAAAATCAAGAAACTTTGGAAATCATACCTACTCATAATAAGAAAAGCTACTACGAATACGTTGATGGAAATAATAAGCCTGAAATGTATAGAATGTATGCGTTTATTGAAAATACTATTTCTTACGATTTAGTTCCAAATGCGCAAGTGTTTAAAGATGCAGGTGCAGCTTTTGGTAGTTTCCAAAATTATCTTGCTGAATTTGACGCTTCGAAATTAGTTGAAACTATTGCTCACTTCCACGATACTCCTCATCGCTTTTGTGACTTCAAAAAAGCTGTGAGCGAAGATCGTTTTGATAGAGCGAAAACTTGCCAAAAAGAAATCGACTTCTATATGTCACACGCTGATTTCTACTCTACTATTACAAGCGGTTTAGCAAGTGGAGAAATTCCTTTAAGAGTTACGCATAACGATACTAAATTGAATAATATTTTAATGGATGCAACTACTCATAAGCCACGTGCGATTATAGATTTAGATACGATTATGCCTGGTAGCATGCTTTATGATTTTGGAGACTCTATTCGCTTTGGCGCTTCAACAGCGTTAGAAGACGAAAAAGATATTGAGAAAGTTCATTTTAGCACTGAATTCTTCAAAGCTTATACTCAAGGATTTATTAGTGAGCAGAAGAACAATATTACGCAAAACGAAACGCAATTATTAGCTATTGCAGGCAATATGCTCACTTTAGAATGCGGAATGCGATTCTTAACTGATTATTTGCAAGGAGATACATATTTTGCAACTCACTACGAGGATCACAATTTAGTAAGAACTCGTACGCAAATTAAATTAGTTCAAGAAATGGAAGAAAAATCAACTGAAATACGCGAAATAATAGACGATATTATGAATGAATAAATTATTGAATAACAATAATAAATATAAAACTTATTCAAAATCACAAAAAGAAGCGCGTTTTAGAAGATTAAAAGTAATTGGTGCAAATGATTTTGTTGGTTGTATATAAGCTTTTATAAAAACGCATGCAACCAACAAAGTCGTTCATAAAGTGATACAAACAAAGAGGCGTATTATGACAGTTGCATTGAATTCTGTGTATGAAAGTATTGATGAGCTTATTGACTTTGCACAAAAATCATTGAATCTTGATCCACTTGATGCAAATATTACGAAGAATCACATTTTTGCATTATTTAATTTAGATTCTTATAAATCATCTTCTTTAGATAAGCAAAAAAGCATTGAAGAAGACGAAGATTGCAAAGCGAGATCAAAAGAAGACGCAGAATGCGCAGAAGGCGCAAGTAATTCTTCAATTGATGATATTTTAAATCGTTTCTTCCAAGCAGCTTATAATGCGAATCTTCTCGATCCAAGCGAAGAAGATACGTATAGCGATACGATTATGGGATTATTAAGCGCGAACCCTTCTAAAATACAGCAACTTTTTGAGCAAACTAAGAAAAAAGAAGGCTCTAGTGCCGCTCAACAATGGTTTTACAACTATTGCGTAAATAATACTTATGTTAAACAAGCTGCTTTAAAGAAAAATATTCGATTTAACTCACATAATCTCATAATTACTATCAATTTAGCTAAGCCTGAATTTAAGAATATGAGTAAAGCAGCAAGCGGAAATAGCGTATCTGGAGGATATCCTAAATGCACTATTTGCCGAGAAAATGAAGGATTCGCAGGTAGAAATAAACGCACTCTGCGCACGCTATCTCTAAATCTTGGCAGAAAAGAGTGGTTCTGGCAATTCTCCCCTTACGGATACTTCAATCAACATGGAATATGCGTAAATTCACAACATACTCCTATGGTTGTCAATCGCAATACTTTTGTTAATTTGCTTGATTTTGTAGACGAATTTCCACATTACTTCTTAGGATGCAATGCAGCACTTCCTAGAATTGGCGGATCAGTTCTTGCTCATGATCATTACCAAGGAGGTGGAGAGCATATGCCTATGCATCATGCTCCGGCGTTAAAAACTCTCCACCTTGAAAATTATAAAGATACAATACTTGAAGTTTTAGATTGGCCTGGAACTGCTATACGAGTCGTGTCTAAAAATAGAGAAAACATTATTGAAGTATGTGATTATATACGTAAAGCATGGGTAGATTACGATAATCCTAAGTTAAACATTTCTTCAAAAGATGAGAATCAAAATACTCAATCAGCTTTATCTCCAAGCGTTATTAAAACAGCGCGCGGATACGAGATGAATCTCATATTCCGAAATAACGCTGTAAGCAATGAGTACCCTGATGGGATTTTCCACGCTCATCCTGAATATTATGCTGTAAAACAAGAGCCTATTGGACTAATCGAAGCTCAAGGATTATTTATACTTCCGGGAAGATTAGTGAAACAACTTGATGAAATTAAAAAAGCTTTAGAATACGGCAAAGATGCGAAACTTCCAGAAGACGAGTCTGAGTTTAAACTCGTATGGGATGAATTGCGTGAAACTCTACAAGGAAATACAGATAAGAATGTTATTAAAAATGCTATTCGAGAAGAACTTGCAAGCATATGCGAACGCATTCTAATAAATACAGCTGTGTTCAAAAATAAGCAAGATCTTATTGTTTTCCTTAATTCTTTAGGATTTATGCAAGAAAACGAAAAATAAAATTATGTAAAAATGCATATGAATTAGGTACAAAATGACGTGCTTAAACTATGCAAAATATAGAAAAGAGCTGTTATGAATATGCAAATGCCGAATAGAGATCATAATTTAACGATAGGGATTGATATTGGCGGTACAAAAATTGAAGGCATTGTTATTGATGAGAATAATAACGTGCTTAAAGAATTAAGAATACCCTCTAGAATCGGCGAAAAACAGGTTGTAGACGATATTACGCGTGTAGCTAAAGAGTTATCTGAAACTCCTATACCTGTTGGAATCGGTATTCCAGGGCAAGTTAATTGGAATACTGGATGCGTAAAAAACGTTGTCAATTTAGGTATTACTACTTTAGAATTAGGCTCTGAAGTTTGCGCTAAATATGGCGCTAGCGTTCATGTTGAAAACGATGTAAATGCAGCAGCACTTGGAGCTGCTAGTTTAGTTTACGAGAACAATACTTTCGAGAATATCAATACTGAGAATTGTGATTCAACAGTAGTTATGCTTAATTTTGGCACAGGATTAGCAGCTGGTGTTGTGAAATCCGGAAGAGCTTTACATGGTTTTAGTGGAGCTTACGGAGAAATCGGACATATACCAGTAGATGCAAATATGTTCGATTGCCCTTGCGGACAAAAAGGATGCTTAGAAACAGTTGCTTCTGGAGGTGCAATATCTCGCTTATGGCCTTACGCGAATCCAGCTATGCCAGATTTGATCTCGAAAGCTGAAGATGGGAATCCTCAAGCAAAACGAGTGCTAGATATGGTTGTTCACGCAATGGTTGATGCTGTACAAATCGTTGTACACGCTTACGATCCGCAAATTATTGCTATTGGAGGCGGAGTTGCAAGAACTGGCGAGAAGTTGCTTAAAATTATTTGCGAAGAGCTTAACAATCGCGCTAGTACTTGCCCATTTTTACAAAGCTTGAATGTTACTAAAAGACTTGTGCTTGTGCCATCTAATCAGCCTGTTGGAGCACTAGGAGCTGCTATATCTGCTCGCATAAACAACTTAGCTTAATTGTAATACTTGCACATTTTATAAGATTTTCCTGTTTAACGCAGATTAACTCAAAATCTTAAAGCAAGCGGTTGCAGGCGCAAATAATTAAGACCAACTGATTTTATATTAGTTAGTCAGTTAGTTAGTAAGAGATCTAAGATTTTTGCGCTCAGCTTCCATAGAGCTAATTTCCCCAAGAAGATTTAGTTTCTCCTTGCAATCAGGTAATTTTGACATTCGAATTTTAGCGGCACCAATTCTACGCATATATCCAATGTCTAAAAGTTTAATAAGCAACTCGTTAGCGTATTGCGACTCACTTTCACTTGGTCTTCTCAGAGTATCTGCAGGAGAACCAATGTTTTGAGCATTTTGAGCATTTTGACTGTTCGCGATGGTCTGACTTTGTACTTGATTAGCATAAGCGCTAAATCCAATAGACGCGTTGTAATCTTCTCTTTTAGAAATCGCAAGCGGCAATGGTGTAACAGCAAGCTCTGTAATAACAGGTTCAAGAACAGGTCCGCCAGCTTTCATTAGCTTATGTAGCCAAAGTCCTTGAGTTATATTTGGATCAGGGAATCCATCTGCAGCTATAAAAGCTTGAAAAAGCGTTCTGAAAATTGGAGTAATAAAATTATTTAAAGTCAAACGCGAAAGTAGCGATTCTTGAAAAGCTAAAGGCATTTGAACTAACACGGACATAAATTGCTGCTCACACATGAAAACTGTGTCGTCAATTCGATAATAGCTTTGTGAATGATATGCTTCTCGCATAATATTCAATCGTTCTGCAGGATTCATAAATTTTTGAGAAACAGAATTTACAGCAGATCCTCCAGAAAACGCAGATGCAGACGCAGATGCTGAAGAATATGAAGAATACGAAGATTGCGACTCAAATCTTGGAGCGTAAGCATCCTCTGTTTTAATATGAAGTCGTCTTCTCGCGGATTCAACTTCACGGCGCATAATATTCAAATCAATTCCAATAAATCTCGCTGCTTTACGCGTATACATATCTAGCAAGGATCTATCTCTAATTTGCGCGACCAATGGCGAAACAGCCTTTACAGCTCCCATTTGACCAGTTGCAAAAGTTGTGTCAAATTTACGTATAACAGTGTTGATAACGAAATCATAAAGCGGACTAGCGCTAGAAATCAGCGCTCGAACTGCTTCATCACCTCTTTGAATACGCAAATCACAAGGATCTAAATTATTATCTGCAACTGCAACAAAAGTTTGAGTTAAAAATGCTGAATCTAAGCCGAAAGCATGAATTGCAGCTTTCTGACCTGCAGCATCCCCATCAAAAGTAAAAACAATTCGCGAACTTACATTTTGACCTTTAACTTTAAGAGGACCAACAAGCTGAATACCACCTAAAGAATCGTCCGCTATTAAGCGCCTAACCATTTTCGCATGTTCAACGCCAAAAGCAGTACCGCAAGTTGCCACAGCAGTATCAATTCCAGCTAAATGGCAAGCCATAACATCTGTGTATCCTTCAACTATCACAACTTGTCGTTTTTCTACAATATTTGGTTTTGCTATATCAATACCATATAAAACTTGATTTTTACGATAAAGCGATGTGTCTGGAGTATTGATATATTTTGCGCTAATAGAATCGTCATCATAAAGTTTTCTGGCACCAAATCCAAGAGTTCTGCCTGTAGAATCTCGAATTGGCCATGTAAGACGACCTCTAAAATAATCATAAATTCCGCGCTGAGATAATCGAGCTAAACCAGCATCTAATAATTCTTGATGCGTGAAACCACGTGAAGATAAGTATCGAACAAGATTATCCCAACCTTGTAAAGCATATCCGCAACCAAATCTTTCACATTGAGCTTGAGTAAAATTACGACCTGCTAATAGTTTTCGCGCAGCAGCGGCTTCCGGAATAAGCAGATTTTTAACAAAAAATTCTTGAGCAGCATCATTTGCTTCTAGCAAACGCGCGCGCTTAGTTGAAACATGAGATTTATCTTTATCGTCTTTAGAATTATCATAATGCAATTCTATGTGATATTTATCTGCTAATAATTCAACAGCTTCACGAAAATCAATATTCTCTTTTTGCTCAACATAATCGAATACGTCTCCGCCTAAACCACAACCAAAACAATGCCAAACACCTAAAGAAGGACGAACATTAAAACTTGGAGTTTTTTCGTCATGAAAAGGGCAAAGACCTACAAAAGAACCAATTCCAGCAGTTTTTAATGTAACAGTTGCAGAGATAATGTCATATAAATCTGCTACCCCACGCACGCGCTCAACGTCTTTTTGTGAAATGATTCCTGCCATAATATTTACTCTATCTTAAGGCTTATAACTAAACGTATGTCAATTAACATAATGCAGCATGAAGGGTTGTAGCAGATCCGTCTGTAAGACTTGCAACTTGATCTATTGCTACTCTTAAACGCTCATCGTCATTAGTACACTCGTTCCAATCATCCACAAAAACTGGTTCCATAGCATCGTGAGGACGAGGAGATTTACTCATAAAAACTTCTACTAAATCAGTAATAATTTTCTGCTCACGCCTATAAAACTCGCGCTCACGCGGAGCAATTATAAAATGAACTGCTAAACTTTTTAGCATAACCATTTCATAACTTGTATCTTCTGGAACAACAACATTCGCACGATATCTAATTAACGCACCTTTACCATATTGTTCACGAGTAGCTCGCTCAACAGAAATTGCAAAACGACCTATAAGCATACTTGTTATATTCTTTAACTTAGCTAAAGATCTTCGAGAACCATCAAAATTTTCAGGGAATACATTAAGCTTACGCAAACGTTGAAAAGCGGCTAAAAGCTTATCGCAATCCCATTGTTTTCCATACCACTCGTGAGTTTCTTCAATAACACTATCTGCTAAAGAAGGATCATCTACACTACGAGGATTAAAAGCACCTACAACAATTGCATCTTCAATATCATGCACGCTGTAAGCAATATCGTCTGAAAGATCCATTATTTGACATTCCATTGGACGAGCCTCAAGAGGTGCTCCAATTTTAAGCCATTCAAACACATCAGTATCGTCTGGATAAACACAGAATTTATCATCACGCTCACCTTTATCGTGAACTTTCGCTTCTTTAAGACTCCAAGGGTACTTCACAGTAGCGTCCAATGCTGCGCGCGTAAGATTAACTCCTGCACTACGACCATCTTCGTTAAAAACTTTAGTTTCTAAACGAGTTAGAAGACGAAGAGTTTGAGCGTTGCCTTCAAAACCACCAATATTTTTTGCGATTCCAGCAAGAACACGCTCGCCGTTATGCCCGAAAGGAGGATGCCCTAAATCATGCGACAAGCACGCGCAATCAACTACATCCGGATCACAACCAAGCATTGCAGCAATCTGTCTACCAATTTGTGCGACTTCTAGCGTGTGAGTTAAACGAGTGCGAGCAAAATCATCTGAACCTGCAACAAGAACTTGACTTTTAGCACCTAAACGTCTAAGAGCTGAGGAATGAATTATTCTAGCACGATCGCGCTCAAATGGAGTACGAACTCGCGTATGATGAGGCTCACTCGCCCATCGCTCAGTATCATGCAAATCATATTCTCCAACAACTTCATTATCTGAAGCAATCACTTCATTGCACATTTAATTCACACTCCATTACAAATCTAATCCACGCTTTTCTAATCCACGCTTTATTGCAGATTTAATCCACACTACACGCTTTATTGCAGATTTAATACATCTTCACTATTTAAACTTACATAAAACTAAGACTATTGTTGTTTTACTAGGCTGTACTTATATAAGCTGTAATTATATAAGGCTTAGTTTATATAAGGTTGCTCTCATATAAGGCTGCTCTTATATAAGACTTAGCTCATATAAGACTTAGCTCATATAAGACTTAGCTCATATAAGACTTAGCTCATATAAGACTTAGCTCATATAAGGCTGCTCTTGTCTAGTTTTTCAATATCGCTTTGAGATAGAACTTCGTAAGCATTCCTATATAACCTTGGCACTCTGCAGCCTATACTAGTCATAATTTCATAACTAATAGTTCCAGCAGATTCAGCCCAATCATCTGCAGTTGGCTCTGCGTATTTTATTCCGCGACCAGGTCCGAAAAGTCTAACAGTATCGCCTTCTTTAACTCCAATATCTTCAGAATATGCTTTCAAATCAATAATAAATTGATCCATGCAAACTCTACCTGAAACGCGAAGAATTTTAGGTCCTGAATTCGTTTCAAAACGTACAGGCGCGCCACTTTTATCAACTTTCTTAGAGCCTTGAGTGTCAAATCCTGAAGAAGATCTTAAAATTCCGTCAGCGTATCCTAGAGGAACTATAGCTGTGCTTGTGTCTTCTGGAACTAAATACGTGCGTCCATACGATATTGCATGACCTTTTTTAACTTTTTTAACTGTTCCAAGTTGAGCTTGCAAAGTCATTGCTGGAGTCAAATTATAATCTTGTGGCACTCCCATAGAAGGATCAGGCTCATAACCATATAAACCTATGCCTGGGCGAACTAATTCAAATCTTATTTCAGGACGACTAAGAGTTGCAGCAGTATTTGCTAAATGACGTATTTTAGGTTTCAATCCAGCATTTTCCATTCGATGCGTAAACTCGTGGAATTGCTCTATTTGCTCATCTGTTGCTTTAATAAATTCTTGTACATTTGGACTATCTGCAACTGCAAGATGACTCCACTGCCCTACTACGCTTATAAAACCGCTATTAGCGTAATTTTTAAGCTTATATAATGCAGAATCAAAAGATTCTTGAGTAAAACCGTTTCTACCAAAACCTGTATCTACTTTTACATGCACTCGAGCACACTTGCATAAGTTTTTTGCAGCGAGCGCAACAGCATCAAGCGAATCAATAGAGCCAACTGAAATATCAATATCGGATTTAATTAAATCTTCAAAAGGCGTTGTTTTAGCACTTGTAAGCCAAGTTAATATGCGACAACGATCAGAATTTATGCCAGCTTTACGAAGTTTCAAAGCTTCAAAAGGTTGAGCAGTGCCAAGCCAAGTAGCTCCACCAGAAAGAGCCGCTAAAGCACTTGGAATAAGACCATGACCGTAACCGTTCGCTTTAACAACTCCCATAACAGCAGGCGGATTTT
Organism: Gardnerella bivia; assembly: GCF_049262715.1. Classification (NCBI taxonomy): domain Bacteria; kingdom Bacillati; phylum Actinomycetota; class Actinomycetes; order Bifidobacteriales; family Bifidobacteriaceae; genus Gardnerella; species Gardnerella bivia. The sequence goes on from NZ_CP058399.1 coordinate 1,476,907, forward strand.
GATTAGGTTGTAAATTTTTCGAAACTATAGAAACAAGCGTACGCATATTATCTCTTAGAGCACGCAAATCAACTATTACTTGACCTGGATATGTGCTTAATGCGTTAGCATAGTTTTCTCGTAACATTGCTTCTAAAGGAAGATTAGTGCACATAAATCGCGCCTTTACTTTTAATATAAACTCATATTATTTATTTACTTAAATCTTACACTCATATTGCTTATTTACGTAAATATTACACTCATATTGCTTATTTACGTAATTAGAAATATGAGAGTTGTTTGCATTGCAATACGAATATGCTCGAAATGGCTTGAATAGCTTTAACTGGCTCGAGATGGCTAAAGATGGCTTGATATGTATCGAGATGGCTCGACTAGCTCGAACAGAATAGGAATGGCTATGACTGGCTCAAGATGGCTCGAACAGAATAAGCTATCTCAATCTGGCTCACTCCAAGTGAAACTAATCACAAAGAGTGAACCGATTGAAATAGCTTAAAACTGCTTTACTGCTTAAAGTTTTGAAACTCACTTAATGCATGTAACGCATTCTAGCGAATAGTCCTCCATAGCGTAACGCGTCAGAAGACTCATCGCAATGTTTACTTGCAATAAGATAGTTGCGTCTATTCTTAAGCACTGAGTTTAACCATCCGCGCTTACCGAATGCGCCAGAAGCAATGAAGAGCGCTAGAAGTATGCCGAAAATAATCGTATACGTAATAGCAGCTTGACCGCCTGTAAATGGCATCGCAATAGGAGATACGTTGATGCCAGTAATCTTTATATAGCCGATGATTGGAGCTTTTTCTTTACTCTCATCATAGCCATCACTCTTATTATCTGACTGATCTTTTGTTTGCGCGTATACTGCGTAAACAGCCGTATTCTTATTAGATATAAGCAAATTCTGCAATTCGTCAGCATCCACACTTGCGTTGCCGTTGGTATCGCGCTTCAAAATAGGCGTGCAAGTATCTTCAACAGGCTTGCGATTGTTTAACTTTCGCACGCATACTTGAAGATTCTTCTCGACTACATCTTTAGAATCAAAATCATCACTAGCGTTTACTAACAGCTCTTTGCCATTCACTTTGCCTTTAGCATCTGGATTACCTGTGAAAGCGAAGTTAATGTCATTAGCAGTAACCTCGTAAGGCTTATCCATAGTCGAGTTATGAAGCGAACCAATAGATTCAGCTTTAGGCTTTATTACATCAACCGGCACTACGTATACTGGTAGAAGTGTAGTTGCAGAAGCAACATTCTTAAAATGAGTTTGTGCATCATAGCCATAAGTATTCTTTAAGCTTCTCATTGCCCAACCGTTAGAAAGCGACAAAGCATAGACTGGAGCAATAGATTTCTTAGATGTTCCAGTTACATCATCTTCAGTTTCTATCTTCTTATTTCCACCTAAAACTTTCGTAAGCTTAAAGGAATCGGAATTGACAGTATTGCAATTTGGATTTGCAGTGTTGCTACCCTCACACCATTTGTTCACAGTAATATCTTGAGGACTCATATTCGCATAATTGGTAGTACCCAACGAACTGTAATTCATGCCATTAGTGTTAGGAACACCTAATCCACCACCATAGTTTCCATTACCTAATACTAAATCAGGTATATTGATATACTCACCGTTAAACGTGAAGAAGTAGGAACCATCATCATGACCGAATTGATCTACTCTAGTTTCGTTGTCAGGAAGCTGTACTGTAACCTTACTGCTACGCTCGCCATTTTCCTTATCTGTACCACTTACAACACGCAAAGATGGTTGAATCTTCTTAAACTCATCTTCACTCATGCTGTTTGGAATATTCGGCTTAAGAGTGAGAGCATTCTGTAATTGACTTAAGTTGATTTGACTGCCCTTCGTGCTCGCATTATAACGGTATACAAGCGATTGATGACCAGGAGTTCCAACCAGCTCAAATCCCGGGTCACTAGAACGCTCACCAATATATGGCTTCTTTTCATTCCAAGTAATCGTGTAGTCGGCATCAGTTTTACCAACACTTCGCAGCGTAGCGAATCGCGTTACAATATTATATCTTGGCTCCGGAGTTACATTTCGCCTACGCCATCCGCGCAAAAGAATAAACGAATCCTGCTCATTGCCTGCGTGGGAGTAATTGTTGCGCTTATCCGCCTGCTCTTGAGGCGCAACATACTCTCCGCGTTTCCAAGCAACTTCTGACTGGTTTGCAGAAAGCGTATCATCATCATCCACGCTTATAAGACTGTCAGCATCTCCAAAACCAAGCCATTTGCCGCCGGAATTGCCATTGCGTAGCACGTAATTTACAGCATGCTTTTCAGAGTCATTCAGCAGCAATGGATGCACTTGTACTACTTTCTTATTGACTACAACTGGGAAGAATACGCAATCTGAAGACGAACTCCACTCTTTTGGTGCTTTTGTTTCAGGCCTACACACGCTACTACGTTGCGCAACCATTGAGTCAGCAGATAACACGTTGCGCATATCCTCTTCTTTTAGCGCATTTGATTCATTACCACCTGTTTGAGTGCTATCTACAGAACTACTTGCATGATCTGAATTTATACTTCCGTCTGATTGAGATGAGTTGGTGTTATTCGATAACTCATCCAAATTTTCAGATTTAACGCCAGGCATATTAGACCAAGGTCCGTAAGATCCTGCGCGATTCCTTGCACGCACTACGCTTCCAGGAGCTAAGACTTCAGGATTAAATATTATTGCAGAATTATTTTTCCCATAGTCATTAGAATTCAACGTAACGCCTTGAGGCAGCGTATAACCTTCGCAAACTTGCCACTTATCCGTTGACTTCGATCTACATAATGCTAATGCTTCACTCGTGTCAGTATCGCTTTGAGAATTAGCATTATTACTACTCAAGTTATCCTGTGCACGCAAGCTAGACATTAGATTATTGCTAGATTGTAAACTAGCGAGTTTTGCTTTTTGCGCGCGAGTGAAATACACTACGAGTCGAGTCGCATTCCCACCTGCAACAACTGACACAGCATTATAGTAATCCTTCGCAACAGCACCTTCCCAATCATGAAGCCACACTTTAGAGGAAGATAAATCATCATAATGATGACCATCGTATGCGCGCACAATTGGAGCGTCAGCTACAGTCCAATTGAACTTGAATTTGCCTACTACTGCTTCGTTGCTCTTGTTTCCAGAGTCGTCAGTTACTTGCGCAATCATCTTGAAAGTTGGTGAATTTTTAACATCTTGCCCACGCCATTTTTCTATGAATGCACGCAATAGTTCCTTGTTGATATTGCCGTTTGTTACAAATCTTACGCGAGGAGCTTTGTTAGTTTTTGGATCTTTTACTCCTTCTGCTTCAATGTCTATACTCAGAGTATTCTTCAAAGCTTCGCTTACATGCGTATCAGGATTTGCAACATTGAAATCATCATCCATTGCAAGCAAATCTACTACGTTGAATAATCCCGACTGCTTTGTGTAATCAGTCGTGTTCATATCAATAGTCGTAGCAGTTCCGCAAGAATCAGCCTTTTCTTTAGTAGGATTGCACTCGCCAAGAAGCTTCTTACTAGCATCTTTTACTGAAATCCACGGCTTGTTCTTGTCTACTGGCACGAACCACACGTTAATTACATTTGGCGTTTTATTATTATCACCTTCGCCTCTAGCTTCTAATTCTCTCCACGGATTACCGTTGAAAATATAGAGCTGAGTGCGCATTGGCGTTTTTTGACCATTCCTAAGAATTGCAGATCCTAAGTTTGCGCCTGAAGCTTGCTGATTGTAATCTTCTCCACCAGGAATAACGTAACCTTGCGGCTGCAAGAAACTGTTTTTATCAGTAATACCATTAGTATTTATACCGAGTCCACCGCCAAGACTGTCTTGTCTTACTAAGTCAACAACGTTTACCCATTCTCCGCGCGAGCCATTCGCTAATTTACGAGCGTAGCCAATTCCATCACCACGCTGAGGCATACTGTTGTATCCACCCCATAGATTTTCTATAGCTGTTTTAATAGTAGAATCAGCATCATTAGTGTTTAATGATTGATAAAGTGATGGCTGTATTTGGCCTTTAAGCCATTTTTTCTTTGTGCCTTTAAATAAGCTTAAAGCATCATTTGTATTGAAATCACGACCTTGGTTGATGTTGAATCTGTACACTAAAAATTGTGTACTATTTTCATCACGACCATACCACATGAAACCATCATCACTGTCACGACCCTTTATTTTTCCACTGTATGACCAATCATAATCTCTACGAATATCAACAAATCGCGTGATTTTCTTCTGCTTTGGATCAAGCACAGTGTCTTGCTTTTGATCATCTTTAGTGTCAGGGCCTATGCCAGTTGCTTTTACTACTTTAAAAGTTTTTTCTGAACCAGACTTACCTTGAGCTGTATTTTTAGTGTCAGGAGTTACTGAAAGACAGATTTTATACTGCTTTGTGTCGTTTGTGCAAGAATACTTATCGTTTCCTCCGCCAAGAGTTTTAGTTTCATCTTTCGACCAACCAATTTCATCTTTTCGGTAATCGAACAAACGCGGATTCTTTTGCTTAATTCTATCTATCAAACCCTGTTTTTCAGAAGGATTCAGCTCATACGGGTTCACTTGAACCATGCCATCGTCTGGCCAATTCATTTCAAGTGGAAGCGGCTGCGAAACAGCGTGGTCACTAGTATTAATACCACCGTCAGATCTTCCTATGCCAACATAAATTCTCGAACCGATTTCTGCTAAGTTTTCTGGAATAGTAATCTCTAACGAACCATTATTTTCCTTGAAATCAATACCATCACCTTGAGGAAGTTTAGTGAAATACTTCTTATTGTTATCGGTAATAAAATTAGCCCAGTTACTATTAGCATTTTGGCGATTAAGGATTATTCCTTGGCAGCCATCAGAGCGATCGTTACATTTATTGTAAATATTTGTTGGAGTTCCATCTTTTTCTTCTTCAAAAGGCTTAGTTTTTCCACGTCCCCAAATTCGCACTACCAACATTTTCACTGATGTAGCGTTTTTAGAAAGCGTCACTTTACCAACATACTTACCATCATTCTGCTTTTGCCAACGCACATTAGGAACAATAAAATTACCATCAATAATATTCAACTTCACAGTTTTTTGAACATTATTTCCAGCATCATCCCAAGCGTGGAATGTAAACTTTTTAGACGGAACATCACTAGCAGAAGCCGGAGAACCATTAGGATTATCTATAGTTACATAACCGGATTGATCTTTAAGAGTATTAGCACACGCCGTGCTACCACATTTTGAATTTTGATCATATTTACTAAAACTGCCAGACCAATTTCTACTAGCTTCCAAAACATCTGTGCTACTAGTATTAGGCACATTCTCCTTAGTACCCATATGCACATGCATATCGTCATGACCTGTTACCAAGAATCTAACACGGCTACCAACAGATACGTTTAATCCACCTTCAGGAACTGACTGAGGCTCACCGCCATCAACGCTCACTTTCACGTCTATAGTTGGCTTCTCGCCGTCAACATGTGTGAACACGAGTGGCAAAACATCCTTAGACTCATCCCAGTAAGTAATCTTCGCATACTTAGCTAATACATATACTGGCTTTACTTCTGGATTCGCGCCAGATTGAAGCATAATGCGATTTTCGTTATTAGAATTAGTTGGAGTTGCGTACTCTTCTTTTACTGGCTTTGAGAAGTCTGCTTTCGCAAGCTGTGCATATCTTGCTTTCTCATCTCCAGTCAATGCTTGATCAACAGATTTACCTTTAGGCGCATCATAAAGTTTCCAAATATAACGCTTCGTATCGTTCAATGGCCTAAATTGACACTCTTGACCGTCTTTATTTTTTGCAGCAGCATCATCTTGCGCAGACTTTTCAGCAGATTTATCTGCAGCTTTATCATCATCGCCATTACAAGGATTTACTACGTTTACTACAGGAACTTTTACAGCAACCTTTGTTTCTGCATCTTGCAAAGTGTCTGACTTTTTATCATTACCTTTTTTATCGGTCCACTCAACGCTATAAATTGCGCGATCTTTAATAGCGTTACTTGCGCCGGATCCACCATCAGAATAACTATCATTGAGCGGATATTCTAAGCCATGAGTATCCCCAGGAATTTTGCCATCTTTAATAGAACCGTAATAAACAGAGTCCTCTGCATCTGAATAATTATCATAGTTGTCAATATTCTTCTGAGTATGAGCATCAGGCATGTATATGCGCGGATTCAACGCAATAGCAAAATCATAAATTCCAAGTTTGCTATCAAGGTATTTCACATAATTTTCTGCTTTACCTAAACTGGTTTTAGGAGAACGATACTTAGCGTTATCATTCCATTCTTGAGTCTGGAGTGGTCTAAACACGTCCGCTTGACCAATAATATCGTACTTAAAAGGCACACTCGAGCCCATTTGAAGTTTATCGTTCCAATACTTTACTGTCATCTGGTGAGAGCCGAAAGAAGAATCTTGAGTGTTAATATTAGTGTTTGGATCTAACGGGATTCTCCACCAACGGTTTCCTCTAGCATACTTATTATCTGCGGAATTGTATTTTGGAGAAAGTGAAATCTGACCCTTTGCCCACACTTGACCTTTGCACTGAGATTCATCAGCTTTATCGCACACTCTTTGCTGTGAAGGGTAGAAAAGTAAGCTTGTAACACCAATATTATTAGTATGAGCTAATAATTGACCATTATTGCTTGTTAAAGGTCCTAAATGAGTACCGCGAAGGAACTGGAAATGCGGGACTCGCATATCAACTAGATTTGGTATACCGTACCACTGTTGGTACAAAGTCGTGTACTCGTAATCAGTATGGCCTTTACCACCGCGCCATTGCCAGAGTGAATATGGTTTAGAACGACCATATGGATCAGAACGACCATATCTAGTTGCTGGACCACCCCACTTATCACCATAATAAGTTCCTGCACCATAATACGATGTACTCAAAGCTCCATATTTTCCATTATCTGAAGTCGTATAATGAATATGGTAACTATAAGGTGATGTTTGATTATTTTCAATGTTATTAGTCAACGTAAATATTTTTGATTTTTCTGGACTATCTGGTCCGCGCATTTCAAGATACAAATGATCAATCAAATCAATATACGTTTGGTTGAATCGCTGTCTACCATCCGGAGGAAGACGAGTACCAGTAAGATGTTCCCCATCGCTTGGGAAACCATAGTTAGTGCTGTGATAGCAATCAAAGCCATAACCAGTATGGCACAAGCCAAGGCCTCTATTTTTATTTTCATTCTTGCTTTGAGTTCCGCCATTATAAACAGCTGCATCATCACTAATGACATTATTATTTTTAAGGCGATACCAAGCTTTATCAAGAGTTTCAGTATTATTAAGTGGAACTCTTTGAACACCTTTATCAAGGCAAAAACCGTTAGGATTAACCCAATCTTTTGAGCAAGTGCGATTAGTTGCATCAAAATGCAAGCGCTCTACATACTGGTCATACTGACCGTTACTTTCATCGAGTCTCTGATCTTTAGGAACAACGAAATATGTTAAAGCATTAGCAGCACCATGAATACGCGCACCCATGTTTACGAGCACATCCCAGATGTATCCTTTGCCATCGCGTTTAGGAGTACGCTTCATAAAAATGTAATCGTGAACATCATCAAGCTGATTAAAAGCCAAAGGATCAACACCGTTTCTGCCTGCATCATACGGCAAATTACGAAGACGTTTTTGTAAATACGTTCCGCGTGGATACGGAGTAAAGTTTGGATCATTTTCAGTGTAAATACCTTGAGGACTAGCAAAATTGCTATATACAGTACTCCAAGGATTTTGTCCGCGTTCCATATCAGCACCCTTAGATGCGCGATGCCCCATTTCATCGCCGTCATCAGTAATGCATTCGGAACGTGAGTATTGTCTATAACAACCTGGGCGGAACTCCATTTTGCTATTGCGATTACTATCACGATTACTATTGCTTGCACGATCAGTATTGACAAAAGCACCGTCCGCTCCGCTTTGCGAAGCCATACCTTCAGCAGCGCTCATAATTGCACTATTAACAAGACTTGCTGTGTCATTATTGGTTTTGGCAAACTCCGGATTGGCAAACGGAGAGATTACAGGTTGTGTTTGGGCTGCTCTTGTAAAAGGATTATTTGAATTTGCGCTTAAGTTTGATGCAGCTGATTGTAAGGAACGCAACGCGTTAGATACAGCGTTTGAACTATCGGAAGAATCGGACGAGCTGGACGAATCGGGAGAATTAGAAGACGAAGTTGAAGAAGTGGACGAATCAGTAGAATCAGACGAACGAGAAGAATTGGATGAAGAAGACGAGCTAGACGCACTAGTTTTAGGATCATTTGCTTTAGATACAACAGATTCACTAGCAATAGCAGCGCTTGGAGCAATGCACATCGGAAGCCACATCGCAACCGAAATCACACAAATAAGAATAGTTTTAGCTATACTTTGGGCACGCGCACTTATAAAGGCGAAAGCATCTCGCGTAATCGTCCTAATGCTGCTCATTACTTCACTTAACTTAAACATTCTCATAATTCTTAAATGCGCTCCAACGCACAACCAACCCATACGCGCAAAGCAACGCGTACTTATTAAAATTCATTAAAGTTTTGCTTAAAGTTTCACTAAAAGAACTGCTAAAAGTTTCGCTGACAAAATTACTGACAGTTTCACTAATAAAAGCTTTGCTAACAGAATCACTAAAAGATTCGTAAAAAACTTATAGTAATACACTTAAAACTACTTATTTAGTGAGAGACAACGAAAATTATTCACTTTTAGTAAATTTCTTCAACTTACTAACAGCCAGTAACCTTCAACTAGTAACTAACTAGCAACTAACTAGCAACAGTCATCAGCTAACAACTAAAAACCAGCCAGTAATCAGCGTGCAACAACAATTCTGTTCAGTGCGAGCAGAAAGCAGCCTAATTGCATTATGTAACAAGTAAAACCGTGCTACTCCAAGTAAAACTGTGCTACTCAATAAGCGAACCGTTTTGCTTTAATGGCAAAGCTCCGCCCCCAACAAGCAAAACTATGTAATGAAATAGCAAAGCTGTTATACAACGAGCAAAACTTGACTGAAACTAACTAAAAATCAAGCAAAACTGACTACTGCGCAAGCAAATCAGAAAGCAAATCATTAAAGCAAATCACAGTTTTGCTATCTTGCTTTCAATAACAGCAACTTAAGTTTATATAAGTTTTATTGCTCACTTCGTTAGTACACAAACTTGACTCGCATTTTGATTCAGAGTCGAATTTTTGAGCCAAGTTTGTGTATTACGCGAAATCCATGTGGTAGTTAAAGATTATTCAACTACCACATTGAATGTGAACTACTTAAGCATTCTGCTCTTTGCGGCGCTTCAACACGATGTAGAAGAATGTGCCGCCCAAGCCAATGATGCCGCAAACAGTCAAAATCACTAAGCCGCGAGCACCAGTCAAAGGTAATGCTGCAAGGATCTTGTCAAGTTCAGTTGACTGCTTGTTGTTAATAGTCTTAGTGTTATTAGCCTGTTGAGCCGTAACTGAAGTCAAATCGAAGCAATGCAACTTGTTATCAAGATTGAATCCTTCTGGAGCTGTAGTTTCTACTGCGCAATAAACTTTAGTATTATCTGTACCGTTTCCAACGAAGAACGAATCAGATGCTACACCGTCATCACCAGTTGCAGCCATTGTACGAACTTTAGCTTCATCTGTTATAAGTGAGTCACCAACCTCTTTAACTGTCTTGCCTTCAAGGTCAGCAACCTTCTTATCTTTTGCAGCTGCGTAAACCTTAAATATAGCACCTTTCAAAGGCTTGCCATCCTTAGAAGTATCGTTTGTGCTTAAACCAATCTTATTGATTGTGAGCTTAGCGAAATTAGTAGTATCTCCACCTTCGTGAGGATGCTTTGGATCTTTAGCACATGGTACATCTTTTGTAGGAACGCATGGATTCTTATCGCCTTCACCAGTCGTCACACCATCTACGTCAGTGTTCAAAAGGTTCTCAATAGATCCAGGAGCGATTACGGAAGTTACAACAGTAGCAGTTAACTTACCACCAACTTTTGCTGAAGCCTTAGCTAAACCAGCAGCAGTAAGCTTAACGCGAATCCACTTGACGGTTTTAAGAGCACCTTCTTTTGTCAAGTCTGCTACTTTTGTAGGATTTTCACCTGTTGTAGAATAAGCTTCGATTTCATAATCAGTTGCAGCCAAGGGCTCATCAGTTCCAGCTTTATCTACAAGCTTAAGATTCTTAACTTCCTTGTAATTCAAATAGTCTGTGTTGATTGGATCAGTGAAGGAAACATTGGTATAGGCTTTGCCACCATCTTTGATAGCAGTCAGTGGTATGAAAACATCCCAGCCCATTGTAGTATTAACACCATCAATGTATGGCTTGCTTGGATCAGCTTGTGCTTTCTTAGTAACTTTGCTGGTGCTGACATCGTTCTTTGGATAAATCTTTAAATTATAAAGCCATCCATGAGTTGTTGTATCTGGAAGAGGAACTGTTACAAGGAATGGGTTAACCTGCTTAGTAATCTTAACAGGCTCATTATCTTGCTTAGGTGTTGAATTAGCTAAGTCTTCTTCCACATAGTACAGACTCAAATTTTGACCTAACTTAGTAAACTCAGCTTTACCATCTTTACCGGTAGTTTCTTCATATTGGTCGTTACTATCTGTAGAAACCTTAAGATCTTTAGCTGTTAACTCTTCAGTTGCAGTCTTATTATCTTGAATCAAACCTTCAATAGCTTTCCAGCCTTGAGCGGATGACAAGTCAAGAGCACTACCATCTTTTTTCACAACGCGAGTAATCTTAAACTTCACGCCTTCAATTGGTTTCTGAGTATCTGGAATGGTATGTTCTTTACCATCATTACGAGTCGTACCTTCAGGACCTTCATACTTATAAATTGTAATAGAAGTATTTTGTTTTTTGATATTTGCAGTATTAGAACCACCATCAACAACAGTGTCATTTCCAGCGTATGCAATTGAGCCTGCAATACAAAATGTTCCTAATGTGCAAACTGTAGCTAACACAGCTGCAGCGCGCTTTAACGGGATTGTTGTTAAACGCATGTTCCCTCTCTTTTACGCACAAATTTCATGCGAAATTTGTTATCTTTTAAAATTCAAATAGTCATAATTACAGAGTAACTAGAGTAAGCGCAAACAATGTATAACAAATCGTTTGTGTTTACAGTATGACTACCTGCTATAGGTCAAACGCACACTTTTGACCTTTAACACACTAACTAGCCTACTAAAAAGATGGACAAATTTAAACTAAAAATCCAAACAAATGCTTACTAATACTAACAAATGAATACCCCCCCCCCCACAGTTTTGTTAGTAATATCAACGTTTTTAAATAATAAAATCGTAAAAAATAGCAGCCATTGACCCAATTTGGAGTGTCGCATTACCCTTGCTTAAAGCTGCATTCGCGTTTTAAGCAAGCTTAATGCGAGGAAGCTTGGCTCAACTGTGGAAAGCACAGTGCGCTTTCCACGCCAAGCTTTCTTGTTTGCATTCCAAAAATGCAAACAACCACATAAACACGCGAATCGATGCGAAAGCGATTGCTCTAAGTGGAAAGCACAGCGCGCTTTCCACGCAATCGCGCACCGGATTACGTTTAACGTAATCCGTACAACACTAAACAACAAAGGTAAGCTTAATGCGAGGAAGCTTGGCTATAACTGTTCAAAGCTAGTATAGCGTTGCAGCTTTTATAAGCGATTTCGTATACGCATGCTTAGGATTGTTCAACACTTCATTGACTCTTCCAGACTCAACTACTTTTCCTTCGTTAAGAACAATAACTCGTGTTGCTAAATATTGAATCATTCCTAAATCGTGGCTCACAAAAATACACGTCATGCTTTTATTCTCGCAGCGAACTTTTGTAAAAACATCTAATATTCGCATGCGTTCTGCAACGTCAATAGCGCTCATCGGCTCATCTGCAACTAAAATACGTGGGTTTGATATTAGCGCTCTAGCAATAGCAACGCATTGAGCTTGACCGCCTGAAAGCTCGTGCGGATACTTTTTAGCGAAAATTAGAGGATCTAATCCTACTGTTTTTAACGCAAGCTTAACTTTTGAATGTATTGAAGTTGAATCAATATGTAATTGTTTTTTCCAAATTTCTAACGGTTCTGCAACGCTTTTTTGAACAGTCCACTTAGGATCTAAAGACGCAAAAGGATGTTGAAATACTAGAGATGATTCTTTTCGAAGCTTGGACACACTATTTTTTATGCTTTCGCAATCATACGTAATACTTCCAGATGATGTTTCTTGCAATCCTAGTAATGCTTTAATAAGCGTAGTTTTGCCGCTTCCAGATCCTCCGATAATAGCTAAAGATTCACCAGAGTTAAGCTCTAAATCAACTCCTTTTAAAACTTCACTACAATTTTTACTTTTCCCAAATTTAACATGAATATTTTTTGCACAAATAAGAGAGCATTTAGCAGAATTACTTTCAGCAGGACTACTTTCAGCAGAATTTTTAACAGAGCTACACTCAGTAGCACGAGTATCATTAGCCACTATACTTCCAGCAGCACCACCAACAACACCTCTACACCCAACACCACCGCCGACTCCAGCACCGCTTAAACTCAACTTTCTAGCAGCATACACTAATTGCTTAGTAGACTTAACGCTCGGATTTTCAAGCAAATCTTTAACTTTAGCGCTATCAACCACACGAGAAGAATCAAGCACATAGCAACGATTAACAGCATGCGAAAGCACAGAAAAATCATGAGTCACGAAAAGCATAGATGCGCCCATATCGTCCACAAGCGAAGTGAGAATATTCAAAACATCGCGTTGAGTTACGCAATCAAGTGCAGTAGTTGGCTCATCTGCCAAAATTAGACGCGGATAAGTAATTAAAGCTGTTGCAATACCCACTCTCTGCTGCTGTCCACCTGAAAGCTCATACGTGCGTTTAGAAGCTAATTTGCTTGATAATCCAACTTTCTGAAGCATTGAAATAACGCGATCGTGAACATCATGCGAATCCAAATTATAGTGCATTAAAAGAGGTAAAGAAACTTGTTGTTCAACGCTTAGCAAAGGATTAAGTGCGCGATTAGCTTGCTGAAAAACTACTCCAACGTATTTTCCACGCATAAGCGCCAAATCCTCATCTTTAGCACCAACTACTTGCTTAGTTCCAACAATTAAAGAACCTGAAATTTCAGCATTTTTAGGCAATAATCCTGTGATTGCGCGAAGAAGCATAGACTTTCCTGAACCAGTTGATCCAACTAATCCAACGCGCTCGCCATCTTTTACTTCAAGAGTTACATTATCTAATAATCGAACGCCATTTAAATCAACACTAAGATTTTTAATATCAACGCTCATTTTGATCCTTTAAAGATAAATCATTATTATGCAAAGATTTTTGTGATTCAGGAGTCAAAGCCTCGCGCAAAGAATCACCTAAAAGATTTAAAGCAACAACTACTAGAGTAACTATCAATCCAGGCCACAAAACAGCTAGAGGATTCACATGAATAAGAGTTAGAGAAGTTGCAAGAACACGCCCCCAACTTGCAACACCAGATGGAACTCCAACACCAAGATACGTTAATCCACTTTCAGCTAAAATTACAGTTCCTGCAGAAAGAGAAATCTGAACTAAACAAACAGGCATAATATTAGGCAAAACATGACGTAAAATCACACGATTTCTAGAAGAACCTTTAGAAATTGCGAAAGAAACATAATCAGATTGCAAAACAAGTTTCGCACTTGGAAGCACAATACGAGCAAGATTAAAACCATAACCAATACCACATGCAAGTATGATCACAATAACAGTTGTTCCTAACGGCACAGCTAACATAAGCGCGATTAACACAGTTGGTATTGAAATTAGCGCATCAACGATTATTAGTGAAACTCCTTGAATTAAATGCGATTTTGCAATCATTAATAAAAGTAATGAAAATCCAACTAACGTAGAAACACATATTGTGCAAATTACTATTAGAAGTTCAGTTCTAGAGCCTGCCATAAGATGGCTGAGAATATCTGCACCTGCTCCATCCGTGCCTAGCCAATGCGAAAAAGACGGCTTGTTCCATACGCTAAATCCGTTTGTTTCTAGTAAAGAATATGGAGTCCAGAATATAGAAATTAGCGCTATTAACACCCATGAGCTTAAAACTATGCAAACAAATTTTCCGCAACTTGAGCGCCAAATCGCATTAAAAAGCTTAAACATTATTATTCGCTCACTTTCTGATTATTAGCAAATCTAGAATCAAGCAAACGATGAGATATATCAATTGCAAACCCAATAATTAAGAAAAATGATGCAAGCATAAACAGCTCACTTTGAACTAAAATCAAATCTCGCAATCCAACATCGCGAACCAAACCCATACCCATCCCCGGTAAAGAGAACAGGTTTTCAATAACCATCACACCCATAACCATGTGTGCGAAAGTCAAACCAATAACAGAAACTAGCTGTGGCATAGCAAGCCTTAAAGCAACTTTCCAAATAACCTGTTTTCTAGTCATTCCACAAGCCATAGCTTGAGATGAAACTTCACTTTGCATAATATCTGTAAGAATTGCAGCTGTATATCGCATAAAACTAGATCCAACTATAATTCCAACTGTTAGAGCAGGCAAAATTAAAGAAAGGAAGCAGGAAGGAAAATCTTGCCAAACATCTGTAGGAAAACCTTGAGTAGGCAAAATACCAATAATTCCAATACCCTTACCGAGTAAAAGAATAATTAACATTCCACCCCATAAAGCAGGTACACAGCCAGCAGTCAACGCAACAAAACGAGCAAAAGATTGAGCTAATCTACCTATCCGCATAACTTGCCAGCAGCCCATCGGTATGCCAATTACAAGCGCAATAATAAGACCTAATAAAATTAAAGGGAAAGTAATTGCTGCTCTAGACGCAATCATACTAGTAACAGATTTACCTGTAAGCATTGATACACCAAAATCACCACGCAAAACACTAGTAAGCCAGCTAATGTATTGAACCCATAAAGGCTTATCTAATCCAAGTTCTGCTCGCAATTGTTCAACTTTTCCTGAAGGCGCATTTAAGCCAGCCATAACTTGAGCTACATCGCCTGGAAGCACACGCAATGCAAAAAATATTGCTATAGATAGGAAAAACAGAGCAACTATAAAAAGTAGAATTCGCACAAATATCATACGCAACATGAATATACCCCTATAGCAAGCAAATAAACATCTTGACCATCTTTTTGACCATCTTTACGCTAAACAAATTTGCTAGCGCGCTCAAAATCATGAATGAACGCGCTAACAAACTCGTTATTCGCTACTCGCCAGTAGATGCGTCTGCAACAGAAAACACACCAGCAAATTCGCGGAAAATTCGCGGAAAATTCGCCGTCAAACTCAAACAAGACGCAAATTATACAATGGCAAAACCTCTTGATTCATATCAAAAGGCATACCTTCAAGATTCTTCACTTTCGCAGTCGTCACGCGATAATTAAACAGCCAATCTGCAGGAGCATCTTCGCTAACAATACGCGCAGCTTTTGCAAGCAAATTGTACGACTCTTTAGAATCCGTACTAAGCATTGCTTTAGCATACAAATCTTGAACTAGCTTATTATCATAGCCGTAGTAGTAAGTAGGATCAGCCCACTGACCAAAATCATGGCTTTCATTATGATCCACCATAGACAAATCGTATTGCTTATTCTTATACACGTCTTGTAACCAAGTAGTAAACTCAACAACATTAACCTTAAGATTTATTCCAACAGGCTTTAATTGCGAGCGCAACTGATCGCCTATTTGCGTTCCATAAATATTCGGATATGTGAGAGTTAGAGAAAGAGGATTTGATTCGTCAAAACCAGCTTCCTTCATTAAAGATTTTGCAAGCTTAACGTCATGAGTATAAAGTTTCGTCAAATCTTCATAACCTGGGTCAAGACGAGGAATAGGACCAGCAAGAGGTAAATCGTCACCTCCACGAGATGCGATAATTTGCTTGTGATCTATTGCATAACGAATTGCGCTCCTCACGCGCTTATCTTTCGTATACTTTCCTTTCATATTCATAGCAAGAACGAACTTATCTGTACCGTCCCCCGAGCGAACGTCATACTTTTTAGAATCATCTTTAAAAGGCTTAGAAAGCTGTGCTGAAATAGGAGCTAAAGCTTGTACAGCACCAGAAGATAAAGCGTCAATTGCAGCATTATCGTCTACAAAATATCTTAAAACTATTTTCTTAGTTTTAGCATGATTTACACCGTTATAACGAGGATTTGCTTCTAAAACTACGCGATCGTTTGGCATAAATTTTTCAACTAAATACGGACCCGATCCAATAGCTTGAGTTTTCGGATCATACTTTGCGAGTTTATCGAAAACTAATCCAGCACGACCACATAAAGCCCATAAAAGCTTTGAATTAGGCTCTTTAAGCTTGATTTCAAACGTGTAATCGTCTTTTGCTTTCGCTGACTCAACTTTTCCAACCATGTTTGATCCGCGATACTTTTTAGACACAAGCTCATTAAAAGACCACTGCGCATCTTTTGCAGTTAGCTTGTGACCATTAGAAAACATAGCGCCTTTACGAATGTTGAAAGTGTAAGTTAAGCCATCTTTACTAACATTCCAACTTTTAGCTAAAGATGCAGAAACTTGATTCTTAGAATTTCTAGCTACTAATCCTTCATAAACATTGCCAATAAGAAGCTGATCTAGAGATGAGCCAGATTGATTTCTAATATCAAGATTTGTAGGAGCTAACTTAAGACCAATTGACACTGTTTTTTGTAGAAATTACTCCATTAGCGTTGTTATTACGAGAATTATTGTTAGTTGTGAACGTTGCAAAAATAGAACTCACAATCACAATAGTTACAAGCGCTAATGTGAAAGTCCAGCCTTTTGCTAGTTTACGTTTCGAATGCATCTTTGATGATTTTTCTTTCATTCTCAAAGATTCATCGGTAGTAGAATCGCTGTAGTTTTCCGATTGTAAATCTGATTTAGGCGATTTGAAATCAGAAAATACTTCGGTCGCGTCATTTTCAATGTGCGCGCCTTCTTCGTGCTTTTCGTCACACATACCATAAACCTTTCTAAATGGCATACTTATTTAATTATTTCCAACTATTTTTAGTTATTTCTAACTATCTTTTAACTATCTTTAGTTATCTCTTCTTACTTTTTAGTTATCTTTTTATTTTTAATTATCTTAATTTGCTCGCTGCTTAGCAGATACGCAATAAATCACCAATCATCAAAAAGCAAAGCTGAAGCTTTTCGAATTATAAAGCCAAGCCAAAATTGGTATTTTAGCGCATTTGTTTAAGTCAACGGCTTTATTAAATCGTAGACCATTAGCATGTCATGATTGTTATTGGCGAGTCCAAATAGAAATACAGAAGAAATATACATAAACTTAAATCCGCATATTTTTTAACGTAGAAAAATTCGTAGTGTACATAAAGTTGTAGTATTAACAAGGGTATATCCTACGAATGTGCTTAAATGCCAACATAGCGTAAACTTTTAAACGCATTATATGCACGCATCTAGCATGCAAGTTTCATGAAGTCAGCGCGTGTAAAAGATTCGTAAAAAGAAAGTCTAAAGCGAGGAATAATGTCTGAAAACTTGAATACTACAGTAACTGTGAACGAATCCTCAGATCCGCAAAATCGCAATTGCGAAGACCGCACTGCGTTGAATCGCCAACTAGCGCAAATGCTTAAAGGCGGCGTGATTATGGACGTAACAACTCCAGAACAAGCAAGAATTGCTGAAGATTCTGGAGCTTGCGCAGTTATGGCGTTAGAGCGTATTCCTGCAGATATTCGAGCAGCAGGCGGAGTTTCACGCATGAGCGATCCTGCTATGATTCGTGGAATTCAAGACGCAGTGTCTATTCCTGTTATGGCAAAATGCAGAATCGGACACTTTGTTGAAGCTCAAGTTCTTGAAGCAATTGAAATTGATTACATTGACGAAAGTGAAGTGCTTAGCCCAGCAGACGATGTTTATCATATTAACAAGCGTGATTTTGCAGTACCTTTCGTTTGCGGAGCTAAAGATTTAGGCGAAGCTTTGCGCCGAATTAACGAAGGTGCTTCTATGATTCGCACTAAAGGTGAACCAGGCACAGGAGACGTAATTCAAGCAGTACGACATATGCGTATGATGAATTCAGCTATTCGCAAGCTCACAAGCATGCGTGAAGATGAACTTTTCGAAGAAGCGAAGACTTTGCGCGTTCCATTTGAATTAGTTAAATACGTTGCTCAAAACGGAAAGTTACCTGTAGTAAACTTCGCTGCAGGTGGAGTTGCTACCCCTGCAGATGCTGCTTTGATGATGCAACTTGGAGCTGAAGGAGTGTTCGTTGGATCTGGAATATTTAAGTCTGGAGATCCAGCAAAGAGAGCTGCTGCAATCGTAAAATCTGTTACTAACTACAAAGATGCTAAGATGATTGCGAAACTTTCCGAGAATTTGGGCGAAGCTATGGTCGGTATTAACGAACAGGAAATCAAGATTTTAATGGCTGAAAGAGGCGAATGATTTTGACAAACTCCCCTATTAACACATCTAATAATGCTCGCACTGTAGCAATTTTGGCAGTTCAAGGCGCTTTTCTTGAACACAGATTGATGTTAGAAAAACTGGGAGCGCATGTTATTGAACTTCGTCAAGAACGCGATTTAGAACAAGATTTTGACTCACTTGTTTTACCAGGCGGAGAAAGCACTGTGCAATCAAAGCTTCTTCTAGAACAAAACATGCTTGAACCTTTGAAAAATCGCATTGCTAACGGCATGCCAGTTCTTGGAACTTGTGCAGGACTGATATTGCTCGCTAAACGCGTACAAGGCGATTCAAAAGGCAATAAAATAACCGGATTCAACACTTTAGACGTTACAGTTAAGCGCAATGCTTATGGACGTCAACTTGGAAGTTTTCATTGCGAATCTGATTTTGGAAGCGATAAAACTTCGATAAACATTGGCAAAGTACCTATGACTTTTATTCGCGCGCCTTATATTGCAGAAGTCGGCGATGACGTTGAGGTTCTTGCAACTGTTGATAATCATATTGTTGCAGCTCGTCAAGGAAACCAAATCGGAACATCATTCCACCCAGAGCTTGATGACGATACGAGAATTCACCAGATTTTCTTAGATTTGTAATCGGGTCTGTAATCGGGTCTGTAATCGGATTTGTAATCTGACTTGTAATCTGACTTATAATCGGACTTATAAGTGCACTTTGAAGGAGTCTAAAATTCATGAATTTTAGACTCCTTCAAAACTAGTAACGCTTTAGCACAGAACTCAATCTCAAATAGCAACACACTTTTTAACACAGACGTCAAAAAGTCATCAAAATCTATAAGTTTTTGAAATAGAATTCAAAAACTTTCCAAAATCCAGAAGTTTTTAACGTGAGATTCAAAAACTTTGAATTTTATGTAAGTTGCACAAAAACATACACATGCAGCAAACGTAATGCAATCGTAATACAATGTAAAACGCTTATTGTGCATTGTAAAACTTTGCAATACATTGTAGAATGAATAACAAATGAATTGAGTATTTACTGAAATGTTAAATACTCATACTAATACTGAACTCTAAATACTGAACACTGAACAATACAAACAATTGCGAGTTTTTATAAACTCTAATAAAAACTAGTAAAACTAATAAAATAAGGAAGCATATTATGGCAATCAGCGCAACTGCAACAACAGCAACAACCGCAACAACCGCAACAACAACAAGGAAATCAAACGCTAAAGCGAAAACAGCAAGCATCAACGTGCGCGTCACAAAGGATGTTAAAGCGCAAGCAGAAGAATTATTCGACAGCTTCGGCATAACTCTTAGCGAAGCAATCAACATGTTCTTACACAAATCGCTTATGGTAGAAGGACTCCCCTTCGACTTAAAACAGCCAAAATACAATAAAGAAACAATCGCCGCGTTTAAGGAAGCAGAAGATATTCTATCTGGGAAAATTCCAGCAAAACGCTATAACTCAGTATCCGAGATGATGGATGACGTTTTTAAGGAAGACTAATTATGCTTACTTTAACATACACTTCGCAGTTTAAAAAAGACATGAAGCGAATCAGAAAGCGCGGATATGACACGCATCTTGTTGATATATTACTTGAGAAGTTGCGCAACGAAGAGATTCTTGACGAAACTTACCAAGATCATCCTCTCAAAGGAAACTATTTAGGATTCCGCGAATGCCATGTAAAATCAGACTGGCTATTGATTTACATAATTAAGGAAAACGAGCTTGTTTTAACAGCTTCTCGCACAGGAACGCACTCTGACTTGTTCAACGAGTAAACACTCGGTGTCTCGCATGTCAAATCAGCCGAACGGCTATGCCGTGAGAGGAGCAGCGCTCAGGCAGGTCGTCAGCGCACACAAAACACAACCAAACCCCAAACCTATACCACACGAATCCGCTCTGCCTTCGTCTCTATTAACGAAGGCAGACCTCGCTTGCATTGAAAGCACACTGTGCTTTCAACCTTGAGCAAGCTCGGCGCTCCGAATTGCCTTCGCGCGCTAAATCGCAGCGCTCAGGCAGGTCGTCGCGCAACCCATCCATGACGAGCAAACGCACCAGAAACAGCGAACATTGAGAACAGCCCGATAGACAAGAACGTAAACATAACAGCCGACTGACCTCCAGTATGCGGCAAAGGCACCGGCTTAACAAAGGTTTCCAAATAGTATGTCGTAGTAAAGAATATCAAAGGCGACTTTGGATTACTAACAGGCACAGCATCATCACTATCGCCAAGTTCTCTCCATTCACAACCGCTTTTAGCTTGCTTCTTAAACAAGATTTTATAAGCATTGCCCTGTTCGCCAGCATCTCCTTCGATTCCTTCGATTTCTTTGCTTCCTTCATCACCGTCATCTGTTACAGATCGCGATTCTATTGCGGATTGCAATTCCTTTACACGCGATTTCAACTTTGCACTACGCGAATCAGAATCGTGTTCTTCACCTTCTCCAGTACTTTCACTTTCATCAGGATTTTCATCAGGATTTTCACCTTCACCTTCACCACCAGGTTCCTCACCACCAATAACTTCGCCCGATTGAGAATCTATAGCACTTCTAAACTTTGAAGCGAAACTATTTTTTACAATTCTGTACGCATAATCCTGCGATTTTTCATCCTGTTTCTTCTCTAAATTACTCGAATTATACAGTGCAGGAACATAGTAAGTATAAGTAGTGCCACCCGAATCTATATTGCAATCACATGTCATATTGTCATTTTTTATATCGCCAGGCTCCATCGGCTTAGCTTTAACAGGAATGTAGTATGCAATCTTTTTAAGATTATCATCGTTTGAAATTGTATCTAAAATCGTAACATTATTAGTTACGACTATATTATTACTGCGACCATTCTCATCGAGTGAGAATATGTCACCACTAGCAAAATGTTTTGCGATAGGATCATCATCAGGATTATTCTCAAAACCAATAGACTTCAAGTTATTCGCAATCAGCGTGCCTTTAAAACCCTCAAACATACTATCAACAGAAAAGTAATGTTTAGTTCCATCGTCATCCTTGTATACAGATTTACTCGACTTTGTAAAAATCTTATTGCTGAAATCTAATACAAGTTTATCGCCGCTTTGCGCTCCTACACCGGAAAACATTGAACTAAGATTCGTAACTTTTGAAATATCCCACTTGCTCAAATCCGCATCGCCAGTAAGTTTTTTGCAATCAGAAAACATGCTAGACATGTCCTTAACATTGCTAACATTCCAACCACTCAATGCACTTATATCAGTCAACTTATCGGTATCTTCAACAAAGCTGTGGCTGAACATTTCATGCATATTCGTAACATTGCTAACATTCCAATTTTGTAGACCTGAAAGATTACTTAATCCAATACACCCCTCGAACATGTCATGCATATCAGTAACATTGTCAACCTTCCATTTTGCTAAATCTGAAAGGCTACTTAAGCTCTTACAACCGCTGAACAGACTATTCATATCCGTAACATTGTCAACCTTCCAGTCTTTCAAATCACTAATGTTCGCCAGCAATTCACAACCACTAAACAGGCTAGACATGTTCGTAACATTGCCAACTTTTGTTGCCCAATTACTCAACTTCTCTGCACTAGTAAGCTTTTTACAATCCGCAAACATGCCATACATGTTCGTAACATTGCCAACATTCCAGTCTTTTAAATCTGAAAGGCTACTTAAGCTCTTACAACCGTTGAACATGTTATGCATATCCGTTACATTGTCAACATTCCAGTCTTTCAAATCACTAATACTATTCAAAAATTCACAACCACTGAACATGCCATACATATTCGTAACATTGCCAACCTTTGCTGCCCAATTACTCAATGCACTTATATTAGTCAATCCAGTTTTAGTGTCAGAGTCGGAATCAGCGCAACCGCTGAACATGCTATTCATATCCGTAACATTGCCAACATTCCAGTTTTCTAGACCAGAAAGATTACTTAATCCACTACAACCGTTGAACATGTCATGCATGTCAGTAACATTGTCAACCTTCCAGTTTGCTAGATCTGAAAGGCTACTTAAGCCCTTACAACCTTTAAACATGCCATCCATTTTCGTAACATTGCCAACATTCCAATCTTTTATATATGAAAGACTCGTTAAGCCACTACAACCGTTGAACATATCATGCATATTCTTAACATTGTCAACCTTCCAATCTTTCAAAGGCTCAATGCTACTAATATTGTTGCATCCATAGAACATTCTAAACGTGCTAGTTAATCTGCTTGTGCCACCGCCGTTTGTTGCCCAATTAGATAATTTATTGATATCAACAAGATTAAAGCAATTTGCAAACATGTCATCCATTGCCGTAACGTTACTGACATTCCAATCTTCTATGCCAACAGTATTTTGAATCTGTGTCTCCGCAAACATTGCCCTCATGCCTGTAACTTTACTTACATCCCACTTTTGAAACGCATTCAAATTTTTACCAATATTCATACAGTATCTGAACATGCTGTTCATTGACTCGACTTTTTTAGTTTTCCAGTTTCCCAAACCAGTAAAATCTTCTAGACTGCCACAACCCTCGAACATGCTATCCATATTCGTAACGTTACTAACATTCCAGTCTTTCAAAGGTTCAAGCGAAGTAATATTCATCAAACCTGCATATCCGGCTAGATTAAAACTATCACGTTTATCTTCGTCCGCAATAACAGCCGAGAACATGCTCTTCATGTTCGTAACACTGCCAACATTCCAATTAGCCAAATCACTAATATCACTTAAGCTCGTGCACCCCTCAAACATGCCCTCCATATTCGTAACCTTGCTCACATCCCAGCCACTCAAAAAACTAAAATCAGTTAATGAGGAATCCTTAAATAGATAGGACATGTCTGTAACGTTACTTACATCAAACCTGTCGTAGTTGCCAATGCTACTAATATTTTTCCCTGAAAAAAGACCTTCCTTACCTTTTGACAAACTCCCGTACGCATACACGAATGCACCAAAAAAATCAACTGAGCCATTTCCATCATTATTGAGCTTTGAAATTTCTCTTCGAATACTATCAAAATTAGTAGGTAGCCCATCAGCACTAATAGCACACGCGTTTCCAGAACCAGAGTTAGGGCGAAATATAATTGCATTACTGAAAAATCCACTTCCACGATAACCTACACAAGCAGGAAGTGCTTTAACTTTTTCTAGCGTTAATTTCTCAAGAGTATCTGCATCGCGATCTTGACTCTTAGCTTTTTTAGCGTCTTTGCTATCTTTTTTAGAAGCCTTGTCAGCATTTTTGTCAACATTTTTGTCAGATTTACCAGATTTTACAGCATCTTTATTGGCATCTTTGCCAGAACCTTTACCAGCAATTTTCCCGGCATCCTTGCCAGCATTGCTGTTATCTACAGACCCCCCATTAGGATTTTCACTATTCCCCTTACTACTTTTGTTGTCTACTCCTTCACTATCTTTAGCAGCTACCCCATTAGCTGCACTGTTACCTTCTTTTTTATTCCCATCTTTATAATTCTTATCCCCTTTATCCACTTCCTTAACATTTTCCCCTTTAACTCCCCCTTCACCTGACTTATTCTGACCTCTATTATTCTCAGCAACAGCAGATAATACAGCAGCAAACAATGGATTTTTCGTTACGTTTGCATAAGCAAGCCCCTGCAACACAGTTACGCTTAAAATAATAGAAACTACGCATGCAACGGCGCCGATTGCCGAAAGAATACGATGCTTCTTACTCCTCTTCATCAAACTACCTCTCAAATGTAAACAAATCCGCTACCGGCGTATAAACATGGCACAAAACGCATCTGTCAAGAAAGTTCACCGGCGAACACAACCTTTACACACTCTTCTTGTATTATACACTCACAAACATAAATCTGCATAGCGAAATTTATTCATGCAGCAATAAACATAGAAAACCAGACGCAGAAAATTTGAAAAAACATAGCGAATTAAACGTAGAGAACTAAACGAGAAAATTAAACCTAGAGAATTAAACATAACAATCGCATCTCCATTGATGCGTTTGTTACAAAAATAGAATAAAACGTAAAAATAGAATAAAAAATATACAAAACTGGGGCTGAAATCCACTATAGACTTTCAAATTTCACTATAAACTTGAAACTCAAGCTATGTGAACTCGATATATTCGATTTCACAAGCTAATCAAACAAGCTAAGAAATCTAAAAATCTACGCGAATTTCAACCCCAGTCTAGTAACTTAACTTACTTGCGATGAGCGCGATAGAAGCGAATCAAGCTCTGAGTAGAAGCATCCTGAGCTGCCAAAGCATCATCATCCTTAGAAATTGCAGGAGTAATTTGCTTTGCAAGCTGCTTGCCAAGCTCAACACCCCACTGATCATAGGAATCCAAGCCCCACACAGTGCCTTCAACGAAAGTGATGTGCTCGTAGAGAGCAATAAGTTCACCTAAGCTGAATGGAGTCAAAGCCTCACCGAAGATAGAAGTTGTTGGACGATTGCCGCTAAATACGCGAGCTGGAACAATCTCTTCTGGAGTTCCTTCAGCGCGAACTTCATCTGCAGTCTTACCGAAAGCAAGAGCCTTAGTCTGTGCAAGATAGTTGCCCAAGAATAGCTCATGTACGTCTTGATCGCCATCTTTAGTAGGATTTGGCGTATTCACGAAAGCAATGAAATCAGCTGGAATAAGCTGAGTACCCTGGTGAATCAACTGGTAGAAAGCGTGCTGACCGTTAGTTCCTGGCTCACCCCAGAAGATTTCACCTGTTTCACTTGTTACAGGAGTTCCATCCCAACGAACCGACTTACCATTAGATTCCATAGTGAGCTGCTGCAAATAAGCAGGGAAACGATGCAAGTACTGATCGTATGGAAGCACAGCGTGAGAAGCAACCTTATAGAAGTTGCGATACCAAACGTTGAGCATACCAAGAAGAACTACAACATTCTTCTCGAATGGGGTATCAACGAAGTAAGTGTCGATTGCATGGAAGCCATGCAAGAACTCCTCAAAGCGCTCAGGTCCAAGAACAACAGCCAAAGAAGTACCAACAGCGGAATCCACAGAGTAACGACCGCCAACCCAGCTCCAGAAACCGAAAGCGTTGGTTGGGTTAATTCCGAACTCTTCAACCTTCTCTAAGTTTGTGGAAACAGCTACGAAGTGCTTTGCAACAGCATCAGCCTTTTGAGCGTCACTTCCATCAATAGCACCGGACTCTTGAAGCTTGTTAAGCAACCAAGTACGAGCAGTGCGAGCGTTAGTTAAAGTTTCCAAAGTAGTGAAAGTCTTAGAAACAATGATGAAAAGCGTAGTTTCAGGATCCAAATCCTTAGTCTTTTCTGCCATATCGTTTGGATCAATATTAGAAACATAGCGAGCGCTAATACCAGCATCTGCATATGGCTTCAAAGCTTCGTAAACCATCACTGGACCTAAATCAGATCCACCGATACCAATGTTTACAACAGTCTTAATGTTCTTACCGGTAACACCTTTCCAAGCACCGGAACGAACTTCATTAGCAAAATCGTAAATGCGTCCTAATACTTCACGCACATCTGCAACAGTATCTTGACCGTCTACAATGAACTTACCTGAATCCTCAGCAGGACGGCGCAAAACAGTGTGTAATACAGCGCGATCTTCAGTATTGTTAATATGCACACCGGTATACATAGCCTTTGTGCGCTCATCAAGCTTTACAGCTTTTGCAAGATCAGCAAAAAGCTTAAGAGTTTCAGGCTTGATTAAATTCTTAGAAAGATCGAAGTGAAGATCTCCAGCTTCGAAGCTCAACTTATCCACGCGATTTGCATCCTCTGCAAACCACTTCTTCAGGCAGACGCCTTCAGACTGCAACTCGTCGTAATGCTTCTTTAATGCAGCCCATTCTGGGGTTTTTACGGCGTCAACTGGCGGATTGATGGCCATTTCAAGGTCCTTTCATATTTGATGAAGTGACGTGATGCTCGGTTTTATTCAACAGTTGAATAAGACGACTTCGCGCATTTCGCACATAACTCGACCGCCTACATCACTATCTTCCACCTCACAAGATACTCACAAAAGCGGACAGAGTTACACAAAATTCACACGCCACGCCAAGTAGACAAACTTTAAAAAATACAGTAAACTGTTTGATTCGTGCGCGAGTCGCGAATGCTTCTCGGGCAACTTGCCACTTTAGCTCAGTCGGTAGAGCGTCTCCCTCGTAATGAGAAGGTCGACAGTTCGATTCTGTCAAGTGGCTCTCAAATCCACTCGAGCATGTAAACAATTATTACATTCCTTGATTGGATTTATGCGCGAGTGGCGAAATGGTAGACGCGCAGGATTTAGGTTCCTGTGTCTTATGACATGTGGGTTCAAGTCCCATCCCGCGCACTTTTTGATTTCAGAAATTGAACTCAAACTTTTTGAATTTATTTAACGCTAAAAACTTTCTTACTTCGTAAAAACTTATTCAACGCTGAAAAACTTCTAACCACAATCAAAACTTCTAACCACAATCAAAGAATTTTCTTGATGCAAAATTAAATTGCAAATAATCTAAAAACATGGTTGGAGGACGCATCTTAAATTCAAGTGCACAAGAATTGGGGGCTTGTGCACAACACTCTCATACTCGCACACACGAACACACACACGAGTGCGAACATTCCCTCACACATGAGCACTCTCACATTTGCACACGCTACAGCGCAAACTCTCACACAAGCACAACAACAAGCATAAGCGCGCACTCTCACGCAAGCGCAAACGCGCACGAAAAACACACTCCCTCGCACTCTAAAAAACACCTAATTTGCACAAGTTTCAACGAGTATTCGCTATGCAATCGCACACATCAATGGTTTTGCGCAAACTGGTATTCTTTCTGGAAAGCTATAGAAACTTTGCTTTTCCCACGAGGTTGTGCAGGATGCAATAAGCCAGATGAAATTTTATGCAAAAATTGTTTAAATTTAATGAATCACGTGTACTCAAAAGATTTACCTGGAAGTGAATATAAAAAGTTATACGCTTGCAGTTTATACGAAGGACCAATTCGCACAGCCATACTTTCATGGAAAGATCACAACGATATTGAATGTGATACTCCATTTTCTAAAGTAATATCTTCTTTAACTTATACAGTGATTGCAAATCACAAACAGAAAGAAAACACTAAATACACAACTATAAGTGGAAATATTTCGCATTGTATTGATAGAAAATCAAATAAAACACTTCAAAATAACGACTCAGAAATCATTATCATTCCAATGCCATCTTCTAAAAAATCATTACACAATCGCGGAAGAAAACACATAATACCACTAGCAAAAGCAATAGAATCAACTCTTAACTGTCACAAAATAAAATCAAGAGTATGCTGTGCAATCCGCATGAATAAAAGCGTTAGTAATAAATCTGTTCAAACATCTGGAATTAAAGGACGGCTGGCGCGTAGTGCCAACGCTTTTATAGTTACAAAAAACTTAGTTGAAAATAGAAAAGTAATAATAGTTGACGATATAGTTACTACAGGATCTACTATGAGCAATTGCACAAATGCTTTAAAAAAATCAGGAGCAACAGTTATAGCAGGATTTGCATTGGCAATTACTACTTCAAAAATCCATTAGATTTTATAAGCTTCACTCTAATCATATCTAAACTGTGTTTGCAAAACGCATATAAGCTCATTTAATATTTTTCGCAATTCAAGCTTTTAAAATATAAATTTTTGTGTCATCATTTTCAAGATTAAAATTATATGCAATACTGAAATAGTTGCGTTATATCTAAAAGGGGGCATGCTGTGTTAGAAGCTATAGTGCATGATTGCAATGAATATCTTCTTGCTGAGCGCATAGCTCAATCATCGCTTATCGCGCTCGATTTAGATAATACTTTAGCGTGCTCAAGGCAACCAATGCTCCCAGATATGGCATCTATATTAAGCGATTTAATATGCGAAAAGCCGATAGCGATTATCACTGGCGGATGCATGAACTTAGTGAAAACTCAAATTTTGGACGTTCTTAATCCGTATACAAAATTGGAAAATTTACATATTATGCCAACGAATGGCACTAGATACTATCGCATTAAAAACAATGGAGAATTGCATTGTGTTTATGCTCACAATATTCCAGATGAAGACATCGATAAAATCATTAAAGTTATACGCGTTTGCGCTAAAAATCTAGGATTGTTAAAAGAACCTGGGGATTTAGATTTATGGGGCGAACAAATCGAAAATCGTGGAAGTCAAGTCACATTTTCAGCACTAGGACAAAATGCTCCAGCTTTTCGTAAAAAAGCTTGGGATCCTAACGGTGTTTTGAAAGCTAAATTAGCTAATGCTATTCGCGAAAACTTACCTGATTTTGCTGTTCGTCAAGGCGGAGATACAAGCGTAGATGTTTATTGCAAAGGCGATGATAAAGCTCACGCATTGACTACTCTTTCCAATATTTGTGGCATAGATGTGGAAGATACTGTATTTATTGGGGATCGGATGAGCGAAGGCGGAAACGACTACCCTACTGCTTTTACTGGCACTCTTGCAGTTGAAGTACAAAATCCTAAAGATACAGTTGAATTATGCAAGCGCGTATTGCGTGAGATCAGATTCGCCAATAATTAAACTTGTAAAAATCGTATAGGATTTTTACTAAGTAAGTTAAGTATAGATTGTGTACTAGTTAGGTGTGGGAAATACTTCGCGAACAATAAAAAGCGAAACGGTATTTAAAAAAGTTACACCTAATCCAAACTCTTTATAAAACTAAAGTAAGCTAAAATCTAAATCTTATTACTACAAGCAATAACATTTGAGAATGCGTAAAAAGTTGAAGCTCCTGTGAGGTAAGTATTTCCCACACCTCACAACAACAGTAAAATTTTGTAAGTAAATCTACAGCTTACTAAAGCAGCAGCCGCGCATTTTGAAAACTTTGCCTATAGCATAATTTACATTGGAAAATATGACAACTTTAATATGGGATCAACGCCGTTACAGAAACCGCCATGGACGCGGTATGCGCGCTCCTATGTTTGGCACTAGACTACCACGATATCGTACAGCGAGCGCAATGTTTGACTCTATGGTTGCTTCTCAAATACGTAGACTTAATTCAGCTTGGAGCGAGCTGACGCGCAACATTCAATTTGCTGTAGAGGACGTTCCGCCTTCTCAACCGCTTATTTGGGAAAGCAATAGGAGGATTTTATCTCAATGTTTTCCAGCAAGCCGCGGAATTAAAGCGCGAATTGTGTTATATCGACTCCCATTATGCAATCATGTAACAAGCAGAGCGGAACTAAATTATGCTATACGAGATGAGATAGTTCAACGCTTAGCTGAATTATACGGTAGAAGACCTGAAGAAATAGACCCAGATTGGGGAATGTAGTAAAAGAACATTACTTAACAACTCCTTGAGTTCGTGTAACTTTTACAGAAACTTGTTGAGGCTCTAAAGATTGTGATTTAATCCACGCAACAGACGCAAGATGAGCATCGTCTACTTCTTTTTTATGAAGACGAGCAGCAAAAGCAACATTCGATTTAGAATTGATTTCAAACATAACAGCATTTTCATCAATATCGTTTGCTTTCAATTCTAACGAACTATTAGCGCGAATATCTATAGTTTCATCTTTAAGCAAATCACCTTTATAATCAAAAGCTTTTAATTTCACAGATGTATTGTCTAAGCCAGAAGATGCTAAATACAGTGATGTTTCTTCAGGATTAACAGGAGTAACTATTGCTCTATATCCTTCGCCATTAACACGAGTAGCAAACGCTACATCTTCTTGACCGCCATCTGATTTACGATTTAATTCAACCATTGAAGCAATAGGATTATTTGAATCAAGTTTTAACGCGCTAACTTTATCTGGAACTTTTCCAAGATCTATTACCTTCAATTCTTGAGATTGTAAAGGCACAGTTTTAATAAATTTTGAACCCTCATCGTCCATCCAAGATATGTTTACATTACTTGATTTTCTAGACCAAATATATAGCTTTGCGTTATCTGACTGACTAACTCCAGGAATAATAGAAGATTTGCAATCAGATTCTAATGGTTGAATAATATCTACACCTTTAACTACTAAACCTTGCATTCTTCTATATTGCATAAACGAAGCAACGGGAGCTTGCTCGCTCAAGACTTGCACATATAAGCCTTTACTTAAACTCGCAGCAGCTGCAATATCAAACGTTGATTCACTATTAGCATCAACAGTAAAAGTACTTCCAGTAGATAACCCTAAAACGCTACTTCCATGTTCAACTGACCACATTCTGATTTGTACAATAGTAGGCTTAGCAGAGCTGTTTACTGAAACTAAACGAATTGAAGTACCAGCATCAACTTCAGGAACTAAAAATGTTTGGCTCCTAGATGGAATCACACACGATGATGCAGAAAGCCCACGCAAATCTCCATCACTTGCCCAAGAAGCAGACGAAGCAGAAAGTCCAGTTCCAGAATCTGATGCGGATAATTTTCCTTCTAAAACTTGAGAATCTTTATCAATTTTTTTATTCGCATAAAACACAACGCGAGCGCTATTATCAACACTAGAATCACTATTGTTGCTGTTTTCGGCATCAGAATCATCATTTAACTCTTCGCTAGAGCTAGAAGAAGAATCATCAGAATCATCACTATTAACACTAGAATCATCGTTATTAGAATTACTTTTATTATTTGCGACTTTTATACTATCAACAGCATGTAATTTATTAGCAAATTCTCCATTATCTCTAGCATTTCGAACAGTAGCATTGTGCATGTTTCCAAAAACACCGTATCTTGCATAAGAAGAAATATTTCCATCGGATTCGCGATACTGACTATCACCGTAATCAGATGATTCAGATATTGCTAATCTGGAAGGGCAAACCATTTTTAAATTCGTAGCGGTGACGCGCTGAGTTATTGAAGATGAAGGAGATAAAGCATCATCAACGAATTGAGTATAAAATGACTTGGTTGCGAAAATAACAGATATAGCTATAAAAATAATTGCACTTAAAGAAGCTAATAAAGTCACGAAAACATTATGCATATGACGTTTTCTTTGCTCTACTGTTTGTGCAATGTCAGCACTATGCTGACCAATATTTTGATGCGTTTCACTATTAGAATCTACAGCAGAATCTACAGCAGAATCTACAGCAGAATCCACAGCAGAATCAGTATTGCTATCACTATTACGCCAACTCATCAATACTCTCCTCCCTATTATCATCATTACGTTCTAAAACGTTATATTTGCCAAACCGAGGAACAGCAACTAAGCAATATAACAACAAAACTATTGCGCATACTAAAATCCATGAAACTCTCCACGCTAAAGGTCTCATTCGATAATAGAACGAAGATTTAGAAGTAACAGTAGCAGGATTATCAAAGCGACAATATGTGCCTTGCTTAGAAGTGACAACAAGCTGTGCAGATTCAGAAGCATTAACATTAGAAATAAGACGTTCAGTTGCAGCTTTATCTGCAAAAGTTTCACCATATATCAAAGAATTATATGGTGACTTTTTTGCTTTATATGAATCATTTACTATATAAATTCCGCCAAATCCAAATTGTTCTAGAGTTTCAATAGCTCCAGGATCAGCGTGAGAAATAAGCTTTGCAACAGCAGAAGAAAGTGCAACATCATTCCTAGACATTCCATAAAGCACATTACGCACACGTAAAGCTGGAGATTCATCAATAGCATCTCCTCTAGATGTACGCATAATAGCAATCTCAATATCTTTATCGCTAATAGCTCGAACAGCTAAAACTCTACGACTACTATCTTTATTTAAATAATCAGTCACTACCATTGGCAATCCATCACCACTGGCGGAAACTGAACTCAAAGGACCACTTAGAATAGCGAAAATTGCTAGAAGTATAGCCATAGCGAAAATTCCACAAGATAAAATCCCTCTAGCACAATAAGCAACTCTACTCAAAACTAAAGCAGCAGATTTACGCATAGCAGCACGCTTATCTACCCTAGTTTTATAAACTTCATTTCTATATTTTACTTTCAACGGCTCAAAACGACTTACAGCATGACCTGCAACCATGCATATGCATGCAAGCACACCACTAGCAGAAAGAACTACTCCAGGAAGAGCACTTCCTGCAACAGGACCTAATACATCAGAACTAACAACAACTCTTACAGAAATAAGCGAAAGAGCCATTCCAGATATAATAACTCCCCACATAACGCGAGATTGACGCAAAGAAAATGGTAAAGCAAGCGAAATAATAGCCATAACAACTGCAATTATTGCAAATACAATCATCAAAATACCGCGAAGTGAAAGTAATTGATTATTAGAAGAAACATAACCAACATTCATATTAAAAGTTCGCAATAATATTTCAATATACCCATCACTT
The DNA here is from genome assembly GCF_049262715.1 of Gardnerella bivia. NCBI lineage: Bacteria > Bacillati > Actinomycetota > Actinomycetes > Bifidobacteriales > Bifidobacteriaceae > Gardnerella > Gardnerella bivia. Next base: position 1,510,017 of record NZ_CP058399.1, read on the forward strand.
CGAGGCGAACCTTGTATATTGCTATGCGCTAAAGCCATAGAACCAAATATTTGACGCCACATTCCAGCATTGAAATACCTAACGACGCTACCTAAAGTTGGCAAACACACTAGAATCGAAGGTATCGGCATAAGAACAAGCATTGCTCTATGTGAACGAACCATTACGATAGCAATCACGAAAATAACTAATAAAGCAAGTAATAATTGTGGCTCAGCTGCAACAGCAGGCATAAAGCATAAAGCAGCACACGCTGCAGATTGCGTAGAAGGAACAGGCTTAACAGGATCTTCTGTAACATACATTCCAACTGCTCTGAAAGAGAACGCTAATGCTGCAGGCAAAAACACCATTACAACAAGCATAGGAATATCACCACGAGCAAATAATCCGAATGCCATTGCAAGCACTGACCAGCAAATTCCAGAACATACACGTATAGAATCAGATCTTGTAAATACTCCAGCAAAAGCCCAGAAGCTTAAAAGCATTAAAGGAGCTGACAAGAAGAACAAGAAAGTGACTGCTAAAGCAGGATTTCCGCCAAAAATAGCAGATGCAATCGACCACATTAACAATAATGGAGCAGGCGGCAAAGCAGGGCCAAAACCATTATCTGGAACCCAAGACCCTATTGCAGCATTCCATAATTGACCAATGCTTGATCCAGTAGGAACCCACTGTTGAGCGTAAATCGTTGAGCCTTCAAGAATCTCTCGCCATGAACTACCATAGAACACAAATGTTGCACACAAGGCAACCATTGCAGCTACTAACGCAGCGCTCCAACGCAATAATATTCTTCTATGAAGATGCTTCCTAGCAAGCGGTCCTAGCAAAATCCCATGCTTTTGAGATTTATAAGCAGCACAACGATCTTTCCACTTAGCAATCTGTTTACGGTTTGCAACAAGAGCGTTCAAATTTTTTATGGATACTCTAGTAGCTCTTACAACACGAAGTCTAGCAAAAATAGCTTTAGGTAATTGTAGTATTGCAGACCACGGAAGCCATAAGTGCACTAAAGCAGTATAAGGTTGTTTAACAAATAGAGATTGCAACGCCATAACAAGCGAAACTGGAATACTTATAAGCCAAATAATAGGCCATAAAACAAGACGAATATCCGTATAAAGATATCTTTGCAAAGCTTTAAGAGATAAAGCTATGCTGTGAACCATACCCGATTTTTCTTCCGCTAGAGCATCACCGGAACGAGTACGTATACCTTCAAATCGCGCTCGCCTATGAGCAATACGAGCAGAAGGAACTACAACAACTCTGCCACCATTCAAACATACTCTACGACAAAAATCGCGAGATTCTCCAAAAGTTGTCATCCAAGGTTGAACTCCATGCATGGATTGCCATGTTCCTAAAGGAATAAGAGCTCCTGCAAAAGAAACACTGAACACATCTTTGCGATTATCGTATTGTTCTTGATCTAACTCTCCTTCAACAGTTAAAGAATGCAAACGATGATGCCACGAATACATTCCAACATTGTGTAAGATTTTTCCTTCCCAATCAACTTGTTTTGCTCCTAAAACAGATGCCGTTGGAGTGTTACGCCATGTTTCTCTCAAAGATTCTAAACAACTAGAATCAGCTGGGCGAGAATCGTCATGTAAAAGCCACATTGCTTTTATTCCATTACACGGCATAAGTTGATGTAAAGCTTTATCAATAGCATTACCAAAAGAATGTGCTGAAACTACAGGAAGTATGATTACATTGATTTTTTTATAATTATCTTCGCTTAAACGCTTATATATATAAGAATCATTGGAATCAGCAGAATCGATTAAATTATTAGAATTTCTAGAAGATGCAAAATTTTTCTCAATAACATCATCTAGCGCACTAGTAACGCAATTAACGTTTATATACGAACGTTTAATATCTTTAACACGGCGAGCGCAATCAACAATCACAATTGTGCCAGGAAGTATACTTTGATCGGCAACAGCTTTAAGCGTTTCCTTGTAAAATCGTGTATCTATTTCAATACACATCATTGCCATAATAGATGAGTCTACATCTCTTGGCCTAGCATTCTTAAGATTTGCAAAGGCATGAAGAACTTCATGTTGAAACTTATCTACATCAGCAATTATTGAATCCATAGTTACAGTGTACGCAAGGGGTAGGTAACTACAAATAAAACGCTCATAAAACGCTCATAAAATCTTATTAAATATCAATAGAACACTCAATAAAACACTTAATAAACACTTAATAAATAATCGTAAATCTAAAATAATCTAAATAAAATCACAAAATGTTACATAAAAATCAACATAAACACTATAATTTAGTAAATAATCTCAATAGATTGCATTATAGTTATGTACATTGTATCTAATTGTTATTGAGCATTAAATACTATGTATAACGATACGCAAAATATACTTTAGACCATGTTTTCTTAAGATATGGTTTTTTGAAAGAAGGTATACATGGTGACTTCACGCCACCCTCAAAACTATGAGAGGAACGAGAGCATTTCAAGATTCCGTTCTCCAAGACATAGTCTTGATTTTAATGTCAACAATCGCTTGCGAAAAATAATATGCATGAGCATTGTTGCAATATTGACCTTCTTCTCAACAATTGCAACCGCAGTATGGTCAGACTTTAGCACGACTATAAGCAATAGATCTATAAAAGTAATTCATAATCCTGGAAGCAAAAAAGCTGAAGAACCTGTTGATCCTAATGCTGGAAAACCTATAAACTTCCTTCTTCTTGGACAAGACACTCGCGAAGGCAAAAATAATAATTTTGCACATGATGGCGAAGAAAACCACCAATCAGATACTGCAATGGTTGTACAAATTAGCGCAGATCGTTCTTATGTTAATTTAGTTTCTATTCCAAGAGATTCTATAGTAAACGCGCCTGGATGCAACACTTCCAGAGGATACGTTCCAGCTCGAAGAAACGTGATGTTTAATTCAATATTCGCTGCTGGATATTCTCGCGGAAGAGATTTAGCATCAGCAGCAAGCTGCTCTTTGAAAGCCGTCAATACTCTTACTGGACTTAACATTGATAACTTTATTGTGGCTGATTTCAACGGTTTGAGCGAAATGATTAACGCAATTGGTGGCGTTACACTATGTATTCCTGCTAATACGCATGACCGTTACACTGGAATCACTTTAAAGCGCGGATTACAACATCTCGATGGCGTTACAGCAACTCAATACGCTAGAATGCGACACGATACTGCAAGCGATGGCTCTGATATTATGCGCACAACGCGTCAGCAATACTTAGTAAAACAATTAGTACATCAAGCTTTATCTAAGAATTTATTTACTCAATCAGGGCAACTATATCAACTCGCTAAATCTGCTTTAAATTCTTTGAATATCAGTTCAGGACTTGCAAATCCTGCTACCTTAGTTGGAATAGCAGTAAGCTTAAGACACTTGGATACTTCAAAGATATACGCTAGAACAATACCGATTACAACTGATCCTACAAATCCTAATCGCGTTGTATGGGATTACTCTGCAGAAAACATATGGCAAGCAATGCGCGAAAATAAGCCTATTATAGAAAATGCAAATTCTTCTGCATCGCCTAAGCGCAAAGGAAAGTCACAAAAACGTAAAAACGTTAATAGCAACAATTCTTCTAACAAAAACTCATCTTCTAGCGAAAATGCAAAAGATGAAAGCAACTCTTCACAAGAATCTCAATATGGAAAAGTAGATCCTAATACAGGCTTAGCAAAAGATAGATTAGGAAGACTAGTAGATCCTAATACAGGCGGAATTGTAAATCAAAAAGATGGAACTATACGAGATCCTTCTACTGGATACTATATGGGTATTGCAGATAAATATTTGAACAATACTATATGCGCTGTGCCAAAATCATAAGTTTGACATTTATAGAGTAACGTTCTAGTAAAAGTAGATGCATATAATTCTAGAAGTTAGCATAGCTTTTTTATAAGAATTAAAGGGGCATATAATGAGTGACAAAAGTTCAGATGACGCTTATAAAAGTGAGCAGAATCCGAGTTTTCCACCATCGTATAAGCCTAGCTCTAAAAGACATACTTCTAAATCAGGCTATGATAACGGCTATGATAACACTGTGCTGCCGCAATTTTCTCCACAAAATGTTAAGCAAAGATCTTCTAAAAGACATAATGCAAACAGCATAAAAGCAAGCGCATACCAAAATTCAAATGAACTAAATGCTAATATTCCGCCTAGCTTTGCTCCAAACTCTACTAAACGTAAAACATCTTCGTCTAGTAATGTGATAAGTACATCAAATTACGAAAACGCTTCGAGTAATAGCGCTTATGCTAGCACGCAAAATTCAAGCACAAATAATGCAAATAATGCAAATATTTCAAGAAATAATTCAGATTCATATATTTACGAAAATAGTACTAACAATAACAGCAATCACAAAAAACGTAAAAAACATTATGTGCTTATAACAATATCTTTATTACTTTCAATACTGCTTATTGTTGCAGCTATATTAGGCTTTAACGCATACCATTTCGTTGAATCCAACATGAAAAAAACTGCATGGACTACAAATACTCCAGACACTCAAGAAAAAACATGGCTTATATTAGGTTCTGACCAGCGCGAAGGAGCAGAAGCTAAAGAAATTACTGGATTTAGAATGGACACTATTCTAGTTTTAACAAAGCCTGTGAACGGACACAGCTCACTAATATCAATACCAAGAGATTCGTTAGTTTCTATAAATAATAGAAGAATGAAAATAAACTCTGTTGCACAAATATTTGGCAAACCTGCACTAACAAAAGTAGTAGAAAGTATTACAGGTCATCATATTGATCATGTTGCAGAAATTAGATTTGAAGGATTAACTAGAGTAGTTGATTCAATGGACGGCGTTGAGCTTTGTTACAATCGCACTGTTAAAGATAGATTTAGCGGACTCGATTGGAAAGCTGGATGCCATCATTCAAATGGAGCTACAGCATTAGCTTTTGCGAGAATGCGACATGGCGATCCAGAGTCTGATTTTGGACGCGCGAAAAGACAACGAATGGTAATTTCTGCAATAATAAAGAAAGCTTCATCAAAAGACACTCTAACTAACTTTGATAAAGTTAAAAAACTTTCTCAAGCAGGACTTAATTCTATAATATTTGACGAAAATTCAACTCCAATGTCTTTAATAGATATGGCGCTCGCGTTTAAAGATGCAACAGGAGCTGACGGAATATCTGGAACCGTTTACTGGACGAATCCAAATTATATTATTCGAGGAATCGGATCGTCTGTATTGTTAGACGATTCGAAGAATATTGAATTATTTAATCAACTATCTGCAGGAACTCATGCTCCAGGAAGCGTTGGTACGCTTGCAGAAATGACACATTAAATAGTCAACTTGTTGTGCTCAAACGCGCTAAGAAGAAAATTGTGTGTTAGTAAATAATTACTAACACATGTGTAGCCACTAAACAAATGTATAGTTACTGAATAGAACTATGTGTTATAGACAAAAATGTAGTTCAATGAACAAAATATAGGTTATGCTAACTTCTGACCACATAAACATATTTTTCTTGCTTTTAAGAGAGCTCAACGCAATCATAGTTTTATGAAAACTAGCACACAACGAGCACTTATAAAAATGCAAATAATAGCGAGCATTATGCCAATTATTGCAAATATAACTATAGTTGTTATATCTTTCATACAACACCAATGGATGATGATTGCTATGATAATACCAAGCACAATGATGTATCTCGCTAACATTATTCCGCAGCTAATACAACAACATGCATCAATTGATAAAAATATTACATTTATTGATTCACTCAAAAATAAAAGCGAACGCGAAGAAAGTGATTCTAACGGCAGTAAATCCTGTGTAAGCTATTGCAAAATAAGCAATTTGAAAGCAAATAATACTAATTATGCTAATAGTTTTGCAAGCTCAAAAAGCTCTGAATTAGTCACAAAATCCAATGAATCTGTACAATACAACAGCGCTAACAGCAGCAGTGCTAACAACGACAAACTCGAAAATAATCCTGACAATATAAATCCAATAATTTTAGAAAAAATATTATTAAATAATAAAAGCAATGCTACAAGTAATTTTCATAACAAAAATATTGCTTTAATCATGCCTCCTTGGAGAGAAATAGTAAGACAATGGCTTCTTTCACTTAATTCCACAAATACTAAATATCAGAGCAGCTACAACACACCACAAGCGCAAACACAAGCTAAATCTATGCAAAGGCAACTTATAGCTACAATCGGAGTCAAAAATTGCGGATACATGAATATTGATTTAGTTAAAAATGGACCGCACGCTTTAGTTGCAGGCACAACAGGATCTGGAAAATCAATTTTACTAACAACATGGTGTTTATCTCTAGCTTTCAAATATCCGCCAAGCGTATTGAGATTCGTGTTTATGGATTTTAAAGGAGGAGCAACTTTCGATTCCTTAGCGAATCTTCCACATAGCATTGGAAATGTTGGAGATTTGAATCTTAAACATGCAACTAGAGCATTACAAGGATTAGAACAAGAGTTAGATAGACGAGAAAGACTAGTAGCTCAACAAGGATGCAACAATATTACTCAAGTAAAACCTTATGAACCTTCTATAGTTATTGTTATAGACGAATTTCACGCATTAAAAGATCAACTTCCGCACTATATGAACAGGCTCATACGAATTGCTTCAGTTGGAAGATCTTTAGGAATGCATATTATTGCTTGCACGCAAAATCCTTTAGGACAAGTTAATGCAGATATGAAAGCAAACATGTCTATTAACTTATGCTTACGAGTAAGAGATGCCTTACAATCTCACGAATTATTAGGATCTTCGTGTGCAGCATACATAAATCCACAATATCCTGGTGGAGCATATTGCAATATTGGAGAAGGGATAATAGCAATGAGATGCGCTCCAATAGCAAATATTGAAACTTTTATAAAAGGAATCTTACTCGCAGGAAAATTTTATAATTTCACTCAAGCAAAACAATTATTTAGCGCACCTTTACAATCATTCGTTACTGAAAAACAATTAAAAAAATACAGTGTACAAAACGAAATTTCTACATTAAATGGAAACTCTATAAGAATAGGATTATTGGATGATGGCATAAATTTATACTCAGCTCTTTTACCGTTAAACATTGGAAACATAGCGATTATCGGATCACACGGTCGCGGAAAAACTAATGCGCTTAAACTTATTGCTAAATTATTAAATGAACCTATGCAAGATGGTCATTATGAGCAAAATACAGCTTCTACTATTATTGTTGATAATGCTGATTGCCTCATAGAACCATTAAGCAATAATCCAAATGCATTAAAATTCCAAAAAGAATTAACTTCTTCAAACACAGTTATTTTTAGCGTTAAAACAGTTAGAGGATTGCGATTACCTGATCAAGCTCCAGTTCGCATAATATTTCCAACTGGAGATTCAGGAACAGATACAATGCTTGGAATACCTACAAAAATACAACAATCTTTATGCGCTGACGACTATAATACTTCAGGGCGCGCTATTCTAATCTATTCTGGAAACGCTTATTTAATTCAATTAGCTTATTGTGAAAATACTTAAATAGCTATTCGCGTGAATTTAATATTCGCGTGAATTTAATATTCTACAACTTGAGCTTACAGTCACGAAATAAAACACCTCACAAATAAATTCATATTTAACTAAAGTTTGCAAAACTCTTGAAAAAAATGATTATTCATGATTTCCTTACATACGGGGGATTTTTTACTCTTTTAGATAGCGAGGTTTACTCACACATGAGCAATTTGTTTAATTGGCGTACAAAAGCAGCCTGCAGAGATAAAGACCCAGAGCTGTTTTTCCCAGTTGGTAACACAGGGCTTTCATACCAGCAAATTGAGGAAGCAAAGTCCGTATGCCGCTCATGCAAAGTATCTGACTCATGCTTAAGGTGCGCGTTAGAAACAAACCAAGATTATGGAATTTGGGGCGGATTGAGCGAAGAAGAACGCAGATCGCTCAAAAGACGCGCAATGCGAGCGCGCAGACATCACGAATCAGACTTATAAAGCTTAAAGGTTACATAACCCCTGGAACGCGAAGTTTAATATCTAGCACTACTCGAGTGCCACCTTCATGACGTTGCTCCCAGCGAACCGTTCCTCCAAAATCATTTGTAACAAAAGTATTTATAAGCTGAGTGCCTAATCCAGATCCTGAAGAACGCGCCATGCCGTGAGAAGACTCGCTATCGATTCCATCTCCATCGTCTTCAACCATAATATTCAGGTTATCTCCTCCGCGACCGACTGAAATCTTAATATGACCTGATTCTTTATCTTCAAAACCATGTTCAACAGCGTTAGTAACTAATTCAGTAAGAACCAAAGATAAAGGCGTTGCATCTTGAGCTGCTAACATTCCGAATTTACCAACGAAGTCAATGCTAATCTTTTGATTTTGGGAAGCTAATTCTATAGACATTTTAAGCAAACTAGAAATAACTTTATCAAAATCAACAACTTCGTCTGCAGTTTGACTTAAACCTTCATGCACAAGAGCAATAGTTTGAACTCTTCTTTGTGCTTCTTCCAACTCTTTACGAACTTCAGAAGACTTAGTTTTACGCGCTTGCAAACGCAAAAGCGCTGAAACAGCTTGAAGATTATTTTTCACACGATGATGAATTTCTGAAATAGTAGCATTCTTTGTTTGCAATTCTTGTTCGCGGCGAAGAACCTCTGTAACATCGCGACATAATATTACAGCACCAGTTCTTTCACTAGGACCATAAAGAGGCAAAGAGCGCATAGACACAATAGAATGATTTGCTTCAAGCTCACAATCAATATCTGCTTTACCACTTAAAACAAGCGGTAAGCTTTCTGGCACAGCATCGTTTACATGTAAAAGCCTAGTACCAAATTCGCTTAAATATTCGCCAGTCATAGTATTTAATCCACCAAGACGGCGGAAGCAACTAATAGCGTTAGGAGAAGCATATCGAACAATTCCATTTGCTTCTAAGACAATAAATCCGTCAGCAACTCTAGCATTATGACGCTGATTCAACACAGAATCATGATATGGAAATTGACTACGTGGAATCATGTCGAAAAGCGTTTTGCCAGCGTTAATACTTTCTGTTTCATATCTGCCGTTAGATTCGCGAGTTGCTAAGTTAGTTTCTCGCAAAACAAGACCTAAAGTTTTACCATTATGACGAATAGGAGCATAAACATTACATACAGTTGCTCTTCCAACAGAGCGAAGAACAGAAGAATGGAAACTTGTTTCTGACTTCATAGCCTCAGAAAGCTCATCGTGCATAGATATGTCTAACTTTTCACCAAGTAAATCTTCAGTTCTAAGAGTGATTGCTGTAGAAGGACGGCACTGTTCAGCAACAACATAATCACCATCTCCGTTTTGAATGACTAATAGAAGATCTGCAAAACTTAAGTCAGCTATAACTTGCCAATCTGCAACTAAATGATGAAGCCATTCGCGATCACTATCGTCAAAATCTGGACGTGTAGCAAGAATATGAGAAAAATCAGCCATATGACAATCATATATCTAAGACACAAGAAATAACGATGCGGTATGTTGTTTACAAACACAGTATGTTGTTTACAAGCACAGTATGTTGCTTACAGGCGCTATATGTTCTTTACAAACACAGTATGTTGTTTACAATCTCTGCATACGGTATTTTGTTTACGATCGCTGTATGCTGTTTACAAATAAAACCGCTCCCCCACGTATTGTGAAGAAGCGGTTTAATTGCTTCAATATGAAATTATTCTTCTAATGAAGCTTCTAATGAAGCTTCTAATGACGCTAAACTACAAAGTTTAGAAACCAAACTTTGCAGCAGTTTCGCGCAAAGTTTCAGCAGAACGCTTCAAAGCTGCTAACTCGCGATCAGAAACTGGAGTATTAAGACGAGAATTCACGCCATTACGATTCAACAAAGTTGGAACAGACATGCAAACGTCTGAAATTCCATGGAAATCGTCAAGTAACGAAGAAACTGGCAAAATACGATTAGTATCTCTAAGCACAGCTTCAACAATATCTACGCCAGACATAGCAATAGCATAGTTCGTTGCGCCCTTACCATTGATAATCTTGTAAGCAGCATTAACGACTTCTTGATGAATCTCTTCACGCTTTTGAGCATCCAATGGCTCATGACCAGGAAGAGCATTCCAATCACACATTGGAACACCACCGATAGTTGCAGAAGCCCAAAGTGGAACTTCTGAATCGCCATGCTCGCCGGCAATATAAGCGTGAACATTCTTAACATTAACACCTGTATGCTGAGCAATAAGGAAGCGAAGACGAGCAGAATCAAGATTTGTACCAGAACCGAACATTTGATTTGCAGGAAGTCCAGAAAGCTTCATGCAAACATGAGTCACAACGTCAACAGGATTAGTGATTAACATGTAGATAGCATTAGGAGCAACTTTTACAACATTAGGAATTATAGACTTCATAATGTTAATGGTTGCACCTGCAAGATCCAAGCGAGTCTGACCAGGCTTCTGACGAGCACCAGCGGTAATAACCACCATGTCTGCATCACGGCAAATTTCAACATCGTCCGAACCGGCAATAGATACTGCAGGATAGAAGCTAGAACCGTGTTGCATATCTAACACTTCAGCCTCTACACGTTCTTTAGCAATATCTTCAAGCACAATTTCACGGGCAACACCACGCTGAGCGGCAGCGAAGGCGAGCGTAGAACCGACTGCACCAGCACCAATAATCGCCAGCTTTGTTGGCTTAACCTGCGAATTTACCATGCGAAACAACCTCTTTTCAACAACCTATTACAACTTTCATAATGTATTTGAAACATGCTAATAATGCATGAAACACAATATTTTTATGAAGTGTAGCTCTTTTATAAGAGCCTGTGGGTATGAACACTTTTACTCTAATCGCACCACCGGAATTTGTAAAAACAAATCAAGCTCTTAATTTAATAAACCAAACTTTTAAAACTTTCACAAAGATACTTTCATAAGTTTTGCAGCTAAAGAATCATTAACATACGCAACTAGAGAAACTCCGTCATCTTCATAATCAATTTTTTCTACTACACCATTTTCACGAACTTGAGAAAGCAAAGCACACTCTGTGTAAGGCAACTTAACATTAACTTGCACTTTTGGCGAAGGCAATAGATACTCAATTCTTTGACGAAGTCGAAGAATATTATCTCCAGAAACAGCAGAAACAATAAGAGAATCCGGATATAATTTTTCTAAACGCTCTCTCTTAGCTTCACTCATACAATCAGACTTATTAAATACAAGCAATTGCGTAATATCTTCTACTCCATCAATTGAACTTAAAACTTCGTTCACTGCTTCAATTTGAGATACAGGGTCAGGATGAGAACCATCAACAACATGTAAAATCACATCAGCTTGACTCACCTCTTCTAGCGTAGATTTGAATGCTTCTACTAGCTGAGTAGGAAGTCTACGAACAAATCCTACGGTATCTACGAGAGTATAACTACGACCGTCTTTACTACGATTGCGGCGAACAGCAGTATCCAACGTAGCAAATAAAGCGTTTTCAACTAGTTCTTCTGAACCAGTAATTTTGTTAATAATGGAAGATTTTCCAGCGTTAGTGTATCCAACAACAGCAACAGTCGGTATATTTTGACGTCTACGAGATCCACGTTTAACATCTCGAGCTGGAGCCATATGTTCAATATCTTTTCGCAATTTAGAAATACGATTCCTAATAGCACGCCGATCCATTTCAATTTTTGTTTCACCAGGACCTCTTGAACCGATTCCAGCATCTCCTGCAGCTCTACCTCCAGCCTGCCTAGAAAGAGCAGCGCCCCAACCTCTAAGTCTAGGAAGCATATATTGCAATTGTGCTAGTTCAACTTGAGCTTTACCTTCACGACTCGTAGCATGCTGAGCAAAAATATCTAAAATCACAGCAGTTCTGTCAACAACTTTAACTTTAGTAGCATCTTCTAAAGCTCTGCGCTGACTTGGTGGCAAATCATCATCAACTATGATTGTATCCGCATCATTTAGCGAAACTACTTGCGCAAGCTCTCTAGCTTTTCCAGAACCAACATAAGTAGCAGCATCAGGCTTATATCTTTGCTGCAATAAACCATCACAAACAACTGCACCAGCTGTTTGAGCTAAAGCTGCAAGTTCTCTTAATGACTCTTCCGCTTGAGAAAGAGTGCTATTTGCACTTGACCAAACGCCTACTAGCACAACACGCTCAAGACGAAGTTTTCTATATTCAACTTCAGTAACATCTTGCAACTCACCGAGTCCTGCAACTCGTTTTAACGCATTATGTGATTCACGATTCTGCCAAGCTTCATCATGTTTCTCTTTAGAAGAAGACGAATCAAGTAGGACTTCTGAATGCTCTGAAAGAAACGCATTTGAATTACTAAAACTAGAATTACTCTCGCTATTAGCATTAAAATCTACCATTTGTCCCCTACTCTAGTTTGACGCAACTAGCATTTTACAACGTTTGTTTTATTATTGTGATTTGAGAAGACATAATAAAACTTGAATATAATAAAGCAAAATAAACAACAAGAAAAACAGAATAAAACGGAAATAAAACAGTAATAAAACAGAAAAAAGTGTAAAACGGATTGCAACTAACAACAATGATTAAGAACCAAAATAAAAACCAAAATCAGAACAATAATCAGAACAACACTAAAACAGTTAATAGCAAAAGTGGAGAGCAATATTTTTATGCATCTCCATCATCAAAAGACGAACGCCATACGTTGCATGTGAATTTGCGCGGTCATGACGTAAACGTGCAAGTTTCTAATGGCGTTTTTAGCTCATCTAGATTAGATTTAGGCACATCAGTATTGCTCAAGCACGCGCCTAAACCTCCAGAAAATGGCGTATTCCTTGATATTGGATGCGGATGGGGTCCTATTGCTCTTTCACTCGGATTAGAATCTGAAAACGCTGAAATTTTTGCAATTGACGTAAACGAGCGCGCTATTGAACTTAGTGAAGTAAACGCAAAAAACGCTGGGCTTAAAAATATTCACACTGAGATTGCACAAAATGCGCTTGAAAATGAAAAATTGGAGCATATAGACCTAATATGGTCTAATCCGCCTATTCGCGTTGGAAAAGAAGTACTACATGAAATACTTCTTACTTGGATTCCTCGTCTAAATGTAAAAGGAAAAGCTTATCTAGTTGTTCAAAAAAATCTTGGAGCAGATTCTCTTATACCATGGCTAGCTAAAAATCTTGGAGATAATTTTAACGTTATGAAATTCGCAAGCTCAAAAGGTTACAGAGTAATAGAAATAGTTAGAAACAATTAGAAACAATAAAAAAAAAACAATAAAAACAGTTAAACATTAAAACAATTAAAATTAAATATAGTAAAAACACGTAAAGAAACTATTTATTATGAAATTTGAGTATCCACCTGAACTACCTATTTGTGCAGCGCACGACGAAATAATAGAAGCAATTAAGTCTTCTCAAGTTGTGATTATTTCTGGTCAAACAGGCTCTGGTAAGACTACTCAAATCCCAAAAATGGCGCTAGAACTCGGAAGAGGCGGCAGAGGCAAGCAAATCGTACACACTCAACCTCGCAGATTAGCTGCTCGCACAGTAGCAGAACGAATTGCTAACGAAATGGGAGTAAAACTAGGAGAAGAAATCGGATATCAAGTACGATTTACGGATGAAAGCTCCACAAAAACAAAACTTAGAATAGTTACAGATGGTATTTTACTTGCACAAATCCAACGCGATCCACTTTTAAATCGTTACGATACGATTATTATTGACGAAGCACACGAGAGAAGTCTTAACATCGACTTTTTGCTCGGATACTTAACAACTTTATTGCCAAAACGCAAAGATTTGAAGCTTATTATTACATCTGCAACTATTGATTCAAAAAAATTCTGTGATCATTTCGAACAAGCTTTACACATTAAAGTGCCTATTATTGAAGTTTCAGGACGGACGTATCCCGTAAGATTACTATACGAACCGCTTGGTTCCGCTCCTTCACTTATGCAACATGTTCCAGGATTTGCAGATATTTCAATGAGCGAAGAAACTATTGAAGAAAGCAAGTCTAACGAAAAAAATAGCGAAGAATCTTCCGATGAATATTCTTCCGATGAAGATATTGCTTCTGCTGTAACTAGAGCATGTGCACAGCTTGTTATTCATTCTAGTCATGATTTTGGTGCACGCGACATTATGGTATTCGCTTCAGGAGAGCGAGATATTCGCGAATTTGAATCAAGTTTACGCTCATATTTTGGCGAGCGCGCAAATGACATGCATCGCACAGATGCGATTGAAATAGTCCCACTTTTCGCACGTCTTTCTTCAAAAGATCAGCATAGAGTTTTTGAATCACACACGCATCAGCGCATTATAATAGCAACAAACGTTGCAGAAACTTCTCTTACTGTTCCAGGAATTAGATATGTTGTAGACACAGGTTTAGCTAGGATTTCTAGATATTCTAAATCTGCAAAAGTGCAAAGACTTCCTATAGAACCTATTTCTCAAGCGAGCGCAGATCAGCGTTCTGGACGCTGCGGTCGTATTGCAGATGGTATTGCGATTCGATTATACTCGCGCGAAGATTATGAATCGCGCCCACGTTTTACAGATCCTGAAATTTTGCGCACTTCTCTTGGAGCTGTAGTTTTGCACATGCTTTCTGTAGGAGTTGCTAAAACTGGAGAAGATATTACTAATTTTGGATTTATTGATCCTCCAGATATAAAAGCTGTAAGCGATGGACTTAATGAGCTTAGCGAACTTGGAGCTATTAGCAGAAAATCAGGGTTAATTACACTTACTCATACCGGACGGGAGCTTTCAAAACTTCCTATTGATATTCGTCTTGGACGAATGATTATTGAAGCTGCGCGAATGAATACTCCAAATACTCTTGCAGCAATTCTTGTAATAGTAGCATTCTTAAGCTTGCAAGATCCTAGAGAAAGACCTGTTGAGCAACATGAAGAAGCAGATAGGATTCATAATCGTTATGCTGATGAAAGCAGCGACTTTTTAACTGCTCTAAATATTTGGGATCATATTTTCCAAGCAGACGGGAATATGAGCAACAACGCTCTTCGTAAACTATGCAAATCGGAATTTTTCCACTTTTTACGCCTAAAACAGTGGAAAGATTTAGTTAATCAATTGCAAGACTTATGTAAAGAATTGAATTATAAAGTTGGAGAAGCGCTGCCATTAAAAAGGCCATCACTTGAGATCAGACAACTTCCTAACAATCAACAATCTGCTCATAGTTTGTGCTGTTCATGGGATTATCAGGGAATACACACTTCAATGCTTTCAGGCTTGCTTTCAATGATAGGAATGCAAGTTATTCGAGAACCTAAAGCTTCCGACTTTGCTAATTTACATGGAGCTGCAAAAATTCGCGCTATTAAACGTGCACAAAAAATGGCTAAGAACGACTATCAAGGAGCTAGAGGTACACGATTTGCAATCTTCCCATCTTCTTGTGTTTGTAAGCTTTCACCTTCGTGGATTATTTGCACAGAACTTGTAGAAACGTCAAGACTTTGGGCTAGATATTGTGCGCAAATTGATCCTGCATGGGCTGAATCTCTTGCAAAAAATCTTACTCGAGTCACGTATTCAGATGCTCACTGGAGCGCGTCTAAAGGTGCTGCAATAGCAAAATCAAAAGTGCTTTTATACGGATTACCTATTGTACAAAATCGCACTGTTCAATGGTCTAAAATCAACCCTTATGAATCTAGGATGCTTTTAATTCGTTGCGCTCTAGTTGAAGGCGATGTGCAACAGCGTTTCCAATACGATACTTTTATTTCTGCAAATCGCTCTATGCTTGAAGACGCAGAAAATCAATCTAATCGCACTAGGCAAATAAGCGAAACAGTAAATGATGAGGATTTATTTGCTTTTTATGACAATAACTTGCCTCAAGATGTAACTAATATTGCAGATTTAGCAAAATGGTGGAAAAATGCTCATGCAAAAAATCCGCATAAGCTAGATTTTAATCCTGAAGAAGTTGAGAGGTTACAAAGCGCGCAAAGCACTGATTTAGCAGATTATCCAGACCATTGGAATACTATTTGCACAGACGGGAAACCTATACGATTACGTTTAAGTTATATTTACGATCCGAATAGTCCTTTTGATGGAGTTACTATTCATATTCCTGTTCACGTGTTAAGTAGACTAACACCTGAAGAATTTACATGGAACGTTCCAGGACTATTAGATGACTTAATTCTTGGAATGATTAAATCTTTACCTAAAAGTTTACGCGTTCAATTCGTGCCTGCTCCAGATAGTGCTAAGAAGATTCGCGAGTGGATTGACGATCATTACGATACTCTCCCCGGTATTTCTGAAGATTGTAAAGATTCCTTTGAATGGCAAGATTTTCGCGAAATATTTACTAAAGCTGCTATACAAGTAATCGGAGCGCAAATTCATCCTGAAGTTTTTGACGATGAACAAATGAATCGCCTTACTCCTTATGTTCGAATGACTTTTAGCGTAGAGAAAACAAATATAAAAACACACTCTCAAGGATTCATTAGAAAACAGAAGAACAGCGCAAACAGTAACACAAATAGCGTATATAAGAACACCGAAAACAGTAATGCAAACAATAACACAAACAATAGAACAACAATCACTGTACTAGGAAACGATAAATCTCTTGTTGCTTTACAAAAGCGATTCTCAAAACTCGCACAAGAATCTGCTTTAGAAGCAATAAATCGTAAAGCTACTAAAGCTAAAAAAGCTGGGAAAATAATAGAACAAGCTGATTTATTACATAAAGCAGGAGCTACAAATATTTCTAGATCTCAAATGGTATGGCAAGGCGCTCTTAACATGCTACATTTAGATTGCAATCGCATTACATCCAGATGGCTAGGCACAGAGGCTTTAGTGCTCGCTGCAGCACCCTATAAAACATCAAAATCTTTAGCTGAAGATTTACAAATGGCAGCAGTTAAACGCTTAATAAAGCATCCTGAGCAAATTTTAGATGACGATTCATTAAAAGAATCTGTAGCTAACGTATCTCAAATTTATGAAGATACTGTATACGCAATAGCTCATGATGTGATTAAAATACTAAAACGCCAAGCGCAATTAAGCAAAGTAGTTTCAGGTAAAGCAGATTTGCCTATGCTATCTGTATTACAATCAATTCGAGAGCACACTTCAAAACTTATTTACGAAGGATTTATTTCAAACACTCCAGCAGAATATCTTCCTAGAATCGAACGATATTTGCATGCAGATGAGATTCGACTATCTAAAGCTAAAATAGATAAAAATCGCGATGTTCGATGGGCATGGGAAGCTGAAGAAGCTAATAAAATAGTTCAGAAAGCTCAAGAAAAAGCTAAATCTACGCCTTTGGGACCAACGCATGAAGAAGAACAAGAAAAAGCTGAGAAATTAAAGTGGATGCGTGAAGAATTCTACGTTTCACTATGGGCTCAAGAACTAACAACAGCATATCCTATAAGTATTCAACGTATGCGAAAAATATGATATTTCGTAAAAATCCTATAGATTTATTTACAGAATTTTCCTATTTGTTGTGGCTGAGCTCTCGGAGTTTCTCTCATCGCAAGATTTTTACATTGCTCTAAGAGAAACTCCGATAGCTCTTTGCATGTTTAGTCTTTTAATCTTCGGTTAATCACCGAGATTTTTCAATTTTTCTTCTTCATTCGATGAATCACCACTTCGTGCTGAGGTTCATCTCATTCAGGGCGAAAAATCTTAAATCTCTGCCTAACTAATAGCAAAGCATACTTTGTAAAATCCTATAAATTACGCTTTAGCACTATCCGAACTTCTTTTAGTTTTTCGCGAATACACGTAATTTCTAATAACAAACACAAATAATCCTAGTAAAGAAACAACAGAGCCAATAAGTAAAACATTTGAGAACCCTGCAGCTGAACCTTTTAATCCGATTAACGAGAACCCTTCTAAAGATCGATTGTTAATCAAACCGTAGAAAATTACTATTCCAATAGATGTAGTGACGCTCATAGCAAGATCGTTCATACCACAACCACGTCCAGTTTCTTCAACAGGCAAAGAATCCAATATTATTGACACAAGCGGAGAATACATAAGACCACAACCTGCATAATATACACATGCGCCAAAAGTCAACGCAAAAAATCCGCTCATAACGAAGAATCCAGATATTGCCCACCCAATAGCCATCAATACAGATGCGAGAATAACAGCATTTTTACGCCCTACTTTCGCAATAATCTTTCCGGAACTTGTTCCAGCAATAGCAGCAACAACAAAAGCACAAACCACATAATGAGCAACATCAAATGTAGTGAGTTTATATAATTCTCCGCCTAGACGATTGAAAATTGGAGTAAAACAATAATTTGTGAAATAAAGGAACATAAGAACAAGCATTGCAGAAAGCCAACGCTTATTTTTGAAGAATGAAGGAGTTACAAAAGGATTTTTAGCTTTATTGATATAAATACCGAAAATTATAAACAATACAATTGAAATAACAAGCATCCACCATACGTGGTATGAGAAGAAAACAGTAAGAATAGCAACAGCAGCACCGAAAATCACGAAACCTATTCGATCTATTTTTCTGCCATTACCGTTATTTTGCGGCAAATATCTTCTTAGCGCAGGAAGGAAGAATATAGTTATTGCTGGAATAAGGAAGAAATATCGCCAAGATATTGAACTCAATAATCCAGCTGTAAAAATACCGATTGCCGCTGAAATTTGATATCCTGCTGTAAATAATCCAAAGAAAATAACTTTAAGATCTTTACGTAAATATTTCGACACAATTACTAGATACGCAGAACCAGCTACTTGTTCCCCAGCAGATTGAATCATACGCGCTAAAATAACGCTCCACAAATGAGGAGTAAAGAAGAAATTCGCTAAGAAACCGAATATTGAGCCAATAAATAAAGTAGACAGTCCAACTGTAACAAGTTTTCTTAAAGATACGAAATCACCTAAAGAGCCGTAAATAAAACAAGCAATACCTAGTACTATTCCAGGTAAACCTGTGATCAAAGACGCTTGCTCCGGACTTGAAACATCAGTACCAACTTGCTTAAACAACAAATTAAAACCTTGTAAGCACAGCGTCCCAAAAACATAAGCTATTAAAAGTAAAATAAGAGCACGAATTGCTATTTTATTAACCATTTCAGGATTATCGTAAGCATCTTTAGTAACAGATGCAGATACAGATACATCACAAGCATCACTGACTGGGATATTAGCAGAATCACAAGCATCAACAGCATTACTGGAGTTAGAATTTACTCGCGATTTTGCACTTTCACAGATAAGTTTATCTTTAGACATAACTCTCCCAAAAAACTTTTGCAACTCGTGACTACGCTTTACACTTAAGTGACTTAAATCACTTAAGTCACTTAAGTTTCTTCAAACCTTTAGTAATATCACTTATTAGTTAAGCAGTTACTTAAGATCTTTACGGCGATGGCGAGATATATTCACAGCAAACCCTAATGCAACTAATATTGAAGACAAACTTGCAATATTCAAAACACTATACACGTCACTACCTGTACTCGCTAACTCATCTTTAGACTCTACTTCTTGCTGTTTTTGCTGCTTCTGCTGCTTAACAGAAGTTTCAACTACAGTTGTTTGAGTATTCGTATCAGGTATATACGTTTGTGCACTTGAATTTACTATATCAATATACACAGTAACATTAGCTTTTCGACCGTATTGATCAATAGTAGTAAACGTTACTTCTACTTTCGGCGTTCCATCAACAATCGTAGGAGTGCCGGAAATAGTGCAAGTAGTTCCATTGCATGAAGGAATAAGACCGTTAGAACCGTTTCCATTAGGATTAAGCTTGTTAATAACAAAATCATTGCGATCTACTCTAACAATCGTATTGCCACTCGAATTCTCAGTTAAGTTTGCAAGCGTAAACGTTGCAGGAACGCCTGAAACAGCAGAACTTCTAAACTCAAACATCATAGGCTTCATCTCCTCGAAGTTTGCAGTAATAGTGGTTTCGTACGTTGACTGTGACTCTGGTAGCGAAATCTCTGGATTTACTCCAGCATTACGCAAAAGCTGCTTCAAAGCTTCTAAACTAGACTTCTTGGAGCTGCGAATCTCCATTGCAATTTCTGGCTTATTTGCATCATTTGCAAGTTCAGCAAGCACTTCTCGCTGTTCATCACTGACATCACTCTTATTTGTTTCCTCATAATTAGCAAATGTCAAGTCTATTCCAGCTTCTCGCATCAAGTTCTTTAAAGCTTCGATTGAAGAACGCTTTGAATTGAAAATTTGCTTAGCAAGCCATGGCTTTCCAGCTTCTTGAGCAATTTTTACAAGATTTTGAGCAATTTTTCTAAGATTCTCTTTTTGAGGATTCTTTTCAAGAATGCTATCAACATCAATCTTCGCTTCTCGCATCAAGTTCTTCAAAGCTTCGATTGAAGAATTATGAGAATCACGAATCAATTTAGCTACGTAAGATTTACCATTCATTTCTGCAATCTTAGCTAATTCTTCACGCTTAGCATTGTAGACTTGCTCAGCATGTTGCTTTTGCGCTTCGTTCAGGAGATTTTGCAAAGCAGCAAGCGTAGAGTTACGCGAATCACGAATAATCTTTGCTGCAAATGGAATACCATCCATAATTGCCATTCGAGCCAAAGCTTCGCGTTCTTCTTCTGTAGCCTTGCGTTGATCTGCTGGAACTGCTGGAGTCTCAGTCGTGATAGAAGTCCAATTCTTGAACACATAGCCCTTATCTTCAAGCACATCTGGAATTGGCATTTGGAAACCATTCGCGTTATTTCGCACCCAATATACTGAAACTGGCTTGTTTCCAGCATTGCCAAGAGGTGATTTCTGCAAACTTCCGCCATTACCAGCTACATACGTCACCTTCGTATAGTTCTTTTCTATGAACTTAGCTGCAGCAGTGCCTTCAGCTGGCAAATCGTTATCTGCAATAACTTTTGGCAAAACGTACACGCGCACAGGCAACTTAGTTGTAACAGTTTTTTGCTTTCCTGTAGTCTTATCTTTTTCATCAGTAGGCTTAGTTACATTCACCATAATTGTTGAAATTCCAGGCTTTGAAACATCAACCTTAGCATTCTCATCTACAGATACACTCACTCTAGGGTCAGTGTTATGTACGAGCTTATTAACGTTTGTAATACTCTCACCAACGCCAATAACTGTTTCTGGAATCTTCACATCATCAACGCCATTTTGCTCAGCAACGAAGATGCGCGGCTTACTAATATCCCAATTGTCATGTAAGAGTATGTTCGACTTATCGCCTCTTGCATTATACATTTGCCACTTTGTAAAACCGGAAAGTTTTGCAGCAGTGTCGCTTGCAACCTTTTGAGCAAACTTAATATTATCTTCTTTATCTTTTCCGTGACGAATATACAGCAATTTTGGCTTATACGAACCGTCAGCCCACGTTCTACCAAATCCTGGAAGGAATATAGTTGCAACGTAACCGTCTGGAATCTCTTCTTGTGTAGAAGCGTCAATTACGTTTTTAACAAGCTTATAATGCGGTACAATATTAGTGTTCCTAGCAAACTTCCTACTAGCAATTTCAGCACTAGAATATAGCTTAACTTTCTGTGGATTAGGCACAGTAGTAGTGCTTGGTGTCATAGCAGCAAATAGTGTCATAACAGGAACTGACGTAGCAGTATTTGTTACAAATGTAGTATCTTCCTGAATCTCCCAGCCTTGGAACTCGTAATGGTAGCCTTTTGCATCGTAATCCTTGCCAATAACCTGCGGCGCGCGAACGCCACTAGCAGAATCCTTATACGCGTAGTACAACGTGCGCGAACCTTCAGCAAATTCACCCTTGCCATTTGGTGACTCAGTATCACTCTTAGCGTTTATAAATTTGACTTCAACATACTTAGTTTTATCAAAAACTAGTTTGCGTTCAGCATTAGCACCAGTTTGGTCAGTACCCTGCGTATTCTCCTTCGGCAAGCTGTCTGGATACATCAACTTATAAAGCACCTTTAAGCGTCCTACAAGTTTATAAGTCTTGTAATCTGCTGCATCATTATACTTGATTGTCACTTTCAAAGGAACAGTGTACAAAGCAGGCTTCTTAAGCATTTTCTGCTTGAACTTATTTTTCTCAGCTTCAGTTGGCAAATCGTATTCGACTTTTATGTCTTCTACTCCATCTTTCAAAGCAGCTTCTGCTTTGAGTTCATGCATATTAGTTATAAAATCGGTTAGCTTTGGAAGAGAGTCAGCATCATCTTGCACAGCAACCAAGTAATCAGTCTGCACTGCTGGCTCTGTCCAATCCTTTTGATCTGCCACGAACTCTTGGAATGATTCGTTGACTTTCCAGCCGTCTTTCCACTCACCAGTCACGTCAGCAACATCTTTAACTTCAGCAAGTTTCTTACCGTCATTAAGCATGCTGCTTCGTTTCCAGGTGCCAGTAGCATTGGTTAGGTTTTCTTTAAGTCTCACCAAAGCATTAGTAGAGTCGCTAGAGCTGTAAGGAATGTTCGAAATATCAGTGCCCTTCTTTACGTAGAACACTTTAGGACCGCTTGTGCCGTCCTTCCACAATCGCCCTGGAGCAGGCTTAAAGATTGCAACTACAGCATCCTTAGGAACTTCACCACCGTCAGACGAACTCGAGAAGTAGTCGATTCGCTTGTAAACAGCGGTGTAAGTTTTGCCGGAATTATCGTCAACCTTAACATCTTTATAACGACCTTCAGAATCGATATCGTACTTCTGCTCTGGCTTAGGCTCAGCAGGAGTCGGCTGTACAACCTTAGTTGCCCAACCCTTGAACACATAGTGGTAATTATTTTCACTGTGATCCTTACCGAATGCTTGCGGCACGCGGATTCTAACCTGCTTACCTTTATAAACGTACGCAGTAAGCGTAGTTGTTACGTCAGTAGAAGGAGTAGTGCCAGTCGTATCGTGACCAATAATAGTGCCTTCATCATTCTTGCCGGTAAAGGTAATCGGTGCGTACTCTTGTTCATGCTTACTGCCGTAGTCGCTAGTCTTAAACTTATCCCAATCGCTTTTGTAAACCAAATCTGGCAGCACGCGGTACAGCACTTCAGCGTCAGCAGTGTTGCCCTCAAGCTTCACTTGCACTTTAATCTTGTGCAAGCCTGGAGTGCTGTCGAATGTTGCGCCATCAGCAAAGCTGAACGTAGCACCATTTGGATAATCTTTAGCATTCGTTATAAGCTTCTTAGCATACTCGCCACTTGTAGTACTAATCTGTTCAGTTGGCGTAAGCACTTGCGGAGCTGCGGCAACAGGAGCTTTTAGCTTGAAGTTAGCGGTGTAAATTACTTCAGGGCCGTTCTGCTCTTCGGAGCGAATCGGCAAGCGCTCTAAGCCGGTAGCATACTTAATCTCCGTAGAGCCAGGGGCATACGAACCGATTTGCGAAGTCCATTTTACAAACTCAAATCCAGGCTTCGCTTCTACTGTTGGAAGCGGCATCTGGTAAGCCTTCGTGCCCTTAATTGCATCGTACACAAGAGCAGAGCCGTCAGCTACCTTACTTCCTTGCCAGTCAACAACGCTACCCATAGAGCTTTGGTCTTTGGCCACTTTAAACACGTAGCGCGTGTAGTGATCCGGGCGATACTGAGGATTCTTAGGATCCTGATACTCAGTATCCTTAGTATTCTTAGTAACCTTAGGAGGATAACACTTGCGCTTAAGCACGCGAACGTCGTCATATACAAATTTGAATGTATCTTCGCCAATCTGCTTGCCATCTTTGCCAATTCTATATAAAACTTTCTGCTGCGTAGTTCTAGGCATAAAGCCTTCAATCGGCTTGTAGAATGCTACGTCGTACTTTCGATTTACAGAGCTGACTTCGCTTTCTGGAAGAAGATCCTTTTCTTTTCCGTCCTTACCGATAGTTACATAGCGAACCTTATACTTGCGCGTATTGTAAGTTTGGTACACAAACTCGCCAGTATTATCAGTTTCATCACTCGATGCTTCAAAGCTCGTGAAATGCTTATCCGGGAAGTGCGTTTCATCGCTGTAGACTGCTTCCGCATTGTAGCGCAAATGCTCGCGCAAGCCGGAAACCGTTTGAGTAGAAATGTGGTCTACAAGCGCTGCTTTGGCTTCTTCCGTAGCAGCATTTTTATAGTCATCAAACGTTACGCCTGGCTTTAAGAATACGTGCTTAAAAGTGCCGTTGTAGCGAGTATCCTGAACCCACACTGCTCTAAGCGTTATATCTTCTACTACTTTGTTACCAAAAGCGTAAGGAGTATTAGCTTCTACTACCTCATTGCCCTTTTTAACAAGCTCCCAGCCGTAGAAGTCGAAGCCTTTGCGCACTGGAATTTTAATATCATTTTCGTGAATAGGATCGTTGTGGTTACACATAAACGTTTTAATTACGTTTGGTCCCTCTTTTCCGTCTTCGCCAATCTCATGCATCTGGTAGTCAAGAGTTACAGTGTGCTGAATATTTGTTGGAAGACCCCACGCAGCGTAAAGCTTAATGCCGTTGACTGGCACTGTAATATCTTTGTTTTCGCCATTTATAAACCGAGTGCCAGCCTGATCAAGAGCCCAGCCTTTAAACACGTAGTCTTTTGGCAAGTAATCAGGGCGAATGATTGAATACTTAATGCCGTTAAGCGTGAAAGTGTACTTGCCATCTAACTTCTTAGACGTATCGTTATCGTTAGCATCGTCTTTAGTTACAGAAGCATCGTAAGACGTATCTTTTCCGTATAGCTCTTTGTCTTCGCCCGTCAAATCTTTTTTGCCGCGCTTAGACAAGCTATACTCAAACGGCAGGTTATCTGTAGCAGCGCCATTGTCGTCCTTTATAGCATTGCCGTCCGCATTATAAAACTGCACATCGTACGACTGGCGGTTGTACCTAAACTCAAGTGGTTTGTTATCATTAAATTCTTGTTCATCACCGTGATAATTTTCTTGTTCATCTACTGGAACGCCCCTATACTTTCGAAATTCTAAATGATACTTTTTAGCAAAAGCTTTCTGCTCATCCTCACTTAAATCATCCCAATCCCCATGAGCATGAGATTCGTTATACCACTCTTCCAGATTCTCTTCAAAGTCTCCTTCATCAAGGGCATCACCAACTTTTGTCTTATCATATCCATCAGCAGGATTAAAACCAGCAATAGATGGAGCTGGATAATCATAGCTATCGTTAGGAGTATCATCTTTGCTATAAGAATCGGTAGAAAGCTCATAATCGTCCTCGCTTATGTCACCACCCTTTTTAGCAGAGGCAATACTTTGCTTCCTAATAATCACCTGTATAGGCTGACTTTGATTACTTTTATCAGCAGTAAGCAGACGCTGATTATCTTTTAACTCGTATGTAGTTTGAGGAGTCTTCTCAGGGTCATCGCTAATTCTAGGTGCTACTTTGTCTTTTTGATCTTTTTTAAAAACAGCACGCCAGCTAGGGTCAGCAAATTCTTCTTTAGTAAAACGATATGGTGGAGTGTCACGATACTTTATATCTCCTGCATATCCAATTTGCCATCCAAGAGAGCCTTCTCCATCTTTACTAAAATATAATTCATTTACATCAGGCCAAATATCAGTAAGCTTTTGACCGTAACGAACATTTACGCGGTAGCCTTTATGGTTAATTTTAGCGCCATCATCAGTCTCATCTTTACCTTCATACTTATCTGAGCAACCGCCACCGCCAGCATAGCAATAAATAGTTGTTTTGCCGTTTTCGTCAAGTCTTTTTATAGCAACATTGTCACCCCTATCTACGCCAGCAGGCTTAGCAAAAATAAGCTCGTAAGTATTGCGGTCGTAAACTAAATCAAAAGTATTATCTAAGTCGTTAGCAGAAAGCTTATTGCTTGTATTATTAGTATCTTTTGTGAATCTTTTAGTAAGCTTCTTATTCACATGGAAGTAGCGCGTGAATAAATCCTTACCCTTGTTTTTAGAATCACCAGGATGCTCAGTATCATACCCATCCAAGTTTGTTACATGCGTATCGTTCATCCAGTTGAACTTTGCAATTAAGCCGTCTTCGTGGTCATTCGCTTCTGTACCCTGCAGCTCTTCTCTAGTTAAACCGAGTTCCGGGTCCTCTACATAATCATCTACGCTTTTGCCATTAAGCTTACTAGTATCCTTAGCAACGCCAGCATCATCCATATTATTAAGCGCAACATCACTATCTGTCTTAATATTCTTGCGCTCAACAAGACCAACAAAGTCGTAATTTGCAAGCGACTCTGGATGCTCTTTATCAACCAAATCTGCCTTTTGCACCCACACATTCACGCGGTAGCTGGTAGTATTGTTCGCTTCCCAATTAGCGCGAAATTGCACATTGTGATCCGGCATCTTGTAGTCATCAAGAGAAACAATAGTATTCTCATCATAAAGCGGATCACTCTTTTTGCTAGGATCGACTACAGACCAACCCTTAAACGTGTATCCGCGCTTAGTTGGATCTTTAACTGGTGGTACAAGTTGCTGGTAATACACTTTTTGAGCAGTAACATCCGTGCCACCATCAGTGTCGTAAGTAACATCGTAAGCCTTACGGTAGTAGCGAAGGTTCAAAATCAGCTTGTCGCTTTCACTATCCGAATCCGAAAGCGGTGAGCTAATAAGATTGTGCTCTGGTTCGTAGCCTGGAATATACAAAGCTATAGCGCTCACATCTGAGCCAACAGTGCCAGTAACTTCAGTGACGTGAATAGGATCCCCGTCCTTATATTCGTACTTTTTTGTTACAGGATCCTTCACTCTGTGCTTTGGTATAATAACCTTACCAATACCAAGATTTGCAGCTTCCTTAAACTCGTTCTTATTGTCAATTTGCTGCAACAAGTGACGCACATAGTACTTAGCTGTTTTAGGAGCGTAGTTGATGTTCAACTCGCCGTAGTACTGAATGCCATCGTCTGAACCCGACTGCGAAGACGATGTATTCTGCGAAGTTTGCGCACTGTTGTTGCTTTCAACAGCCTGCCTTTTCTTTACAGCGTATTCTTTAATAAGATTTTTGTCTATACGCAAGTAGCGAACAGCATCCGCATCCGTGCCATCGTCAATAACGTACTCGCCTTCGCTGTTTATAATGTAGTACTTGTATGTGCCTGAATGATATACGGACGGGCGGTATCCAGCAGACTTTGGAAGCTTAATATAGTCATACTTGCCATTTTTGCCAAGATTATCGAAGTCGTCTTTATCAATCGTAAGCTCATACGGCTGCACAAGCTGCTTATTCGCAGCGCCACCAATAGTGTAGCGAATTTGCAAATTGTACGTGACTTCCGGCTTTTTGTCGGTTTGTACCTGTTCGTTGGCAGTTTGTTGGTCATCAGCCGTTGGATTCTGCTCATTCGGCTTAATTACCTGGCTATTTGGATCAGTTGCTGCGTTTGCTGCGCCAGTGTTTGTTGTGCCAGTGGACGGTGTGCCAGTGGACGGTGTTCCAGCGTTCGATGTAGAAGCAGGTGCAGGAGCTGGAGCAGGAGCTGAAGGCGCAGCGTTTGTATTTTCGCTTGAACTGTTTGTATTTTCGCTTGAGCCGCTTGCATTTGAACCTTGTGTAGTTGGATTTTCTGCACTTTGCCCTTGCGTACCTTGCCCCTGCGTATTGCCATTGCCGTCTGCACTTGGTCTCGCTGTACTTCCAGCATCAGCATTAGATCCTGTACTAGCAGAAATAGGAGCAGATGATGCAGGCGCATTATTTGCAGATGGCTCAGTCGTATTATCTGCAGTGGCATCAGACGTAGATTCAGGCTGCGCGTTTTCACCATTTTCAGGCTTCACACTTGAATTCTGCTCAGTTGTAGGCTGCGCACTTGCTTGCTTATTATCCTCTTTATCCTCTGAATGATTTTCAGACGTATTATTTGCAGCGCGTTGATTCTCAATTGCCCGAGCTTTAAGAGCTTGATTTTCCGCTGAGCGCACAGAGTTCAAAACACGATTATTGTCTAAATCTGTAGAATTATCATCTTGATCAAGATTCTCAACATGCTCATCATTCTTATACAAGTTAGCAAGTTTAGACTGTTTAGCATACTCAAGTTTTTTAGCTTCGATATCTTTGCGAGCAATCTGCACTAATCTCTTAGTTTGTGCGCTCTGATTGCGAACTCCAGCACCCCAGCGAAGCATATTAAGCTCTTTAGATTGAGCGTTATTCTTACCTGCACTGCTAACAATATGAGCCTCGGGAGTTTCATCATGCTTATTAGCTTGTAATGCTGCAGCTGAAACTGTTGGCAGCATCATTGCCAAAGTAGAAGCAACAGCAACGCCTGCAACACCGCGATGTAAAGCACTAGAAGTACTCTCAGACTTAGCTTTTTCAGCCTTGCGGAGTTGCTTTTTGTATGCTTCACTGTGCAAACCTTTACGACCCACCGTTCTTCTCCTTAGAACAACCACTTTTAAAGTAAATAAACACTATACTCTTAAGTTCACTCTATACTTAAGTTCGCTATGCTTAAGTTCGCCATGTTCAAGCCAGTGCGTAACTATAGCCCATACACACTGCACTAGTATACAGTATACATGCAAAAAATAAACATTTGTTTATATTGCACTCACATGTAATAAAATAAATGGTAGCGAATAATTACTAATAACTTAAACATAACATATCGCAAACATGTCCTTGAGTATTATACCCCCCCCCAAGCATATTTTTGTAAATTATATATTTATATTAATTTTTCAGTAGCAACGAATTGCAACTACGCATGAAATAATCAGCCATACGCAAAATATTTAACTACATACAAAATAATCAACTAAGCATGAAATGTTTAACACAACATGAAATAATTAACCACACATTACAACCCACATGACAACCATGCATAAAATGTTGTATTATGAAAAAGTGTGATTTAATGCATAAAAGTTTTGTATTATAACAATGTATAAAATATTTGCATTATAATGACGATTATTTGAAAATTCAAAAGGGGTCGATCGGTTTCGACGGCGATCTGTTCGCCGCGGGGAAGCGTGCCGAGAATGCGAAAGTCCACTCGTAAACGTCCTTTCGCAAAAGAATAAGTGCTAAATCTAATCGCACTGAGTTCGCTCTCGCTGCCTGAGCTTCGCGCCAGGATTAACCAGTGAGCAGCTGCTCCGTTCACCCACTCACGTCTTCGGAGTGGTGCTGAACGTCATTAGAAGACTTGCTTGAATTGCTGAGCTGCAGGGCAATTCAGGGACTTTTACTGTAGATATGCTCGCCATGAATTGTCTGCGATAACATGGGGGCAGAAAAACTGCCGAACGGCAAGCAGACTACGCACGTAGAAGACCGAGGGTACGGTCACCGGACCGGGGTTCAATTCCCCGCGACTCCACAAACGCAAAAACGCCACTGCTCAAACAGTGGCGTTTTTTGTAGCAAAACCCAATGTTACCAACGCCTTAGACTCAAAAGCTTTTAATATTGAATTGTGCAAAATAATACATTTTGATACCATATAATACATTATGAAAGGCGTTGTAGAAGGCGTCAAAAAATCAAGGTACAAAAATTGACGCCTCTCACCGTCCTGACGGCATAAAACGGTTAAATAAGGGGAACGTTAATGGCACGGCGCACATTCGGAAAAATCAGAAAAGTAGCACGATCATACGGGCAAGCACTCGAAGCACGCTATCCAACACCTCCAGCAGCCTTAGCAGAAAACCCGTCACTACCAAAAGAATTTACTCGAACATTGCCAGCAGCCTACCGCGTAGAGCTAGAAGCATGGCTTGCACAAGCAGAAAAAGAAATAGCATTAGGCACATGGACACCACCAGCTAAAATAAACCGTCACGAAATAGACAAAAGCTCAATCACATTCGCACAGCTAGCAGACGACTATATGCAAAATCAGCGCAAACCAGACGGAAGCAGGCTGGAAGAAACAACGCAATCGCACAAAGAAGGACGATTGCGCAACTACCTACTACCAGCATTTGGAGAAAGACGCATCAAAACAATCACAAGCAAAGACATACAAAACTGGTACGACGCATTCGACTGCGACGAGCTTACAGGAAGAAACACAGTAGCACGATCGCACTGCTACACACTACTTAGAAGCATATTCAACTACGCTTGTGCAAAAGAAGTAAACGCTGCTGGAGAAACACTATTACAACGCAACCCTTGCACACTCAAACTCAAAAAACCACGCACAAGACACGAAAGCATTGCCATCAGCATTGCTCAACTCGTTGACATATACAGCATGATGGCACCACATTTGCGCATCGGAGTCATGCTAGCTGGAGCGTGCGGATTGCGCGAAGGCGAATGTTGCGCACTCACCAGAAGCGATGTAGACCTTGACGCAATGACAATCAGCGTCAACAAAAGCCTAAAAAGCATAAACCACTTAGGGCAAAAACGACGCCTTGAAGTAGGCAAGCCAAAAACAGCAAGCAGCATAAGAAAAGTACCAATACCAGAATGGACGCGCGAATACTTTGAAACGCACATGCGGCAACAAATGCCAAGCGGCAAACCAGATGAACTGATTCTACACACTCGCACACCTAGAGCGTTCGTTGCGCCAGCAAGCCTTAGAGAAAGCTTCAACCGCGCAATAGCGCATATGCCGTCGCTCAAGGACATGCACTTCCACGACCTTCGACACACAGCACTCACACACTATGGAGAAGCAGGCGCAAGCCTTGCAGAACTCATGGAAGTCGCAGGGCACAGCGACATTAAAACCGTATCCGTATACCAGCAAATCAGCCAAGCACAACGCAAAAGAACATCAGCCAGACTTAACGAACAAGCAAAAGAAGAACAACTCGGCATAAAACCACAAAACGTAGAAATGCAAAAAACTGTAGAACCTACACAAAGCAATGTAGAACCTACACAAAATCAAGAAAAAGACCCACTCATAGCAGTACTAGCAGCACTCACACTAGATCAGCAAGTAACAACGCTCAAAGCAATAGACAAAACGAGGCAAGCCACAATAATCAGCCAAATGCCACCAGAAAATCAAATTCAGCTACTTTCACGGCTACTTTAGGCTAAAAATACGCAAAAAAGGCGCTGAAAATGCAAAAATCGCAATTTTCAACGCCTTCTCTTTTATATTACAGTCCACCACTTTGTCCCCCCTAAGATATAATATAATATTATCCAAAAACAAGAAAGGAGGTAGGAATGAAATGGACTGACATTGTTCTCGCAATCGCAGCAATAATAAGTGTGATTATTCAAATCATCAAATTATTCTACGATCACAAGAACTAGAAGCAGGATTCTGGATAAACCAACTATCCAGAATCCCCCTTCGGGGTCTATTCTATTCCGTAATAATTATGAAAACAATACTCACCATAATATGCGCAATAGCATGTGGCATAGTATCGCTAACTGCAGGAATTGCAGGACAAAGTATATGGGCTGGAATCTTCGGCATACTAGCGGCAACGTGGAGCATCGTGCTATACACTGAAACACGAAAGAAAAAATAATGCTAGATGATCATAATCAACGCATCCTCGTTTCGCAACTAGACATTGCTAGACTCCTAGGAGTAGGAAAAGATAGCATCGCGCAATACTTAAAACGTGCTCGACGAGTAGCAGCAGGACGCGAAAATGCTACAAATGCTCGAGGACTCATGCCGCTGCCAGAATTCATGGCTGGAGTACGAGTAAAAGCACCAATGTGGGATTATGATGAGATACGCTCATGGGCTTCAACTCGACCATACAAGCCAGTAAACCTACCAAACACATGGGAAGAACTGCAACAAGCTATAAACACGGCAGCAAATAGCGAAACATAAAATACGGGCTAGACGGCGTCACAGCCATCTAGCCCACTTTATTTAACGTTAGAATAATGATGGCTGGCTTGATGTAGTCCTATGTTTTAAAACTTGCTTAATAGAAACATATTGAGTTGTCAACATGCCATTATTGTCAATACTTTTACGAATTAGCATAGCAACTTTATAAATATCGTTTTTTCTAAAAGACTCTTTACCATCATTCAAACGCTTAATAAAATCCCTATCTTCAATCTGAACAAACTGAGTTTTCACACCATCAGTAATACGCCATTTACCACCATCACGGAACGAAATATCTAACGCTTGCACCACCGTTTCAACAATACTCTCCTCAGTTTTGGTACTTACAGAAGAATACTGCGATATTCCATACGCATCTTCAGAATCTAAAGTTTCTGCACAATAATCATCTTTAAATGTTACAGAATCAACACCATCAGACATAGCAGGTTCAACAGTTGCCTTCAATGCCTTCAAAAACTCTTCATTTGTTAAAAGCTCAACAGAAGCCTTGTAAGAAGTCAATTTAGAACCATCTGGAAATTCTAATTTTACGCACTCCAGCCCAGTACGCTCATCCGCTTTATCAGGAGTTTGCTTTACTGGAGTACCCTTATGCAAAAAATGCTTAACAAGCTTAACTGCTCCTAGAAACACACCAACAATAGCAGACGCATTAGCTACAGCATTTACTGGACTGCTAGAAAACAAATCAACAATGTTATTAACAACACTCGCAATAAGGTCAATATTAAAAGAACCCTCACGAGTAGCCTTTGCCTTCAAAGATATAACGCAATTAGGAGCGGTATGAGCTTGAATCTTTTCAAACGCTTGAGATAATGCTAACAGTGCAGGAGCAAGCTGCTTAACATCCATTTCATGAGACTGCAACGCAATACCATCATACTTAACAGTAAAATTCGCGCTATTCTCAGGATTAAGAACTGTTACATCACTATCCATCACTCACTCCTTTCATTAAAAACTTATTTTACTATTAGCAAAGCGAATATTTGCAATTTGGCTTATTAAACGCGCGTCTTATCAATATATATTTCACACAGGAACTGGAGTGGAGAGGAAAGAGCGATAGTCCTGGATAACATCACAAGTAACACCAAGAGCCTCAGAAAGAAGCCAAATATCAGTGCCATACATTGATTCAGCAAGCTTGTAATCAACATCGCTAATAAGCCTAGAAGCCGTTATGCGCCTTGTACGAGTCTCAAAACGCGAATCAAATCCACAAGAAACATCACGATACTCAGCATGAACCAACTCATGGCACAGCGTACACAAACGCTGATGATCAGCCAGTCGCTCATCAAGAAGGATCAGTCTGCAAGCATCGTAGTAATAGCCGCACACACTACCAGAAAGGCGACGTTCTTCCACGCGCACACCAAGACGCGCAGCCTCATCATAAAGCGAATCAAAACGAAGCATAATAGACCAATCTAATACATTTTGACACATGGCGTGTCATTTGAGATAATATAGATAACTCATCTGCCATGTGTAGAAGGAGACTCCTAGAATCGTCGTAAAAACGCGATTCTAGTTTTTTATTTACTGTATAGCTTTGTTGAAGTAATTCACGATTGCACACTCGCGCCTTTCATAAGTTTGTTTTTATGTATCTTAATTACGAGGTTCAGAAGATTTATTCTGCTTAAGTTTTTTTACTTTTTTATAGCAGACTACACTTACCGTGCCCGTAAAAGCAGCACCAATGAGCATTGTAGGGTCTTTCGGAGAATCAACAATAAGTCCTAGTGTAATTAGAGTACACATTATTGTAATCACAGTCCACAATAGTGTAATTAGAGTCCTCACAAAGCTTCTAAAATTATAATTTTTAGATGTTAAAATTTTTTTAGCTTGTTTTTTAGTTTGTTTTTTAGCACGATGTTGCCCTTTGTTTACAAATTGACTCGTGGGAACATGCTCACTTGGCAATTCTTCTTCATGGATATTGATGTTTTGTTCTTCCTCATAAGCATTATTATTTTGTTTCTCATTTACATTATTTTTATTGCCTACATGCAGATATTCATCCACGCGATTTTGAACAACAAGTGTAGCCTTGCAATCAGCTAACGAATCATGAGCATTATAGTAATAATCACATTCAGCTGCCGCTACTGTGAGCTTGATAAATTGCTTATCGTAGAAGATTTTACCGTATTGTCGCATAGTGTCAGTCACTTTGCTTTCATCTAAATAAAACCCCAATTCACCAAGAAAAGCTAAATCATATTCTGCATTAAATGCGCACACCTCTCCAGCAGCATCAAGAATTGCCTGTATTTTGGCAAAGTCTTCAGCAATGTGCTTTTTATTGGCTACATCTTCCGGGCTAATCCCATTGACCCTCTGCGCTTCAGGCCACTCAGTAACCTTTTTTGGCTTGTAATACTCGTTCAATAGAGTATCGCCATTGCCATCAATTATAGAAAGCTGAATAATTTCATCTTTTATAGGATCAAGGCCAGTAGTTTCGGTATCAAGAACAATTCGAGGAATAGTTGTTTTCGCTGAATTATTTTTAGAGTCTACACACAATTTGCAGTCCAAGTACGAATTGCCGTCACCAAATTGCGAATATTTTTCGCACCAAGAAAGCGAAACATTAGCACATCCGACTAAATGCTCAAGCATTGCATATTTCCCGTAATTTCTAGGGCCAACCTCTAGCAGTTTCATACCTTTCTGACTCATTATTGCCAATTTAGGCTTACGATTATTGGGCTGAGGTATAGAAATAACAGAGCACTTAGTGTACCTACGAGTGCCAGACAGAGGGGCATCACTTACAGCTTTATCTGGCTCAATAGTAAAAGTATGTACTCCAAAGAGTTTGCTGGCAGATTTCTTGTAACTTACCATTACTACTCTCCTATTTTCTCTTAGTCACGAGGGGTGGAGGATTCGAGGAATTTGTTAGGGTCGGTATGAGCCATAAGAGCAAAACGAGAAGGATCAGCGGCAATCAAGTCAGCAATGTGGCTTATGTAATCATCGTCCGCAGCACTTGGAGGCACAGTTGACACATCAGAGCTAGAAGACGCACTCGACGCGGACTGTGCAGAACCAGAGTCGGCACTTGTAGGCGCAGAAGACGCATTCGATGCGGAAGAATCCGAAACAGAAGAATCTACAGTTGCAGACGGTTCTGGCTCTGATTGTACAACTAATCGTTTTGCTATTTCTTGATGTATAGAGGTTTCAAGTATCTCGTTTATCTTTTTTGATGGATCTACTTTGCAAGCTTTACAAATCGAGATAAATTCACTTAATCGCGCTGGCGCTTTTAATCCAAGGCGCAAATCTCTAACACGGTTATAGCTAATATCGATATCCAAATCTTCAGCGAGACCTCTATCGGTCTTACCTGTACGACTCATTAGGTCTGATATGACTACCGCGGTTGCATTATCGACCGTCGTCCATTGGTATTTTTTGGTAGGCATAGCTAAATAATACACGCGACACGCTAGCACTTGCAACTAAGAGTTAGCAAGTGCTATCATCAAACACATGATAACAAGTGATAGCAAAAAACAGGCAGCATTTGCGACCAATGCATTGCTTTGCGCTGCAGTATTAGCAAAGAAAACTAAAGTGCAGTTGGCTGACGCATTAGGGATAAATCGCAATACACTTGCAAAAAACTTTGACACAGGAGATATGAAGCTAACTGAATTTTTACAGCTTTCATCGTTACTTGGTCAAAATCCGTCAAAGATTCTTGAGCAAGCAGAAAAGCAAGCTGCACTTGCAGGCAAAGAAAAGAGTCAACCATGCTTACCAGGCTAAAAAACGCGCTCAACACAAACTGCGATGAGAACACAACCAAAGTCTTGGAACTCATAGCCGAATATCGCAATGCACTCAATCAAGAAGAAAACGCGCTCAACAAAGTCAAAGAAGCGCGAGACAAGTGCCAAGCAATAAAGAAAGCCGAGCAAGCAGTCAGAGACGCGCAACAAAAATATCACGACGCGCTACAAGAACTTAACAAGCAGCAAGACAAATTCAACGAAGACAATGCAGAACTACTCTGCAAAGTCAACGAAACGCATCACGCCAGTAAAGACGCAGAAACGCGACTACTCAACGAAATAGGGAGGTGAGGTGGATGAGCGGCAAATTAGCAATACAGCTTGTAGTCCTAGCTATTCAAGTCATATGCCTAATAATTCAATGGGCAGTGATTTGGGCAACAGAGCCAAAGCATGAAGCTAATAGAGAAAGCAACAGACCAAAAGCAGTTATATCAAAACCTATATGGCATCCCGGTGTAACAGTTTATAAAACCAAACAAACGGGCGATATGAACGCTTCTCAGGTATTGGATTATATGGCTGCAAAGCAAACTTGCCTTCAAGCTCAATCAGCTGCGAAACATATTTATGGCAACGCACCGGTCGCGCCATCCACCGAACGCGGAATCCGCTACGTTGGGCGTTCTTATGCCTATAAGCAACGACCAATACCGATTCACCACACGAAATACTCGGTAAAGCGGGAGGAAAAAGGATTTTACGAGATTCACGGCGGTTATGGCTCCCCTCGATAGGTTCAACAATAAAAACATCGCAGTCGATAGCTGAAAGAGATACGTCAAATGCAACACAATCCCCAGCATTCGTCAGCTTTACAGCATAATCAGGCTCACCTCTCGTATACAACATATCCAATCCACAGAATTCAGGGAGTACAGCTGCGAACGCATCAAAAGAATCGAAAAGTATAGAAACCCAGCACGCTTGAGGGCGGTTATGCCATGGCCACCAAACTGTGAAAATAGCGGAAACAACCGCGACGCCAGCAGAAAACCATGTTGCAGCATCGCCTAAATTATCAAAACTCATACACAAAAGTGTAAAGGAAGAAAGGAACAGAAATGGAAGAGCAAAAAGGCAAAGAACGCAAAGGCAATAAAGAGTACAAGAAGCTCAAGAAGATGTTTAAGAAAGCATACAAGGCGACTGTTAAGGAAAACCAGCTAGATGCATTCATAGAAAATGCAAAGAAAAATTTCCCTGGCTACACAGCTGCAAACAAAGCATATCGAGAAGCTCCTAACGTCGCAGACGCTATTCAATATGCAGCACTCAACCGCGTGGAAGCAGATTTTACTGAAGCATACGCAGAGCAGATAAATGAACATCACAAGTTAAGTCGTAAAGCCAGCGTTCTGCGAATAAGTTTTGAAAATAGGCTTTTCAAAGCTGGTGAAGAGAAAAGTGAGGAAGAGTGATGCAAAAGAAGCTAGACAACAAGAAAGAAGAGACGAAAAACGTAGCCATTGAGTGCGGTCGCAGATTTTACATTCTAGCGCTTCAACGCGTTTTACAAGCTCCAGAAGAGCTTCGTTCTACGCTTCAAGATTTAAACATGAATCTTCAACAGTACATGAACCAACATTGCACGCATGGAGATCAGGTGCAGGCAACATGGCTTTCGTTGCTATCTTTCTTGGATATGATTACAGCGATTTCACTTGTTGAAGCGCCAAATGATACGAATATTGACGATGAAATTAACCAAATTCAGACCTCAGGTTTTTCTTTGGATGATTTACAAACCTTAGAAGACCTTATACTCGCAACAACCCCCGATTTTGAACTGGAGCAGGCGGTTAGACGTTTAGATAACAAAAAAAGAGAGTTCCTAAATGCGAAACGAGAATACAAGTATCAGGCATTTGTGATCAACGAGATACTCAAAGACTACATCGCAAAACATAAAGAGAACGCAGAGGAAGAACGATGAGCTTCGTACAAAAATATCCGTACACAATAACGCTTATTAGCTTCATCTGCTTCGTAATCAGCTTTTGGTATGCAATCCATAACGCGTTTTACTGCTTCAACGGAGCAAACATGCTCGGCATTGTAGGAACAGCAATCTCGCTTGCTGTAATACTACATGCAAAAGCAATCATTCAAGAAAGAGCAGAACAATGAAAAAATACGTTGCAATAGCTATTGGCGTGCTTATAGCACTAGGAGGCGTAGCACTCGTATTTAGTGCCTTCTGCAACTTAAGTCTTTACTTATGCTTGCCACTCGGATTATTCCTCATACTTATGGGAATTATAGGAGTAATGGCAGCAACTGAAATTACAGGGAACAAAAACATAGAAAAGGGAAAACAATGAGAACATCAGCACTTACACCAAGAATCCCATACAAAAGACTATGGAGCCTTAAAGAAGTATGCGATCAGCTCAGTATGGACAAACGTGCCGTAATGAAGCTCGTAGATGCAGGAATTTTACACATGCCTCACGGACGCTTACCAGGGAGCAAAGTTTACATTACAAACACAAGCATTGAGAAGTATGTAGGTGAATGAAATGGTTACCCTACTAACGCCACAAGACGTAAGAAACATGCGATTTACAGAATGCCCTGGCTTTTTTGGAATGCCAAACGGGTACGACGAATACGAAGTAGATCAAGCATTAGAAAAAGTCCAAGAAACCATTGAAATACTCGGCAACGAATGGATAAAAGCACAAAAAACAGCATCAGAATACCGTGCGCAACTTGAAACAGCCGGGCTACTAGCTGAATAAGGGAAAACCATGAGCGATAACACATACTACATTGCAGGAAATCTTACAAAAGACCCAGTAGTAAGCACTACTCCTAACGGCACTATTGTAGTAAATTTCACAATTGCTACAACCACTCGTGTGCTTAATCCACAAACCTCGCAATACAAGGATACTGGCACCGTCTTCATGCGCTGCACAGCATGGAGAGCGTTAGGAGAACACGTTGCTAAAAGCCTTACAAAAGGCATGAGAGTTATCGCGTATGGAAAGTTAGAACAAAGTACATACGAAGCCGAAGACGGCTCGCATCACACTTCAATCAAACTAAGTGTAGAGGATATTGGAGCGTCAATGCGATTTGCAACAGCGCAAATTACGCAAATAAAGCAGCAAGGTGCGCAGCAAATGATTTCGCAGCCACAGCAGCCTATGGAATCTACTCAAGATCCATGGGTACCAAAAAACAATATAGATCGCTACTACAGCAAAGAACCAGAGTTTTAATAACCAATAAATATTTTAGAAAACCGTACACAAATCCTACGAAAGGAACAATAATGGCACCACTATCAACAGCTAGACGAAAAGAAGCTTGCGAATTGGTTATTATCGCAAAATGCGATGGTATCAACACGCTGGCTTCTAAAGAGTTAAGACTTATTAAACGCTATATGCAAGAAATAGGCGTGGAATCGTTAGAAGAAGCTTACAAGCAGGCTCTAGTAGAAAAGAAAACTCCTGAAGATCAGCAAAAACCAAGGGAAGCAAAAGAAAATAATCTTAACAAGCCTAAAAAACCAGAGATGCTCAATCAATCATTTAACTGTGCACAACCTGAGGAATTACTCGAAAACTGGCCTGAAGGATCATTTGAGAAATTTGCCTATCCACTACGTTACAAAGATTTTGTTGACAAATGTAAAGCAAATCCAAATCGCGTAGCACTGTTCAAAGAAGGTCTTACAAGGCATACAGCATCTGATACGGCTTTACGCGTAAGGAATGCTAGATATAGGGCGTTTGCAGCCAATAAAGGCCACTTTGAAGCACGAATATTGCCATGTGATGAGTCTTATTCAGTATACGTGAAATACGTTCCACAAAAAGCAGCGTAAAAGGGATTAACAATGCTAGTTATGTCAACACCGCCTCTAAAGCCAGCTTTACGCCATTTTTCACAAACTCATCGCATTTATGCCAATAGCTCGTACGCAAAACCTGAGATAATGCCAGTTGCTCTTACTGGCTCGCAGTACTTTAATAAAACCATTTTTACGGATAGGCAAGAAGTTGTAATTAAGCCACAAAACTACAACAAGCTTGTGCATTCATATAGATGCATGACAAATAGATCATATCCATATGCTGTGCAGCTTTATGGATATTGGGCAAGAGATGAGCAAGACGAAAAAACAAATTGTAATCACAAACAAAAAATAAGCGTAAACCGTTTTAGAGCATATTAGAACGTTAAATCTGCAGAGGAGCAGTGAAAAGTAAAAAGAGTTTCTAACTCCTCTACAGTACTCGCATTGGCCAAATGCGGGATAACTGAACGCGGCATAGACTTACGCCTCTTAGGCAGCGTAAATAGCCGCTGTAAAGACCTATGCCGGTTTCCCTACCGGTTGCACAAGCGTTCCGCAGTATTGAGCGGAAAGAGTCGGGAATTGATGCTGCAAGGTGTCTTATGACAGGACGACCGGATAAGCGAACATGGCAATGCCAGAGCCTTACAGCAAACCGCCGTGTGAGATATTTTTTCACTCGTCATACGCGATGGCATGGCTCCGCCGAAAGCGCTGTATGGACGACCTAAAAGTCATCGAGAAAATGAGATTGAGAAAGCCAAAAAAGCTTTCTCAATTTTTATTTTCCCCTTGACAAGGTCGTCCCACTCAAACAATTCACCACCGAAAGTACAGGGAATTTTCGAGAGGAGAAACTAATGAGCAATCTCAAACCTGAAGAAGTCGACCAGTTAAGTGGGAAGCAAGCCAGATTGAAAAAACTGAGTTGCAGACTTCACCACTTACTTAAGCTTTTACGATCAACGAAGAGAATTGAAATAGATGAAAAATACTTAACAACAGCGTTAAGACTCGAAACAATGAGCAAATACGACAAAACTGGGAATCATGCGCTTCAACAACTTATCAGCATCAACGCACTTTCAAAACCGTTAAAGAAAAACGGGATTCGATATTGGAATGTAGTAACACTCGCATCACACTTGTCACACTTGGAAGGAACGCAATGCAAAGTTACACTTTGAAAGAGCAAAAAGATTACATGAAATTGCTTACATCACTCCCCTCGCTTAATGAGCAATTAGAAATGCTCGTATATAGAGAAGTGCGATGCGTGCAATCAAACCAACACATGCATGTAAACCAAAATATCACTCCAATAAACTTGAAAGCTCTTGACCTTTCAGATCAACTTGAAAGCTTAGAACGAGAAATACTAAGCCAACTTGGTAGCGTGAATCTAACAATTGCGCAAACAGCGCCAATTACTACAGTAATTAAAGCACTTAAAGACAACGCAAAAGAAATAATTTTATTGGCAAGTGCATCAATATCTTATGAACAGCTAAAAAATATTAGAGATAAAGTACTAGCAGATACAAATCCAAAGTTCTTAAAAACATTTGGATTATGCCCAAATTGTGGAAGGCCGTTGAGATACGAAAGCACTAATGAATGCGTTACTTGTCAATCATGTAGATCAGTTACAAATAACAATGAAGTTTTAAATAATACTCGTAAAGAATTATCAAAGCTTACTTATGTTGGTAATAGCAAGCAAGCATCGGAGTTTATGCATCGTGTACTA
This sequence comes from Gardnerella bivia, assembly GCF_049262715.1. NCBI lineage: Bacteria > Bacillati > Actinomycetota > Actinomycetes > Bifidobacteriales > Bifidobacteriaceae > Gardnerella > Gardnerella bivia. The sequence goes on from NZ_CP058399.1 coordinate 1,551,434, forward strand.
AATAAAAACATTCCAGCAGGAACACTTCGCAGGCTTCGTTCAACTGGTAGAATTCATACATCTGGGCAAGGCATGGAAGTTATATGGAATATAAGTGAGATATTAAATAAGACTCGCCAGAAGAATTACTAGACTTGACAAAGTGAACACCAATAATGATATAATCACACTGTGGTGTGAAGTGGCAGCAAAGAAAGAAACCACCCACACACTAGAAAAATAAAAGACGTTAAAGAAAGCCTCGTGGTTAATACCCCGGGGCTTTTTGCATACACAAGGAAGTACCTATGAATCAGCCCACAATTACTCTTACTATTACTCCTGACTTAACAGAAATAAAAAAGTTCGCTCACGCTTTCGCAGATTGGATAGACGAATACGCAAACGAACAGAATAAGAACACTACTCAAGCTCAGATGCACACTGAGGATGAATAGCGACAATGTTATTAGAAGGACAATCTACAGGTTCAATTGGTTTTCCACATACAATGCACATACCTTTAGATTGTTCAGCAAATTGGCTCATAGCTTCATCGGCTAGTTGGTTCAAAGCATTTGAATCAACTTTTATTTTAATAGACACAAATACCACCTCCTTTCGCTTTTATTAGTCTTATATTAAATACATCATATGCCACAGAAACCAAAGAGTAACCCCCGTAGTAAGTATGGGAGCAGACGCAAAGCAATGCGCAAACGAGTGCTCGCTTATTATGACACTTGCTACCTGTGCGGAAAACCAGTAGATAAAACTATTAAAACTCCAGATCCACTAAGTCCAGAAGTGGATGAGATTGTTCCAGTGAGTAGAGGCGGAAGCCCAACAGACTGGAATAATGTTCGACTTACACACAGGCAATGCAATCAGCTTAAGAAAGCACACACTGCAGCTTGGGCGCAAGCAAGAATATACGAGAAAGAACATGGATTAGACACAGGCGTTGCGCCTGAAGCATGTTGCGATGCATACAAACAACATAACAAGCACTCAAATTGGTAAACACAAGTAACGTAACATAAAACGTTGCAACCTTAGACCATTTCGGCAGGGGGAGGAACCCCACGACTTTCCAAAGGAAACCAAGCCGGACAAAGGGCTAAAATCCCCCCGCTAAATAGCCATTACGTTACAGCCAAATCGTTACACGGTGATTTTTCACTATAAAAAGGAGCAAAAATAGCCATGAAATGCAAAAATTGTGGTCGTTTTTTCAAAACAACCGGTCGCGGACGCGCTCCAATGTATTGTAGCGAGAAATGTCGAGTTGACGCGCATAGAAAGAAGAACCCAAAACCAAAAAAATCAAGTCGGCAAGAGGTGCTTTTTGACATTCCAGGCGAATCAAAACCAATAAAAACGACAATACCGACCGATGAATTAACAAAAGACGCATTCGACAGAATGTGCGATAGCAGACTTGAAGACGAGTTAAGATTCGCGCGCGACATTTTACATGCAGCGCTCATAAGTCCAGATACGCCACCAAGCGCATTGGCAAGTATGGCAAAACAATACATAGAAATAACAGAAAAGCTAGCAGGCGTAGTTGATGACGAAAAAGAAGACGACGAAAATATGGATTCGGAGGTAACTTTTGACGCAGTCTTTACTCCAGACCAAAGCTAGGCATTTCATATATCCAGACGGAATCGTTACATCAGAATTTCCTGCACTTCAGAAGAAAGCATTAAGATACGGCGTAACCTTTGACTCATGGCAGTCTGAACTTGGCATGTACATATTAGGCAAACGTAGTAATGGCAAGTTTGCTGCAGGGGTGTCTGGCGTAGTAATGAGCTTGCCGCGCCAAGTTGGAAAAACGTATACGATCGGAATGATTGTAGTCTTCTTATGTTTAATGCACGAGAAAACTATTGCTGTTTGGACAGCGCATCACTCAAGAACAAGCGATGAGACTTTTCGTGACATGAAAGAATTGATAGAAAACAACAAAGGAATATCAAGATTTGTAAAGGAAATCCGCAAAGCAAACGGTCAACAAGCGATTGAATTTATCAATGAATCACGAATCTTATTTGGGTCTCGCGAGAGAGGTTTTCGAGGGTTACATGAAGTTTCCGTTATAGTTTTCGATGAAGCACAAATTTTAACAAATAGAGCACTTGATAATGCATTGCCAACATTAAATACTGCTTTAAATCCATTAGCTTTTTATATGGGCACTCCCCCGCGTCCATGCGACCCTGGAGAAGTATTTAGAGATAAGCGCACAGCATTATTAAAAGGATCAGATAGAGATGGAATATATCTAGAATTTAGTGCAGACAGAGATTGCAATTTAGACGATAGAGAAGAATGGGCAAAAGCAAATCCGTCTTATCCATCAAGAACAAGCGAATTAGCTATATTACGCTTACGCAGACAATTTTCCGAAGACTCATTCAGGCGCGAAGCTCTTGGAGTATGGGATGAACTCGCATTAGCAACATCTGCAATCAGTGATAAGCAATGGCAATCAGCAACAATAAGCAATCGCATAGAAGGTGGCGTTAAAGCTTACGGCGTAGAAATTCCACCATCGCGAGACCGCTTAACATTGTCCGCTTGTATGAAATACTCCGATGGGTATGCACATATTGAATTTTTAGAATCACATCCACTCACAGAGGGCACAGACTGGCTCATCGATTTTCTAGCAGAGCGCAAACGCAACATGCTAGGAGTCGGAATAGACGCAGGAAGCGCAACAGGCATACTCTTACAAGATTTTGCAGATGCACATATCCCAACAATATCGCTAACAATGCGAGACGTAGGGCAAGCATGCGGAAGATTCATGGACATGCTAGCAGCTGGGAAACTCACGCATCTACCAGATGAAGATCAGCCAGCACTTGCAGCAGCAGTAAAAGGAGCATCAACAAGACCTCTTGGCAAAAGTGGACTTTTTACATGGGGGAAGTTAGGCGATGACGTAGATACTACCCCACTCGTGTCTTGCACGATGGCATTGCACGCAGCATTCGTAAGTAAACGACATCCTGGAAGAAAGCAGAGGCTATTAGTATGACGTTACAAGATTTTGAGAATACAAGCTCGCAACTGTTGTCATTTGGTAGCAAAATTGATGGCGTAGATGAAAAAGATATGCCAACTATTAAAAGACTCTACGACACATGGCAACAACATTATGAAAGTAACCAAAAACGAACAAAATACTTTAACGCAGACGAAACAGTTAAAAATCTGAATATTTCCATTCCAGAAGATGTAGCTCGCAGAGTTAAAGCAGTCGTTGGTTGGAGCGCGAAAGCAGTAAGAGCATTAGCTGACTTAAGCGTTTACGATGGGTTACAAATCAACGGTGACGATGTTCACAACATGCGCGCAATCGCAGAAGCAAACCAGTTCAGTGTGATTTTGCCACAAGCCATCATAAGCGCATACAAACATTCATGTAGTTTCTTGGCAATATATAAGGACGCTGATGCAGGTGGAGCAGTAAGAATCGCACCTAGAAGCGCACTCGCGAGTTCTGCATTATGGGATATGGGGCACCAAGAAGTAAAAGCTGCAATGACCATTACAGGAACAAATGAGAAAAACGAAGTCAACGAAGTAAGATTCTGGCTAAAAGGATACTCATACGAAGTTAAAAAAGTTGAAGGCGTATGGAAAGCAACACTTTCTAAACAGTCTTATCAAGGCGTATGCGTAGTACCAATTTGTTACGATCCACAGCTCGACAGACCATTCGGACGAAGTCGAATCACAAGACCTCTTATGAGCTATACGGATATGGCAATTAGAACCTTCGTAAGAATGGAAGCAACTGCAGAGTTCTACAGTATTCCAAAGTTATGGTTCTTAGGTCTTTCTGAAGATGCACAAAAGGCAGAATGGAGCAGCTATATTAGCGCAGTCAACGGCGTGACAAAGGACGAGGATGGAGATACTCCAACCTTGCAACAGATTACGCAGGCAAGCATGACTCCACACACGGAGATGCTGAAAACGATTGCGCTCATGGTAGCCAGCGAAACAGGTTTGCCAATATGCGACCTTGGTATTACAACATCAAACCCAACAAGTGCTGAAGCAATGAGCGTAGCAGAACGCAAATTGACGCGCGAAGCAGATAGACAAAATCTGATTTTTAGCCAATCAATCATCAAAGCACTAGGCATTGCAGTTTGCTTACAAAATGACGGAATGACAACAATCCCTCCAGATGTTTACGCAGCACAGGTTGCGTGGAAACCAACTCAAGAAGTAAGCATGGGAGCTAGAGGTGACTTCTTCAATAAAGTTGCAGCAACATGTCCATCGTATGCAATGAACGAAATCGCATGGCGACAACTAGGGTTCAGCGATTCAGAAAGTAGAGCCCTACTCAGCGAAGCACGAAAAACGCGCGCGCTTGAATCACTTAACAGTTTGCTAGGCAAGGAGACGACAATTGGTAACAAGGGAGGATACGAATCGTCTAGCAGCAGCCAACAAGAAGATAAGCGACTCAGCACAGGAAGCAGCGCAGGAAGTACTACAGAAAATAGCTAGTGCACCAACTGAAGCTGCTCGCATTGCTCTCATAGACGAACTAATCCCAGCAGTAGCATCGCAATATAGCGAACAAATTGCTATGGCTGCTGCTAAATGGTATGAAGAAGTTCGTGCGGACGCATTGCCTGATGTTGATGATGGTTTTGAAGCGTCGCTAGCACAAGCTTATTCCAAGAAAGCAATCGTTGAAGAAATACACGATCACATACTTTCAAATAAAAACAAGTTTGACGAAGCAATCGTTGATGCCATGGATAGATGGGTAAAAATACCAGGACGTGCAACAATCGCTGAAAATTGCAAACGAGACCCTAAAAAACCACGCTATGCGCTAGTACCACAAGGCAAAACATGCGCTTTTTGCACAATGCTAGCAGGGCGTGGGTTTGTGTATGAGACTGAAAAAACAGCTCATAAAATGCACGATCATTGCGACTGTGTAGCTTGTCCTGAGTGGGATGCAAATCCAAACAAAATTAGAGGCTACAACCCTGACGCGCTTAGCGATGAATGGGATAAAGCTAGAAAAATAGTTTGGGAGAAAAAATATGCGGAAGCTCGCAAAAAGGGCAAAGACGCTAGTGAAGTTTTTGAACCAACATGGCAAGAAGTCGTTGCGCAATTACGAAAGACGCGCGGGCTTTGTTCCGATGGTCGTGTATTAAAATATCCAAAAAATTATCCAACAAATGTAAAGCATATTAGCGACCATGTATGGAAACATATTATGGAAGGAGATGCAGACGGCAAAGGCGGACACGCTGCATGGTCTAGCAATCCTGGAAAAACAAAATTCCCTGACAATTGGGATTCAAGACAAATACAGAAAATGGTTATGTCTGTAATAACTAACCCAAGCGAAGATATAATTATAAAATCAACCAACCGTCGCTACTTTATTGCTACAAGATATGGTGTTAAAATAAAAGTAGTTTTAATAAAAAAGAAACGTGGATGGCGCGTCATTACGGCATATAATGACGTAGAAGATAAGAGAGGAGTGAAAAGCTAATGGATATGATGAAACTTTGTTATGACATGGTTGAGAAACTTAGACCTTATGCTGAGCCATATATGGATAAGGTTTCCGAAGAAGAAGCCAATAGTGCTATTCGAGCAGGCGAACCATCGCTTGCAATTGATATTTATTTAGTATACGCGTGGCTACACAAGAGTGCACCTAAAGAGCTGCTAATAGAAGCTTACAATTTATTAGACCCTTATGAATGTGGCGATAACTACGATGATATAGCAGACGATTTAGGAGTTCCGCGTAAAGTTCATTCACCAGATGAATAAATAAATTTTGGTCCATAACACAGTAACCCTTATTTTTTAACATATTCAATACAACAAGGATTTAACATGACATATCTTGCTAAAGCTGCACTATTCTGTGACCATTGCAAAACTAAAGTAGAATGTTCACCTAAAGCTGAACCGACACTAGGATCTGACTGGGGGCAAAATTCGTCACTTAAAGGCTGGATAGGTGTTGGGAACAATCACCACTTATGTGCTAATTGTGCAAAAGCCTATCGTGCTAAACAAGCAGAATTCGAACAAGAACTTAAAGAATACTTAAACGATACTAATGAATTTACGCTATAGCTTATAGCAATTATCAGATTTTAGCCACCTTGCAAAAGGTGGTTTTTTATTAACCAGCCCCGCATGGGGCTTTTTTATTAAGGAGAAAAGGTGGAAAACACAACACAAGAGACAGAAACCGAAAAGGTCGAAGAACTCAACAATGCCGAAACTACTTCAGCGGAAGAAAAAACCGAGGAAGTAGATTACAAAGCGGAAGCTGAAAAATGGCGCGGGTTTGCACGCAAATGGGAAGCCAGAGCCAAGAGTTCAGAACAAGCAGCTGAAAAGCTCAAAGCAGTAGAAGAATCTGAAGCAAAGCTGAAAGAAAAACTATCCGCTATTGAAACTCAGCGCAAACACGATGAACTCACACAACTCGTCGCAAAAGAAACTGGCATACCAGCTGCGCTATTGCGCGGTTCAACAGAAAAAGAATTACGCGATCACGCAGAGGCAATTAAAGAGTTTTCCAAACCACGAACAGACAGCATTCGCCTTAACGATGAGCCAGACGGCTTAAAAGTAGACGATACGCGCGCGTTTGTTCGCAAACTTTTTTCTAATGATTAAACAAAACCCTATGTAAGGAAGGTAAAAAATTATGTCAATTTTAGAATCTAAAGATCTAAAGCTCCCTGACCACTTGGTGAAGGGAATTGTAAAAGGTGTAACTTCCGGCTCTGCTGTTGCAGCATTGTCTTCAGCAAAGCCAACACTTTTTGGTAATTCCACACTCGTCACCTTGGATTCGAAGCCACGTGCAGAATTTGTTGCAGAAGGCGCAGATAAAGGCGCAACCAACGCAACATTTGGATCTGTAACAGTAGCGCCGCATAAGACTCAGGTAACAATGCGCTTTAGCAACGAAGTGCTGTGGGCTGACGAAGATTACCAAATCGGTATTATGCAAACTCTCGCAGAGGAAGGCGCAACAGCGTTAGCTCGAGCACTCGACTTTGGCGTATTCCATCGTGTAAACCCAGCAAACGGTACAACAACCGACTGGACGAATTACCTTACTTCTACAAAGAAAACCGTTGATGCCACTACAAACATTGATGCAGACATTGAAAAAGCAATTGGTTTAGTTTTGACAGACGGTGAAGTAACGGATGTAAACGGTTTAGCACTTTCCAAGCCAGCTGCTTACGCTCTTGCCACAGCTAAAGATAAGCAAGGTCATTTGATGTACCCAGAACTTGGATTTGGTACTGGAATGACTCAGTATAAGGGCATTAAAACAGCTGTGTCTACTACCGTAAACGGTCTTCCTGAAATGAAGCAAGACAGTGGCGTTAAAGCTATTGTTGGCGACTTTGCCAATGGCGTGTATTGGGGCATTCAGCGCAATCTTCCATTGGAACTTATTCAATACGGTGACCCAGACGGTCAAGGAGATTTGAAGCGTAAGAATCAGGTTGCAATGCGCTTGGAGGTTCAGTACGCATGGTACGTATTCGCAGACCGTTTCGCTGTTGTTAAGGCATCAGCTGGATCAGCAGTGGTATCTCACTAACAGGAAGGCGCTGGCATGGAAGTGTTCGCAACGTTTGACGATGTAAAGGCGCGATATCCAGCAGCCTCAACGCGAAACCGTGAAACGGTAGAAACACTGATATCTGATGCGTCAGCTCTTATGCAAGCAAGCGCGCCAAAACTCACAGACAACAAGCGACTACTTTGCTTCGTTTGTTGCAGTGTAGTAAGGCGCGCTCTTGCAGCAGCCGAAAACGTTGGCGATGGAATGACTGGGGTAACGCAAACGTCACAAACTGTGGGTGCTTTCTCACAATCGTGGAGTTTTACGAATCCAGCTGGTGACTTGTATTTGACTCGTGCTGAAAAACGCTTAATACGAGGGCAAGGAGCGCAAACAGGCTTTCATGTGAACCTTATAGGAGATTCAGATGAAAGGTGAAACAGTAACCGTTCTTTTCCCAGTATTTAACGGCGTTGACGCGCTAAACAATCCTATAGAAGCAGAATCAAAAGAGGAACAAGTAGAGAATGTGCTTGTTTCTCCAGGAAGCGGAGTATTTGCTAATGCAAACGCGGATAGCGAACTGCAACCATACGGCATAGAAGTGTCACGCATCTGCTACTTCCCTCGCTCGTGGACTTACAAAAGCCTACGAGGAGCAAAGATTCGGATTCGAGGGCGCGAATATTCAGTGTTAGGAGATCCAGAGCCACTAGACGGCGGGATGAGTCCAACTGCTTGGAATCTCGAAGTCAACGTAACAGACAAGGAAGGATAGCGTGAGCAAAAATAACGTTAAATTAAACTTTGACGGCTTCCTACAGCTGCGAAGAGCAGCAGGACACACGGTAGTAGCAAAAGTAGCACAAGAAATTGCGTCAAATGCTACATCAATGGCAACAACCACAAAAAGCGGAATACATCCGAAATATGTGGCGTTGCCAGTAAAAGATACTAAACACGGTGCCGTTGCAATCGTCACAGCAGCAAGCAATCCTTCCAAAGAATGGCTGGCAACAATGCGATCAGAAGGACGACATCACTGGTTAGCAAAAGCTGTAGGAGCAGGTAAATGAAAACCATTGAAGAAACAGTTATCACTTACCTCAATACAGATGGACGCATTGACGGTTTTGAAGCATCGGGGCTTGTGCCACAAAACGCGACAAGCTCAAGCAGCTTCATAACGGTAGAGAAAAACGGCACAAGCATAAGCGACAGAAAAAGAATTTACGCTATTTCTGCATCAATTTATGCACCAAGCCAAATAAAAGCCGCAGAAGCTGCAGATGCTCTTGCTCTAACACTTATTGCAATGCCAGAGCATGCAGAAAACGTTGCAAGCGTGATCGTCGATACAGTCACAATCTACCCAGACCCAGACACCCCATATCATCACCGTTTCATGGTGAATTTCAGAATATATACACCTTTATAAAGGAGATTTTTATGGTTAGAAAAATTGCAATAGTAAAACAATTCCCAGGCGGCGTACTTTTCGTAGCACCAGCAGGCACGCCGTTGCCTACAGACGCTAGTGAAAAGCTAAACGAAGCCTTTAAGAACGTAGCAGACTTGAACGAAGATGGAATCACACGATCCACCGATGTTACCACTACTGACATCAACAACATGAGTGGCGAAAAAGCAGCATCATTCATAGCTTCCTACGAAGAAACATTCCAATTCGTAATGCTAGAAACCAATGCAGTTACACTCTCAGCGCGATACGGCAAAGACCGCGTTACTTCCAGCGGAGACGATGTAATTTCGTTTACTACAGGCATGCCAAAGAATGAACACGTTAGCATTATTGCCGATCTTCTTTTGTCTGGAATGAACAAAAAACAGCGAATAGTGATTCCTGACGCAGTCCTTACAGACACAGGAGATTTGCAATACCATTCTGGTGACGCAATCACCTACGATGTGACGTTCTCCACCTTCCCAGATAAGCAGGGTAACAATTCGTACAATTACTTTGCAGATTTGGGAGCATCTCAGCCAGTTAGTGGCGCATCTTCAGAGACTAATCACAGCTGATAAATCTTGCTCACGTAGGGCTTTTATTCCTTTCACTTACGTGAGCAGCTCTTAACAAAACGAAAGGAATTTTTACTCTTTTATACACTCTTAAAAAGGACTGAATATGACACAAGAGAAGAAAATCATACCTAAAGATGAGCCGACTATCATATCCATCAAAGGCATAGAACTTACAGTCGACCCACAAGTGCTAGACGACCTAGAGACGTTGGAGCTTCTTTCACAATTAAACCCAGCAGACGATACAGAACCTAACGCTTTCGCACTTATTCCATTACTTAAACGACTTTTTGGAGAAAAGTACAAGCAAGTTAAAAATACTTTACGAAATAAGGAAACAGGACGAATCACTATGGAAGAAGTATCCTCTTTCGTATCTGAATACTTGCGTAAAGTCTCCCCAAACTCCTCACGCTCGTAGAAATGCTACGCATCGCGCCAGATACCTTACGCGCGGACATTCAAAGATTCTACGGGCTTGACTTAGACGAAACAGGCGAAAGCATACGCGTTAGGAGAATGTCTGACTTGGCGGCAAATTTGCCAGACTGTGCTCTTATTTGGGGAAAAATCAACCCACAAGCACAATGGGATACAACGCGACAATTGCTTGCAAATATTGCAGACAATACAGCTTTTCTAGCATTTTGCAAAACAAAAGATGCCAGCAAAGGCAAAAAGTTCAGCAATACGATTAAGCGTCCTGGCTCGAAAACAAACGGTAACAGCACCACAACCAAAACAGGTCATGCGGAGAGTAGTGAAGAATTTTACGCTTTGCTTGGGATAGATAGAGAAAGAGGCAAATAATGGCAAGAGGTGATACCGGTATTAACATTGCGCGTGCTTTCGTAGAAATCGTGCCATCTACAAAAGGCGTAGGTAAGGCTATTTGTGATGCTTTCAACAATGCCAACAATAGTGTTTCTCAAAAAGGTTCTGAATCCGGCAAAAAATATGCAGTTGGGTTCAATCAAAACGTTAGCAAAATTGGAAGCAATATTGCACAGAAACTAACATCAGCTAACTCTACTGTTATACGAAAAGGCTCACAAGCAGGCACAGGTTATGCGAGTACTTTTTCACAAAAAGCAGCAGGAATAGGTGGCAAACTCAAACAAGCATTCAGCTACATAGCATCTCGCGCACAAAAAAGCGGAGAAAACGCAGGCAGCGGATTTGCTAAAGGTTTTGGCTTAAAAATGGGCTTGATTAGTGGAATAGCGCAATCTGTTACCAGCAACATTCTTAGCGCTTTTAGCGGCATCACTAGCGAAATCATGAATGCGTCCGATTCTGCGCAAAAGTTTGGTGCAACCTTACAATTTGCAGGAGCAAGCAGCAAACAAATTAAAGAGCTTACCAAATCAACACAAACATACGCAGATAAAACTGTGTACGATCTTGAAGATATACGCTCAACTACAGCACAGCTCGCATCGAATGGTGTAAAAGGCTACGACAAGCTCGCTGAAGCAGCTGGAAACTTGAACGCAATCGCAGGTGGCAATAAAGAAACGTTTAAATCCGTTGCAATGGTGCTAACACAGACTGCTGGCGCTGGAAAACTCACAGCAGATAACTGGCGACAGCTTTCGCAGGCAATACCAGGCGCATCCGGCAAGATTCAAGAACAACTTAAGAAAAACGGTGTATACACTGGCAATTTTGCAGACGCTATGCGCCAAGGAAAGATTACCAGCGAAGCATTTAATAAAGCATTGCTTGACCTAGGATTCAACGATGTCGCCGTAAAAGCTGCACAAAGCACAGTAACAATCGAAGGCGCATGGGGCAATCTACAAGCATCTGTTGTAAAAGCTGGAATGGTAATCTTTGACTCAATCAAAGGACCAACAACTCAAGCAATGAGCGCGCTTGCAGATGCAATCAGCAACCTCACAAACTCAATGCAAGCACCATTGTCAGCAGCTATTAGTGGAGTTATTAACTGGTTTGAAAAACTCTTTGCAGCAATGCAAAACGTAGGAGTATTTGAGTCTTTTAAAGCCATATGGCAATCACTGTGTGACATTTTCAAAGAGGTGTTCAACATTGCTGGAGGAACGTGGGGTGCATTATTCCCCCCTGAAGCTCTTGCTGCAGCTATCAAATTTATATGCGATGTACTTAATGGTGTTTTGCAAGTAGTTAAAGCTCTTGTGCCTGCAATAATGCCAGTTATAGCAGCCTGGGCAGCTTATAAGACCGCTGTAGCTATAGCAACAGCAGCACAGACTTTATTTAACTTTGTTATTGCAATGAATCCGCTTGGGTTAATAGCAATAGCAATTGGCGCAGTTGTTGCAGCACTTATATATTTCTTTACTCAAACAGAGCAAGGCCGTCAAATGTGGCAATCACTGTGTGATGGTTTTAATGATTTCATGCGGACAATATCACCTTCTTTGCAAGATGCGTGGAATTCACTCGCTGACACGCTTAATGATTACACGCATGCGATATTGCCACGTTTGAATGCTGCGTGGAATTCACTCTTAGACTTATACAAAGCACTACAGCCAGTAACGGGCGCTTTGCAAGAAGCGATGATGTGTCTGGCACGAGTATTAGGAGAAACGCTTGGACCAGTTTTTAACACAATTGGCGACCTCGTAAAAGGCTTAATACAAGTGTTTAGCGGTTTATGCGAATTTCTTTCTGGAGTTTTTACTGGAGACTGGAGTAAATGTTGGAAAGGCATACAAGACATCTTTTCAGCTTCCTGGAATGCTAATAGCGCATTCTTCAACGGAGTTTGGAAAGGAATACAAAATCTTTTTAGAGATGGCCTTAATAATATTAGCAACATTTGGAATAGCAGTTGGAATAGTATCAGCTCGTTCTTCAGTAACATTTGGAATGGCATAAAAAATGGTGCTAAAGCTGGCGTGGATGCTGTTTTCCGCTTTGTTACTGGTATTAAAGATAGGATTCTCGGGTTCTTTAGTGGCGCTGGACGATGGCTGTGGAACGCAGGTAAGGCTATTCTCGACGGCTTGCTTAAAGGCTTAAAAGGCGCGTTCAATGGCGTAAGTAAGTTCGTTGGTGGTATAGGCGACTGGATTGTAAAGCATAAAGGACCTCTCTCTTACGATAAGAAGATGCTTATCCCGGCAGGTAACGCGATTATGCAAGGTTTCAGCAAGGGACTTGGCGACTCATGGCAAGTAGTACAAAAGCAGGTTGCTGGATTCACTAAACAGTCTGGAAATTGGTTCAACGATACTAACGCCATTCGCTTAAGAACTACAGTCATGCCACCTGATGGAGGCTGGAATGCTCAACAAAACCAGATAGCAAAAGTTGCAGCAAATTATGAAGTCGATGCATCAAGAACAGGCTTAACAAAGCAGGATCTATATGATGCGTTCGATGGAGTAATGAGCCAAGGCGTATCACTGAAACTGAACGGACGCGGAGGCGAAGTCATGGCAGGGATTCTTGCAAAGCCAATGAACAATGAGCTAAGCAAAATGGCAACACTAGGAAGATAAAAAGAAGGGAACAATAATGCTGGAATGCAGGATCAACAAAATCCCACTCAACGAATGGGGGCTGAATCTCGAGAAAAAGGGAATTAGCGTAGAATCACCAAAAACAACTACTTCCAGCATTACTGTTCCTGGATTTAATGGCGCGCTAGACACAACAGTAGAAGACGATATGCACACAGCATTCCTACAAAAACGCGCAATCACCTTAAGCCTCTACGCTTTAGGAGAGTTAGCTACAGTAAGCGCTCTTTTTGAGCATATCGCCAAAGAAATCCACGGAAAGCACGGAAGCTTACAAACAAGCGACTCAAACGGAGAATATCGCGGACGATGGAGCATATCAAACTGGAACATAATACGAAACTGGCAAGATTCATTCCATTGTGCGCTACTGCTAGAACTATCACTCGATGCAGATCCATACGTTTATGGCAAAAAGCATACATTCAGGCTGCATGAAGGCGAAAACCATGTGGCAATACCAGGAAGCAGTCCAGTATGGCCACAATTCTCACTCTCACTTGACACAGATTCAGCGTCAATAGCTAGGCAAGATGGCAAAACCCTTACCTTTAGCACAGGCTCGCACATGAATGGCGTATTGTCCATAGATACAAGTCCGCAAAGCAGAAATTGCAGGATCAACAACAATATTATTCTTCCAACAATCGATTCCGATTACTTCACGCTGCTACCAGGTGCAAACGCAATCACATGTACAGGCTGCAGTGGAACGCTAGAAGTAACGCCATTGACCTTAATGTAAAGGAGTAACAATGCGATTTGCTCACGTAAGCTACAACGGCACATTAAAACCAGATATTACATCTATTACTAAAGCAGTAAGCACATGCGCAGTAGACGGCACAGATACGCTTGATATTACTACGCTTGACGGTGGCGTGGAGAAAAATGACCGCTTGCTTTATTTAGATGGCAAAGGCTTGTGGCACGAGTACATTGTGCAAAGCGTGGAAACACAACGCGATGAAGGCAAACCAGTCACTACAGCGTATTGCGTGAACTCTATTGCAGAACTCGGAAGCGTATACATACTAGACAAACGAGGGCGAAAAACAACCGCACCAGAGCGCGTGAAAGTCGCACTAGAAGGCATGCGATGGAAGATTGGTACTATTGAGAATGGTACTATACGCCATTACGCTGATCTAAACTTCTACCATCAAAGTGTTTTAAAATCCTTACAAGACATTACAAAAGCATACGGTCTTGAAATCGAAACCAGCATAACCGTTGAAAACGGTAAGGTTACGGCGCGCACGGTGAATCTACTGGAGCAGCGTGGTAATTGGAATGCTGAAAGGCGTTTCGAGTACGGTTGCGATTTGAAGAGTGTTAAGCGCACTCTTATGGCTGAGCAGGTTATTACTCGTCTTTATGCTTGGGGTAAGGGCGAGGAGAAAACAGATGAAGATGGGAACGCTACTGGTGGATACTCTAGGCGTATCGGTATCAAGGAAGTAAATAACGGTAAACCGTATCTTGATGATGTTGAAGCGCAAAAGTATTGGGGCGTGCTTGAAGGCGATGCTGTTTTTGACGATTGCGATGATCGTAATGAGCTTTTAAAGCTCGCTCAAGCGCGACTTTCTCAAGTGTCGAAACCTCAAGTGTCTTACGAGGCGGACGTGGTGAACTTAGGGCGCGCTGGCTTTGACGCGAATGGTGTTGGCGTTGGCGACGCGGTTCAGGTTGTTGATACGACTTTCACTCCTCCTATTCGTGTTGAGGGGCGTGTGCTGAAAATCGAGGAAGACTTACTCGACTCGGTTGACACGACTCGTATTACGCTCGGCAATATTAGAGAGTCTTACACTCAGAAGCGGCGCGCACAAGAGCAGAAGATTGACGCGCTTATCGCTCAGTCCGATGAGTGGAATGCGGTTGCTGAAGGTAATGGATTGTATGTTCGTGACCTTATTGGTCGCTTGAATGATGTAATGAACGGTGTTGGCGGCTATACGTATTTGAAGCCGGGCGAGGGTATCACGGTTTATGATAAGCCTGAGAATCAACATCCGACTCGTGCTATTCAGCTTGGTGGTGGTTTTTGGCGTACTTCTAACTCGAGGAAACCTAACGGTGATTGGGATTGGAAGAATATTGCGTCTGGTGAGGGTATTTTTGCTAATGCTATTACTACCGGTAAGCTGATGGACGCTCAAGGGCGCAACTGGTGGAACATGGATACTGGCGAGTTTTCTCTTCAAGCGTCTGCGAAGATTGGTGGTAAGACGGTAAAAGAGATTGTTGATGATAGTGCTGATGGTGTGATTTCAAAAATGAACGAATCCTTGACTCAGGAAGCTATTTTTAACAAGTTGACGAATAATGGTGATACGCAGGGTATTTATTTGAGTGGCGGTCACGTTTATTTGAACGCGTCTTACTTGAAGACGGGTATTATTCGTGGAGAACGCGGCAAGTGGGATTTAAATAATGGCATTATTAGCATGTGGGATACTGACATGCATGAAACTGTACACTTGGACGGTAATGGGCGTAGAAATACTCTTATAGGCGCTTTTCGCACGTCACTACCCGGCAATTACGGTGTGAGCATTACGCCTGATTTTGACACTACGATGATTGGCGATGATTACTATCATGGGCTTGGTGCTGGCATTACTTTCACTATGCCAAGCCATGACTATGATGCTGTTGTTGCTACTGAAGGTGAAAGCAATGATGGGAAGACGCTTTCTAGCCTTTGGATTACAAATGGTCGCGTTAGCAAACACGACCCGGGCTGTTACCTTGCTTTGAAGGAACTTGAAGAGGATGGCAAGTATGCGTCTGTACGTCTTATAGCACACGCTGATTATGACGATAAATATGATACCGTGTCTTCTGGCGTGAGAGCAACTTCATACCCTAATCGTTATAGAGGTGCTGGTGAAGCGCGTCTTTTCTCTGATAATGGGCGTGAATCGTGTTTTGTAAGTGTGGACGTTACCGATGGTGAAATCTGTTTCAATGGTGCGCTCGGAGAGGAAAGTAATCGCAACACTTTTGTCGCTTATCACTGGCTTGCTGAAAAAGGTGGAATGGACTCACGTCAGCACGACATCTTTGATTTCGAAACCGGATGCCCTGCTAAATACGGATGCTATTACGCGGTTGCATCGTCTGACACTGATTGGGGTGCTATCAACTGTCACGTTGCTCTTACTGGTAGAGCGTCCGGCTGGAAAGTGGGCTTGGAAAACAATTTGAAAGACGAATGCCCAGTGGATGTTTACATAAATACTTTTGGCTGGCTTGTAAACAGAAACATGGGGTGAAAGGAGATTCTATGACTCAAACTATTGAAAAGCAAGGCGATTACTATATTTTACGCTTTGGTACTGCTCGTGCGGATGGTGTTACTGCTAGCGTTTTTAGTGCGAAAACAGTCGCGTCTTGGAGTGCGCTGCTTGGTTTGGAAAGTACTGAGGAAGCTATCGCAGCGATATTGAGCGCGAAAGAGCCGAGAGAAGCATACGATCCGAAAACTGGTCGTAATGCGTGGACTGACGCGTATGATGCTCTTGAAGCTGCTCTTGATGATAGTGCTCCCCCGTCTAGTCTAATGGCTGTTGACGGCTCTGGTCGCGTAGAACCTAACCCTTTGGTTGCTGCTTATAATAAAACACGCGCCACGCTTGGACTTGGGTTAATTAAACCTCCTACTCCGGGAGGTTTTTTTGTACTCGAAAACAACGATTCTCAGCCACAGGCTGAAAACGGTTCTGGTATTGATACGAGTTGCGTGGATTCAAGCGTAGTTAAGAAGCTTGAAGCTGATGAGGGTTTTCAGAAAGAATTACAGGATGCTGCTGAGGGCTTTTATAAGAGTCTGATGCCGCAGGATAGGAGAAACTAATGGCTGATAAGGATTCAGTTAGTTTTGATGGTGCTATTGCCGCGAAGCTGAGCGAAATGCTCGCACAGGCTAATGCTCGCATAGCAGCATTGAGTGTGATGGTTGACGTGAAAGATGCGCAAATTAAAGAGTTGAAGGCTGAGCTTGATAAGGAAGGTGATTCTCATGAGTGATTTTCAGAATGTGACTTGGAACGTGATTCAACTTGATTATGCGAACGCTTTTATTCCTGACGTTAGGTTGAATGGTGGCGATGAGAATGGGCGTATTATTCGCGTGCAACTTCTTGATAATGGTGTGCCGGTTGATGATACATCGGTTGAAGTTTTCTTGTGTTGGAATCGTCAGCCGGGCGTGCTTATTGGTGACCATGTGAAAATGGAGTCAAAAGATTCAGATGATGGTCGTATTTGGCAGGTTGCTGTTCCGGTTGCTGCTTGCCGTCAGCCGGGCGTGGTGACGCTTGGTTTTGAAGTGAAACGTGATAAGACGATCGTATGCTCGCGCTCGTTTACTGCTATCGTGGAGCGTCCGGTGTTTGATGCCGGCTCGCCTGAAGGCAAGTCGTACCGTCAAGAGTTGGAGGACGCTGCACAACAAGCGAAGGATGCTACTGGTAAAGCTAACGCTTTAACCGACAAAGTTTCACACTTGATTGAGCAGAATGAAACAGTATCACGACAAGCTCAAAATGCTACTGATGCTGCTAATACTGCTACTAACGCTGCTAATAGCGCAGCGCAACAAGCGAAGGAAGCAGCAAGTGAAGCATCACAGGCTGCTCAAAACACTCAGAATGTGATTAGTCGCGCTAACAGTGCTATTGAAGAGTGTAACGCTAGTAAGCAGGCTGCTGACCAAGCAGCAAAACGCGCTGACGATGCTACTAGCAGCATGAAGCAAACCGTGCAGAACGCTGTTGATGACGCTAACAGTAAAGTGCAACAGGCTGTTGAGCGCGCTACTAGTGCAGCACAGGCAGCGGACTCAGTGCGTGAGAAAACAGAAGCTGCCAACAGGCAAACTGAAACAGACTTAGCAGCGTTAAAGGAAGAGGTTGTTAAAGCTCAACGTGCTGGCTTTAATGCTTTGTCTAGCGCGCAAAAGTGCGATGAAGCAGCACAGGCATACAGGAACGTGTCGGGCGAGGTGGCTCTTGCTAAGCAGACTAGCGAACAGGCTGTAGAAGCAGCGAATAATGCTCTTGCTACTGCTAAACGCAGTGAAACGGCATTAGAGCAAGCTAAAACAGTTTTAGATAGTGTTAAAGAAGCTGGTGAAATCGCTAAGCGCGTGGTTAGCTCTGTTGATGAATTAAACCAGACGAAAACTGCAGCATTGGAAGCTACTCGTACTGCTAACGCTCAAGCGACTGCTGCTAGTGATGCTGCTAGTAAAGCTACTAGTGCAGCACAGGGCGCTCAACAGGCAGCGAATGCTGCTAATAGCGCAGCACAAGGCGCTCAGAAAGCAGCGGAAAGTGTTACACATGTTTTACAGGAGTCTGAGCAGCGCTACTCTACTATAGAGCAAAAAGGCAGAGAAACAGATTCTAAAATAGCGTCAATGGATAGTGTGCTTACAGCATCGCGTAAAGGCTTGTATATGCGTGCTGGTGACGGTGTGCAGATTACGCAGATGACGCAGAATCCAATGGACGGCGTGACTATTAGCGTGCCTGAGCTTAAAACGATAAAGCAAAGCGTTGAACTCGCTAGCACGGAAGCGGCGGACGCGCTTAATAAATTCAAAGACTATAGGAATGTTTTTCAAGCGTTTGGAGATAGACTCGTTAAATGTTTCACTTTCTCCTGTGATATGAGCGATGACGACCCGGTAGACGTTCATGTTAGTAAAAGCCTTACCAGTGTGAAAGCTGTGCGTCCAATAGTAGTCTTCCCAGAAAGCAGCAGCATGAGATTGTATTCAAAAACACGCCCCCAAGTGACTTTTGGCGTAAACCAAAAGACCAACATGTATACGGGTGACGTGGAGGTTTGGGTAGATGACCCTACTAGTGGTACTTGTAATTTTATAGCGATTCTATTACCAGAATGCGAGTCAAAAGACAGGGAGTAAAAAAAATGGGTACTTTTCAAATGCCTTTCTACTTTATTGAAACAGTGAGTCAAGCTGCTAAAGACGCGTGGATTAAACAAGCGCAAGAAAAAGCTAAACAATTTAATTACAAAGGTAATCAGATTTCCGCGAGTTTTGAGCCAATAAAAGGGTGGCGACCATTCGAAAAATACGGTGCAACCCCTATTGAAATAATACATAATTGCTTGAAAAACCGTGATAAAACCATGAATAAAATCTTATTCAGAAAAGACTGGTTTACAATAAAAAACGCATGTTGGACTATAAGCGGATACAATTTTTACCATAAATACTATCACAATCCGCAGAACATACTCGTAATACCAAAAAATATGGTAACCGGTTGGGAAGGTTGTTACAATATTGAGATTAATCCGGTTAATTATCCTGAATCAATGTTAAGTGATAGTTGTGATGCCTTTTATAAGCGATTCCCCTCTGAGGATAAGCAATATATTCTTAACATGAAATTGCCTTATAAAGATTGCAACAGTCATACTAGGAGTATGGAAGCACACGTGTTTCCCCCCGCTGCGTATGAACTGTATTTAATGGATCCATCTGGTCACATCCGGTGGGTTGATAAAGGCTTTGAAAAATTATCCGTATTCACTTCTCCTATAGACATGGACCCGTTGACTTTTTGGACGCGTGATTCCTCCATGGGAGGCGGTATGACGGCACTGGTTGCTCATATAACCAGTTTGGGTGAGGGTACTTTTATCCCCGAGCGTATTAGTGAGACTAAACCATTACTCCCGTGTTTCTGCATTGGATAACCGTAAGCTACACGCATCTTACTAAGTTTCAGGGGTGTCTTTGCACACCCCTGAATCATATCCGCTCGAGTCATAGAGATTCATGAACGCGTATTATAAGCAGATTAAAACGAAAAATAAGACACTTTAGGACAACGTAGGACAAATAGGACAAATAGGACAAAAACGCGGAAAGTATGATACTTTTCGTCCGAATCCGTCCGAATCCGTCCGAATCCGTCCGAAGAATCCGAATTCATCCGAAACCACTCGACTACAATACGCACAAACATTTTTAAGCCACGTTAAACAACGTGGCTTTTTTAATAACCAAAGGAGGAAAAATGGCATTAAACGGCATTGACATATCAAGCTGGCAAACAGGCATCAACATTGCCAAAGTGCCAGCTGATTTTGTCATAGTAAAAGCCACACAAGGCACTCGGTACACAAGCCCGTGTTTTCGCGCACAAGCAGACGCAACAATAAACAGTGGAAAGCTGCTCGGCATTTATCACTACATTAGCGGTGGCAACGCTAAAGCCGAAGCACAACACTTCGTAAACACAGTAAAACCTTACATTGGGCGCGCAATACTCGCACTCGACTTTGAGAGTGGCAGCAACAGCGCCTATAAGGATGCTGGATACTTGCAACAATGCGCGAAAGAAGTATACGCGCTCACAGGAGTACACCCACTGCTATACGGAAGCAAATGCGACTACGGTAGACTAGCTCAAGTAAGCAAAGCTACAAACTGTGGACTGTGGATCGCACAATACCCTAACTACGCGCGCACAGGATACCAGAACACACCATGGAATGAAGGCGCTTACAGTTGCGCAATACGCCAATACTCTAGTGCTGGAGCACTACCAAACTATGGTGGAAACCTTGACCTCGACAAGTTCTACGGTGACCGCGCAGCGTGGGGTAAATACGCTAAATCAGACCATGCAACTCCTCCACCGGCACCAAAGCCAGAGTCAAAGCCAGAGTCAAAGCCAACCGTTACACCAACAGAGCACGATGGTGACATTAGTAGTGTTACTTTACATATTCCATGGGGTGAAAACAGTGGACAATGCTGTCAGCTAGCGCGCACAGGCAACACCGTAACAATAAACGGTAGCGGGTGGATAAAATCAGGAGGAGGCTCATGGGTAAAAGCATGGGAACGCATACCGGACGGATACAAGCCTATAAGCGTTTCAACAATCAGCCTATCCGGTAACGGCAACGGAAGTCTGATGGTGAAACCAGACGGCACTATTTACTGGGACGGTGAAGGCAAAACAGGATACGCGCACATCACCGGCACATGGATAACAGTCGACAAACAACCAAAATAAGCATTCAAAAAACTAAGGAGAAGAAATGGCAAACACTGAAATCATAACAATAGGACTCACAGCTATCCTCATAGTCTTCGACTACATTACAGGCTTAGCTAAGGCTTTCCTGACACACACGGTGTCAAGTAGTAAAATGCGCGCAGGCTTATACCATAAAGCAGGCTACGTTGTAGTAATCGCACTGGCTTTCCTGCTGGAGCACGCGCAACAGTACGTGAATCTCGGGTTCAAGATGCCGCTTATTGCGCCAGTGTGTATTTACATTAGCTTAGCTGAAATAGTAAGCGTTTTAGAGAATGCTGTCGCGTTGAATCCTGACTTAATGCGCTCTGGGATTTTTAAAATCTTTATCAACTCAAATGATGCGTTGAAAGATGAAGCGCAAGCGCAGGCTGGTAAGCATGCGGAGATTTTTGGCGATGGCGTAGGACCTACTAGTCGCAGCATCAATCCTGAAAACACGCCTACCGAAAATAAGTAGCGTGCGTATATTCAAAGTATTCTCTAGAGAGGAGAATACTTTGAAAATTAGCAATTACCCCTCGCCTCATGCGGGGGGGTAATTTTTTATATGAACTTTTCCTCCAAAAAACGAAGCAAATTGTTAAGGTTTTTCTTTGTGTTATAAGAAAAGTATGCAAGAGACTTTAGCGCATAAGGCACGCGATTAAACGTGTCTATGTTTTTAATGATGTTTCGTTTTCTAAGCTCGCTCATAACCATTGTTTGAGCATTGAGAATAGGAATTTGGCAAAACAGATCCAAACAAGCGTTATAGTAAAAAACTGGCTTAGCGTCAGGCAGTGCATTAAAGTACTGTTTTAATATGTTTTCATACTCCGTTTTACGCAATAGTTTAAAAAGCGTAACATGCTCAAGTTGTGAATTATCTTCTACAGGTTCTTTGCGCATCTTTTCGCTTATACAGTTTTGACCGTCAAGCACATAAATACCTACAGGGGTACCAGCAAGAGCGTTTATAGCGTTTTGATACTTGTTCTCAGATGTTACTACGCACACACGGTTGAAAGCTTTAAAGTAATTGCTAAGCTGTGTTTTCAATCTCTCAAAAGTGTCTAGTTCAGTTTTTATCTCATACACAGTAGAATGTTTGCTGATGATAATTAAGTCGGCTCTTGATTTGCTTATGGGCAGCTGCGTTAATGCGGTTTGCTGTGCATCGCTACTAGCGCTAAGCAGTAGCGCGTTTAGCAAAGTGTTTTGATAAACGTATTCACACCTATGCGTTTTTGTCATAAGTTCGTAAATCTCGCTTATTATCTCGCTATTAGTTTTTCCTTTAGTGTCTTGTACAAAATGATTCGCAACCGTCTCATAGCATTGATTCTTAGATGCTAAAACTCGAGTTGTGAAGAAATGATTAAGTATAAGCTCGTCTCCCATCGGATACAATTCTACTCTTAACTACTCTTAACTACTCTGCATCAGCAGGTCGTCCGCCATGCCCCGGACGGCTCGCGTTCCAAGCTTCAATATTCTCACGCTTCCAACCGCGCGCCTTGCCAACCATAGCATCTGGCTCTGGTAAGTTATAATGCGCTAAAGCACCTTTTGTAACATTTAAATAATTTGCTATATCAGTAAAACTCATGTACGTTATCATCGATCTTCACCCCCAGCTCTATAAGCTAGCGCAAGCGATAATACTGCAAATACAACACCACTTGCATAATTAACAAATGTTGACGCTATAGCAACGCCTAAGAGTGATGCAGCTGAACTTAACACACTCGCAATAATATATAAGTATTTCTTGCTCATAACGTTTTGATGAAGTATCTTGGAAAGTGGGGTTCTAGCCAATTGGTGTGGTTGGAACCCCTTTGCTTTATCGCTTCTTCTTAAATGTTGCAATGAGCGTTATTACTATTGCTAAGATTTCAAGAATCAGCTTTATGATTTCCAAGATATCTTTCATCATCCTCCTTTCTTCTATTGATTACAATATTATTATAACATAATAATTATAATAAAGTAAAGAAATTATAAAAAATAACGAGAAATTTTCTGCAATATTTAGTAAAACGCAAATAAGTTGTGAATGATACCAGTAGCACACCTAATGAAAACCGAATATAAATAAATATAAATAAATACCCCTCACTAGCAGGAGGGGCATTTTGCATACTCTTAACTACTCTTAACTACTCTGCATAGCAGGCCGTCCGCCATGACCTGGACGGCTCGCATTCCAAGCTTCAATATTTTCGCGTTTCCAGCCACGAGTGCGACCGATAAACGCGTCTGGATCCGGAAGATTGTAGTTGCCAAGCGCACCAGTTTTCACGCCAATAAGCTCAGCAACTTCCGTATAACTCAAATAACGCTCACTCATGTTACTTTTTACGCTTTCTTCCAGCGTCTAACGCGCATACGGCACTGATTACAGCGCAACCGGTTATAAGCCAAGGCGAAAAATGGAACCACACACCAGCGATAATAACAAGCGAAAATATAGCCGATACTATTGCATCTAATTTCATAATGAGCCTGCAGTATAGTGGATAGTGAGTCCCTGACACTTCGACTGTTCGGGACTCTTTTTATTTATTGCGCTTCTTTAATACTATCAATAATATCACGTTGAATGTGATACTTTCGTGCATTGTATGGCAAGGTTTATCTTACGGTAATGTCATCGCAATGATGGCGTGTATGAGTAAAGTCTTATGCGCAATGTAGATTGATACTTACGAGGCTGCTTAAGTGGATGAAAGCTGGGTTCCCGAATGGGAGTAAATCTTTTTAGGTGAGAATTCCTTTGCTCCTGGGGTAGCCTCATAATTTTTTTGACTTATTCTTTAATTGCTCAATGATGTGTTCTGGATTTTTTGAGATAATTTCTACAATAAATTCAACAACCCTCTGCGAGTATACATAATAATGATTCTTTTCTGTCTTTAATGATCTATCATATGTATATTTCTTGTCTGTTTTTAAGTTATAGACTTTACAAAATAACCCAAAATGATATTTATTGAAAGCTATCGTAGAATTATCAGAGTTAAATAGTTCTATATTTCTTTTTCTAAGTTGCACGTTTACCATACTAATAACGTCGCTCATCCTACAAGAATATTTATCAGTAGGTTTGATTTCCTTTACTATTTTTGCTTTAGTAGTGGATGAATTATCAATCTGTATAGGGATGCCAGATTGTTTTGAAATAACAAATTCAGTTCTGAATACTGCAGCATATTTAGGAGTTGTTTGTTGGTTAGATATGGTATTAATGTCTGCTTGAATTTTAAGTAGTCTTTCTGCTGTTTCTGGGTAATATCGCGCTCTGATTGTTTCTTCATCTAAATCAGTTTTGCGAGTAGAAAGAACCAAATAATTATCAGGGATCTTATCGCTAATTTCTATACCATGATATTTGCGCAATCGTTCGTCAAAATTTTGAATGCTTGCTTGAAATATTGGAGTATACGGTATTTCATATTCCGAAACTATAAAATGAGTACTAGTGTTACGTAACTCGCATAATGTTTCAATATTTTTACGTACTGGGTCTTTTTCGTTGGTCATTACTTTTTTAACACAATCTTCAAGGGAGAGCGTTCTATTTGTTTTACGGGGATAAAATATTGCTGAATATCCTGATTCCTTAATAATTACAGATTTAAGCATTAGTTCCCATGCATTGCACAAAAAGAATGCACATCCTTCTACACGGTATTTTATTGTAGGCTTGTTAAATATTTCTATTGCCAGAATAAACGATTCTTGTGATTTCTCTAAAAGTTGCTCACAAGTACGTTTTGTAGTTTCTTCATTGATATACATGTGAGTTAGTCTACATTGGAATAAAGCTTACAGCAATATGACATATCAATAATCTTTCATGTTTGAGATAATATGATATGCTTCAAATATCTATGTAAAATATAAGAATGTAACTAATATTTGCTATAAAAACACAAGATAAGGCGATATTGAGCGCATTGATATCAAAACGCTATCCTGTGAAATTCTTAGAAAAATAAGGCATTAGCGGGTATTAAATGCTAATTCCCCGCGACTCCACAAACGCAAAAACGCCACTGCTCAAACAGTGGCGTTTTTTGTAGCAAAACCCAATGTTTCCAATGCTTAAATTATTTCCTAAACCAAATGTTTTTAAGAATAACCCAGATTTAGACAATAACTCGTAAAGAACGATACTCCCAAAAACGAAAGCTAGTCATACCCTCAAACCAACTCGTTACGAGATTAAGGGGTAAGAGGAGCCCTAGCTTTCTATATAATTACACTATTTGATTCTTCCATGTAATTACACTATTTGATTATATTATTTGATTACACTTTAAGCAAATTCAACTAGCAAATACAAAATTCAACTAGCTTAATTCAACTAAAACTAACAACCAGCTTAATTCAACTAACAACCAGCACACTAACCAAATTCAACTCATGGCTCAAGCGTAATTACAGGATGCAAATCGACCATAGTAACTGTACGTTTCATGGAAGCAACAACAGTTGTAATAGCAATAGCAATTACTCCAAAGATAACTAGCATCCAAATTCCAGAAACTATTTCACTACTATTTTTACCTGCCATAGCCTGACGCAATCCCATAATCGAATACGTCATAGGCAAGTACGGATGAACAGTTCTAAAGAATGATGGCGTCATCTGCACCGGGAATGTTCCTGCAGAACTAGTGATTTGCAACATAAGTAGCACAATAGCAACAATTCTTCCAGGTATCTTAAATACAGACATAATCATTTGCATAATAGTCATAAACACTATAGAGGCAACAATGCCGATCGCATAGAACGCAAAAACGTTGTCGATTTGCAATTTTAACGCGCCATGAACAACACCCATAAGAATAACTGCTTGCACAATCGCCATAAACACAAATGGCGTAAGACTTATGAGAGTACTCTTAAATGGATTCATGCCATTTAGTATCGCGCGCCTATCCATAACTCTTAAAACAAAAGTAGCCATAAGAGCACCGACCCAAAGACCGATTGAAATAAAGTAAGGAGCAAATCCAGTTCCGTAATTTTCAACATGCGAGTAATCGTGTTCTTCCAAAGCAACTGGAGCGCTCATCATCTTACTTTTTTGCACAATACCGTTTACTTTTCCAGACTTTTGGGCATTTTTAAGCCCTTCATGCAATTTCTTAGCGCCTTCAACAAGCTTCGGAGTGTTATCAGATAGCTTCTTAGCGCCAGAATTAAGCTGATTTGAACCGTTCACTATTTTCGCAGAACCTTGTGCAGCTGCGTTCATGCCATTATTTAGTTTTTCACTACCGTTACTTACTTGAGTCAAACCGTCAGCAAGCTTATTTGTGCCAGCAACTAACTTATTTGAACCAACATTAACTTTCTCCATGCCTTGCATAAGAGCGTCAGCACCGCCCTTTATTTGCAAGCTTCCTTGAGAAAGCTTATCTGCTCCAGCGCTTAAAGCAGAAAGATTTGTTTCTAGAAGATTAGAATTTTCACCTAATCCTTCTGCCAAACTTTGCAAATTAGCAAGCACGTCTTCCTTTGTTACTGCTGGGTTTCGCGCTTGCATAAGAAGACCCGCAAGTTTCGTTTTAGTTTCAGCATTCCCTGCTTTAACATGTTCTTCTAATTCATTACTAGAATCAGCAAGCTTTTGAGCTCCTTCATAAAACTCGTCTGTTGCAGCAGATAACTTTTGTGTTCCATCACTCAATTGTTTAGCTCCGTTTGCTAAATCTTGCGTTTTTTGAGCTAATAATTGCGCTCCTTCTTTACTGCGCGCATTTGCATGAGTAAGAGTATCCGCACCTTTTTGAAGCTCTCCTAATCCACCTTGCAATCTTCTAAGCGAAGTAGAAAGTTTATTTGAACCATCAGCAAGCTTATTGATTCCGGCTTGCAAAGATTTTGAACCTTCATGTAATTTGCCAGCACCGTTTGCAGCAACACCAAGCGAATCAGAAGCAGAGTTTACTTTTGTAAACATATGTTCCCAGTATTCTTCCGTAATCGCCTCGCTAATTTCACTACGCATAGTATGAAAAGCTGTTTTGCCAATCTGGGATGCAAGCATATTGCTTGCTTGATCGTATTTCACATGAAGTTTTGCTTTAGTTGGCGTGTCATATTCAGCTGAAGCAATGCACTTACTAAAAGACGATGGAATAGTTGCGACCATAAAGTAATCGCCATTTTTAAGACCTTTATCTGCCTTTGAACTATCTACAAAATTCCATTGAAATCCTTGACTTCCACCTTTCATATTTTCCAAACGATTTTTGATTTCATGCCCAATATTTCGCATTTTTCCGTTAATTACTGCACCACTATCTTCTACTACAACAGCAACAGGCACAGTATCTAATGTTTTATATGGATTAGTAAACGCCCACAAATAAAGAGAACCATACAAAAGTGGTATTAAAGCTACAGTTCCGATTACTAACTTACGAGCATTTCCTTTTATAGAATTATTAAGCTCACGAAATGCAAGAGAAATAGTATTAGCGCGCATCATTACCACCCTCATTTAACAAATTACGATTATTCACACTATTAGCTTTTACATTGCTTAGTGAAATAATTTGATCTGCTTGTTTTTCTAACTCGCTTTGCAAAACGCTTACAAGACAAGAACAATAATTTTGACTTACATACGAACGAATATCTTTAATAAGCGAATCGCTTTGCTCACTTGTAAGCTCTGACTCAATATTGTCAACAAAAAGCAGAAATGGTTTCTTTAATAGCGCTAATGCTATGCCTAATCTCATGAGTTCACATGGAGTCAACTCTCCCACTTGTGTATTTAGAGGAGAAAGCACTTTCCAGTATGTTAATACATCGCACGCGTATTGTTTGAGTGCAATACAATCTTCAATATTATTTTTGTATTGCTCTCTAAATATTGGCGATTTACTTGCAAGTTTTAATTCGCTTATTAACGCTTCCTCTATAGTTTGAGTTTTATAAAAGTCGTTAATTCCAGCAAATAAGCCTAAGCCAACATAGTTTCTAGATCGCATTAAATGGTGAGGAAGATCTATATCCGCAATTTTAAGAGAACCGCTTGTAAATTTCATATATCCGGATAATGTAAGCAATAACGCTGATTTTCCAGAACCATGTTCTCCAGATATTGCAACAATTTGATTAGGCTCTACTTTTAATGAAACGTTACAAAATGGTGATTTTCTAAATCGTTTTAATCCTAATTCTTTCGCTTCTAAAAGCGTTTGTATCTTTTCCATAATAAGCTGTAGATTCATGCATCCAATAGCAATCCAAATATTCAAATTACTATTTGCACGTCTAAGCATTCCTCCTTACTTATAACTAAAACATACATGCAAAATAAACAATGTTGAAACTTTCAAAACATATGCATTTTTCGAATTAGAATATACGCATTTTGTTTTGAAAGTATCAAAATCGCTATCTTGCACATATTTAATTTTTGTTTGATTATTTATTTCAATTCTTAATTTTTGACATACAACCTTAATTCTTGATTTTATTCAATTCTTTTCATAACAATTCATTGTTACACTCAAATAAAATCATTGCATAGTTAAAACCAACTTGTTTTAATAATGCAAAATAACAGTTATTACTAATCGTTTAAATCTATCATT
This sequence comes from Gardnerella bivia, assembly GCF_049262715.1. NCBI lineage: Bacteria > Bacillati > Actinomycetota > Actinomycetes > Bifidobacteriales > Bifidobacteriaceae > Gardnerella > Gardnerella bivia. Next base: position 1,580,307 of record NZ_CP058399.1, read on the forward strand.
AGCACACTTTTAGAGTACTCTTTTGTACGAACAATATTCACTTTTATTATAGATATATTTACTACACAAATATTCACTTTTATTATGAATATATTTGATACATCAATATTCACTTTTATTATAGATATATTTACTACACAAATATTCATGCACAGAAAAAATAATCTAAAATGTCAAATAATGTAATTAAAAGCAAGGTATAAATTATCTAGTAGAATAGTAGAAGTGTATCAATATAAATCACGCTTAGCTAGCATAACTAACGAGGACACTTAAATGAATGAAGAAGAAATTCGTCAATGGCTTATCAAATGCTTTGGTCCTGTGCAAGGCGAGGAAGCATGGCAACAGCTAAATCAGCTACCTTTTGAAGTACGAAACCAGTTGATGAATCAAAAGCCAGACGATCTTCCTAATCCAGAAGAAGTTCGCACTATGATGCAAGCTTTCAGTGATGGAGGATTAAATTCACCTGTAGAAATGACCGATACACTTCAAAAAGGTCCTATTAACGCTAAACTCGCGCAATCACTAGCTTTACAGCAAGCTACAGGAGACAATAGTTCAGTTAATGCAGATGTAGCAGACGGGCTAAGAAGATCAATAAGTAAAGCAAATTTATGGCTAGATATAACGACCAATTTTAATCCTGCTCCAGGTAATCCCGATATTCTTTCGCGCGGAAATTGGGTTGAAGGAACTATTGAATCATGGATTAAATTTGCTACTCCTGTTGCGCGCGCTATAAGCGATGCTTTTACTTCAGTTATTGCAAATCGCTTTTCAGATATTGACGATGCTGAAATTTCTGGAGTTTTTGCCGGAGTTGTACCTATCCCCCTGCCAAAAGGAATGAATAATCCAGTACAACTTATGAAATTGCTAGCAAACACAAGCTTTGCAATGCAACTGGGTTCTGCTGCTGGAGCTTTATCTCACGAAGTACATGGAAGTTTTGATCAAGGTATTGCACTATTAAAGAATCCAGCAGGCGGATTAATACCATATAATTGCATTGATTACGCTAAAGTTTGGGGATTAAATACTACAGAAGTAATGGATTATCTTGCTTTACGAGAATTAGCTCACGCTAGATTATTTGCTTCAGTTCCTTGGCTTATGACACGTTTTGAAGCGCTAATAATTAAGTATTCTAATGGAATAAATATTGATTTAGATGCAATGGAAGATCAATTACGCGATGTAGATCCAATGAATCCTGAAGCAATTAGCGGAGCTGTTAATCTTTCTAAAGTTGGAAATAACGATTCAGATGAACAAAAACAAGCTTTGAAAAGTTTTGAAACTTTATTAGCTTTAACAGAAGGATGGGTTGATTGCGTAACGTGGAGAGCAGGAATGGCTCACATTCCTCACATAGATCAATTACGCGAAATGACAAGACGCGAACGAGCTGCAGGAGGTCCTGCAGAAGTGACTTTTGAATCATTGCTTGGACTTAATCTAAGACCTAAGCGCATGCGCGAGGCAGCTGATTTGTGGGAAAAAATCACCCAAGAAAATGGAATAGAAAAACGCGATTCCTTGTGGGCTCATCCAGATTTATTGCCAGAATTGCATGAAAACGATTCTCTGACTAATTCAACTGATTCAACTAATTCAACTAATTCGCAATCTGAGATTTCTTCTAACGATGAAAACGATTTACAAATATCTAATATCGATCCAAAAAACGAAAATACAAATTGCGAAAATCACAATAACACAGAAAACAACACAGATAACAACACAGATACAAATGCAAATGATATAAATAATTCTGAAAGTATTACAGATCTAAATGAAGATAAAAAGGAAAAAGATTCTGAAAATCTAAAAGACCTGAAAGACTTGAAAGACTTGGATAACCTGGATTCAATCAATTGGGATGATGAATTAAGTAAGCTATTAGAAAATATGAATTCCGAAAAGAACGATAACAATAATTCAGATCCTAATAATTCAGATTCTAATAATTGCGCCAATAAGAATCTTGATAACAATAACAATGATAATAATAATGACAGCAAAAGCGAAAATAAAGACGACAACAACCTAGAATAGTGACAGTGATAACAATGTTGACTAAAAAGCAAAAATTGCGAAATCACTAGCACTATATCAGCACAACACATGAACACAGCGAGCGCAAGAAGAATAGTGGATTTTTATACAAAATTAAGACATTCAATGCCTAATAAATAATTCTTAAAACTTGCGTTCAAAGTTCAAGACATTTAAGAATTCAAGACATTTAAGAATTCAAAGTTCAGTGCGCTCAAAAATTTACGATAAGAATCTACTTGGACTACGTGTTGCTCCAACGTCAAGTTCTCTACGTAAAGCATACGAAAGCTGAAGCGTCTTTTCTGCTCTTGTAATAGCTACATACATAAGTCGCCGCTCTTCTTCAAGATTTTCGCTATTTTCATCACATGTACCAAAAGGTATAAGCCCATCTGAACATCCAATAATGAATACGTGTTTAAATTCAAGACCTTTAGACGCATGTATAGTGGACACATTCACAGGTATTTGCATACGCGATTCTTCACTATGTGGAACGCTATTCATTATTTCGCAAATGCTTAAAGGCAAATCTGGAATTTGCAAATTTTCACTAGCGCTTTCACCAGAATTTACGCCATTATTTTCACCAGAATTTACGCCAGAATCCTCACTAACACTTTCACTATTGCTTTCACTATTGCTCTCACTATTGCTTTCACTATTGCTCTCACCAGAATTCTCGTAATCACGCAATTCAGCATTATCTAAGACAGTTCTTTGAACACTCATGTCGTTACGAACTTTAACACTCAAACCAATATTTCGTAACATATTGCATACAACATCTTGCTGAGCATTAGTTCGAGTCAATATTGCACAATCACTTGGCACAACTTTATCATCACGGACCATGCACATAATAGTTTGAGCAACAGCTAACGCTTCATCTTTATCGCTAAGAAAAACTTTCTTAGAAATACGTTTCCCACCTTTACTTAAAGCATGCATCTTAACGTAATCTTTCGAATAATCAGATGCTGAAAGCACACGATTAGCTAATCCAACAATTCTCTCAGTAGATCGATAATCTGTGTCTAAACTAATATCCGCATTAAGAGGTGCAAATTCTTTTGGAAATTGCAATAAATCGTAACTACTAGCACCAGCAAATGAATAAATCGTCTGAGCAGGATCACCAACTACGCAAATATTTCTATTTTCACCCAACCACAATCGTAAAAGTTCATGCTGCAGCGGAGAAACATCCTGATATTCATCAACTGTAAGCCATTTAATAGAATCACGTATTTTACGAGCAGCTTGAGGAAAAGCATCAATAATATGGCAATCAAGCAATAATAAATCATTAAAATCTATAAAATTATTATTATTTTTTTCTCTTTCATATGATTCATATATATCAATAAATTTTTGAGCCTCCAGCCCAGCAGGCACAGTTCGATGCATTATAGAGCAAACTTTTTCGTAATCTTTAGGCGCTACAAGAGATACTTTTGCCCAATTTATTTCCGACATAATATCCCTAATATAAACAGGAGGAATATCAGATAATCCTTCACATTTAGACGCTGCTATTCGCAATATATTACGTGGATTGTCAATTATATTCGGAAAAGGAGCAGAACACACATCATCCCATACTCTACGTATTTGTTGTAATGCTGCTGAATGAAAAGTTGAAACTCTAGCGCCACTACTTACGCCTAAACTATCTAACCTATCTCTCATTTCTTGAGCTGCTTTTACAGAAAAAGTAACTGCTAACACTCCTTTAGAATCCCATTGATTAGTAGCACAAGCATAAGCAATTCTTCTAGTAATAGTACGAGTTTTACCAGCTCCAGCGCACGCAATAATACGCACTGGTCCATGTATTGACATAGCTGCAGCACGTTGATTATCATCTAAACCTTGCAATAATAAATCAGGCTCTTGCGTAAAACTCATACTTATATTGTGACAGAAATTCTAGCCATATAAAAATTTTTATTACTATTGTGGTCAGAAGTTCATAATATTTGTAGTCAATAATATCTATGGTTAAACGTACTTGTAGTTCATAATATTTGTAGTTCATCATACTAGACAGAAACTAAACATATTGCTCAGAAGATCAAGAAAATAATCATACTTATAAGAAGCTAATAATCAAGCTAACAATATTTACGAAAGACTAACAATCAAGCTAACAATCAAGCTAACAATATTGATACAAAATTTATAAAAGTTGTCAAAAACTGTCGCATTTCGTTACTTTGTATTACTGTGGGAGTGTGACACAGTTAAGTAGATTCAAGTTAGCAGCATTGGCCTCATCGGTCATGCCAGAAGTACAGTTCGCTGGAACCCGCAAAAGCGAGCAGGCAAACGCCACTGATGCCGCTGCGGGAATCTCCCATGCAGTTATACAAGATGTTTCAGGACGCCTTTACGACATCTTCGTTAGCACAGAAACACAGGGTCGTCATAGATTGCGAGATCGCGCAAGAGCAGCATGGGCATTACAACAAACTAAGGGATTAGCTGCACTGGGATTTGCATACGATCAGATGTTGAATTTTTACCCTGGAGCATTGCACAAACCTAGCGAAAACAATTCTCAAAATGAAGATTCTCAAACTAATTCTTCTAATTTTAATTACGAAATTATGCAAGGATTAGGTAAAAAACTTAATAATGAAGAACCTACTGTGCTAATTTGCTCACATCTAAATGGATGTGCAAGAGAATTAAATCTACTTACAACTGACGATTGCACTAATGTTGGAACAGCTTTAGGAGCAATACACAGGCTTCGTCCAACTTTCCTTCAAAGAGCAAAATATCCTTCATTTACTACAGGAAATATTAGAGCACAACTTACAGGATGGATTAAACGCTTGAGAGCTGCTGGTCACATTCCTTCAGAAATCACAGATAGTTGGTCTAGAGTATTAGAAACAGAAGGATTATGGTCATTTGACACTTGTCCTGTACATGGCGGATTTTGTGACGGTGACTTTCTATTTTCAGGCTCTACTATTAGCGCAATAACCAATTGGCAGAGCATGCAAATTAACGATCCAGCAAGAGATTTAGCTTGGATTTTCGCAAAGTTAAATGAGCAAAAACGCAATGCTTTACTTTCTGCATACGGGCGCGTTAGAGGATCTCATTTAGATAGTCTTATAATGCTTCGCGCAAACTTATGGCTTCAAATGGAACAAGTCGGAGATTTTATACAAGCTTTGCAACATGCAGATAATGCTGGAATAATGCGATTCAAAGCTCAAGTTGAACGACTTGCACATGAACTTATGCGTATAAATAGCTCTAAAACATCGAAAACATCTAATGCAAGTAGATCTAAGCTCGACTCGACTATTACAGTCGGCGATTTAGTAAACGATGATACTTATTCATCTGAACGCAAAACTCAAGTAGCTTCTAAATCTTCAGCAACTCAATCTATTGGTGACAATACTGAAGAAAGCGATATAACACTTGAAGGACATACTCAAGTTAAAGATCCTACTAACGAGAACGTGGTTCAAATAGACGATAGCACAAATGAGTCTTGCGCATCTAAAACATCTGCTACAAAATCGCAAAATGAACAACATTTAGCTGATCAATCGCAATCCTCTAATCAAGCTAACACTACTTCTAATAACTACGATGATATTGCAACACAAGTTATAACAAATATTAAAAATAGCGAAAACAGTAGCAATAGCAATATCGAAAGCAATAGCGAAAATTCCAGTGATAGCGATAATGGAGTTACCAGCAAAATTTCAAAAAATCAAAATAATAATGAAGAAAATTCCGAAAAACACAATTATAAAGAAAAAGAAAAATTAACTGAAACAAAAAGTGAAGTAACAGACGATGCGCCTGAAACTATTGCAATCCCATTGCTTGAACGCGAAGAGCGCGCAATGAGAGATGCTAAGGCGGATTTAGATAAATAGAAGGAGATTAATATGCGAGTAGTACTTGGAGTAAAAAACAGTTCTGATTCTATTGACTTTGAAACTGAACAAAGCGCAGAAGAAGTGCGAAATATAATCGCAAATGCTAATGCAGATTCAATGATTGAGCTTACAGATAACAATAATCGCAAGATTCTTATGCAAAAAGAATTCCTATCTTATGCTCTTATCGGAGATACACCAAAGCATACTGTTGGATTTGGCGCACTGAACTAGTTTATTAACAAATCACATAATAATCCTGTAGCTTTTATAAAAGGCTATAGGATTATTTACTAAGTAAGTTAAGTATAGATTGTGTACTAGTGAGGTGTGGAAATTACTTAACGAACAATAAAAAGCGAAACGGTGTTTGAATAAGTTACACCTGATCCAAGCTATTTATAAAACTAAAGTAAGCTAAAATCTAGCTTTTACTACTACAAGCAATAACATTTGATAATGCGTAAAAAGTTGAAGCTCCTGTGAGGTAAGTAATTCCCACGCCTTACAACAACAGTCATATTTTGTAAAAAATCCTATAGGATTATTTACAAACTCACTACTGTTTTGCTGTTTTGTGAGTAGTGGTAATTACTTCGTAAACAAAGCTATAATTTCACTACCGTGAGTTGCAAAAATCAAAGTAACTAATACCATAATCCACACAGCATCAAGCATTAAATCATAATGCAATCGGTAATATGATTTTAACCATGGAGCCGCGCGCAATCCCACTTCTTGAACACATATAGTTGCATGAGAAAGGGAAATAAATTGCACTGTAGTTGAGAACATCAATACTAAACACCATGGGCATAATACGTTGATTACGAATAGTGATTGAGAAAACAGCCAATAAGCGTATAAAAGCGCGAATAATCCTCCTAACCAAGAAGCTGATGCAAGCCATTTTGGGAATTTCATTTTAGCTAAACCGATTACTGCGATCGTAAGAAATATTGCTTCTGCAGCGATACCAAAGAATGAGTTTGGAAAACTTAATTCTCCAAAATGTATGAATTCTGCTTGCCAAGTTTGAGCTACTTTTGAACATGATATTGCTCCGCTAACATCGCAAGCAAGTTTTGAGTGAGGTGCTCTTGCTAAAGCTAATGTTTCTGATGAAAGAATAAGTGATGTTAATAACGCTATTGCAGAAACAATGAACATAATCCCGTAAGTCCATATGTTAGTATGCCGCCAGCCGATAAATTGAGTATTATTATTCTCTTTTTCTTCAATTAAATTAGTTTGCTGCATATGTTTCCTCGTAAAATTGTTAGAATTACGCTACATTGTGTATAAAAGTTTACATACTACAGTCTACGATAGTTATATGACTGTAATTGTTAGTAACAATAAATTTTCTAAAGATTATTCGCAAGAAGAAAAATCTTCTAATGATTGCGCAGGCAATTGCGTAAATGATTCTACGGATGATTGCAACTCTTGCGGATGGGATTTGCATTGTCACACAACATATTCTGATGGAACCGAAACTCCGCAAAGTTTAATAAATATTGCTAAAAATCTTAATATTGAGGGCGTTGCCATTACAGATCATGATACGTCAGCAGGATGGGATGATTTCCGTAAAGCTGCTAACGCTGCTAATATGCCAGTTTTATATGGTTCTGAAATTACAGCAGAAGATTACGGTATTTCAGTTCATATGTTAGCTTATCAATATAATCCTCAAGATGATTATGTAAAGAAAATGTTTGAAACTACGAGGAAACGTAGAATAGAACGCACTCGTGCAATGGTTGAACGAATGAGTAAAGATTATCCGATTACTTGGGAAGATGTGTTATCTCAAGCTAGTTATGGAGAGCTTACAACAATTGGCAGGCCACATATTGCAGACGCGCTTGTTGCTGCAGGAATTTTCAAAACACGCTCACAAGCATTTTCTGGACCGGTTTCACCGTGTGGACCGTATTATATTCCTACGCCTTCGCCGACAGTTTATGAAGTTATTGACGCAATCAAACATGCAGGAGGAGTGATTATAATCGCGCATCCAGCAGATTATAGTAGAAATTCACTTTTACTTTCAGACGATCAAATTACTTCTTATGCTTTCTCAGGTCTTGACGGTTTAGAAGTTTATCATCGAGGTAATTCTTTGACTCAACGTCAGCGTCTATTAGGATTAGCAAACGAACTAAATTTGATTGTTACAGGAGGATCAGATTGGCACGGAAAAGGTAAACCAAATCTTCTTGGGGAGGAAAAAACTAGCCGAAAAGTAGTAGATGAAATATTAAATCGCGGATATAAAATATAGCAGATAAAGATATAAGTAATTCCCACTACTCACAAAACAGCAAAACGGTAGTGAGTTTGTAAATAATGCTATAGGATTTTTTACTAAGTAAGTTAAGTATAGATTGTGTACTAGTGAGGTGTGGGAAATACTTAACGAACAATAAAAAGCGAAACGGTATTTAAAAAAAGTTACACCTAATCCAAACTCTTCACAAAACTAAAGTAAGCTAAAATCTAACTTTCATTACTACAAGCAATAACAATTAAACATGCGTAAAAAGTTGAAGCTCCTGTGAGGTAAGCAATTCCCACACCTCACAAACACAGGAAAATCCTGTAAAAAAAAAATCCTATAGCCTTTTATAAAAGCTACAAAAACATGCAAGAGTTATTATTAGTTATTATTTTGCGAAAAATAAACTTTGAGCTAACTCACTAATCCTCTTGCTAGTATCTGAATTAGATATAGTAACACTACCCTCTTCTGATTTTGGCGCGAGCGCATCTAAAGAGCTTAATATCTCTTGCAAATGATGGATTGTACCAGCATTACCGTCAACAATTTTAACGTTAGAAGGCAAAAAATCTCTAAAATAATCGCGATAAAAAATAAAATGAGTGCAACCTAATACGACTGAATCAATCGAATGTAAATCATACGAATCAAAATATTTATGAAGAGCACAATTTACAAAATCACGATCGTTTAATTTACCATCTTCTACAATTCTAACTAAATCAGGGCAAGGCTGAGAAAAAATAGTATGCTCGCACGCAAATCGATTTAACAAATCTGCAAATTTGCGCTCTCTAAGTGTAAGAGGTGTTGCAGCAACTATTACACGTTGAGATTTACCGCAACCTAAGTCGCAAGCCAATTTCAAAGCAGGCTCCATACCAATAATTGGAATATTATAATACTCGCGTAAATCTTTTACAGCAGCAGAAGTCGCTGTATTACAAGCGATTACAACTGCTTTAACACCATTCTTTACAAAATTTTCGACTATAGAAAAACTAAGCTTTTTAACTTCATCAGGTGTTTTAATGCCATAAGGAGCGTTTGCTGAATCCCCAAAATAAAGTATATGTTCATTAGGCATAGCAGATCTGATTTCGCGAGCAACAGATATACCGCCTAATCCTGAATCAAATACTCCAATTGGCGCTGAAGAAGACATTCAATACCTCCTAGAATCAGTTCACAACTCTAATAGCGAGTATCAACATCTTAACTAAAAAGCTAAATCAACATGCATGAATAAATATTGAAAATCCAAAAATTCTTTAGAATAGCGAAAATCGCTTGCTAATACACTAATGCGAAAAAATAATACACTAATACGAAAAACTAGAAAAACTAAACGTGCCGATGTATTTAATCATACACCAGCACGTTTTTTGTTTAGTTAGCTAAAGATTTGCACTTAAACTACGCGCGCTTAAGAGTAACTCTAAGCTCTGTTGCACTAGGATCAGCCTCAGTAACTTCGAAGCTTGTAGCAAGAGTTTCTTTAGCAATCAAGTCTCGGAATTGCTCAACTTTAGCAACGTCCGAAGCTGGCACGCTCAAAGTCAAAGCAATTCGATCCGTAACATCTAAACCGTTCTCCTTGCGAGCATCCTGAACAACGCGAATAGCATCGCGAGCATATCCTTCAGCAAGCAAATCGCTAGTCAAAGCAGTGTCAAGCATAACGAAGCCACCAGTTGGCATTGCAGCAGAAGCCATATTTGCAGCTGCTTGAGCATCCGAAGACTCAACGCGATTCACAAGCTCATATTCGCCCTCAACAAGCGCAACTTCGCCGTTTGGAGTCTGAACAACAGGAGCGCCAGAGCCGTCAACATGCCAATCGCCACTCTTAGAAGACTTAATAGCAAATTGAACTTGCTTACCCAAGCGAGGACCAGCAGCGCGAGCATTCACTTTAAGCTCATGAACAATCTTCAAACCGTGTTCGCTTGCGTCCTGCAAAGTGCAGAATGTAACATTCTTCACGTTAAGCTCACGCTCAAGAACCTGCTCATAAGGCTCTACAGCATCAGTATTTTCTGCAACAACTGTCAAGTTAGCCAACGGCTGACGCACGCGCAACTGTTCCGCTTTACGCAACGAAAGCGTAGAAGACACAACCTCACGAACCTTATCCATAGCAGCAACCAAAGCATCATCTGAAGCAAGAACAGCGCCAAGCTCAGTAACTTCTCCAGCCTTAGGATTTTTCTCTCCATCGCAAAGAGTTTGTGGCTCAACCAAATAAGGCCAATCAGCTAAATGCACAGATTCTCCGCCAGTAAGACCTCGCCACACAGCCTCTGCTTCCATAGGAGCAAGAGGAGCAATTGTGCGCATAAACACTTCCAACGCAGTGTAAAGAGTGTTGAAAGCAGTTTCATCTTCATTCCAGAAACGATCACGGCTGCCACGAATATACCAATTTGTAAGTACGTCAATAAAGTCACTTACTGCCGCACAAGCATCGCTAATAGCAAACTCGTTCAAACACTTTTCTACGCGCTCAACAAGCAAACGCGTGCGAGCAAGCAAGTAGCGGTCCATGTTACAAAGTCCCGAAACCTCACTTGCACGAAGACGACGAGCATTATAACCTTCCCCACCGTTTGCAGCATTCGCATACAAAGTGAAGAAGTAATACGAGCTCCAAATTGGAAGCATAACTTGACGAACTGTATCCCTAATGCCATCTGCAGTCACAATCAAATTGCCGCCGCGCAAAATCGGCGAAGACATTAAGAACCAGCGCATTGCGTCTGAACCATACTCGTTAAAAACGCCATTCACATCTGGATAATTTCGCAAATGCTTACTCATCTTCTGACCGTCAGAACCAAGCACAATACCATGGCAAATCACGTTCTTATAAGCCGGGCGGTCAAAAAGCGCCGTAGCCATAATGTGAAGAGTGTAGAACCATCCACGAGTTTGACCGATATATTCAACGATGTAATCGCATGGGAAGTGTTCCTCAAAGAATTCCTTATTTTCAAAAGGATAATGGAATTGAGCAAAAGGCATAGAACCAGACTCAAACCAGCAATCAAGAACATCTGTAATCCTATGCATTTGTGATTTTCCAGTAGGATCATCTGGATTAGGACGAGTAAGGCGATCAATATACGGGCGATGCATATTCACATTACCATCATCATCGCGAGGATAATCTCCAAAATCAGCCTTAAGCTCTTCCAAGGAACCATAAACGTCTACACGAGGATACTTCGGATCGTCACTCACCCACACTGGAATTGGCGAGCCCCAGAATCTATTACGGCTAATTGACCAATCGCGAGCGTTAGAAAGCCACTTACCAAACTGACCATCTTTCACGTTTCCAGGAATCCAATTGATCTTTTGATTAAGTTCAAGCAATCTTTCTTTAATCTTCGTTACAGATACAAACCAGCTAGAAACAGGTTTGTAAATAAGCGGAGTTGCACAACGCCAGCAGTGAGGATAACTGTGCACGTAGCTTTTTTCTTGGAATAATAGCGCACGTTGATCTTCCGGCATTTTAGCAAGAGGTCCATCTCCTGCACGCAAAGCACGCAAAATTGGAAGATTCGCGTCAAAAACGTACAAGCCTTCGTAATCTGGGCAATCGCTTGTAAACTTGCAGCCTGCATCTAGCACATCAACGCTTCGAATTTCATGTGCGTTAAGCGTGTTCATATCGTCTTCGCCGTAAGGAGCTTGGTGAACTAAACCAGTACCTTCAGAAGTGTCAACATAGTCTGCTGTGTAAATTGTGAAAGCATTAGGACCAGGAGTACCGCCTTCTTTAAGCGCAGATTCGCTTGCAAAGTAAGGGAATACTGGATAGTAGCGCCAGCCTGACATCTCAGCTCCCTTAAGTTCGCGCACAACCTCGTAGTTTTCGCCAAGTTCCTTAGTGTAAGATCCCAGCAAAGGCTTACCGATGTAGAACTTCTTACCAGCAAACTTGCCTTCAGTTGGGCGAACTTCCACATAATCGATGTCTGCGCCGACTACGATTGCGAAGTTGGTTGGCACAGTCCAAGGAGTAGTAGTCCAGAATACTGCGTAGGCGTCTTCTTCATCTCGAAGTTTTACAGCTACAGAAACAGTTGTATCTTGACGATTCTGGTAAACATCCGCATCCATACGAAGCTCGTGTGCAGAAAGTGGAGTTTGATCCTTCGGACAGTACGGGAGCACGCGGTAGCCTTTGTAAGCCAAGCCCTTATCGTAAAGCTGCTTGAAAGCCCACATAACGGATTCCATATATGGAATGTTGAGAGTTTTGTAGCCACGCTCAAAATCAACCCAACGCGCTTGACGATGCACGTAGTTTTGCCATTCATTCGTATACTTCAAAACACTGGAACGACAAGCATTGTTGAACTTTGCGATTCCCATTTTCTCGATTTGCTCAACAGATTCGATTCCAAGCTCTTTTTGCGCTTCCAATTCTGCAGGAAGACCATGAGTATCCCAACCGAAAACTCTGTTTACTTTACGACCACGCATAGTTTGGTAGCGAGGAATAACGTCTTTTGCGTAACCTGTTAGCAAGTGACCATAGTGTGGAAGACCATTTGCAAAAGGAGGTCCATCAAAGAAAACAAACTCATTTTGGCTACCTTTGCCAGATGGACGATACTCTATTGATTTTCTAAACGTATTATTTGCATCCCAGTATTGAAGCACAGATTCTTCAAGTTGTGGGAATGAAGGATTTGGCGAAACACAGCTAGTATTATCGGAATCTCCATTAGATTCTACTGCCATAACGTTTACTTTTGGATACACATGATTCTCAGACGTATCATTTGCCATATTAGCAGATTCGCTCACTGCACTCTCCTCGCTAAACAGGGTTAAACATTTCCCTGCGAGGACGACAGTTGCCTACCGCGGTACCACCTCGCTTGCTATAAGAATCTTAAAACTATTCTTATAACCGCTTATATTTGGCTATGCGGGCCAATCCCGTCGGTTCTAATAAGCGAAAATATTAAGAATGCTCGCCGTTCTTCCGAAAACTCCCCGCTGATAACGGATCATCACTTAATTTAGGAACAATCTAACACTATCCCCTAACATTGTGTAAAAAGTGCCCCGAATCAGAATCGAACTGACGACACCCACTTTAGGAGAGTGGTGCTCTATCCACTGAGCTACCGAGGCAGTGTAAGTTTGCTACAACATGATTAACTAGCAAACAACAAAGGGATATTATACACGAATGCTTTGATTGAACAATATGAAAAAACCCAAGCTCTAGGCTTGGGTTTTATTTGTGCCCCCTCGGGGATTCGAACCCCGGACACGCTGATTAAGAGTCAGCTGCTCTAACCAACTGAGCTAAAGGGGCGTTGGTTAGATTCATTTGATTTTTGAACCGAGAAATAACTATACTCAAATTTAATGAGAGCGCAAATCGGCGTGTCGCATTACCCTCGTTTGAAGCAAAGCTCGCGCTTCAAACGAGCTTAATGCGAGAGGACTTGCTCAAGGTTGAAAGCACAGTGTGCTTTCAACGCAAGTACTCTTGATTGCATCTATGCAATCAACCACAACAAACACGCAACCAACAACGAAAACCTCCAAACACACTTAATGCGAGAGGACTTGCTCAAGGTTGAAAGCACAGTGTGCTTTCAACGCAAGTACTCTTGATTGCATGAATGCAATCAACCACAGTAAACACGCAAACACACTAAAAACAAAGCAAAGCTCGCGCTTCAAACGAGCTTAATGCGAGAGGACTTGCTCAAGGTTGAAAGCACAGTGTGCTTTCAACGCAAGTACTCTTGATTGCATCTATGCAATCAACCACAACAAACACGCAACCAACAACGAAAACCTCCAAACACACTTAATGCGAGAGGACTTGCTCAAGGTTGAAAGCACAGTGTGCTTTCAACGCAAGTACTCTTGATTGCATGAATGCAATCAACCACAGTAAACACGCAAACACACTAAAAACAAAGCAAAGCTCGCGCTTCAAACGAGCTTAATGCGAGAGGACTTGCACAAGGTTGAAAGCACAGTGTGCTTTCAACGCAAGTACTCTTGATTGCATGAATGCAATCAACCACAACAAACACGCAACCAACAACGAAAACCTCCAAACACACTTAATGCGAGAGGACTTGCTCAAGGTTGAAAGCACAGTGTGCTTTCAACTTGTCCCTCTTAGCAACCAAGCTTATAATTATGAATTCGTCAATTACAACGCTAAAACAAAATCAAATTCCTGAGCGAGCAGCTTTAACTACTCCAGAAAATCCTTGGCCGGTACATATAATCAGCCAAAAATTCCATGATGCAGTTACAAAATGGCCAGAAGCTTGGATTGAAGGACAAGTTACAGAAATAAATCTTCGACGTTCTAGCTCAGGTTACATAACTCTTAGAGATAGCAATCAAGATGTTTCCATATCTGTAATGGGATTTTCGCAATTCGTTCAAAAAGCTCAAGGCTTACGCCAAGGAGATCGAGTTGTAGTACATGGAAAAGCTGAGGTTTGGGTTAAAGCAACACGACTAAGTTTCGTAGCAGACGACATACGTCGTGTTGGAGATGGAGATTTAAAAGCTCAAATTGACGAATTACGTAAAAAACTCAAGGGAGAAGGCTTATTTGATGCAGAAAATAAAGTACAATTGCCTGAATTCCCTAAATGCATTGGTTTGATTTGCGCACCGCAAGCCAGAGCTGAAGGCGATGTTATTACAAACGTGAATTTAAGGTGGCCAGTAACGCGTTTTAAAGTTGTTCACGCTCACGTACAGGGAGTGCAATGTCCATCTGATATTATTGCTGCAATTAAACAACTTGACGCAGACCCTGATATTGACGTTATTATTGTTGCTCGCGGCGGAGGAAGTTTTGAGGATCTGATTGGATTCTCAGACGAAGGAGTTGTCCGCGCAACTGCTTCATGTATCACGCCTATAGTTTCAGCAATTGGTCACGAAGATGATTGGACTTTAATTGATTTAGCTGCAGATTTGCGAGCCTCTACACCAACAGATGCAGCTAAGCGAGTAGTTCCAGATGTTCTAGAACAATGGCAGCTGATTGATAACGCATTACAACATATGCGTATGCGTGTTGAAGCTCGAGTTGAAGGCGAAATTCGACTTGTAGAAGGTTATGCTAATCGTCCAAGCCTTACCAATCCAAGCACTATGCTTGAACCTCATGAGAGATTTGTAGAACAATCTGTAGAACGTATGAGGAATGGTTTAGTTCGCATTTTAGATGATGCGAGTTTAACGGTTGAAAAGGCTCACGCTAGTCTTACTGCTTTAAGCCCACAATCTACATTGAATCGCGGATATGCTGTTGTTCAATTGAAAAATGGTCATGTTTTAGATAACGCAAGTTCAGCTAAAATTGGCGATGAAATTACTGTTACTTTGAAAAGCGGAATTGTGTTTAGCACTGTAAAAGGAGTAGAGGAAGCAATTTAATGAAACAAATACATGCAATTACATCATAAAAGCCCTAAAACAAATAATAAAAACAAATAAGCAATTAAAACATCTAAGCTCATTAACAAATTGCTAAATTTATTATTTAGTAAAATCTATTTATAAAATAAGCAATAAGAATAATAATGAGCAATAAAAAACAATAAGGAATAATTATGGGAAAAGAATCAGATACAAATAAGTCTGTACAATCAAGCGAAAAAATGGGTGCAAACGTAAAGCAAGCAAGTACTCTAACAGATGAAGAACGCGAGAATATTGCATCAATGCCTTATGAAGAAGCTCGCGAAAAACTAATTCAAGCTGTTCAAGCTTTAGAAGCCGGAGGTTTAACACTAGATCAATCCATGCGCCAATGGGAATTAGGTGAAGCTTTAGCAAAGCGCGCACAAGGTTTGCTTGCAACAGTTCGCGCTAAACTCGATGCAGCTCAAGCAGAGCAAGCTGCAACTGCTGAAACTGCAGGAACACAGTCTAATCTCGATGCATAAGTTTGCGCAAATAGCAAGTTTGTTTTATTTCAAAAAATATTATTAAGTATCGTAATAATAATTTGGTTTATTGCACAATAACTTAATAATCACTAATTAAGCAAATGCTCCCCACCTTTCATAAAGATGAGGAGCATTTTGATTCTATTGAACTAATACTTAATTAAATATTAGTTTATAAATTATCAGCTTTTCTGGAAACAAACACTTTAGACATGCGTACACTGAGAACAGACACGAAGCCAGTCAAAAGTACCATAATCATAGTCATTACAGACACAATGTTTACACCAGTATGAGCAACTCTAGACTTAGATCCCTTAGTGAATGAGCGAGATCCAGAACGAGAAGCAGATTCATTCGAATCATTACCCGAATTACCTTCAGAATCACTAGAACCGCTAGACTTTGTTTCAGAAGCAACAACCGCTTTAGCAGAAGCTACTTGCGTATTACCCTTCATCAACAAAACCGTATGCTCACCTTCGTATCCTTCAGGAATGAATGCATCGAAGTAGTAACCGCCCTCCTCAGAGTGCATAGTTACATAATCATTATTGCCTTCACCCTTAAGAGCCACAGGATCAGAGTAAATGAATGCATATGCGTGTTCACCATCTGTAAAATCATTACCTTTTACGTGGAAACGATTCATACGACCAGTATTCAGATGATTTACTCCATTAGACTCATTAACAGTCAAAACCTTCAAATCAGACTGTATTCCATCGAATGAAGGAGCAGAAGGAGCTGAAGATTCAGAAGATCCAGAACCAGTTTCTTCACTACTACTTGCGCCTGAATAAGATCCAGAAGGAGTTTCAGGCTCAGTCTGAGTAGAACCACCACCAGTAACAGGAGTTGGATCAGTCTTACCCGGCTCAGTTGGAGTTGCAGGATCAGTCTTACCCGGCTCAGTTGGAGCTCCCGGATCAGGATTACCCGGCTTAACAGGCTCAGAAGGAGTTCCCGGCTCAGGCTGAGTAGAACCACCACCAGTAACAGGAGTTGGATCAGTCTTACCCGGCGCAGGCTCTGGTTCAGTTTGCGTGGAACCATCACTCTTACCCGGCTCAGGCTCGGTCTGAGTAGAACCATCACTCTTACCAGGCTCAGGATCAGTCTGAGTAGAACCATCACTCTTACCCGGCTCAGGATCAGTCTGAGTAGAACCATCACTCTTACCCGGCTCAGGATCAGTCTGAGTAGAACCATCACTCTTACCAGGCTCAGGATCAGTCTGAGTAGAACCATCACTCTTACCAGGCTCAGAAGAACCTTCAGCAGGAGCTGTAGAATCCTGTGTCACTGTGAACGCTCGAGATACTCCGTCACCAGCATTATCGCTAGTATCACCAGTTACATTACCTGCATAATCCGTAGCTTCAACTCGAAGAGTATGATCACCCTTCTTCAAACCTGCAGTAGGAATATACAGCTTCATATCTGTATTCGTAGGTTTATCCGCGTCTGTAGGAATATTACGAACATTGCTAGTATCAACCATATTGTCTTCAATCTTAGTCTGCTTTAAGTCAGTTTCTTCAGTCTTAACTAACTTATTATCGATATAAACTTTCACAGACTTAAGATTTGGATCAGTTACATGTACGTAAATCTTCCTTGTGTCAGGATCAGTAACACCCTCATCATCAGATAAACCAATATTAACTGTTGGGTCTTCTTGATCAAGAACTACCGGAATAAGTCCAATCTTAGAAGAAGCAATCTGATCAGAAGACTGAACGTTTATCAGGTCGCCATTATCAACATGAATATCACTAGAGAATGCTCGCTTATTAACACCTTCTCCACCAGCGTGAATCGAGAAGAATCGCTTAACAGTATTACCGTTAATGTATAGCGAGTATCCAAATGCATCATCACTTATCTCACCAGCAAGATTTACAGAATCTTTATTTGTAAATAAGGTGTGACCGTAAAGCGTAGGATTATTGAAAGTTACATTAGGAGCAGCGACATCGAAATAGAAACGCACAGGAGTATTGACGAGTGTCGTTGAGTAATCGTCATCATCGTCTACGCTATCTTTCTTTTCTACTTCAAGTCTAAAGTCGTTCAAACCTGCATGCATTGGAAGCTCAACTTCAAAAGTGTGCTTCGTTTTATCAATCTTTGCTTCATAGACAACAAGATTCATATGCTTGTCTGTTCCAACTTCATTCTGTACGAATTTAATACTCGTTATAAGTTCACCTGCATTACCAGTTACTTTCACAGAATCCTTGCTTGGATTATTTGCAGAAACAACATAGTTATATTTGAAAATTTCTTGCAAATTACTCTTGTCAATGCTGAAATCATCCTCACCAACTTCAGGAGCATTTTCATCACTATTTTCTTGTTCTGGTTCAGAACGACCTTCAAGCGGAACCGTCAAAGTAGTATTATTTGCTCCATCAGAAGCAACTAAAGTAACAGTTGCAGCTTTTGCATCCGGATCAATAGTGGTATCAAATTCTCCATTATTAAGAGTGACTTCGTCAGAAACTGAATTTGCTTCATCAGCGCCATCAGCAACTTTTTGATACTCAATCTTCAAAGTCAACTTATCACCAGGATCATCGCTAACTTTACCCTTAATAGTCACTTTTCCGTCTGTAGCAACATCTAAGTGCTTATTTGCATTAAGGTTAGTAACAGTGATTTCAGGAGCTTTCTCGTTGAACTTCACAGTGAACTTTTTAGTATGAGCTATCGGATTTCCATTTGCATCCAATCCACTTATCTTAATGACGTTATCGCCATTTTTAAGAGGTACAAATGAGACAAACGTTGCATGTTCACTGTCAATCTTAAATTCGCCTGTTTCGCAATTAGACTTATCGTGCTGATCCCACTTTCCATGAGCTACTTCTGGAGAAAGCGACTTCACATCATCAGAAAGATAACCACTTAAAATCAAGTAGTACTTATCATCACCATATTTTTTAACTTTATAATCCCTAGGAGTCAAAGTATTAGTAGTTAAAGAATCTTGATTATTAACAACAATCTTGGATCTTCCATCTGGTTTGCCGGCGCTATTCAGCTTATTGAACACTTTTGCTACAGCATTTGCATTTAAAGCATTGTCAAAAGACTTAGCAACAATGAACTTTGCTGAAGGATCTATCGGAATCTTACAAGTTAAAGTATGACCACCTTCCGAATCCTTACAATTCTGGCTAGTATCATATTTCAACTGATGACCTTCATCACCGTCCATTGTAATAGACGGAGCAGTTGGCGTGCCAATTAAATCATCATGCATAGTGAAAGTGACATCACCGTTTTCATCTCGATCAGAAATTTTAATAGTAGGGCCAGTAGTATCGAGAGCAAACTTCATGTCATACTCTTGAGCTGGGAAATCCTTAGAAAGCTGAGCTTTAATACGATATGTGTAATAACCATCCTTAGCTACAACAAAGCCTTTCTTAGGATCCCAAACTTTACCATCCCAAGTACCATTAGAACTACTACGGGCTCCATTAGCATCCATCTTTCCAAGATTTGTGCGACTTAGATAATCATCGTCACCCAAATCTATAACAAGTTTCTTGCCGTCTTTATCGTAAACAGAGTAGTTCACACGCTCAGCATTTCTTAGCACTGCAATAGATGGCTTAACGCTTTCAAGTATTCCATCATCATTAGGAGAAAATGCTCCAAGAGAACGTTCTTGACCTTCAGTGTTCACTTTCATAGGAAGGTTACCAAAAATGCCACCTTCATTAAATATCGAAACAAGTTTTGTTGTTGCAGGAATATCCGCACTGTAAGTACTATTAGGGTCGACTACAATTGGCTCTTTATTCCAATCGCCCACAAATCCTAGATATGGAACAGTCAAATTTGGTTGACCTTCTGTTGTTGACTCAAAACCAATATAGCCTTCAACATAATGATCTCCGCTAGTCTTAGGATTAAGAGTAAATTTAACAGTTTCTGTTTTACCAGGAGCAACTCGAACATGCTTTGATAAAGTAGTCAAGCTTTCATTACTGAATGATGTTACAGTTTTTTGCCCAGCTTCATTAGACTCATTTATAACTTGATTATCTGGAATATCAAACTGAGCATCACTGTTTCCAATATTATGCAACTTTACGTTAATAGTGCGTGGACCATTAACTTGACGCAATTGCGCATAAGCGTTATCAGTATCATCTACTGTTGCAATAACGTTAGTTTCAACAGCTTTATCAACTTGCGCTAAGCCAGCGCCAATTTGGCGAGGAGCATATGGAACACCATTATCATTTTTAAGAACTTGAGCAGTATTCATCAACGCTTGTTCAACGCGCGTAGCAAGTGCTTTTGCAGAAAGATGTGGGAAACGATTCTTATAACTTTGCATAACTAATGCAGAAAGACCAGAAACATTAGGAGCAGCCATGGAAGTACCAGACATGCCTATATAATTGTTTTCTCCGTTCTGCGTAGACCACACGTTTCCACCGATACCTGCAATATGAGGCTTGAAGTCAAGTTCTGGAGTTGGTCCCCAAGAAGTAAATGTTGAAGGATGCAAACTACTAGGATTTGGTATTTCAGTGTTTCCATTACTAAACGAAACCTCTACCTTTTTATTATCCTTCTTTGCATTCTCAATTGCGGTCTTTATTTCTTCACCAACACTCATTGGGATTGAAGCACCAAAGATCTTAACCTTTTCTAAGCCGCCCATACCTATGAATAAATCATCAGGCTTGTTATTGTAAATGATTACGCCAGCAGCACCCTTTGCTATTGCATTATTAAACTTATCTTTAAATGAGATTTCTCCGCGCTGAATCAAAACGTATTTGCCGTTACAATCAACGCCGTTGAAATCATCTGCGCCTCCATTATCCGGAGTTCTACCTAATCCTGCGTAAACAATTTCATGCTTTCCACCATCTGCACTTCCAGTAGCAATAGAATATACGAAATCTTTAGAGCTGTTATTCGCATAATAAGTAGCTTTAGAAGCAGTAATTACCTTGTTTTCTACAGATGCAATGCTAAACGCTTCATTGAATGCTGCAGGACTTCCTAAAGTTCCATCATCCCACTTACCAAATGCATCGTCAGTTGTTCCACTAGCAGAGAAATTCAAACCAGAGTTACCTGCAGAAATCACTGGAAGAATGCCAGCTTCGCGAGCATGCTTGAGAGCTAGTCCAGTAACACTTGACATACCACTCATACCGTTGTCAGAACCCAAAGACATGTTGATAATGTCAGCACCAAGTTTCACAGAAGCTTCAACTGCAGCAGCAATATCAGCATCGTCAGCACCATGCTTGTCAGGATCATTCGAGAATACTTTCATAGCAAGAAGTTGAGCGTTTGGAGCAACACCTTTAATTTTTCCATTAGCTGCCACAATACCCGCAACATGCATACCATGCTGTTCTTTGCCTGCATCTTTTACATTGCAATTTTCATCAGCAAAATTGTAACCGTCAGGAACTTTTTCAGTGAATTCAGTAGAACCACACAAACCTCCTCTAGGTTGCATCTTAAGGTTAGAATCGTTAGTCAACTTCATATCTGGCTGTTCTACGTCAATACCAGTATCGACTATTGCTACTAACATTCCTCTACCGTCAAGATCTTTATGCTTACGCTCAAAAGCTTGTGTTACGCCTTCGAGAGTTCTAGCTGTATTTTCAAGAGGATAATACACGCGCTCTTTTGCTACAGAAGCAACTTCAGGCTCATTTTGCAACGCTTGAATCTTATTTTCAGGAAGAGTTGCTTCGAAAGCATTAACTAAGTAACCGAGTTGACGATTAACAGTAATACTATACTTGTCTTTCCAAGTAGAAAGTAAATCATTCTGCTTAGCTTTATTTGCTCTTTCAGCAAAATCAGATGCTAAGTGACGCTGATTTTTAAGAGTAACTATAACTTTTACAGGAGCAGTTGAACTCAATTCATTATTATTTGAATATTTCTTTGATTCATCCAAAATTTTCGCAACATTTGGATTAAGACGCAATTC
The DNA here is from genome assembly GCF_049262715.1 of Gardnerella bivia. Taxonomy (NCBI): domain Bacteria; kingdom Bacillati; phylum Actinomycetota; class Actinomycetes; order Bifidobacteriales; family Bifidobacteriaceae; genus Gardnerella; species Gardnerella bivia. The sequence goes on from NZ_CP058399.1 coordinate 1,602,540, forward strand.
ATCAAGAGTTAAAGGCTTACTGGAAGCGTTTTTAACTGCTTTTTCTATTTCTTGCTGTGACTCCGATTGCAAATTAGCGCCACCTGAGTAAGAATCCTGCGCATAAGCAGAAGGAACTCCAGAAAGTGGCACAATCAACGTAGCAGTAGCTACGCTTAATGCGGCTAACCGAGTCAAGTATGACGTTCGATTGAACTTCATAGCAATCTCCTCTCGAATGGATATGAACATATTCCTAAAACGCGCTAAGACGTAGAAGAAATATATTTCGAAGACTCTAGCATTTTTTATGTAACAGAAAATTTTCAACTATGCTGTTTAAAGGCACAAAATGCCATATGCGAACCATTCTCAATAAGATAAAATGGCTAAATAAAGCCAATACCCCCCCCCCATCGAATAAATTTAATTAACAGTTAAAAAATCTTAAGTTTACATGTTATTTACGTAAGCACTTAAAAAATTACGCTTCTTTTCAGATTTGCACACAATCGAAAAATTTACACTTGAAAATTATTGAAATATAGGAGTAATTTAAAGCCAAAATAATGCAAATATAATAAAAAATGCATCAAATATCTGTAAAATTACTAAAAACTATAATTATAAAAAAATAACAAAATATTATATAAACACCTCAAAACGCCTGAAAAATAGCGAAAATAGTACAGTAATCAGGACATACAGGCGACACAACAAAAGATTTTACAATAAATTTTACAATAAATTTTACGAAATTGCCTTATAGAAGAATATAACAATAAATTTTACACAAACACGTGAAAACATATAAACACGTAAATGAAGAAACACGTAAATGAAGAAACACGTAAATGAAGAAACACGTAAAAACCGGTAAACACGTAAATAATAGTAATGCAAAACTGCGTATAGTATTAGTTAAATCAGTATTAGTTCAATCAGATTTCTGCAGGACTTTCATAAGAATTATCAAAGAACATACGCTCAAGTTTCACAGCGCGCGCAAAATATTCACGAGCTATTTTCGAATCCTCGGGTCCAACTCGATCTAATTCATTACGCAAGAATCCAACAAAATCGTGGAAACCAGCGTAATCATGCAAATCAATCCATTGATAATGAACTTTACGCTCAGGTCGCTTGCCTTCAGCATTAGAAGCCCAAGTAATATATATCCATTCAGTAACATTTAATACAGCTAAAACTGCAGCATAATGACCGCTATGAGCTGCATCTAAAAACATCTTCTTAAATTCACGAGTAGATTCAGTATCAGGAATATTATTCCTAAAAGATTCAGGAGTATTAAACTCTTTGAATGCATCTACAAAATATGTATTCTCATCTCCTGCTACTTCACCAATATATTTAGAGAACACAAGCCTACTATCAAGCCTATCTGCTGTTGTAACTGCAGCACCCAATAAAGCTAAGAAACTATCTAAAAATCTGTAATCTTGAATCAAATACCCAGCTAACACAGCGTCTGGAATCGTACCTTCAACTAATTCATTAACAAAACGATGATGAATTGCAGCATTCCATGTTTCAATATTCTCATTTTTTAATTCATCTGTGAATCGCTCAGTCATAATCACATCCTTTCTTTGCATGCGTTATTTCATAATAACTAACACTCACATACATTTGTTTATAGTAGATAGTTACAACTAGGAAAGAGGCTTAGATATTTGAAATTCAGTTTTAAATTCATCGCCATCTCCCTCTTATAGAATCAATCGACATGTTTTACGAAGAGTTCTTATATTTTTTTATCATAAATAATCGTTATTTGAAATAGTCTAATTTTGTTATATAAAACAATCTAATTTCATTATTTTAAATAGTCTAATTTTCGTTTGACTAGTAAGCATTAGTTAGTAATATTAGTAAGCATTGTTTAATAAAAGTGATACATAATTTGTGATTTATATATAATTGTTTAAGCTAATTTGCAAAAGTAAATTATTTAAACAATTTACAAAAATAAGTTCTTAAACTCTTTATTGGTTTGCTTCTTTACTGGTCTATTTCTTTACTGGTTTGCTTATATTTGCGTGTTGACGTGTTAAAGCGTAGAGTATTTAAAGTTTTTATTATAAAGACGATATGAAAATAACTCTCTTATAGTAATAAATTCAAATGATGAGAATGGGGTATAACATGTCACAGAGCTTAAGTAGCAATAAAAACATTCACTCTAATATGTCTTTAACTCTTAAAAAAGTTGTATCTATCACAATTGCTTCATTGACTGTAATTGGATTAGCTTGCTCACTAAGCGCTTGCGGAGCAAATAGCGTAAACAGTAGCACAACAAAAACGGAAGACCAAAGAGTAAAACAGTTAAGCAAATATAAAGTCAAATTCCTCATCACTGCAAACGATGACTTCGATTCCGCTTCCTCTCCTGTAATTATGCACTTTATCGGTGACGATGAAAATAATAAGGACGTTGACTTCTATCACGCCATTGTCGCAAATGACAAGCAGGATATCATCAGCATGAAGCCTGGTAAATACAAGGTTGAAGTGTCTGACTGCATGTTATCTGACGGCAGTGTTCTCGTAGTTGATTCTGACGGCTTTGACGGCGGAATCGCCATTGATAAGAACGACGACAATAAGATCCCGATCAGCTTCGGTGACAAGCTCGGCGCTCGAATCGTTGATGAACACTATGTAAACCGTTACGCAGATTTTGCGAAAACCGCTCTAAAGAACGGTGACGAATCTCTGTCCGGTGAAACAGGAAAAGCTATTGCCGAAACTGTTGCTAAAAACATTAAAGCATTCGCCAACATTCGTCATATAGACGCATCTAGCGAAGATTTTTCAGATGAAGAGTAAACTCCCTAAGAGTTGCACTGAAAATACTAAAACGTCAATTTGAAAGATCGAAGAAATAACTAAAATATCTCCCTCGCAGTCTTTGATATGTATCCTCTTTACTGAACAAAACCAGTAAAGAGGATATTTTTAGATTATATGCTTGAAATTTCAAAAAAGCATACTATTTCAAAATATTGATGAAAGGATAGTATTATTCCAAATTAGACATATAATCAATTAACACTTCAAAATAAAAGCAATACCTAAAAGGTAGCTAAATAAGCTAATTGCAAAGTAGCCAAACCAGAATCAGTCAAACACCAAAGTAGCCAATCGATGCAAATTTGCACTTAATGGCTACTAGCGCTGCTTCAGAATCACTTGCGCTAAATTGCATAGCGCACACCAACAAACCAGCGCACGCCAACAAACCAGGCTCAAACCAAGCACAAACCAGCGCATTCCTACAATCAGTGTCACATCCTCACATAGACACAGTGTAAAGCGAGTAGAAGTACGCCTTCTGACTCATAAGCTCCTCAAAGCTTCCACGCTCAATAAGCTCGCCACTTTTCATCACAAGAATCTCATCATATTGCTTAAGTGAATTAGCATCCAAGCGGTGAGTTACCACGAGTCGAAGAATCCTTTGCAAATCCAAAATAGACTGCGTTACATTCGCGCTAGTCTCGTTATCTAGCGCGCTCGTTGCCTCATCAACCAGCAGAATCTCGGACTTTTTAAGCAAGCTTCGCGCAATAGCAATACGCTGCTTTTCGCCGCCAGAAAGATGACAACCATTCTCGCCGCACTGATAATCCTTGCCTTTAGCAGCAATCAAATCATCCAAACCAGCCAAGTGAATCACGCGATCCACTTGTGCATCCTGGAATGGCTTAAAAAGCGTAATATTATCTAAAATCGAAGCATCAAACATAAACACAGACTGCTGCATAAGAGTAGTCTTATCGTAAAGCGAACTCTTGCTCACATTGCTAAGCTCATGATTATTCAGCTGCACACTACCTTCATAATCCTTGTAGTAGCCCATAAGCAGATTAATCAAACTACTCTTACCAGCACCAGAAGGTCCTACTATCGCATAAGATTTTCCAGCTTGCAAAGTTAGACTCACGTTTTTCAAGACTTTATGATCCGCGTCATAAGCGTACGAAACATCGCGCAAAACAACGCTTTTAATAGAATCGTCAATAATTTCGCCAGAATCTTCCTTAGCATTACTCATATAATCAGCCATCTTACTAATAAGCTTCTTAGCGCCCTTCATCTCACCAAGCATTTGCGGAAGACTTGCAATAGGCTGAAGCACTCCATTCATCAAATTAGTGAAAGCTAAAACCATGCCAGCAGTAATAACACCAACGTGAGCGTTAACCATACAAGCACCAACAAGCAGCACACCAAGCTGAGTTCCAAGACTTGAAATTGTGCCAAGAGCAGAAACAGTAGTCATCGTTTTCTCGCGAAGATTCTTCGTATGCTCAAGCTCCATCGACTGATTCTGATAACGGTTAATAACCTCCTGCTCCGCCTTAAAACTCTTAATAACCGAAACGCCGTTCAAAACATCCTTCGTCAGGGCCGTGTAAGACTCATTCGACTTAGAAACCTGCTCCTCACGAATAGCAATTCCGTTAGCTGTAAGAATCGAGCACGCCATAGGAAGCACGGAGATAACAAGAGCAATAACAGTGAGCAGCGGACTGTAGTAAATCATAAGAGCTAGAGAGCTCACAAGCATAAGAACGTCTTGAACAAAGTCAAAAATCTTCTTCAAATACTTTTCTTGAATACGCTCGCAATCATTAGTAAGTACAGAAAGATACGTTCCGGAATTAGCAAGCGAAAAATCACTATAACTCTTTTTTAAAAGCTTCTTGATAACAGACTCTTTATACTGATTCATTGCTTTTTCAAGAAAGCGAGGATACGCACTGCGCTTCAACGCGAAAATCAGGGAGATTGAAAGCATAAATGAAACGACAAGCAGCAAAATAGTAGTTAAAGAGAAGGATCCTTTGCCTGCCATATAGTCGAAAATAATTTGCAAAATCCAAGAAATAGCAGTGTAAATCATAGACAAGGCAATAAAAACTATCATCGAAAGAAAAGCTACAAGCTTGTTTTCCTTGAAAAATAGTTTTACGTAATTTTTTACGTCGGGATGTAGTTTGGATGATTGCTGATTCGCAGGCGATTGCTGATTCTTGGGCGATTGCTGATTAGCTGCAATATTTTGATTTGCAAGTGAATTATGATTTGCCGCGTTGTCAGTTTTGCTCATTCTCACTACCTCTCACTTCCCTTATATATCTCTTATGTTTTTACTATCTTTAATAGTTCTAGTATTTCTACTATCTCTTCTCTAATAGCATTTTCGTAACTAGCATTTTCATAAGCTATTTGCTTATTCACTCGCTACAAAACATTGAAAGTAACATTATCATACTTATCATGCTTAATTACACCTATAAATGCTTAAACACACTTATACGTAATACTTGCTAAAAATAATAAGCATAGAGTTAAAAAAAAAAATCAAATTAAGTTAAAACAATGATTCAATATGTAATGCCATCATAAACGTATCGAAACAACACTTTTACGCTGATTTCATATGTAATATCAGCATAAACGTGTCAAATGCGCAACACTGATTCAATACAAAGCTCAAGAGCATACGCTTTAGAATCCCCACCCCAATTTCGCTCATCATAATTTTCAACATCGTGCAAAGTATCTGCAGTGTAAAGAATCTCACCCCAAACAATCCCACGCATCTGCGCACAAGCCGCTAAAGCAGAACACTCCATCTCCACAACCGCGCATCCATCCTGCTTACGACTAGCAACTTTCATCTTAGTTTCACGGAAAAATCCATCCGTAGTCCACGTCTTGACTTCATGGTAAGGCAAATTATGCGCCTGTAAAGTTTGCAAAATAGCATGCCTTGAACGATCTGAAACGTCAACATAACGACTTGGAGGCAAATAATGATAAGAAGTCCCCTCATCCCTTAAAGCTTTATACGGAACCAGAAAAACGTTTTCCGCATAATCAACTAGCGATCCGCAAGAACCAGCACTAACGACTTCTCTAACACCGTAAGAAATCAACCAGTCTAAGATCTGAACAGCAGCAGGAGCGCCAACTGGAGCCTGCACTAAGCAGATTTTTTGCGTTACTTCTTCTACTACTTCCCTGCTTGTTTTCTCACCTACGTTCTGCCTTACTTTTTCGTTTGCTTTCCCGTCCGCATTCTCATCTGCTTTATCCCCTACTCTTTCCCCTACTCTTTCCCCTACTCTTTTCTTTACTTTCTCTTCCAAAACATATATTGGATATACTTTAGTTGCAGATTCAAAATTTGCTACAATCGTAGCTTTCCTACTTAAAGCATACTTATCGATTTCATCACCTAAGAAAGCAAAAACCGCTTTAGATGGCAGACGAACAGCAATATTATCGTGACTTGGCATTAAAACTGCGCTTTTATCGGAATCATACTCTAAAATCGGCAAATCATATTCTGTCATATAATCAACTCCGTCATACAATCAACTAATTCTACAAACCATTCAATCCTATATACCAGTATGCGCATTATCGCACAAAATCACAAAGTAGCCAATCGCTGCAAATCTGCACTTAATGGCTACTAGAATCACGAACATTGAAACTACAAAGTCAATAATATAAAGAAATAATTATATAATATCTTTAGATTACATTAAACTAAGTTAATATTTATGCACATAAAACAAGACCATACAAGATAATTCAAAACCAAAATAACAATCATCTCAAAGGACTCACACGATGCCAACTATTAAGTCAAGCACAGATTTACGCAATAACTACAACGAGATATCAACGTTCTGTCACGAAACAAAAGAGCCAGTTTTCATTACAAAAAATGGTCGCGGAGACTTAGCAGTAATGAGCATTGACTTATTCAACAAATTCATGAACAAATACGAACTGTACAGGTTACTATCTCAAAGCGAGTCTGATTTTAACAACAATCGCACATTATCTTTTGAAGAATCAATGCAAAACTTAAGAGAAGAACTCAACAATGGCGCAAAATAACCAAAAATACTCAATAATCGTTTCTCAAAGTTATCACAAAGATTTGCAAGACATACTTCATTACATTGCACACAACTTAGACTCACCAATTACAGCATACGAATTCCTCGATAATGTTGAAGCCACTGTTTCAAGCCTATCAACAATGCCGTATCGGTACAGACTTGTGAACGATAATTACTTAAGTAGCAAAAACTTTAGAAGATGTTTCGTTAAAAAATATGTAATATTCTATAAAATTTGCGAAGAGAACAAAACGGTTATGGTGCATAGAATACTTCATGCTAGACAGAACTGGGTTGACATATTGTAAGTTAAAGTTATTGAGATACGCACCTGTCAGCGAGATATACACCTGCTATTGAGATACGCACCTAATAAATACCAGTGAAGATTTTTGCCATTTGCGGCAATTTTCTTCACTGACACAAATGACCAACCCAAAAATACCCAAACCACAAAGTAGCCAATCGCTGCAATTTTGCACTTAATGACTACTGCATATTGTTAATCAAGCTATTAAACGAATTATCTAGCACAATATTCTATCTAACACAATATGCTATCTATATTCTTCTTGTTGCTTAGATCATCTTCGTCAAGAAAATCCATCTGCTTTATTCCGCTTAAGCCTGCAATAAGAGATACTGGGAAAGTAACAATATTTTGATTAAGAACGCTGATATTACTATTTACGATTCTTTTTGCTGCAGCAAGCTGCTCGTTTTCATCGTTTATTTCCTCTTGCAAATTCAAAAACTGCTCAGAAGATTTTAATTCCGGGTAAGCTTCCGCCAATGCATAAATCTTCCCTATTGCATGATTCTGATTTTTTATTACAGAACTAGAATCAACAGAGCTTAAGCCCCCTCTTAAACTAACCAAATCTACTAAGGTTGTTTTTTCGTATTTTGCAAATGACTGCGCAACTTTGAGCATTTGGCAAATCGTATCGTATCTTTTAGCGAGCGCAATATCAACATTTTTCTGCGACTCTTCTATAATCACCCTGTATTTTCTTAGCCTATTTAACGTGCCAATAAACCAAGCAATAAGCGCTACAATCACTACTGCAACACCAATTAGAAAAGTGTTTATATCCATAATATCTCCTTTAGTTTTAGTCTTTCTCTTGTCTTAGTTTTTTATAATCTTAATTTTTTATAATCTTAGTTTCTCTATTATTAGTTTTTATAGTTTTAGTTTTCTTTAGTTTTAGTTTTTATAGTTTTAATTTTCTTTAGTTTTAGTTTTCTTTAGTTTTGCAATTTCTCGTTAATTAGTCTGATTATTTCGTAATATTCAGCCAAAACATCTCTAAATCTTGCATATTCTCTTATTAAAGATAGGTTTTCTACTCCAGATTTTCCAGGAGTGCCTAATAGGTACCGACCAGAGTCAAAAGCTGCAATAATATGCTCACTATCTAAATATATGCAAACTCTCATTCTTTTTTGCAAATTATTCAATACTTCTATAAAACTTGGATCTAATACCAGTTTTGTATAAAAATCGTCTGTAGAAAAAATTGAATACGAATTGTTAAATTCAATTGATTCTGTTTGAACTTCACTCTCACCTTTCATTTTTCTACCATAGTATCCATTTAGTTTTTGCCCCATAAAGTTCTTCCCAGTAACAGGAACGATTCTAATATGACCATTTATATTGGTTTTTGAATTTATCAATAAAACTTGCCCAATAAAATCCGTTTTCTTAATAGTTTTTCCACTTTCACTTATAGAAGTGTGCATTGCTTGCATGTTTGAAAATTCAGTTTTGAATTCATCGCCAAAAATTATGTGGCGACTTGAATAATAAATACTAGATATTGGTAGAAGATTAGCAAAAATATCGTCATCAATTCCTTCAGAATTGTTTAATACTGTTCCAGGCAGAATCGCATTCAAAATCGGCGTTAAAACATTATTTGAATATAAAGAATCTACATCAACCTTTTTCTTCTCGAAAAACTTACCTACTAAACAAAATACAAAAGCAACCATTATGAGTAGGTAATATTTATAACGAGAGTAATCAATATTGGGGAAATACTTATATACTACAATTAAAACAATTATTAACGGTATAAACGGAATTAAGCGAGCAGGCTCAAAAGAATTACTTTTTACACCTTCTTTTAACTCATTTAATTTCCCTTGCATCTGGGTAGATTGTTCTATTTGCGCTAGTTTGTTTAAAACTTCTGGATTTGTAAATACGCTACTATGCTTTACATTCATCGTCATCTCCCTTTTATAATTGCAACATTTTTATAACAAAATTTTTATAAAATATAAAAGGCTCTTATATTTTTTTATCATAAATAATCATTATTTGGAATACTAGAATTTTTGATAGTTGAATTTGAAATAATTGAATAATAACCACTTTGATTTTGCTAGAGAAGTGATATAGCTGTGATTATTTTCCGTAAAAATTTAATACAAAACAAATAATAAAGAATCAGTTAAAATAACAAAAAATAAACAAGATTACAATTTATAACACATTATTTTTCAAGTACTTTAATAACATTTAGCAAAGCGTATAATGAACTTGAATTTATTCATATTTTGATAGGAGACTCTAAATGTTTAATCCTTCAAAAAATATTTGGAGCATAAAATTAACTACTGCTTCACTCGTGCTAATTCCTGCAGCTATTGGAATAAACTATGTTGCAAAACTATTCGCTAGCATGTTAAAACTACCTCTTTGGCTTGGATCATTAGGCACTTGCATTTCAGCATGCTTAGCAGGACCAATCGTAGGCGGAATCACTGGACTTTTAACTCACATTATTTACGGTTTAACAGCTGATCCAATTTCTACAGTTTATGGAATCACTGCTGCTGCAATTGGAGTAAGCGTTGGAATTGCTGCAAGATTGCAATATATGAACAAATGGCACCGCATTCTTATAACAAGTCTTATTGTTGCAGCTATATCCGTAATCATTTCTACGCCTCTAAACATGATTTATTGGGGCGGAACTACCGGAAATGTTTGGGGTGACGCTATTTTTGCAGCAATGGGTTCAAAAGGATTCTTTGCATCATTCGTAGATGAGCTTGTTATAGATATACCAGACAAGATTGTTGTTTTGTTCGTAGCAGCCGGAATTTATAAAGTTCTACCTAAAAGTTTAATATCTATTTATCAATCTAATGATGAAAATCTTGATGAATAAAAACAAGAAATATTAAATAAAAAATAATCGAATTATGCTTAAACGTTTATCAATAAATGTTTAAGTAGTTTATAAATAAATGTTTAAGCATAAAGCACATAAACCTCAATCTTTAATATAAGCTCAATAAGACGAGATAAAATGAAAAGCATCAGCCTATTTGAAGATAAGCATTCATTTCTAAATGGACTATATGCAAAAACCAAACTTGCATACATAATATGCGCAATAAGTACGCCAAGTTTGATTGGAGGATATACTTCTTTCATTTTCTTCATTATTTTGAGCTTAATATTACTTGCAACATCAAAGGTTCTAGCAAAAATAAAAATCGTAATACAAGTTACTGGATTTATTATTATAACTATTTTTATAGTTCAAACTTTCTTCAGATCAGGAAACTATACGATTTTATTCAAACTAGGACCTTTGATTGCCCGCAAAGAAGGTTTCGAATTCGCAATGAAAATTGTGCTCAATATATTAAATATTTCGTTCGCGTTTTGCGTTCTAACACTAACGACTAAACCTTCAGACATGATGCAAGAAATGATACAAGCAGGTTTTCCACCTAAAATTGGTTATGTTTTCGTTTCACTATTTCAAATTATTCCTCAAATAACACAACAAACTTCGACTATAGTTGACGCGCAAAGAAGTAGAGGATTGCAAACAAAAGGTTCTCTTATAACGCGCTTCAAAGCTTTCTTGCCTTTAATATCACCAATAATAATGTCTTCGTTTATGAGCTCTAAAGAAAGAACTATAGCTTTAGAAGTTCGCGGATTTTCATGCAACAGACAAAGAACATTCATAAAACCATTTAAGCCAAATAAATACAATACGCTATTTTTATGCGTTTGTTGCATTGTGATAATCGCAGCTATTCTTTATGCACTACTTCATAATTTAGGATATATAGCATGGCAGCTATTCATATAGAGCACTTAAAATATCGCTATCCTTATAGTAAAACTCTTGCACTAGATGACATTTCTTGCGATATCAATAAAGGCGAATTTATTGGAATAATAGGCGCTAATGGAGCTGGAAAATCAACGTTATCGCAAGCTATTTTAGGTCTTGTTCCTAATCTTTATCATGGTGCATACGGTGGCAAGGTTGAAGTAGACGGTCTTAATGTGAAAACTACTCCAATAGACAATCTTTGCAAAAAAGTTGGGCTAGTTTTCCAAAATCCTTTTAATCAAATTACAGGATCAAAACTTACTGTGTACGAGGAAATCGCTTTCGGACTTGAAAACATTGGAATTGAGCAAAACGAGATGCAAAATCGCGTAGAAAAAATTATGAAAATGCTTAACATCTCACATCTTAGAGATTGCTCTCCATACGATTTATCTGGCGGTCAAATGCAACGAATGTCTATTGCAGGCATTTTAGTTATGCAACCAGAAATAATAATTTTAGACGAGCCTACTTCACAGCTTGACCCTAAAGGTTCTGAAGAAGTTTTTAAAGTAGTAGAATCCTTAAAAAATCACGGTCAAACTATTATTATGGTTGAGCATAAAATGGGAAAAATCGCGCAATACAGCGATCGCGTAATGCTTTTAGACAAAGGAAAACTCATTGATTTTGACACTCCGCAGAAAATATTTTCTCGCGAAGATTTAGAAGAACATGGAGTAAATCCTCCTATTTATACTCAAATTTGCAAAAAACTTGTCAAAAAAGACAATAATGGTTTATACCCGATAACTCTTGAGCAAACGTCACGCATTTTAAGCTCACACGAAGGGAATCGCTTATAATGACTCCTACTATTGAAATACGAAACGTATCTTATTCTTATGCTCCAAAAACGCAAATATTCAATAATCTAAATTTGTCTTTTACACATGGAGCATGTGCAATTATAGGTCAGAATGGCACTGGAAAAACAACTTTGCTTAAAATACTTAGAGGACTTCTTACGCCAAAATCTGGAAGTGTCTTATTAAATGGTGAAGATATTTCAAAACGTAGCGTTCCTTCTCTTGCTAAAAATATTGGTTTCGTATTCCAAAATCCAGATGACCAGATTTTTGAATCATCTGTTATACGTGAAGTAATGTTTGGACTTTTAAAAATTGGAATTGATAAGAGTCAAGCATTACTCCAAGCACAAGAAAGTTTAAAACTTGTAGGACTTTTAGATAAAAGCGAAGTAAATCCTTACGATTTGAGTCTTTGCGAAAGAAAAATGATCTCTATTGCATCAATTTTAGCAATGGATACGCAGGTAGTTATTTTAGATGAGCCTACTATTGCTCAGGATGATAATGGAAAACGTTGCATTGAATCAATTATTAAAAGATTAGTTTGCCAAGGGAAAATCGTGATAGCAGTTCTACACGATATGGATTTTGTATCTCGAGTATTCAAACGCGTTGTTGTGCTTTCAAATGGTCAGATTATTTTTGACGGAAGCGCGCGCGAAGCTTTTATGCGAGATGACATACTTTCTAGTGCACAACTCGATAAGCCAGATGTTGTAAAACTGTGCGAAAAGTTGGGTTATGAAGATACATTCTTATCTGTTGAAGAATTTGTGAAAGACTATTTTAAGCGGAATAATCGCAAATATTAGCCTTTATTTTTACAGATTTATTTTTACAGATTTATAGTTGGCGTTCATATTGACGCGCTGCAATAAGCAAGCGTATACTATACACGGCTTTGATACAGGGGGCTAAAGCTTTTTTGTATCAACAAAATACAATATGAATCAGGGGAATACCATGTTACAAAATTTAGGTAACGGTAAAAACATTCACTCTAATATGTCTTTACCATTCAAAAAAATTGTATCTGGCGTAATTGTTTCGTTAAGCGTAGTTGGATTAGCATGCTCGCTAAGCTCTTGCGGATCGAATAGTGTAAAAAGCAGCGCAACAAAAACAGAAGACCAAAGAGTAAAAAAGTTAAGCAAATATAAAGTCGAATTCCTCATCGGTGCAACCGATGCTAATTTCGATTCCGCTTCCTCTCCTGTGATTATGCACTTTATCGGTGAAGATGAAAATAATAAGGACGTTGACTTCTATCACGCCATTGTCGCAAATGACAAGCAGGATATCATCACCATGAAGCCTGGTCACTATAAGGTTGAAATGTCTGACTGCATGTTGTCCGATGGCAGTGTTCTTATAGTTGATTCTGATCACTTCGACGGTGGAATCGACATCGATAAGAGCAACGACAATAAGATCGAAATCAGCTTTGGCGATAAACTCGGCGCTCGAATTGCTGATGAACACTATGTCAATCGTTATGCAGACTTTGTGAAAGCCGCTCTAAAGAACGGTGACGCATCTCTGTCTGGTGAAGCAGGTAAGGCTATTACCGAAACTGTAACGAAGAACCTTAAGGCCTTCGCTGCAGCCCGCAATGTAGCCGTTCCTGAGAAGAAATTTTCTGTGAATAATACGCCTCAGGGCCATACTGGAAACACTAACCCAGGACATGCTCCTGCAACTGTAGTTCCATCTCGCCCACGCCGTACTCCATCTCATCATGGAACTAATCCGGCTCCGGCACCTCGCCCGGTGACTCCAGTGCATCCGGCTCCAAAGCCAGTGCATCCGACACCTCGTCCATTGCCAGTGAACCCAGTACCTCGTCCTGTGCCTCATCCAGTGCATCCAGCACCACATCCGGCACCTCGCCCAGTACATCCAACTCCGGTTCCACCTGCTCCACATCCGGTGCACCCAACGCCACATCCGGTTCATCCAACCCCTGTGCCACCTGCACCACATCCAGTTCCACCAGCACCACGACCAGTGCCTCCAACACCGGTCCCACCTGCTCCACATCCTGTTCCACCAGCTCCTCAGCCACAGAACGATGTGTTTAAGACTGGAAGGATGATCATAGGAACCAGATTCCCATACAGCGTGGAAAACGAATGGTACGGTCATGATATTATAGCTGATCCGTTCAAATATCGTACTATCAACGCGGAAACACATACGGTGACATATGATCGTTTTAAGACGCGTCAATTCGTTATTGATTTGTTCAGCCCATATGAGCGTAAATTGCTAGAAGCTGGTATCAACGCTTGCTATCATAATCTCTATGGATATTACATCATCAATATGCGTACCCATACGTTCACCTACGAAGTTATCGGTGAATCTCAAAACCCGCCATACATCCCAGATGCTAACCTTCCGGGACACCGTAGGGGAACCGTTCAGGGTGGATTCGATAACTAACCTATAAGATATAGGAGCTTGAGCTGTAAAAAGTTCTTGCTCCTATATTTTTTCCCATACAAATGAACACCGCCGTCTTGCCGCCGCGGGAGGTATTTTGAGATTATATGCTTGAAATTCAAAAAGCATACTATTTCAAAATATTAGTGAAAGGATAATGCTATGCCGAATTGGGTATATAATCAATTAGAACTTCAAAATAGAGAAGATACTGAAAAAATCGCTAAATAAGCCAAACCCAAAGTATTCAATCGCTGCAAATTTACAACGATTGGCTACTGGCGCACGTCTCCCAATGATTTAGACAAGTTATTCAAATAATAAAAAACTTAATCTACAATCTCATTATGAAAGAACATCAAAAAGAAATTCATATCTTGCATTATTTCTTCCCACAAAAGACTTTTAGCCCAAGGTGCTTTTCTTTGATAATCCTTCCACTTTATTCTCAACACTTCACTATCTTTAATCCTATCGAAAATTTCATTCACTTTACTCAGTAAATAAAGGGTATCTCTCGTTTGAGAAGTAGCGCAAAAAGCTTTAGCAATCTCTTCTTTCTTAAAGGCATTATCTCCTTGAGACACTCTAAGAGCATGCAAATCATAAAAATCTCGCATTCTAGTGTTAAATTCTTCCCTCACAAGAATTGTTTGCAACTTTTCCGCTAAAATCGTTGCAATTGGATAAGTCAACAAAGAGATAGATTCTGAAAACATTAAAGGCAATTCTGCTTCCATAGCAGATGGAGTAATAGCATGCCCAGTTGAAATATCGATTTTAACAGGAGTTTTTGTACCATCAAAATCTGCAATTAGGCCAGCTCGAACCCCTGGATAGTCAGATTCTTGCATAATAGAATCAAGTGTTTGCAGCGTAAATTTAACACCGTCATCAATATTAATAGATATTACATCTGATATAAAAATACGCACATCATCTTCACTAAGAGAAATATTTTGCATAGTTGTATCAATATCCATTGTTGTACGAAGATTTACGCCAACAAGATAAGAAATCAGCATTCCACCTTTTAGAACAAAATTGTCTTTATAGCGCGAGCGAGAAACACGATCTAAAAAACGCTCCATCATATATACGCGCATTAGCACGCGAGGATCTACACCCTTTTGGAGCGCAACATTCTTTATTTTTGCTTTAAGCTGATTAGCATCCTTCATCCTCATAGTAACACCTCCAAATATTGTGAAATCAACTTTGAAATCCTAAATTTTTTAGCGTAATGACTCAGTATATCAAGTCGCTTATCCTTTCTTTTAACATAAGCTTTTAACGCACCAAATACCACCTGTGCATCTATTTGAGAACGAGAACGCAAAATATCGCAAATTGTGCGCTCTAAATCATAAGAAGGTACAAGATTACCTTCAAGCGACATAAGATTCGTCTTACCAATCCCTAAATAATTTGGTTTTATATAAAACACCCTAACGCCAGTATTAATTAGACTACTTGCATTATAAGTTGACGGAACAGTCACTGTTAAAGAAGAAGGTTCTCTATCAGTCAAATTATGTAGAAGAAGGGCAGATTCATGTGAAAAAACAGCAACAGATGTGCGCTTTGACAATAAATTCATTTCATCATTCCACAAATTGCTCTTAACGTAAACACCTTTTGATACGCGTTCTAAGTTTTCATCTTTAATAAATCGATAAACACTAGACGGGCTAATTCCAAGTTCTTTGATGGCACTATCAATGCTTAAAACTTTCTTTTTCTCTATGTAATTGCGCAATCGATCTTTTAACATTTGCCCACCTACTTAATGACACGTTTACGCTGATTTAATACATTATATCAGCATAAACGTATCAAATACGCAAGCAAATCGTAAAGTGCAAATAGCCAAACCACATTTAACCAAATCACAAAGTAGCAGATCAATGCAAATTCGCGGGCGATTGGCTACTATCGCCAAACAGAAACACTCACGCAGCGCGACGACCTGCCTGAGCGCATATCCTCACGGCATAGCCGTTCGGCTGATTTGGCATGTGAAGCACACCGTGCTTCACAATTAAGCCAAATCACGCTTTGAAGGAGCCTGAAATTCCAATAATTTCAGACTCAGTCAAAGCGCGCACGAAGGCAACTCGGAGCGGAAACTCGCTTAAGTTGGAAGTCCAGTGGACTTCAAACGCGAGTTTCGTAAGCGAGCGCGCAATCAGCGCGAGCACCAACTGCACTAGTGTCCCAAAACAGACAGAATCAGACACTAGCTCAGAAAAGGAATACACATCAAGAACTAGCAGACACAAATCAAATTTGACAAACACAAATACATTCGCTATAGTCTTCACTTATCACCATTTCGAGAAGTAAAAGGAGTGCACATGTATCATACAAATATGATGACAAATTGTTGTTGTAACGTATGCTGTTGCGCATTTCTTAATCGGAATGATGTTTGCAAGCACTAAGTATGCATCATCTAGCCTGTGTTAAAAAGCATTTACGTTAAAACACAGCAAATTACGATTCAAGAAACAGCGCGCTGTTTCTTTTTTTATGCCAAAAATCGGGTTATTTCGGGTTATTTCCCAAAAATCGAATATAAAACGTTAAAAAGATAACAATTTAATACGCGTTAAATATTAAAACGAATAAATTTAAACGAATAAATGGCATTTTAGAAACAACTAATAAAAACAGTAGCAGCTTTATTAATAAAAATTGTTTTTTAAAAATTAAAAACAAAACATAAACAAAACAAATAACAAACAAGTAAGGGGAAATATTATGTCTAATATCTACAAGTCCGTACAAGAACTCGTAGGAAACACTCCACTTCTGGAGCTTACACACATTGAAAAAGAGTACAATCTATCAGCAAAAATCCTTGTAAAACTCGAATACTTCAACCCAGCAGGCTCTGTAAAAGACCGCATTGCAAAGCAGATGATTGAAGAAGCGGAAGAAGAAGGTACGCTTAAACCGGGCTCTATAATTGTTGAGCCAACTTCTGGAAACACTGGTATTGGTCTTTCAATGATTGCGCAAACAAAAGGATACAAAAGTATTATTGTTATGCCAGAAAGCATGTCTATTGAACGCCGAAAACTTATGAAAGCATACGGAGCCGAGCTCGTGCTAACTCCTGCTAAAGATGGAATGAAAGGCGCGATTGCCAAAGCGAAGGAAATCGTTGAGAATACGCCAAACGCGTGGGCTCCAGGACAGTTTACCAATCAAGCAAATGTGCACGCGCATTACAACACAACAGGTCCAGAAATTTGGCAAGACACTGACGGAAACGTGGATATTCTGATTGCTGGAGTTGGAACAGGCGGCACAATCACCGGTACAGGAACATATTTAAAGGAACAAAATCCGCATCTGGAAGTGATCGCAGTAGAACCAGCCAACTCCCCTGTGCTTGAAGGCGGAAAGCCAGGAGCGCACAAGATTCAAGGAATTGGCGCAGGATTCGTGCCAGATGTGCTCAACCAAAATATTTACGATCGTATTGCTCATGTAACCGATGAAGACGCAATTGAAAGCGGTAAGCTTATAAGTAAAAAAGAAGGCGTTCTAGTAGGTATTTCTTCCGGAGCTGCAGTTTGGACAGCGATTCAAGAAGCAAAAAGAGAAGAAAACACGGGAAAAACCATCGTTGCAATACTCCCAGATTCAGGAGATAGATACTTGTCTACTGCATTATTTGAAGACTAACTACATTTAGGAGTCTACTTTAAATACGCAAGTTTTGATTAAATAATATATGGATAATAAATGGATAATAAATAACATTATTAGATAATAATCAAAACTATAAAATAAGAAAATAAAGAAACGACAAAATAACGAAAGCAACAAAAACAAAAAATAACGGGAGAAATGTATGAGTGATCGCCTTGACCTTATAAATCAACTAAACTCAATTCACGATTCAGACATAAGGCAAGCTACATTCATACCTAATTACCGAAATATTATTGCACTCATACATGCGACTCAGGCTCTACTTTTGCCTGAGTTGCATGTGCGCAATTTAAGCAACGAAACTACGCAACTCAACGCTAGTTTGAACACTAACGATACTTTGAATACAGTTACTTCAAACGCGTTAAAAACTATAGAACGCATTATATTCCACGAACTTCAATGCTACACAAGCAACACAAATAAAATTCGAGAAATTTGCGATCAATTTATAAATACTCTTCCTGCAATTAAAAAGCTACTTTTAACAGATATTCAAGCAATATACGAAGGAGATCCTGCTTGCACAAGTAAAGTAGAAGTAACGCTCGCATATCCTGGTTTTTATGCAATGCTTATTCACCGCACAGCTCACGCACTCTACGAACTTAACGTACCGCTAATTCCTAGACTTATGAGCGAATATGCACACAGAAAAACCGGAATTGACATTCATCCGGGCGCAAAAATTGGTGCATATTTTTGCATTGATCACGGCACTGGCATTGTAATTGGCGAAACAACTAAAATCGGCGATCATGTTAAGCTTTACCAAGGAGTAACACTTGGTGCGAAAAGCTTTGCGCTAGATGAGGATGGAAATCCTATAAAAGGCGGAAAGCGACACCCAAATATCGGCGATAACGTTGTAATTTATGCAAATGCTACGATTTTAGGTGGAGAAACTACAATTGGCAGCGGAAGTATAATCGCAGCAAACGCGTGGATAAACCGCAGCATTCCTGCAAACACAACCTACCACTTTCCTAAAGCCTAATGCTCGATTAAAGCATAGATTGCACTTCTACTATTTTGCTACTTCTACTTTTTGCTACTTCTACTATTTTGCTACTTCTTTTCTAATATAATGGCACTAAAAGCAACTAAATCATCTTATATGCAGACCAACCAACAGAGTCATACAGCCTTAAAATATCTTTGCTATTATATTTTTCGTACTCTTTTATTTGAACATCTGTTAAATTCATTTACAATAACACTCCAAAATATTGTGAAATCAACGTTACAATCACGTTTGAATTTACGTCAAAATCTACACAACACCATTAGTCTGTAGCGTAACTAGTGTTTGGTAACTGTGGCAAAACAACAAGCAATCCTGCTGTGAAAATCAGCGCGAGTATAGGCAAAAACTGCCATTGGAACGTAGACGAGAATGCAAATCCAATCCAAGATCCGCTAGTAGCACCAATCGCAAACGCGAGTCGCGCCCAACCAGAAAACTTAGCGAGAGTACTTCCTTTAAACAGAATCTGACGCGCAACAATAATCGGCTCTACTAGTAGCATTCCGCCAATCGCTTGAAGTAAGAACGCAAAGCACATCATTGGCAAAAGATTAATAAACATAAGGCAATAAGCAGCTAAGCTCACAACAATACCTAAAATCGCAACTTTTCTTAAGCCGAGTTTTTGAGACGAATGCGCATACAAAACGGACGCAAGTACGCTTCCTACACCAGTGAAAATATACAATATCGTCAAAGAGTTAGAAGTATATTGCTTACCAATACCGAGAAGAATATAAGAAACAGAGCATGCAGGAATAAAAGCAACCAAGAGAGATCCCAAAAGAAGCATGATTTTACTCTTGAGCGATGGGTTCGCAGATTTCTTAATAGTAGATTGGTTAGATGCAGATTGCTCAGATGCAGATCTGGAATCTGAGATATTTTCCAGCTCCGTCTGCTTTTCTTGATTTTCTTGATTTTCTTGCTTTTCTTGCGAATCTTGCGATTCTGGCGACTCTACCACTCTTTCGTTAGACACCTCATCTACTTCGCAAGATGCTTGCGAGATATCTTGTTTCATAATAAATCGCGTAGCACAAGCCGCAAAAGAAGTCACGGACGAGAAAATCAAAACCGCAGAAATGTGCCAGCTTGCAATCCACGATCCAAGCGGAGAACCGAGCAATGTTCCTGTAATACTCGCCAAAACGCTCACAATGCCACTGTAGTTTACAATCATGCTGTCATCACCGCCAGCAGCATCAACCTCGAAAACTTCGCTAGCAATATCAATCACTTGACCAGTAATCAACAATGCGCAAGAAAGAGCTACAAGCGACCACTTCCACGCAGTATGAGAGCCAAGCATAAAAAGCGGAAGTAAACTAAGCACGCCTTCTACGCCTTCAGTCATAGCAAGAGCGCGAAAACCGCCAAGCTTATCGACAATCCAACCAGAACATGGAGAAAGAAAATCGGCAACCGTCATAAAAGTCTTACGAAAACCAATCACCCAAGCCGGCAAGCCAACAATAATAATAGAAGGCAAAACCGAACCCTCATACGCTTGATTGCCAAGCATAGAAAAACAGAAGCCAATAAGCGCCCATCGCAATGCAGGACTAATAGATCTCATACGAATAAAAATATTATTTTTGCTAAAAATTGACTTCACAGCAACCAACTCTCCCCTAATCCTTGATTTACACTATTGAACTTTATTTCATGCTATTGAACTTGATTTCATGCTATTAAGCAAATTAGTATAGTCAAACCTATTCACAAAGATTATTTTTATGCGAAGTCGCAAGACAAAATAGAATAAACTTTTATCACAAATACCAGTGTTATTCTTGACGTAGCGCTGTTCATTAACGCACTCTAGGTATAACACTCGCACAAACGCACATTACATTCCAATAAGAACTACGCTACACTTTACTTTTATAAATTCACATCACACTATGATAAATTCACATCACACTATGATAAATTCACATCACACTATGATGCATGCACGTCACACTCTAAATACACAACGTCACACTCGTGTAAACGCTACATTCCGATAAGCACATGTTACATTCTGATAAAAGCTACACATTCAATCTCATCTGAAGCGGTAAATCCAACGGAACGATAGAACGCTTTCGTTTTTTCTGTATTATCCGTTAGCAGTTCCAACTGATATACATCTTTGTATTTTTCCATAAGCGTCTTTAGCAACTTTGTACCAATACCTTTTCTCTGATATTTTGGCAATACGATGATATCTTGCACAAAAACGATCGTATGTCCATCACCGACAGCTCTAATAATTCCCACCAATTGATCATCAATCGTTGCGCCGAGCACACAAAGTGAACCTGCATACGCACGTTCAAGAACATCAGTACGCTCTAAATAATTAGTCCATCCAACACTCTTGTAAAAATTAACAATCTCATCAAGACAAAAATTTTTGTACTCTCTAATTTCCATAATTCCCCACTCCTTTACGACAATAATAAAGTTTATGATAATAATTAGGATTAACGAAGACGAGAATGTTAATACAGAGACACTACTACGCATCTGTCAATACTTGGAATGCGACATCAAAGACATTTGCGAAGTAAAACAGGTAAAAACGAAGAGGTGAAGTGATGAAAAACATTTTTGGCACAGTAGCAGAGCTTTTGCTTACAAACGATAAATACAAAGCCGAAGATGGTAAGCTTCTTAAAGCTGTTGTTTATAGTGATGTTATGGCAATGAATGAGGATTTGCTGACACTTCTACTCTCAAACGAAGACGTGAAAGAAACCTTCTTCAAAGACGTTCAAGGTACGCTCGTTTTTGATAAGCAAAAGTTTGCTTGGTTCATGGAATCAAAGGAATTCTTGCCTGACTCTTACACGGCTTACACGAACAAAATTGGACTGACTCATAACGGCAGTTTCATCTCGCAAACAAACGATATTGTGCTCGACTTTCCTTACAAGGATTGCGTATTGGAAGGCGGTCAAGATAAAGATGATCAAAAACGAAGTGAGATTTTCTATAACGAAACAATAGCAAGTGATGAGATCTCGCGCATGCTTGCACCTAAAGTATTCACGAACGCTAAACGTTATACAGCAGTTAGCAAAAACGACATAGGGGGGGGGCAGAAAAATCTATTAGTGTTGAAGAAGAAACAGGCATAACGCTTAAAGACGATGATAATTTAATCATAAAAGGCAACAATCTTATTGCCCTAGCAAGCCTTCTTAAACGCTACGAAGGCAAAGTAAAGTGCATATACATAGATCCACCGTATAACACTCAAAATGACAGCTTTAACTATAACGACTCATTCAACCATTCCACATGGCTGACTTTTATGAAAAATAGGCTGGAACTTGCGAGAAGACTACTAAGAGAAGATGGTACAATTTGGATATCTTGTGACGATCATGAAAGCCATTATCTTAAGGTTTTAATAGATGACATATTTAATCGTGATAATTTCATAGATGAAATCGTTTGGCAACGTGCATATGCTCCTATCAACTTAAAAAAGACGCTTTCACGCTCACACGATGTTATTTTAGTGTATGCTAAAAATCTAGATCCTAACTTTACGCTTAATAAGCTTCCAAGAAGTACCGAAGCGAATGCACGTTATAAAAATCCTGATAACGATCCTAGAGGCGTGTGGAAATCTTCAGATATATCAGTAGGACCAGCTGTAGAAAGTAATATTTATGAAATCACCACGCCTAGTGGTCGTAAAGTATTGCCTCCTAAAGGTTATAGTTGGCGTTTAAATAAAACCCGCTTTGCAGAATTTGTAGCAGATAACCGCATTTGGTTTGGTGAAGATGGCAATAATGTACCATCTATAAAACGTTTCCTATCAGAAGTAAAAGATGGCGTAGTTGCAATGACTTTATGGACACGAGATGAAGTTGGGGATTCGCAAGAAGGCAAACGCGAAATTAAAGCATTTCATTTTAACAGTATTTTTGATACGCCTAAACAGGAGCGGCTTATTGAGAGAATATTAACGCTAGCCACCAACGAAGGTGATTTAGTATTTGATTCTTTCATTGGCTCTGGCACCACTGCTGCCGTTGCTCATAAAATGGGACGCCGATACATTGGTGTTGAACAAATGGATTACATTCAAGACATAACTGTTGAGCGCTTGAAGAAAGTTCTTGAAGGCGAACAAGGCGGTATTTCTAAAGCTCAAAACTGGCATGGTGGCGGCTCTTTCGTTTATTGCGAGCTTAAAGAAGACGCGAACACGCTGATTACCGCTATTCAAAATGCTACTGAAGATACTATTGAAAGCGTGAAAGCTTCCATTTACGCAGATGAGCGTATTGTGCCTTATCTTACTAAGCAGGAACTCGCGGATGCGGATAAAGACTTTGAGAATCTAACGTTAGAAGAAAAGAAGCAAGCACTCACAAAGCTTATAGATAAAAACAAGCTGTACGTTAATGCTTCAGATATGGATGATGAAAGTTATCAAATCAGTGATGCCGATAAAGCTTTTACGAAGTCTTTCTACGAGGAGGCATGATCCATGACTGAATCATTCTTATACGAAAAACTCGATACGCTTAAAGAGATTAACGATCTTGCGCCTATGCCCGATATTATTGAGCATAGTTTATCTAGAAATATTGTTTTGCGAGAGTACCAAAAAGAAGCTTTCCAATATTTCGTTACTTACTTTGAAAAAGACGCTTTGCATAAAAATAAGCAGATTCATACACTTTTTCACATGGCAACAGGCTCCGGTAAAACAGTGATGATGGCAGGACTTATCCTCTATCTTTACACAAAAGGCTATCGCAAGTTCCTCTTCTTTGTGAACCAAACGAATATTTTGAAAAAGACGGAAGAAAACTTTTTGAACGCTCTTTCATCTAAGTATCTTTTTGCTGATAATCTTTCCTATCTTGGTACAAAAATTAAAGTGAAAAAAGTAGACCGGTTTAGCGATACGGTTCTAGACGATGATATTGAGCTGCTATTTACTACCACGCAAAAGTTACATACAGATATGTGGTTTGCTAAAGAAAACGCGCCAACTTACGCTGATTTTGAGAATGATAAAATCGTTTTTATTTCGGACGAAAGCCATCATATTAATTCTTATACGAAGAAAAAGACTAGTAGTGAAGAAGATGCTGAGAAAAGCTGGGAATACACAGTTAATAATGCTTTTACTTCTAATAAAGACAATATACTATTGGAATTTACAGCTACTGCTGATCTTAAAGATAAAAACGTGCTTGCAAAATATGCTGATAAAATCGTATACAATTATCCACTGGAGCGATTCCGTGAAAGTGGTTACACTAAAGACTTCCAAAACTTTGCAACCGATACCAACCTCTGGGATCGCACGCTTATAGCTCTTATCTTGAGTGAATATCGTCGTTATCTTTTTGCGGATTTAAAACTGAATATTAAACCAGTTATTATGCTTAAATCGCAAAAGATTAAAGAGTCTGAAGCTTTCCATGACGTGTTTTTCAAAAAATTAGAGGAACTTACAAGCTATGAGATTATGGCTTTACGCAGTGCTAACATTCCGCTTCTTTCTAAGGCTATAGCTTATTTTGAGGAAAAAGATGACACCCTTGAGAACCTGGAGCATAGTCTTAAGAACTCTTTTGCTGAGGAAAACACCATTATTATGAATGGTGGCAGTGATAACAATGATGTGAATCAAATTAAAGTGAACTCGTTGGAAGACAAGGATAATCACATCCGTCTTATTTTTGCTGTTGATATGCTCAACGAAGGCTGGGATGTTCTCAATCTTTTCGATATTGTGCGCTTGTATGATAGTAGACAAGGCAGTGGTAAAGCAGGTCAGATTGGCTCCTATACGATTAAAGAGGCTCAACTGATTGGTCGTGGAGCACGCTACTGTCCATTCGTATATGAAGGCGACAAAGACCTTAAATATAAGCGCAAATTCGATGGTGACCTTACGAACGATTATCGTATTTTAGAGACGATGCTTTTCCATAGTCTGAACGATTCACGTTATATTACCGAGTTAAAACAGGCGCTTGTTGCTACTGGTTTGCAAGCAGAAAACCCGATTACTCGTGAATACACGCTTAAAGAAGAATTTAAGACTTCTGAATTTTACCAAAGATCATACGTCTACTCTAATGAACGACTGCCTCGAGGTCGTGCGAATATCAAAACTATTGAAGATAGTTTGAAAACAAAAATATACCGCTATTCGCAAAAATCTGTATCTGGAAAAGTAGTAAACCTTTTTGGTGAAACTGAAAATGTTAATAATTTAAATGCAAAACCAGTATCGAAATCTTTTAAGGATATTGATTATAATATTTTATCTGGCGCAGCATCCTGCTACCCAGAACTCTGTTTTAATGTTATAAAAAGTAAATACCCTAATGTTACTTCATTAAAAGAGTTTTTAACCTCGGATAATTATCTTGGAAACTCTATTTTAGAGATTACGCAAACTCAAGATAGTATAAGCGGTAAAGATTTATTTGAAGCTTGTAAGAAAGCCTTTTCGCAAATCGCATCATATATTGCGACTATTAAACAAGAGTTTGTTGGAAGTACTGTGTTTAAGCCACATATGCTTAAAAATGTTTTACATAACAAAAAGATATCGCTTAATTCAATTACTGCAGACGGTGGTCATGGTGACTCGCAAAACAACTGCGCTAACGCTGATTATCGCATGAATCTTGTTGATGAACCTTGGTACGTTTTTACGGACAATTATGGGACGAGCGAAGAAAAACTGTTAGTAAGATATTTTAAGTCGACTATTGAGCCGAAGCTTAAAGAAAAAGGACTTGAATACTATCTTATTAGGAATGAGAGAATCCCTGAGCTTGCCATTTATTCGTTTGATTCAGGCGAACGTTTTGAGCCTGATTTCTTGCTCTTTATTCGCGAGAAAGAGCAAGCGGATGTTAAAACATATCAAGCATATGTTGAGCCTAAAGGTAGTCAACTTTTATTTGAAGATGAGTGGAAAGAAAAATTCTTAGGGCAGATTGAAAACAGCTATAAGATTAACGATATTTTAGGAAGAGGATACAAGATTATAGGTCTTCCATTCTTTAATCAAGAAAACAGAATGTCTGAATTCGACAAAGCACTAAACGATTTAGTATCAAAATTATAGTGAGGTAATAGTAGTGATAGAAAATACTTATCCAGTTGCTCTTTCTCGCTTAGGTGATGAAGATGATACGAGAGAAAAACAAGCTGAGAGAGCAATCACTTGGCTATGCAAACAATCTGGTGGAAGTATTACTGTAATAACACCTAGAAAGTATTTTGAAAATAAAGCTATAGAACGCCTAGTACAAAATGCAAATGTTAAGCACTACACGTGGCGAAAAACTAGTGGCTGGAATCTTAATGGACGAGTGTTATACGCATGGCCTAATCGAGAAAAACTAAATGAATTAGAGTACTATAAATTGGATGCTCTAGCAGTTATTGAATGGAATGAAATACCAGATTGGGTTGAAAAAGCTATGCCAGTTATACTTTTACCCAATAAGAAATAATTAAGCAGACAGATTTCGATGATTTTGAACTCGGTAAATTACCTAATGGAATTAGTGACATCTTAACTTATCTCGCTGGTAGGGCTGATGGATATTCTCAAGGTATGAAATGGAACGAAGTCGATCAACTGAAATCCGACCTTATGGAATGTCCAAAAAGGTGGGAAGCAGTCACTCCTGAAGAAGTCAGACGAGAGTGTTTACACTTAAACATGAAATTAGCTGATGTTGACCAAATAACGTAATTAGTTACCCGTAGAAAACAATGAAGAACCTTCAATCTTTCCAAGAGCAGCTATAAAGGTTTCAAATTTAAGCCGAACATGTTAATAAAAAGAATCCCACTGCAACATTCTTAATCAACACTTCCCCACATAAACAGGTGGGCGCAAAGTAGTGAATCGACCAATTCACTCAAACAGCCAAATAGGGATTATTTCCCAAATCACGCCCAAAAATCACGAGAAATCAGCTTAAAGTAGAAAAATGCAAAAGCATGATCCGCAAAAGACTATATACAAAAACAGGTGTCATTCCCAAAAGGAGATGAAGCCAAAAGTGCGTTTTTGTCTATAACACCGCGTTTTAATAAAAGAAAACCTATATAAAATCCGCCACATACTCATAGACTGAGTTTTATAATATTTCGAACGACCAGTAGCTAGATTAAACTTTTGCGCTACCTTATTTTTCTTACAAATTACCGTTGCAAATCATAACAACATATAAAAGATGGCTCTAACATATCGCTAGAGCCATCTTCATAAGAATATTCTACTTTCTTAAAAACAAGTAGTCTTTACTCATTACTTTCTTTCAACATTCTATTTTTGTAAATTATACTTAAACCTGCAATCGCAAACCCTAAAACAAACAGCTTGATAGCTTTATAGCTTGATTTTAGGCATGATACCCATTCTCTTAACACCATGTCACATACAATATTAACTTATTATCTGAGAGTAGCGATGCTCTATGCTTTCTTAACAAGACTCATCTTCCCTTCGGGCATGAAAAAAGCCCTTTGATATAATCTCAAAGAGCTTTTTCACAAAATCATTTACAAAACTATATCACTATTTATGTTGCTGTATTCTGAGTGCATCGTTTAATGCATTCCAGCCTTTTTCACAAAAATTTATGTTTTCATTACATATAGTTTTGCCATTTTTCTCAATGATTACACTTGCCGCAAGAATACTATCGCTATCTTGCTCAACAACATCACCATTTGCGGTTTTCCATTTTACTAAAATATCACTTTTACTTAATTTACCTTTAAATGGAACAACAATCCGATTTGGCTCGTCAAACTTACTATCAGAATAGGTGTTGATAATTATTTTATCTTTTTGCTTGTATACATCTATGTAGTTATAGTTAGCCCTATATGAAGCTATTTTCTCTTTACTATCAATTTGAGCATTAAATGCATTATTATCAATATGATGCAAAAATAAGGTTATGAAACAAACGATAGCCACAACTATTGAAATACAAACTATCAGTATTTTCGTTTTTTTACTTAACTTATTCATGTTCCACCAATTCTAATATCTAGCTTCACTTTATTATATAGCAGATCATATTTTCTTTCATACATTCCAAGCAGCAGCAACAACAAAAACTACGAATATTCAAATCAGAACTACAATAATTACAATAACTACAATTATTCAAACGATCAAAACTACGCAAATCAAGGTTACGTGAATCCGAACTATACAAATCCGAACTATCAGAATCCGACTTACGTAGACCCAAATTACGTGAATCCAAATTACGTGAATCCAAATAGCCAGAATTATAACTATCCGAATAACCAGAACTACTCAAATTATCCGAATAACAATCCAAACTACCAGAATAATCCGAACAATTACCCAAATAATCCTAATTACCCAAATTACAACTAGTATTATTGCATAAAATACAGTTGGCTATTGGAACACGGATGCAGCCTGGCACGCACGCAAGAAAACTCAAACTAGCATTAAGATCAGCCTTTTTC
The DNA here is from genome assembly GCF_049262715.1 of Gardnerella bivia. Taxonomy (NCBI): domain Bacteria; kingdom Bacillati; phylum Actinomycetota; class Actinomycetes; order Bifidobacteriales; family Bifidobacteriaceae; genus Gardnerella; species Gardnerella bivia. The sequence goes on from NZ_CP058399.1 coordinate 1,631,155, forward strand.
TAAGCAATTTGTGCACTTCTTCATACTTTGCAGCGATTTTCACACTCCTTCAGGTTTACCAATACGCCTAATTCACATCCCACAAAAAATACCTAAACCAACTACGGAAAGTTATAATTGAATAGTGATTAAACTTTGCAAAGGAATAGTTTCTCATGACAAAAATGACAAAAAAACAAATAGTATATTTTTACACTTATATTGCTTGCATTATCATTATTCCAGTTGTCTTATCACTGATTGCCGATAGCATACCTAAAAACGACAGCCTATCTCCTAGCGGCCATCCGTTTGAGTTCATAGACGATAGAGCGTTTTTTATCTGGTTAGGTTTAGACCTTGGACTATATCTATATCCACTACATCTCATTTTTATTAACAAGACGACATTAAAAATATCTAAATCTTTGTTCCTACCATCTATTATTTTTGCAATACTTTTGCCACCAGCCGTTTTGATTTTATCAGATGCTTCTGCGCGAGAATTCTTCTTTATATTCATGTCTTACGTTGGTATAGCATTCGTTATACCATTTCTGATTATCTACTATATAAAACGCAAAATTTGATACAATTACCGAAATAAAAAATAGTTTACGAGATAGTTTTATGAAAAAATGTAAAACCGTAGCAAATATCCTTTGGGCATTAGGTGTTTTCTCATTACTTTTAGTGATTTTAGAAGAAAGTAACATTACGCATTTTCTTCCCATATACTTAGTCCATAAGCCTACAACTACAGAGCAAATTAACCTATCCAATACGCTAACGTTATCCATTTGCTGTATAGGCTATCTTCTTTTAGGCATATCACTAGTTCTTAAAATCGTTACCGCTACATCAACAAAGAAACTGCCTCAAACTAACAAGCCAATATATATAAAGGTCATACTTATCTCATTAAAAGTAGTAGCAGTCATTTTCACACTGCTAATAATTGCCTTCTCCTTATTATTTGCTTTCTTTTCCTTCCTAATTTTAGTTGTTGATTTTAATACTCCGCAATAAGTAACTCGAAATAAGAAGGAGTTCACAGCATTAAAATGCTATGAACTCCTTCTTACTATGAAAACTTGGACAGCCTTGATAATAAATGTCGTAAATAGGTTTAAAAAATGGATTACGATTAGCTGTATAAACCGTGGCAATTATCGAAACCCCTTTCCTCAAGCCCTTTATATATTGTTTAGTTCTTAATTCTCGACATCAAGCAAACACTCTCAACGAGTCTTGAATAAATTCGTTGTTCTTTAAGATTATTCGGATTTGTAAGCTGTTTTGCACTAAGATTCTAGTTGCATCACGTGTTGGATACAATGAAACTGTTCCTTCTGAATTCTGAAGCTTTATACAGTCTTTTTGCGCAGCATATAATAGGTCTTTAAAGATTTTTACCTACCACTTTTTAATTTTATTGCCTTTATTTCTACATTGAAGTATGTTATCAACAATAGGAGGTGCAAATTTATGGATAATAATGAAAATATTAATTTACCTACGAAAGTCACCATTACTTTAGATCTTGACAAATTATACAATGAACTAAAAGAAAATGGTTGGAAACCTAGTAGTACGGCTAAATACTACAAGCATTACATTCTTAAACATATTGGTAAAGAAGATACTATTCTTGGGCATGATGAAAGCGTGAGATATCTAATTGATTTGCTGACCACAATTTCATCCCGTCATTTCTTATCAATGATTGAACCAGGTCCTGGTAAAGACGCTCTTATAAAACGTGTTATACAAGAATATGAAAAATAGGGATATACAAATATTATTTTTTCTTATAGCCTATAGCAGCTTTATTTATTTTCTTACGTAAAATTATCAAATACCCCCCTATTTTTTCAAACACAAAAGTCTAACTTTTTTTTGGGGGGGGGCACGTGCACATCACATTTACATCTGATAACTATTTCTTAGTTCTAAGTAATATTATTTATTCAGCTCCTATGGCATTTAAAAAATCATTAAGTGTTTTTTCAGGTTCTTCGTTTTCTTTTACTAGTTTTATGCATTTTTTAGGAATGTAGTAGAATTTATTGGCTTCATCTCTTAAAATTATGAAATTTTTTTCTTCGCCTTTAGGGCAATTCTTGGGGTATAAAACTCCGTAGTGAGACCCATTTTCATTGGTATTTCTTACTAGCATAATTTGTTTAATTTTTTCCCCTTTTATTACTCCCTTCAAAGCATCATGTGGGTGAAAATTACCTGTAGTTATATCTACGTTATAATTGTTAGAATGTATTTTAGCTTTTTTATAATTTTTTTGTTTACTTATGCGATAAAATAAATTATTACCTTCTTCATCAGATAACTCATCATTTTCTTCATAATTTTTCAAATCTATTATATCCGTACTTGTATTTGTATTTAAATCATCTTCTGTAAGTCCAAAAGTATATGGCATTAAAAAAATTTTGTTATACTTAATCCTGTAAATATCCACTTCATTTTCTAGATCTATTACCCACCAATATAAATTTTTGAATTTATTACCTTTTCCTACAATCTTTCTAGCATTTTTTATTTCAGCAGCTAACTCTTCTCTCGAACTATCGTTACCCATAATAAACTCTCTTTCCTTCTGCGTAAAATTCACATACAAATCCAAGTGCAAATAGTGTGCATTTTTTCTTACATCAATCTTTTACACTCAGCTCGTTTCGATACTAGCCTTTGGCATCAATACTACACTCTCCACGTAGATTGAAAGAACTTACGAGTATAGCTACACTTTTTTGAGTGCACACTATGAATACTGGGTGCATTGTTTAACGATAGGAAATATCGCAAAAAGATTTAAGATTAGCTTAATAACAACATTTACATTACAATTGTTCCAGTTGTTTAGTCTGGTCTCTTCTCACGTAAATAACCGCAAGTATTTCAACTTCTTTTCTACTCTCATCAACACAAAAATAAACGTAATAATTTTTTACGCGTATTCTTCTAAAACCAATTTCACACCACGACTGCTAATCAGCATTAAAGCTCTTCAAAAACATCATCCATCGGATAACTATCACCTTGAACCGCCTGATCATAGCCTTTAGCCATCAACGCGTTAAACGTTTTCTCATCCATATCATCTTGTACTGGAAGAGACTTTGGAATAGTAAGCGAAAACGGAATACCCTTATTAAGAATGATTTGACGATAAAACATGTCAATAGCAGTTGCCCTAGGAACTCCAATCGTTTCCAGAATCTGCTCCGCCTGCTGCTTAATATTTTCTTGTATTCTCACATTCACATTCGCTGTATTCGACAAAGTACTAAACGATTTAGTATCAAAATTATAGTGCGGTAATAAACTACAACATTTGTTTAGTGATTACCCAATCACAAATCTGCGACACACCATAAGACGTATGACAGATTACGAAAATAATAAGAAATTTTATAAAAAGTTATATTGTTATAACTTTTTGCAAGAAATTTTCATTTAGAACACCCCCCCCCCCCGTAGGAAATTTTACAGTCTAAACTAATGTCAAACTGAAAAATATTATGAAAAATAACAAAAAATGATAGAATTTTAAATAGACCCGTTTAAATAGAGAGTTTTGTTACCAGTATTGGCAAAATTTGTCATAGAATTCGTTCTATTTATTTGTTTAAAAATTCATTAAGGATTAGGGAAAATTAAGGAGATTGTTATGACAACAGTTAACCCTTCAAAACATACATCATCAAAATCTTCTAAAAAGCGTTCTGCACACAAAGTACACACGCTTCCGTTAGCGACAATGGCTGCTTTACTGACAGCAGCAACCTGCTTAGGCAGCCAACCTGCAATGGCAGTTCCAACAAACATAATTACTACACCAACGTACACTGCAACAGCTAAAAAGCTTACGAAAGCCACCGGTGTTGTGTATCAAGATCGTGAAACTGATGTGGTTGTTAATAATCCAGACTGGCTTAAAACTCTTAATATTCTTGAGTTCCAGCGCTATCGTTCTACTAATGATGAAAATAAAGATAATAAGAAAATTAATTCCAACGAGCATGGTAGCGATGAGTACAATACTCTGATTAAAAAAACGGATATGTATGCACATATCGAAACAATAGATGGCGCTAAATATCTCGTGTTCGACGTGTTCTTCAACAATGATGCTCAATCGATGGTAACAAGATCAAAAAGGCAGTGGTATATATGGCAAGTACCGTACCAAATTGCTAAGTTAAATTCCGATGGCTCGTTTGCAAACGACACAATCCGCGACTTACGTTTTGACGCTTACAAACTTAAAGATGCATCACAAAATGACAAATTAAAACGCAAGATGAACTTTACTCTTTCGCGCGATTTTGCCAAGTTTGAAAAAGTAGAGAATCAGTCAACATCTATAAACTTCCCTAACGATAGCGAGAAGAACTTCGGTGTAGGAAAACCTTCAAGATTCCAATATAGTTTAGGACCAAATCTGGTAAGCGACGACAAATATGGAAAAGATATGAAGAACCTATTCCATGAGAATCACGATGATTACGCTCTTAGTAAAGCAACTTACCCAGCGTACCCATATAGCGGTAAGAATTATGGAATAGGTATTCAAACTTCAGAAGTAAATCTTGCATTCCATATGCATGCCGCAGTAAAGCTTAACAGTACAGCAATTAACGAAAACGCTAAAACTTACGATGAAAAGTACGCTAATATACATAATGCTTGGACTTGGGCAGATTCTGCAACATATGGAAGCACAACAAGCTCATCCTACGTGTGGCTTTCTGGACGAGATCCAGAATCTGACGAAGATAAAAAATTACAGCGCCACAAGGATGACAGTAAAGCGCCAAAAATTTATTACAATGGCACTGAAATCTCCGACAAAACTAAGACCATTAAACTCAAGGAAGGCGAAAAACTAAGCTTCACTACCACCGATGACAAGGGTTATATTGAGAAGTTTAGCATTTCTGGTTTAACGGACACTCCTATAACCAAGCAAGGTGTTGGAAGCGAAGACAAACCGCTTCCATCAGACGACATCACTGTTACTAATGACATGAACAACAAGACAGTAACTATTACTTCCGAGGATGGGTCTGGCAACGTTACCACACGCAAAGTTAAAGTCAAAGTTACTAAAAAGCCAAAACTTTCTAAAGAACATCCTCTTACCGGTAAAACCATTACTACTACCGTTGGTGAACAATTACCGCCACTGGCAGAAATTGACAATTTTGTAACTGTCAAAGACGGCGGCAAGCTTGATAAACAGCCAACATTAAGCTGGAAAGACACTACTCCAAACACTAATACAGTTGGCGTATTTACCCATGAGATTACTGGAACATACTCCGATAATTCCACAAGTACAGCAACTGTAATCATCAATGTTAAACCAAAGAAGCCAGTTATCGACACTGATCTGACTAATCTTGCTGGAAAGAAAGGGCAGAAAGTAACAGTATCTGTTGGGGACGGTATTCCTAAGGATGATAAAGTTACTACAACAGTTAAACTGTTTGATAAAAATGGCAAGGAAATCGGCTCTACTACAACGATTAACAATGGTAAAGCAGAGATTACTGTTAATGATGGAATTCCTGAAGGCGCCGTGTATGCAACAACGACTGTAACGAAGCCTGATAAGCAAGATGGTCCTAAAAAAACAATTCCAGGATTTGAACTAATTTCAGAAAACAGTGATAAAAAACAGGCTACCGCGCCTAAGGATAATGAAAAACCAACAATTACTGCTACTGCTGATTCATTGTCTGTAGCAGTTGGGCAAGATCTGAAGATTCACATTGTTGCTAAAGATGATGTGAAGGTTGAAGAAGTACCTAATGCACAAGCTTTGATGCAAGGTTTAGGTCTTGAACTTAACGAACTCTCATCTCGAATAAAATCAAGTCAAACAACTAATACTGATAAAGAAAAGGATTTTGATCTTACAGTTAAGAATATGCAGCCGAAGGAAGTTGGCACACATACTATAACCTTCACGGTAAAAGACTCGGCAGGAAATACCGGCACCACAACTCTAACCATAACCGTGAACCCAACTGCTCCAACCA